>NZ_UGSI01000001.1:0-1342500 GCF_900454495.1 Paenibacillus macerans
GTTCCGACGTTAGGCAGCGTCTATTACAGCTTCACGTCATGGGACGGCATTAGCGCTGACGTACGTTTTATCGGACTGGCCAACTTCGTGGAAATTTGGAATAGTCCGCGGGTCCATAACGCGCTTCAGAACACGTTGATCTTAACGATCAGTCTTGTCGTTCTCGAGAACTTGTTTGCCATCCTGCTTGCGATGCTGGTCGACAAAGTGCGTTGGCTGAGCAAAATATTCCGCAGCATCTTTTATTTCCCCACGTTGCTCAGCGGCATCGTGATGGGGTTCGTCTGGGCGATGATGCTGAATTACAACTTCGGCGTTGTTAACCAAGTGCTGGACAAGATCGGCCTCGGGGCTTTCGCGGTCGATTGGCTCGGAGATCCACGCTTCGCCATGCTGGCGATTCTTTTATCCACGGTTTGGAAAGGCGCCGGATATTATATGATCATATATCTCGCCGGACTTCAGGGTATTCCCCAGGAAATGAACGAAGCGGCCAGCATCGACGGCGCAAACGGCTGGCAGCAGTTCCGGCACATCACGTTCCCGCTGCTGGCGGGATCGGTGACCGTATGTATGGTCTTGTCCATGATCAGCGCACTTAAAATTTTTGACCAGATCGCGGTCATGACAGATGGCGGTCCCGGTTTTGAAACCGAAACCTTAACCTATCTCATCTATAAGGTCGGGTTCGGCGAGCTGCGGCAAGGGTTCGGGACGGCGCTGGCCATGGTGCTGTTTTTTATAATTTTGATCATTACCGTGTTGCAAGTGAAAATCCTCCAAAAAAGGGAGGTCGAAATGTGATGTCGCTGAAAGCACGCAAGCTTGTGATCGATGTTTTGATATTCATGGTGACGGTCATCTTGGCGGTATTTTTCTTCTTCCCGATCTTCTTCAACATCATGTCCGCTTTTAAGAGCAACGCGGAAATCATGAAAGACGCGGTCGCTCTCCCGGCATCGTTGTACTTGGAAAGCTTCAAATATTTGCTGACGGAAACAAACTACCCGCAGGCAATCGTTAACAGCCTGATTTTGACGGTCGTGTCGATCGTATTCCAGGTGCTGTTCATCCCGATGGCCGGATACGCCATTCAGCGGCGGAACGCGAAATGGACGAAATTCGTCTTCCTGTATTTCCTCGCCGGGATGATGATTCCGTTCCAGGCCTACATGATCCCCCTGTTCAAAGAGCTCAAATTGCTGGGGCTTTACGGCAGCCTGGCGGGGCCGATCATGATCTACGTCGCCGGTTCGGTCGGCTTCGGCAGCCTGTTGTATTCCAGCTTCGTTAAAGGGATTCCGGCGGAGATCGAGGAAGCGGCGGAAATCGACGGATGCTCCCGGGTGCGGATTTTCTGGAACATCGTGTTCCCGCTGCTCGGCCCGGTGACGGCCAGCATGGTCGTCCTGAACGGTCTGGGAATCTGGAACGATTTCCTGATGCCGATGCTCGTCTTGCCGTCCGGCGAACCGAAGACGATGGTCGTGGAAATTTACCGTTATATCGGCGAGTTCTCCTCCCGTTGGGATATGATCTTTGCCGGTACAACGATGTCGGTTGTCCCTGTGCTGCTCGCTTTTATCCTCCTGCAAAAATATTTCGTCAAGGGCATTGCAGCGGGAGCGACGAAAGGTTGAGGGAGACTTTTTAAAAAGATAGTTAATGACGGCCTCAGTCAAACTCGGCGAGGTCGTCTTTTACTATGCTCGGAATTAGTACAATTTACATTACATGGATATCTACGCAGTTTGCAATAATAATCAAAAAAACTGCTAATACGGAGGTACTAGTCATGAAACACTTGATCATTTATGCTCATCCTAGCCAAGAAAGCTTCAACCACGCCATTCTGGAGACTGCGGCAGGTGCGCTGAAAAGCAAAGGACAAGAGGTTGTCGTACGTGATTTGTATGCGCTCGGCTTCCAGCCTGTTCTTAAACCCGAAGATACGGAAGCAATGAAGGCCGGACAAACTCCTGCGGATATCAAAACGGAACAGGAATATATCGCACAAGCGGACGTTATTACGTTCATTTATCCCATTTGGTGGGCGGGATTGCCTGCGATTATCAAAGGATACGTTGATCGGGTATTCTCATACGGCTTTGCTTATGCTTATGGCGCTGAAGGCATTGATAAGCTGCTGAAAGGCAAAAAAGGGCTGATCATCAACACTCACGGTACGCCTAAAGAAGTTTACGATCAAATCGGCATGAGCGAAGCCCTGAAACTTACTGCGACAACGGGCATTTTTGACTTCACGGGCATTGAATCCGTTGGACATCTGCTGTTCGGCAATGTTCCAAGCGTTGGCGAAGAAGCCCTCAAAGGATATTTGAAAGAGGTTGAAGAAACAATTAATTCTTTATTACATTCATAAAAGAAATGCGGAAAGGCGTTGGTAGGCAGATTAACATCCGATGTTCGGACACTTTGCACGATTATCCCGCTTGATCAGGTAGCAAAGAAGCAGACAGGCTCGTGAGAAAAAATATTTTGGTGAAGAAGCAGATAGGTACGAGATAATTTAGACGGGCTTAGGAGAAGGAATCAGGTTTAGGTGAAACAGACCGGACAAGAGATCAAGACAGGAGATCTGGATAGGAGATCAAGGACAAGACACGAGGGAAACGAAAAGACCGTGATTTTGCTGTAGCCTGAACCCTGAACCCTTCCGTCTGCAGCAACGCCCGCACTGTTCATGCTCATCCCCACCCATCAAGTTGCTCCACATCAAACTCCCCCCACCGTTCCAGCGTCTCGATCAGGCTGCGGCCGCAAGGGGCTGGTTCGGTTGGCGCGCGATCAGCCGGCGGTAAGGGATCGCCGGAATCGCCACACACATGCGCAGTAACTTCTGCCGCATCGTTTCTTCCGCTCCGGGCAGTCCTTCTTGCAGGCGCAGCCGGCGGCGTCCGGTGTACTCGTTCAGGTACGCCTGCAGATGCTTCAGTCCCAAGGCTCCATACGTACTCTTCAGCGATTCCCACGCCTCTCTCACCACTTTCCGCAAAGGCGCATACAGCCGAAAGGCCTGAGGAAACAACTGTACCGCCGATGTATGGATATCCACATGCCCGCTAATAAACGCGGTTAGATCGTGACGGTTTGCCCTTTCTTCGCCTCCCCGCTTATACGGCACCAAGAGGATTTTGACCTGCTCCGGCTCGCCCGACTCCGTGACCGTGCAGCCGGCTACGACCGCCGAGGCGTACGGATGCGAAAGCTGACACCGGGACGGATTACGTCCATACTGATCGCTGTTCAGCTTCACGTCTCCGGAGAGCAGCTCTCGGGCATCGAACTCCCCCACGGCATGGCGTATTTTGTGCAGCATCGACCAGGCGGTCTTGTAGGTGACCCGGATCACCTGGCGCAGCCGCAGCGCCGAGATGCCGCCCTCCAGCAGGAATAAATCCAGGGCCTCGAACCACTTGAGCAAGGGCAGATGCGTTCCTTCAAAAATTGTGCCGACCAAAGGCGACGCTTGATGCTTGCACTTTCCGCACTCGAACAAGGGGATATGCCGGGAAGTCAGACGGCTGCACCGAGTGTGAGCGCAGCGCGGGCAGACGAAGCCGCTGGGCCACTTCATCGCGATCAGCGCCTCCATGCAGTCCTGCTCGCTGTTAAAACACTGCTGAATGGTTGAAGTTCCGCTCCCGCATTGACCTCCATGTTCGCTCGCCCTCCCGAATTTAAATCAGCGTACATACGTTCTCTTTTCCTAATTATACCAAATATACATTCTCTTATCAACCCGAAAATCTCACCTGAACGACCTTATTTTTTTCTTATTCTTTTTTTCTTTATCCCTTACCCTAGCCCTCAACCCTCTGAACGAAAGGGATAATCGTGCAAAGGCAGGCAGCAGGCAGAGATACCAGGACACGAACCCTAAAGACAGTCACCTCAGCTATTTACCTCAGTCCAGGAAATCGGGAGGGGGCGCTAGGGTCAAGTGGAAGAATAAGATTGCCTGCCGGGAAAATAAGCAAGAAAATAAGCGGGAAAGTTCTAAAATCACCGCATCTTTAGCTTAAAAAACTTCATTTTATTCACAAAACCGCAGTGTTACGCTTTCGATAAGCGGAAATTCGGATACCGTGCTGTAAGCAATTACACGATGAAAGGCAGGAACCCCCTTGTTAAACGATACACAGCGGCAATGGTTGAACGGCGTTATCGCCAAAGTGACGGCCAAAATGGACGCGGTCTGCGAGCGCTCCCGGAACAAAATTCCTTATACGACCGTGAACGGTGTGCATGACGACCGGTCCATAGATAATCCGACGGGAGATGATTCGGACGGCATTAACTGGTGGACCAACGGCTTTTGGGCAGGCATGTTGTGGATGATGTACCATGAAACCGGCAACGAGAAATACAAGGAAATCGCGCAAATTTCCGAAGCCAAGCTGGACCGGTGTTTTGAAGAATTTTACGGCCTGCATCATGATGTCGGGTTTATGTGGCTGCCCACGAGCGTCGCGAATTACAAAACGACCGGCAACCCGGAATCCCGGAAGCGGGCGCTGCATGCCGCTAACTTGCTGGCGGGCCGGTTCAATTTGGCGGGGGGCTTCATTCGCGCATGGAACGATCTGGAGGAAGGGGATACGCGGGGCTGGGCGATCATCGACTGCATGCTCAACATTCCCTTGCTGTACTGGGCCACGGAAGAAACGGGGGACCCGCGTTTCAAGCAAATCGCCATGAAGCACGCAGATACGACCATGTCGGCGTTTGTCCGTCCCGACGGCTCCGTCAACCATATCGTCGAATTTGATCCATTCCACGGAGGCGTGGTTCGGACGCATGGCGGCCAGGGCTACGGAGAAGGCTCCTCCTGGACGCGCGGGCAGACCTGGGCGCTCTACGGTTTTATGATGAGCCATATTCATACCGGAAAAGACGAGTATTTGCAGACGGCCAAGCGGGTTGCTCATTATTTTATGGCGAGCATTCCGGAGGACGGCATCATCCCGGTCGATTTCCGGCAACCGGCGGAGCCGAGGCTGGCGGACGATACGGCCGCGGCCATCGCGGCCTGCGGGCTCATCGAAATCGCCAAGGCCGCCGGCGGGCACGAAAGCCGCTCGTATGCGGCGGCGGCGCTGAAGCTGCTGAAAACGCTGGACGAATCGCGCATCGATTGGTCGCCGGATACCGACCATTTCCTGCTTTACGGCACAGGGGCGTACCACGGCAAAACGCATCATCAACCGATAATCTACGGCGATTATTATTTTATGGAGGCGTTATGCAAGCTGAAGGGCAACGATCTATATCTTTTCTGAAATTTGGTATTGTAATTCCGGGACAAAGCGCCAGCGCGATTGGGGAGGGAACAGCATGATGCGGCTATCATCGTGGATGATGAGGAATTGTCGGTCAAACGGCTTACGCGGATTTTGCGGGAAAACGGCAAAATAGCGACCTGCCGGGCGTTTTTGAACCCGCATGAAGCCTATGAGTATTCCCGAGCGAACGCGGTTGACATCGCTTTTTTGGATATCTCCATGCCCGAAATCGATGGGATGAAGCTCAAACTGAGAAGCCCCAAAAACGCGGAATTGTTCGCCTTTCTGGTTTGCCAGAGGACAGCCAGCCGCGAGGAAATCATTGATACGCTGTGGAGCGGGCTAACGCCGGTCCTCCGGATGAAAGGACAAGCAGCTCCAGCTCATAAATCGTTTTAACGGACACTAGCGACGTTAATTACTCCAAAATCGGGAGTTAAAAAAATGCAACGGACCGGAGAGGCGTATTGCCGTCAAATCTGCTGAAAAAGTCTGATTTGAGGGTTAATAACGTCAACCAGGTCCGTAGCGTTGGGATATACCCGGGAAATGAGCGAATAACGGCTTTCCCGGTCCTTTCCCGGTCCGCTACTGTCTGCTCAGACGATCCGTTAGGAACCGGAAAATCCCGCTAAACCGCTCACCCCGTTAAACCGCTCAATCCAAGTGATACGGCTCCTGGTCCGCCGGGAGCGGGGCCGGGGGCGTGCACGTGCTTTGCATTTCGTAGTAACGGCCCGAGTCCGAGGAATCGTGGAAGCCCCACATCGCTTCCAGCACGTGGTACGCGAGCTCGCCGCTGGCGCGGTGCGGGCGGCCGCGCAGCAGGGCGGCGGCCATGTCGGCCGGGCCGATGCCGCGGCTGTTCTCGGCGTAGCCCGGCAGCAGCGGCGCTTCGGTCCACTCCGTTGCGCCGAGCCTGCGGTATTTCACCGGGCCGCCGAACGTGTTGGGATCCGGCACCAGCAAGGTGCCTTCGGTGCCGTGGATTTCAAGCGGCGGGAGCGTGCTGCCGCCGAACACGTCAAAGCTTGTGATTAGCGTGGCGATGGCGCTCTGGGCAAATTCCAGCGTTCCGGCGACATGCGTCGGCACCTCCACGGGAACCCGCTGCCCGCGTTTCTTTTCGCTCGTGATCGTACGCTCCGCCAGCGCTTTGCCGGTGATTCCGGCGATGCGCCGAATCGGACCCAACAGCTGAATTAATGCCGTCAAATAGTAGGGGCCCATGTCGAACATGGGGCCGCCGCCCTTGGCATAATAAAACTCCGGGTCCGGATGCCAATGCTCGTGGCCGCGGCTCATCATAAACGCCGTGGCCGACACGGGCCGGCCGATCGCGCCGTCCCGGATCAGCTTCAGCGCCGTCTGAATGCCGGCCCCGAAAAACGTCTCCGGCGCGCTGCCGACCAGCAGCCCGCGGCGGCGGGCCGTCTCGAGGATGGTCAGCCCGTCCTCGCGGGTGACGGCGAGCGGCTTCTCGACGTATACATGTTTGCCGGCCTCCAGCGCCTTGAGGCACACCTCCGCATGGGCGGCCGGGATCGTCAAATTGATGACGATCGCGATGTCCGGATCGCCCAGCAGCTCCTCAACCGTGCAGACCCGGGGAATGCCGTAGCGTTCAGCCTGTTCCCGCGCCCGGGACAGATCCAGATCGGCGCAGGCCGCAAGCTCGAGCTCCGCGAATTTGCGGCAGTTTTCCATGTAAATGCCGCTGATTTTACCGCAGCCGATGATGCCAACCTTGATTTTCTCCATTACTGGCTGTCCCCCATCCCGGTGTAGGCTCCGGTCCCGGCCGCGCCCAATGCTCCGGCGGCCTGAAGTTCCAGAGCCCGCTGCTTTCCTGCGGCGGCCCACAGCAGCCCGCGCGTCATCAGCTCCTTCACCGGAGGAAGCAGGGCGACGTCGGCGTGATGGCCCAGCGAATTGTAATACACCCGGCCAACGCCCCACCGTTTCGTCCAAACGACCGGCATATCGACGGATTTGTTGAGGCGATGCGGCCCGTCCACGATCGGAAACCGGGTGGTGGCCAGCACCTCGACGGCCGGGTCAACGTGGAGATAATACTGCTCCGTGTCCACGAAGAAATCCTCGATCCCCTCGGTCAGCGGGCTTGATCCGGGTTTGATTTCGACCTTGTAATGAACCCCGTCGTTCCCCGGATGAGCGACCCATTGGCCGCCGGTCATGAACTGCCAGTCCACGTTGTTGCGGAACGAGTCGCACATGCCCCCATGGCATCCGGCCAGGCCGGTGCCGTTTTGCACAGCGGCTGATACATTAGCGACCTGCTCTTTGGAGATCTCTCCCATCGTCCAGACCGGCACGATCAGGTCGAGCCCCAGCAGCTTTTCGGCGTCCGCATAGGCCTCCAGCGTGTCGGATACTTCCACGTCAAACTGATGCTCCCGCAAAATACCGGCAAAAATCGCGGCGACCTTGTCCGGCTCGTGTCCGTCCCAGCCGCCCCAAACGATAAGCGCTTTTTTCATCTCGGTTTTCGTCTCCTTATCCATAGCTTGCGAATTTGAATTTCAGAATTTCTCACATCGCTCAAACCGCTCACATTTCAGAAATTTTCACCCAGCGCCGTTCATCCACCGAACGTTCCACCGCTTCCAGCACCCCCTGGCACTTGACGCCGTCGCGGAAGTTCGGCTCCGGCTGTCTGCCTTCGTGGATCGCGCTTGTCAGCTCCAGCATTTCGTGCGTAAACGTATGCTCGAAGCCGAGCGTATGCCCCGGCGGCCACCAAGCCTCAGCATACGCGTGCGCCGGATCGGTCGCCAGCACGCGCCGGAAGCCCTGGACATCCTCGTCGTCCGAGGTGAAGTACACCTCCAGCTCGTTCATCCGCTCGAAATCGAATTTCACGCTGCCCAGGCTTCCGTTGATTTCGAACGCGTTCGTCGAGCGGTGTCCGGCCGCAAACCGCGTCGCCTCAAAGCTGCCCAGCGCCCCGTTTTCAAACCGGGCCAGAAACAGCGTCGCGTCGTCCACGGTAACCGGGCCCTTCGGCGCGTCTTTGCTGCTTTTGGCGCTGAGGCCGGTCATGTTTTCCGCCAACGGGCGCTCCTTGATGAACGTTTCGCTCATACCGATGACTTCCCGGATATCGCTGACCAGGTAATGGGCCAGATCGATCAAATGCGCGCCGAGGTCGCCGTGCGAACCGGAACCGGCCACGTCCTTCTGCAGCCGCCAGACGAGCGGGAATTCCGGATCGAGAATCCAGTCCTGCAGGAACCAGGCCCGGAAATGATAGATTTGCCCGAGCCGGCCGCTTTCCACCAGCTTTTTGGCCAGCTTCACCGCCGGAGAAAAGCGGTAGTTAAAGCCGACCATATGGGTGACGCCGGCCGCTTCCGCCGCCTCCAGCATCTCCCTGGCGTCCTCCAATGAAAGCGCTAACGGCTTTTCGCAAAAAATATGCTTCCCGGCCTTCGCCGCGGCCAAGGCGATTTCCTTATGGGCGTCGCTTGGGGCGTTGATGTCGATCAGGTCGATATCGTCCCGGGCCACAACTTGCTTCCAGTCGGTGGCCACTTCCGGCCAGCCGAGCCGGTCCGCGGCTTCGCGCGCAGCCTCTTCGTTCCGCCCGCACAGCACGGTCATCTCCGGCTTCAAGGCCCCGGGGAAAAACATCGGCAGGGCCCGGTAAGCGTTGCTGTGGGCTTTGCCCATAAACTTGTAACCTATCATTCCGATACGCAGCTGTTTCATTGAATCCCTCCATATCGATTGAAGAACAAAATTTCTGTCTTCATGTATTCATTATAAGTTGGTAGAAATCTTCGACGCTCGCCAGTTTATGCGGATTCATAGTCAAAAATTGCGTTTTGAATCTTTGAAGCTTGTTTTGCCTTGCGTTTCTATGATATTCGCGGAAACTGCTAGATATACTGGACTCGGAAAAAATGCTATAGCCGTATAAGGTGGGCTCAACCCGGAAATCGGCTCCTGACAGCCGGCTACTGGAATGATTAACCATCGGCGACGGACCTTCGGCCTTCAAAATAGCGGTACTTTATGCACTTATTATCCAGAGCTAGGCATGTTCATCCCCATTAGCGGCATTTTTGGTCCTTATTTTCCTATGAATGGTCCAGAACGTGGCCATTTCCTTGCGACGGGAGAAAATAGCGACATAAATTTCCTCTATTTCCTTCGAATAGATGGATATCGTCGGAATAACGACCTTTTTTACCCTTATATTTTTCTCAGGAGTCCCGGGGGTTCGGTTCAGAGCTTCACGGCCCGGAATTTCGCAAAGTAGAGGGGATATATCCCCTCAGCTCCTTGAAGACGCGGTTGAACGTCCGAATGCTGGTGAAGCCGCAATCCAGCGCGATTTCCATAATGCTCAGATCGCTTGTCAGCAGTTTTTGCTCGGCGGTGAGCACCCGGATCGAATTGAGGTAGGTTTTGAAATTCATGCCGATGGCGCTCTTGAACGTTCGGCTGAAATGCGACGGCTCCATATGAAACTGCTGCGACATGAAGCTGACATTCAATTCTTCGTGATAGTGCTCTTCGATGTAGGAAAGGATCTGCTGGATTCTGGCCCGCCGCGATTCAAGCTTCTCCTTGGCGCCCGTGTCCAAGCGGCGCGTCTGCAAATGCCGGAGCAGCGTCCCGCACACCTCCAGCACGCCGGCCTTCATCAACATTTGGTATCCGGGACGGCCGGCGGCCCGTTCCTGCAAAATCCGGTCCAGACACGGCTTGATCGGCTGAAACCGCGGGTCCTTGTCCGAAATGAACGGGGAGGTGAAGCGGAAATCCTGCGGCCAGCCCTTGACCGGACTGATCCACTCCGGCTTAAAGAGCAAAATCAGCACCTGCGAGGGCTGGTCCCGGCTGTCGAAGGAATGGATGTCGCTGCTGCTGCAGATGACGATATCGCCCTGCTTGACCTGGCGCTTTTCCTCGTTGACGCCGATCAGCAGGCTTCCCGATTCCACGTAGATAATTTCGATTTCCGCATGGAAATGGGGATAAAACGACAGGTTTTGGCTGCGGAAAATATTCATCGGAAGTTCGGGATCGAGCTTCCAGTTTTGATAAAAGGATTTCACGATTTGGCTCACTCCGCGCGGATTTGGTGTACTGCCTATCCTTAATGTACTGCATTTTTGCCGGAGAATCAGCCTTTTTTAAATAAAACGGAGGCGGGAATAGAAAGCAAGCAAGGATCATAGGATAGGGAGGACAAGACAAAAAATGGAAGTTCCTTGGAGGCTATATGGTTGAGCGATGGTTCAAAATATTTCAAATTGCCGCAACTTATATCGGCACGGTCGTTGGCGCCGGATTCGCCTCGGGCCAGTCGATCATGCAGTTTTTTACCGTTTACGGTCCCGTGGGGGCGGTGGGGGTAGCCATTGCTACATTTCTGTTTATGTGGCTCGGAACGAAAATGATGGTGGTGGCTCACCGGATCAAGGCGTTCTCCTATCAGGAATTTAACGAGCATCTCTTCGGGCCGGTTCTCGGCAAGCTCGCGAATGCGCTGACTTTGCTGATCCTGCTTGGCGTAACCGCGGTGATGCTGTCCGGTACGGGCTCCATTTTTGAGGAGCAGCTGCACTTGCCTTATCAGCTCGGAATTGTTCTGAGCATCGTGCTGGCCTATTGGGTGATGACCAAAGAGCTGAACGGGATCGTGGCGGTCAATGCGCTGGTCGTGCCGATGATGCTGCTGTTCACCTGCCTGATTGCGATTAACGTCATCGAGCCGGGCGGCATCACCCGGATCACGGATTGGCAGCGCCAGCAGCTGCAGGATTACGGCTGGGTGCTGAGCGCGTTCGTTTATGTGGCGTTGAACTTTGCCTTTGCGCAGGCGGTGATGGTGCCTCTCGGCAGCGAGGTCAAGGAGGAAAGCACGCTGAAGTGGGGAGGTATCTGGGGCGGCATCGGCCTTGGCGCAATGCTGCTGACCTACCATTTTGCCATCAATGCCCGCATGCCGGGAATCATGGAGCTGGAAATCCCGATGGCGGAGATCGTACGCGGTCTGGGGGTTTTTCCGCATGTGCTGTTCCTGCTGGTCATTTACGGGGAGATTTTCACCACCTTGATCGGCAACGTGTTCGGCATGACCCGGCAAATCCAAAGCCTGTTCCCGCTGCCGAAAAACGCCGTTATTCTGGCGGTGCTGCTGGCCTGCTTCCTGATCAGCCAGGTCGGTTTTGCTTCGTTGCTGACCTATCTGTACCCGCTGTTCGGTTATATCGGCATGCTGCTGCTCGCCCTGTTGGCGTTCAGACGTCCGCCGCAGCCTGACGGCCCGCCGCTTGACGGCCCGCCGGCCAATCCGCCCGCCGAACATCCCGGCCTAACCGGCCGGCTGGGCATCCCGTTTTCCGCCGCCCCCGCGTACGAGCAGCGATCAAGCGACCGGCGGCAGGAACGTCCGGAAAAAGAAAATCAGGATCAGCGTGACGGAGATATCAAACCTTCCGCCAAAGACGAAATGCAGTAAGGTCCGGATTAGAGCTAGATCGGGTTGACCGAAAAACGCGCCTGGAATTATATTTGTTGTAATTTCCATCCCCTTTAGACTTAAAGGGGTATTTGCGTTGCGGCGATTTGACGCCAAAAAGGAGGTTTTTCATGAATGTATCAAGTGATGATCGTGGATGATGAACCGAAGCTGCGCACAGGTCTGAAAACGCTTATTCCGTGGGAGAGCTTGGGGTATGAGGTGGCGGCTGCGGCGGCAGGCGGAAACGAAGCGCTTCGCCTGTTGCAAGGCAATATTCCCGATTTGCTGATCGTTGACATTCGAATGCCCGGCATGGACGGGCTGCAGCTTATTCAGGAAATACGCTCTTTGGGTTTTGCGCCGCATTTCCTGATTTTAAGCGGGTACGCCGATTTCGAATATGCGCGCAAAGCGCTGGAATTCGGCGCGGACGGGTACTTGCTGAAGCCGGTCAACAAGGAGGAATTGACCGCCAAGCTGCAGCAGCTAAGCCGCAAGCTGGAACAGGAGCGGCGGGAGGATTGGCTTAAAAACGGAACGTTGACGAAGGAATGGCTGGTTTACTCCCTGCTGACCGGACAGCTCCGGGAAGGCGAGGACAGGCTCCGGGAAATGGCCGAACAAGCCGGCCTGCTGTGGCCCTGCTATGAAATCGTGCTCGTCGGGCTGGACGTTGCCGAGCCGGAACGGGCCGAAGCCCTGCTGCATTTCCGGACGAAGCTGGCTTCCGCTTTTAAGGACGGCGGGCGGGGGATCGTGTTTGGGATCGCGCCTTATACCGTGATTTTAAACAATGGACCGCTGCGGAGCGAACCCGACCGAAAGCGGCTTTATCGCGAGCTGCGGATGCTTGCGGGCGAATGGAGCGGGCAAATGGACGCCGCCGCCGGGGGAGCCGTGGCCGAGCTTCAGCGCGTCGGACAATCGTACAAGGCGGCCGAAACGCTCCTGGAGCGCCGTTTTTTTTACGCGCCGGGAAACTTGTTGGGCCCGGATACGCCCCGGGATTTTGCCGGAATCCCGCAAACCGGGCTTCGCGGGGATCGGATGGATGAAGGGGAGCTGGCGTTCCGCCTGTTTTACTTCGCGGATGTCGGCGATGCCGGAGCCCTGGAGCCGCTGCTGGCGTCAGCCCTGCGGCAGTGGGCGGCCGAGGGAGCCGGGGAGACGGAGATCAAGCAAAAGCTGTTTCAGGCGGCGAACGAGGTGATCCGTAAAGTTCCGCTGGAGCTCAGGAGTCAACCCGAGCATTCGCTGGAGCCGGCCGCATTTTTGAGCGGGATTTACGAGCAAAGGCATATTCGCGGGCTGTTCGACTACGTGCTGCGGTTCCTCGAAAAGCTTGCCATGTCCGCGGACGATCCCGACCAGGACCAGGAAATCAAAAGGCTGCTCGACTTCATCCACCGCCACTATCACGAAAATCTCCGGCTGGAGATGATGGCCGGCCTGTTTAATTACAGCAGCGCTTATCTGGGGCAGCTGTTCAAGAAGAAAACCGGGGAGTACTTCAACGCTTATCTGGATAAAGTGAGGATTCAAAAAGCGAAGGAACTGCTGGCCCGGGGCATGAAGGTGTATGAGGCAGCGGAACGGGTCGGTTACGCCAACGCGAACAATTTTTATGAAAAATTCAAAAAGCTGGAAGGACGTTGTCCTTCCGAATACCGGCACAAACCGTATTAATGAAAATGCTGAAACTTTCGGAAAACCATCTAAATTGCCGGGTGAAATCTCCGAAATTTCGCGTATGTCCCAAACGGCCGAGTTGATTTACGATAAACGCGAGGAGGGAGGGGAAGAAATGAAAACGGTAACAGCCGAGCCGCGGACCGGAGGCGGTTTAGGGCGGAAGCCGCAAAGGTGGAAGGTGTTTAAGAGCCAGAAGTATCTGTACCTGATGTCGTTTCCGTTTGTGATCTGGGTGTTCGTATTTCAATATTTGCCTCTCTGGGGCTGGACGATGGCCTTCCAAAACTACAAGCCGGGCAAAAGCTTTTGGGAGCAAAAGTGGGTGGGGCTGGAGCATTTCGAGGCCTTGTTCCGGGATGGCCATTTTTATCTCGTGTTAAGAAACACGCTGGCGATGAGCCTGATGGGCCTGGTCGCGGGGTTCGTGTTTCCGGTTATGTTCGCCCTGCTGCTGAACGAGGTCCGGGTTCAGGCGATGAAGCGGTTCGTGCAAACGGTCTCTTATTTGCCGCATTTCGTGTCCTGGGTCGTGGCCGCCGGTATCGTGAGCAAAATGCTGTCCACCGACGGCGGGGTGGTCAACGCGATTATGGTCCAGTTGGGCCTGATCGACCAGCCGATTCAGTTTATGGCCAAGGGGGAGCTGTTTTGGGGCATCGTGACGGCCGCCGACGTGTGGAAAGAGACAGGGTGGAACGCGATTATCTATTTGGCGGCGATCGCCGGCATCGGGCCGGAGCTGTACGAAGCGGCCCGCGTGGACGGGGCCAGCCGGCTGAAGCAGATGTGGCATATTACGCTGCCGGGCATCCGGCCGACCATCGTCGTGCTGCTCATTATGTCGATCGGGCATCTGATCGGGATCGGGTTCGAGAAGCAGTTTCTGCTCGGCAATCATATGGTCAGCGACTATTCGGAGGTGCTCGATTTGTACGCCCTTAATTACGGGTTGTCGATGGGCCGTTATTCCTTTGGTACGGCGATCAACATTTTCAACTCGGTGATCAGCCTGCTCTTATTGTTTATTGCCAACGGAACGTTCAAAAAATTCACGAACGAAAGCATTATGTAGAACGGAAAGGGGGGGGTGAACATGAAAACGGCCAAAACCTCGGCGCCCGTCAGAAGCGGCAAGGCGGGCAAACGGGCTTCCAGGCCGCTTTCGGACTGGATTTTTGACGGCGTGGTGTATTTGTTGATTTCCCTGATTACGGTGGTCACGCTGTATCCATTTTTGAACGTGCTGGCGATCTCCTTCAACGATTCGGTGGACACGGTGCGCGGAGGCATTACCGTCTATCCGCGCGAGTTTACGCTGGAAAATTACAAGCAGATTTTCAGCTACGGCGGTTTGGTGACCGGGTTCAAAATCTCCGTCCTGCGGACCGTCGCCGGGACCGCCGCCGGCCTCGTCAGCGGGTCCATGGTCGCTTATACGCTGGCCCGGAGCGATTTTCAGGGGAGAAAATTCGTATCCACATACCTCGCAATTACGATGTACGTTTCCGGCGGCTTGATTCCAGGGTTCATTCTGATCCGCAA
Organism: Paenibacillus macerans; assembly: GCF_900454495.1. Taxonomy (NCBI): domain Bacteria; kingdom Bacillati; phylum Bacillota; class Bacilli; order Caryophanales; family Paenibacillaceae; genus Paenibacillus; species Paenibacillus macerans. The sequence continues at coordinate 15,040 of NZ_UGSI01000001.1, forward strand.
TCTGGATTTGATCAACACTTTTGCCGTGTATATCCTTCCAGGCCTTGTAAGCGCATTCAATATTTTCGTCATCCGCTCGTTTATCGACGGCATTCCGTATGCGCTGCAGGAATCGGCCAAGCTGGACGGAGCCAACGATTTTACGATTTACTGGCGCGTTATCCTGCCGCTGTGCAAGCCGGCGCTCGCCACCGTCGCGCTGTTCCTGGCGGTCGGCCAGTGGAATTCCTGGTTTGATACGTATTTGTACAACGGCTCGAACGATGCTTTGACGACGCTGCAGTATGAGCTGATGAAGGTGCTGCAAAGCACGACGACGAACGCGAACAACATTCGCGGAGAGAACATGACCCAGTTGATGGCGCAGGTGTCGCCGGATTCCGTCAAAATGGCGATCACGATCATCGCGACGGTGCCGATCCTGGTCGTTTATCCTTTCTTGCAAAAATATTTCGTCAAAGGGATGACCTTGGGGGCTGTAAAAAGCTGATATTTAACACAAAAAAGGAGTGAAATCGCATGCGGAAGGCAAAAAAGACCAAGGCAGCGGCGCTGCTTTTGGGATGGTTCCTGCTGCTGGGCCAGCTTGCGGGCTGCGGCGGGGGAAGTGCGGGAACGTCCGGGGGCGGAACGAACGGGGCGGCTGAAAACGGCGGCCAGAGTCCGAACGGTTCCGGGCCGGTCACCCTGACTTATTTTTCCGAGGATGCCAGCAGCAACTGGAACAACATGCAGGATCGCGTCGGCAAGGTGCTTACGGAAAAAACCGGGGTGATTCTCGATGCGGAGTTTGCGGTCGGCGATCCCGTGCAGAAGGTTTCGATCATGGCGGCCACCGGAGACGTGCCCGATCTGATCGCCGCCAAATCCGATCTCGGCAAGTTGATCGATGTCGGCGCCGTGCTCGATTTGACGGACCTGGTCGACAAACATGCCCCGAATATCAAAAAGATGCTGGGCGACAAAATCGTCCGCATCAAATACAGCCTGGACGATCCGGCGATATACGCGATTCCGACCTGGTCTTCGGTGGATGAGCGGAAGTTCAAAGCCGAAGGCGGGTTCCAGTTGCAGCATCGCGTCGTTAAGGAAGCGGGATATCCGGAAATCCGCACGGTCGAGGATTACGAGAAGGTCATTAAGGACTATTTGGCCAAGCACCCTACAGACGAGAACGGCAACAAAAATATCGGGCTTACGCTCAACGCCGACGATTGGCATATGTACCAGGTGACGAACATGGGCTTCATGACGACCGGCGCGCCGGATGACGGGGAATATTACGTGAACCAGGAGACGTTTGACGTCACCTATCATTTCCGCCGTCCGGAGGAACGGGAATACTTCCGCTGGCTCAACCACATGAACGACATCGGGCTGCTTGATCCGGAGAGCTTTGTGCAAAAAACGGACCAGTTCAGAGCGAAGGTCGCTTCGGGACGCGTGCTGGGGCTGATCGATCCCGCCTGGGACTTCGGCGAAGCCCAGCAGGCGCTGAAAGCGGCCGGGAAATTCGATCAGACTTACGGGCATTACCCGGTTACCCTGACAAAGGAATATAAAGACACGAGCTTCTGGCCGGCCGGTTTTGACGGCGGGTACGGCATCGCGATCTCCAGCAAATGCAAAGATCCGGTGGCCGCGATCAAATTCCTCGACTTCCTGGCGTCCGAAGAAGGCCAAGTCCTCAACAACTGGGGCATTGAAGGCACCGATTACGTGGTGCAGGACGGCAAACGCGTCGTCCCGGCGGATATCCAGCAAAAGATGGATAGCCAAGGCAGCGCCTACACGAAAGAATCGGGCATCGGCTTATACTGGAACCTGATGGTTCATTACGGGGACGGAATCAAGGATTCGACCGGCAATTATTTTACGAAATCGAATCCCGAGCTGCTGACGGCCACCTACAGCGAACCGGAAAAAGAGGCGCTTGCCGCTTACGGCATCGAACATTGGCGCGATCTGTTCCCGAAGGAAGAGGAGTTCCCGGAAAGAAAGGCCGGGGCCGTTTACAACATCGCCTTGCCCAGCGACAGCACGGCCGCCATTCTCGGGACCAAAATGCGGGACATCACCTGGAAACGCATCCCGGAAGCGATTATGGCCGAACCGAGCAGGTTCGACCAAATCTGGGACGCTTACCTGGCCGAGCTGGAAAAAGCGGGGGTTAAAGAGATGGAGGAGGCGTACGGTCAATTCGTCAAAGACCGCGTGAAGCTGTGGAGCGGGGAATGATTTAGATGGTCCGCTGGATAGTCCGCTGGCCCGTACGTTCGCGTACGGGCCATATTTATTGGGCCGTTGTACCTATTGTTCAGAAATTGTAGAGAATGGTGTGGTACGATAAAGTAATTATATTTTTCAGAGATAACATCGCAGAAAGTCGGGACGCAAAATGATGATGGAAGGCAGCTACAACTACTATATCGTCGCGCTATCGGCAGCCATCGCGATATTGGCGTCGTATTCCGCATTAAGCATCGCCGCCAAAATTTCGTCCTCTGACGGAAAAATGAGGTTGTTCTGGCTGCTCGGCGGCTCGCTCGTCATGGGAAGCGGCGTTTGGTCCATGCATTTTGTGGGAATGCTGGCGTTTCATCTGCATGTTCAAGTGAAATACGATGCTTGGCTTACCCTGCTGTCGATGGGGGCCAGCGTCACCTCGTCGTTTATCGCGTTTTATATCACCATGCCTAACGACGTCAAGCGTTATCAAATTGCCATCGGCGGCCTGATGATGGGAGCCGGAATCGTGACGATGCATTACATGGGAATGGAAGCGATGATCATGCCGGCGGGGCTGTCGTACGATAAAACGCTGTGGGCGTTGTCGGCGGTCATTGCGGTTGCCGCGTCTTACGCGGCGCTGTTTTTGTTCTTGCGCTTCCGCAGCCAGAAAGCGTTCAGTTGGCTGAAATGGATGTCCGCGGTCGTGATGGGCTTTGCGATCTGCGGGATGCATTATACGGGAATGAAAGCGGCGCGGTTTCACACCGCCATGGACATGGATATGGGCATGAGCATGGCTCGCGATTCCTCCATGGACATCTTTTTGCTGTTTGCCGTCACCGTGACGATATTCATCATCCTGCTGGTATCCTGGGGAGCGATGTTTTTTGACCGCCACGTCCTCGAGAAAATGGCGTACATGGACACTATCACCGGACTTCCCAACCGCAACGAGATGAACCGGTTTTTTGACAAATATACAGGCGGCGAGACCTTGGCGGTGCTATTCATCGACCTGGACCAGTTTAAAGCGATTAACGATACATTAGGGCACAATGTCGGCGATTTGCTGGTTCAGGAAGTGGGGTATCGCCTGCGGCAGTTTGTTCGCCCGGACCGGAAGGCTTTCCGGATCGGGGGCGACGAATTTCTGTTCATCGTAAGAGGGTGCGAGCGGGAACAAGCCGAACAACTGGCGGGGGAAATTTTAAAGAGCATCAAGCAAGTGGTCCGGGTGGAGGGGAACGAGCTGTACGTCACGGGGAGCATCGGCATCAGCATCGGTTCGATCCGGGAATCCGACCGTTCCGTCCTGCTCAAGACCGCCGATACGGCGATGTACAAGGCCAAAGGCTTGGGCAAAAACCAGTATTCGATTTACACCGATGAAATGGGCGTCAAAGAGGTCCGCAAAATGGAATTGGAGAAGGATTTGCAGCTTGCGCTGGAGCAGCGCCAGTTCTATATCGAATATCAGCCGAAATGGAATGTGAAAATGAACCGGATGGCGGGATTTGAGGCGCTGCTCCGCTGGCAGCACTCCCGTTTGGGGATCGTTACGCCGACGGAATTTATTCCGCTGGCCGAAGAAACGGGGCTGATCGTTCCGATTACCCGCTGGACCATGGAAGAAGCCTGCCGCCAATGCAAGGTATGGCAGAGTCAGGGCATCCGCCAGCCGGTGTCCGTGAATTTGTCCGGGCGCCTGTTTCATACCGATAGCTTGATCGATATGGTGCAAAGCGCGCTGGCGGCGGCGGATCTCGCTCCGGACATGCTGGAGCTGGAAATCACGGAATCCATGGTGCTTTACGACATCAATGAGATCGTCAGGCAGCTGGAAGCGGTGCGGAAACTGGGCGTGCGGGTGTCCATGGACGATTTCGGCACAGGATATTCGTCGATCGGGCTGCTCGATAGGATTCCGATCGACGCGCTCAAGCTGGACCGCCTGTTTATCGACGACCTGGAGTCCCCCAGCAAGCGCGCTATCATTAAAGCCATCGTCTTGATGGCGGAAAAGCTGCGGCTGGATGTAGTCGCCGAGGGCGTGGAAAACAGGGAGCACATCGAATTTTTGACCCAGCTGGGCTGTCACGTCATGCAAGGTTTTTTCTACGGCAAACCGATGAAAAACGAAGAAATCGCCGACTGGATAAGCACGGCGGGAACTGGAGCGGGGAGCGCCTTGCAGGCAGTGAAAGAATCCGGCGCGGGTGCGGCAATCGATTAATTGGCTCTGATGATTGCCGAGTCTTGCCGAGTTGCTTGTTTATAGCCGCCCTTGTGAACTGGATGTCTAGTTGGTGCGGTGGCTAGTTGCTGCTGCTGGCCGGTCGGTCGGGTGCTTGCTTGGCTAGTTGACATGTAGCCTGGCCGGCGACGGTTGGCCTGATCGCGGCAGCTAAAGGACCTGAAATGAAAAGCCCATACTTGCCTGTAAAGGCGAGGGTTCAATTTCTAACGGATGCCACAAGCGCTATTTGTTCCAAATACAATGATTCCAAACTCTAACGGTTGCCATGACGCTTATTTCACCTAAATCCGGCTATTTTTGCGTAGATTCGGGCAAATAACAACGCTCGCAACCGTTAGAATTTAGAATAGGTCTTTTTTTGGAAAATAGCCGCTGCTACAACCGTAAAATTTCCGGTCAGCTTTAGCTAGAAGCGGTATTCGGCTGACCAGGTCTATGTTACTATTAATTAGGAAAAATTATCCGGGAGGTAGAATTCATGAAAAAGCGTATTGTTGTCTTGAGTATGGCGATCATGATGGTCGCGGCAAGCGCGGCCCCTGCTGGTGCGCATCCGGGCCGTACGGATTCCAAAGGAGGCCATACGTGCCGGACCAACTGTGAGAAGTGGGGGCTGGAGTACGGGGAATACCATTATCATAATGGCGGAGGGTCAAGCTCCAAGTCCGGCAGCAGCAAGGCCGGCAGCAGTAAATCCGGGTCAAGTACAAAAAGCAGTTCTACTTCAAAGAAAAAGCCGGCGAGTAAGAAAACGGCCGGCAAGCCTGCCGCTCCCGCCTATCAAACGACAAATTTGACGTTGAAAGTAAACGGCGAACAGGTGCCAATGGAGCATTCTCCCATCATGATTCAAAATACGAACCTCGTCCCTCTGCGCGAATTGGCCAAAAGTTTGGGGGCGTCAACGACTTGGGATCCCGATTCCCAAACGATCGGCGTCTCCAAAGACGATAATAAGATCACATTGACCATCGGAAGCGCGACGGTGTTCTATAATGGTGCCCAAGAGACGATCAGCGCCGCCCCGAAGATCATCGAAGGTGTTACTTATGTCCCGGCGCAAGCCGTTGCCAAAGGATTAAAAGCAAACTTAAGCTACGATAAGGAGTCGGAGGTTTTGGACATATCCCTGTGATCTTAAACCATAAGCACATGGGTCGGACGATATACCGGTTCAACCGTGGGAGTATTAATATCCTGCCAGGTGAGGTGCTAAATGACAAGGGAGAGGTTGTACGTAAACGAACATAAATGCAGTTTTGCGGTGTTGCTGTATATTAATCAGAACATATCATTTAAGATAAATAAGGAGCCGTGCGGGTAACACGACTCCTTGCAAAGTACCCGCTTTTAAGGGCGGAGGCTCGTTTAACCGTGGAAGTTAGGCTCCCAGGTCGTCAAATCCAAGGGGGCCTACTTCTTTTTTTTAAGTAGGTAAGTAAAGCGAGAAGATTATACCATGGATTATATGAGGCAGTCTCGTCACGGGCTGCTGCTTTTTCTATCTCTCAACCTAAATAAGTTGAACTATAGAACAGGACAAGTGGATTTCTACTTTAATAAAATTAGGTTAATAATAAGAAATCCGGGAACAACAACGATCGGAAGAACATTTCACCCGCCTGCCTCTATCCGTCCAAATTTTAGTTTAACTTATATAGAATCTCCCAATCTTTAAAAACCGGCTGCAGCCCGTTTTCATACAGCATCTCGCGAATCTCCGGCACGCTGCGTCCGTCCGAGATTTCAAATTGCGGCGTTCCTCCCGTACGGGTGTGGCCTCCAACCGCCGTGGACACGCCCGCCGACATCTTGGTCACCCCGAGATGCACAAGTTTATCGCGCAATAGAGCGGGTTCTCTGCTGGACAAGGTGATGCCGGCCCGGGGCAAAAAGAGCCGATACGCCGCTATAATCTGCACCAGCGCCCTGTCCGAAACTTCCGATTCCGGATGAAAGTCTCCCAGAAAAGGGCGGAATCTCGGGATCGACAAGCTGATCTCGCAGTCGGGGTACTTCTGCTGAAGATAATCGGCATGCAGCGCCGTAATAAACGCCTCCTGCCGCCAATCATATAAGCCGAGCAGAGCGCCGATATTTACGGAACGAAATCCCGCTGCACAGCCGCGCTCCGGCGCGTCGATGCGGTTTTTAAAATTACGCTTGGGGCCTTTAATATGCAGCTTCCCGTATGTTCCCCGATGATAAACCTCCTGAAAGACGGTTAAACTGTCAACTCCCGCCTCGGCGAGCTCCCTGTATTCGGTGACGGACATCGGATTCACTTCAATGCCGAGCGAAGCAAAATGCCCGCGCAAAACCTTGACGCAATCCTTAATATAGCTGACCGGAGAGTCTTTGCGCGATTCGCCGGTTAGCAGCAAAATATGGCGGATGCCGGTAGAGGCGATCGCGGCCGCTTCCTGTTCGACTTCTTGCATATCCAATTTCCTGCGCGGAAAATCGTAGATAGAACTAAAGCTGCAATATTCGCAGTGATTCACGCAGAAATCGGACACATACATCGGGGTAAACAGCTGTACGGTATGACCGAACTGGCTCCGGGTCACCTGCCGGGCCATCTGCGCCATCTCCTCCAGGTGCTTTCCGGACGCCGGGGACAGCAAAACGAGCAGATCCTCTTCATTTATTCTTCGCTTTGCCAGCACCCGCTTAATATCCGCAGCGGAATATTGCGGCCAGCGCTCCTGAAAGGAAAACTGTTCCAACGACAATAGTTTGTTATAAAAACTCACTTGTCCGCTCCTCTTCGTCCAGGAAACCGGTTAATGGGGAGGAGGCAACCGCTTCTTGCTGCACCGGGCCCAATCCCGCCAGATAGGCCTGTCTGCCCGCCGCTACCGCACCGCGGAACGCTTCCGCCATGCCAAGCGGATCGCGCGCGGTGGCGATCGCCGTGTTCAGTAAGACGGCAGCGGCTCCCATTTCCATCGCTTCCGCCGCTTCCGAAGGCCGGCCGATGCCGGCGTCCACGATGACAGGCAGCCCCGCTTCTTCGATCATCATGCCGATCAGCTCTTTGGTGCGCAGGCCCCGGTTGCTGCCGATCGGGGAACCCAGCGGCATGACCGCCACGGCTCCCGCATCCCTTAGCCGGAAGGAAGCCGTCAGATCCGGGTTCATATACGGGAACACGGCGAATCCCTCGGCGGCCAGCACTTCCGTGGCTCTGATCGTCTCCATATTGTCCGGGAGCAGGTATCTTTGATCATTAATCACCTCTAATTTGATCCAATGGCCCATGTCCGCCGCCCGGGCAAGCCGGGCGATCCGGATGGCCTCATCGGCGCTACGGGCGCCGGAAGTGTTCGGCAAAAGCGTCATATGCGGCGGGATATGGTGAAGGAGATTTTCCTCCTCCCAGTCCGGGTTAACCCGCCTTAACGCTACGGTAATCACTTCCGCTCCCGACCTTGCGATCACTTCGGGAATCAGCGTGTTGCGGTTATATTTGCCGGTTCCGATAAATACTCGGCTGGACAACGCCTTGCCGCCAATGTGAAATACATCTTCCATGCTTATCAGCCTCCTCCTACAAAATGTACAAGCTCGATGCGATCACCCTCGGCCAGCCGGGTATTGGCATACGCCTCTTTTCGGACAACCGTCCCGTTCAGCTCAATCAAAATTTTTTCCTTATTCCACGGGCTGTCAGCCAATAAATCGTCCACCGTAACGCAATCTTCTTTCAGCAGGGTGTCTTTGCCATTTAGATGTACCTGCAACATTTTCACCTCCTCTCAGGGCCACGCGGCATGGATGGCGTCACGATAGGATTTGGCGTGCGCCGCTGGGTCCGCGGCAGAGTGGAGGCCGGACAGGACGGCAATGCCTTGTGCACCGTTTCGGATGACATCCCCCGCATTATCCGGCCGTATTCCTCCGATGGCAATGACCGGAACCGGGCAGCGAGCGCAGACCTCGGCCAGCATGTTAAGCCCGCGCCCGGGAAGGCCGGGTTTGCTGGATGAATCATAGACATGGCCAAAAAGACAGTAATCCGCTCCCTCACTCGCGGCCTGAGCTGCTTCTTCGGCAGAATGCACGGAACATCCGATTCGCATTCCTTGGGCAAGAGAGCGTACGGAAGCTGCCGGAAGACTGTGGCCCGCCAGTTGAATATTTGCCGCTCCCGCGGCCAGCGCAACATCCAGCCGGTCGTTGATGACGATTTTTTCCAGCGGTACTCCCGCTTGGCGCAGCAGCTTCACCAGCTCGAACTGCTTTTTGGCCGAAAGCTGCTTATCGCGCAAATGAATGTAATCGACATAAGGAAGAACAGCCGCCGCAACGCTCAGCAGCTCATGGCTCTTGATTCCCTCGGCCGATATAAGATGAAGTTCAGGCGCAGCATAAGCTGGGTGACGGTTCATCATGCGGATATCACTCCCAGTTCCATTATTCAATGCTAAAAATAAAGGCTTAACCTAGAAATCGCTGCTTGACAGGCGATTGCCGGAACGACCGGGGCAGCGTCGGCCTTCAAAATAGCGGCTCTTTATGTACTTATTTCGGGAATCCAAGCCTGTTCATCTCCGTTAGCGGCATTTTAAGTACTTATTTTTCTATGAATGGTCCGGAACACGGGCATTTCCTTGCGGCGGGGGAAGATAGAGGCATAAATTTACTCTATTTCTCCTAAATGAACAGATATCATCGGACTAAGGCCATTTTGTATCCTTATTTTTTCAGGAGCTCGAGTTTCTTGGGCAGCCCTGGTTTCTGGCTATTCGATTGTTTTGCCAAGCGCCGTTTTTGGTGGTTAGCCAAAATAAACGCCAAAAAACCGCCCTCCTTCAGGAGGGCGGCTAAGAACAATAACGGGAAATAAGCCATGACAGGCATCAATCCATTCTTAACTCTCCACTTCCCTACGCAGGTATTAACCGGTTCAGGTTCAAAGGGTCCGAATTTGCATTCGTCTCAGCCTTGCGGCACCCCTAGTGTCGATCGATATTGAATTGTTTTATTTTAATATACACTATACATGCTTAACCAGAAAATAACAATTATAAATTTAAATAATAAAATGAATATTTCGGACTATCAACGCCTTTGCTAAAATATCCGATAAATGAATCGTCAGTAAATTTTAGTAAATTTTCTAATGAAGGAGAAAATGAAGAAATGAAACGGAAAATTACGGTGTTCATTGCAGTGCTTGCTATTATGCTGCTTGGCCAAAATGCGCTTGGATCAGCCTCTGCCCAAGATATCGGTTCGATGATGGGGGGCGGTAATTTCACCGATGGCAGTACGACACAAACCAAACGTTTTGAGGGGCTTAACGCTATCGGGGCCGGAATGGCCCGCGTCAACGTGTACCCCCAATATTATTATGCGAATGGTACGCCAACTCCCGAACGGCTCGACAAGATGATGCTTCAAGCCTACAAATACGGAATTACGCCGATGATCCTGTTCGAATACTACGGTTCTTATGCGGACAATGGATTGCCGATCGGCGACTACGATAAATGGTACAGTATCGGCCAGGCTTTCGCCGAACGTTTCCGTCCAAACGGAACATGGGCCCAGAAGAGCGGCATACAGGACTGGGGGATTAGCATTTATACGGCGATCAACGAGCCCGATGTGGAAAATGCGATCTCCAAAACGGATTATCACAATGCGCTTGAAGGTTTGGCGGACGGTGTGCATTCGGTCGATCCGTCCCTGAAAGTAAATCCCGGCGGATTTGCCAGAGCGAATTCGCACAGTGATTTTACCCTTAGAGGTTACGGGCCGGCGATCGCCGATTTGTATAATTCCGGCAAACTCGACGGTATCGATTTGCATACCTACTACGATGTTCAATACGCGCCTATAAAGGGAACTTACAAACATTCTGCACAGAACAACTTTGATTCCGTCAAAAAGGCTTCCGGCATTACGGCGGATATCCACTTTTACTCGACGGAGTTCAACTTCAAGAAACGCGCGATCACCGAAGAAGAAGCGGCCAAAGGCTTTCTGACGGCGATTTGGGATAATCTCGGGGTCGTGAAAAATGACGGCCAAACCCCGGCCACCCAATTTGCGTTTCCGTGGTGCCTCTTTAATTCGACGACCGCCGATGGTTATTACGGTTTAAGTCTGAGCGCGGATTCGTGGGTGCCGACGGCTCGGGGCAAAACGCTGGAGTACGTGATCCGAGCGACAAGAGGGATGTCGTTTGCTTCGCTCGATCCCAAGCAAAGCGGAGAATATGTGCTTAGCGGAAACGGCAAATGGATGTGGGTGTGGCAGAACCTGAATTATTGGACCGATCATAGCGGCGGCTCCTTTACCATTGATGGCTTGCCGGACGGGACTTACAAGCTGGAAGTTATCGGCTGGGACGGAGTAAGGGAGACGATCCCGATCTCCGGTGAAGCTTCTTATACCGTCAGCGGTTTGGCCGAAGGGGAAACTTATATGTTTGTGGCTTATACGAAGTAATTTGCAAGTTATGATAATAAATAGAAGAACCGTGTTGAGCACGGCTCTTCTCGTTCAATAGATGGGAATATCATTTTTTGCTGCCGATCAACAAAACATCCGCTTCGAATTCGTGCATTTCAATGATCGTGATGTTCTCGCGGACGGTAACCTGAGGGACCGCGAATCGCCGGTGCTCCAGGTCGATAAGCGTAAATTCGTAGCCGCCGAGGTCGGCATCCAGCTTCAGCACGGTGTTGACCGGCACATAAACGGCCATCTTGCCGAAGCCGGCGGTGGCGGCCGCGCGGATTTCTTCCGTGTTCTTCAGCACAATATTCCAGGGGCGCAGATCGGCCAAGCCGTATAGCTCAAACAGCCGTTTGGCAAACCCGTAATCCCAGGCTCCTTCAAATTTTAGCGCGGACCGCCAATCGTAAGGGCTGTCGAAGCCTTCGCCGGTCACGCCGAAGCGCCGGCCTTTTTCATGCCAGCTCCAGATCCCGTGCGCCCCGTAAGTCACACCCGCTGCGGCCCCGGAAAGCAGGCTTTGCCAGGCGGCTTTGCGGACATCGGTCCGGGTAAAGCGGCCGTAAACCCGGCGGCTGTAGCCCATCTGTTCATAGCAGGGTTCGGAATTGATGACCGGCCGGGTCGCAGGCTTATTGTAAAATTCCTGGGCCAACGTATACGCCGTTGCTTGAAATTGCGAATTGTGGCCGGACTGGTACATATAGAAATCGAGATCGGGATTGCCGGAAAATTCATCGGGCAACATCGCCAGTCTGCCTTGAATATGCAGCGTGGTCAAACACTGCGGACTATGCTGCTTCACGGTGCGCAGCGCGGTCAAGTAATATTGGTTGGCGCGTTCGGAAGGAAAGTCGGTATCTCCGCTGATCACATAGATCGGGTAATATTTAGAAAACCGGTTGGCCGCATAGCGGACGTAGGACTCTACCGCTTCCAGCGGCATTTTCTTCTCTTCCCGCAGCTTGGCAGCCCAGGTGTCCGGGATATAATTGCACCATAACAGGACAAGCGCGGGGACAAAACCTCTGTCTACCGCCATTTGCACCATCGTTTCCGCCCTGTCGAAATAGGATTCGTTGAATTCGAAAAAATTGTAACTCCCGTCCGCATCGCTGGCGAAAGGCTCATACTTTAGCTCACTGCCGCTGGCATCCCATTGCCGCAGCAAATTCATCTGCAGCACATTAAAGCCTTGCTGCTTGCGGTAATCCAGATAGTAGGCCCATTCCTCCAGGGTAATGTTGGTAAATGCGCTCCAGACGGTATCGGCCAAATAGAAAAAAGGCGTGTCCTCATGCACGAAATAACGTTTGTTTGCGGATATTCCAAGTTTGATCATAGGCTATCGCTCCAGCTATCGTAATGGCGAAAAACGGCGGATGGTGTAAATTGCCCGCCGTTTTTCGTTTTGTTCCTCTTTATAATACTATTATAGGGAAACCGGACTTACTGTGGCTACGTCGGACCCTTCTTGCTTATTTTTTTCCTCGGCTGCGCGTTCTTTATTCAAGAGCTGTTTGTCCAGCGCCCGGAAGAACGGATAGTAAATCAGCATGCAAATCGGAACCAGCACCAGCTGCGCTGCGGCCAATTTCCAGCTGCCCTCAATAAAACCAAGCGCAACAATAGGTGTGCCAAACGGCGGATAAATTCCAATCGGCGCCGGCAACAGGCCGACCGTAGTCGCCGCGTATCCAAGCACCGCGCACACAAGCGGAGCCGCCACAAACGGAATGGCCAATATAGGATTCAATACGACCGGAATCCCGAAGATCAGCGGTTCGTGAATCGAGAAAAAGGTTCCCGGAAGGCCCAGCTTGCCGATGGTGCGCAGCTGCTTGCTTTTGGCCATAAACACCAGCAGCAGGGCAAACCCCAGCATCGGCGCATAGTTGCAGAAGATGGACCAGAAAGCGACGCCGATAATGTTCGGCAGCGGAGCTCCGGCTTGAAACGCTTCGAGATTGGCCAAGTCCAGGCTCATCCAAATCGGCTTCACGATCGCCAGGATAACGATGGCCCCATGAATGCCGAACATCCACAGCGCCTGCATAATCAGCACGGCGATAATCAAGGCTCCAAGCGATCCGCCGAGTCCTTCCAGCGGTACCTGCAAATACGTGTAAATAAATTCATGGACCGTGCCGAAAGACGTTTGCATGAACAGCCCGGCCACAACGACGAACACCAGAGCCACCAGAATGGCGGGAATCAGTCCGGAAAAGGTTTTAACCACGGTTGGCGGAACACTGTCCGGCATTTTAAGCGTCCAATTGCGGTCGACGATCCAGATATACAGGCGCGCGGCGAGCAGGCCGACGATCATGGCGACGAATAATCCTTGCGCCCCCAGCCATTGCAGCGGCAACGCCCGCACCGTATCAAAAGTCTGTACGGGGGTGACGATTAAAAATGAGAGCAAGGCGGTAGCCGCGGGAAGCAGCGGGTCTTTGTCGAAAGCTTGAGCCAGCCTGTAGGCGATGAAGAACACCGCATATAATGCGATAATCCCGGTGGTCATCGTCGAGGCCAGACCGATAATGCCCTTCACCGGGGCGATGAAGTTCTGATAAGGCTCCCACGCCAGCGCGGAGAAAAGCGTGGCGAAGGCGCCGATGATCAAGAAGGGAAGGGTGGACATCAGCCCGTTGGAAATGGCGCTCATGTAACGGTTTTGCTGAATTTTCCCGGCCGCTCTTTGCAGTTTGTGCGAGAACTTTGGTTGATTGTTCATAAATTTTCAACTCCTGCTCAAGGCTTCATAATGAGATGCTGGAGAACGCTTCCATTTGTGCGGATTAAGCGCTTGCCTCAAAGGGCCAAAGCGTCGGCAAGCACTTTTTCCCCGTTCATCATCCCGTAGTCCATCGTATTAATAACGCTTACTTTGATGCCTTGGGGTTCATATTTTGCTTTGAAATCGCCTTCCAGATAACCGACCTGCGGTCCGATGAGCAGGACATCCGTCTTGTCCGCGTACTCTTTAAAGGAACTTTCGGAAGTGGCTCTGATTTCGACCTCCAGGTTTTGCGCCTCTGCGGCCTTTTTCATCTTCTGCACAAGCATGCTCGTCGACATTCCCGCTGCGCAAACCAATGTAATTTGTTTCATGTTGTTTCCTCCTTAACCGTTGCAAGTTTTAGCGTGTTTTCTTTTCATCGGCGGTCCAGTTTGTTGTAAAGGTCCACGATATGTTCGGCCAAGTCCCGGATCGTGATCGCCGACATCAGATGATCCTGCGCATGTACCATCAGCAGCGTGACCTCATGGGAGGTCCCGTCCGCTTCCGATTGGATCAAACGGGTTTGCGCCTTATGCGCTTTGACCAGTTCGGCTTTGCCTTCATTCAGACATTCCGCGGCTTGCTCCGCTTGACCCCGTTGGGCCAGACGGATGGCTTCCATCGCCTTGCTCTTGGCGACGCCTGCGTTTGTAATGATCTCCATAATGATTTCCTGGTACTCATCCACTGCTATCACCTCGTAGTATGTCTCTGTCTCTTGCAACTTCAGTGTATCCGATTACATTCAACTTCTGTATGCATTCCTTTTCCGCTGCTAGCGGAAATCAGCTGTTATGTCTCATAAGGACTCGGGCGAATTCATCATAGGCATCGCAAGCCAGCATCTGCTGGACGATTTCCGGATCATCCACGATCCTCATCAAATGGTCGTACATGGCCGTCGGGGGTTCCTCGCCGTTCTTGTCTATGCTGAGCAAGCAGATGAACTGCACGGGCTTGCCGCCCCAGGCAATGGGTTGCTTCAGGGTGCAAACCGCCCATACGGTGCCGTCGCTTTGCGGAATGATCGGATGGGGGATGGCCACTAAATTTCCATAAGCGGTGGGCGCGGCATGTTCGCGCTCCAGGACCAGTCCGATGAAGCCCTCGGCGGAAGCGATCAAGCCGGCCGCATGGATGCGTCTTCCCAGAAACGAAATAACTTCCTCCTTGCTCGCGAAGCTTTGTTTCAGAAAGACAAGGTCTTCCCGAATATAGTGAAGAGGGTGCTCTTCTGCGCCGTTTAGCAGGGCTTCTATTTTATCCATATCGCCTGTACCGAGCAAGGTTTGAACCACGACGACCGGAACCGGCAGCGTCTGCGGAATAGGCACCGTGCTGACGACGAAATCGACTGCTTGCAGCGGAAACTGCGAAAGCTTGTAGTATGGGGTCGTTCCCGCCACTTCAAGCCGGGCCCCAAACGTGTTTTGCAATTTATATTGAAGCAGGCGCGCGCTGCCAACCCCGGAAGTGCAGACTACAAGGCAGCGCTTGGGTCCGCAGCTTATTCGTTTGCGTTCCAGGGCGGCGCCGACGTGAATCGCTAAAAATCCCATCTCCGCTTCCGGAATCGCAATATTCAGTTTGCTTTCAATGAATTTGGCGGCGATGACTCCGGCTTGAAAGGCTAGCGGATAGTTGGTTTTCACATGGTCCAGCAGCGGATTGCGAATGTTCATCCCGTATTTCACCCGATTCAGCGCCGGTTTCAGATGCAGGCAAACGCCCATCAGCAGCTCGGAATCATGGCCGAGGTTTAAATTCAAGTCCCGGTCGATTTCGGCCAGAATGCTTTTTCCCAGTTCATAGATTTGCGCATCCAGCAGCTTGTCCGGCGTTATATTCTCGGTTTGCTGATCTTTGATCCCCGTAAGCCATTTATTTCCGGCCAGATGCAGGGAGATATAGGCGACTTCGGTTTCCGGAAAAACGATATCCAATGCTTCCCCGATTAGCGCCACGATTTGCTCAGCGGCCCTATATTCCCCGCTGCTGCGGATATCCGCGATTTCCGCCGAAGGCATGGTTACCTGGTTGCCGTCGCGGATTCGCTTACAGGCGATCGCTATATGAACGACCAAGTTGCTGAAGGCCACATCGGAAAGGGTTACGCCAAACTTTTGAATCTGTTCCAGAACGATTCCGCGGATCAGGGTCATCTCTCCGGGCGCGAGTATGCGCGGCGCGTTGTCCAATCCGCCGATTTGCTCGCCGCTTGAACGGTTGATGATAAATTCGGACATGCAAAAGCGCAGACGCATTTCATCGCCTTTGAGTCTGATGCCGTAATTGGGGCGTGCATCGATCGAGATTCCGTAATTCTTAAGTGTTCGCTTGACCTCTTTAAAATCATTATTCAGGGTGGAGCGGCTTACAAACAGTTCTTCGGCCAAATCCTCCAGCTTTAAAAAATGATCCGCAATCAGGAGCCGCCTGATGATATGCATTTGACGATATTCGGGGGAGGCGGGATCATTGGGTTCGTTTACGATGAACAACTGCTGCAGCAGATCGCGGAAAGCGCGGTTATCCGCTATTTTAAGCGCGTATCCCCTTGACCGAACAGGCTCAATGGCTGCCCCGTGCTTGTTCAAAAAATCATCCAGCTCCCGAATATCGCTGCGAATCGTTCGTGAACTGACTTGAATCAATTTGGCAAGATACTCGCTTTTGACAGGAGCGTCGGAAACCAGCAAATGCTGGAGAATGGAAACCATGCGTGCATTCATTTCAAGAGGCAGCTCCTTTCCTGCGGAATTTTTTTTCATGTGATTATTAAGTGTAAATTTAGCTTGTTATTCACGAAGTTTATATAAATATAAGCATGAGTGCTGTGTTTATTCGATATTACTATGTCATTTAGCAAAAGAGCAAGAAGTTTCAATTTAAAAAGTTTATATGTTCATTGATTAATTTTAGTAATTTATTTAGTTTGAGCCGAATCTAATTGTTTTCTGCTTCGGGAAGAGATAAAAGTAACGGCGCTATAGGGTTTTTCAATGCCTTATATCGCCGTAGTTTCGCAATAGACTAAAAAATGCCGGATTTTCATGAAATATTCTGAAAATGGCCGGAAAAATATCCTTGAACGCTCTTTTCCCCGCGGTTTATAGTTGAAGCGATATAAGACATTCTATATAATACGGGTCTGAGTTTAACTAGGGGTTGATTGGATTGAAATGGGTCATTGGATTGCGCAATGTGAAGACGGGGATTGCGATCTTCATCTGTTTAATCGTGTCCAAGCTTCTGCACTTGGAGTATCCTTTTTACGCGGCGATCGCGACCATTATTTCGATGGAAAATTCGGTGACCAATTCGTTTAAAGCGGGCAAACACCGCACGATGGGGACGTTTATCGGCGCGATCGTCGGCGCCGGCTTCGCTTTTCTCGAGCCGCGGAACGCGTTTTACTGCGCCATCGGGGTCATGGTGGTGATCTACATTTGCAATCTGCTGAAATGGAACAAGTCGGTTTCGATCGCGTGCATCGTATTTCTGGCCATTATGCTTAATCTAAAAACGGGCGAAAATCCGCTTGCTTACGGGTTTCACCGGATTACGGACACGCTGATCGGGATCGCCGTCGCGGTCATCGTCAATTACGTCGTGTTTCCGCCCAGGCATGAAGTCAGCCTGAACAAAGCGCGCAAAGAGCTGGCCAAACGGATGGCCGAAATGTTCGAGCAGATGGCCGAGCACGGAGAAGAACCCGACTTAAAAAGCCTTCGTTCCCAGCTCAGCAGCCTGGAGAATTATTATCAGCTGTGCAAATACGAGTTCCATCTCAAAAAAGATCTCAGCGCCACGATGGACCAGATCGGCGAGGAGATCGAGTCGTACCGGCGTATTTACGAGCATTTTATCATTTTGCGGCGGCTGATTGACGAGCATCGCTTGAAGCTGGAGCCGGATGGCCGCGTTGAATCCGATGCGGCGGAACGAAGCCGAACCGGGGAGGCAGAAAACGGAATGGAAGCCGGCGCGGCCCCGGCGGTCGTGTACGATTATCACAT
The DNA here is from genome assembly GCF_900454495.1 of Paenibacillus macerans. Classification (NCBI taxonomy): domain Bacteria; kingdom Bacillati; phylum Bacillota; class Bacilli; order Caryophanales; family Paenibacillaceae; genus Paenibacillus; species Paenibacillus macerans. Next base: position 32,804 of record NZ_UGSI01000001.1, read on the forward strand.
GAAATGGATTTACGATGAAATGCAGAAGCTCGGACTGCCCGTTCCGCTTAAAGAGCTGATTCGGTGGGCGGGCGGCCTTAGCGAAAGCTAGTATGGGCACCGCTTGCCCTAGCGCAGTCCGGGCACGACGATGCTGCAGTCGCTCAGGTTTGCCGGACAGCCGGGCACAAGCCAGCGGCCGGGCGTATCCCGGACCCCGCGAATGTCTGCGGTGAACGGTTCCGCGGGGAAAAGATCCGAGCGCAGCGTCACCGACTGGCCGTCGGCGGCGGCGCTCAAATCGGGGAGGGCCGCCGGTTCCCCCTGCGAGGAACGGATCCGGTAATGCTCCGTCCGCTCCGCCGACGCGGCGTCGATCCGCTTGTTGAAATCGATGCGCACGCTGTCCCTTCCGAGCCGGGTCGCCTTTACCGCCCGGGGCGGCTCCTCATACATCCACCCGCCGATGGAATATTCGTAGGCGGTCCAGGAGGCGTAGCCGAGCGCTTTCGCCGTTTCGGCGAACCGCCGCATCCACGCCGCGCTTCGCCGCATTTGGCGCAGCGAGCCGATATCGGTCTGCAGCGCGAGCGGCAGCTCCGGATACAGGCGGCGCAGCGGTTCGGCGAACGCGCGGTAGCGCCGGGCATAATCGGCGGGCAGACGCCGGCGCATCCAGTCGGGCCAATGGGTCTGCAGCACGTGCAGGTCGGGTCTGACGGCGGCGATCATCTCTCCGGCGTCGATGCCCTGCAGCTCGCGCACGGCGCCGACCGGGTCCCGGCCCGCATCGACGGCGATGGACCACGTCGCGATGCGCAGCTCCGGCCGCGCCTCGCGGATACCGCCGGGGCCGTTCACAAGCCGGGCAAGAAAGCGGTTGACCGCGTGGACGCGGAATTCCACCCACGCGCGGTAACGCGCCCGGTCTTTTTTGTAATAGGCCGGGGAGGTGCGATGCACGAATTCCGGAGGAAGCATTCCGCTGTAGGAGCGGAATGCGGCTAGAGCCAGCGGGCCGACATCCCCGTACGTTCCGGTTGCCAGACCGTCCCACTCCGGGAAATACGCCTCGGCGATTTCCAGCCCGTCGAACGGGTGCTCTTGCGCGAGACGGACCAAGGCCTGCCGTTTCCAATCGAGGTAACCCTCGCTATGAGGCGAGAGGCGGGTATAGCCGTCCTTGGCCGGCTTCAGCAGCTCCATGCGCCAGCGCTCCCAGCCGGCCGGCAAATGGCCGGTGACGTACGTGCCGTTGCCCAGCGTCATCGCCCAGACGAACAAGCCGTGGCGCTTCAGCGCTTCCACCAGCCTCCCGTCTACCCGGTCCTCCCGCGTAACGAAATAGCGGACGGAGCGGTATCCGGCCTGCTTCAGCTCCCGTGCCACGCTGTCCGCCGAGCGGTCCCGGTAATACGCAAACGCCGGATCGATTTGAATGGAAGGCCCGAGCCAATCCGCTTTCCGCATTCGTTCTTCACCGTCCCTCCCGGGCCGGGACCGCACAGCACAAGTCCCAAACCCGTTTTGTCGTTTGTTTTCATGGTAATGGGATTGGAGCTTAGGTGCAACTTTGTATAAAGGTACATTTTTACTATTAAGGAAAAATTGCGAGAAGCCGATAAAATTCATATATCCGCAATATTTTGAACCGCAAGAGCCCGGTGTGGAGTTGATAAAGAATGACTAAGGATGTTTTGTTGGAGCTATCAAAAACGTTAAATACAGAATATGAGATAGGAATTTGGATAGAGGCTATGTTTTTCATGACATGGCAAGAGAATATTGAAGACTCCTCTGTTACGTATAATGAGGATGCAGGCCAATATAAAATTGTGATCAAACTGAAAGAGTTTAACTTACATACGGTAAAAAAAATTTTCGGTTCCTTGGTGAGTTTTATCGAATATCAATCGACGTTTTATGTAAGGGAAGATCATGAAGATTCCTTTGAATATTACCTGTTAACTTCAACTGACAATAAAAAGGCGTTTTTCTTCCATGTTATTTTTCAATAAGTCCAAGACCTTGGGGGGATTTTACTCAGGGTCTTTTTTTGCTCAATCTAGAGATCGCCGCATGATGGCCCGGCCTGGTTTCTGGAATGATCGACCGTCGTTCTGTAAAATAGCGGCACTTTATGTACTTATGATCCGCAGCCCTAGCATGTTCATCTCTATTAGCGGCATTTTATGTACTTATTTTCCTATGGATGGTCCTGAAAGCGGGTATTTTCTTGCGAGGGGAGTACATAGCGACATGAATTTCCTTTATTTCCTTCAAATGAACGGATATCGCCGGAATAACGGGCGTTTTTGTCCTTATTTTTATACCTTATAATGCCTAGACCTATCATTCCAAAAATAAAATAAGAGACCATTGATCATATATTATTCGTAAATTCTGGGAATTTCGACCGATTCTAAAAATATTTGAAATAAAATGCCGATAAATATGTTACTGTATAGTAGAAACTACCAATATTTCATTATTGAGGGAGGCGTGTTAATGATGAAAAGGCTATTCTGTTGTTTGTTGATGGTTTTATTGTCGTTGAGTGCAACCGGCTTTGGGGCTTTGCCCGATTTACCGGGCGCTGTCACAACGGCAAAAGCGTCGGAGTCAGAAAACGCTGCCACTACGGGAAGTGCTACAACTACGGAAAGCGCAGAAAGCGCGGAAAGCGAAGTATTTGCAAGCGAATACAAAGCAAGGGACGCTTTTTATTCTTTATCCGACGCTTCAGTAAATCGCGCGGTTTCCGAGCATTTTCAGATTATTTGGGGCAACAGGGATACAACCGGAACCGTAAATCGGCAATTTGCCGAGGGCAATTTGGCAAACCTGGAAACGATTCGTTCATTTTACATTGACAAAATTGGGTTAGGGGATATCGGAAGTTCTCAAAATCCATGGATCACCGGAAAATATAAAACAAACATTTATATTGCGGAAACCGGGCTGGACAAAACTTCCAACGATTGGGCTTATATGTCTGTAGACCAAGATTCTTTTGGCTATATTGTCATGATGCCGGGAGCCATGCGCGTGGATCCGCCTAGCTGGGTGGTGCCTCATGAATTGGCGCACGTTTTTGTATTCCATAACGGAGGGGTTGTCCCTTATGCGTGGAATGAAGCGATTGCCAACTTCCTGCGCAATGAATATTTAGGCAGTGATTATTATAGTTATGGCGGCAGGGTGTACGGGCCAACCTCCGACTTTTTCGCCCCCTATGTCCTGAACTCGGAATCCCATTTTCCACATGTTAAGAATTGGTACGATGCTTGGCCTATTTTCCTGTACATTAACGAAAATCCGGACAACCTCGGCGGACTTGGCCATCAAGCGTTGTTAAATTTATTGACTTACGGCCAAGAGGACTCTACTTATTTTGCATCCATGGAAAAGGTAACGGGCGTTTCCATTAAAGAAATACTGGGCGGAATGGCCAGAAGAATGGTGACGATGGACTTTAAGAGTCAGGAATATTATTTGGAGCATTTGGATGAACTTTTGAGAACGCGCGGCAATTATGAAAAGATATATACGACCTTGGAAAAACAACATGATGGCTGGATGACAGTGCCTGCCGGCAAAGCTCCGCAACAGACAGGCTATAACATTGTTCCTTTGAATATCGATTTAAGCAAAACTTCCGTCACGGTTGATTTCCAGGGTACGAGCACAGCGAGAGGCGCTGATTGGAGAGCCAGCATTGTTACCGTAACGCATGCGGGAGATACCAGATATTCTACGATGTGGAATCACGGTCAAAACAGCGTCCGTTTGCAAGGGGATGAAAAAGCGGTTTATTTAGTAGTTTCCGCAACTCCTGACAATATTCAATATCTTGATATTAATCAGGATGGTATTACGTACCCTTATAAGGTAAAGGTGACGACGAACTAATACGACCCAAAGAACAAGCCCGAAAAAGAACAAGCCCCCTCGGGAAGCTGTTTTCCCTAAGGGCTTGTTCCATTTCTATCCGCTTACACTGCAATAGCCTTCAAATCCGCTGAAACCATCAGCTCAGCCTCGGTGACCTTCTGAACGTCTTCCACCGACAAACCCGGGGCGATTTCCTTCAGCATCAGCCCTTTGCCCGGAATTACATCGATGACGGCCATTTCGGTGACGATGGTCTTTACGACCTTTACGGCGGTCAGGGGCAGCTTGCAGGATTTCAAGATTTTCGGCGCCCCGTCTTTGGTCAGATGCTCCATGGCTACGATCACCCGCTTGGCTCCGACCACCAAGTCCATGGCCCCGCCCATGCCCGGCACTTTTTTCCCGGGAATCATCCAGCTTGCCAGGTTGCCTTGCTCATCGACCTCCAGGGCGCCCAGAACGGTGATGTCCACATGCCCTCCGCGAATAATGGAAAAAGAAAGCGTACTGTCGATAAAACAAGCTCCTTTCACGGTTGTTACGTAGTTTCCGCCGGCATCGATACAATCGAGCCTTTCTTTGCCCTGAGCCGCTTTGGGGCCTACGCCGACGATTCCGTCCTCAGCCTGCAGCGTAATATGCACGTTGTCGGGGATATAGTCCACCGCCATGGTAGGCATGCCGATTCCCAGGTTGACGACATCGCCGTCTTTAAACTCCCGGGCTATTCTTCTAACGATTAATTCTCGGTTATTCATGCTTAATCTCCCACCTTTACAATCGCGTCGACAAATATTCCGGGAATGTTGACATGGTTGGGGTCAATGTCCCCCGCCTTTACGTATTCGTCCGTCTGCGCAATGACATACTCGGCCGCCGTAGCCATAACGATATTAAAGTTGCGTGAAGAGCCGTTGATGACCAGATTTCCCGCTTCATCCGCCTTATGGGCCCGAATTAACGCCACGTCCGCTTTGAGCGGCAGCTCCAGCAAATATTCCCGTCCGTCAATCTCCAGCTTCTGTTTACCTTCTTCGACAACGGTGCCCACGCCCACTGGGGTTAAAACACCGCCCAAACCCGCTCCTCCCGCGCGGATTTTTTCCGCGAGCGTGCCTTGCGGGAAGAGCCGCACATCCGCTTCTTTCGTCATCAGGAGTCTTCCCGTTTCCGGATTGGCGCCGATATAGGAGGCAAAAATCCGCTTAACTCTGCCGCTTTTCACAAGCTCATAGATAGATAATTCCGCTGTGCCCGTGTCGTTGGAAATAATGGTTAAATTGCCGGCGGAATTGGTGTCGACCAGCGCGCGCACCAGCTCTTCCGGATAACCTCCGGCCAGAAAACCGCCGACCATCACCGTATCCCCGTCTTTCACCTTCTTAACCGCTTCTTCCGCGGAGATGACTTTGTTCATCATGTTTCTCCCACCTTGTCTAATTTTTAAGGAAGCTAACTTTATTGGAGATAATCATGGATGACTCTCGCATAAGGCAGCGTTAAATCGGCGATAAAATGTTTTCCGCCGACATAAGCTTTCACCGGCAAATCGGCCACAGGGGCGTTGACATGGGGGACCAGGCTTAATCTGGCGGGACCTGACCAGGCGCCTTTGACCGTGATGTTTTCCAGATTATACGCTGCTAACTGCGCGATTTTCGGGGTGCCGTCAACATCGGGGATCAATTTTAAGTTCACCTGGGTTTTGGCGATCGATTTAGCCGTTTCCTCCGCATCAAGAATGTGATATTTGAAAGGCATCGTTCCCATGGCAACCAGGACGTTATTATAATGCAATGTGCCTGTCAGCGTCTCGGTCTCTTCGACTCTCAGGCGAGGTTTCGCCCATTTTTTCGGAAATCCCCAGATTTCCCGGCCCCCGAGAATGGCAGGCGCGTTGTCCAAATACATTTGCGCGACAAAATTGCACGGTTCGCCATGAAAAGTACACGGAATGACAATCCCGCTTTCCTCGTAGCTTCCCAAACCGGACGAATCGGGCATCTTGATCCATTCGTACGAAACGGTGTTGCTTCCATCCGGCTCAAGCGGTTCCGGGACCGCCTGTCTGATCGCGGCGGGATCGGATTCATAAGTCACAATAAAAAATTCCCGGTTGATGAAACGGCATGGCGGGCGCCCGTAACTGGCGCTGGCCGCGGGCATCGATTGCAGTGAAAGTACTTCTTTTTGATTCATAACGTTCTAGGGTCTCCCTTCTTTATTAAATAAGTGCATTTTCAACCAGCATCGCGATTCCCATGCCCGTTCCGATGCATAACGAGGCTATGCCGTAACGCGCAGATCTCCGTACCATTTCATGAACCAGCGTAACCAAAATTCTAACGCCGCTTGCCCCGACAGGATGCCCGATCGCGATCGCGCCGCCATTGACATTGACCTTCTCCGGGCGAATCCCAAGCTCTTTCAACACCGCAACTGCCTGTGCGGCGAAGGCTTCATTTATTTCAAAAAGATCGATGTCAGAGGTGGACATTCCCTGGCGTTTAAGAAGCGTCGAAACGGCTTTCACCGGACCCATTCCCATATAGGCGGGATCGACGCCGACCAGCGAGTAACCTTTGATATATGCCAGCGGTTTTAACGCAAGTTCCTTACATTTGTCTTCCGACACGACGAGGGCGGCCGCCGCGCCATCATTGATTCCCGAAGCATTTCCCGCGGTAACCGTTCCGTTACCCTTAAACGCGGGCTTTAAACTGGAGAGTTTTTCCTTGGTGGTATCTCCTCTTACGTGTTCGTCCTCCGCGAAACTGATCGTTTCTTTTTTGGTTTTAATCGTGACCGGAACGATCTGTTCCGCAAAAACTTTTTTGCTTTTGGCTTCCGCGGCCTTGCTCTGGCTTTCGTAGGCAAATTCGTCCTGCTCAAGTCTGGAAATTCCATATTTTTCGGCGACATTTTCCGCGGTAATTCCCATATGGTATTTGTTGATCGGGCACGTAAGGCCGTCGTTCACCAGGGAGTCGACCAGTTCGCCGTTGCCCAGTCTGTAGCCGTTTCGGGCATCTTTTAGCAGGTAAGGGGCGTTCGACATGCTCTCCATGCCTCCGGCCATGACGACGCTGCTTTGTTCCGCCAAGATGGAATCGTAAGCTAAAGCGACGGCATGAAGCCCTGAACCGCAAACCGTGTTGATTGTTGATGCGGGCACATCGATGGGGATGCCGGCTTTGAGCGCCGCTTGTCTGGCGGGATTCTGGCCAATGCCCGCCTGAAGGACATTTCCCAGGAAGACTTGATCAATCTTAGCCGGCTCTAGTTTGCTTTGCTGAAGGCATGCTGTCATCACGTTGGCTCCTAGTTCGGGAGCGCTTAAAGGCGCAAGGGTTTTGTTAAAGGAGCCGACCGCCGTTCTCAATGGGCTTACTAGTGCAACTTTTTTCATAAACACTCACAATCCTTTCGTTGTGTTTAAGACAAAAAATCCGTGACTGCATTTTATTTCGTGTTTTCCTCGGATTTAAGAACCGCACCGGCTTTGAGGTCCATGGCATACACGCAAATTACAGCGCATGAAACGATGAGCATGACGACCTTGCGTTGTCCATCATTTTCGACAGCCTTCTTTCTTCCTTTAATTGGAATTTAATAGCGGTTTTATCTTAGTTCTAATGCAAATTTTGCTCAAGGTTCAAATAAATACATAAATTTACAAAATAATATATATACTGCCATATAATCCATTGTAGATAATTCATGCTTATATTTTCTGGTCGTTTCTGAATTTTTCTGAATGTTTCTGTAAATAAAGGAGTAAATGCTATTTAATGGGAGTAAACAATGGCTGATCGCCATGTGGAGCAGGATTTTAAGCTTTCCTGAACTTTGAGGGGAATATATGAAAATAAATAGAATTTATAGATATAAACGAAATATCGATTTGGAGGGGCCGTGATGGATTGGATCAAGGGCAGCAGTTTAATCGAATATGTTGGTGAAGAAAGAATGGTTTTCGACCATCCGGATTTCCGCATGGAAAAAGCGGACCTTAACCGGATTCCGCAAACGATGACGGCATTGGGGCAATTTTTTACGGCGGAGAGCCTTTGGTTGGGACCGGACACGATGGTTATCCTTCCGGCGGAAGACGAAGAGATGCGCCATTTAGTGGCAGACCAGGTGGCGGCGCATTTTGAAAAGGTGAGGTATCTGATCCGGGGAGACAAGGTGGAGGAGGTAAACATGCAGCGGCTAAAAAAAGACACGGGCGAGCTGTTTAACGCTGCTGACACCGGAATAATTCCGGTGTTAAAGGATTTGTACCGGGAGCCGCGGCCGGCGGAACGCCGATGGAACCGAAGAAGCCCGCTGTATTATACGGTTGAAACCGGCAGGCTGCAAGCATATGATGCTTCAGGGACTGAAGATATAAAACGGTTTCTACAAAAAGCTTATTTTGACCGGGGCGAATCCTTTGTTTTGCAGCCGCTGGGTTGGACGTTTGAGGAGAAGTTGCGCGAGTCCGTCGCCCTGCGATTTTTTGCCGGCTTCGTTCCGTTCATTAGGTTTGCCGTTGATGCGGACACCCATCAGGTACTGTCGCTGGAGTTGTCCAGGGACGAGATCAGGCACCCCGTTCAATTAACGATGGTAAATTTATCAGCACCGCGCCGCCAAAAAAACTGCTTGTATTTTGAACTTGGCGGAGGTTTGGTTCAGGTGGTTTATTTGGCCGGACAGGCTCCGGTTCGTTTCTGGCGGGATTTGAAAAACTGCGAGTTGTTCCAACTTGCCGAAAATGAGAGGTTTGCGGATTTCGATCATGAGCTGGCGGAACGGGTTCCGGAGGGAGTCAGCATCTTGTTGGACCAGGATTCCATCCAGGCGATGCTTGACGCGGTGAACCGGGAGCTGGCTGAGCAAAGATAACTGGCCGGCTCATGGATTAGTTCGGCTGTCATTGGAAGATCACATGCCTCAAAATTTACAACTCCATAATAACTTTCATGCGGATATTTGGTATCATGGCGGTGGAGTGTGATCGAATGGCTAAAATTTTGATCGTCGATGATGAGAGGGCAATCAACGACCTGATTGCTCTAAATTTGAAAATGGTAGGGCATGAATATATTCAATTATACAGCGGAGAGCAAATTTCAGAGGTTTTAAATGAGACTCGTGTCGATTTGGTCATTCTGGATGTGATGTTGCCGGGGCTTGATGGATTTGAACTTATCGAGCGGTTTATGAAACGCGGGATTCCGGTGATCTTCCTGACGGCGCGAAATGCCGTTTCCGATAAAGTGCACGGCCTGGAAAGCGGGGCGGAGGATTATATCGTCAAACCGTTCGAAGCGGTGGAGTTGATCGCCCGGATCAATGTGGTGCTGCGCAGAAACCAAAAAAACGCCACCGAATTCAGCCTGGACGGAACGACGGTGGATCTGGAGAAGCACATCGTCACTGTTAACGGACAGGCCGTGGAAATGACCAATAAAGAATTTAAGCTGCTCGATTTTCTCATTCAAAACAAAAATATCGCGCTCTCCCGTGAAAAAATTATTGAGCAGACCTGGGGCTTCGATTTCTATGGCGACACGAGAACCGTTGACGTACATATCCAGAGGCTGAGAAAGAAGCTGAACTGGGAGCACCGGATCAAAACGGTATATAAATACGGATATAGGCTAGAGGTGTAAAGGTGAAATTTTGGCAGAAAACGTATTTATGTGTGCTGCTCGTGTTCCTGGTCGCTTTTGATCTTGGAGCCTATGCGCTGCTGCAAAAAAGCTACCAATTAAACGAGCGGATGGATATGTCCAGAGGCGTAAGCGAATATGAGAGCATCGAGCAAACGTTAAGCTATATCCTGCGGGCTTTTGCCAACAGTACCGGCAGTTCGGGCTATGAGGCCGTCATTTCCGGGATCGCCCAAAATTACGATGAAGAGGGCATCCTGACCGAGGTATATGATGGGGAGCGGTTGGTTTTTTCCAATGCCTATCAATTTGCGGGCGAGCGGGAAGAGCTTCAACTGAAAGAAGGGGAACGCGAAACCGTATACAGGAAGCTTGACGGACAGCTGTGGATCTTCGTAGGCGGCAGCATGGAGTTTAACGGGCTTAAGCTGGTCATTTCTAGAAGCTCCGCTTATCTGCAGGATTATTACAATACCTTGCTCAACTATTTTATTGCCTTGAGTGTGGTCATTTCGTTAATTTTATCCGCTGTGCTTATTGTGCTGTTATTCCGGTTAACCGCTCCGGTCCGAAACTTGAACAAAGGCGTAAGGGATATTGCGGCCGGGGCCTATCATCAAAGGGTCAAGGTCAGCGGAAGCGACGAAATCGCGGAATTGGCCCAGGACTTCAACAAAATGGTGGACGCGGTATCCGCGAATATTGAAACGATCCAAAAAGCGAGCGAAGAAAAAGAAAACTTCATCAATAACCTGACCCATGAGCTGAAGACGCCGATTACGGCGATCAAAGGGTACAGCGAGTTTTTAAATCAGGCCAACAGCACCGAGGAAGACCGCAGAATGGCGGTCGATTATATTCATGAGCATGTGGCCCGGCTGGATCTGCTGTCCGGAAAATTGATGGAGCTGCTGTATTTGAAGAACGAGGAGATTGCTTTGCAGATTGTGGAGATTGCCCCCTTGTTTGCTTATGCGGAACAGATGGAACGGCATGATTTGGAGGCAAAACAGATCGCCTTGGTGAAGGAGTGCGGGGCAGAGCGGATCTATGGAGATTCTACCCTGCTGCTGACGCTGTTGATGAATTTGGTTGAAAACAGCATTAAGGCTTCTGAAAACGGAGGGGAAATTCATCTAAAATGCTATTCGCGGCAGCAGGGTATCGTCATTGAGGTCATTGACTATGGAAAAGGCATCCCGGACAAGGACATCGAAAAAATTACCGAGGCCTTCTATGTCGTAGACAAATCCCGTTCCAAAGAACTGGGAGGGATCGGGCTGGGGCTGTCCATCTGCAGTCAAATTGCCCAGCTTCATCATGCGCGGCTGCACATTGAATCCCGAGAACAAGAGTACACGAAGGTGTCCGTTCTTTTTACAACTTCATTACAACTCGAACATTAGTCTATAATACGACCCCCTCATAATGGCCTTGTAGCTACGAAAATCCAATCATTTTATGACGGAGGTATGAAAAGTGAAAAAAAAGCTTTACGCCACAGCACTTACGGTAGGAGCGGCAGTTACTTTGATCGCGGGGAACGCCGCATTGTCAACTTATGCTTTTGCAAATGGCACGGCCCCCAATGTAAAGGTGACCGGTCAGCATCGGCAAACAGAGTTCGTGGGCGAATTTCGCCCTGCGGTCCCTGCAACTAAAGCTCGAGGCCTCTCAATCACCCCTGAGAAAACAAGCGAGGATATGAGCGAAGACAAAGCGGTGGATATTGCCAGAAAAGCGCTTGAGGAGAAATTTGACGTATCCTTGGACGGCATGAAGGCTTTCCCGATTTTCTGCACGAGAGAGGATATGGAAGGAACCTTTTATTTTGTATCTTTCGCGGATGTTCAGGTTGTAGATGCTCAGCGGGCTGTAGCGGCTATAAGCGGTGAAATGTTACCCAGTGAGACCGTCGAAATCTCTATCGCGGGTAAGAACGGCAACGTGGATGTCTACATCGCATTTGTGAATTCCAAAACCGGCGAAGTTGTTTCCGCCGAAAAAAATCCGACATCGCCATCGGATGCAGCGGCGCCGACAGCGCCAGTCGATCCGGCCAACTAATCGGTCTTGCTGGAGCGCCTGCCTTCTTATGAAGACAGGTGCTCTTGTTCTGCTAGAGTAAAAACGCAAAAAGGCAATCCTCCAGGTCACTGAACAGCGGCCTGAAGATTGCCTTTTCCAATGCTAAAATTTAATTATTCCGGTTGTATGCAGCAGGACCAGGAACACGAGAACCGGAGCGATATACCGGACCATGAACAGCCATACCCGGAACCAGCCCGCTTTCAGCCCGGCGGCTTCCGCAGCATTTTTCCAGAAATACCCCACGAAGACTGTAGTAATGAGTCCGCCAAGCGGCAGCAAAATATTCGATGTGATGAAATCGAGCCAGTCAAAGAAGGTTTTCCCACCCATTTCTGTTAATGCCGGTATGATTCCAAAGGACAGGACCGAAGGAAGTCCGACCAGCAGCACCAATATGCTGATGATCACTACCGACTTCACGCGTCCCCAGCCCCAACGGTCCATGACGTAGGATACGGGGACTTCAAGCAGCGATACCGCGGAAGTCAGGGCGGCAATCGCCAGCAGCACGAAGAACAGCCCGCCGAAAAATGCGCCCAGCGGCATCGCCGAGAAGGCGGCAGGAAGCGCGATGAAGACGAGGGACGGACCCGCATCGGGCTGAATGCCGAAAGAAGCTGTCGTCGGGAAAATAATGAGCCCCGCAATGAACGCATAGATCAAATCTCCGGCTCCGATCGCGAGGGTGGCTGCACCGAGAGACTGACGCTTGTCCACATAAGCTCCATAGGTAAGCAGAATCCCCATTCCGAGCGACAGAGAGAAGAAGGCATGTCCCAGCGCTACCAATGCCGCTTCCGGGCTTAATTTCGAGAAATCGGGATGAAGAAAAAAGGATACGCCGGCTCCGGCTCCGGGCAAAGTTACGGCACGGATCATCAATACGATCAGGAGAATGATCAGGCCGGGAATCAGCACTTTGTTGAATTTTTCGATGCCTCCGGATATCCCTTTGCCCACAACCAACCCGGTGATCAGAATAGCCACTGCCTGCCAAATGATCGGCATGTAGCCTTGGGAAAACGAGCTGAATTGTCCGCTATAGTCGGAATTGCTGTAAAGCGCTCCGCTGAAGGACTGCACGGCATAATGGAGCGTCCAGCCGGCAACGATGACATAAAAGGTCAGGATAAGAAAAGGCGCGATGACCTGCAGCAAACCGAGTTGACCAAAGATTTTGGACCCGCCGGCTTTCACGAAGGACGTAGCTGCACTGCCTCTGCCCGCCCGTCCGATAGCCAGTTCGGCCAGAAGCAGAGGCAAGCCGATCAAGATCAAACAGATGATAAACAGCAGAAAGAATGCAGCTCCTCCGTTTTCGCCCGTAATATACGGAAATTTCCACATATTGCCCAGACCCACGGAACTTCCGATGGCGGCCAATATGAAACCAGTTGAGGAAAAACGATCGTTTCTTCCCTGCACCGGGTTATTTTTTGCTAGACTCAAAGTGGTTCCCCCCAATTTATTTTTACAAATATCTTTTTATTATATTTCAAGTTATATAGGAAAGGGATATGAAATTTTTCCTATTGCAGGGATGCTTTTTTGTTTTTCTGCAGGAATTGGAGTTCGAGAGGCTTATCGTCGCCTGATGTAATGGCTCAGCCCCTCCAATGCATGCTCTTCAGCCGTGAAGTGACCAGCAGGCTTAAAGCGCATCCTATCGCGAAGCCTACCGCATAGGTAAACCGATCATCGAAGATATAGACGGTTTCCCACGCGGCATTGCCTGCCACTAAGGAAACCAGCACCACGATAATCGCCTGGACAGCCCGCTCAAACCAGCGGAATATCAGAAATTTCCCGTTGTGTTCCGGTTTATTGTACTGATAACTTACCGCATAGATCAGCCTGGATTATGCCCAGATCTGAAAGAAATTGCCCGCATAAGCGAGATGTCGACTTATTCATCATTTGTACTAAATTCGGTTCGATTTGAATCAAGCTGCCATAAAATATCAAGCAATTGGTTCCGCTGCTCTAAAGTTAAACGCTCAAGCAATTTATCGGATATTTCCCCCATCACTTCTTCCGCTCTTTCCATTAAGGATTTCGCAGTGTCCGTAAGCTGCAGAATGGTGGCCCGACGATCGGATGCATCGGGGGTACGGACTATAAAATGATCCTTCTCAAGCGCGTCGACGAACTGGGTAACCGTACGGGCTTTAATGCCCAAATTTTTCGCCAGCTCATTCATTCTTATTTTACCGGCTGCGGAAATCTCCAATAGAACGCGTAATCTTGGCCCCGTTAATTGCTCCGGCAAACCGTAAGATACTAATCCCATTTCAAATTGCCGTTGCAGAAGATGATTGATTTTAAATAACTGGTGCAATAAATCTTGGCCCGACAGCTCTCCGTAGCCGGAAGATGAATCTGAACTCGTCATAAATCCTCCTTGACATCACAAAAATTAGTGAGTATACTCACCTTATCAAGTAAATAGTGAGTATACTCATTATATGTTTACTCCCTATTTATTATTTTACTTCATTCCGCGGTTTATGTACAGGGAGGTGATATATCCTGCGCCCATTTTAAGCTTATTGATTAGCACAAGGAGGATCTTGGTCGATCATGACAAACCAATCCATCGCAAGGTCAGAACCATTTTCGCTGCGTAGAATACTACCCGCACTATTACCTGTTTTAACCGGAATGCTCCTAGTCATGCTGGACAGTACGGTCATGAATGTAGCGATTCCACAACTTGAAAAAAACTTTCATACGGATCTAAAAACGATCCAGTGGGCGATTACCGGATATACCCTTGCTCTATCTGCAGTAATCCCTTTGGCAGGCTGGTTTTCGGACCGCTTCACCTCGAAAAAAGTGATTTTAACCTCCATCTTCTTATTTACAGGCTGTTCCGCATTATGCGCTATGGCCACAACGCCAGCTCAGTTAATTATATTCCGCATTCTGCAAGGGCTCGGCGGGGGAATGATTGCTCCAATCAGCATGGCGCTTTCTTTCAAGCTGGCTCCCCCGGACAAAAGAGGCTCAGTCATGGGAATTTTAGGTTTACCTATGTTGATTGCCCCCATTGCAGGACCCGTATTGTCAGGCTGGCTATTGGACTATATGCATTGGCGGTGGATTTTTCTCATCAATATCCCTATCGGTGTGTTTTCCCTTATATGGGGGATTAAACATCTTCCGGACTCCAATTTGGGAAAAAACGTGAAGTTGGATATTTGGGGGGCCATTTTAGCTCCCGTATCATTCTCCGCATTGGTTTATGGTGTGCATAGCGGGAGCAGCGAGGGCTGGGCAAATATTCCCGCGCTTATGTCCATCACCATGGGAGTTATTCTTCTAGCCATCTTTATTTTGGTGGAAATTCAAAAGAAAGAACCCTTGCTTGAACTGCGTTCCTTTCTTTCCAAGGAATTCAGCAAAGGCATGATACTTACCTGCCTGAATTGGACCGCATTAGCAGGGTCGGCTTTATTAATACCTTTATTTTTGCAGCAGGTAAGAGGCTTTTCTTCCTTTGAGTCGGGCTTGCTCGTCATCCCTCAAGCGATCATGTCTTTTATCGGGATGCAGCTTGGCGGCAGGCTGTTTGATAAATACGGTGCACGGCCTGTGGTATTTGTAGGACTTGTCTTTCTGGCAAGTGCTTTGGGGGGGTTATCGGGAATTCGGGAAACCAGCAGCTTGGAACTATTGATCGGCATTATCGCTTTTATGGGCTTGGGGCAAGGATTAGCGACGATGCCGCTCAGCACTTATGTTTTGAAATCCGCTCCAGAACACCTCATAAGCCGGGTGACTCCATTAACCGCATCCGCCCAGCAAGTTTTTGGCTCGTTTGCCGTTGCGCTTATGTCCGGTTTTCTAACATCCAATATTAAAAATCATTTGGCCAGTGTCACGGCGGATTTACCGGGAGCACAAGCAGGGGCAATGTCGGCAGGATTCTGCGACACCTTTCTAATTTCCATGATTTTGGCTGTTTGCGGTGTGATCATGAGCCTGTTTTTACGGAAATCGGAAAAATATTCAACAACAAATCATTTTAAAAATAAGGAAGTGTAAGTATGGCAAATGTGCTTTTTTTAAGTATCCCGTCCCATGGACATGTTAATCCTTCATTAGGGTTAGTAAGCGAGCTGGTAAGACAAGGGGAGAAGGTTATTTATTTTTCTTCCGATGAGTTTAAAGAGAAAATCGAACGAACCGGTGCGGTATTCAAACGTTTTAACGAAGACTTGAACCTGTTCGGAACGGATGACATGGGGGGGCTGCTCGATTCTTTGCACAGAGTCATCAAAGCAAGCAGTTCGATTATAGAAGACATCTTTCATCAAACAGCAGATTTGAAATTGGATTACATGATCTATTCGACAGCTTTTCCGTTTGGTGAGGTGATCGCCGGGATTTTACGGATCCCGTCCGTTTCGACCTTTCCGGTATTTGCCGGATTGAAGGAAATACTTGATGACAGTCATGAGTCGGATGAAGATCAAATCGCCCCGATTCAAGAAGTGCTGGATACCTATAAAGCGGTCTCTCGAACCATAGAAGAAACCTACTCCGTCAAGATGCCGGATCGTATGATGCATCTGATGTTTAATCGAGGGGATTTGAATCTGGTCTATACCTCAAAATATTTCATATCGAAATCCGACCTTGAATTTTTCGACGATAGCTTTCAATTTATCGGCCCTCCCGTATATGATCGAAAAGAAAATTTAGATTTCCCTTTTGATCGATTGGAAGGGAAGAAAGTGATCTATATATCACTAGGTACCGTATTCGGGAATTATAACCCCGCACTTTATGACCTGTTTTTCAAAAGTTTTGCCGGTTGGGATGCAGTTGTTGTCATGGCCGCGTACAAGGTGGATTTATCGCCATTTTCCATTCCTGATAACTTTATTGTCAGAAATTATGTCCCGCAGACTGAAATCTTAAAGTATGCGGATGCAGCCATTACCCATGCCGGCATGAACACCATCAGCGATTTGATGTATCACCAGGTGCCGTTTGTAGCGATTCCCATGGGCGCGGATCAGCACGGCATGGCAAAACGGGCGGAGGAATTGGGTGCTGCGATTTCTCTTGATAGCCAAACTCTTAATCCCGAGGTGTTAACACATTCCATCGAAAAGGTTCTGGGGGATCCCAGCTACCTAGAAAATATGAGGAAAATCAGTCATTCATTTAAAGAAGCCGGCGGGTATAAAAAAGCGGTTGATGAAATTTTCAAATTAAAAAAGAAAAATGGATTGGAATGATTTAGATGAAAGGTATTATACTTGCGGGCGGATCGGGAACTCGTCTATATCCATTAACCAAAGCGGTGTCAAAACAAATGCTTCCGGTTTATGACAAACCTATGATTTATTACCCTTTATCCACCCTCATGATGGCGGGGATCAGGGAGATATTAATCATTTCCACACCAAGGGACACCCGTCTATTCCAAGACCTTTTGGGAGATGGCTCTAAACTCGGTCTTTCTCTGCAATATGCGGTTCAAGCACAGCCGCGCGGACTTGCGGATGCCTTTATTGTCGGCGAAGCGTTTATAGGCCGCGATTCTGTTTGTTTGATTTTGGGAGACAACATTTTCTTTGGGCAAAGCTTCGGCGCCACCCTTAAAAAGGTTGTTCAAAGGCAAGAAGGGGCTACGATTTTCGGTTATTATACAAAAGACCCGACAGCCTATGGAGTGGTTGAATTCGACCGCGAAGGCAACGCCATTTCCATCGAAGAGAAGCCCAAGACACCGAAATCCAATTATGCGGTACCGGGATTGTATTTTTATGATCAGGATGTCGTCGAAATCGCGAAAAAGCTGAAGCCTTCTGCCAGAGGGGAGATTGAAATTACCGCGATCAACGAGGAGTATATGAAAAACGGAAAACTGAAGGTCGAACTGCTTGGCAGAGGTATGGCCTGGCTGGATACGGGAACGATTGAATCGTTAAGGGAAGCCGGCAATTTTATTGAAGCTATTCAAAAAAGGCAAGGATTGTATGTAGCCTGCATTGAAGAGATTGCCTTCCGCAATGGATATATATCCAAAGAAGAGCTGATGGAAATGGCCAAACCCTTAACCAAAATCGACTATGGCAAATATCTGCTTCAGATTGCAGAATGACCGTACAAAAGGCACCATTTGGATAGTCATTTATGGCTACCCCAAGAGTCAAAAATAAAAGACCCTTGTTATACAAGGGTCTTTTCGATCGAGACGACAGGATTTGAACCTGCGACCTCTTGCTCCCGAAGCAAGCGCTCTACCAAGCTGAGCCACGTCTCGTTAGCGGAGTGATCACAATATGTAATTTTACTCGTCTTAATATGATTTGTAAAGAGAGTTTTAAAAAAATTTTTTCAAGATCGGTTTGCGAGAAAAAAGCACTCGGCGGAGTAATTTACCCAGGCGGTTCTATCCCCGACATACCGGCACTTTTTTTAAATGTCTTAACGCCATATTTTTGCTATCCCCAATGCGCCGCAAATATGTTAACGTTACTATATTTTCGCGGGTTATTTGCCCAGTCATTGTTCTCAAATCTGGATTTAGTACAACTATTTTCATATGAAAACGTTTGACATAAAAACGATTGCATTTATAATAAAGATTGAGCTCACACATTTCATTTATTCCAAAAAACGAAGACTGGGGGAAACAAAATGAAGAAATGGATGTCGCTTTCCATCGCTTTGGCGCTCATTATGACAGCGCTGTCGGCATGCGGAGGCGGGGGCAAGAGCAGCAACGATGGCGCTAAGGAGAATGAGGCTTCAGGCAAGACGGTTGAAATTTCCGTTTTGGTCGGCAAGGAAGAAATCGCCAAGCCGTTTGAATCGATGGTAAGCGATTACAACAGTTCGCAGGACAAAGTGAAAGTATCGATTATTCCTCTGTCCGGGGCGAACGGTTATGAAAGAATGACCACGCTGTATGCGTCGAACAATGCTCCTACCGTGATGAGCATCGGTCAGGAGTTGGAGCTGATGCAAGGCAAGCTGCTTGATCTGTCCGATCAGGAGTGGGTCAAGAACGCTTCGCCGGGCACGCTGGATTACGCTACATACGACGGCAAGGTTTTGGGGATGCCCATGTCCGTAGAAGCTTTCGGTTTTATTTACAATAAAGCTGTTTTGGATAAAGTGGCTGGCGGCAGCTTCGATCCGTCGAGCGTGCGAACCATCAACGACTTGAAAGCGCTCTTTGAAAAAATCGAGGCCGCCGGCGTTACGCCGATCACCGTAACTCCGCTCGATTGGTCGCTGGGGGCTCATTTTTCCAATATTCTGTTTACCGACCAATCGCCGGACCGCGAAACGCGCCACAAATTCCTTGCGGACATGAAGAGCGGGAACGTCGATCTTGCCAACAACGCGGTGTTCAACGGCTGGATGGATACTCTCGATTTGATGAAACAGTACAACAAGGCCAAGGACGCCCCGCTGTCCGCGCAATATGACGAAGCGCCTTTGCAGTTGGCCGACGGGGAAGCGGCGATGTGGTTCATGGGCAACTGGGCCTATCCGCAGCTTAAAGAAGCGGACCCGGATGGTGAATACGGCTTTCTGCCGGTCCCTGTAAGCAACAACGCCGATGATTACGGCAACAGCCAAATTTCGGCCAGCGTCTCGTTGTATTGGAGTATCGACAAAGAACAGTCCACTCCGGAAGAACAGGCTGCCGCCAAAGATTTCTTGAACTGGATGGTCAGCAGCGAGCAAGGCCAGGATTACTATGTCAATCAATTCAGCGCGATCCCTGCGTTCAACAACTTTAAGATCATGCCGGAAGACAGCTTGTCGCAGTCGCTATTGTTTTACATGGACAAGCAGCAGACGCTGGAATGGATGAACCTGTACTTCCCGCCGGACGGGTATCCGACCATGGGAGCGACGCTGCAGAAATATTTGACCGGCAATATCGATCGTGCGGGCGTTGCCAAGGAGTATGAGGAGTACTGGAAAAAGGCCAAATAAGGTAACGTTTTCATATTTTTTTCTGATTAGAAAAAGAATCCGAGGGATAAGCCGTTTGGCTTATCCCCCGCTTGTTATAAAGAGAGCCGGAAATAAAGTGGGAGGACTACCATGAACGATCGGAAAGAACAGAAACAGAAGTGGTGGAAGGAGAGCATCGCTTACCAGATTTACCCGCGCAGCTTCCAAGACTCGAACGGCGACGGGATCGGAGATTTGCGGGGCATTATCGAACGTCTCGATTATTTGCAATATCTTGGCATCGATTTGCTGTGGCTTTCCCCGGTATACGATTCGCCAAACGACGATAACGGATACGATATCCGCGATTATCACGGCATTTTGGACGAATACGGAACGATGGAAGATATGGACGAGCTGATTGCGGAGGCCGGAAAGCGGGGCATTCGGCTGTTGATGGACCTGGTCGCCAACCATACGTCGGACGAGCATGCCTGGTTTATCGAATCGCGTTCCGCAAAGGACAGCCCTAAGCGGGATTGGTACATTTGGCGGCCGGGCAAGGACGGCAAGGAGCCGACCAACTGGGAATGCGGATTCGGCGGTTCAGCCTGGGAGTACGACGAGCAAAGCGGCGAATATTTCCTGCACTGCTTCTCTCCCAAGCAGCCGGATTTGAATTGGGAGAACCCCGAAGTGAGACGGGAACTCTACGCGATGATCGACTGGTGGATGGATAAAGGGATTGCCGGGTTCCGCGTCGACGCGATTACCTACATTAAGAAAAACCCCCAATTTCCCCAGCTTGAAGCCGAACCCGGACGAGATTTTGCGCCCATTGAAAAAGTCAGCTTGAATCAGGAAGGCATCCTTGATTTTCTGCGCGAGATGAAGCGGGAAGCGCTGGAGCCGAGAGGGGCGATCACGGTCGCCGAGGCTCCGGGGGTGCCGCTTGAACAAATCGGCGATTTTGTGGATGAAACGGACGGCGTGTTTACGATGCTGTTCCAATTTAACCATGTGGATTTGGACATCAAGCCCGGCGGCAAAGCGGAGTTCGTCGATTGGGACATGAAAAAATTCAAGGACGCCCTGTCGTTATGGCAGCAGGAATCCAACCGGCATGGCTGGATGGGGTTGTTCCTGGAGAACCACGACCATGTCCGCTCGGTATCCAAATTCGGCAATGACGGACCCTATCGTGATTTATCCGCCAAAATGCTTGCGGCGTATTATTTTTTGATGCGGGGAACGCCTTTCATTTATCAGGGGCAGGAGATCGGCATGACCAACTGTCCTTTTGACTCCATTCATGAATACCGCGACATCGGCAGCCTCAACCTGTTCCGGGATGAGACGGCTAAAGGGCGGCCGGCGGAGGAGATTTTGGGCTACCTCGGCAAACGCAGTCGCGATCACGGGAGAACCCCGATGCAGTGGAACGGTGAGCGGGAGGCCGGCTTTACCTCCGGAACGCCTTGGATCAAAGTGAACCCCAATTATAGAGAGATCAATGTCGCGGAGAATATGAAAAACGAGGATTCGGTGCTGCAGTTTTACCGTCGTCTCATCGCGCTGCGGCGGGAGCACCGGAGTTTGGTTTACGGATACTATGACGACCTTTGCAAGGAATCCAAGGAGGTCGGGGCCTATCAGCGTACCTATAACGGCGAACGCTGGGTCGTATTGTGCAATTTTACCGGGCGGTCCGTCTCTCTGCAGCAGCTTACGGAAATCCCGTTGGACGGCGAACGGGTCCTGTCCAATTACGAGGACCGGGATCAAAACACGTTAAGACCGTATGAGGCGCTGGTTTTCAGATGGCGGAGAAAATGATGGAACAGTCGATAGAACGGATTCTCACGCAACTGACGTTGGAGGAAAAAGCAAGCCTTTGCTCAGGTCAGGATTTTTGGCGCCTGAAGGAAATAAGCCGGTTGGGGATTCCCTCGATCCGCATGGCGGACGGGCCCCATGGCCTGCGCAAGGAAGCGGAAAATGCGGATTATTTGGCCGCTGGGCAGAGTTTGCCGGCCACCTGTTTTCCCTCCGCCGCCGGGCTGGCCTGCACCTGGAACCGGACCTTGATCCGGCAAATGGGGGAAGCGCTCGGCAAGGAATGCCAGGCCGAAGGCGTATCGGTGCTGCTTGGGCCGGGCGCAAACATCAAGCGCAGTCCGCTTTGCGGCAGAAACTTCGAGTATTTCTCGGAGGACCCTTATTTATCGTCGGAAATGGCGGCCAGCCATATTGAAGGGGTACAAAGTCAGGGAGTCGGAACTTCGCTCAAGCATTTTGCGCTGAATAACCAGGAATACCGCAAGATGACGGTGGACGCCGTTGCCGATGAACGGACGCTGCGGGAGATTTATCTGGCCAGCTTTGAGGGTGCGGTGAAAAAGGCCCGCCCATGGACGGTGATGACCGCCTACAACCGGGTGAACGGGGAATACTGCGCCGAGAACAAGCGGCTCTTGACCGATATTTTGCGCGAGGAATGGGGCTATGAAGGCGCTGTGATCTCCGACTGGGGCGCGGTAAACGAGCGGGTGGACGGCCTGCTGGCCGGGCTCGATCTGGAAATGCCGTTTAACCTCGGAGAAGGCGACGCCAAGATCGTTCAAGCCGTGCAAAGCGGGGAGCTCCCTGAAGAGCAGCTGGACAGAGCGGTCAAAGTACTGCTGGAGCTGGCCTTTAAAGGCCATGCGGCAAAACGGGAGCAAGCCTCGTTTGATCCCGGCGGGCACCATGATCTGGCCAGAAAAGTAGCCGCCGAAAGCATGGTGCTGCTCAGAAACGAGCAGGGCATCCTGCCGCTCTCCAAGGAAGCGAGCATCGCCGTCATCGGCGGCTTCGCGCGGCGGCCGAGATTTCAAGGCGGCGGCAGTTCGCATATCGTGCCGACCAGACTGGATATCGCTTATGAGGAAATCGGACGTAAAGTCAAAGATCCGGCACAGATCACCTATGCGCAAGGATATCGTCCGGACGATGATGAGATTGATGCCGCTTTGCTGGCGGAAGCTGCGGAAGCCGCCGCCAAGGCGGAGGTCGCCGTTATTTTTGCCGGTTTGCCGGATCGCTACGAAACGGAAGGATATGACCGCAGCCATCTGCGTTTGCCGGGCAATCACCTTCGCCTGATCGAAGAGGTGGCCAAGGTCCAGAGCAATCTGGTCGTGGTGCTGAGCAACGGTTCGCCGGTGGAGATGCCCTGGATCGGCCAAACCCGGGCCGTGCTGGAGGCTTATTTGGGCGGACAGGCGGCCGGAGGGGCGGTGGCCGATCTGCTGTTCGGCGACGCCAATCCAAGCGGCAAGCTGGCCGAAACCTTTCCGGCGGCGCTCGAGCATAACCCGTCCTACCTGTTTTTCCCGGGGGAAAAGGACCGCGCCGAATATAAGGAAGGGGTGTTCGTCGGCTACCGCTACTATGACGCCAAAGCGCTCGAACCGCTGTTTCCGTTTGGACACGGCCTGAGCTACACCCGGTTCGAATACTCCGGTTTAACGCTCAGCAGCTCCAGAATCCGGGAGCATGAGACGTTGACGGTGAGCGTGCGGATCAAAAACGCCGGAGAGGTGGCGGGCAAGGAAATCGTGCAGCTGTACGTAAGCGACCGGGAGGCGTCCGTGGCCCGTCCGCCGAAGGAGCTTAAAGGCTTTGAAAAGCTCGAGCTTCAGCCCGGCGAAGAGAAGACGGTAATTTTTGAGCTGAATAAAAGAGCGTTTGCATATTACGATGTGGAGCTGGGCGGCTGGCATGTGGAGAGCGGCTTTTTCGATATTTTGATCGGGCGTTCGTCCCGGGATATCGCCGCGGCCGAAGCGGTTTATGTAGAGAGCGCCGTCAAGCTGAAGCCCTCGTTTACGCGCAACTCGACGTTGGGCGATCTGTTGGCAAAAGCCGCTCCCGACCCGCTGACGCTGGCGCTGATCGAGCAATTCAAGCTGAACAGCGGGATATTTCCGGAGGACAAACCGGCTGATATCGCCGCGGCCGATCTTCATTTTCTGCCGCTGCGCGCGCTTGTCTCGCTAAGCAAGGGCGGTCTTCGGGAAGAGGACATGGAAGTTCTGCTGACCCGGGTCAACAAAAGCTGATCCCGGCGTGATCCGGCGGCGTTTCTGGAGCCGGGTTTAAACGAAGACTGCCGTTGACTTTGGGGAGATGGATTGGATATAATAATCTATAATCAATTTCAAAGCTGGATATTGCAAAGCAGTGATGAGGAATCAGTATTTTCGGACAGACCATGCAGAGAGCCGGCGGAAGGTGCAAGCCGGTTGGCCGCGGAATGAACTCGCCTCGGAGTGCGGTGCAATTGCGGTAGCGGCGGATTCGCTGACGGCTTCCTTGCCGGCCGCATGAACATCGCCGTCTCGCCCGCGTTAAGGGTGCAAAGTGAGCCGAGGACAAAGCATGTCCGAAGCTAACTAGGGTGGTACCACGGGAATTTCCTCTCGTCCCTAGCGATGATACGCTACGGGGCGGGAGGTTTTTTAATTTTAAAAGGCAGTTCAAAAAGTCATCTTTTGAAAACCTGACTTTTTGAACCCTCACTAAAATATTTGTTCAAAATGGTTGTTCAAGGAGGATTTTCGATTATGGCGGACAATAATGCGCCTCATGCCGTTTACCGGGCTCAGGACATCGAACCGAAATGGCAGGCTTACTGGGATGAGCATCATACGTTCAAAACACGGGAAGAGGCGGGCAAACCGAAGTTTTACGCGCTCGACATGTTCCCTTATCCTTCGGGAGCGGGCCTTCATGTAGGCCACCCGGAAGGTTATACGGCGACGGATATCGTCTCCCGTTATAAACGGATGCGCGGCTACAATGTGCTGCATCCGATGGGGTGGGACGCTTTCGGCCTGCCGGCCGAGCAGCACGCGCTCGATACGGGCGAGCATCCCCGCGATATTACGGTCAAGAACATCAACAATTTCCGGCGCCAAATCAAATCGCTGGGCTTCTCATACGATTGGGACCGCGAAATCAGCACGACCGATCCGGAATATTACAAATGGACCCAGTGGATTTTTATCCAGCTTTATAAGAAAGGTCTCGCTTATGTGGCCGAGGTGCCGGTAAACTGGTGCCCTGCGCTGGGAACGGTGCTGGCCAACGAAGAGGTGATCGACGGCAAGAGCGAACGCGGCGGCCATCCGGTCATTCGCAAGCCGATGCGCCAATGGGTGCTGAAAATCACCGAGTATGCGGAACGGCTGCTGGAAGACCTGGAAGAGCTCGACTGGTCGGAAAGCATCAAGGATATGCAGCGCAATTGGATCGGCAAATCCGAAGGGGCCGAAGTCGTTTTTGCGATCGACGGCCATGACGCGGCGCTGACCGTGTTTACGACGCGCCCGGACACCTTGTTCGGGGCCAGCTACGCGGTGCTTGCACCGGAGCATGAATTGGTCAAAACGATCACGACGGACGCCCAGCGCGAAGCCGTCGAGGCCTATCAAGATCAAGCCGCGCGCAAAAGCGACCTGGAGCGGACCGATCTGGCGAAGGAAAAAAACGGCGTATTTACCGGCGCTTACGCGATCAATCCGGTGAACGGCGCCAAGCTGCCGATCTGGATCGCCGATTACGTGCTCGCCGGCTACGGCACCGGGGCCATCATGGCCGTGCCGGGGCATGACGAGCGGGACTACGAGTTCGCCAAGCGTTTTGAGCTGCCGATCCGCGAAGTGGTCGAAGGCGGCGATCTGGCGAAAGAAGCGTATGCGGGCGACGGTCCGCACGTCAATTCCGGTTTCCTGAACGGGCTTAACAACGCGGAAGCGATCAAGAAAATGATCTCCTGGCTGGAGGAAAACGGCAAAGGGCGCGGCAAGGTGACGTACCGCCTGCGCGACTGGCTGTTCAGCCGCCAGCGTTATTGGGGCGAGCCGATCCCGATCCTCCATCTCGAAGACGGCACGATGAAGCCGGTGCCGGAGGATCAGCTGCCGCTGGTATTGCCGGACGTCGACGCCATCAAGCCGTCGGGCACCGGGGAATCGCCGCTCGCGAACGTTACGGAATGGGTCAATACGACCGATCCGGAGACCGGCCTGCCGGCGCGGCGCGAGACGAACACGATGCCGCAGTGGGCGGGCAGCTGCTGGTATTATCTGCGGTACATCGATCCGCATAACGACAAGGAGCTGTGCTCCAAAGAGAAGCAGCGGGAGTGGCTGCCGGTCGATCTGTATATCGGCGGCGCCGAGCACGCGGTGCTTCACCTGCTGTACGCCCGCTTCTGGCACAAGGTGCTGTACGATCTCGGCGTGGTGACCACGAAGGAGCCGTTCCATAAGCTTGTGAACCAAGGGATGATCCTGGGCACCAACAACGAGAAAATGAGCAAATCCCGCGGCAACGTGATCAATCCGGACGAAATCGTGGGTGAATACGGTGCGGATACGCTGCGCGTGTACGAAATGTTCATGGGTCCGCTGGAAGCGACCAAGCCGTGGAACATGAACGGCGTGGAAGGCATTCACCGCTTCCTGTCGCGGGTCTGGCGCCTCTTCGTCGCCGAGGACGGCAGCCTGAACCCGAAAATCACCGCGGACGGCGGCAGCGACGACTTCAAACGGACCTGGCACAAAACGATCAAAAAGGTAACCGAAGATTTAGAAAACCTGCGCTTTAATACGGCGATCAGCCAACTGATGATTTTCGTCAACGACGCTTATAAAACGGATGCCGTTCCGAAGGCTGCGGCTGAAAACTTCGTGCAGCTATTGTCCCCCTTGGCGCCGCATTTGGCCGAAGAACTGTGGGAGCGCC
This sequence comes from Paenibacillus macerans, assembly GCF_900454495.1. Classification (NCBI taxonomy): domain Bacteria; kingdom Bacillati; phylum Bacillota; class Bacilli; order Caryophanales; family Paenibacillaceae; genus Paenibacillus; species Paenibacillus macerans. The sequence continues at coordinate 59,155 of NZ_UGSI01000001.1, forward strand.
TCGGGCATGCCGAAACGATCACGTACGAGCCGTGGCCGGCCTATGACGAGGCTTGGACGGTCGAAGCGGAAGTGGAAATCGTCGTGCAGGTGAACGGCAAAATCGTAGACCGCACGAAAATTTCCAAAGAGCTGGATCAGGCGGCCATGCAGGAACACAGCTTAAGCCTGCCGAACGTGCAGCAGGCTGTGGCTGGCAAGACGATCCGCAAGGTGATCGCCGTTCCGGGCAAATTGGTCAACATTGTCGTCGGTTAAAGGCCTGCCGGAAGCTGCTGCTTTGGCGGCAGTCTATTGCGGCAGTCTATTTGCGGGTCACCGGCATTAAGGCAGGGTAGCGGCTCCCGAACCGTCCGGCGGTTCCGCCTTGGATAGGGCGCCGCCGTCCGCCTGATGGGAGGAAGGGGAGGAATCTCCTTCCTCTTCTGCCGCCGTTTCCCCGCCGGGTTCAGGAGGATTAAACAGCGCATGCAGTTTGCCGAGATCTTCATCGTACTTGCGGTGCGTCGCTTCGATCAACTGCACGAACAGGCCGCGAAGGCCGGCTTCCAGCACGGTCAATCCCTCGGCGGTAACGCCGCCGGGGACGGCGACGCGCTCGATAAGCTCCTCCGCGGTTAGTCCGCCTTCGGTCAACAGCTTGCCCGTTCCGAGCAGCATTTCGGAGCCGAGCGTGATCGCGTCGGCCTGCGTCAGTCCGGTTAGCTCTCCGGCGGCTTCCGCCCACAGCTTCAGCATGTAGGCGACGAATGCGGGGCCGCAGCTGGCGATGTCGGAAGCGATGCGGGTCTCGGTTTCTTTTAGCGTAAACGGCGTGCTGACCGAGGAAATCAGCTGCTCCAACAGGAGCCGGTCCTCGGGCCGGATCCGCTTTCCGTACATGCAGAGCGAAGCTCCGCTGTGTACGGAGTGGGTAATGCTGGGAATAATTTTGGCGATTTTGGCCGGGAGGGCCTGCTCCAGAGTTTCGATTTGCACCGGGCTCGTAATTGATACGACGATCTGTTTATCGTCGAGCACATCCCGGATTTCCGCGATAACCTCAGGGTAATCCAGGGGTTTGATGCACAGGAAGATAATTTTGCTGTCCCGTGCGGCTTCCGCGTTGCTTCCGTATATTTTTAGTCCGGGATAACGTTGGGCCAGCCGTTTCGTTTTGAGGGGAGAACGGTTGCTGGCACAGATGTGATGCGGGAGCAGCGCTCCGGAACGCGAGAAAGCTTCAATCAGCAAGCTTCCCATGGATCCGGTTCCGATGAAGGCGACTTTCATCCGGGTTCCCCTTTCCGTGCGTGACGCACTTTTCGTTGCCATCATGGATCATGCTTCACAGCGAACTCGATTTTCACGTTAGAAACGTGCGGCCCTTTGCCTGCGGTTATTTACCGGGCAGACCGAACGTTTCTACTTCACCTGTTTAAATATGTATGCATCTTGATTGGATCTTCATGACCTTACCGGGCAGATTCTTTTAAGATTGGAGTGGCAGGGTATGAGAAAAGAGTATGTGCTGACGTCGGTCGTTTCCGCAGTTATTGGCGCCGGCCTGATGCTGCTTGCGGTTGGCGGAAGCAAACCGGCCGGAATTGAAGGCTGGGTTCCGCTCAACGCCGAGGTGGCTTCGGCGCTGCAGGCGGAGCAAGCGCCTGCCGGAGGCGGAAGCGCTGCGGCCGGGGCGGGCGCAAGTGCCGCTGCCCATACCGGGGACGCCGGCAAGGCGGATCAGCGCCGAGCGGCGCAGGGCATGGAGACTGCCGGCGGCCGTGCAGCGGCAGGCGGTGCGGCCGGGACGGCCGCGGGTGGAGCGGCGGCAGGCGGATCGGCTGGAGGCGGAGCCGCTGCAGGCGGTGCTGCGGCGCCGGGTTCAGCAGCGGCCCCGCCAGCGGGCGCGGCCTTAGGCGAGCCGGCGGTTGGCAGCCCGGCTGCCGGTAACCCCGAGGCAGGCGAGCCGCCTGCCGGAAACGCCACCGCTTCTGCGGCCGGCAGTCCGGCTTCGTCCGCTGCGCCGCCGCAGCAGGCGGACACCAGCCTGATCAGCATCAATCAGGCGGGGCTTACCGAGCTGCAGGACATTCCCGGCATCGGCGAGAAAAAAGCGCAGGCGATCATCGACTACCGAACCGCGCACGGCCCTTTTGTTTCCCTAAGCGATTTGACGAAGGTGAAAGGGGTCGGAAACAAAATGCTGGAAAAAATGAAGCCATATATCAGACTGTAGGAACAGGAGAGCCAAAGGGATGAATCCGGATCAACGCAAAGACTGGGATACGTATTTCATGGATATCGCCTATATGGTGTCAACGCGGTCGCGCTGCAGCCGCCGGCATGTCGGAGCCGTTCTCGTCCAGGGCAAAAAGCTGCTTGGAACGGCCTACAACGGAGCTCCTTCGGGCGTTCCCGACTGCTCGGAAGCCGGCTGCATGATCGCGGAGGAATACGAGGTCGTCATCGAAAACGGAGAAGAAAAAATGGTGAAGAAGCAGCGCTGCGTGCGCACGATCCACGCCGAGCAAAACCTGCTGCTGTTCACCGACCGCATCGACCGGGAAGGCTCCAGCGTCTACGTTACGGACGAACCTTGCTGGACTTGCGCCAACATGCTGGCCAACAGCGGCATTACGGAAATCGTGTTTCATCGGCCTTACCCCAAAGATTCGGGCAAGGTGACGGCGATGATGAAGCAGAAAGGCATCCGGTTCCGCCGTTTGGAATCGTACCAGCCGCCGCCGGAAACGGTTGTCCGCGTTGAGGAATAACCGGCCATCGGCGGCAAACTTGATCGAACATACGATGATTTGTACGGATATATGCGGAGATTTTGAGTTTATATGAGTTTATATGAGATTACATGAGATTATATAAGATTTATATGAAATTAGATTTATTATGAGATTATATGGATCATGCTACGATTTATATGGATTACGCGATGATTTGTTAGGATGCAGGAAGCACCTCATCCGCCCAAAGGCGGGTGGGGTGCTTTTTTGAGTTTTATGGAGTTCTGTTCGGTCAGGTGCTGGTGAAACATAGTTATGGCGCCAAGCGCGTCTATTTTCGCAGTATTCTTGTCTTGCCCGCGTTGGATCCTTTAAAAGGATGACGGGGTTAAGGGCTCAAGTGTAAAAGTGCATTTGATGTACCATATATGACTGGAATTGACCGATTGAAATGCAAAAAACTATGCATCTATTTTGGGGCTATCCGATAAAAAAGGGGTCTTTTGACCACTAGCGTTGGATTTACATCTGGCAAGATACATTTTCTGGGCACACCAATATTCTAACGGTTGCCACAAGCGCTATTTGTTCCAGTACCGTTGATTTCAAATTGTAACGGTTGCCATGGAGCTTATTTCGCTGAAAATCGGTAATTTTTGCTTGGATTCAGGCAAATAACGACGTTCGCAACCGTTAGAATTTGGAAAAGGTCTTTTTTCGGCAAATAGCCGCTGCTGCAACCGTTAGATTTCCTGCGGGCGGACAGTATCGATTCGAAAGCCAACGCTTGTAAAGAAACTTTGAGCAAAAGTTAATGCAACGCCAGTGTCTTTTGACTGGAAATGAACTGAAATTTTGCATTTGACGGGCCGGAAACGGGGTTTTTGAGTCAAAACGAACTGCATTTATGCATTTCGCGGAATCGGCACTTACTGGAATCGCCACCTACTGGAATTGCCAGCTACTGGATTTGGTACTACTGACTGGCGCCTACTGAAAACGGTATTTACATAGATTCGGCATCGCCCTGGATTTGTGCAGCCTCGGATTGGCCTGGCTTCTCGGCCCGCTTATTCCCTGTAATACAGGCGGACGTTGGCCTGCGCGCAGGCCGCGGGTTTCTTGTTGGAGGAAGCACTCTTAAACGGTGGCGGACATGTGTCTGATATGGCAGCGATCCCGAAAGGAAGGAGGACTTGTAATGTTCCGTAGACCTTTGACCGCTATCGCCTGCTGCTGGATCGCCGGCAGCGGTTTGACTATTTTGCTCGGCGGCAGCCGGTTTTGGCTGATGTGGGCCGGAATTACGCTGGTTTGCCCGGTGTTATTGGCGATCGGGCGTTGGCCCTTGCGGAGGCTTGCGGTATTGTGGCTGGCATTTTCTCTTGGGGCCGTCTATTGGCAGTACTACGAAGCCAGAAATATCAGCCGGATTGAATATGCTTTGTCTGGCGGGGGGGAGACGGTTGATGGTCTAACCGCTGAGCAGTCCAGCGAACGGGGCGCATCAGCCGGCCTAACCGCTGAGCAGTCCGGTGAACGGGGGTCATCAGCCGGTCCAACCGCTGAGCGGTCCGCCGTCCAGGACCCTCTGGACGGGCTTGCCGTACGCATGGAGGGGACGATCGTGTCGCCGGTGGAGGTCGATGGCGACCGGGCCGACTTTACGCTGCGGTTGAGCCGGATCGGCCATTCCGATGGCGCCTTGAAGGGACCGCTGGAGGGAGGGGATATCCCCGGCGGAGAGAAGGTCGCGGTACAGCTGCGTTTGGCGGCGGAGGAGGAGTTAAGCAAGGCCGCCTCCTGGCGGCGTGGACAGCATATCGCGTTGACGGGCAGCCTGAAACGGCCGGAGCCGGCCCGCAACTTTGAAGGCTTCGACTACCGCCGCTATTTGCACAACCAGCGCATTCATTGGCTGGTCAAGGCGACCGGGGCGTCCGCGTTGAACGTACTGCCCGGCAAATGGAGCGCCGCCGCATTGCTCGGGGAGGTCGATGCTTTGCGCGCTTATTTGGGCGCGCAGATCGAGCGGCTGTTTCCGGGATGGCAGGCCGGCTACATGAAAGGCCTGCTGATCGGGCTTCAGGACGAGCTTGATCCGGAGAAATACGCGGAGTTTACCCAGCTTGGCCTGACGCATATTTTGGCGATTTCGGGCAGCCATGTGGCGATCAATGTGGCGATCGTTTTTTGGCTGCTGCGTTTATGCCGGGTCAGCCGGGAGACCGCGCTGATCGTCATGTTGTTGTTTGTCCCGGCATATGTGCTGATTACCGGTTTTTCGCCGTCCGTGATCCGCTCCGGGATCATGACGACGCTGGGCATCTATTTGCTGAGGCGGGGAAAGCTCAAGGACAGCATTAATGTGCTGTCGGCCGCGGCGCTTATGATGCTGCTTTGGGACCCCTATTTTTTGCTGAACGTCAGCTTCCAGCTTTCGTTTGCGGTCACGGCCGGGCTGATCGTTTTCGTCCCGCTGATCTCGCCTTATTTCGCCTGGCTTCCGCCCAAAATCCGGGGGACCGTAGCCATTACGCTGGCGGCGGAAATCGTCTCGTTTCCTTTAACGATCTTCTATTTTAACCAGTTTTCCCTGCTCTCGCTGGCGGCAAATTTGCTGATAGTCCCCGTCATTGGTGCGCTGGCGCTGCCTATGGGGACGGCAGCGCTTCTGCTCAGCTTTTTCGCGTACCGGCTTGGCGTCTGGGCGGCGGTTCCGGTAAGGCTGCTGAATACGGCTACGTTTTGGGCCACAGGCTGGCTTGGTGAACGAAGCGGCTTTATGACCTACTGGAAATCCCCCTCGTTACTGTGGATCGCCGGATATTACGGGGCCGTGTTTTTGCTGCTTTATTGGAGTTCGCGGCGGGAAAAGCGGCATTTAACGGCGGCCGGCGTCTTGGACGATGAGACGGTGCCGCTTTCGCCTCCGGCCGAAATAGCGGCCTCGGATAAGACGAGGCGCTATTTGGCGGCATTTGCCGGAGTACACCGGCAGTTGGGCGGACAATCGCCGCGGGAGTTCCCATTGTTCCGATCGTCCCGGTCGCCCCTAACATCCCAAACGCCCCTGCCATTCCGGCCGTTCCGGGACTCCTTCATATCCATTGCCTTAAGGATATGGCCGCGTGACGCCAACCGGCGCAGGGAAATTCTGCGTATTGCAATAGCGGCCGGCCTCGCGCTGCTGATCGTGTCCGGGTACCGGACGGCATATGCCAAAGGCGTCGGGCACATCGAATTTATCGATGTGGGACAGGGGGATTGTGCGCTCATTACGGCTCCGTCCGGCGTTCATATTCTCGTGGACGGCGGCGGCACCGTCTCGTTCCGCAAGGCATCCGATAGCTGGCGGGACAGGAAGGAGGCGTTTGAAGTCGGAGCGAAAACGGTTGTTCCGCTGCTAAAAAAACGGGGGATCCACCGCCTGGACGCCGTGATTTTAACCCATGGCGATCAGGACCACATCGGCGGCCTGCAAGCCGTGCTTGAGCAATTCCCGGTGGAGGCGCTGGTGATCAACGGAAGTCTGGCCGAATCCGCCACCATGAAGAAGCTGATGGAGACTGCATTGGATCGGAACATACCGGTCTATTCGGCGGCCCGCGGCATGACTATGAAGCCGGATGCCGAGACGAAACTTGACGTTCTATATCCCCAAGCGGTAGCCGCCGGTACTGAAGCGGAAGCGATTCCGTTCGAAGAGAAGCAAAATCACCGCTCGATCGTGTTCCTGCTCCAAATGAGCGGGGCCCGGTTTTTGTTCACCGGGGATATGGATGAAGCGGCGGAGCGGGAAGTGCTGGAAATGGCCGCAGCAGATAAGGAAACGGTCGGGTCGGAAAAGGAAATGTCCGGGGCAGATAAGCAGGTGGTCGGGGGAGAAAACGGACATCCCGTCGACGTCATGAAGGTGGCTCATCACGGCAGTAAAACGTCGACCTCGGCCGAGTGGCTGGCGTACTGGCGGCCGGAGGCCGTCCTGATCTCCGTCGGCGCGTCCAACACTTACGGGCATCCGCATCCGGCGGTCATGGAGCGGCTTGAAGCGCAGGGGACCGGCATTTTCCGCACCGACCGGATGGGCGGAGTGCAGTTGAAGGTGCGGGGCGGCCGGATGCATATCCGCTATAAGCTTGCGCAATAACCATTTTGTGGGATTCCGTCAGGACGCGTGAAAGCAGGATGACGGGTCCTATTTTTTTTGGTATTCTTAGGTGAGGTTAATGGGATATTCGGGGTTCACGGACTTTTTTCCAAATAAATATTTATCTAAAATAGTAACAACATTGCAACATTTTGTCGGACGCCAGCGTCTGGATAGTTGCAAGGAAGGGGGAGCCTTTGTGGTGGAGCAAGGTCTCATCAGAGCCGCACAAGAGGGCGATCGCGACGCTCTAATCACCCTATTGCGAGAGATTGAACAGCATGTGTACCGGACAGCCTATTATATATTAAATAACGAGCAGGATGCGCACGACGCCGCTCAGGAGGCGCTTATCCGGATTTATACCAAAATCGGTTCATATGAGGAGAAAGCTCAATTTAAAACTTGGGTGCAGCGAATCGTGACGAACATATGCATTGACAAATTTCGAAGGAATAAACCGACGGTTTCGATCGAAGAGCACGAAATGGTGTTTCAGGGCAACGACAGCGTTGAGCGGGAGGTTATGTCCGGCTATATGGCCGAGGATATCCGCAGCGCGATCGAGCAGCTTCCGGAACATCACAGGTCGGTGGTTGTGTTGAGATATTTGCAGGACTTTTCCTATAACGAAATTGCCGATAGTTTGAATCTGCCCCTGAACACCGTTAAATCCTATCTGTTTAGGGCCAGGCAGCAGCTGCAGCACTTGCTTCGAGATTATCAGAAAGGTGGTGTAACAGGATGAATTGCCAGGAGGCGGTGGAATGGATGAATCGTTATCTCGACCGGGATTTGAACGAAGAGGAATCCTCTCTTCTGTTTGAGCATATTCGCCATTGCCGGGATTGCGCCGAGCAGTTCGAATGGCTGAACAAGCTGTCCGCGCAGCTTGAGAACTTGCCGAAGGTCGTCCCGAATTACAGTCTGGTCGATGCGATCCTTCCGCAATTGGATGCGATCGATCAGGCCCGCCGGGAAGGCAGCGTATCCGAGGCGGACGCTCTGCCGGTCATGACCGAAAGCTCCCCAGCGCTAAGCCGAAGCGGCAAGCAGGAACGCGAGCAAGGCCCAGCCTCGCGCCGCGCCCGCATTTATCGGTACGGATCGCTGGGCGTGGCGGCGGCGTTGATCTTAGGCGTGTTTATTTATCAGTATGAGCCGCAAACGGTTCCCAACGCCGAAATCGCCTTGAAGAGCGCAAGCGATGGATCGCCAAGCGCGGACGATGCGGGGGCGGCGGGCGAACCGGAGGATATCGCCCGGCTGTTCATAAGCAAGGAAGAGGCGGATGCGGGCTCGGCCGGCGGGGCAAGCGAGCCGGAGCGGACGGCTCAGGCCGAAGAAGACTTAAAGTCCCCGGCAAATAGCGGCGAAACCGGGAGTCATCCCGGGAAAGGGGCGGCGGACGCTCTGGATTCAGCCGAACCAGCCAAAGGGAAGGAAACTCCGGCGGAAGAGGCGTCGTCTGCCGCGACCGGCGCCCCGGCAAACAATGGCGGAGACGGGACGGCTCAGAGCGAGGCGCAGGACATCGGGGCTTTAAACCATGGCGGTGTTCCGGCTGCCGGCGGAGCGCAGGCCGGCCAGCGGGGCGCCTCCGGCGATTCAAACGCTGGCGCCGGAACGACCCTGGAACCGGGGATTGTGCAGCAGAGAAGCGTCAATGAAGCGGATCCGAATCAATCGATGATGGGGATAGCCGCCGCGCCGAAAGCCCCGACTGCCTGGACTTCTCCGGATGGGGCCTACGAGGCCGAATTGAAGGAAGGACATCTGTATATATACAAAAAAGAGTCCGATCAGAAAAAAACGCTTGTTTCCGATCATGCGCTCGGTGGAGAATGGGTTCAGGGCGAATGGTCGGAAGACAGCACAACGTTTACCTATGAGACCGCAAAAGACGGAACGGTGACGACCCGTTCGGTCAAGGCAGCGTCCGGGGCGGACGCTGCCGCGGACAGTACTCCCGCGAAAGGAGGTTCCGCGAAAGGAGCTCCCGCAAACAGCACTCCCGCGAACGGAGCTTCCGCAAACGGCACCGCCGGGAACGGTGCTGCCGCGGATCAGCCGTAAAATCCCTTAAGCCCAGCAGAGAAAGACTTGCTAAATTGGGCGGGGCAAGTGCTTTAAGGCAGTCACCTTTTTAGGAGATATGGAATAGGTTATAAATATAGAGACAAAGGATTGGAACCCTGATCGTCGTATGACCGCAGGCGGGAAAGTTTCTAGAGCTTTTCTGCCCGCGTTTATATAGATGTTCTGGGACAGAGGGACCTTTCGCCGCGAGGCAGAGGTCTCTCTGTTGCTTTTGGCGCCGGATTTGGACTAATGGCCGGTTTCGAAGTATCATAGGGAATAGGCAATGCGTTTGGGAAGGAGAGGCCGAATTGGACGCCAAAACAGCGGTAAAAGAGATCAAACAGGGGCGGATCTCCCCGTTATATTTATGCTACGGTACGGAGAAGTATCAAATTCAAGAGTTTGTCGGGCTGCTCCAGGACAAGCTGGTCGACCGGGATCAAAAGGACTTCGCCATGGCGGTGTTCGATCTGGCGGAGACGCCGATTGAAGCGGTGGTGGAGGAGGCCGAGACGCTGCCTTTTCTCGTCGAGCGCAAGCTGATCGTCGTCCGCGATGCCGGATTGTTTACGGCCGGTAAAGAGGGCGGCAAAATCGAGCATAAAGTGGAGGCGCTGCAGACGTATATCGGCAATCCGGCGGAGCACAGCGTCATCGTGTTTGTCGTTTACGCCGAGAAGCTGGACGAACGCAAAAAAATCGTGAAGGCGATGAAGGCTTCCGGGACGGCCTTGTCGTTTATGCCGCTCGGCGGGGGCGAGCTGGTGCAGTGGGTGGTGCACGAGGTGGAGAAGCGCGGCTGCCGGATCGGCAAGGAAGCCGCGGAGGCGCTAATCGCGGCCGGCGGTGTGCATATGGCCGCGCTGGCGGCGGAGGCGGACAAGTTGTGCCTGTACGCCGGAACCGGGGGCACGATCGACACGGCCGCCGTCGAGCAGCTTGTCGCCCGCAGCACGGAGCAGAACGTGTTCGCGATGGTCGAGCATATCGCCGCGCTGCGGCTGGAGAAGGCGCTCGGCATTTTCTACGAGCTGCTCAAGCAGCGCGAGGAACCGATCAAGATCGCGGCGCTGATCGCCCGCCAGTTCCGGATTATGATGCAGGTGAAGGAACTGGGCCGGCAAAGCTACTCGCAGCAGCAAATCGCCTCGCAGCTTGCCCTGCACCCCTATGTCGTGAAGCTGGCCGGCGAGCAGGCGCGGAAGTTCGAAGCCGGGCGGCTGCGGGATATTTTATCCGAGCTCGCCGAACTGGATTACCGGATGAAAAGCGGCGGCGTCGACAAGGTGCTCGGTTTGGAGTTGTTTTTGCTTAAATTGGGGGCTTGACCTGCACGTACGCGCTGTTTCCGGCCGCCCGGACCGGAGCCCCCGGAATCAACCAAAAAGACCTGAACGAAAATCGTTCAGGTCTTTTTGGGCTTAGTTGTTTGATGCTCTTATAATTAACGCGCTTACGCTTGTTGGGACGCAAGGGCGTTCAATTTTTTGGCCAAGCGGGATTTCTTGCGGGCTGCTGCGTTTTTGTGGATCAAGCCTTTCGTTACGGCTTTGTCCAATTTTTTGGTAGCAGCGGCGAAAGCAGCTTTGGCTGCTTCAACTTCGTTAGCCGCCAGAGCGCTGTCGGCGGTTTTCACGGCCGTACGCAGGGCGGATTTTTGCGAAGCGTTGAGAGCGCGGCGCTTTTCGCTAGTTTTTACACGTTTGATTGCGGATTTAATGTTAGGCATTGCATTCACCTCCTGTAAAGCATATATCATCCCAGATGATTCACAACTTAAAACATTTTATCACGCAGCACCGCAAAAAGCAATAAAATCATGCTTCTTCCCGTGGACAGACAGGCAATAGACGAGCGGGGAACGATGAACGGATGAATAATCACTTTGCCTCTCCCGCACAATAAAGGAAACTAGAGGAAATGGAGGTCTTATGGGATGAATCTGGATTTACGGGAATATTCCGTGCGAACCGATTTGGCCGTTGAAGCGAAGGAGATGGCGGAGACGGCTCACGGCGGGCCGGTGCAGGGCTTAAACGAGGAGGTAACCGAGCAGGACGGCATTAAAATCACCCGGCTCGACATCACCGATGACGCCGCTTCGCGGCAAATCGGCAAGGTCAAGGGCCACTACATTACGATCGAGGTTCCGGGACTGCGCAATCAGGACACCGAACTGCAGGAAAAGGTTGCCGCCGCTTTTGCCAAAGAATTCACCGCATTTTTAAATAAAATCGGAGTCGGCAGCCATGCCAAAACGCTGGTCGTCGGTCTCGGGAACTGGAATGTGACGCCCGACGCCTTGGGCCCTTTGGTCGTGGAGAACGTGCTGGTGACCCGCCATTACTTTGAGCTTGCGCCGGATCAGGTGGCTCCGGGGTACCGCCAGGTCAGCGCCGTAGCCCCCGGGGTGCTGGGGGTTACTGGCATCGAATCGAGCGAAGTGGTACAGGGCATCGTGGACCGGACCCGGCCCGATCTGATCATCGCGATCGACGCGCTGGCCTCCCGTTCGCTCGAGCGGGTGAATACGACGATTCAAATCGCCGATATCGGCATTCACCCTGGTTCCGGCATCGGCAATAAAAGAAGAGGGCTGACGCAGGAGATCCTGGGCATCCCGTGCATCGCGATCGGCGTGCCAACGGTCTGTTACGCTTCGACGATCGTGAACAACGTATTTGATTTAATGAAGTCGCATTTCAATCAGGAAGCCGGTGAAGGCAAGCAGGCGCAAACGAAGCAGATCATGGGCTTGCTTACCGAGCTCAGCGAAAACGAAAGATTGGGGCTCGTCAAAGAGGTGCTGGACCCGCTCGGCCATGACCTGATCGTTACACCAAAGGAGATCGACGAATTTATCGAGGATGTCGCGAACGTGATCGCAAGCGGGCTGAACATCTCCCTGCATGAAGCCGTTACGCCGGAAAACGTCGCGTCCTATACCCATTAATTCCGGGCAGCCGGCCCGAAACGCAAATATTGAACACGGTTTTCGTCAACCGCAGAAAAAGATCCGCTAGCCAAATCTAGCGGATTTCTTTTTTTTGGGAGAATTTGAGGTTCTACCCTAGCAGCTAGGTTCATAGATTTGGGATATGAAGTTTGAAAGCGGCTGGAGGAGGACATGCGAAATGAAATTCAGAGCTTTGAACATTGCGAAATTAAGACGGAACCTGCTGTACGTATTGGCGATGGGTAGGACCTTTTTGCTGCTGACGGTCATGTCGGTCGTATTTTTTATCTTGCTGGGCGTGTTCGGGATTGCCGAGAAACAGCTTAACACCTCGCCGGTTTCTTCGATGAAGGGGCTGGCGGCTTCCCTGTCCAGCGGTTTCTTTATGGAGATGGTCGGGATGGAGCTTCCGCATGCGGCTCCAACCAACGAAACGCCCGCGATATCGGGAAAACACATGACGAATTTCGTGTTCCAACTGTTGACCGACGTCAACCCGTCCGATCCGAAAAGCCTGGTTGCCCGCGAGGTGCCGGGGCTTGGCGCGGACAGTCCGATTTTGCTGCGAACCGGCTCGGGCAACGGGCTGGCGCAGGCGCCCGAAGATTACCGGCCCGGAAACGGGGCCCACGGGAGCGCCCCGGATCATCCGGAGCCGGACGAGGATGGCCAGGATGGGACGAACCCGGGCGGGGACGGCGAGGGCGGCACGCCGGAGAATGGCGGCGCCTCGGACGCTCAGAAACCGGAGCAGGGCGCGGACGCGGAGGAGCCATCGATCAAACCCGGCAACAAAAACATCGTTATGATCTACCATTCTCATCCGCAAGAATCGTATAATCCGGTCCTGGGGACGAATGTCGACAACCCCAGCTCGGCGGAAAAGATGAAAAACGTCAGCCTGGTCGGCGACGCGCTGGCCAAGGAGCTCGAGAAGAAAGGCATTGCCACGCTGCATTCGTACGAAAATTATGCGGACAAAGTTAGCAATTACAACTACAACTATTCATATAAATATTCGCGGGAGACCGTAAAAACGGCAATGGCCGAAAACGGGCAGCTTAAGTACTTTATCGACATTCACCGCGACTCGCAGCGCCACGACAAAACGACGACGACGATCGGCGGACAGTCCTACGCGCAGGTGTATTTTATCATCGGGCACGGCAACGAGAATTGGCGTTTGAACGAAGCCTTCGCCAGCTCCATCCACGAGCGCATGGAGAAGTCGTATCCCGGCATCTCGCGCGGCATTTGGGGCAAAACGTCGTCGCAGGGCAACGGAGAGTACAACCAATCCTTGTCGCCGAACAGCGTGCTGATCGAAATCGGCGGGATCGACAACACTCAGGAGGAGCTGGATCGGACCGCCAAAGTGCTCGCCGGCATCCTTGCCGATTTGTACTGGGAAAGCCAGGAAGCGGAAAAAGCCGGATCCTTGACGAAAGACGGCGGGAAGCAAGAGGCGGGCGAAGCGGCGCAGACAAGCAAGAAATCATAGACTGGATTCGGGAGGACGGGGAGATCATGGCCAAAACGACGCGAAAAATATTGCTGTACGGCATTCTGCTTGCGGCGGGCGTAACGCTGGGGATGCAGCTGGCGGATAGCGGGACCGCAACCGTCTATGGGCCGGGGTATTCCGGCGGCGAAGCCGGCGCAACCGGCGCAACCGGACAATTTCCGCAGGGTTACGGGAGCGCTGGGGGCGGATACGCTTCTTCGGCTTGGCCCGCGAATTCCGCCCAGGGCGGGTCCGGCTGGCAAAGGGGGAACGCCGCTCCCGGCCCGGGTTACGGCTACGGAGGGTATAACTACGATTACAACGGTGCAAACGGCGGGTATGAAACGGGAGGCAACAGCGGCGGTCCGGTCCCCTCGCAGGGCTTTTCTTCGGGGAACGGGGCCCAAACCGGTCCATCCGGGGGGAATTCCGCCATGCAGACGCCCGCCGATCTGCTGCTGCCGCCCCAGCCCCCGCCGCCTGTGGACCGCTTCGCCGACAAAGCGGCGCATTTGCTGCAGCAGGCATCGCAAAAGAGCATCCATTGGGTCGCCTCTTTATTCGACCAAACGGAATGACGAGCCCCGCTCTCCGGGAAACTTACGGATTTACGGTTTATAACAGGTGCCGGCTTTGTTATACTATTGTTAGATTATTATTTGAACCGTTAGTAAGACTATTCGGAGGTAGGAACCCGCTTGAAAAAAGTTACGATGCAGCAAATCGCCGATCATTTGGGTGTCTCAAAGTTCGTCGTTTCCAAGGCGTTATCCGGTAAAGGCGGAGTCAGCGAGTCCACCAAGGAGCGGGTCATTCAGGCCGCATCCCGGCTCGGCTATTTTAATCAAAAGAACGGGTACGTTAAAAACATTGTTCCCGCCGGGGCGCCGCTCTCCCCATCCCCCGGCAAGCAGTCGGTGCTGGTGCTGATGCCCAATATCCGGTTTCAAAACAAGGAGTCGCTTTATTGGGGAAAATTGCTGGAGGGGATATCCCGCGAGCTTGAACAGCAAGGGCTCGGGATGATTATCGTTTCGGAGCCGCGGGGTGAGAACTTCATGAGCATCCTGAACCCGGAGGGCATTCTCGGCATGGTGGGCGTCGGCCAGATCGCGACCTCGCTGCTGCTTGAGGTACACCGGAGCGGACTGCCGATGGTGCTGGTCGATCATGAAGATCCGCTGATTCCGAGCGATACGGTTTTTGCCAACAACCTGGACGGCATGGCGAGGCTAACCAATCATTTGATCGGTTTGGGACATCGCCAGTTGCATTTTGTGGGGAGCTCCGCATTTTCGCGAAGCTTCCGCGACCGCTGGCTCGGCTTTCGCAGCGCTTTGGAGGAGAACGGTTTGACCCCGCAGGCGGCTGACGATCCGATGCTGAAGCTGGAAGGCGTGGAGACCGGGGCGTTCCATGGCGATGTGGCCGCCTGGCTTCAGCGCCGGAAAAAAACGCGATCCCTGCCGACGGCGCTGGTGTGCGCGAACGACGCGATCGCCGTGAACGTGTGCTCGGCCCTGGACGAGCTGGGGTTATCGGTCCCCGGGGATATCGCCGTGACCGGGTTCGACAACATCGACGACGCGGCGCGCCATGCACCGCCGATTACGACGGTGAACGTCCCGAAGGAGGAACTGGGCCAGCGCGCGGTGAAGAAGCTGTTGGACAGGCTGTCCAAACCGGGCGGGCCGCAGGAGAAAATCATGATTTCGGTAGAGATGGTCTACCGGAATTCCACCTCCGAACCGGCAGGAGAGGCCGGAACCGCGCGGAATTGACCGCCAACCGCAGAAAAAGCGCGAGCCGCAAAGGGATTGCCTTTGCAGTTCGCGCTTTTTATTTATTATTGTCCGGCCAAAAACCGCTCGTTGCGCTCGACCAGGCTCAGTCTTTGCTGAACGCAAGCGTAGGAGCGAAGCGGGTCCTCCGGCGTGTTTATCGCATAGTCGAGCAGCCGGTCAACGGTTGAGGTGGCGACATGGATACGCGTGTCGGAGGAAGCGTAGTAAATGAACACATCACCGTTATCGCGGGCGATCACGCCGTTGCAGAACACGACGTTCGACACGTCGCCGACCCGCTCTTCGCCTTCCGGGGCGATCAGATGGCCGCCGGGACGATGCGTTACGCGCTGCGGCTCCTTAAGGTCCGACAGGAAGGCGTACAGCACGTACCGCAGTCCCGCCGCCGTCCCCCGCACGCCGTGGGCGATGTGCAGCCAGCCTTTGTCCGTTTTGATCGGGGCCGGGCCCTGGCCGTTTTTGACCTCTTTAATCGTATGGTATTTCCGGTCGTCAACGATGATCTCCTCCTCGATCACCGCGTTTTCGATCGAATCCGACAGCCCCCAGCCGATGCCGCCGCCGGACCCGGCGTCGATAAAGCCGTCCTGCGGCCGGGTGTAGAACGCGTATTTGCCGTTCACGAATTCCGGGTGCAGCACGACGTTGCGCTGCTGCGGGGATTTCGTCTTCAGATCGGCCAGGCGCTCCCAGGCGACGAGATCCTTGGTGCGGGCGATGCCGCATTGGGCCACGGCGCTCGACAGGTCGCCGCGCGGAGCGTCCGGATCTTTCCGTTCCGTGCAGAACAGGCCGTAAATCCAGCCGTCTTCGTGGCGCACGAGCCGCATGTCGTACACGTTTACGTCCGGATCTTCGGTTTCCGGCATCACGATCGGGCGATCCCAAAAGCGGAAGCCGTCCACGCCGTTATCGCTTTCCGCCACAGCGAAGAACGATTTGCGGTCTACGCCTTCGACCCGGGCGACGAGATAAAATTTGCCGTTTAGCTCGATCGCTCCCGGGTTGAATACGCCGTTTACGCCAAGACGTTCCATGAAATACGGATTTGTCTCCGGATTGAAATCGTATTTCCAGATCAGCGGCGCGTGTTCCGCCGTCAAAACCGGATAACGGTAGCGGTCGTAGATTCCGTTGCCGTAAGGGAGCCTTTCGTTGCGGCGGCTGATTAATTGCTCGTAACGCTCCATCAAATGCTGCTTTCTTTCCTCAAACAGATTCATTCTTTTTTCCTCCGTATTATTGAAATTAAAAGTTCTATCCCTGCAAACGTCCCAGCATTTCCAGACAAGCCCGGCTGTTATGGTACGGGCATTTCCACGGGCTGACCTTCGGCTCTCCCGGCAGGGAGGCGCCGCTCTGATCCACGCCCCAGAACCATTCGCCGCGTTCCCGGTCGATCAGGTACGTTTGGATGAACTTCCAGGAATTTGCCGCGGCGGTCCGGTACCGCTCGTCGCCGGTCAACTGATAGGCGTTATAGAAGCCGACCATCGCTTCCGCCTGGGGCCACCAATCCTTGTTCGTATCGGTCAGTCCGCTTGGGCCGGCCTCGTTCCAAATGCCCCCGTCTTTGTCCACGCCTTCGTTGTAAACCGCTTCCGCCATCGCCGCAGCCGTTTCTTTTACACGCTGCAGCAGGGCGGGATCGCCAAGCACCCCGGCGGCTTCGACGAGCAGCCAGCTGCCTTCGATGTCATGCCCGTAGGAGATATGGCGGCTCTTGACTTGCCATTCCTCATCAAAAAACAGCCAAAAATGAGCCTTTTGCGGGTCGATGATATGATCCAGCGTCACCTCGATCAGCTCGGACAGGCTGTGCCGCAGCTCGGGGGATTTCCATACCCGGTACAGGTTGGTGTACGCCTCCAGCACGTGCAGATGGGTGTTCATCGATTTCTTTTCGTTCAGGTCCTTGTTGCTGAGGCTGAAGTCGCCGGTTTGCTTCCAGTCGCGGGACAAAGCCTCGATATATCCTTTATGAACAGGGTCATAGCTGTATTTCTCAAGCAGGCGGTAGATGTCCGCCGCCAAATCCAGCGCCTCCCGGTTCGAAGTGGCGAGGGCATATTCGGCCAAGGCGTAAATGACGAACGCTTGACCGTAAACCTGCTTTTTATCCTGGGCCGGACGCCCCTCGCAATCGACCATCCAGTACAAGCCGCCGTGCTCGCGGTCCAGGAAATGCTCCAGCAGATAATCGTAGGCGCGCTGCGCCGTCTCCAGATATTCTTCGGAAGGGAAGAGACGGTGGGCGGAAGCAAAGGTCCACAAAATCCGGGCGTTCAGCACCAGCCCTTTGTCGGCTTGGCGCTCGGGTTTCAATTCTTGATCGATAAAGCCGATGAACCCGCCGCGCTCGGTATCGACCGTATGGTTGATCCAAAACGGCAAAATGTTGTCCTGCAGTTCTTGCCGCAGCTGTTGTATCCAATCGAGTTTGTCCATGGGGAATGTGCCTCCTTATCGCTTATGGTGAAATTAGTTTGGCGGCGTATGCTTCGGCGACGACAGCTTCGGCGCGTTTGCCGTAAATGCAGTAGCCGTCATCGGCAGCGGCTTGCTCGCGGCCGTAAAGCTGCGCCGGCCAATCCCACAGCATGAAGCCGCGCACCCAGTCGCGTTCTCCGCATTTTTGCAGCATCATGCGGTAATAATCGGCCTGCTCGGCTTCGTTGACCGCCCCTTGAAGCGTCCAGTCGTTTGGGATGTTCGCCGAGCCGGTCCGGCTGGGGCAACCCGCTTCCATAAACAGAAAAGGCTTGCCCAACCGCCGTACAACGTTTTCAATCCGATTCAGCTGCCGCTCCCAATCGCCGACCGGATAGTAACCGCTGGAGCTGATAATGTCCACGGCATCCCACCAAACCACGTTATCCTCCTGGTATTTATCGCAGTTATACGTAATGGGGCCGCCGTACACTTTTCTTACTTCTCCAATCAGTTCCCGCCACTCCCGCTCGCGCCGGTTGGTCTGTACCATCTCGCAGCCGATGCAGAACATTTCGCAGCCTGATTCCTCGGCGATTTGCGCAAAATGAACGATAAACTTGCGGTAAGAGGCAAACCAGTCGGCCCACTTGGGTTCGCACGGAACATCTTTGTCAAAGAAGTTGATATGCGCCCGCCAGGTGCCGTCCGCACAGTTCACGATCGGCTTCAGGCATACCTTCAAGCCAAGCGACTTGGCTTTGCCAATCGCCCACCTGACTTCCTCATCGGTTACCGTCGGTTCCTTCCAGTAAGGAATTTCCGTCGAGAAGGCCGTCGCTTGCAGCGCGGAAAAAGCGATCGCCGTCCAGTTGACCCCGGTGGATTTCACCATCGTTTCCATCGAACGGGCCGCGGATTCATTGCCCCATGTGCCTCTAACGCCCATAAACCCCCAGGTCATTCCGGCCACATAAGGCGCTAACGAATTCATGCAAGAGCTCACCTCGCCAGCTTAAATTTCTGAATTTTGCTATCATTTGTTATCGTTTGTTATAATAATATTAATAACAAATTATGATTATGACATTACTATATATCTAAAGATCAGGAGAATTCAACACTTTAATTTTGTGGTTTGTTAGCCTGAACAAACTATCAAACGCAAAAAAGCCGCCGAGAGCGGCGGTTTTTGGTGTTCGTCAGAAGAACTGTTTATTGATTGTTTTTACAGAATCCCGGTAAATGATTTTGCCGTGTACCAGCACGCGGACGATATGCCGGCTTGGGTTGGCCACT
Organism: Paenibacillus macerans; assembly: GCF_900454495.1. Classification (NCBI taxonomy): domain Bacteria; kingdom Bacillati; phylum Bacillota; class Bacilli; order Caryophanales; family Paenibacillaceae; genus Paenibacillus; species Paenibacillus macerans. The sequence goes on from NZ_UGSI01000001.1 coordinate 78,100, forward strand.
TTATCCATGATCGTTTTGACGGCCATGCGCGCCATCTGCACGATGTCTACTTCGACCGTCGTCAACTGCGGGGTGGAGAGCGTAGCGTACACATCGTTGTCGAAACCGACCACGGAGCAGTCGTCCGGCACGCGGTAACCCATGGCATTCAAGCGCTCGCACAGAATGTAAGCGACCTGGTCGCAGTTGCAGACGAAGGCTGTGGGCATTTTTTCCGGAAACACGATATCGATGTATCTGCCATGCTCGTCGCGGTCGTTCAGCAGCAGCCGGTCTTCAAAAACCATGCCGTGCTCGAGCAGCGATTTGTAATAACCGAGATCACGGTCCTGGATGCTGCTGGTGGAATAAATGTTGCCCATGTAGGCGATATCGCGGTGACCGCATTGAATCAATATAGTTGGTGATTTCATAGGCTCCGTAAAAATTGTCCGTTACGATCGAATCGATCGCGGCGTGTTCGTCGTAAAAATCGAGAAACAGGTTGGGCAAATCCATGTTTTGCACCGTTTCATGCTGGACGGGGCGTCTTATTTCACGATTTACTGGAAAATCATTTTACTTTTGCTTGCGCCGGCCATCGTCACGGTGATTATCGTCAAAGGCGTCAACATTTGCAACGATTTTTATACGCCGTTCCTGTATATGCCCAGCGAGGAGCTGCAGGTGATTTCGACCGCGCTGTTCAAGTTCAAAGGACCTTACGGCCCGCAGCGGGAAGTCATCTGCGCGGGGATCATGATCACGATCGTGCCGATTCTGATCGCCTTTATCTCCCTGCAAAAATACATCTACAACGGCTTTGCGCAAGGCTCGGTCAAATAAATTAACTTAAATCAAGTGGAATGAAAGGAGCAACCTTATGAGTACAGTAAAAATTATCGGAGAAACCTTGCCGAACATCCCGTGGCAGGAGAAACCGGCTGATGCGGCCGGGCCGGTGTGGAGACATAGCGGGAATCCGGTTATCGATAGAAATCCGGCTAAAGGCATCGCCCGTATTTTCAACAGCGCCGTAGTCCCGTACGAAGGCCGCTTCGTCGGCGTCTTCCGCGCCGAAACGATCAATGGCCGCCCGCATCTGCACCTGGGTTGGAGCGAGGACGGCTACGGCTGGAAGATCGACGAGGAGCGCTTTCCTTTCACGGATGAGGACGGCAAGCCGTTTCAGCCGCGATATGCCTATGATCCGGGGCTGGTGAAGGTGGAAGATACCTATTATATCACTTGGTGTACAGACTTTTACGGCGCGTCGATCGGCGTGGCCAAAACGCGGGATTTCCAATCGTTCGTGCGCCTGGAAAATCCATTCCTGCCGTTCAACCGCAACGGCGTATTGTTCCCGAAAAAAATCGGCGGGAATTTCATTATGCTGTCCCGTCCGAGCGACAGCGGCCATACGCCGTTCGGCGACGTGTTCCTGAGCGAAAGCCCGGATTTCGTCTATTGGGGCAAACACCGCCATGTCATGAGCAAAGGCGGCCAAGGCTGGTGCCAGTCGGTGAAAATCGGCGGCGGCCCGGCCCCGATCGAAACGTCGGAAGGCTGGCTGATGTTCTACCACGGCGTTACCGGCACTTGCAACGGGCTCGTCTACAGCATGGGCGCGGTCATTCTTGACAGGGTTGAGCCGTCCCGCGTGAAATACCGCTCCAGAACATACGTGCTGACGCCGGAGGAATGGTATGAAGAGCGCGGTTTCGTGCCGAACGTCGTGTTCCCTTGCGCCGCGTTGACGGATGCCGCAAGCGGAAGAATCGCCATCTATTACGGCGGTGCGGACACCTATGTTGGCGTGGCCTATACAACGGTCCGGGAGATCGTCGATTACGTGAAAGCGACGCATGAAGAAGTGGGCGACGACGCGGAAATCGGAACAATGTAACAGTGGACGGGAGGAAATGATCATGGCCAATGATCGAATCGAAGATTTGCTGAAATACCAAGGGAGCAGCCCGAAACCGCGGGATTTCCACGCCTATTGGGAACGGGCCCTGAAGGAGCTGGACGCGCAGCCGCTGGATTATGAATTGGCGGCCGCCGATTTTCAGACGCCGCTGGCGGAATGTTATGATCTTTATTTTACCGGGGTCGGCGGAGCACGGGTGCACGCCAAATACGTCAAACCGCGGGCGGTCAAGGGCAAAGGGCAAGGGCTTGCGCTTTTCCACGGCTACCACACCGGGAGCGGGGACTGGTTCGACAAAGCCGCGTACGCCGCCCACGGTATCGCCGTGATCGCACCGGACTGCCGGGGACAGGGCGGATTGTCCGAAGACAATCTGACCGTGAAAGGGACGACGCTGAAAGGCCATATTATCCGCGGCATCGATGAAGAGGATCCGGATAAGCTGTATTACCGCAATGTGTTTCTCGATTTGGTGCAGACAGTGCGGATTCTGATGTCGATGGAGGAGGTCGATCCGGACCGGATCGGCGTCCATGGCTGTTCCCAAGGCGGAGCGCTTACGGTGGCCTGCGCCGCTTTGGAGCCGCGGGTCAAGCTGGCGATCCCGGTTTACCCGTTCCTGACCGATTATAAGAAAGCGTGGGAAATGGATGTCACTAGCTCGGCTTACGAGGAACTTGCTTATTATTTCCGGTTTATGGACCCGCTGCACGAGACGCAGGAAGCGTTTTTCAACAAACTGGGATATATCGACATTCAGAATCTGGCCGACCGTATCCGGGCGAAGGTCATCTTCGTGACGGGCTTGGCCGATTCGATTTGTCCGCCTTACACGCAGTTTGCGGCCTATAACAAGATCGTTTCCGAGAAGGAGTTGGTCGTTTATCATGAATACGGCCATGAATATTTGCCTTATTTGGGCGACCGCGTCCTGCAGGAGATGCTGGAGTTGTAGATAATAACGAGAATGCGCGCCCGTACCGATTGATGCCAGCTCCTGCAACTGATATAATAAATTGATTGGACTTCAACGATTTGTGGTGGGGGTAAGGATGACTGATATCAGAGCAAGACAACAAAAAATTCGCAATTTCTGCATCATTGCACATATAGACCATGGCAAATCGACGCTGGCCGACCGGATTTTGGAATATACCGGGGCGCTGTCTTCCCGGGAAATGCAGGAGCAGGTGCTCGACCAGATGGATCTGGAGCGTGAACGCGGGATTACAATCAAGCTGCAGGCGGTGCGCTTGGCTTACCGTGCGGACGACGGTGAGGAATATTTGCTGAACCTGATCGACACGCCGGGACACGTCGACTTCACGTACGAGGTTTCCCGCAGCCTGGCGGCCTGCGAAGGGGCATTGCTCGTCGTGGACGCCGCCCAGGGGATCGAAGCCCAGACGCTGGCCAACGTTTATCTGGCGCTGGACAACAACCTGGAGATTTTGCCTGTCATCAACAAAATCGATCTGCCCAGCGCCGATCCGGACCGGGTGAAGCAGGAGGTCGAGGACGTCATCGGGCTCGACGCCAGCGAGGCCGTGCTGGCTTCGGCCAAAGCGGGGATCGGGATCAAGGAGATCCTGGAACAGGTCGTGCAGAAGGTGCCGGCGCCGTCGGGCGATCCGGACCGTCCGCTTAAAGCGCTCATTTTCGATTCGCATTACGATCCGTACAAAGGCGTTATCGTATATGTACGCGTCATTGACGGCCATATCAAAGCCGGCTCGAAAATCAAAATGATGGCGACGGACAAAACGTTCGAGGTCATCGAGGTCGGCGCGTTCAAGCCGCGGATGACGATCGTGGACGAGCTGAACGTCGGCGACGTCGGCTTTATCGTGGCCGGCATCAAGACGGTCGGCGACACCCGGGTCGGGGATACGGTGACGGACGCAAAAAATCCGACGCCCGAACCGCTGCCGGGCTACCGCAAAATCAACCCGATGGTCTTCTGCGGCCTGTATCCGATCGAAACGTCGGATTACAACGATCTGCGCGAAGCCCTGGAGAAGCTGCAGCTCAACGACGCTTCGCTCAGCTTCGAGCCGGAAACGTCCAGCGCGCTAGGCTTCGGATTCCGCTGCGGATTCCTCGGCCTGCTGCACATGGACGTCATCCAGGAGCGGATCGAACGGGAGTTCAACATCCCGCTGATCACGACCGCGCCAAGCGTTATTTACAAAGTGACGCTGACGAACGGCGAGACGATTTCGATCGACAATCCGTCCAATTATCCGGAAGTCGGCAAAATCGACCACGTGGAAGAGCCTTTCGTCAAGGCGGCGATCATCGTGCCGAACGATTACGTCGGAACGGTGATGGAGCTGTGCCAAAACAAGCGCGGCGAATTCGTGAACATGGAGTATTTGGATACGACGCGCGTGACGATTACCTACCAGATCCCGCTGTCGGAGATCGTTTACGACTTCTTCGACCAGTTGAAATCGGGCACGAAAGGATACGCTTCGTTCGACTACGAGCTGTCGGGATACCGCCAGTCCAATTTGGTAAAGATGGACATCCTGCTCAACGGCGAGCAGGTGGACGCGTTGTCCTTCATCGTGCACCGCGACCGCGCTTACCATCGCGGCCGGATCATTTGCGAGAAGCTGCGCGAGCTGATTCCGCGCCAAATGTTCGAGGTGCCGATCCAGGCTTCGATCGGGACGAAGATCGTCGCACGCGAAACGGTCAAGGCGATGCGCAAAAATGTCCTCGCCAAATGCTACGGCGGCGATATTTCACGGAAGCGCAAGCTGCTGGAAAAGCAAAAGGAAGGCAAAAAGCGGATGAAGCAGGTCGGCAGCGTCGAGGTGCCGCAGGAAGCGTTTATGGCGGTGCTGAAGATCGACGACAATTAAGCGGGAAGCGATTGAAAGTCGTGAAAGTCGTGAAAGTTGTGATTGCCCCGGAAACCGGCGGCAAGCGGATGAGCTTGCGAGCGTCGAGGCGGCGTAGCAAGTTAAAAGCGATGGATTATGGTGGGAGGAAAGCCGCGGGGCTTTCCTCTTTCAAATAAGCGCTGCGGCGCAGGCGTGGGAATGGCCGCCGCCGGGCGGGAAATTAGCGGTAAGTTATGGCTCGATCAAGAAAAATCTGTGCTTGACAAAACGGCTGCCGGAACGATCTCATAACGATCTCGGAGCGATCCTGGAACGACCCGGAACGAATCCCGGAACGAATCCCGGATCGATCCCAGAATGATCCCGGAATGACCCGGAACGATTCTGGAACGACCGCTCGCCTGCCTGCCGGCCGCCGGCCTTCAAAATAGCGGCACTTTATGTACTTATTACCGGAGCCCTGGCTAGTTCATCCTCATTAACGGCAGTTTATGTACTTATTATCCGATGAATGGTCCAGAACGCGGCATTTCCTTGCGGTCCTAAGAAAATAGCAGCATAAAATGCCTCTATTTCTCTCAAATGGGCGGGGAGCGGCGAAATAAAGGCACTTTATGTCCTTATTTTTCGCCGTTGAAGTTGCTCCGGCAGCTCAGGCAGCCTGGTTTTACAGGTTTACTTTATTTTTATCAAACGAACGGATATCGCCGGCCGGAATTACGCGCATTTTTGCCCTTATTTCTTGAGGACTGAAGTAACGGGCTGCGGCGAATCTATTTCCGGTTTTAAATTTTTCTACTATTATATAATATGAAATTAATAAAAGTTTAGGAGGCATGACCATGGACCAACAGACGAAGCGGCAGGGACCGGGAATGCCGAACCTTGAGCAGACGGCGGGCGGCGTTATGTCAAGCGGCCAGCCGGCGGCGGAAAGCGCCGCGTCTAACAGCGAAAAAAAGCGGGCGCCGCAGGCCGTTTATATACACATTCCGTTTTGCACCAATAAATGCTTTTATTGCGACTTTAACTCCTACGTGCTGAAGGATCAGCCGGTGATGGACTATCTGAAGGCGCTGGACCGCGAGATGGAGCTGACCGTAGGCCAAACGCCGCCCGGCGAGATCCGGACGATTTTTGTCGGCGGCGGGACGCCGACCGTGCTGAATCCGCAGGAGATGGAGTTTTTCCTGGCATCGGTGCGGAAGCATTTCCCGCGCTGGGCGGGCGGTATCGAGTTTACGATGGAGGCCAATCCCGGAACGACCGACCGTGAAAAACTGGCCGTGATGAAAGCGGGCGGGGTCAACCGGGTCAGCTTCGGCGTGCAGGCGTTCCAGAACGAGCTGCTGAGCGGGATCGGCCGGATTCACAACACCGACGACGTGTACCGGAGCTTGGAGAACGCCCGCGCCGCCGGTCTTGACAATCTGTCGATCGACTTGATGTTCGGTCTGCCGAACCAGACGGTGGAAATGTTGGACTACAGCGTCTCCCGCGCGCTGGAGCTAGGGCTGTCCCACTACTCGATCTACAGCCTTAAAGTGGAAGAGAACACCCTGTTCCATACGCTGTACCAGAAAAATCAGCTGCCATTGCCAAGCGAAGAAGATGAGCTAAAAATGTATCTGCTGCTGATGGAGCGGATGGCGCAGGCGGGGTACAAGCAGTACGAGATCAGCAACTTCGCCAAGCCGGGCTACGAAAGCCGCCACAACATCACTTATTGGCGCAACGAAGACTATTACGGTTTGGGCGCGGGCGCGCACGGATATGTAGCAAGACAGCGGCACGTCAACATCAAAGGCGTGAACCCGTATGTGGAAGCGGCCGGCCAAGGCCTGCCCCGGCTGGAGCAGTTCGCTGTGTCCCGCGAGGAGGCGATGGAGGATTTCGTGATGGTCGGGCTGCGCATGCTGGACGGTATTCGCAAGGAGGACTTCCGGGCCCAGTTTGGCGCGGCTAGCGAAATGGATCGGATTTTTGCCCGGCCGCTGCAAAAAATGTTGTCGGCTGGACTCCTGGAGCAGCACGAGGATCAAGGCGGCTACCGGCTCAGCCGCCAAGGCGTGTTGTTCGGCAATGAAGTGTTTGCCGAGTTTATCGGCGCATTAACGGTATAACCGAATATATTCAATCGCAGAATGAACAAAACAGGCAGCTGCCCGGCTTGAAATCAAGCGAGGCGGCTGCCTGTTTTAGGCTGGTGCGCAACCTTTAGGATCGGCAAGAAATGGCTTGAAGTTTTATACCTAATCATGTATATTTATTCATATTACATGACTTGGGAGATCGAGGGGGAAAAGCAATGCAAGCCGTTGCCGTATGCAGACAGGCGAAACTTGAGGACGTCGAACCTCTTTTTACGATGATTGATGAATATGCCAAGAGAGGGATCATGCTGCCGCGTTCCCGCGCAGTGCTCGAACGTCAGATCAACGATTTCGTCGTCGCGGAAGTGGATGGGCGGGTCGTGGGGTGCGGCTCGCTGTGCAAGCTCGGCGAGGAGCTTGTGGAAATCCGTTCTCTCGGCATCGCCGAAGGGTACAAAGGGCGCGGCCTCGGCTCCATGCTGGTGGAGAAGCTGGTGGAGCAAGCGCGGAAGCTGGCGATACCGAAAGTGATGGCTTTGACCTATGAGGTTTCATTTTTTGTGAAAAACGGTTTTACGGTGGTAGATAAAGAAATTTTCCCGGAAAAAGTATGGACGGACTGTGTCAATTGCGCAAAGCAGCACTGCTGCGACGAAATAGCCGTGCTTAAGATACTGGACTGACTTGACAATCGTCAGGTCGGTTTGGTATTTTTGTATTAGCGATTAGCACTCTAAGCTAACGAGTGCTAACGGACGATAAATTGGATCAGGAGGGATTGCCATGTTAACGGAACGCCAAAGAATGATATTGACTGCGATTGTGGATGACTATATTCGATCGGCGGAGCCGGTGGGGTCCCGGAGTATTTCCAAACGTGGGGATGTCGGGTACAGCCCGGCGACGATCCGCAACGAGATGGCGGATTTGGAGGAGCTCGGTTTCTTGGAGCAGCCGCATACGTCGGCGGGACGAATACCTTCCATTAAAGGCTACCGTTACTACGTGGATCACCTGACTCCGCTTAATCTGATTACGCCGGAAGAGCTTAAAACCCTCAAGGCTTTTTTTGCCGAGAAGCTGAATGCGGCGGAACAGGTCATTCAGCATGCCGGCACGATTTTATCCCATATGACCAATTACACTTCCATCCTGCTGGGGCCGGAAGTTTTTCATACGTCTTTGCGCCATTTCGGGTTGCTGTCGCTGAACGAGAACACGGCGGTGGCGATCTTGGTCACGAATACGGGACAAGTGGAGAACAAAACCGTGTCCATTCCGGCCGGCGTATCGGTTTCGGAGATGGAAAGAGTGGTCAACCTGCTTAACGTTAAGCTTGCGGGGCTGCCGATCTACAAACTGAAAACCGCCCTTTATAACGAAATCGGTCAGGAAATGCAGCGGCATATCGAGCATTTTGAAGAGCTGATGAAGGTGCTTGATCAAGTGCTGGACAGCGGTTCGGACGGGCAGCGCCTGTTCCTGAGCGGGGCTACCAACATGCTGACGCAGCCGGAATTCCGCGATGTGGACAAAGTCAAGAGCATCCTGGATCTGCTGGAGGAGACGCCGACGTTGACGAAAATGATGTCTTCGGCATCCCTCGGCTCGGGCATTCAAGTGAGGATCGGCACGGAAAACGACCACGAAGCTTTCGCCAACTGCAGCCTGATCACCGCAACGTATCAAATTGAAGGGGAAACGGTCGGGACGATCGGTATTCTTGGGCCAACCCGGATGGAATACGGCCGGGTGATGCGAATTTTGGACATTTTATCGAAGGATTTAAGCAAATTTTTGTCCCGGCTGCATTAACATGCATGAACTTTGGCCCTGACTGCATGTTAAGGAGGTGAACATCTTGAAGGAATCACAGCCAATTCAAGACAACATCAATCACAATGTAGAGGAAGAACAAGAGATGAACGATAACGTTAAAGATGAGCAAAACCTGGAAACGGAAGAGAACAGGCAGGACGAAGCGCTTCAGCAGGAGCCGCAGGAACAGGTGAACGAAGACGAAGCGGCGGGCTCCGCAGCGGAAGGCGGCGCCGCTTTGAGCGGCGAACTGGCAAAATTGCAGGCGGAGAACGAGGAATACCAGCAGCGGCTGCTTCGCGCCCAAGCCGATTTCGATAATTTCCGGCGCCGGACGTTGAAGGAAAAGGAAGAACTGGGAAAATATGCTTCCGCCAAGCTGATTACCGAGCTGCTGCCCGTGATCGATAACTTCGAAAGAGCGATCAGCTCCGCGGGCGAAAGCGCGGATACCAGCTCGTATGCGAAAGGCGTGGAAATGATTTTCCGCCAGCTCGAAGGCGTGCTGAAAGCGGAGGGACTCACTGCGATGGAAGCCGAGGGTACGCCGTTTAATCCCGAATTCCATCAGGCGATCATGCAGGTGGAATCCGAGGAATACGAGGAAGGCATTGTCGTCGAGGTCGTGCAAAAGGGATATTTGTTGAAAGACAAAGTGCTGCGCCCGGCGATGGTCAAAGTCAGCGGCTGAACCACATGCTGATACACATAGAAAAACATGCACCTATTTAAGGAGGACATAAGCAAATGAGCAAAGTTATCGGTATTGACCTTGGAACGACCAACTCTTGCGTTGCGGTCATGGAAGGCGGTGAAGCCGTCGTCATTCCGAACCCGGAAGGCGGACGTACGACTCCTTCCGTCGTCGGTTTTAAGAAGGACGGCGAACGGATCGTCGGGGAAACGGCAAAACGCCAGGCGATTACAAACCCGGACCGCACGATCATCTCCATCAAAAGACATATGGGGACGAACCATAAAGAAGCCATCGACGGCAAAGAATTTACGCCGCAGGAGATTTCGGCGATCATTTTGCAGAAGCTGAAATCAGACGCCGAAGCTTATTTGGGCCAACCTGTAACCCAGGCGGTCATCACGGTTCCGGCTTATTTTAACGACAGCCAGCGTCAAGCGACGAAGGATGCCGGGAAAATCGCCGGCCTGGAAGTGCTGCGGATCGTCAACGAACCGACGGCGGCGGCGCTTGCCTACGGCCTGGAGAAAGCCGAGGATCAAACGATCCTGGTTTACGACTTGGGCGGCGGTACGTTCGACGTATCGATTCTGGAGCTGGGCGACGGCTTCTTCGAAGTTAAGGCCACCAGCGGGGACAACCACCTCGGCGGCGACGACTTCGACCAAAAGATCATCGATTATCTGGTGGAAGAGTTCAAAAAGGATCAAGGCATCGACCTCAGCAAGGACAAAGCGGCCGTTCAACGTCTGAAAGACGCCGCCGAAAAAGCGAAAAAAGAATTGTCCGGCGTGCTGACGACAACGATTTCCCTGCCGTTCATTACGGTCGTTGACGGCGTGCCGCAGCACTTGGAAGTGAACCTGACCCGCGCCAAATTCGAAGAATTGACGGCGGACCTCGTAGAGCGTACGCTTGGACCGACCCGCCGCGCGCTGAGCGATGCCGGCCTGACTTCGGCCGATATCGATAAAATCGTTCTGGTCGGCGGCTCCACGCGGATTCCGGCCGTTCAGGAAGCGATCAAGAAGCTGACCGGCAAAGAGCCGCACAAAGGCGTCAACCCGGACGAAGTCGTTGCCCTGGGCGCAGCCGTGCAAGCGGGCGTGTTGACCGGCGACGTCAAGGACGTCGTATTGCTCGACGTAACTCCGCTTTCGCTAGGGATCGAAACGGCGGGCGGCGTGTTTACGAAAATGATCGAACGCAACACGACGATCCCGACGAGTAAATCGCAAGTTTTCTCCACTTACGCGGACAATCAGCCTAGCGTGGAAATCCACGTGCTGCAAGGGGAACGCGAGATGGCCGCAGGCAACAAAACGCTCGGCCGCTTTATCCTCGGCGATATTCCGCTCGCGCCTCGCGGCGTGCCGCAAATCGAAGTTACCTTCGATATCGACGCCAACGGGATCGTTAACGTATCGGCGACGGACAAAGGCACCGGTAAAAGCCAAAAAATCACGATCACATCTTCAAGCGGCCTCAGCGACGAAGAAATCGACCGCATGATGAAAGACGCCGAGCTTCACGCCGAAGAAGACAAAAAACGCAAGGAACTGGTCGAAGCGAAAAACAACGCCGATCAGCTCATTTACAGCGTGGACAAAACGCTGAAGGAACTGGGCGATAAAGTGGACGCCGCCGAAACGGAAAAGGCGAACGCGGCGAAAGATGAGCTCAAGAAAGCGGTCGAAAGCGACAATCTGGAGCAAATCAAATCCGCTTCGGAAAAACTGACCGAGATCGTGCAGCAGCTCTCCGTCAAGCTTTACGAGCAGGCTCAGCAAGCCGCCGGGGCAGCCGGCGCCGAAGGTGGGGCAGAAGGCGCTGCGGCCGGCGGTTCGACCCGCGACAATGTCGTGGATGCCGACTATGAAGTTGTTGACGATGACAAGAAGTAAAGCTTAAGGCATCACGGACCGGCAAAGATTGAATATACTTTGGTAAACTGGGAAGGTCAAAGCGCGGGCGGCTTCCGCACTTTGACTTTCCTTTTGCCGGATTAAGGGAACGGTATAACGCGGCTGGTCCCAAAAGTCAAGACGGGGGTGGAAGGATGGCAGAAAAACGCGATTATTATGAAGTGCTGGGCGTCGGGAAAAACGCCGGCGATGAAGAGATCAAAAAAGCTTACCGCAAGCTGGCCCGCCAATATCACCCGGACGTAAACAAAGCGGCGGATGCGGAAGCGAAATTTAAAGAAGTGAAGGAAGCCTACGACGTGCTCAGCGATCCGGGCAAACGCTCCCGCTACGATCAATACGGACATGTGGATCCGAATCAGGGCATGGGCGGCGGATTTTCCGGCGCGGATTTTGGCGGGTTTGGCGATATTTTCGACATGTTCTTCGGCGGCGGCGGCAGACGCGACCCGAATGCGCCGCAGCGCGGGAACGATTTGCAATATACGATGACGATCGAGTTCGAGGAAGCGGCATTCGGGAAAGAGACCGATATTACGATTCCGCGTACCGAAAACTGCGATACGTGCTCCGGCACCGGCGCAAAACCGGGTACGAAACCGACGGTTTGCTCCGTCTGCCACGGAACCGGACAGCAGGAGGTCGTGCAGAACACGCCTTTCGGCCGCATGGTCAACCGGCGTACCTGTTCCGCCTGCGGCGGCCGGGGCCAGATCATCAAGGAGAAATGCCCGACCTGCTCCGGCAGCGGCAAGGTGAAGAAGCAGCGTAAAATCCACGTGCGGATTCCGGCGGGGGTTGACGACGGCGCTCAGCTGCGGATGACGGGCGAAGGGGAAGGGGGCTTGCGCGGCGGCCCTCCAGGCGACTTGTATATCGTCATCCGCGTGAAGGATCATGAGTATTTCGAGCGGGAAGGCGACGACGTTTATTTGGAAGTGCCGATTACGTTTGCGCAGGCGGCGCTGGGCGACGAGATCGAAATCCCGACGCTGACGGAAAAGGTCAAGCTGAAGATTCCGGCCGGTACGCAGACAGGCACTTATTTCCGCCTCAAAGGCAAAGGCATTCCGCGCCTGCGCGGCGTCGGCCAGGGCGACCAGCACGTCAAAGTGGTCTTGGTGACGCCTCGGAAGCTAAGCGAAGAGCAGAAAGAACTGCTGCGCCAATTCGCTTCGCTGGAAGGCGAACATACGCATGAAAATGAGCAATCGTTTTTTGACCGCATGAAACGGGCGTTCCGCGGCGAATGATCGAAGCGGGGCCAAGGCATTACAGCAAGCAAACCAAAACAAGGCCGTCCCAAGAGAATCCGTTCTCTTTGGGGCGGCCTTGTCTCATTTAAGCGTCCTGCCGAATAATCGCGATGATTTCTTCGTGCAGTTCGAGCGTAATATCTTCCCGAAACGTACGCATGCCGTATTCCCGGTAGACGTATTGGATGATCGATTCCATGATATTGGATTCGACCAGGTAACGGCTGCGGCCGTTAACCCACACTTCCGCGGTATAGCCGGTGTCCTCGTCCCAGCTTAGTTCCACCTGCACGTCGGTGGGGCGGACTCCCGTCCTGTCCGCGGTGTGGAGACAAATTGCGTTAATGATTTCATCCATGCCGAGAACCATGATTTAGTATCTTCCTCCACGCCGGTAATCCTCTTGGCGCGGTTGGCGCTTGAAACGCCGGTATAAGGCGACGGCAGCGGCAACGATCACGTAAATAGCGAGCAGGTTGACGGCAAGTCCAAGCAGGTTGCCGAAGAAGCCCATATTGCCGAACAGCCCCCCGAACAACAGTCCTGCCAGTCCGCCGACCATCAGACCGCGCATAAAGCCGCCGCCGCCAGAAAAGCCTCGCCCCGTCGTGGAGCCTACTGTTCCGCCGGTTTTGTTGGTGGCCGCTCCATCGGTCCGCTGGTAATCGCCGGTAGCCGGCTTATTGGGCGACGGGTTGTAAGTTCTTGGACCGGACTTGAAGCCGCCTCGCTTGGCATCGGCCAGATCGGGGGAAACGAAGGCAAATATCAACGTAAATGCCATCATGATCATCATCATTTTCTTCATCATACTATGCGGATAACCTCCTATACAGATAAGTATATTCTGTTCCTTAGCAAGTAATACGGACGAGAGCCGCTGGAGTTTCAAATTTAAAATATTAATTCAGCAGCGGCCTTACTCCGGGCAATCTTGCATAAAGCCATCGGCAAATTTGCATCCTACTTAGCATGAACTGCAGCGGTGCAGCTTCATTCTCAAGCTGAAACGAAAGGCAGGGATTCGTATGGGTGAAAAAAATATTTTGGCGTATTTCAAAAGTCCGGAGCAGGCGGAAGGCGCAGCGCGCAAGCTGAGCGCTTTACGGGTCGTCGACATGTCGATCGACCGCTTCAGCCGCTACCCGGGAGAGGGTTATGATCCCGGAAATCCGGTGACCGGGAGCATTTCCAGCTTGGCGGCCATCACGCAGGACGCCGCGATCACAAACCGTTCCGCAGGGATATTGTCGGCGGCGGATCCGGCCGCCAGCGGGCTTAGCCACGGCGGCCAGGGCGGGCCGACCGGGCACGATATCGTGCTGACCGCCGTGGTCGACGAGTCGGTGCATCATCAGGCGCTCCGCATCGTGGAGGAAGCGGGCGGACTGATTTAACGTATTATCGCAAACGCTAGCAGTTTGAAATAATTACGGAAGGGAGATGTGAAGGGATGAGCCAAAGCGAGCAGGATCGCCGGACGAAACGGACGACGGCCAAATCGCGGTTTACGATCGGGCATAACGAAGACGTGGAGTTTTCCGAAGAGCTGGCCGATCAGGAGGATTGGGAGGCGCTGGAACGCAGTGAACGGGCCGATGCGCGCCAGCAAGGTCAATACCGGCTGTAGACCCGAAGCACTATGGAACAGGGCGGAGGAACCCGCAAAACGGTTCGCTCCGCCCTCTTTTGTCTCCATCTGCATTCTATAGTACAATAAATCTTATGCATATGAGTCAAGGAGGAAAACTTGCGATGATTTGGAAGGAAATAACTATACATACAACGGAAGAAGCCGTGGAAATGATTTCGAATTTCCTGCATGAAGCCGGCGCCGGCGGCGTAACCATCGAAGAGCACGCCGACAACGATAAGCCGCGCGATACCTCGCTGGGCCAGTGGTTTGAAATTCCGCCCAACGACATTCCCGAAGGCGAAGCCAAAATCAGCGGGTATTTTCCAGAGGGATTGGATATCGAGGCGATCATCTCCGAGGTGAAGGAACGGATCGAAGAGCTAAGGGGATATGATATCGACCCGGGCTTGGCCGAAATTTCGGTCAGGGATGTGAGCGAAGACGACTGGGCCAACAACTGGAAGCAGTATTTCAAGCCGCTTAAGGTATCCGATAGACTAACGATCAAGCCGACCTGGGAGGAGTACGCGCCCCAGTCGCCGGAGGAGAAGATCATCGAGCTTGACCCCGGCATGGCTTTTGGCACGGGAACGCATCCGACGACCTCTTTATGTTTGCGCACATTGGAGGGAGTCATCCGCGAAGGGGACGAAGTGATCGATGTCGGAACCGGTTCTGGCATTTTGGCGATCGGCGCTTGCCGGCTGGGCGCTGCTAGGGTGCTGGCGCTCGATCTCGATCCGGTGGCCGTGTCCAGCGCAAGCGAAAATACGAAACTGAACGGGCTGGAGGACAAGATCCAGGTCGTGGAAAGCGATTTGCTGTCGGTGCTGAAAGACGGCGGAAGCGGCAAACTGCAAGTGTCGCTGCCGGTCCGGGTCGTCGTGGCCAATATTTTGGCGGAAATCATTTTGCTTTTTATCGACGATGTGTTCCAGGCCCTGCAGCCGGGAGGCTATTATATCGCTTCGGGAATCTATAAAAATAAAGAACAAGCCGTAGAGGAAGCGCTGCTTGCCGCGGGGTTTGAGATCGAGCAAACGGCCCGGGAAGAGGATTGGGTTGCTTTCGTGGCGAGAAAGAGGTAGCTTGCATGGATTTTTTGAACCAAATATTGCGCGTCCCTTTGGACCAACTTCCTTTTTATTTGATCACGCTGGTGATTGCCTTTACGATACATGAGTTTTCGCATGCTTATTTCGCCAATAAATTCGGTGATCCGACGGCTAAGCTGCTTGGCCGAGTAACGCTGAATCCGGCGGTGCATTTCGATTTATTCGGGATCATCCTGCTGTTGATCGCCGGTTTTGGCTGGGCCAGACCGGTTCCGGTCAACCGGGACAATTTCAGTAGGCCCCGCTTGATGGGCGTGGTCGTTTCGGCGGCCGGACCGCTCAGCAATTTGCTGCTCGGCGTGGTGGGGACCGTGGTGTATGTGATGCTGGGGCATTTTGGCGTTCTGGAATCGATTGCGAACGAGCGGCTTTTGCAAGCGGTTTTGATTTTTTTCTATCTGTTCAACGTTACGAACTTTTTCTTATTTTTGTTCAACTTGATTCCGCTGCCGCCGCTGGACGGGTACCGGATTCTGGAAGATATCGTGCCGCGCCGCGTGCTTGGCAAATTGCAGCAGTTTGAGCAATGGTCGATCTTTATCTTTTTGATCATTCTGTTTATTCCCGCTTTGCGGCAGCACACGATCGACCCCCTTTATCAGGCGGCTTATTCGATGTATCTTCAGTTAGCCCATTTTTTCCTGCTGTTGTTTGGGACTTGAGGCGGGAAGAAAGACTGGAACAAATATATTAAAAGTTGTATGATGTAATTTGGTGATTTTTAGAGGTAGTTCAAAAAGTCCAGCTTTTGAAGCTATAAGGAAGAATAGACGACCAAACAATAACTTCCTTAACCTCCATTTTTGAACATGTACTTTTTGTGTGAGGATGGATGAGCATGCAGCGTTATTTTGTGGAGCCGTCGCAGTTTGGCGAACGGGAAGTGGCGATTGCCGGGGAGGATGCCCGCCATATCGGCAGGGTGATGCGTTCCAAACCGGGCGACAAGCTGATCGTAAGCGATGGCGTATCCCGTGAAGTCCTCGCGGAAATAACGACGATTGAGCCGCAGCAGGTGACTGCGGCAATTATAGAGACGCTGACGGCATCCGGAGAGCCGTGGCTGCAAGTGACGGTGGCCCAGAGCCTGCCGAAAGGCGACAAAATGGAAACCGTGATCCAGAAGTGCACGGAGATCGGGGCTTCCGCTTTTCTTCCTTTTTTGTCCGAGCGCACGGTCGTGCAGTACGATCAGAAGAAGGAAGAGAAGCGCCTTGGCCGCTGGCGGAAAATTGCCAAGGAAGCGGCCGAGCAGGCGCACCGCAGCAAAATTCCGGCGGTGGAGATGCCGGTGAAATGGGATGGGCTGTTGTCCGTTTTGTCTGCCTACGATCTGGTGTGCTTATGTTATGAAAGGGAGCACGGCCAGCAGCTGCGCGATGTATTGAAGCCTTTTGTCCTGGGCCTGACGCCCGGACAGACTTGCAAGATCGCCGTTGTGGTTGGACCCGAAGGCGGTTTTGCCGAAGAAGAAGTGCGGGAGGCCGAAGCCATGGGTGCGGCGGCCGTTGGATTGGGCCGCCGCATTTTGCGGACCGAGACGGCCGCTATGGCCGCCCTGACCTGCATCATGTATGAATCCGGAGAAATGGGGGGAAGTTGAACGATGCCATCTGTCGCATTTTACACTTTGGGCTGTAAAGTCAACTTTTACGATACGGAGGCCATTTGGCAGCTGTTTAAAAACGAGGGCTACGAACAGGTCGATTTCGAACAACAGGCCGCCGACGTTTATTTGATTAATACGTGTACCGTGACGAACACGGGGGATAAAAAGAGCCGGCAGATCATCCGGCGCGCCGTGCGCCGCAATCCGGACGCCATCGTGGCCGTGACGGGCTGTTACGCCCAAACGTCCCCGGCGGAAATTTTGGACATTCCCGGCGTCGATCTCGTCATCGGCACGCAGGACCGGGACAAAATCATTCCTTACGTGAAGCAAATCCAGGAGCAGCGCAAGCCGATCAACGCCGTGCGCAACATTATGAAAACCCGCGAATTCGAAGAGCTGGACGTTCCGAATTTTGCCGACCATACCCGCGCTTTCCTGAAGATCCAGGAGGGCTGCAACAATTTCTGCACCTTCTGCATCATCCCTTGGTCGCGCGGTCTGTCGCGCAGCCGCGATCCGCAAAGCGTGCTTCAGCAGGCGCGCCAGTTGGTCGCCGCGGGCTACAAAGAAATCGTGCTGACCGGCATCCATACGGGCGGATATGGCGACGATCTCGAAAACTACCGCCTGTCGGACCTGCTGTGGGATTTGGATAAAGTGGAAGGTCTGGGGCGGATTCGCATCAGCTCGATCGAAGCGAGCCAAATCGACGAACGCATGCTGGAAGTTTTGAAAGGATCCTCCAAAATGTGCCGTCATTTCCATATTCCGCTGCAAGCCGGCAGCAACGAAGTGCTTAAACGCATGAGAAGAAAGTATACAATTGAGGAATACGAGCATAAAATCAGAATGATCCGTGAATTTATGCCTGAGGTTGCTATCACGACGGACGTCATCGTTGGCTTCCCAGGCGAAACCGATGAGTTGTTCCGCGAAGGTTTTGAAGCGATCAAACGGATCGGCTTTTCGGAAATCCACGTGTTCCCGTATTCCAAACGGACCGGGACGCCGGCCGCGCGGATGGAGGACCAGGTGGATGAAGAGATCAAACATGCCCGCGTGCATGAGTTGATCGATTTGTCGGAACAGATGCAGCTTGCCTATGCCGAGAAATTCGTCGGCCAGGTGCTGGACGTCATTCCGGAAAGAGACGAGAAAGGAACGGCCGGAGACGGTTTCGCGACCGGCTTCAGCGACAACTATTTGCAGATCCGTTTCCCGGGCGCCCCGGACTTGACCGGCAAAATGTGCCGCGTCAAGCTCACCAAGGCCGACGTCAATACAAACGAAGGCCAGTTGGTTCGCGTCCTGGACGAATCCGCGCAAGCCTTGGCTTAAATAGGTTCTTGCCCGCCCGGGCGTTAAGCAAGGATTTCAACCCTCCAGGGTTGAAATCCTTGTTGTCGCATTAGGGCAAAAGCAAGGTAGCGAGCAACGCTTTTCAATGGTAACCTAGGACGACAACAACTATTCTAACGGTTGCCACAACCGCTATTTGCCCCAAAAACGTTGATTTCAAATTCTAACGGTTGCCATGGCGCTTATTTTACTTAAACCCGGCTAATTATGCTTAGATTAAGACAAATAACGACGCTCACAACCGTTAGAATTTAGAAAAGGCCCTTTTTCGTAAAATAGCAGATGCTACAACCGTTAGATTTCCGGCGGACGATAGTTTCGATTCGAAAGCCTGCGCAATTACGGGAAATCTGGAAAGTATCCCGAACTTGTCTTGTGCAAGAGTTTATGCAACGCTAATGGTTCCAAGCACAAAGTAAAGCGAATCCCGCAGGGAGAGCGAGCAGGAGCGTCTCAGCCAATCGCACGTTAGTCCAATTTGCGGGTATCCAAAGGGCAGCAGGCCCCCTGAGGCCCTCCCTTACGGTAAGGGAGGGTTTGGGGATGAGATCCCGGGTTGAGGCCCATAAGAAGGAGGTACAGCCAGAATGGCATTCAAAGAAATCTCTGCAGGAGGGGTTGTCTATCGCAAGGATGGCGGCCGGATGCAAATTCAGTTAATTACCGATCGGTACGGCAAAATATCGTTCGCCAAAGGAAAAAGAGAGCCCGGCGAGACCGTCGAGCAAACGGCGCTTCGCGAAATTTTGGAGGAGACGGGCATCGTCGGCCGGATTATAAAGCTGATTGATATCATTGCTTATACTTATATGCATCCCAAGTATGGTAATGTGGATAAGGAAGTCCACTATTATCTGGTGGAATGCGAAGGCGGCAAGCTGCGCCCGCAGTTGGAGGAAATCCGCAGCGTGGCCTGGCACGATCCGCATGAAGCGTGGAAGCTTCAGCAGAAATCGGGATACGATAATAACGATTTTATTTTGGAAAAAGCGCTTAGAATGCTTGGTTTGCGGCCTTAGCTTCAAGCCAAAGAGGTCCGGGTCCGGCGCCGCCCCTTGTTTTAAACCGGCTTTGCGGGCGGCAGGGCCGGTGCGGCGTCCGAACCGGAATGATCCAGCCGGGACCAAACCGGCAAATAGCAAAACGGCAGCGCAAGCAAGGAGCTAACCACGTTAAAAATCGTTTGCGTATGCGCGATTTGCGCGGAAAGATCCGAGGACAGCCAGTTTACGGCAGCTTCAAGCCACGGTGTCAGCGGAAGAAACAGCGCGGCGCCCAGCACATTGAGTATAACATGCGACCAGGCGACGAATTGCCCGGGACGCGTTCCCCCGATGGCGGCGATCAGCGCGGTGACACAGGTCCCGACATTGGAGCCGATGACCATGGCGATCCCGAACTCAACCGGAAGAGCGCCGCTTCCGACCAGCCCCATCGTCATGGCGACGACCGCCGCGCTGCTGTGAATGATCGCCGTCAGCACCGCCCCGGCGACAGCTCCCCATAGGAGGCTGCCGGTGGCGTGCGCCAGCAGCCAGTCGATGGCGCCGCGCGCTTCCAGCGCCGGGCCGATCGACTGCATCATGCGGATCGCGATCATCACCAAGCTGAACCCGGCTGCGGTCAAGGCGCCGAACTGCAAGGGAAGAAGCAAAGGGAACTTCCGTTTTACATAGGCGGGCAGCATTTCATCCCCGAGGACGGTCCCGGCCCACACCAGCAAAGAAACGAGCAGCATCGGTACGCCAAGCTTGGCGATATTTAAAGCGATCAACTCCGTGGTGATGCAGGTCCCGATATTGCCGCCAAGGATAATGCCAAGCGTCCGGGCATAAGAGAGCAGACCGGCATTCACGAGACCGATCGTCATGACGGTAATCGCCGTACTGCTCTGCAAAATGGCGGTGATAAATGTGCTGGACAGCATTCCCGTCCAGGGCGTACGCGTCGTCGTGTGCAGAAACCGCATCAGCTTTGGGCCGGCCCAGGCGTGCAGAGCCGCTTCCATGACTTTCATGCCGAACAGGAACAGGGCCAGTCCAAATGTGACCGGAAAAATAATCTCTTGAAACATGCTGCCAAGGCCCCCTTTTTAAGTGAGAGTTCAAAAAGTCAGGTTTTCGGCACCGAGAAGGGAGCTAACTTTTTGAACAACCTCATTAAGTGTACAAGTTACATATATGACATGGGGACAACAGAACAGAACAACTTTAGGAGTGAAACAAGTGGCCAAAGTCATTTTAGAGCGAAGCCGCAAAAAACGGCTGGAAAAAGGGCATCCGTGGATTTACCGCAATGAAATTGCATCCGTCGAGGGCGATCCGGCTCCGGGAAGCCTGGTGGACATCGTCGATCATCGGCTCAGATATTTGGCGACAGGATATTACAATCCGGCTTCGCAAATTACGGTCCGGGCGGTTTCATATCAGCCGCTGGCCGAAATGGACAAGGACTTCTTCGTCAAACGGATTACGGACTGCCTGCGTCATCGCGAGCGGTTCGTGAACGAACAATCGTACCGGCTTGTCTACGGCGAAGCCGATTTTTTGCCGGGCCTGATCGTGGACAAGTTCGGCGATGTCCTTGTCGTTCAGCTGCTGACCTTGGGGGTGGACCGCTGCCGGGAAAATATCGTAGCGGCGCTGGCGGAAGTGCTCCGGCCGGTCGGCATATATGAGCGGAGCGACGTGGCCGTACGCGAGATGGAGGGCCTCATGCAGGTAAAGGGGCCGGTTTACGGCAATCCGCCGCGCCGTGTGATCGTAACGGAAAACGGGCTGAAGATCGAGGTCGATATCGAGCAGGGGCAAAAGACGGGATATTTTTTCGACCAGCGCGAAAACCGGGCTTCGATCAAGCCTTTGATGACGGGCTGGGGCGGACGCAGCGGGATTGCGCTGCAGGAGCTCCCGGCGGAGGATGGCGGCGTCCGGCTTGCTCCCGTCAACCGCAACGGTAAAGAGGTGACCTTTCCTTACTGGGATGGAGCGTCGGTGCTGGAATGCTTTTCGCATACGGGCAGCTTCACGCTGCATGCCTGCAAATACGGCGCCAAAAAAGTGACCTGCCTCGATATTTCCGAGCACGCGATCGCAAGCGCGAAGCGGAACGTGGAGCTCAACGGGTTTGAAGACCGCGTGGAATTTGTCGTCGCCGACGCGTTTGACTATCTCCGCAGCCAAGTAAAGGGAGTGGAGGAGCGCGCCCGCAGGGCTGCGCCGGGCGGCATGGTGGATACCTCCGTGCCGCTTCCTGCCGGAGGCGGCCGGACCTGGGACGTGGTCATTCTCGATCCGCCGGCGTTCGCCAAAACAAAAAGCGCGGTTAAAGGCGCATGCCGCGGCTACAAGGACATCAATCTGCACGGGATGAAGCTGGTTAACGAAGGCGGGTATTTGGTGACCGCCAGCTGCTCCTACCATATGCGTCCCGACCTGTTTCTGGAGACGATTCTGGAAGCGGCGGAGGATGCGGGAAAAGTGCTGCGGCTGATCGAATGGCGGGCGGCCGGAAAAGACCATCCGCAAATCCTCGGCGTGGATGAGGGGCACTATTTAAAATTTGCGATCTTTGAGGTGCGCAGCAAAACGTTTTGATTCGGCATAGTAAACCAGAAATTCACACGCCATTTCTCCAAACTTGGGGGAATGGCGTTTTGCTTAAATATTACAGAATTTATAAATCAACTTTCGTAGAACCAAAATCGGCTTAACCGTTGATGCTGTACAGACGGAGTACGAGTAAAATTTTAACCTATTGATTTCGCATGGCGGGATGGCGGGCAAAACGAGTGCTTGACTGGCCTCACTCTGACCATGAATTGCAAATCAGAGTCAATTTCATAATTCAAAACGCTTGATATAACTGGATTTTTTGGGCATAGAAAAAGGAGTACCTCCCCAAATCTCGAAGTAATAGTGACCAAACCAAACTCGAGAAAGAGAAACGGAGGTAATCCCTATCTATTCAATTCGCCAAACGGAGTTGTTTTCCTTCGAGGAATTAATGGAAATGCGCCCCGAAGATAAGTACAGCCAAATCTTCGAGCATTTGGATCTTGCCCCAGTCATGCAGGCACTCAGCAAACCAAAACGTCGCGGGCGTAAGGAAGAATTAAATTATCCAGCCATGGTATATTCGCTGCTCATCGCAAAGATGGAGGGTATAGAATTCGTCTCTTCCATCATAAAACGTCTGGAAAGCAGCGAGGAGTTTCGCATCCAATGCCGGTTCACCGGCTCGGACCGTATACCAAGCGAATCGACCTACTCTCGGCTGAATCTGGCGCTGCAGCAAAAGGGTCTGCTCGAACAGGTGCTGGACCGTTTGGTGAGAGCCGCTCATGCCGAGGGTTTCTTAACGGGAGCTCATATCGCCGTCGATTCCTCGGCGGTTGAAGCGTGGGACTGCCAATATGGAGAATCTGCTGCCAAACGCCGAGCCGCAAGGAAACAGAAGCAAAAGAAGGAATCTTCGGTGCAACAGCTCGAAATGGAGCCCGTTCTCCCCGTGTCTGAGACCGAACCCACGAAGCCGACAAAGCCGGTTTACGGGCGTGGAAATTGCTCGGCCGAAGAAAAGGAGCGCCGCCGTAAAGAACGGGAAGCATACGAGGCGAGCCTGCCCCCTTTCGAAAAGAAAATAGAAAACATGTTGCCCTTCACCTACGACGAGCTGTTTGAAGCGATGCCCAGGTCTGCTTCGCGTTGCACCAAGAAAAATTCGAAAGGCAAGCTCACCACCTGGTATGGCTATAAAGCCAACATCGTAGTGGATACCGATAGTCAGTATGTGCTCAGCGGGGTACTGAGCTCGGCTCATTTGAACGACCAACGCATGGCTGTACTGTTGCTCAAAGGTCTTCCACTTAAGTTTCCCATGCTGAAGGTGAAATATGGGTTGGGGGACAAAGGCTACGACAGCACGCCCATTTACGAGTTGATTCGTTCGCTCCAAGCTTACCCGATCATTGATATCATCCACCATACGGCTCCGCCGGAAGGGATGAATCTTGATTATGGTCCGGTTTGCAAAGAAGGCCACGCCTATCGGTACGACAGCTTTGATCCCAAGTATGAGACACTTCGGTATACCCGTCCAAGCGAGTGCAAGGAATGTCCGTTTGCGGAATCCGGCTGCCAAAAGGTGTTTAAAATTCGGATCGAAACGGACGTGCGTAAGCACACCTATCCGGCAAGAGGCAGCAAAGGGTTTAAAGAACTGTACAAAAAGCGAACGGCTGTCGAGCGTGTCTTTGCCTATCTCAAGGGTTACTATGGATTGAAACGAACACGTCACCGCGGTGTCCGAGCCAACGTCGACTTCCAACTCAGTATACTTGCGTACAACCTAACCAAGTTTGCACTCGATAAGTTGAATAAACGCCTGCCTCAAGCAGCATAACCGTATTTTTTTAAACAAGCAGCATTTTATTTTCGGTAATTATAGCTCTATATTCGAATCGAATTATGAAATTGACTCAATCATACAACTAACTTTATATCCACTTACCTTATCATTCGTTTAATTGCATTTCATACAATTATTTCCTCGTCACTGTAAGCTTATCTTTGAAAGATCACGGAATAATTGCATGTTTTACACTTAATCAAACGCTTTGGCAGCATTTCCGAATAGTAACTGTACATTTTGCAACTATTTCATTCAATAATGGAAAATCCGTTACAATCATTAGTTCAACTTAGCAGGTGCGAAGGTTTGAGCGCATCTATGCTATACTGTTGGTTGAACGAATCGTCCGTGGTAGTAGGAGGGGATCCCATGTCTTTACAGTTCATCATCGGCCGTTCCGGAAGCGGCAAAAGCAGCCTGATTCTTGAGCGGGTCATCGCCCGGCTGCGGGAAAATCCCGCGGGTCCGCCGCTGATTATTCTCGCTCCGGAGCAGGGAACGTTCCAGATCGAGCAGAGCATCGTAACCGCGCCGGGTCTCAAGGGAACCGTACGCACCCAGGTGCTCGGTTTCCGCCGTTTGGCGCTGCGCGTTATGCAGGAGACGGGCGGGGCGGCGCTGGTGCCGATCAACGACGAGGGCAAAAAAATGCTGCTGTACAAAATCCTGCGCCGGCGCCGCGGCGAGCTGAAGCTGTTCGGCCGCGGCGGAGACCAGCTTGGACTGATCGACCGGATTGCCGCGCTTTATACGGAAATGAAAAAATTCAATGTGGATTTTTCCCATTTGCCGGAACACCATCAATTTTTGCAATCCGCCGCCGGAGAATCCCGGCTGCTGGTGGATAAAATGCATGACCTCGGCTTGTTGTTCGCCGAATTCGACGCCGAGCTGGCCAAGCTCTATATCGATAACGAAGATCATGTGGTCAAGCTGGCGGAAGGGGCGGCGGAATCGGCGTATTTGCGCGGGTCGGAAATCTGGATCGACGGATTTCATACGTTTACCCCTCAGGAATACACGGCGATCGGCGCCCTGCTTAAGGCCGCGTCGAACGTCACCGTGGCGCTGACGCTTGACCGGCCTTACGACGACGGCGTGGTGCCGCATGAATTAAACCTGTTTTATGGGCCGGCGGTCGCCTACACCAAGCTGCTCCGCATAGCCGAAGAAGCCGGCGTTAAAACCGGGCGGACGGAGATTGTGGACCGGCGGCCAATCCCGCGATTCCGCGAAAGCGAAACGCTGTCTTATCTGGAATCGGCATATGAGCGCCGCAGTCCGTGGCCCGGCACCACAGCGCCAAAGGATCTCGGGCGGGCGCTGGCCCTTCGCCGGGCTGGCAACCGCCGCGCCGAAGTGGAGGGAGCGGCCCGCGAGATGGTGCGGCTGGCGCGCGAGGAAGACGTCAGGTGGCGGGAGATGGCTCTTTTGGTACGGAATTTGGATGATTACGATCATCTGATCGCCCCGATTATGGAGGAGTACGGCATCCCTTATTTTATGGACCGGAAAAAGAGCATGCTTCACCATCCCTTGATCGAATTTATCCGCGCGGCGCTGGATGTCGTGATCGGTTACTGGAAATATGAAGACGTGTTCCGCTGCGTCAAAAGCGGTTTTTTGCTGCCGCCGGGCGGCAACTTGACGCGCGCGCACATGGACATGCTGGAAAATTACGTGCTCGCCAGCGGAATCCAGGGCTACCGGTGGTATGACGGGCGGCCTTGGAAAGCCGCGCCAAGTCTGTCGCTGGAACAAGGCGAAGATAAGGGGCGGACGTCGGCCCAAGGGGAAGCGGGGCTTCAGATGCTGGAGCAATGCCGGGCGGCCGTAGCGAAGCCGCTTGCGGCGTTTGAGAAGCGGATTAAAAAAGCGAAGACGGCGGCGGAGATGTGCACGGCCGTCTACCAGCTGCTTGAGGACACGGAAGCGGCTCGGCATTTGGATCTGCTGGCGCACATGATGCTGCAAGAAGGCCAGCCCCAGCGGGCCATGGAGCATCGGCAGCTTTGGGGGGCGGTACTGGATCTGCTGGATCAGATCGTTGAAATGATGGGCGGCGAAGTGCTGGAGCTGGAGCTGTTCGCCGGGGTTTTGGAAACCGGGCTTAAGGATCTCAAGCTGTCGCTGGTGCCTCCGTCCCTGGATCAGGTGCTGGTCGGCAGCACGGACCGGACGCGTTCGGGGGCGGTTAAGCATTTATTTCTGATCGGCGTTAATGAAGGGATTATGCCGGCGGCATTGCAGGAAGAAGGCGTGCTCAGCGACCAGGAGCGCCTCAGGCTGGCGGAAATCGGTCTTGAACTCGCGCCCGGGGTGGCCCGTAAGCTGCTTGATGAGCGGTTTTTGATCTATGGCGCTTTGACTTTGCCCAGCCGGTCGCTGTGGATCAGTTATGCGGCGGCGGACGAAGATGGAGGGGCGTTGCTGCCCTCCGAAGTAATCCGCCATGTACGGCGGATTTTCCCGGATTTGCGGGAACAGTTTATTGGCCAGGCGCCGCCAGCCGTTGCCGAACCCGGGAGCGGGGCCGGCCAGGATGAAGCACAGCTGCAGTACGTGTCGCGGCCCGGGCCGGCGTTGTCCGCGCTGATCGGGCAGCTGCGCCTGTGGAAAGCGGGGGAAGCCGTATCGCCGGTGTGGTGGAGCGTACTAGAGTGGTACAGAGGCAAGCCGGAGTGGGAAGAAAGAACCGCCCTTTTGCTCGGCTCGCTCGATTACCGCAACCGGGTGCGTGGACTGACTCCGGCGACCAGCCGCAAGTTGTACGGCAAACGGCTGCGGACAAGCGTGTCGCGGATGGAGAAATTTTCGGCCTGTCCTTTCGCGCATTTCGCTTCCCACGGGCTAAAGCTGAAGGAACGCCAGCTGTACCGCCTGAAAGCGCCGGATATCGGCCAGCTGTTCCACGCCGCGCTGAGCGCGATGGCTGTCACGTTCAAGGCGCAGAACCGGAGCTGGGGCTCCCTGACGCCGGAGGAGTGCCTGCGCGAAGCGGATGCGGCCGTGGATCAGCTGGCGCCGAAGCTGCAGGGCGAGATTTTGCTCAGCTCGAAGCGTTATGGCTACATATCCCGCAAGCTGAAAACGATCGTGGGCCGGGCGTCGCTGATCCTGGGCGAGCAGGCGCGGCGGGGCAGCTTCGAGCCGGTGGGGCTGGAGCTCGATTTCGGCCCGGGCCGGCCGCTGCCTCCGCTGACGTTTGAGCTGCCGAACGGCTGCGTCATGGAAATCGTCGGCCGCATCGACCGGGTCGATATGGCCGAGGGGGATGGAGGCCTGCTGCT
Organism: Paenibacillus macerans; assembly: GCF_900454495.1. Taxonomy (NCBI): domain Bacteria; kingdom Bacillati; phylum Bacillota; class Bacilli; order Caryophanales; family Paenibacillaceae; genus Paenibacillus; species Paenibacillus macerans. Next base: position 105,071 of record NZ_UGSI01000001.1, read on the forward strand.
GCGGGTCATCGACTACAAATCGAGCCAAACCGACCTAAGGCTGCACGAGGTGTATTACGGTTTGTCGCTGCAAATGCTGACGTACCTTGACGTGCTGTTGTCGTCGGCGGAGGCGTGGCTGGGGCGTCCGGCCATCCCGGCGGGCACCTTATACTTCCATGTGCATAATCCCCTGCTGCAGAGCAGCAACGGCATGAGCCCGGAACAGGCCCATCAGGAACTGCTCAAGCGCTTCAAGATGAAGGGCTTGCTGCTGGCGGATCGCGACGTCATCGCGAAAATGGACGGACAATTGGAAAAGGGGTACTCCGATATTTTGCCGGTGGCGGTAAAGGCGGACGGCGGATTTTACAGCAGCGCCTCGGTGGCTGCGCCGGAGCAGTGGCAAACGCTGCTGCGCTCGGTGCGGCAAACGATCACCGAGATCGGCACGCGCATCACCGACGGGGACGTGCGGATCGCCCCGTACCGGATCGGGATGGAAACGGCGTGCACGCATTGCGTGTACAAGCCGGTTTGCCGGTTTGAGGAGTCGTTGGAGGGCAGCTCTTATCAAATGTTGAGCAAACCCGGGAAGCAGGAGATATGGACGCTTCTGGAACAGGGGCGGCGGATGGAGACAGGACGCGAAGGCGGGCAAAAAAGCGCCCACGAAAGCGGAAAGGAGGCTGCGTCATCATGATGAAGGTCCCGGCCAAACCGGAAGGAAGCATCTGGAGCGACGACCAATGGCGGGCGATCACCCTGACCGGCGGCGACATGCTGGTCGCGGCGGCGGCGGGCTCGGGCAAAACGGCGGTGCTTGTGGAGCGGATTATCCGCAAGCTGACGGACCCGGAGCGGCCGCTTAGCGTCGACCGGCTGCTGGTCGCCACGTTCACCAAGGCGGCCGCCGCAGAAATGCGGCAGCGGATCACGGAGGCGCTGGAAAAAGAGCTGGCCAAAGATCCGGCGAACGCCGAAATCGGCAGACAGCTGGCCATGCTGGGCCGCGCTTCGATCACAACGCTGCACTCCTTCTGCATGGAGGTAATCCAGCGCTATTATACGCTGATTCCGCTCGATCCGGGCTTTCGGATCGCGTCGGAAAGCGAAACCGCCCTACTGCGGCAGGAGGTGCTGGAGCAGCTGTTTGAGGAAAAATACGGCACCGCCGAACCGGGCAGCCCTTTCCTCACGCTCGTCGATCTGTTTGGCGGAGAGCGGAGCGACGACGCGGTGTTCGCCCTGGCGCTGCGGCTGTACGAATTCTCCCGCAGCCATCCTTGGCCGGAGGGCTGGCTGCGCCAGGCTTCAGCCGCATTCTCGGCCCCCGATGCTGCGGCCCTTGAAAATACCCCATGGGTCGCCAGCATCCTGGCGGATACGGCGCTTACGCTGGGAGGCGCCAAAGGGCTCCTGTCCCAGGCCAAAGCGCTGGCGCTGGCGCCCGGCGGACCCGAGCCGTACGCGGCGACGCTGGAGGAGGAGCTGGCCCTTGTGGAACGTCTGCAGGAGGCTGTGGCCGCCGGAAAATGGGCTTCGCTTTATGAGGTTTTTCAGACGGTCCAATTCGGCAAGCTGAAGCCCTGCAAAAAGGATCAAACCGATCCGGACCTGCAGGAGCGGGTCAAGGCGCTGCGCGAGGAAGCGAAAAAAACGATCGCGGATCTGCGCACCCAGCTGTACGGCCGTCCGGCCGAGGAGTTCCTGCGGGAGCTGCGCGAAATGGCGCCGCTGCTGGGCGCGTTATCCGACCTGGTCAGCGAATTCGGCGAACGTTACCGAAGGGAAAAGGTGGCCAAGGGGTGGCTTGATTTTTCCGACCTTGAGCATTATTGCCTGCAAATTTTGCGCCATCCGGACTCCGCGCCGGACGAAATGCGCCCCTCCGAGGCCGCGCTCGAATACAGGCAGCAGTTCGATGAGGTGCTGCTGGACGAATACCAGGACACCAATACCGTGCAGGAAGCGATCGTCCGGCTCATTTCGCGGGAGACGCCCGGCAACCGGTTTATGGTCGGCGACGTCAAGCAGAGCATTTACCGCTTCCGTCTGGCGGAACCGGGGTTGTTCCTGGAGAAATACCGGAGCTACGGCGACGATTTTGCCGGAGCGGGCCTGCGCATCGATTTGGCCCGCAACTTCCGCAGCCGGCGGGAAGTGGTGGACGCGGTCAACCTGCTGTTCCGGCAAATCATGAACGAAAGCGTGGCCGAGATCGCCTACGATTCGCGCGCCGAGCTGGTGTACGGGGACGGCTTCCCGGACGGCGAGGGGGACGATTACCGTCCCGAGCTGCTGCTGATCGACCGGGACAACGGGGCGCCAGGCGAGGCCGCCGATGCCGGGGAATCGGGCGGCGGCGCCGAAGCTTCGGCGGCGGACGGCGCGGTCGACGGCGCCGAGGACGAAGCCGCCGTGCAGGAAACGGTCCGCCTTGAGGCGCGCGCGATCGCGGCGCGCATCCGCGGCATGCTGGATGGCGGCGGCGCGCCGCTGCGCATTTACGATAAGCAGCTGAAGGCCATGCGGCCGGTCCGCTACGGCGATATGGCGATTTTGCTGCGTTCGACATTATCCTGGGCGCCGGCGATGATAGAAGAGCTGCGCCTGGAAGGCATCCCGGCATACGGGGAGCTGAGCCAGGGTTATTTTCAGGCCTCGGAAGTGGAAACGATGCTTTCCTTGCTGCAGGTGGTGGACAATCCGCTGCAGGATATCCCGCTTGCGGCCGTGCTGCGTTCGCCTTTGTTCGGATTGTCGGAGGAGGAGCTGGCGGAGATCCGGCTGGCTGCTCCGGGCGGAAGGTTTTACGAAGCCGTTCTGGCCCGCGCCGGTACAGGGGAACCCGGGGCGGAAGCCGCGGACGACGGGGACGGGGGCGCGTCTCCGGATCAAGCGGACAAGGAGGAATTGACGAATAAGCTGAACGGCTTCTTGCGGCGGTTAAACGACTGGCGGAACATTGCCAGGGAAGGAGATCTCAGCAGCCTTATCCGCGTGATTTACCGCGAGACCGGATACTTGGACTGGGCCTACGGGCTGCCGGGAGGAGCGCAGCGGCAGAGCAATTTGCTGGCCCTGCTGGACCGGGCCCGGCAGTACGAGACATCCGCGCAGGCTCCGGGTTTGTTCCGCTTTTTGCGTTATGTCGAAAGGCTGCGCGAAAACGGCGGCGATCTCGGCGCGGCGGCGGCCTCCGGGGAGCAGGGCGACGCGGTGCGCATCATGACGATTCACAAAAGCAAAGGGCTGGAGTTTCCGGTCGTGTTTGTGGCCGGATTGTCCAAAATGTTCAACCGCCAGGATTTGAATGCGCCGTTTCTGATGCACAAGGAGATGGGCTTCGGTCCGAAATTCGTGGACGCGGAAACCCGCGTCAGCTACCCGACTTTGCCGAATCTGGCCATCCGCCGGCGCGCGCAAATGGAGCTGCTGGCGGAGGAGATGCGCGTGCTGTACGTCGCTTTGACCCGTCCGAAGGACAAGCTGGTGCTCGTCTCCGCGGTAAAAAATTTACGCAAAACCGTTGAAGTATGGGGGGCGGCGCTGGAAGCGGCGGACGAACAATTGCCGGACTATTTGCTGGCCCGGGGCCGCTGTTATCTCGACTGGATCGGGCCGGCGATCGTCCGCCACCGGAGCGCTGCGGAGCTGCGGCGGTTTGCCGGGTTGCCCGAGCAGGCGTCCGCTGCATTGCCGGACGACGCTTCCGATTGGCACGTCGCGTTCGTCTCTTCGCGGGAGGTGGCCCAAACCGGCAGCGCCGAGGCGGCGGCAGCGATGGCGGCGGGGCCGGAAGGGACCTTGCCGGATACGGCGGCGCTGAAGGCGCTGCTGTCCGGCGGACCGGCGGCGGTACAGCCCGCCTCTCCCGCCGACGCCAAGCTGCGCCGGGAAGTCGCTGCCCGGCTGGATTGGACGTACTCTTACGCCGCGGCCAGCCGGATTTCCGCCAAAACGTCGGTGACGGAAATGAAATCCCTGTTGACGCGGCCGGAGGAAACCGCGCGCGACTTCTTCGCCGAGGCGGCGCTGCGGCAAGAGCGGGAGACGCCGGAGAACGAGGTGGAGTTCCGGCTTCATTTGCGCCGCCCGCGTTTCATGGAACAGCGCAAGGCCACGCCGGCCGAGCGGGGGACGGCCTATCACATGCTGATGCAGCATTTGCCGTTTGCGGACGGCCCCGGAGAAGCGCTCGTCCGGTCCACATTGGAACGGCTCGTGGAGCGGAAGATTATGACGGCCGAACTGGCGGCGGAAATCGATCCGGCCAAAATCGCAGGGCTGCTCCACAGCCCGCTTGGCGAGCTGCTCAAGCGGGCCGATTGGGTGAAACGCGAGATGCCCTTCAGCTATGGCTTGCCCGCTGCCCGGGCGTCTTCTAAGCTTGGAGGGCTGGAAGCCGCAGGGACGGAGGCCGATACGCCGGCGGAGCTGCAGTTGGAGGGAGAAACCGTGCTGATTCAGGGGATCGTCGATTGCCTGTTTTTGGTAGACGGCAAGGTGATTTTGCTGGATTATAAAAGCGACCGGGTCCTCGATCACCGCGGCGGCGTCGAAGCATTGGCGGCATCGTACCGCTTTCAGCTGGAGCTGTACGCTGAGGCGGTGGAAGAGATTACGGGCCGGCCGGTGGATGAGAAGTGGCTGTTTTTCTTCGACAGCGGCGTTGCCGTCAAACTGTAACATAAAGCGGGCGAAAAAGGGGCAAGGGCATTGAAAATTCGCATTTTGATCGCAGACGACAACTCTTTTATTGAATTTGGAGAGGGGTTATGTTTACTCATATCTTGGAAAAACGTTTTGGGGAAAAGCACCGTTCGGGTGGCTGCTGCTGCATTATTACTTACTCAGCTATGCGGTGCAGCAGGCTCGGTTTCTGCCGCAGGCAAAGATGCAGAAGTACACTTGTGCAGCTAAAGCTTCATAATTTAGAACGTATTCATATCTTATCGTAAGACAGGAAAACACATCTGTATGGGGATATAAGCACCCTTCTATACTTAAACCTCTCGTTATTTGAGTTATGAAAAGGTTTATCTGGAAGAGTGCTATTTCCTTTATAGGCTGTGTTTTTCTTCTTTTATTTTTGTGATTCAATGAAGGGAATCACATCGAGAAATAATAGTGTTTTATACCCGTAAATATTCTTTTTCATTTTTTCAAGGTCGATGATGTTACCAAATTATTTTTGATGTTGCTGTCACAAAATGAGCTGCATTGGTGTATTAAGAGTAAAGCCAGGAGGGGGGAGGGATGATTTTTGGATAGACAGCACAGAGAGTATAAATCAAACTCAGAAGAAATTGAGATGCTGATTGAAAGGACTAAGCTTGGTGATAAGGAAGCTTTCGCGTCAATTATAAGAAACTTTGAAAAACCAATGTATATCTATTGTTACCATATGCTCAAAAGCAAGGAAGAAGCCGAGGATGCTAGGCAAGAAATTTTTATTAGAGTGTATGAACAGATACATAAGTATCGTCCAAATATGAGTTTTTCGGCATGGCTGTACAAAATTGCTTACAATTACTGTCTGAATCAAATCAGGGGCAAAAAAAGGTGGCTTCGTTTTATAGATCGTTATAAATATGATCAGCCTGAGACCTCGACTCAGCAAATAGACAGTCAAACTACACTGAAGGATTTTCTAAATTTACTGACGATCGAAGAGAGACATATATTAGTTCTCCGGGCGATTCATCAATATCACTTTGACGAGATTAGTGAAATGTTGAATATGAAACCAGCAACTGTGCGCAAAAAGTATGAACGTCTTCGCAAAAAACTGCAGACGAAGGAAGTTAATGAAGGAGGAAGAGTGAATGCGTCAATCACCAAATCCATCTAAAACTCTAAGTATTCAACAGGTGGAGCAAATGATTCGGGATACGGAGACGCCAGAGCATAGCATTAGTCAACAGATTGTAGAAAAACTTGAATCAAAAAGCGTGCCACCCCCAAAGCCAGTCTTCACAAGAAGAGTGGGAGTCATCGCAGCGGCATTGGTTGTTTTTTGTGTGTTTCTAACTCCTGTCATGGCTCAAACTATAGAGCGGCTATCCTTGCTTGAATATATCAACCCTTTTGTCAAAGAAATGAAAATAAATCCAAATGAGAAGGTGGATACACTTTATGCGCGAGATTTGGATGGGAACAAGCATTTTCATACGGGGATGATTCGCTTTGATGACATTGAGGACCAAGAGTTTAAAAGCCAGTTGCAAAGGGCTTGGAATGAGATTTTTCCTCAGGGAGAAGGAATTAATGAAGTGATCGTGTACGAATATCGTGCGAACACATTTCATATAGAGGCGCGCAACGATAACAGATCGATCGAATTTGACCAAGGTAACTGGTTTTATGCGCAACAAACGATTGGAGAGAACCAGGTTCCAGATGCAGCAAAAGATGCAGCGGACCAAGCTTTTCATAAAGTTGGGGATTTTAAACAAAGTAAACGGTCAGTAAGTCAAATGATCTTAAGGCCCAATCAAAACCCGGTGTATAAGTTCGTGTACAACACAAACAAGGGTTCTGTCCTCATTGATGTACAAAAAAATACGAATCAGATCACAAGGATTGTAGCTTTTCCGTTGTCGGATCAACTTAATAAATTGAATGATAAAAATAAATATCATGATTTAGTCGAGAAAACAAAAGCAATTGAGCTGGACAAGATCCGTGAGGAAACAGTGAAACAAGCTAAAGTATGGATGAATTTGGACTTGGCTGATTATAACGTATCCAAACTTGAATACCGGTTTGATACATTAACTTTCACCAAAGCAGGTTCTCCAGACGTGACTGTGCTATTCACCTCTAAAGGAACGATCTATTCAATTAAAATTGAGCTAAAGCAGCTATCTGAAATAGGAACGGACTAACCAAGGAATGCAGAGATCAGGCTGAATTAAAATGGCTCAAGCTGTATTGCCTAGCAAGTTGAACGTGCTGCTGCTCGGTCTAAGGCAGAGAGGGGGGGTGATGACTGCTGTTTTTCTATAGATTCATTTCAACGTGACTGAAGCATTTCATTAAAAAGCTGTGGGTAAGCAAAATAAAAAATAAAGGAGTTATTAATATGAACAAAAAAATAATTTTTCCTATCGTCGGAGTAGCCTTATTATCAGGAAGTCTGCTTGGATATGATACACCGATTCAAGCTAATACGTATAACAACGTGGATGTGAACATTGAGCAAGATGCTAAATCTGAGCAAACGCTTATGCAAAAGGCTCAGGCTAAACTTAAAGAATTGACAGGAAATACGTATACGTTAATTCAAGGAACGGCTACGAAAGATTCTATCCATTTTAAAAGAGAGAACTTCAAGGACGATATTATTGCTTATAAAGCTGATGGAAAGCTCGAAACAATCAGTATTAAAATCAATTATGAAGATTTAAACGGTGGGAAATATCAAACCAAACTGAAGGAAACGTGGGCAGCTTTGTTCCCAGGGGAAGAACCGAAATATGTGAATATCTCAGAGTCAATCTACTATGAGGGTACAATCTCATCGAATGCTATGCAAAATAAGCAAATTTATATGCAAGAGAATGGCGAGGTTTATGGCGTAAATTATGCTCCTGACAATGCCTCAGCAAGCGTGCAGAAGAAGGCTGCTCAGGTATTATCCAAGCTTACCGATGGAAAGGTCAAGCAGGGTGCCAAGTTGGATCGTATGTTTGTCCGTGATGGCAAACCAAATGTGTATCAATATAAGTATAAATCAGAAGCTATGGAAGTCAGCTTCGCAATTGAAGAACAAACGCTGGAACTGCTCCAAGCAGATGTATATCATACCGATGGTAAAGGTGTAGACAATTATGAAGCATTTCAGGAACGAGAAAAAGAAAAGAGTGCAAAGATTAAGAAGTTGACATTGGACACTTTAATGAAGAACGCAATGAAAGACGCAAAAACGATGCTGGATCTGGATTTGAAAGGATATAAGGGAGCAAGAGGTACAAATGCATGGGACGAGAATCATATGACGTTCACCAAAGAAGGGGCTCCTTCAGTTACTGCTAGATTTGACAAAGACGGATCGTTTAACAGCTTTATTATTGATAAGTATAATCAGGAAATCGATTTTTACGGAATGACCATCGTAGGTCCCCCAAATGAAGAACTCAAATTGTTAATTGACTGATATGTATTGAAAAGCAGCTTGGAGATGAACTTATATTTCAGTAAAACCATGAGATAGCAAAGTAAAGGAGTTTATAAACATGAACAAAAAGAAAATTATTCCTATAATCGGGGTCGCTTTATTATCAGGAAGTCTGCTGGGATGCCAAACACCTGTTCAGGCAGATGCACCTAACAAGGTGAATATCAACGCTTCACAAGATGTTAAGCTTGAGGAGAAGCTTATGCAGCAGGCTCAGGATAAACTTAAAGAGCTAACAGGAAATACGTATACGTTAATTCAGGGAACGGCCATGAAAGATATTGTGAGTTTTAAAAGAGAGAACTTCAAGGACGATATTATTACTTATAAAAAGAATGGAAAGCTCGAAAATATCGGTATTAACATCAATTATGAAGATCTAAACGGCGGAAAATATCAAACCAAACTGAAGGAAACGTGGGAAGCTTTGTTCCCAGGGGAAACACCAAAGTATGTCAGCATCTCAGAGTCAATCTACCTGGTGGGTACAATCTCATCGAATGCCAAACAAAATAAACAAGTTTATATGGAAGAGAATGGCGAGGTACATGGCGTCAATTATGCACCTGACGCTGCCCCGGCAAGCGTGCAGAAAAAGGCTGCTCAGGTATTATCCAAGCTTACCAATGGAAAGGTCAAGCAGGGGGCTAAGTTGGATCGTGTGTTTGTCCTTGATGGCAAACCGAATGTGTATCAATATAAGTATAAATCAAAAACAATGGATGTGAGCTTTGCAATTGAGGATCAAACGCTGGAACTGCTCCAAGCAGGCGTACATCAAAGTAATGGTAAAAACATAGATAATTACGAAGACTTCCAGAAGAAAGAAAAAGCGAAAGATGCAAAGATCAAGAAGCTGACGTTGGATACATTAATGAAAAATGCAATGAGAGATGCAAAAACGATGCTAAATCTGGATTTGAAAGGATATAAGGGAGCAAGAGGGACAAATGCATGGGACAAGGACCAAATGACGTTCACCAAAAAAGGGGCTCCCACAGTCATTGCCACAGTGGATACAGACGGATCGTTTAACGACTTTATAGTAGAGAAGTATGGTCAGCATCTCAGTTTCGGCGGAAACACGATTGTAGGGCCTGCAAATGAACAACCAAAAATATTAATCAACTAATTCTAAAAATTTAGTTCAGACTGAAGCTAGTAGGGGCTCAAGATAGAGCCCGAAATAGTAATAAATAGAGATGATTAAGACTCATCCACAGGAAGCCTCTCCGTAATCCGGAGGGGCTTTGGTTACTCATCAGCATACCACCAATCGACTCCATTTATGGTAGAAATGAAGGGTAGTTTACACTCTTCAAACAGAGGCGAAAACGAGCTGTTTTTATGTAAAATTTCAGCCGAAATTTTTACCAAAAAGGTTACGGTTTATTCGTTTACTGCCAACCCTTTCGATGGTATACCCTCAATATTCAAAGAAAGAATTTGTGAAAATATGTCGAATTGGAGCTTATGTAGGATGATTAGGTACGTAAAGCAATTGCGAGAATACGGCTTGACTAATATCGTTATTGTGGACGATGGATCTGATGAAGCATACCAGTCGATTTTCGAGGAACTCCATGAGAACGGTTGTGTCCTACTACGCCATGCTGCAGAGGATGTATACCGTCCTGCTGTGGAGGCTAGACGCCATCACTGGTTCTTGGCGTAAGGAACTCCAGCGAGGGAGGAATCCCACCGAAGTCCTTGCTGGGCAACCGGATGACCTCCTTCATTTTTGCAATGTTATATCGAAGAAAATGGAGAATGGCGGCTCCGCCGCAAGGATGAGATGATCCAACCTTTAAACTGGGACTGGTTCAGACACCGCAAAGTTTCTATAACCCGGATCTGTTCCAGTTCAATCTGTATGCAGAGCAAGGAATCCCGAATGAACAGGACTTCATTTCCCGCGAGGTGAATATTCTGCGCAATGCGGTTGCGTATACGGGCAGTAACACCGTGATCTCCCGGCAAGGGATGGTGGATATGGGAGGATTCCCGCTGAACACCATTACGGAGGATTTTGAGACAAGCATCCGTCTGCAGCAAGAAGGATATATTACGTATGCTACGCAGGAGGTTCAAGCCGTAGAGCAGACGGCGACTACGATTCCAAACATTGATCAAACAGCGGATTCGCTGGGCGAGGGGCATTATTCAGAGTTTGCAAAATACGCGTGCACCCCTCCCCAGAAAACTTCCTTTCTGGACAAGAGTGACCTATGTGAGCAGTTTTTTATACTGGTGGTCTTTTTTCAATCGGCTGATCTTTATCTTGTCTCCGATTCTGTTTGCCTTGTTTGATTTCCAGATCGTAAATACAACCTTTTGGCAGATTCTGATTTTCTGGCTGGTTCATAATTTGATCGCTTTGTTTTACGCCTTATTCTTCATGATTGGGCGCCGCGCATACCGGGAGAATGAACGGATACGGGCGCAGGAGGATGTCCGGAGCAGATGAATCTATGGGATACCGCGTATGATGATATGTACAATTGCAGGGGCATTGCTGCCGTATTTTGGCTGGAGCTGGCGCATGGCAACGGTATTCCACGGTGCGAGCAACAAGTTCGAGGGGCCGCTGCGGCACTAAAGGCAGGTGAAACAGCAGACCAGAAGTGGGAGATCCTGGTGCTCTTCTTGAAATCCAGCGTGGATATTACGACTAGACCTGTTCTGGGCCTTGTTATTTTTCAAATTGCGGCGATTGCAGCCTCGATTGTGGCCTAGTGGTGCTTAAGAAAAATTGGAATCTGTGGAAAGTGCTGATTGCACTGAATGTGGTGGTTGTACTGTGCTATGCCGGCATCCTGGCCTTGTATCTGCTCTCCATGCCGCTGGATGAAGCGATCCGACTGGCCGGTTTTGAGCGTAATGCCTCAAGTATCGTTGTGTTATTTGCTGGTGGATTGGTGCTTTGCGCCGCTGTTGACATGGAGCGCACGTTTCATTACCGGATTGGTGAGGTTCCTGACTATCAGGCTTTCAAGACGGTGCAGACGAATGGGAAGAAATAATGATACAAGACAGTTTGTGTAAGTAAAGGGAAAATCATTTTTTAGGTGATACAGATCACAGATACAGTAACACCCCGCTGTTATACTACAGTTAAGCCGACATCACTTTGCAAGCACCCCGCCGGACGTATTGGTGAGGAGAGATTCCTGTTTTTCCGTCCAATACGTCCGTGCGACCAGCGACTCTTATAGGAGTAGCAGGGTGCTTCTTTTTTTTGCCTTTTTTCGGTATGATGGATTTATCGTGAAATGACAACCGAAATTAGGAGGATCAAGATGGACAACTGTTTGTTCTGTAAAATCGTAGAAGGATCGATTCCGTCCAGCAAAGTTTACGAAGATGAGCGGTTTCTCGTTTTCCGCGATATTCAGCCGGCCGCGCCCGTGCACGTGCTGATCATTCCGAAGAAGCATATCGGTTCGATGAACGAGGTCGCTCCGGAGGATTTTGTTCTGATCGGCGAAATGCACCGGATCGCCCAGGACGTCGCCAAACAGCTTGGCGTCGCCGAAAGCGGCTACCGTTTGATCAACAATTGCGGCCCGGACAGCGGACAGGCGGTGCAGCATATCCATTACCATCTGCTTGGCGGTGCGAAGCTGGGGGCTTTGGCACAATCTTCCGACTCGCATGCGCTGTAAAGGGCATTTAGAAGGTTGACACTCTATTTCACTTTCCCCTATAATGAAGTTTGATGAACCGTGTTATGCTCTTGGACGGTCTGGTCGGAGGGAGGGAAAACTGGTGTCTGAAACTAAAGTTCGCAAAAACGAGACAATTGATGCTGCACTTCGTCGCTTTAAACGTTCCATCGCGAAAGATGGAGTATTGGCTGAGGTGAAGAAACGTAAGCATTATGAAAAGCCAAGCGTAAAGCGCAAGAAAAAGTCCGAGGCTGCTCGTAAGAGAAAGTTTTAGGAGGATTTAGCTGCTATGAATCTTAGCGAGCGATTGAACGAAGATATGAAGCAAGCGATGAAGAATCAAGACAAGTTCAAGCTCTCCACCATACGAATGGTTCGCGCTACGATGAAAAATCTTGAAATAGATTTGAAAAGAACTTTGAACGATAATGAAGTGCTTGATATCCTTAGTCGTGAAATCAAACAGCGCAAAGATGCCCTCCAAGAATTTGAAAAAGCGGGTCGCGACGATCTTGCCGCACAAGTGAAAGCGGAAGCGGAGATCCTTGCTGAGTACCTTCCCGAACAGCTAACCGAAGAAGAAATTAAAGTCATTGTACAGCAGACCATCCAGGAAACCGGTGCTTCTTCGAAAGCCGATATCGGGAAAGTGATGAGCGCGCTCATGCCGAAGGTCAAAGGCCGGGCAGAAGGCAAGCTCGTAAACCAGGCGGTTCAACAGCTTTTGCAATAACTCACAGACGAACACCTTCTACGTTATAGACGATGTAGAGGGTGTTTTTTCATTATGTTGGCCGGTGCTGAAAAAGCCGGGCTGTTTGAACACGCATTTAATCCCGTTCTCCTGGCGAGGGCGGGATTTTTTCCATTTTCATAAATCCGCGGACCCCCGCATAATTTGTACAGTAGGGGAAGGAGGATTGCCTCATATGAGCCGGTTTGTCCGCAAAATCCGCAAATGGACGGTCGATGCGCTCGACCTGCCCAGCGACCTTGTATACGATTTGCCGAGGCTCACCTTGATCGGAGGTCAGCAGCTGTACATAGAGAATCACCGGGGCGTCGTCAACTTTTCTCCCGAGGAGCTGCATTTGGCGCTAAGCCAAGGCACTCTGGAGGTAGAGGGCAAAGAGCTGGTCATCAAAGCGATCATGCCCGAGGAAGTGGTTATTGAGGGCCGAATATTCGGCATTAAATATCGAGGAATGGAGGAGTAAAACGTGAGATCACCGGCCATCACCAAGCTGCGCGGCGTCGTCACCATCCTGGTCCGCGGGGAGAAGATCGAACAGCTCGTCAACGAGCTGGCCGGACAAGGCATCGAGGTCTGGGACGTAATGCCTTTGCCGGGAGGACAAATGGAAATGAAAGTGGGGCTTTCCGATTTTTTTCGCTTGCGTCCCTTTTTAAAACGGACAGGCTGCCGGATGTCGGTCAAAGGACGGTCAGGGCTGCCTTTTATTTTGACGCGGGTCCGGAAAAGAAAAGCGTTTATCGCCGGCTTTGCCTTTTTTATCGCGGCGATCTTTTGTTTATCCTCGCTGGTATGGGACATCAACGTCCAGGGCAACGAAAAAATCGCCACCGAGGACGTGCTGGCCGCCGCCAAGCAGGAAGGGCTTTATCCGTTTCAGTGGATTTTTCGCCTGCCCAAACAGGACAAGCTGTCGGCGGAGTTGACGCGCAAGCTTCCGGGGACTTCCTGGGTCGGCGTCTCCCGGACCGGCACGCGGATCACGATTCAGGTGGTGGAGGCGACCAAGCCGAAGGAACAAACGCTGCTCAGCCCGCGCCATCTCGTCAGCAAAAGCGATGCGGTCGTTTCCCATATATACGCGGAAAAAGGCCAGCCGGAAGTGGGCAAAAACGACCGGGTCAAAAAAGGACAGGTGCTCGTATCCGGTTTCCAAGGCGGGAAGGCCGTCGTCTCCAAAGGCGTGGTGCGCGGCATCGTGTGGCATGAATACAAGATCGAGGTTCCGCTTTTGCATAAACAGAAAGTGTACACCGGGGAACGAAAGCAGCGGGGGTTCCTGTATTTCGGAAATACGGCGATCCAACTCACCGGTTACGGCAAAATTCCGTTCAAGCAGTCGGAGACATTGACCGAGCTTGATCCGCTCACCTGGAGGAAGTTCAAACTGCCGATCGGCTGGATGACCGAAAAGGTGCTGGAAACGACGGACATGGAATGGAAACGGACCGCGGAGCAGGCCAAGCAGGAGGGAATCGAGCGGGCGAAACGGGATATTTTGGCCAAATACGGCGTGGACAGCGTCATTATGAATCAAAAAATTTTGCATGAGAACACAGACAATGGTAAAGTTTATATGAAAGTGCATTTTGAAGTAGAGCAAAACATTGCGGAAGAACTTCCGATAGTACAAGATCAAGGAGAATGAGGCTATTTGTCTGAACAACTGGTGAGCATCAAGTTACCGCTTCAGAGCGCGGGGGAAGGCCTTGCTTTATTTGGACCCCAAGACGCGTTCCTGAAATTAATCGAAGAGCATTTGCGCGCAGGCGTCGTTTTGCGCGAATCGGAAATTACGATCCGCGGCGAGCAGCATGAGGCGGAGAAAGTGGAGCAGTTGTTTGAGGTGTTGCTTGAACTGATTCGCAACGGGTACGTGTTGACCGAAAGGGACGTCCTCTATGCGATCGAACTCGCCAAGGATTTCCGGGCGGATCAACTGCTTGATCTATATAAAGGCGAAATTGCGGTCACCTACCGGGGCAAGCCGATCCGCGTCAAAACGATCGGACAGAAGCATTACGTCACGACGATCAAGAAACGGGATATCGTGTTTGGGGTCGGTCCGGCCGGTACGGGGAAGACGTATCTTGCGGTCGTGCTGGCGATCGCGGCGCTGAAGGAAGGAACGGTCAAACGGATCATTTTAACCCGGCCCGCGGTGGAGGCCGGAGAGAGCCTCGGCTTTTTGCCGGGCGATCTGCAGGAGAAGGTGGACCCTTACCTGCGGCCGCTTTACGATGCGCTCTATGACGTAATGGGGCCGGAGCAAACGGCCAAAGCGCTGGAGCGGGGCTTGATCGAGATCGCGCCGCTGGCGTATATGCGCGGCCGGACATTGGACGATTCGTTTATCATTTTGGACGAGGCTCAAAATACGACGCCGGAGCAAATGAAGATGTTCCTGACCCGCCTTGGTTTCGGCTCCAAGATGGTCATTACCGGAGACGTTACGCAGATCGACTTGCCCAAAGGCAAGAAGTCGGGACTGGTGGAAGCCAGAGCGGTTTTAAGCGGCATCGAGGAGATCGGTTTCGTTTATTTTGCCGAATCGGACGTTGTCCGCCATTCGCTGGTACAGAAAATCATTGTTGCATATGACCGTGCTGCTGAAAATCAAGGGTAAGCAGGAGGGCTGTCTTTATGACGAATAACGATCAGCAAAATAAAGGCGCGTTTCAATCCACCTTTGCGGGATGGAAACATAGCACAACGGTGCGTTATTTGTTGTACGTGGTGCTTGTCGTTATGCTGTATGCCGGCATGGCGCCCAAACTGCTGCCCGAAACCTATGACATCGCCGTGGGGCTGCCCAGCGACAAAGAGATTCTGGCGCCGATGGACATCCCGGACACCAAAGCGACGCTGAAGGCCCAGGAGGACGCGGCCGAGAAGGTCGGACAAGTTTATACGATCCTGCCGCTTCGCAATGAAGCGCTGGTCGGCCAGCTGCTGGACCGGATTTTCCGGCTGAATCAGGACGATCAGGTGTCCGAAGACGACAAAATCCAAATTTACCGCGAAGAGCTGCCGCAGCGCGTTAAGGACTACGTTCAAACTTTTATTATGAACAACCGCAACAATAGCGCTTATTCGGCGACCTTGTTTGAGGAAGTCACCCAGCGGATCGATGAACAGCAATATCATATTTCCGAGGAAACGTTCATCAAAATTCCGCGGTTGACCGCCGAAGATATCAACGAAATGAAACCGGTGGCGGCCGACATCGTGGCCCGGTTGACGGCCGATTCGATCGTGGACGCTCAAACGGCCCGGACCAAGGTGGCGGAAATGGTCAGCACGAGTTCCCTGAGCAAGCGGACCTCCCGGGAAGTTGTGCAGGAACTGGCGCGCCTGTCGATTACGGCCAACAAGTTTTACGATGAGGAAGCGACGAAGGCGGCCAAGGTCGAAGCGCGCGAAAATACGCCTACCGTATATATCAAGCAAGGGGACGTCCTCGTTAAAAAGGGTGAGAAAATCACCGAGGAAATGTATACCCTGCTGGAGAAAAACGGGCTGCTGAAGGACGAGGTCGACTATTCGCCGCAGTTCGGCCTGACTTTGCTGTCCCTGCTGATGGCGACGGGGCTGATTATGTATATCCGCCATTCGGAAGGAACCGGCCGGTTTAAATACAACAACGCCCAATTCGTCATGCTGCTGATGATTATTTTGATTACGATCGTTTCGATGCATGTCATCAACCTATTGCAAGACGAGCAGCATCCGTACATCGGCTATCTGGCGCCGATCGCCACGGGGGCGATGCTGATCACGCTGCTGCTGGAAGTGCCGCTGGCTTATATTTGCTCCATCCTGTTCAGCGTGTTGGCGAGCATCATTTTGAATGTGCATCAAGGGGAGATTTTTGACTTCAAGTTCGGTTTTTTCGCCCTGGTCATCTCCTTTGCTTCGATCTTCGCCATTCATCGGGCCAGCCAGCGGTCGACGCTGCTCAAAGCGGGCATTATGATTTGCCTGTTCGGTTCGTTTGCCGTCTTTTCGCTGACCCTGCTTGACAACAACGACTGGACGCAAACCAGCACGCTGTACGATTTGGGTTTTGCCGTGGCGGGTGGCCTGTTAACGACGATCCTCGTCATCGGCTTGATGCCGTTTTTCGAGGTGACGTTCGGCATTTTGTCCGCGCTGAAGCTGGTGGAGCTGTCCAACCCGAACCACCCGCTGCTGCGCAAGCTGCTGACGGAAACGCCGGGAACGTACCACCACAGCGTCATGGTCGGCAATTTGTCGGAGGCGGCCGCGGAGGCGATCGGAGCCAACGGGCTGCTCTGCCGGGTCGGGTCGTATTACCATGATATCGGCAAGACGAAGCGGCCAAGTTATTTTATCGAGAACCAGAACAATATGGAAAATCCGCATGACTTCATCGATCCGAAACTGAGCAAATCGATCATTATCGCCCATGCCCGGGACGGCGCGGAAATGCAGAAGGAATATAAAATCCCCAAGCCGATTCGCGATATCGCCGAGCAGCATCACGGAACGACCTTTTTGCATTATTTTTACCACAAGGCGTTGCGCCTGGCTGAAGAGCAAGGGGTAGAGCCCGACTTCACCGAAGAGGATTTCCGCTATCCGGGGCCCAAAGCCCAGTCCAAGGAGGCGGCCGTCGTCGGCATCGCCGACAGCGTGGAGGCGGCGGTGCGCTCGCTGCGTAAGCCGACGGTGGAACAAGTTGAATCGATGATCGAGAAAATCATCAAAAGCCGGCTGGACGATCACCAGTTCAACGAATGCGATTTGACGCTGCGCGAGCTGGATATCATCGCCCAAACGCTGAAGGAAACCGTCATGGGGATCTTCCATTCCCGGATCGAATATCCGGAGGAAATCAAGAAAAGCCGGGAAAACAAGAATGAAGAGAAGGACAGGGGGCAGGGCGTAAATGGGCCTACAACTGGCTTGGAGCAATGAGCAAGATAAAATGGAGATCGGCCAGGAACTGATCGATTTGCTTGACCGGGTGCTGCAGATCGCGGGAGAAACGGAGGGCATTACCGAAGGGGAAGTCGCTTTGACGTTCGTGGACGATGCCGCGATCCATGAGCTGAACCGGGATTACCGCGGGATCGACCGCCCGACCGACGTCCTGTCGTTTGCGATGAACGAGTCGCTGGACGAGGAGCCGGAAATCGTTTACGAGCTTGAAGAAGATGAGGAACTGGACGATTTGACCGACGTGCTCGGCGACATCATCATTTCCGTCGAGAAGGCCAAGGCGCAAAGCGAAGAATACGGGCATTCCATCGAACGCGAAATCGGCTTTTTGTTCGTTCACGGGTTTTTGCATTTGCTTGGCTACGATCATCAGGATGCGGCGAGCGAAGCGGAAATGATGGGCAAGCAGGAAGCGGCTCTGGCCAAGGTGGGGCTGACCCGCTGATGAAGCCCAAAGCCGGGTGGGGCGCTTCGTTCCGGTATGCGTTCGCAGGGATTGCGGCTTCGCTGAAGACGCAGCGGAACTTGCGGTTTCACTGTTTTGCCGCCGTTCTCGTGATCGCGGCTTCCTTGTATTTTCGGCTTCCGCCCCGCGATATCGCCGTCCTGCTGCTGACGATCGCTTTGGTGATATCGCTCGAGCTAATGAACACGGCCGTTGAGACGGCGGTCGATCTCATCACCCCGGAGCGGCATCCTCTCGCTAAACTGGCCAAGGATGCCGCTGCCGGGGCAGTGCTGGCTGCGGCGGTGTTTGCCGTCGTGATCGGGGTATTGATCTTCTACCGGCCGGTTATAGCCTGGTTTCACGCTTTGTTCGGCTGAAACCTAGAAATCGGCGCATGACACCGGCAACTAGAGCCAGAACCAGACGGCAACTGGAACGACGAACCCTCCGCCCTTCAAAATAGCGGAACTTTGTGTTCTTATTATCCGGAGTCGCAGCATATTGATCCCCATTAGCGACATTTTTTGTCCTTATTTACCTATGAATAGTCCCAAACATGGGTATTTCCTTACGATTTGAGCAAATAGCGACTTGAATTTCCTCTATTTCTCTCAAATGGACGGATACCGCTGAAATAACGCCCTTTTTTGCCCTTATGTTTTTCGCCGGAATTTCTCGGACAGCCTGGTTTTTGCCGGTTTTCTCGGTGCAATACCAAATAGCGCCGCCGACTTATCGGCGGACTCCTGCTTTGATATTCAGCGGCATCCCGCTTGCCTGGGGCCCTTCGGTCCAAGTAGCATCGCACTTGAAGGATGAACAGGTTAACCTGAAGATGTGCGCCTGATCGCTTGGTCAAACGCTGTTTTTGGTGTTGGGCCTTGTTATCTTGTTCATTTAAGGAGATGATATGGTTATGGATTACGAAAAACTGCTTCAAGAAGCTATAGAGGCCCGTAAAGCGGCTTATATCCCATATTCGGGGTTTGGCGTGGGCGCGGCGCTGCTCGATGAGCGCGGACATGTGCATCGCGGCTGCAACATCGAAAACGCCGCCTACAACCCGACGAACTGCGCCGAGCGCACGGCCGTGTTTCGCGCCATTGCTGACGGACACCGTCCCGGCAGCTTTCAGGCGATCGCCGTCGTCGCGGACACGGACGACCCCGTCGCTCCCTGCGGCGTTTGCCGCCAGGTGATGCTTGAGCTGTGCGGTCCGGACATGCCGGTCATTCTCGGCAACCTGCGGGGCGATGTCCGCCATACGACGGTTCGCGAACTGCTTCCGTACGCCTTTGCTCCTTCGCATTTGGAGGAGTCCGGGAAGTAACCCGCCAAGTCACTGCCAAGTCACTACACGAAAGGAACAACAGGCTTATGTCAAAAGCGAAATTCAAATCCGGCTTCGTAGCGATCGTCGGACGGCCGAACGTCGGCAAATCGACGCTGATGAACCACATTATCGGCCAAAAAATCGCCATCATGTCCGACAAACCGCAAACGACGCGGAACAAAATCCACGGGGTGTACACCTCGGAATCGATGCAGATCGTTTTTTTGGATACCCCCGGCATCCATAAACGCCAGTCGAAGCTTGGCGACTATATGAATACGACGGCGCTGAACACGCTGGGAGAGGTGGAAGCGGTGCTGTTCCTCGTCGACGTCGCGGAAGGTTTGGGCGGCGGGGACCGCTTTATCATCGAACGGTTGAAGGGCGTTGGAACGCCGGTCATTCTCGTGCTGAACAAAATCGACCGCGTCGAGCCGGAGCAACTGCTGCCGATCATGGAGGAATACCGCAAGCTGTACGAGTTTGCGGAAATCGTGCCGATTTCGGCCAAGCTCGGCAACAACGTAAACACGCTGATCGAGCAAATCGGCAAGTATTTGCCGGAGGGACCGCAATATTATCCGGAGGATCAGGTGACCGACCATCCGGAGCAGTTTGTGTGCGCCGAGTTGATCCGCGAGAAAATTTTGCATCTCACGCGCGAGGAAGTTCCGCACTCGATCGCGGTGACGATCGAAGACATGCGCGTGCAGGAGAACGGGGTCGTCTATATTTCGGCCGTCATTTTCGTCGAGCGCGATTCGCAAAAAGGGATCATCATCGGCAAGCGGGGGGCCTTGCTTAAGGAAGTCGGCAAGCTGGCCCGCCAGGATATCGAAAATTTGCTGGGCTCGAAGATTTTTCTGGAGCTGTGGGTGAAAGTCAAAAAAGACTGGCGCAATCAGGAGCGGATTCTGCGGGATCTCGGCTTCCACCAGGACGCTTAAGCCTGTGCTTAAGTCCGGCGTATTCTATACTGGGAGTTATTGCAACGCATAGTTCCGGTCCTTCGGCACATCCTATTCTTTGAAGATGCAGGCGTCATTTCCGAAGAAAGGATGAATACGAATGCGAGATTTTTCGTGGAAGTATTTTGTGATGACTGGAGATGTCGATGCTTACTTGCTGTATAAAGAAGCCTGCGGCAGTTCCGACGAGGAGGCCGCGGCCGAAGAGCTGGTCTTGGAAGAAGAGGCCGAGTGACCGGAGCGAAGAATCGGGGAGAAGCAGCCAGGACGGTTTGGGGGAAATATCATGCTTTACAGGGTGGAAGGAATCGTCATCCGCAGCATGGATTATGGTGAAGGCAATAAAATCATTACTTTATGCACGGAAAGCCACGGTAAAGTAGGGGTTCTGGCGCGCGGAGCCAAAAAGGTGAAAAGCCGGCATGCGGCGCTGACCCAGCCCTTTACGTACGGTGAATATGTGTTCTTCCGTCAAAACGGCGGGCTCGGAACGCTGAATTCAGGTGAGATCATCGAATCTCACTTTTCTTTGCGTGAGGACCTTTTTTTGGCGGCCTATGCTTCTTATGTCTGCGAGCTGTTGGACCGGACCTTGCAGGACGAGGAGGTCGGGAGCTTTTGGTTCACGCAATTAAAAGCTTGTCTCGACGCGCTTTCGTCCGGGAAGGACCCGCAAATCGTCGCCCATTTGTTCGAAATGAAAATGCTGCAGGCCGCAGGCTACGGTCCTTCTTTCGCCAGCTGCATTGCCTGCGGGAGAACCGATGAGTCGCTGTATGTCAGCCCCCGCTTGGGCGGAAAGCTGTGCAGCGGCTGCCGGCACCAAGACCCGGCGGCGATGAAAGTGACGCCCGGTACTTACAAGCTATTGTCGCTGTTCGAAAAAATGGATTTGCGCAGGCTCGGCAACGCAAACGTTAAGGATGAAACGAAGCAGGAACTGAAAACGGTAATGCGGGCCTTTATGGACATGCAGCTTGGCCTTAAGCTGAAATCGCGCAATTTCCTCGATCAGCTGGATAAATACGAGATTTGACGAACGGCCTTAAATCATATATTATAAATAAGAATTTCTCCTTTTGGAGCCATGCGTTGAACGGGAAAAGTAACGAGATGGGAATCCGTATTGGTTTTGGCAAAAAATCAGCTTTTCAGCACCGAGAAGGTTGGATGAAGCTGGGACTGAGTAGCGGAGCGTACGTTTTGGGTACGTGAGCAACGGAAGGCCTTGCTGAATTCAAGATTCGATGCCGAGTAAGCCTCATGAATAACTTCGTGATCAAAAGTTGTTTTTTTGCCTACCTTGAAGCGAGCTGGGGATGGTGGGAGCCTGGCTGGATACTCTCGCGAAACGGCGCCCCGGGAGCATGAAATGATCGTGAAAAGAGGATTTGCCTACCGGGTTCGTGCTTTGGCGCAAGTCGCACGTATGAACGATAAACGGTTGCAAATCAAGTAGGGTGGAACCGCGGGAACTTTCAGCTCTCGTCCCTACGTCTGTCAGCAGGCGTAGGAGGCGGGGGCTTTTTGGCTTGCTTCGTTACGATCGGCTGATACGGGAGCGGCTGAGCCTTGTTTTACGGGCGGCGCTTCTCCAAGTTCCAAAGCCCAGGACGACGAGCCTTTCGGCACCGGCCGAGTCCGCTCCGCTTTGTTTTGGGTATCCTCTATAGTGCAAAGGAGATGTGGTAGATGAATTTTCAGCAAATGATTTTAACGCTGCAGCAGTTTTGGGCGGAACAAAATTGCATCGTCGTACAACCGTACGACGTGGAGAAGGGTGCTGGCACGCTCAACCCGATGACCTTCTTGCGGGCGATCGGTCCGGAGCCGTGGAACGTAGCTTATGTGGAGCCCTCCCGGCGTCCGGCCGACGGACGTTACGGGGAAAACCCGAACCGGCTGTATCAGCATCACCAGTTTCAGGTCATCCTTAAGCCGTCTCCGGACAACATCCAGGAAATTTACCTCGAAAGCTTGAAACGGCTCGGCATTAATCCGCTGGAGCATGACATCCGTTTTGTCGAGGACAACTGGGAACATCCGGGTCTCGGCGCGTGGGGCCTCGGCTGGGAAGTGTGGCTGGACGGGATGGAAATCACCCAGTTCACCTACTTCCAGCAGGTCGGCGGGATTGAAGCGAATCCGGTCGCGGTGGAAATCACCTACGGGATGGAACGGCTTGCCTCCTATATTCAGGACAAGGAAAACGTGTTCGAGCTAGAGTGGGTGGACGGTACGACTTACGGCGACGTTTTCCATCAAGCGGAATATGAGCATTCTAAATATACATTTGAAATTTCCGACGTCAAAATGCTGTTTACGCTGTTCAATATGTACGAGCAGGAAGCGGAGAAGGCGATGGAGCAGCATCTGGTGTTCCCGGCGTACGATTACGTGCTGAAATGCTCGCATACGTTTAACCTGCTCGACGCCAGAGGCGCGATCAGCGTAACGGAACGGACCGGTTATATCACCCGGGTGCGGAACTTGTCGCGGCAAGTCGCCGCAACGTATTTGGAGGAGCGCGAGAAGCTCGGCTTCCCGATGCTTCAGAAAGGGGGAGCTGCACGTGGCTAAAGATCTGCTGTTTGAAATCGGTTTAGAGGAAATGCCGGCCCGCTTTATCCGCGGAGCGATGGAGCAGTTGAAGGAACGGACGGAAAAATGGCTGGAGGAGTCGGTCATTGCCCACGGCGCCGTCGAAGCTTACGCTACGCCGCGCCGCTTGGCCGTACTGGTAAGAGATGTAGCCGAAAAGCAGGAGGATGTGCACGAGGAAGTTAAGGGGCCGTCGCGCAAAATCGCGCTGGATGAAAACGGCGGTTGGAGCAAAGCGGCGCTCGGATTCGCCCGCAGCCAAGGGGCCGATCCGGAGCAGTTCATGTTCCGCGAGGTTGCCGGCACGGAGTATGTCTATGTCAGCAAAAGCCGCACAGGCGTGGAGACAGCGGGGATTTTGGCCGAAGGTTTGCTGGGCATTTTGCAGGCGATGAATTTTCCGAAAAACATGCGCTGGGGCAGCTACGACTTTAAATTCGTACGCCCGATCCGCTGGATGGTGGCCTTGTTCGGCAAGGATGTGATCGACCTGGAAATCACCGGCGTCAAATCGGGCAACGTTACGCGCGGCCATCGTTTTCTCGGTGCCGAAGCCATCATCAATGAGCCGGCGGCGTATGTGGACACGCTGCGCGCCCAGTTCGTGATCGCGGACGTGAATGAACGTCAAAACATGATCCAAAGCCAAATCGACGCCTTGGCCAAGGAAAAAGGCTGGCATATCGCGGTGAAGGACGATCTGCTGGAAGAAGTGTTGTTCCTGGTCGAAACGCCGACTGTGCTGTTTGGTACGTTCGAGGAATCGTTCCTGAACATTCCGCAGGAAGTGCTCATCACGTCGATGCGCGAGCATCAGCGTTATTTCCCGGTATTGGACGGCCAGGGGCGCCTGCTGCCTTATTTCGTTACCGTCCGCAACGGGAACGACGCTTCCCTGGACGTCATCGCCCGCGGGAACGAAAAGGTGCTGCGGGCCCGGTTGTCCGACGCGAAGTTCTTTTACGAGGAAGACCAAAAGCTGGCGATCAAGGACGCGTTGTCCAAGCTGGAAAGCATTGTGTTCCATGACGAGCTCGGCACGATCGGCGACAAGGTCCGCCGCATTCGCCGCAATACGGAGAAGCTGTCCGCCCTGCTCGGCGCCGACAGCGGTACGGCCGAAGCGGCCGCGCGCACCGCGGAAATTTGCAAATTCGACCTCGTCACGCAAATGGTTTACGAGTTTCCCGAGCTGCAAGGCGTGATGGGCGAGGATTACGCCCGCAAAGCCGGGGAGCCGGAAGCGGTCGCCCGGGGAATTTTCGAGCACTATCAGCCCCGTTTCGCGGGTGATGCGGCGCCTGCGTCCACCGTTGGTTCCATCGTCAGCATCGCCGACAAAATCGACACGATTACCGGCTGCTTCTCGATCGGGATCATTCCGACGGGCTCCCAGGATCCATACGCATTGCGCCGTCAAGCGGCCGGCATCGTGCAGATCGTTTTGGAGCACAAGCTGCCGATTTTGCTGACGGATATTTTCAAAATCGCCTTGGAAACCCACCGGCAATTCCAGGGGCTGAAACGCGGGGAAGAGGAAATCCTGAAAGATCTGCTGGAGTTCTTCGGGCTTCGCGTCAAAAAAACGCTGTCCGACAACCTGCGTTACGATGTCGTGGATGCCGTTATCGCCGCAGGATATGATGATGTTGTATCCGTCGTTGCCCGGGGGAACGCGCTGATGGATGCCGTAACCACCCAAGCTGACTTTAAGCTGACGGTCGAATCGTTCGGGCGGGTCAGCAACCTGGCCGCCAAAGCGACCGGCGAGAAAGTCCGTTCCGATCTGCTCGCCGAACCGGCGGAACAAGCGCTGCACGAGGCATGGCGCGCGATCACGGACAAATACCGCGAGGCGCTTGCAAATCGGAATGCCGCCGAGGCGCTTGACGTAATCAGTGGTTTGAAGGACGCTATCACCGTTTTCTTTGATGCCGTCATGGTTATGGCCGAAGACGAAGCGATCCGCACGAACCGTTTGGCGCTGCTCGCCGCCATCGACGAGGATCTCAAGGCATTCGCCGATTTCGGCAAATTGGTTTGGTAGAACGGAACTTAAAGTAGTGGCGAGAGCAACGGACAACTCCTAGATTTCCGCATCAGCTCAGGTTTTCAAATCGTACGATCGCCCGCCGGAAATCTAACGGTTGCAGCAGGCGCTATTTTCCGCAAATAGACCTTTCTGAATTCTGACGGTTGTGCGCAGGTTTGCCTGAATCTAAGCGAAATTAGCCGGGGTAAGCGCAACGGCAACCGTTAGAATTTGAAATCAACGTTCTTGGAACAAACAACGCTTGCGGCAACCGTTAGAATAGTTTAGCGGGTAGCATTCAAGGTACATTCCCGGGAAGGCGAGGCGAGTGATTATGCGCGTTGTCGTGGACGGCGACTCCTGCCCGGTAAAGGCGGAGATCGCCGAAACGGCCGGCCGCTACGGCGTTCAGGTGGTGATGGTTTCTTCCTATGACCACACGCTGCAGCCGGCGGACGGAGTTGCCGTCATTCAGGTGGACCGGAGCAGTCAGAGCGCCGATTTGTATATCGCGAACCATGTCGTGAAGGGAGACATCGTCGTCACCCAGGATTACGGTCTTGCCGCGCTGGTACTGGCCAAATCCTGCTCCAGCTTGTCGCCGCGCGGCGAAATCTTTCATCCGGGGAACATCGACCGTTTGCTGGAGCGGCGGCATGCTCACGCCAAAGCAAGGCGCGGAGGGCAGCGCCACAAAGGGCCGAAGCCATTTACGAACGAGGATCGCAAACATTTTGCCGAAGTGCTGTCAAAACTTTTGGAACATATGCAGGAGAATGTATAGTTTTAGCGAATTACTATTTACGTGTCATAGAGAAACTTCGAAATGTCCGAAATTTTGACGTGTTGAAATTCTCTTTGCGAAAGATGAAGGTGATTTGAATGAGCACCGGACGCGGCATTCCGGAAGAAGTCATCGAGGCCGTCTTGCGGCAGCATGATATCGTCGACACGGTCAGCAAGCACGTTCATCTGACAAAACAGGGCAAGTACATGAAGGGGCTTTGTCCGTTTCATTCGGAGAAAACCCCGTCTTTTACGGTAACCCCCGAACGTCAAATCTTCCACTGTTACGGTTGCGGCAAGGGCGGAAACGCCATCAAGTTCAGGATGGAAATCGAAGGATTAACTTTTCCCGAAGCCGTCCGGATCATGGCGGAAGAGGCGCATATTCCTTTTGAAGACAAAGGAAGAAGCTTTGGGGATTCGCCGCAAAACCGGGAATTGGAGCAGCTCTTGCAAGCCCATGAATGGACCTCCAAGTTCTATCACTATTTGCTGAAAAATACGGAATACGGCAAACCGGCCATGGAGTATTTGAAATCGCGCGGTTTTACCGATAAAGCGATCGATACGTTCCAAATCGGTTACGCCCCGGCCAGATGGGATACGCTGGTTCAGTTTTTGGACAAGCGTTCTTTCGATCTCGGCGCGATGGAGAAAGGCGGACTGTTGTCCTCGAAACAGGATGGGAGCGGGTTTGTCGACCGGTTTCGCGATCGGGTCATTTTTCCTTTGCACAACCGGAGCGGTAAAGTCATAGCCTTTGCCGGCAGGGTACTTGGCGAAGGGCAGCCGAAATATTTGAATTCCCCGGAAAGCAAGCTGTTCAGCAAAAGCCGGACGCTTTACAATTTGCATCAGGCGAAAAACGAAATCCGGAAATCGCGGCAAATTGTGTTGTTTGAGGGTTATGGCGATGTGATCAGCGCTTGGGAGGCGGGGGTTCATAACGGAGTGGCCACGATGGGAACCGCGTTGACGGAAAGCCACGCGTCGATCATGAGAAGTCTGGCGGACGAGGTCCTGGTGTGCTACGACGGGGATCAGGCCGGACAAGCCGCCGCGCTCAAGAGTATTCCGATTTTGGAGAACGCCGGTTTTCAGGTCAGAATCGCGCTGCTCAGCGAGGGGCTCGATCCCGACGAGTTTATCCGTAAATACGGGGCGGAACGATTCAAACATCAAGTGTTGGACGGCGCCGTCTCATCCGTCAAATTTAGGCTTATATATCTGAAAAAAAACCATATACTGCTAGAAGAAGACGGAAAGGTCGCTTACATCAAAGAAGCGATGCCCATTATCGCGGCGCTGGCTTCGCCAAGCGAACGCGAGATATATTTGAAGGAATTGTCCGCCGATTTGCAGGTGTCCTTCGACAGTTTGAAGCAGGAATGCAACGAACTTAGAACAGCCATGCAAAAAAAGGCAAACGCCGGGGATAATAAGCCCGAAAGGTGGAATAATGGTAGGCATAAAAAAGGGCAGGCTTCCATGCCGGCTCTGCTGCCCGCTTATCAGGTGGCGGAACGGAGATTGCTTTCTTTTATGCTGCAGGACGAAGAAGTGGCCCGTTATGTGGGCGATCGTCTTGGCACCAATTTTAACATCGAAGATCATGTGGCGATTGCCGCTTATCTATACGCCTATTACGCGCAGGGAAAAACCCCGGATGCCAGCCGGTTTATCTCCTCGCTTCAGGATGAACGGCTTGAGCGGACGGTTATCTCGATCGCCATGACGGATACGCCGGAGGAATGGACGACGCAAGAGCTGGACGATTGCATTCGGGAGATCCGCAAAGTGCCGCTTCTCGCGCAAATCAAGCAAAAGAAGGAAGAAATGGTGTCCGCGGAACGAGCCGGGGATTTTATGCGTGCGGCGCAAATTGCAAGTGAGATTATTGCCCTAGAGAGACAGTAAGACGATGGACTTTCGGTGACGTTTCTAGGGAGGAGGGAGCCAGATATGACGAATGACCAGCATACTGAACTAGAAACTGAATTGACGCTGGACCAGGTAAAGGATCAGCTGATTGAGCAAGGCAAGAAAAGATCTTCATTATCATATAAAGAAATTATGGAGAAGCTCTCGCCCTTCGACCAGGATCCGGAACAAATGGACGAATTTTATGAACAATTGGCGGATTTGGGCATCGACGTTACGGGTGACGGCGATGAAGAGCATCGGCGCGGGGACGAGGATGCCGCGCATGATGACGATTTTAACTTTGACGATGATTTGAGCCTGCCGCCGGGCATCAAAATCAACGACCCTGTCCGCATGTACCTGAAGGAAATCGGCCGGGTTCCCCTGCTTTCCGCAGATGATGAAATGGAATTGGCCAAACGGATCGAAAACGGGGATGAGGAAGCCAAACGCCGCCTGGCCGAAGCGAATCTCCGCCTCGTGGTGAGCATCGCCAAGCGCTATGTAGGGCGCGGAATGCTGTTCCTCGATCTCATTCAGGAAGGCAATATGGGCCTCATTAAAGCGGTCGAGAAATTCGACCACAAAAAAGGCTTTAAATTCAGCACGTACGCAACGTGGTGGATTCGCCAGGCGATTACGCGGGCGATTGCCGACCAGGCCAGAACGATCCGGATTCCGGTTCACATGGTGGAGACGATCAACAAGCTGATCCGCGTCTCCCGCCAGCTGCTGCAGGAGCTGGGACGCGAACCCGCGCCGGAAGAAATCGCCGCCGAGATGGATCTAAGCGTCGAGAAAGTTCGTGAAATCATGAAAATCGCCCAGGAACCGGTATCGTTGGAAACACCGATCGGGGAAGAGGACGATTCCCATCTGGGAGATTTTATCGAAGACCATGAAGCTTTGGCCCCGGCGGACGCCGCCGCTTACGAACTCCTGAAGGAACAATTGGAGGACGTCTTGGATACGCTCACGGAACGGGAGGAGAACGTGCTTCGGCTTCGGTTCGGACTGGACGACGGACGGACGAGAACGCTGGAGGAAGTCGGCAAGGTGTTCGGCGTAACGCGGGAGAGAATCCGGCAAATTGAAGCAAAGGCGCTCCGCAAGCTGCGCCATCCGAGCCGCAGCAAGCGGTTGAAGGATTTTCTCGAATAAGCGTCGCGGGTAGGCGTGTTAGCTCTGACCTTCTGCAGCCAAAGCAGCAAGGTCATTTTTGTTAAAAGAGGTGCTGCCTTTGAATCAGGACAAAAAAGCAATCATCCTGAACGAAATCGAGCACTGGAGAAGGAGCCGGCTGCTTCCCGAACAGTACTGCGATTTCCTGCAAAATTTGTACAGCGACGAGCCGGAAGGGGATTCCCGAAGCTTCTTCTCCTTGGGACAAATTCAGCAAGGAAGCTGGAAACTTTGGTCCCTTTCATTTGGCATAATTTCCTTCTTTTTCTTTATTGTTTTTTATTTTAGCGCTTTTCCTTGGGGTTTGCAAATCGCGGCTGCGCTGCTGCTTTGCTTCGGTTGTTATTCCCTGGCGGCGTACCATCGGCGCAACCGGCCGTTGTACGCATTGTGCGCGGCGGGCCTGGGCAGTTTGCTGTTGCTGGGTTTCGGGGGCTGGACGATCCGCCTTCAAGGCTGGGAAGCGGACAGCGGAGCCGCGCTGCTGATCGCCGTTTGCGGGATCGTGTGGATTGCCGCGGGCTACAGCCTGCGGTTGGGGATTTTGACATACTGCGGGTTCGTTTGCGGCATTTTGCTGTACGCTATCCTGTTCGAAAGGCTGCATCCCGAAACGTCCTGGGCGCTGCTGCAGCTGTTATGGCTGCCGGTTGCCGCCCTGCTGTTTTGGTTAAGCTGGTTGAGTCACCATCGGCTCAAGCAGTCGGCCCGCGTGTTTTTCGCCGTTTCCCTTACGCTGTGGTTTATGCCGGAGGCGGATGTATTTCTGCTGCGGCATGCGGCCTACGAGGGGATGGCGGCGCTGGCGCTGCTGAAAATGGCCGCGGTTTTCCTAATCTTGTTCGTATTACGTAAAAAATGGGTGGTGTGGATCGCTTCATGAGATTGTCCGCAAGATTGCAGCTAATATCCGATCTGCTGCCAAAGGGCTGCCGTTTTGCCGATATCGGGTCGGATCACGCCTTGCTGCCGGTATCGGCGGTGCAGAGCGGGCGGGCCGCATTTGCCGTGGCCGGCGAGGTCAACGACGGGCCGCTGGAGGCGGCCAGACGCCAGGTCGCCGAGGCCGGGGAGACGCAGCGGATTTCCGTCCGCAAGGGAGACGGGCTGGCCGTCATCGCTCCCGGCGAAGTGGACGCGATTACGATCGCGGGCATGGGCGGAGCCTTGATCGTTTCGATTTTGAGCGGCGGCAAACCCAAGCTTGCAGGGGTTAAGCGGCTGGTGCTGCAGCCGAATGTAGGCGAAGAGCTCGTGCGCCGCTGGCTTGCCGAAAACGATTGGTACCTGGCCGAAGAGGCTATTTTGGAGGAAGACGGCAAAATATACGAAGTGATGATGGCGGAGTCGGCTGCCGATGCCGCGGCGCGGAATGCCCAGCTGTACGCGGAGCGCGAATTGACCGATCATGAGGGGCGGGGAATCGCGCTTGCGAAGGATTTGCTTTATTTGATGGGACCGCGGCTGACGCTTAAACCGGACGATGTTTTTTTAAAGAAATGGGAATCGGAAATCCGCAAGCTGGAAAAGATCCGCCGTTCGGTGGCCTCATCCGCCTTGGAAGCGTCCCGGGAAAAGGAAGAAGAACTGGGGCGGCTTACGGAACAACTCCAGGAGGTGCTGGCATGTTTGCAAAAGGTCAAACGGTAATTCAATACATGGAGCAGCTTGCTCCGAAACATGTGGCGATGGAAGGCGATAAAATCGGGCTGCAGCTCGGCAGCCTGCAAAAGGAAATCAAAAACGTACTGATCGCTTTGGACGTCAACGAGGCGGTAGCGGATGAAGCGATCGCCGCAGGCGCCGATTTGATCATCGCCCACCATGCGATTATATACCGCCCGCTTGCCAATCTGCAGAGCGATACGCCGATGGGCAAAGTGTACGAGAAGCTGATCAAAAACGATATCGCGGTGTACATCGCCCATACGAACCTGGATGTGACGGACGGCGGGATGAACGACTGGATGGCCGAAGCCTTGGACATCGAAAGCGCCGCGCCGCTGGAGGACCTGCATACCGACAACCTGTATAAGCTGGTCGTGTTCGTCCCCAAGGACCATCATGAAAAGGTGCTGGACGCAATGCTGGGCGCCGGAGCGGGCGCTATCGGCAACTACAGCCACTGCAGCTTCAACATCGAGGGATACGGCACGTTCAAGCCCGGCGAAGGCACCGACCCCTATATCGGGGCGCAGGGCAAGCTGGAGAAGGTGGAGGAAATCCGCATCGAAACCGTCGTTCCGCAGAGCCTGCGCAGCAAAGTGATTCAGGCGATGCTGAAGCAGCATCCTTACGAGGAGGTCGCCTACGACCTGTATCCGATGGAGCTCAAAGGACGGACGCTGGGGCTTGGCCGCGTCGGCAAGCTGCGGGAACCGGTCACGCTGGAAGACTTCGTGCAGCGGGTTAAAGAGCGGCTGGACGTGCCGATGGTGCGCGTTGTCGGCGATCTGAAGCGGCCGGTCCGCAAAGCCGCCGTGCTGGGCGGATCGGGGGGCCGTTATTGGAAGCAGGCGCAGTTCCGCGGCGCCGATGTGCTCGTCACCGGTGACGTTGATTACCATACGGCTCAGGACGCCTTGATGGCCGGGATCGCCATCGTCGATCCGGGGCACAACGCCGAAAAAATCATGAAGCGGAAAGTGGCAAAGTGGCTGACGGAGAAGCTTAATGAAGGCAAATATGACACCAAGGTGCATGTTTCCGCCATCGATACGGAACCGTTCGTATTTATGTAGAACCATGAGGAACCATGAAACGCCAGTTTTTCCGCTGATTCACACTTGTCAGCGGCCGTCAATGTCTGTATACTATGTAATGTTGCCTATGAAAGTTTGACAGACAATCGCCGGCGGCTTTAAGGCCGCGGGAGGAAAGTCCGGGCTCCACAGGGCAGGGTGCTGGATAACGTCCAGTCAGCGCGAGCTGAAGGATAGTGCCACAGAAATGGACCGCCGATGGCCGCCGCAAGGCGCGCACAGGCAAGGATGGAACCGAGGTGTAAGAGACCCCGAGGAACGCTGGCGACTTCGTTCCTGGTAAACCCCACCTGGAGCAAGACCTAATGGGACGCGGCTTCTTTGGAAGCAGCCTTTGCCCGAGGCGCGTCCGGGTTGGTTGCTGGAGCCGTTCAGTAATGGACGGCCTAGATAGATGATTGTCGCTCAAGGGCGGGAGGGTAGTTCCCGTTAATACCGCAAAGAGTACAGAACCCGGCTTACGGCAAACTTTCAACACTGCAAGGCACAAGCATACTTATATTTATGGTCAAAGCCTCCGCAGCGCGTGAATGCACATACGCGCTGCGGAGGCTTTTGGTTTGGACGGGCCTTACTTAATTTATATAGCTTTACTTGTTCTGATCGATTACGCGGTCCATTTTGCGCTGGATCGATTGCGGCCAGAACTGGAGCGGAGCGTTGCCGCCGCCGGCGGCCTGCAGCGCGGCGAACACGTCGATCTGTCCGTATCCGTAATATTTGTCCCGCCCGGCATCGCCGAGATCGATCACGTTTTTACGGATAATGTCCATGACCTCCGTATTTTTCAGGTCGGGATTGATCGAGCGGATCAAAGCCGCCAGGGCCGCCACATGCGGGCTGGCCATCGAGGTGCCGGATAAAGCGGCGTATTGATTGTCCGGATAGGTGCTGGCAATGCTTTCGCCGGGGGCCATGACGTCAATGTAGTCCCCGTAATTGGAGAAGGAAGCCTTCTTTAGGTTAAAGTCCGTGGCGGAAACGGACAATACCTCCGGATAAGCGGCCGGGTAGCCCGGACGTTCCGTATTGTCGTTGCCCGTGGCGGCGATCAGCACAACGTCATGATTATAAGCGTATTTGATCGCCTCATGCAGAAACTGGGCATCCGCATAGTTGCCGAGGCTCATATTGATGACCTTGGCCCCGTGGTCCGTCGCCCAAATGATCCCCTGGGCCACCGAATAGGTCGTCCCGGAGCCGGATTTGTCGAGCGCTTTGACCGGCAGGATTTTGCCGCCCCACATCATCCCGGCGATCCCTTCGCCGTTGTTGACGTTGGCGGAAATGATGCCGGCGACATGGGTGCCGTGGCCGACATCGTCCGTCGGTGCCTTGTCGGGATTAATCACGTTGTAGCCCTTCAGCAGCCGTCCTTTCAGGTCGGGATGCTTCAGGTCCACGCCGGTGTCCACGATGCCCACGATCACGTCGTTGCTGCCTTTGGACAGCTTCCAGCCCCGGTTCGTCTCCGTGATCGGCAAGTTCCATTGGTATTCCGAGAACAGCAGGTCGTTCGGAATTACCGGCGTATCCTCTTGCATCCCGGTACTCGCATCATTGTTGAATAAACCGCCGTCCCAAAATCCGCCGCCGAACTCATTGGTAAGATACAAATAATGCGGCTCGATATATTTGGGCCTCCACTTTTTCTGGAAGTAGCGCTTCAACTGCTTCATGTCCATCGTTTCCGAGCGGAAAATATACGTATGGTTGAGCTTCCGCGTCATCGATCCGCCGATGTCTTTTTCGATCCGCCGCATTTCCTCCGGCGCCGGCTTCTTGTCGAAGGTAACTACGATTTCGTTCTCATAATAATGGCTTGCCTTTTCGTTGTCATGGCCGGTTTTGACGGTGATGTCGCGAAGCGTGTCGGCGTGCACGGATTCGACTTTGAATTTACCTTCCTTCGGGTAGGGAATCAGCCGCAAATTTTTGTGCTGATGTTCTTCAACACGGCTCAAAATGCCGGCGTCCATGATCGCGATAACGCCCTTTTTTCCGGTTTTGGCCGGCTCCGCCGACACAAAGTATTTGGGCTGTTTTGCCGGAAACACGGGAGATTCGTAGGACTTCGCTTTGTTTAGCGCCTTGCGGGCGTAACTTACGTACGTATCGAGCTGTTCTTTCACCGCCGGGTCCGGCCGGAAATCCGCGCGGCGAAACTGCTTTTCCTGCCGGTTTTCCGCATCGTACCAAAAAATCGCCTGAAACTGCTTGTGATCTTTTTGCAGCTCCCGGGCCGAATTCGGCAGCTTGCCGGATGGAGCCTGGGCAAAATCGGAAGCTAGGGTGCGAAGATGCCCTTTGGCGTCCAGGCGGTAGAGGCGTTCCGTGGCGGTGACATCGCGCCGCAGCATGTTTTGCTTCAACTGCTGTTCCTCCGCCGGTTTCGGTACGGAGAGTTTGGCAATTTGATTTCTTGGCCTTGCGTCGTTGTCCGTTCTCGGAAACAGGGAAATCGCCGCAATGGCGGCGGCTCCCGTCAAGCCGATCGCGGCCCATCTGCGCCAGTTCATCGTTGTTCCTCCTTCACATTCGTAATGCCGATGGGTATATCGTGAGGTGAACTGCCCGTTTTTATTCTTGAGGGATACCTTAAATGGTCAAATTGTGTTACGATAAGGGCGTTAATGACTATACCGATCATTACAGGTGAAGGAGAATTGTTTGCATGCCACAAGCCAATAACATCAGGCAACTTTGTGAAACTGCAAGGGAACAGCTTAAGAGCGCGGCCGGCCGGATCGAAGCGTTTTTGAACCATTATTCGCTGCCGCAGCTTACGGAAGGCCAAAACGAAGAGCTAGGTTTATTTTACAAGGGGTTGCTGTCGGACCTGCGGCATTTGCTCGTTTATTGCGAAGATTGCTATGAGAAGCTGGGGATCGTGCTTCGCCGCGGCACCTTTGATGAGGAAGCGGCCGAAAAAGCGCTGTATCATGTATATCACGACTGCGTAAATAACTTCTTCTATCCCAAAAACGAAAGTTACTCCGAGGACGGAAGATATGCATATACCGGGCAAGACGCCATCCGTTTCCGCAAGAAGCCGTCCCGTCCGGCGCGCGACGCCGTGCTCGACATTACCCGGGCGTTCGAGGAACTGCGCGATGATCTGACCTATTATGAAAGCGATTATTTGATTCAGCTTCGCTTGAACCGCGCTCATTCCAAATAACCGAATTCACCGATTTGAACACGGGATGCCGATTTCGGCATCTTTTTTCTTTTTTTGCCCCGATTTGTCAGCCTCTGGTCTGTATAGCGATCCGCCGCTGCGGGGAAAATGTTAACCGAGGTGATCAATATGCCAAACGGGGACAAACCCATGGTCAAATGCAGCGTCTCCAACTGCACGTATTGGGGAGAAAAAAACGTGTGCAACGCCGATGTGATTATGATCGATATTGACCAGCACGCGGGTAGACATTACAAAGCGGAATTTGCCGGCGAAACGTTCGATACGGAACATCGGGATACGGCAGTGTCGTCCTCGGCCACCTGCTGCCATACGTTTAAACCGAAATCGTCTTAACCGCAAAAACCAACCTACTAGCGGAGGTGCTTATTGATGACTGATTCCTTGAATGAAGAAGACAAAACGGATCTGCCGTCAACCGAAAAGCAAAGCCGGATCGATTATCCGCGTAAAGACCACCGCGAGGAATATGCCGCCGAAGTAACGCCGGCGGGAACATTCAGCGGAAACGCGGTTCGCGAACGCCGGGAAGATACGGATGGAGAAGCCGGCGATGCGAACCGGGCTGAACGCGCCGATACAGATGCGAACACGGCCGGACGAACGGTTGGCTACGTCGGTGTTGGTTTGGGGATCGCCTCGCTTTTCCTGTGGTCGATTATTTTGGGTCCGCTCGCTGCCGTGATGGGTTTTTACGCATACAGCCAAGGCAATAAAACATCCGGAGCATGGGCGATCGGGCTGGGGATCGTGTCGACGCTTAGTTATTTTGTCCTCATGCCGTTTACTCGATAATTTTCGCCGTTTTCCTCTTGTTTCTTGCCGATAACGGCTGGCTGACGTCGCTTTTCCGGACGTTGGCCTTTTTCATTTTTCGCTTTTTTCGCAAAAAGTGGTGGTTATTGGCGGCGTTTGCGTGTAAAATAAAGGCATCGAACTTGTACACGGAAAGAGGAGTATCACGCATGCAAATTGACCCGCGCACTTTGGGACAGCTCATTCAACTGCAGACGATGAACGGCCTGGATCTGCAGGGAACTTCGGTGGAGCGGACGGCCGCCCATACCGATGGTTCGTTGTTCGATATTCTGCTGCAGGAAATAATGTTGGCGGAGCAGGGGGAAACGGGCGCTTTAGATTCGTCTTTACCGGGATACCTCCCGGGAAACGGTTTGAATCTATCGGAGGGGCTGGCCATGCTATCGCCGTCCATGGCGAATACGGATTATGCGGACGCGGTTTCCGCAGAACCCGCGGAAGCTTCGGCGCTGCCGGTCAAAGCCGGAGATAATATCGAAGCGCTGATCGCCCGGGCCAGCCAAACTTACGGCGTTCCGGAAAGCCTGATCAAGGCGGTAATCGATACGGAATCTTCTTTTAATCCGACGGCAGTTTCGTCCGCAGGGGCCAAAGGGCTGATGCAGCTGATGGACGGAACGGCCCGGGGGCTTGGAGTCAGCGACCCGTTTGATCCGGCGCAAAACATCGACGGCGGCACCCGGTATTTGTCCTATCAGCTAAGCCGCTTCGGCGGTGAGTTGAAGACGGCGCTGGCGGCCTATAATGCCGGCCCGGGGCGTTTGCAAAGGCTGGGGATCGGCAACGACGAGCAGTTGATGGAGAAGCTGCATTTGCTCCCGCAGGAAACGCAAAACTATATCCGCAAAATTTTGACGGCGCAAGCCAAATACGAAGTCTGATGCCAAGTTTACAAGGCTGATCAGTTGAACTTATTAAAATTTAGAGATCGCAAAGAAAAACGCTCCGAATGCTTTTTGAATTTCGGCGTTTTTTCTTTTGGTCTTTTTTGGAATGAAGGTGAATCGATGATTTATTTCGACCACGCGGCGACAACGCCTCCATACAAGGAAGTAACCGAAACGGTGGCCGAGGTCATGGCCCGCCATTACGGGAACCCGTCTTCCCTGCACCGGCTCGGCGAGGAAAGCGATAGGCTGCTGAACAAGGCCCGTGAGGTGTGCGCGGCGGCGCTGTCGGTAAACCCTAAGGAGATTGTC
The DNA here is from genome assembly GCF_900454495.1 of Paenibacillus macerans. NCBI lineage: Bacteria > Bacillati > Bacillota > Bacilli > Caryophanales > Paenibacillaceae > Paenibacillus > Paenibacillus macerans. The sequence goes on from NZ_UGSI01000001.1 coordinate 141,877, forward strand.
TTTACGGGCGGGGCCACGGAAAGCAACAATACGGCGATTAAAGGGGCGGCCCTGCAGTATACTAACCGGGGAAAACATCTGATCACGACGGAAACCGAGCATCCGTCGGTCTACGAATGCTGCAAGCAGCTTGAGTCCTGGGGCTGGGAGGTTACCTATCTGCCGGTCGATGCGGACGGTCTGGTCGCCGCGGAACAGGTGCAGGCGGCGCTTCGTCAAGACACCGTGCTCGTTTCGGTCATGCATGTCAATAATGAAACCGGGACGCTTCAGCCGGTGGCGGAAATCGGCGCGATGCTGAAGGATAAGGCGCCGCGGGTGTTGTTCCATGTGGACGGGGTGCAGGGATTCGGAAAGCTTCCGCTTGCGGTCAAAGGCTCCGGGATTGATTTATACAGCTTGTCCGCGCATAAACTAAGAGGGCCCAAAGGGGTCGGCCTGCTGTACGTCCGCGAAGGGCTGAAGCTGTCCCCGCTGCTGGCCGGCGGCGGCCAGGAAGGCGGTATACGCTCCGGTACGGAAAACATTCCTTATATCGTCGCTTTCGCCAAGGCGCTGCGTCTTGCGAGCGAAGGGCAGCCTAGCCGGGCCGCCAAACTCGGGGCGCTGAAGGATCGCCTGCTCCGGGGAATGATAGCGCTGCCCGAGCTTTTGATCAATACGCCGGGGGCTTCCGCGCCGCATATCGTTCATTTTTCGTACCCGGGAACGAAAGCGGAAGCGCTGCTCCATATGCTGGAGGAGGAAGGGTTTTTCGTATCGACCCGCTCGGCTTGTTCTTCCAGGCGAAGCGAACCGAGCCGTGTGCTGCTGGCCATGGGAAGAAGCCCGGAGGCGGCATCGTCCGGCATTCGCATCAGCCTGGGGGAAGAACACCACGAACAGGATATTGACGCTTTGCTCGCCGCACTGAAAAAATCGGTTCAGCGTCTGCAAAGCTTACGATAGGAGAGAACACGGTTATGTTGTTGTACGATATGCTGCTGCTCCGTTTCGGAGAAATTACGGTCAAAGGGCGGAACCGTCCCCGCTTTGAACATGTAGCGCTCAAGCACGTAAAGGCGCTTCTTCGCAATTACCCGCGAACGGAAATCCGCAGGGAGTTCGGGCGGATTTACATCGTGCTGAACGGCGAGCCCGCCCAGGCGATCATCGAGTCGCTGAAAAATGTGTTCGGCTTGACTTCGATCAGCCCGGTCAAGGTGGCCGTCTCGCGGTTGGAGGACATTGTGGCCGCGGCCGTATCTTTTGTGGAGGAGGCGTCCGTCAAAGAAGGAACGACGTTTAAAGTGCATGCCCGGCGCGTGTGGAAGGCGTTCCCCCATTCCTCCCAGGAAATGAACCACCTGGTCAGCAAGCCGATCCTGAATGCGTGTCCGCAATTGAAAGTGGACGTGCACAAGCCGGAGCTCGAACTGCGCGTGGAAATTCGCGAGCAGGGAACCTATTTGTACTCCGAGGTCATTCCCGGTCCCGGAGGGTTCCCGCGGGGCACGAACGGCAAAGCGATGCTGCTGCTGTCCGGCGGAATCGACAGTCCGGTGGCCGGCTGGTCCGCGATGCGGCGGGGGCTTGAAATCGAATGCGTGCATTTCCACAGCTACCCGTTCACGAGCAAGAAGGCGGAGCAAAAGGTGATCGATCTGGCCGCCGTGTTGTCCAAATATGCCGGGGAAATCAAACTGCATCTCGTGCCGTTTACGGACATTCAGACGTCTTTGGCGCAAACGGGGCAGGACAATCTGATCATCACCCTGATGCGGAGGGCGATGCTGCGCATCGCTACCCAGCTAGCCGAACGCAGCGGCGCTTTGGCGCTGGTGACGGGGGACAGCCTAGGCCAGGTGGCGAGCCAAACGTTGTCCAGCATGAACGCGATTGGGCGGGCCACTGACCTGCCGCTGCTCCGTCCGCTGGTCATGAGCGACAAACTGGACATTATCGCCTTGGCGCAGCAGATCGGAACGTACGATTTGTCGATTTTGCCTTACGAAGACTGCTGCACATTGTTTGTGCCCAAATCGCCTTCGACCAATCCGAATTTGCGGATATTGGAAAATGTCGAGCGCTCGCTGACGGATTTGCCGCAGCAGATCGATCGGGCGGTCGAGGAGACGGAGACGATCCTGATCCGGCCGGGACGCGAAATCAAACGTAAATCGTCTGCGGAAGAGGAAGTCGTGCAGAGCAAGTGGTTTTGAACATAGGTACGGTCGCAATGCAAAAGCGCGAGCACAGAGGTGCGATCCCTCGATGCTCGCGTTTTTTTGCGCTGAGTCTCCTGACTTTTCTCGGCCTTTAGCGGGTTGCCGGATGAGTGCTGGCGTTGTCCTTTTCTTTCTGCTGGCGTCTTTTCTTCAAGAAGCCGGCCAGCAGTACACCGCAGATTACGACGGCGATCAACCCGTATCGGAGGCCGGGGTTGTCCTCAAAGAACGCAAGAAAATGCGGTTCCTCCGTAATCATTTTAGCTGCGGTATAAGCCAGCACGGCCGCCCCCAGGTAGGCGATCCACGGAAACTTCTCCAGCAGCTTGATAAACAACGTGCTTCCCCAGACCACGATCGGCACGCTGATCAAGAGGCCGATTGCGACGAGGACCATGTGGCGCTGGGAAGCGCCGGCGACCGCGATCACATTGTCGAGGCCCATGGCGGCGTCGGCGATGACGATCGTCCGCACGGCCGGCCATAGCTTATCCTTGGCTTCGATGCTGTCGTGGTCGCCTTCATCGGCTAGCACTTTGTAGGCGATAAAAATCAGCATCAGTCCGCCGGCAGCCAGCAGCCACGGAATGCCGAGCAGCCAAACGACGATCAAGGTCGCCGCAATCCGCAGAATGACGGCGCCGCCGGTTCCGTAAATAATCGCCTTCTTCTGCACGGTGCGGGGGAGCTTTCTCGCGGCCATCCCGATGACGATGGCGTTGTCTCCCGCCAAAATCAGATCAATAAATACGATATTGATCAAGGACAGGAAAAAAGCCGCACTAAATAATTCCATTAAGGTCACTTCCTTATAAACGTAAATACGTATTAACGCTCCAAAAGGGTTCACTTGTCCGAAAGACGATGTTTCAGAATGGCATAGCTTGGCTCAATTCCTCATACAAGTTGTAAGGGAGGGATGAGCGTGGAGCAGTTGATTTTATTGTCGGAAATATTGATTATAAATCTGGTGCTAAGCGGCGATAACGCGGTGGTTATCGCGATGGCCAGCAAAAGCCTGCCGCTGCAGCAGCGCAAACAGGCGGTTTGGTGGGGCGCCCTGGGAGCGGTTCTGCTACGCTGCGCGCTTACCTGGATCGCCGTCATTTTGTTGAAGATTCCTTTTATTCACGCAGCGGGAGGGCTTCTTCTTGCGGGGATCGCCTTCAAGCTGCTGCTTCCGGCGCATGAGGACGATACCCGCGTTTCCGGGGCGGCATCGATGTGGAAAGCGGTGCAGACGATTCTGGCCGCGGATTTCGTGATGAGCCTGGACAACGTCCTAGCCATTGCCGCGCTTGCGAAAGGCGACTTGTCCATCCTTGTGATCGGCATCGCCATCAGTATTCCGATCGTCGTCTGGGGCAGCAATCTGATCGCCGATTGGCTGCAGCGCCTGCCGATCCTAACCTACGCGGGGGCCGGCATCCTCGGTTATACGGCCGGCGACATGTTTCTGCAGGATCCGCAGCTGGGCCCGGCGCTGGCGGCAGCCTTGCCCAACGTGACCCATGCCGTCCCGGCCGCGGTTGCCGTGCTCGTTATTATGTTCGGCTGGATGAAAAAATATAAGGCCGGCCGCGGCTGAATCGCCTGGAAGCAAGGGAACGGTCGCCTTTCGGGCCTAGCGAAAATCATTTTTCGGAAGCGCAGGGGGGAGGAGTGGTTTTTTGCCCGATTTTCAGCTAAACTGGAAGAGAACAGGGATGTCGTAATTTGCTGCGGCTTGTCCCTCATTGTCTTCTGGAAGGTGTGTGATGGATCGTGTCCGACAACAACAAGCTGATGACGGGGATTTTGATTCTGGCTGCCGGGATCGTCATCCTCCTGGGGAAATTGGGTTTTTTCAGTTTTCTCGGAAGAGCGTTTTGGCCGCTGCTTCTGCTGATTCCCGGAATTGTGCTGCACCTGTGGCATTTCTGGAGAAAGGGACCTTCCGAGCTGCTCCTGCCCGGGGCGATATTGGTCGTATATAGCATCGTTTTCTTCATCGGCATCATCGGCGGGTGGGGAACGCTGAAATACACCTGGCCGCTGTTTTTCTTGGGAATTGCCGTCGGTTTGTTCGAATACGACTATTTTTCGCCGCGCCGCCAGAGCGGAATGTTCATCGCGGCGCTGATCATCGGTGCGATTTCCGTCATTCTGCTGGGGTGGACGTTATTTTCGCTGTCGCTGATTTATGTTCTTGCCATCCTGCTCATTATCGGCGGGATTTGGCTTATCGTGGCGAGAGGCCGCGGGAAAAACCGGAGCATCTGGTAACGACATGCAAGTTCTTGAATTCTGCGCGATTTCGCGTATAATATAAGGGATAAGTCAAGCGTCGGCATTTTGTCCGGCGCTTTGTTTTGTGGCAGTTGAACTAAAGAAAAGGCGGGAGCTAGGCGGGGAGTGTGAAATGATTCTGAAGAAACGGCAGTGGTCGCCTTTGTGAGCGGATTTCTTCCTTGTTGGAATCTATAAAATCATAGAAATCCGCGAACAGCAGCGATCGTAAGAACATTTCACACGGCTGCCCTATTCCCTACAATCATTCGTTCAACTTTTATAGAAATAAAGAGACGAAAGGATATGGAGATAAACCTATGCATGATAGAAGTCAAATCCGCAACATTGCGATTATTGCTCACGTAGACCATGGCAAAACGACGCTAGTCGACAAGCTGCTGCAGCAATCCGGGATTTTCCGGGAAAACGAAGCCGTTCAGGAGCGGGCGATGGACTCCAACGACCTGGAACGCGAACGCGGCATCACGATTTTGGCCAAAAATACGGCCATCACGTACAAAGATTATCTGATCAACATCGTGGATACCCCGGGACACGCCGATTTCGGCGGCGAGGTGGAACGGATCATGAAGATGGTCGATGGCGTACTGCTGGTCGTCGACGCTTACGAAGGCTGCATGCCGCAGACGAAATTCGTACTGCGCAAAGCGCTGGAGCACCACTTGACGCCGATCGTCGTCGTCAACAAAATCGACCGTCCGGCCGCGCGTCCGGCCGAAGTCATCGACGAGGTTCTGGACCTGTTCATTGAGCTGGAAGCTAGCGACGAGCAGCTGGATTTCCCGGTCGTTTACGCGTCCGCTCTGAACGGAACGTCCAGCCTTGATCCGGAAAAACAGGACGACAACATGCTGGCCCTGTACGAAACGATTATTGAACATATTCCGGCGCCGACCGAAAACGTCGAAGAGCCGCTGCAATTCCTCGTTACGCTGATGGACTATAACGAATATTTGGGGCGGATCGCGATCGGACGCGTCAACCGCGGCGTCATCCGCCAGGGACAGCCCGTGGCCGTGATGACGCGCGACGGCGGCAAAAAATCGGCCCGCATCGAGAAGCTGTTCGGGTTCCAAGGCCTTCGCCGCGTGGAAATCGAGGAAGCCGGCGCCGGCGACATTGTCGCCGTGGCGGGGATCAAGGACATCAACATCGGCGAAACGATCGCCGACCCGAATCAGCCCGAGGCGCTGCCTGTCCTGAAAATTGACGAGCCTACGCTGCAAATGACGTTCCTCGTCAACAACAGTCCGTTTGCCGGCCGCGAAGGGAAATGGGTCACCTCCCGCAAGCTGCGCGAACGCCTCTTCAAGGAGCTTGAAACGGACGTATCGCTGCGGGTGGACGAGACCGACAGCCCGGACGCGTTTGTCGTGTCCGGACGCGGCGAACTGCACCTCGGCATCCTGATTGAAAATATGCGCCGCGAAGGCTACGAGCTCCAAGTGTCCAAACCGGAGGTTATCGTCCGCGAGATTGACGGCGTGAAGATGGAGCCGATCGAACGGCTGCTGATCGACGTTCCTGAAGAAAGCATGGGCGCGGTGATGGAGAGCCTGGGCTCCCGTAAGGCCGAAATGGTGAACATGATCAACAACGGAAGCGGCCAGGTGCGGCTTGAGTTCCTGATCCCGGCCCGCGGACTCATCGGGTACCGTACGCATTTCCTGACCTTGACCCGCGGCTACGGCGTTATGAACCATGCTTTTGACAGCTATGGTCCTTATGCGGGCGGCCAGGTCGGCGGACGCCATGAAGGCGTGCTCGTTTCGAGCGAAAACGGCGTATCGACGCTGTACGGCATTTTGTCCATCGAGGATCGCGGGATTTTGTTCGTTGAACCGGGCACCGAAATTTACGAGGGCATGATCGTCGGCGAACATACGCGCGACAACGACATTGTCGTGAACATCTGCAAGGAAAAGCAGCTCACCAACGTCCGTTCGGCAACGAAGGACGAAACGGTCAAGATGAAAACGCCGCGGCTTTTTTCGCTGGAGCAGGCGCTGGAGTATTTGAACGACGACGAGTACTGCGAGATTACGCCGAAATCGGTTCGCCTGCGCAAAAAGATTTTGAACAAAAGCGAACGCGAACGGGCCGAAAAACATCGCAAAATGTCGGAGGCCAATTTATAATAAAAAGGTAATGAAATGGTACTTGCATTATCCTTTTAAAGAGGTAGTTCAAAAAGTCAACTTTTGATCACGAAGCGGGACAGGAAACGGATTCGACGTCGAATCTTGAATTCAGCTGGGCCTTCCGTTGCTCACGTAGGCTCACCTACGCTCCGCTACTCAGTCCCTAGCTTCATTCAACCTTCTCGGTGCTGAAAACCTGACTTTTTGAACTCGTAATAAAGGAGGACGCCCCATTGCAAGCTTGGTTTGCGCAACATCCGGTCATTTCGTATCTGCTGATTTTGGTGCTGATCATTTTCGTGTACAACAAGGTATTTCGCGCGCAGCAAAAGCTTCCGCTATGGAAGGAAGCGATTCTGTATCTGCTTATGGCGATAGGTTCTTTCCTGCTGCTTATTTTTCAAATCGATAAGCTGCCGATTATCCAATGCCTTCTGGTTGCCGTTGCGCTGATGCTGATGGTGCGTATCCGCTATTTTGTCGAAGGGCGGCAAAAGAAAAAAGATGGGGCGAACCCGACCTCGGGCGACAAGTCGGCATAATTTTCCGGGAAATAAACCGGTAACTTTTCAGCGATGCGGTTCGTCTTTTAGATGCGGCTTAATATCACAGAAATAAGGTGTTTAATTGTATGAGTTCCAATCGCAGCGGTTTGCCTCCCAGAAAGCAAACCCAAAGCCGGTCCACGAAAAAAACGCTAAAGAAGAAAAAAAAACCTAGCGGTATCAGGACATTTTTCAAAATCCTGCTGACGGTCATGATCGTTGCAATCATCGGCGCCGGGTTATATGCGGGATATTTGATCTACACGACCGATCAGGTGATCGATGCAACGGGCACATCGGGAAAGGTGGCTCCGGAGAAATCGGCCAAGGTCAAGCCGCTTACGATGCTGCTGCTCGGAACGGATTATCGTCCGGAAACCGGGACGCACCTCAGCGACGTGATGATGGTGGTTGCGATGAATCCGAACACCAAATCCGCTACGATCGTGTCGCTGCCTCGCGATACCAAGCTTGAAATGGACGGCTATAAAACGAACAAAATCAACGCGTTTTATCCGAACTTCCTGGTGGCGGAGAAAAAAAGCGGCATTCCGGCGGAACAGGAAATGAAGACGATGATGAGCAAATTTTTCGGTACTTCGATCGATTACGTGACGGTGATCAACTTCCAAGGTTTTCGCGATATCGTCGACGCTTTGGGCGGTGTGGATGTCAATGTCGACGCCGATATGTGTTACCGGGACAGAGCCGACGGCACGGATATCAACTTGAAGAAGGGGGCGCAGCACCTGAACGGGGAAGATGCGCTTGGGTATGTCCGGTACCGGAAGTCCAACTGCAGACCGAGAACGAAAGGCTCCGACGATTTTGACCGCAACCGGCGCCAGAATGAAGTGCTCCATGCTTTGATCGATCAGGCCAAATCGCTTAACGGGGTTTTGGGAGCGGGCAAAGTGATCCAATCCGTCGGCAAAAACCTGGAGACGGACCTGGAATCGGAACAAATGAAAAACCTGATTTCCGCCTATTGGGATATTTCCAAGGAAAACGTGGATTTCATGCCGGTCACCGGGGATTGGAAAAGCCCTTTCGTATATTTGCACCAGGACGAGCTTGACGCGGCCAAACAAGCTTTGAAGGATGAGCTTGCCGGGACGAAGCAGCCGGCCCGGGAAGATAACGCCGCGGAGGCGGCGGACGGGTCATTGAACGATTGAAGGCAAGTTTTGCCTCGTGCTATAATATAATTAACAACAGGATGACTGAAGTTCCCTAAGTTTCATCCCTTGAAGGTTTAAGTGCAGGAGGGCTGGTAATGATGTCAGAAACCGTCACCCAATTGTCCGATTCGCTTTACGCCTCTCTCCAGTCCGAGACGTTTGTGCTGCTGAATACGGTGGATCGGGAATCCGGGGGGCCGACGTCCAGCGCCATTTCATGGCTTTACGCCGTTGATCATGCCACGCTGCGGCTGGCTCTGGATCATCGTTCGAGGCTGGTCGGCAACATTAAGGCCAACCCCAGAGTTACGGTTTCGGTGTTCGGCAAAGAAACGATTTATGCCATTAATGGCCGGGCAACCGTTGTGCAGGACCCATTAGAAGGGGTTCCGTTCAAGATGTGCTGCTTCGATGTGCGCATCGACGCGGTTCGCAACGCTTTGTTTTACGGCGCGCAACTAGTTTCCGCTCCGGTTTATGCCAAAGTATACGACCAGCGTGCCGCGGACATGCTGGACAGCCAAGTGTTTGCCGCAATGAAAAAAGCCTAGCGACTTGTTCGCCAGGCTTTTTTGCCTTATTGGGACAAACTTAGCGGGTTCTTGGCGGGATTTGCCCGCTTTGGCCGCCCGGGGCCATATTCATCCGCGTTGGGCTTTCGCCCGTCTGCGGCCGGGTGTCGTTTGGCATCTGCGGAACGATCCGTCCGATGATATCGGCGAGTTCGGTGGCCACGCCCGCTACAGGATGGCCTTGCCGGATTTTATTACCGATTTCCGCGAGGCGCTGGTTCAAATCCATATCGGCCGTAACGATGGCGCCGGCCCCCTGGGGATCTTTACGAAGGGCTTCAGCCACTGTATATTTAATGCTTCCCACGCGGGCGCGTTCCAGCCGGCTGTCGACATCGATGCCGACGACAGCGGTGTTGCCCATTACGACGCAATGCGCGCCTTGGACGCCAGGCACTCTTTTTACCAGCTGTTCCAAATAAACTTGTCTATCCCGATCTGACATCTTTCCTCGGTTTGCCAAATTCGGATTAGCGTTCGGGCTTACGCTTTGCGTCCGGGGAACGGTGCCCGTTTGATTCTGTGGAGAGGGTGATGCCTTTTTATTAACAGTTCCGCAGCTTGTAAGCAGGGTAGCCGTCAATAACAAACACAGCCATATTCGCATGTTGGATCCGTCCTTTCGGAAATGATCTCTTGATTCGACGATAAGTCATCAGATATAGATTTCCCGGGGCGGAGAAAAATATGTATGAAGTCACAAGGCTGCAATGACCGCGGTGGAGGGGATAAGGATGAAAAAAATCTTTGTATTGGATACCAATGTGCTGCTGCACGATCCGCATGCGATTTTTGCCTTCGATGAACATGAAGTGGTCATACCGGCCGTCGTGCTGGAGGAGATCGACACGAAGAAGCGCAACGCCGACGAACTGGGCCGCAACGCCCGGGGCGTCTCCAGGCTGCTCGATGGATTGCGCGAAACGGGCCGTCTGCATGACGGAGTTCCGCTCGAAGGCGGCGGCAGGATCAAGGTGGAGTTAAACCATCGCAGCTTCATCAAAGTTCAGGAGATGTTCGGCGAGGCGACGAACGATAACCGGATTTTGGCCGTGGCGCTTAATTACCATTTGGAACAAATTGAGCTGCCCGATCCGCGGCCGGTCGTGCTGGTCAGCAAGGACGTGCTGGTCCGTATCAAAGCGGATGTGCTCGGGCTGACCGCCCAGGATTATTTATCGGACCGTACGGTCGGACCCAGCGATCTGTACGGAGGATACTCCACCATTAAAGTCCATCCTTCAATCATCGATGAATTTTACACCTACCGTTCCTTGCCGGTCAAGCTGCTGGGACTTCATTATTCCCTTTATCCGCACGAGTTTGTTATTTTGAAAGATGAGATGGGCAGCGGGAAATCGGCCCTGCTGAAGCTGAACGAAGATGCCAGCCGGCTTGAGCCGCTGTTTTTAAGCAATGAGCCGGTATGGGGAATCAACGCCCGCAACGCGCAGCAGCGAATGGCGCTGGAGCTTCTGCTGAACGACGATATTCCGCTGGTGACGATCACCGGCAAGGCGGGAACCGGCAAAACGCTGCTGGCCCTGGCCGCCGGCCTGCTTAAAGTCGAGGACGAACACAAATACAAGAAGCTGCTGATCGCCCGCCCCGTCGTGCCGATGGGGAAGGACATCGGATTTTTGCCCGGGGAAAAGGAAGAAAAGCTGCGCCCCTGGATGCAGCCGATTTACGATAACCTGGAATTCCTGTTTGATACGAAAAAATCGGGGGATATCGAGAAAATATTGATGGGGCTCGGCAGCATCCAGGTGGAGGCGCTGACGTATATCCGCGGGCGCTCCATCCCCGGGCAGTTTATTATCGTGGATGAGGCTCAGAACCTGACGCGCCATGAGGTGAAAACGATCGTATCCCGGGTTGGAGAAGGCAGTAAAATCGTGCTTATGGGGGATCCCGAACAAATCGACCATCCCTACCTCGATTTTTCCAGCAACGGCTTGACGGGTCTCGTGGAACGCTTTAGGGATCAGGGGATCAGCGGGCATATTACACTGGAGAAAGGCGAACGCTCCAAGCTGGCGCAAGTGGCGGCGGATTTGCTGTAAGAGGTAGTTCAAAAAGTCCAAAAATTATTAAGGCGCGAACTGATCCAGTCCGCGCCTTTCTAAACAGAGTTAACCTGACTCTAACAGCGGGGGGAACGCCATATCCATCCCTCCCCTTGCACTTAGCGGATGGGTTTACATGACAAAGAACCTCGTCAGCGGCGAGGGTTTTCTAATTTTTGGCGGGACAACCGGATTCGCGATTTGTTACAATAAATAGCGATAGCTTTATGACAGGGCCGTACAGGGGTTAGGGGTTGGTGCCCCTGGGGCGGAGAGGATGAACGGGTGTGAAGCGAAAAAACCATTGGGTGCTTTTTGCCCTCCTTCTGCTGGCGTTGATCAATTTGTCCCCCAGCGAGGAAACGGCGCTGGTCCGTTCCGAAGAACGCGGCGACGAACCGCCGGCCAGCGTTCCGCAAACCGAGGTACCCCAGGAAACGGGACATATTCGGGTAGCGGTGCAGATGAACGAGTCCGATTTTCGCCAGCTTGAGCAAATGACCCGGACGTTTATGGACAGCCATAAGGTCCAGGTCGAATTGACGAATGTTGCTTCGGAAGAAGCCTACGCGTCGTTCCAAAACTTGTTGAAGCTTGGTGAGTCGCCTGACGTTTTGCTGTTGGACAACGCCTGGGTGCGTCAATTTGCGGCGGACGGATATTTGCTGCCGACGGAAATTTATTATTCGGGAGTTTTGTCGGGAGAAGTGTTAAGCGTTTCCCTCGTTCCAAACGAGTGGAACGGTTACGTGTGGGGAGTTCCTGCGGATGTCGATCCTTATGTATATGTATTCTCGGATAAGGCGATGAAAGAGCTGGGAATGGAGGCGCCCCCGGATTCGCCGGACGCGTGGAACGCGTTGCTAGCTTCCGGCTCCGAACCAAAACGGCTTCCGCAGCATTTGCTGGGCGTGGACGGAAGCGATCCTTATGCGGCCCTGACGCTGCTTTGGCAGCTTGGCGGCGGCGCTAAGGAAAATGGACAAGCTTCCCCATTTACGCTTACCGGTGAAATGCAGACCGCGCTAATGCGGCTGGAGCAGCTTCGGCCTTATTTGGTATCGAAAGGTTCGCCGCCGGCGGAGGACCAGGGCTTGTGGAACCAACTGCAGCGCGGCGAGCTTGCGATGCTGTTAACGACGGCTTCGGAGGCCGCAAGCCATCCGCAGGCGGGTACAAAAGCCGTGTTGCCCGAGAAGAAGCAGGGGCGGTATTCGGGCTGGATCGCCGGGCGGAGTTACGCGGTCTCTTCGCATTCCCAAAACCCCGATGCCGCTGGGGAATGGATTGAGGCAATGACCTCCTCAGAAAGCCAAAGCCAATGGTTTGAAGCAACGGGTCATCTCCCTGTGTTGCACGCGGTCTACGATGAGGCTGCGAAATATAAGCTGCCGGATTGGAGCGGGGCGTTCGCGGCATCGGGAGCGAAGTCCGCGATGCCGGCCGGAAGCGGTCTTCCGGCCGAGCTGGAGGAGTTTTCCGGGCTTGTGGAAAATTATTTGAACGGAAAGGCGAGCGCCGCGTCTTTGGCGGACAAGTTCGGACGGAGCGGGCAGTAATCAGAACGACAACTTCAATTTGACGACTAAGGTTCCCCGGGAAATCGTCACTTCGGTGGCTTCCACAAAGGGGACTATTTTTTTGGGGTAAAAACCCAAATCGAAGTCGCGTTCAAGCTCGGCCCGGGTCGTGTCCGGGAGCTCCAGGCCGTTAAACAGCAAACGGTCGACGTGAAAAGTAATGGAGTTTTCCGGCTCCCGCTCCACCGTGTAATGTCCATCCACCTTAAGTTCAAGCCCTTCCCGGCTGCCCTGCACCGTGATTTGATTTTCCAGGAAGGAGAAGCGGATGTCTTTTAATAGTTCATTTTTGCGATGCAGAAATTCGTTCAGCTCCTCCTGCCGAACCGTCAGGGTGTAACCTCCCTTTTCGGCAACCAGGCTGTCCTCGTATTCGTTCAAAAAGTCGGGAAACTCGGACATCACTGCGGACAGCGCGGCGAAATATTTTCTCAGCTCATTCAGTCCGACGTTTTCCCAATAAACCATCAAATCTTCGATCATCGCCTTCAACTTTTCCGGATCCGCGCTAAGGCCGAGGGACCGGTCCACCTGCTGCTGCAGGGCGGCGACGCGCTCCCGCTGAAGCTGAAGCTCCGCTTTCATCCGGGCAAGATCGTCCGACACGGTTTCCAGCTCATGTTTCGTATTCATCAGATCGGCATATTCGGATTTGTACTTTCCCAGCACGATGCGATCGCGCTCCAAAATCAATTGATAATAATCCAATACGGTAAAAAAATCTTTTAAGCTGCCCACTGACAGCAGAGCTGCAAACAGATTTTCCCGCTCCCCCATATAATATGCCCGGATGCGCGCCCCGGCCTGTTCCCGGCTGACCCGGATCTGTTCGTTTTTCGCGGCCAGTTGTCCTGACAGCTTCCGGATCGCGGTTTCCGTCTCCTGCTGCCTTGCTTCAATGCGGGCGATTTCTCTATCGATCTCCTTGATGGACAAGCTTTGCTCCAATATTTGCTGCTCCTCTTCCGTAAGCGTCTCGGCCCATGACGCCGCCGGAAGAAGGAAAGCGAAGATGCAGAGCACCAGCAGCACCAAGGATGGATAACGTTTGTTCAAAGAAGATCCTCTCCCGTGAGTAGTTGTACTATATATATGTTACCAAGCGAGGAAATAGCAGGGATCATGAAAAAAGGCGGCTCGACCCGAGGTCGAACCGCCTTTTGCAACGCTTTTTTTATTCGGATTATAGTGGCAAACCCATTTTGAAGACCGTCCAATAGCTGAAACCTGTAAAGGCGACGATCATATATCCCCAGAACAGCAGGATATACGTTCTTTCCGTAAACTTCAGGTAACCGAAAAGAACGAAAAAGGCGGTTTGCAGAAAAAACAGCAGCGCCATTTCGGTCATACCGCCGGCAAAGGCCATGAGTCCAATGGCAAGGGTAAAGAAACCAAGGACGCGGAACATGCGTGCCACGAATAAATCCCCCTTTCATATGTATCGACGAAGGTCCCATTTCTTTACTCATTATACCCGTTAGCCCGATAAGTGTAAACGAAAAGTCAGCAATTAACCTGGGTATGCCTGGTAAAATGTGATGAATATTATGGTAATTGCCCGGTTTTCGTCAGCGTTTTCCATTGCGTTCATACATCAGGTATGGAGAACCCGGATTTTGGAAATACATTTTAGTATCAAATAGATTCTATGAACTCTATGAGAGGCATAGAAATGGAGTAAGAAGCTTTTTACTTATTCGTCCGCCGGTATGCCGGCGGGAAAACGGTTTAAGACTAGGATGTCGTTAGGAGGTTTTTATAGCATGACAGCAGTGAGACAAGACGCATGGAGCGCGGAAGATGATTTGATTTTGGCCGAGGTGACTCTTCGCCATATTCGGGAGGGCAGCACACAGCTTACCGCATTCGAGGAGGTTGGGGAACGGATCGGCAGAACGGCGGCCGCATGCGGGTTCCGCTGGAACAGCTGCGTCCGTAAAAAATATGAAGCGGCGATCAGCATAGCCAAAGCCCAGCGGCAAAAACGGAATTATATGAAAAAGCAATCGTCGCTCTCCGCAGGTTCCGGCATCGCTTCCCTCGCTTCGGTGGAAACGGAGGACGGTTACCGCAGCGAAGGCGTGACGGAGGAGACGATTTCCATCGACGCGGTCATCCGCTTTTTGCGCGGTTGGAAAAACACGGTGCAGGAAACGAACCGGCATGTCAAAGCGTTGGAAAAGGAATTGCGGGAAAAGGAAGAAGAAATCGCCGCGCTGAAGGAGGAGAACGAACGCCTCTCGGCGCAGGTTAATGAAGTGCAAACCGACTACAGAGCGGTTAACGACGACTACAAAGCTTTAATCCAAATCATGGACCGTGCTCGTCGCCTTGCCTTTCTGAACGAAGAGGACGAAGAAAGCAAATCGCGGTTTAAGATGGACGCGAACGGGAATTTGGAGCGTATCGAGTAGGAGCCGCAAAACGCAAAAATCCCGCCTGGGCGGGGACAATGCATGGCAAATCTCTTCTTGTAAAATGAATCATGGTAAATGATATCGTTTGACTTTAAGATCGCTGTTGCAGACGGATGAGCTGATTGAACTTTAGAGGTATGCAATTGCGGTAAACGTGTGAAATGTTCTTACGATCGCTGTTGTTCACGGATTTCTATTGATTTTATAGATTCCAACAAGGAAGAAATCCGCTCGCAAAGGCGACCACTGCCGTTTCTTCAGAATTATTTCACACCTCCCGCATGGAACATACCGGTTCTTTCGTTCAATTTTATCCGTTACATAGCTTAGAATTGAATCGATTTCTTTGCTAAGATTCACTAATGGACAAGAGAACTGCCCAAGCTTAGTATCCATCCCGCCATATGGCGGGATTTTTGTGTTTTGGGGGAAGGGTTTGGTATAAAATGAAGAGGAACAATTATAGAGGATTTGCGATAAGACGGCGAAAGGAAGTTAGTTGAGGTGAAGATAGATATTATTGGGGCGGGGGCGCTCGGGCTGTTGTTTGGCGGAAAGCTTGCTGAGGCGGGAGAACGGGTGCGTTTTTGGACAAGAACGGCCGCGCAGGCAGAGCTGCTCCGAGGGGAAGGCGTCGAGCTGACGGAGCCTG
Organism: Paenibacillus macerans; assembly: GCF_900454495.1. Classification (NCBI taxonomy): domain Bacteria; kingdom Bacillati; phylum Bacillota; class Bacilli; order Caryophanales; family Paenibacillaceae; genus Paenibacillus; species Paenibacillus macerans. The sequence continues at coordinate 157,536 of NZ_UGSI01000001.1, forward strand.
ATGGAACGATCCATATAATAGAAGGAAAGCGGTTTGCTGCGGACGCACTTGATCAGACGGCCGAAACGGATATGGCGGAGGCGCCCGATTGGCTGCTGCTGATGACGAAGCAGGGCCATATCACCGAAACTTTATTGACGGCTTGCGGCCGGCTAGCCGGAAAGCATACCCGCATCGTTTGTTTTCAAAATGGAGCGGGGCACTTGGAACGGATTCGGCAAATCATCCCGGGGCAAGCGTTATATGCGGCGATCACCACGGAAGGCGCAAAACGAGCGGACGGACGCAGCGTAACCCGGGCCGGGTTTGGTGAAACGCGTGCCGGGATCTACAAGGATGGAGAATCTGGCGGCACGGGAGTTGATTTTCCCGAATTTTCGGGGGAAAGTTTGGTAAATTTGCTTCGAAAGGCAGGATTTAACGCCTTTTTGTCGAATGACATCGGAAAGGAAATGTTCAGGAAGCTGCTCATCAATGCGGTTATTAATCCGCTTACGGCAATTTGGCGGATTCCGAACGGCCAATTGCTGGAATCGGAGGCGCGAATAGCGGCGATGCGGCAGCTGTGCGACGAAGGGGAACGCATTTTTCGGGCAAACGGAATCGCACACGATGCGGATATCTATGCGCAAATCCTGGAGGTTTGCCGCTCTACGGCCGGCAACACCTCGTCGATGCTGAAGGATGTCCTTGCGGGAAATCCGACGGAAATCGATTTTATTAACGGCCGTCTGGCGGAAATGGCGCGTGCCAAGCAGGTTGACGCCCCTGGACATGAGTTGGTTTGGCAGCTGATTCGGGGGATGCAACCTGACATGCATATAAAAATATAGTTACTTACTTTTTGTGTAAGCTTTTCTTTTCCAACATAAAGGAGGTGGGTTTTTGAGTGTTTTGGCCACTTTTCTTATCGTGTTTTCCATGATTCCGGTCATTCCGTTTTTGCTCGTTTATTTCATATACTACTATGGGGCAAAACGCGAGAAAAAAGCCGCCATTATGCTGGCGATGGACGTCACGACGCTATTTCTGATCTTGGGGGCGGCCGCTTTGTTCAACAATGTGTTTCACTCCTCATTCGGCTTCTACCTGATTCTGCTTGTATTGCTTATTGCCGGCGGATTGATCGGCGGGGCGCAAAACCGCCTGAAAGGCAAGGTGGACGTGCGGCGACTGCTGCGCGCGGTTTGGCGCTTGGCGTTTGCGGGGACGGGGGCAGCTTACATTCTTTTATTTTTAATCAGTTTCATTACATATATTTTGACCGCTTAAACTATAATATACAAACCAGGGACCGCCAAATAACGAATGAAACCATGACACCCAAGGTTAATTGTTAAGAAACAGCAATTGTCAATATGGGATAACGGACGATTTTGTTACATGAGCGGGCCCTTTTTGGCGAAAAACGCGGAATTACCGAAAATTTATGTTGGATTTTTTTGACCGCTGGTTGTATAATCTAAAAACATATACCACAATATTTTAAGGGGGATAACGCTAGATGAAGAAGAGTAAGAGTCTACTCCTGCTTCTGACGCTCGTTCTCGCCGTGGGCACGTTGCTTTCCGCGTGCGGTTCGAACGGCGGCAACGGCGCTGCAAACGGCGGCAACAATAAAGCTTCCGACAGCGGCAACAGCGGCGAAGAAAAATTGGCTGCGGATCAAACGCTTCGTTTGAACGCTGCGGCGGACGTGCCGACATTTGACCCGGCGCTGGCTCAAGATAACCAGGCACACCTGGCGCTCAGCCTTATGTACGAAGGTTTGGCGCGTCTTGAAGGCAATAAGGAATTACCCGGTGTAGCTGAAAAATGGGAAGTTTCCGATGATGGCTTGACCTATACTTTCCATCTACGCAAAGACGCTAAGTGGAGCAACGGTGATGCGGTAACCGCGAACGATTTTCTGTTCGCGTGGGAGCGCGTTCTGAATCCTAATTCTAAACCGGCTCCTCCATATGCTTACCAACTTTACTACATTAAAAATGCGGAGCAGTACAATAAGGGCGAAATTACAGATTTTTCGCAAGTAGGCGCAAAAGCAGTCGATGATTACACACTACAAGTCGAGTTGAATAATCCGACGCCGTATTTTGTCAACTTGACCGCTTTCTATACCTACTTCCCTGTCCATTCTTCGGTTAAAGGCAATGACAAATGGGCTACGGATCCAAGCACGATGATCACCAACGGACCGTTCGTGCTGAAGAGCCGCGTGCCCGGACAATCGATGGAATATGTTAAAAACGATCATTACTGGGCTAAGGACGAAATCAAGCTCAATACGATTAAGTTTACGATCGTGAACAGCGCAGCAACCGAAGTGCTCAGTTACAAAAACGGAGAGCTTGATCGCGCAGGCATGCCGAACGGCAACATTCCCGCGGACCAGATCCCGATTTTGAAACAGGAACTTCCTAATGAACTGGCTTTGCCGTCGATCGCGAATGTATATTACTATGAATTTAACACGGAGGCTGAACCGTTTACGAACGCGAAAATCCGTAAAGCGTTTGCGATGGCAATTTCGCGTCAAGATCTCGTGGATAAGATTACCCTGGGTGGACAGATTCCAGCATACGGCTTTGTTCCGCCGGGTATGAAAGGCGTAAACGACGAATTCCGCAAGGAGCATAGCGAACCGTTGTTTAGCGAAAATGTGGAAGAAGCCAAAAAACTGCTGCAGGAAGGTATGCAGGAGGAAGGTTACACAACGCTACCGGAAATTACTTTGATCTACAACACGGACGAAAATCATAAGAAACTAGCTACGGCAATCGCTGACATGTGGAAAAAGAACCTGGGCGTAGATGTTAAACTTGAAAACCAGGAATGGCAAGTATTCCTGGATAACCGTACCAACGGCAACTTCCAGATTGCGCGCGCCGGTTGGGTACCGGATTATAACGACCCGATGACGTTCATTGATATGTGGACCACCAACAGCGGCAACAACAAGATTAGACTCAAAAATGAAGAGTATGACAAACTGGTAGCCGATACGTATAAAGAAGCGGATAACCAGAAACGTATGGACAACATGGCTAGAGCTGAAGAAATTCTGATTAAAGAAGAGATGGGTGTAATGCCGATTTATTACTATGTGCAGCCTTCTTTGACAAAGCCGTATCTTAAAGGCGTAACAATGGATTATAGCGGCGCTGTTTACTACGACCGGGCTTATCTTTTGGAACATTAATATCCCGAACTAGAAAACGGTGTTATAAAAGCAGCATATAGCTATGGGATATATGTGTGGAACTGCCACATATATCCCGTTTTTTTATGTATCCCCATTAGACATACCTATTTATATAAACTACTATTTTATAAGAGCGCAGTTTTATTGTGACATTACTAAGGAGGTGTTTCTGCGGATATGGTGCGTTATTTTGCAAACAAGTTTTTTTATTTGCTTGTTTCCTTATTCATTCTGATTACGGCAACATTTTTCTTGATGAAAGCCATCCCCGGCAATCCGTTTTTGTCGGAAAAGGCCGTATCGCCGGAAATCAGAGAGAAGCTATTTCATCAGTATGGTTTGGATAAACCTGTATTCGTCCAATACATCGACTATCTGGGCAAGGTGATCCGGGGCGATCTAGGTATTTCAATGAAAATAATAAATCAAGACGTTACGGATCGTATTTTGCAGACTTTTTCAGCTTCGCTGCGTTTGGGGTTGGTGGCGATCGTCGCTTCGGTAATCATCGGGGTATTGCTCGGGATGCTCGCGGCGTTATATCACCGGAAACTGATTGACAACATCGCGATGGTTTTGGCGGTGCTTGGCATCGCCGTACCAAGCTTCGTCATCGCCGCCTTGCTGCAATTTTTCCTGGCTTTTAAATTGCACTTATTCAATGTTGCGGGACTTCAGAGTCCGCTGGACTTTGTGCTTCCTGTTGCGGCGTTGTCTGCGCAGCCAATCGCGTTTATCGCTCGCTTGACACGTTCCAGCATGCTGGAAGTACTCAATGCGGACTATATTAAAACGGCAAAGGCAAAAGGTCTAAACTGGGTAACGATCATGTTTAGACATGTGATCCGCAACGGCATCCTTCCCGTAGTTACTTATTTGGGAACGATGACCGCGAATATTGTTACAGGCTCTGTGGTCATTGAGCAGGTGTTCGGGATTGGAGGTATCGGTAAGCAGTTTGTCCAATCCATAGGGGATCGGGATTATCCGATGATTATGGGGATCACGATTTTTTATGGCGCCTTGCTTATGTTTACACGGTTTATTACCGATTTGTTATATCCTTTTATCGATCCGCGAATTAAACTGGTTAAAGGTAAGGAGGGGTAATTTTGTCGGCAAATAAAGTTACGACAACGCCTGTTAATTCAACGGATCTGACCCAGGAGGATTTTCGGAAAATCGGGGCCAATGAAAAACAAGCGGAAGAGATTCAAAGGGAAAGTATTTCGGCTTGGCGCGACGCCTGGGAGCGTTTGTTGAAAAATAAACTGGCTATGGTAGCGTTGACGGTTCTTGCCATTATTGTCCTGATGGCTATATTCGGCCCAATGATGTCGCCATACGACGATCGCACGAACGATTTGATGAGCACAAATCTTCCTCCTTTTACTGGGGATCATTGGTTCGGTACTGACGATTTGGGGCGCGACATGTTCGTACGAACCTGGATGGGAGCGCGGATCTCGTTGATTGTAGGGCTTGTAGCGGCCTTGGTCGACCTGATGATCGGGGTTATTTACGGTGGAATTATGGGATATTTCGGCGGACGCGTTGATGAAATCATGAATAAATTTTCGGAAGTTCTGTATTCGATTCCTTACCTGCTCGTGACGATTTTGCTGCTGGTCGTGCTTAAACCGAGTCTTGGGACGATTATACTGGCGCTGACGATTACAGGTTGGATTAATATGTCCTGGATCGTTCGCGGCGAAATTATGCAACTGAAAAATCGTGAATTCGTTCTGGCATCCCGGTCGATGGGGGCGGGATCGATGCGCCTTCTGTTCCGGCACTTGTTGCCCAATGCAATGGGCCCGATTATCGTAACTTTGACGTTGTCCGTGCCGAATGCGATCTTTTCGGAGGCGTTCTTGAGCTTTCTTGGTCTCGGGGTTCAATCTCCGGCGGCGTCGCTTGGTTCGATGGTTAACGATGCTTTGACCGGTTGGATGTATTATCCTTGGCGGATGTTGTTCCCGGCCGTATTGATCAGTTTGACAATGCTTGCTTTTAATATTCTGGGTGATGGCTTGCGCGACGCGCTGGATCCTAAACTGAAGAAATAGGAGGTGGAATGATGGAGCCGATTTTACAAGTCAAAGATTTGCATGTATCCTTTCAAGTCAAAGGCGGCGAAGTGAAAGCTGTTCGCGGGATGAATTTTGAAGTTGGGAAAGGGGAAACGGTTGCGGTTGTCGGCGAATCCGGCAGCGGTAAAAGTGTAACGGCCCAAACGATCATGCGTCTGATTCCGTCCCCTCCGTCAATCATTAAGCAAGGTGAAATTATTTTTCAAGGCGAAAACCTGTTGACCAAAAGCAATAAAGAAATGGAAGCCATTCGCGGTAAAGATATCGGCATGATTTTTCAGGACCCGATGACCTCTTTGAATCCTACGATAAAGGTAGGCCGACAAATCACCGAAGTGTTAATCAAACATCAGAAAATGTCAGCGGGCGAAGCAAAAGAACGTGCCATTGAAATGCTGAAGCTTGTCGGCATTAAAAATGCGGAAGCCCGCTTTAACCAATACCCTCACGAATTTTCCGGGGGCATGCGGCAGCGTGCCATGATCGCCATTGCGCTTGCCTGCCGGCCGGCGCTGCTGATCGCCGATGAACCGACGACGGCGCTTGACGTTACGATTCAGGCGCAAATCATGGACGTGATGAAAGAGATGCAGGCGCATCTCGGCACTTCCATCATTTTGATTACCCACGACCTCGGCGTCGTTGCCGGCATGTGCGACCGCGTTATCGTTATGTATGCCGGCGAGGTGGTGGAGACCGGAACGAAGTGGGAAATCTTTAAAAACCCGCAGCATCCTTACACGAAGGGTTTGCTGCGTTCAATGCCGCGGTTGGATCAAAAGAAAGGGGAGCCCCTTATCCCTATTATCGGCACTCCGCCGGATTTGATTAAACCGCCGGTTGGCTGTCCGTTTGCGGCCCGCTGTGAGCATGCGATGAAGATCTGCGAACGCATCGATCCGGGAGCGACCGTATTCAGCGATACGCATATGGCCCGGTGCTGGGATCTTCACCCGATGGCCAAGGAGGGACAGTCGTCATGAGCATTGGAAAAACGTTGATCGAAGTCGAAGGACTCAAGAAATATTTTAACGTCGGCGGCGGCAATGTGCTGAAAGCCGTCAACGACATTAGCTTCTCGATTGCCGAAGGTGAAACGCTAGGCCTCGTTGGCGAGTCGGGCTGCGGCAAATCAACTGCCGGACGAACGATTCTTCGATTGTACGAGCCGACCGGGGGCAGCATTCGCTTCAACGGAACCGATATTACGAAACTGGCTCCGCGGAAAATGAAGGCGATGCGCCGCGATATGCAGATGATTTTCCAAGATCCGTACGCCTCGCTGAATCCGCGGTTTACGGTGACGGATATCATCGGTGAAGCGCTGGACATCCACGGTATGGCCGGCTCGCGGGCCGAACGCAAAAAACGCGTGGAAGAACTGCTTGATATGGTCGGCTTGAATCCCGATCATGCGACGCGTTATCCGCATGAATTTTCCGGCGGACAACGGCAGCGGATCGGGATTGCCCGCGCGCTGGCGGTAAATCCGAAGTTCATTATCTGTGACGAACCGATATCGGCGCTCGACGTGTCCATTCAGGCGCAGGTGGTCAACCTGCTTAAAGAACTGCAGGATCGCCTCGGCTTGACGTATTTGTTTATCGCCCACGATCTGTCGATGGTTAAGCATATCAGCGATCGCGTAGCCGTCATGTATTTGGGCCGGATCGTTGAGCTTGCGGAAAGCGAAGAGCTCTACGCCAACCCGCAGCACCCGTATACCAAAACGCTGCTGTCGGCGATTCCGATTCCGGACCCGGAGATCGAAGCGAACAAGAAGCGGATTCATCTGGAGGATACGGGGAACGGCCCGATTACTTCCAAGGACGGCAAAACCGACGGCGGATTGTTTGATCTGGACAATTCGGAGCTGGTTGAAGTGTCCAAAGGCCATTTTGTGGCGATGCCGAAAAAAGGATAAGCTGCTCAGATGCAGACTCCTGCTGCACGGTTAAAACCGGCTGCGGGAGTTTTTTGCCGTTTTAGGCTTACGGAAAGTGAGAAATTTAACAAAAGTAAGGTTAGCTTTGACGGGTACGCGGAGTATCCGGTACAATCAAGTAAGGTTTGCATGGAAGAACAGGAGGCAGGTAACCTGATGAATATAGTACAAGATCCTTTGGCTCCAACCGGTCCGCTTGCGGATGCGTATGCGCATCGTTTTGGAGCGGTTGCTCAGCTTTACGAATATGATCCGGCGCTGGATGAAAGTTGGTCCAGCCGGCTCGAATGGCTGGATGAAACGGAGCATCGCCGGATAAACCGGACCGCCTTGGTTAGCCGGCTGCGCGAGTACAACCGCCTGCACAACCCGGATGCCGCGGTGGAACAGGCGCTGGGCAAGCTTGAGCAGCCGGGGACGGCGGTCATCGTCGGCGGGCAGCAAAGCGGCTTGTTTACCGGGCCGCTGCTGGTGATTTACAAGGCGATCACGATCATTAAAGCGGCCAAAACCGCCGCCGCTAAACTGAATCGGCCGGTCGTGCCGGTGTTTTGGATCGCCGGGGAAGACCATGATTGGGACGAAGTGAATCATTCCTACATTTTGTCTCCGGACTTGCAGGTCAAGCGCATCCGCATTAAACGCGACCCGGACAACCGCCTGCCGGTCAGCTTTAGCCAGGTTCAAAGCGAGGATTGGGAGCAGGCGGCGGATGAACTGGAGCAACTGCTTCCGGGCAGCGAGTTTAAGTCCGGCTTGATGGAGCTGTTCAGACGTTCCGCCGCGGAATCGGCGAGCCTGTCGGAATGCTTCGCCAAGCTGATGGGGGCTTGGTTCGGCAAATACGGCCTTGTGCTGCTGGATTCCGCCGATGGCGAACTCCGCCAGCTGGAAACCCCGGTGTTTGAGTCGATTATCCGGCAAAACGACGAGCTGGAAACGGCTTATTTCGAAAGCGCCCGCGATTTGGCCGCGCTAGGATACGAACCGCAAGCCGAAGTGAGCGAAGGCGGAGCCAATCTGTTTTACATACATGAGCAGGAGCGGCTGCTGCTGTTCAAGCGGGAAGGCGGCTTCGCCGACCGGAAAGGCAAGGTTTCCTTCACCCGGGATGAACTGTTGGCCGAGCTTCGCGAGCATCCGGAGCGTTTCAGCAACAATGTGCTGACCCGGCCGCTGATGCAGGACAGCCTTTTGCCGGTACTCGGCGCAGTGTTGGGTCCGGGGGAAATCTCCTACTGGGCGTTAATACGTAAAGCGTTTGGCAAGCTGGGCTTGAAAATGCCGCTGCTGCTGGCTCGGGAATCTTTTACCGTGGTAGAGGGCACGCTGCAGAAGCATATGGAAAAATACGGCCTCAGTTGGGACGACGTCAAGGACCTTGAAGTGCTGCGGCAAAAGCGTGAAGCGTGGCTGGCGAACCAGGACGCGATCCGGATTGACGCCCGGTTTGACGAAATCAAATCGGCTTTTGGCGAAATGTACGATCCGTTGATCGAGCAGCTGGCCGGCATCCAAAACGGGCTGCTGAAATTAGGGGCCGCCAATCGCGATAAAGTCTACGATCAGATCGAATATTTGCGCGGCAAGGCGAAGGACGCCCTGGAGAAAAGCAATGAAGCGGGGCTGCGCCATTTCGAGCGGATCGAGCTATCGCTGTTTCCACTTCGGAAGCCGCAGGAACGGGTTTATAACATATTTTATTATATGAACCGGTTTGGCGTGGAATGGATTGACGCTCTGATGGATATTCCTTATGACATCACGGGAACGCACCGAATTATATATTTATAGGAGGCAGATCGAAAATGAGTTCAGCAGCGATTCAAAACAGTATTATTACGGACTTGAAGCTAGCGCCGGAGGGGCACCTCAAAATCGATTGGGTGGAGGCCCACATGCCGGTGCTGAACCGGATCCGCAAGCAGTTTGAAGCGGAGCAGCCGTTCAAAGGCTTGAAGGTGACGATCTCGCTGCACCTTGAAGCGAAAACCGCTTATTTGGCGAAGGTGGTGCAAGCCGGAGGAGCCGAAGTGACGATCACCGGAAGCAATCCGCTGTCGACCCAGGATGATGTCTGCGCGGCGCTCGTGGAAGACGGGGTTACGGTATATGCCAAATACAACCCGGAACCGGCGGAGTACAAAGCGCTTTTGATCAAGGCGCTGGAAACGAAACCCGATCTGATCATCGACGACGGCGGCGACCTTGTCACGATTCTGCATTCCGAACGGCCGGACCTGCTGGAAAATGTCCGCGGCGGCGCCGAGGAAACGACGACCGGCATTTTGCGCCTGAAAGCGATGGATAAGGAAGGAAAGCTTAAATTCCCAATGGTCGCAGTAAACGATGCCTACTGCAAATATTTGTTCGACAACCGCTATGGCACCGGACAATCGGTATGGGACGGCATCAACCGCACGACGAATCTGGTGGTCGCCGGCAAAACCGTGGTCGTCGTCGGCTACGGCTGGTGCGGCAAAGGCGTGGCGATGCGGGCCAAGGGGCTTGGCGCCAACGTCATCGTCACCGAAGTTGATGCGATCAAAGCCGTCGAAGCCTACATGGACGGGTTCCGCGTAATGCCGATGCTGGACGCCGCCAAGCTCGGCGATTTCTTCGTGACGGTAACCGGCAACCGTGACGTCATTCGCGGCGAGCATTATGATGTGATGAAAGACGGCGCGATTCTGTCGAACGCCGGCCACTTCGACGTGGAAGTGAACAAACCGGAGCTTCAGGAACGTTCCGTCTCGGTGCGGACCGTTCGCCGCAATATCGAGGAATATCAATTGAAGGACGGACGAAAAATGTACATCCTTGCCGAAGGTCGTCTCGTCAACCTCGCCGCCGGCGACGGACATCCGGCCGAGATCATGGACATGACGTTTGCGCTTCAGGCGTTGTCGCTGAAATACGTTAACGACCGGTACAAGGAAATCGGCAGCACGGTCGTAAACGTGCCGTACGAGCTTGATGAGCAAGTGGCCCGCTTCAAGCTGGAAAGCCTCGGCGTAGGCATCGACACGCTTTCCGTCGAGCAGCGCGCCTACCTCGACAGCTGGCAGGAGCATTGATCGGCTGGCCGAACGTGGCTGGGGTTCCCTTGTAGACAGAAAGACCAGGAATTTTTAAAACAGCGCGAGCGGCTTGGAAGAGCGATACTTCCGGCTGTACGCGCTTTGGCATTGCGCCGGGACAATCTGCAAAAACAAGTTTGCCTGGGATGTTCCAGCGTGAAAAATAAAGGCAAAAAATGTCTTTATTCCCGCGATATCCGCTCATTTAAGAGAAGTAGAGGCAATTTATGCCGCTATTTTCTTAAGGTCGCAAAGAGCTGTCCTCGTTCTGGACCATTCACAGGAAAATAAGTACAAAAAATGCCGCTAATGGGATGAACTGGCGAGAACTCCGGGTATTAAGTACATAAATTGTCGCTATTTTGAAGCGAACGGTGGTCGTTCAAGTAGCCGGCTATTCCAACTATTAAGCGCGTCCCCAAAGAATCGGTACGGAGCTGAGCAAGCGAAAAAAAGAATTTCAGAATAGCCCTTTTTCCTAAAAATAAGGAAAAGGGGCTTTTTGCTGCTTCTCTAATACGCCGTAACGGAGAATAGTTTGGAACTGCCTAAATTGGACTTATCCGATAGCAACAGCATTCGCAAGAGTTGAGGAGGCGTGTCCAATGTAGAGTGCTTGTCTCAACTTTTTAGCAGTTATGCTAGCCTCCCGCCTTTCCCTCTTCTCAAAAAATTTCCGCGCACTAGCAGGATTTTTCCGTTAAATGCAGAATAGGTACTTAACATGTGGGGCAAAGTGGTGTAAAGTGGGGGAAAGAGGTAGGGAGTGAGACACCAATGTTTATGGGGGAATTCCAACATAGCATTGACGACAAGGGCCGGATAATTATCCCGGCTAAGTTTCGCGATCTCCTCGGAAGCTCTTTTGTTGTTACCCGCGGCTTGGACCAGTGTCTTTTCGTGTATCCGATGCAGGAATGGGAAGTACTGGAACAGAAGCTGAAAGCTTTGCCGCTCATGAAGTCGGATGCGCGTGCGTTTACCCGCTTTTTTTTCTCGGGAGCTACGGAATGCGAGTGGGATAAACAGGGAAGGGTAAACCTGCCAGGCAATTTAAGGCAGTACGCGAAGCTGGAGAAAGATTGCGTCGTTCTGGGCGTATCGAATCGGGTTGAGATTTGGAGCAAGGACATTTGGGAGCAATACTTCCAGCAGTCGGAGGATACGTTTAACGAAATCGCCGAGAAGCTGGTCGACTTCAATTTCGACCTGTAGGTAGTTAAAAAGCCGGCTTTTGATCACGAAGCAGGTCAAGAAGCGGCTTCGGCATCGAATCTTGAATTCAGCTGGGCCTTCCGGTGCTCACGTACCCAAAACGTACGCTCCGCTCCTGACGTCCCTAGCTTCATCCAACCTTCTCGGTGCTGAAAACCCGACTTTTTAACAATATCTTAAGGTAATTAAAAAGCCGGCTTTTGATCACAAAGAATTTAAAATCGAGTTCTAGTCTGGAGGGGCGTTAGTCGTGTTTCATCACATCACGGTGCTTAAAGCAGAAGCGACAGAAGGGCTGCGCATCAAGCCGGACGGCATTTACGTAGATTGTACGCTGGGGGGCGGCGGCCACAGCTCGGTCATCTTGTCCCAGCTTGGCGAAGGCGGCAGGCTGATCGCTTTTGATCAGGACGATTGGGCGCTGGACAACGCCAAAGAGCGTTTGGCCCCTTATGCGGACAAGTTAACTTTGGTGAAAAGCAATTTTCGCCATTTGGAACAAAAGCTGCTGGAGCTAAGCGGCATCCCGCAGCAGAACGGCGTCCCGCAAGTGGATGGCGTGCTGTTTGACCTGGGCGTTTCGTCTCCGCAGTTCGACGAGGGGGAACGCGGATTCAGCTACAACGCTGACGCCCCCCTCGATATGCGCATGGATCAATCGGCGCGGCTCACAGCGCGGGACATCGTCAACGAGTGGCCGGAGCGGGAAATTGCCCGCATTTTGTTCCAGTACGGGGAGGAGAAGTTTTCCAGACGCATCGCCAAAGTCATCGTGGAGAGGCGCGAACAGGAACCGATAGAAACGACCGGTCAATTGGTCGAGCTGATCAAGGAAGGAATCCCGGCGGCGGCCCGGCGAACGGGCGGGCACCCGGCCAAACGAAGCTTTCAGGCGCTGCGGATCGCCGTAAACGACGAGCTTGGCGCGTTTGAAGAAGGACTCCATGCCGCGATTCGTTGTTTGGCGCCGGGCGGGAGAGTTTCGGTCATCACCTTTCATTCTTTGGAAGACCGCATCTGCAAGCAAATTTTTTCTAGTTATGTGGAGAAATGTACCTGTCCCCCCGACTTTCCGATGTGCGTATGCGGGGGAAAGGGATCGCTGAAGTTGATAAACCGGAAACCGGTGGTCCCGTCGGAGAGGGAACTGGCGGAGAATTCGCGGGCGCGGTCGGCAAAATTGCGCGTGGCGGAGAAATTGCAAACCTTAGTGGAGGAATCGTAAATGGCTTATACGCGGGGGAATTTGGCAGTTAAGCAGAAATCAGCGGAACGCAAAAATCCGTCAACGCAGCGCTATCGTGAAACGACGAAGGTCGTCACTCGCCGCTCAACGCTTCAGGTTCGCGAGAAACTGTTGTACATGGTAACGATTATTTTTTGCGTGGCGGTGATGGCTGGTCTTTTATGGCAAAATGTTACACTTTACAACATCAAGCGGCAAATGTTTAATTTGAATGCGGATATTCAAGCGATGAGCGCCGAGATCAAGGAGCTAACGGTCAAAAAAGAGAAACTGGAGGAACAAATCCCTGAGGAAGCGGCCAAGCTTGGTTACGTTGAGCCCGAAGTAGAGGGGTTCCATGTTCAGGTTCCGCCGGGTGCTTCAATGGCGGCGAATTCGGAAACGGACGCACCCTCGGACCAAGCCGGCAATTAGGGCCCAACGAGGGTGCGGAAAGTACGGACAATGCGGACGGCCTAACGGCGATCCGAAATCAACTCTATTTTAATGAGGTTTTGCCATGATCAAGAGAATAAAGCTGCGAACATTGCTGATAGGGGGATGCGTTACCCTCTTTTTTGCTGTATTGATAGGAAGAGTGTTTTGGCTGCAGATCGTGCAGGGGGATTTTTGGCAGGCGCATGCTGAAGCGCTTTGGTCCACCAGAAAGGATTTGCCGGCCACACGGGGAACGATTACGGACCGCAAAGGCGACGTATTGGCCATGGACGCTCCCGCCTATACTGTAGCGATCAATCCGGAGATCATTCATGCCAAAGGGCTGGAAAATGAAGTGACTGAGGGGCTAAGCCGGATTCTCGGCAAAGATGAGCAGGAGATGCGCGAACTCGTCAATGCAAAGAAGTCGGACGGAAAGTATTCCACCCATCGGGAAGTGCGCAACGAAGGCTTAAAGATCGACCAGGAGCTTAAAGGTCAAGTCGAGGCATTCAGAAACAAGCTGCTGCAAGAGCATAAGGAAGTGGAAGACACCGGCATTTATTTGATGAAGGAACAAAAACGCTATTATCCCCAAAAGAGCCTGGCCGCTCATATTTTGGGCTATACCGACCGTGACGGAAACGCGGTGTCCGGCCTGGAGGCTTATTACGATAAGAAGCTTAAGGGAGAAGACGGCTATATCGAATATAAACGCGACGGCAGAGGGATCGAAATCCCGAAAGCCAGCGAAATTTACCAGCCGGCGAAAAACGGGCAAAACCTGCAGTTAACGATAGATGATACGATCCAGCGTTATATCGAGCAGGCGATGAAGGAAGCGTATGCTGAGCTGCAGCCGATCAGTATGAGCGTCATCGCCGTCGATCCGAAAACGATGGAAATTCTCGGAATGGCGAACATGCCTACATACGACCCCAACGAGTATTGGGCCGACGTCGATCAGAAAAACTTTTACAACCATGCGATTAAATCGGTGTACGAGCCGGGTTCCACGTTTAAAATTGTGACCTTGGCCGGGGCTGTTCAGGAGGGTCTTTTTAACCCGAATGCCACTTATATGTCGGGGAGTATCCGTGTTCCGGGGCGAACGATCCACGATTTAAAGCGATCCGGCTGGGGGCCGATCACATACTTGGAAGGCGTAAAACGCTCCAGTAACGTCGGTTTTGTCAAGCTGGGCTACGAAATGCTGGGACCCGAACGGCTGAAAAGCTATGTCGACAATTTCGGGTTCGGGCAAAAAACGGGCATCGAGCTGCCGGGCGAGGCCAAAGGGATCGTGGACCCGGTGCAGCAAGCCGACTTCGCGGCGATGTCCTACGGGCACGGCAAGCTGCTCGTTACGCCGCTGCAGCAGATCGTGGCCGTGGCGGCGGTGGCGAACGGGGGCAAATTGATGGAGCCGCATATCGTTAAATCCATCACTGATCCGCAAACCGGTAAGACGGAGGAGATCAATCCGAAAGTTATCCGCCAGGTGATCACGCCGGAAACCGCCAAGCAAGTTGGCGGTTATTTGGAGCAAGTCGTATCCGACCAAAAAATCGGTACCGGCCGTCACGCTTATATCGAGGGTTACCGGATTGCCGGGAAAACGGGAACGGCCGTAAAAGTCGTCAACGGCGAATACAACTATTCCAAACAGGTCGTTTCTTTTATCGGCTATGCGCCGGTGGACGATCCGAAAATCGCCGTCCTCGTTTTGATCGACGAACCGAGGGATTCCGAGCTGGGCGGCGGAACGGCGGCGGCCCCGGTGTTCAAAAAAATCGTCAATCAAACGCTTCAATATATGGGTGTGCCTAAAACCACCGATCCCAACGCCGACAAAATCAAGCAGGCCGAGAGCAGCGGGCCGAAGGTTCCCAACCTTAAGGGAATGGGCGTGCAAAAAGCCAAAGACACCCTTGTTGCCGGCGGAATTTCCTATGCCACCTTGGGAAGCGGAACGGAGATCATTTCCCAATACCCCAAAGCGGGAAGCGTCTTGAAAACGGGTCAATTCGTTTATTTGCTTACCGAAGAAGGAGCAAATATGAAAATCCCGAATCTGCAAGGCGAATCGCTGCGGGATGCGATGGAGCTGCTATCGGTTCTTCAAGTGCCGGTCACGGCGAAAGGCGAAGGATACGTCGCCTCGCAAAAAGTGGTCGAAGAGAACGGAACGCGACGGGTCGAATTAACGCTGGAACCGCCTGTCACGGAGGAGGAGACGAACGGGAAAGCGGCGGACGGCAGCGAGGCGGACGGCGATAAGGCGGCCGACGGTGAAGCTGGCGGCGAGTCCACGGCCGCCGCGGGCACTAGCGGCGATGGCGGACAAGCCGGCAGCGGCGGTCCGAGCGGTTAAGGCACCGCCGGGCAGGCTGCCGGCCGATGGCCGGTTTGGAAATAACGGCAATTGGAGAGGTTTTGCCATGTTGAAAAGAGTAAGACTGCGGACGCTGCTGATAGGGGGATGCGTTACCCTCTTTTTTGCTGTATTGATAGGAAGAGTGTTTTGGCTGCAGATCGTGCAGGGGGATTTTTGGCAGGCGCATGCCGAAAAGCTCTGGTCGACCAAAAAGGTGTTGCCCGCCAGCCGGGGAATGATCACGGACCGCAAAGGCGACGTATTGGCCGTGGACGCTCCCGCCTATACGGTGGCGGTCAATCCGCAAATTATCCATGCCAACGGGCTGGAAAATGAAGTGGTTCAAGGGCTAAGCCGGATTCTCGGCAAGGATGAGCAGGAGATGCGCGAGCTTGTCAACGCCAAGAAAAACGGGAAGTATTCCACCCACCGGGAAGTGCGCAACGAAGGTTTGAAAATCGACCAGGAGCTAAAGAATCAAGTGGAGGCTTTTATCAACGAGCTGCTGAAACAAAATGAAAAAGTGGAAGACGCCGGCATTTACTTGATGAAGGAGCAGAAGCGCTATTATCCCAGAACGAGTCTGGCGGCGCATGTTTTGGGCTATACCGACCGCGACGGCAACGCCGTATCCGGCCTAGAGGCTTTTTATGACGAACAGCTTAAGGGGCAGGACGGCTTCCTTGAATACAAACGTGACGGCAGAGGGATCGAAATCCCGAAAGCCAGCGAAATTTACCAGCCGGCCCAAAACGGGCAGAACCTGCAGCTGACGATCGATAATACGATCCAGTATTACATCGAACAGGCGATGAAGGAAGCGTATAACGAGCTGCAGCCGATCAGCATGACCGTTATCGCGGCCGATCCGAACACGTTGGAAATTCTTGGGATGGCGAACATGCCCACCTATAATCCCAACGAATATTGGGCCGGCGTCGATCAGAGAAATTTTTACAACCATGCCGTCCAATCGGTGTACGAACCGGGTTCAACGTTTAAAATCGTCACCTTGGCCGGGGCTGTTCAGGAAGGTTTGTTTAATCCGGAAGATAAATATATGTCCGGGAGTATTCATATCGCGGGCCGGACGGTCAGTGACATTAAAAAATCCGGCTGGGGGCCGATCACTTATTTGGAAGGCGTCAAACGTTCCAGCAACGTTGCGTTCGTCAAATTGGGTTACGAAAAGCTGGGTCCCGAACGTCTCAAAACCTATGCCGAAAACTTCGGGTTCGGGCAAAAAACCGGCATCGAGCTGCCGGGTGAATACAAAGGGCTCGTGAATCCGGAGCAGCAGGCCGACTTCGCGGCGCTGTCCTACGGGCACGGCAAGCTGCTCGTTACGCCGCTGCAGCAGATCGTTGCGATATCGGCCATCGCCAACGGCGGCAAGCTGATGGAGCCGCATATCGTCAAATCGCTGACCGCCCCTCAGACCGGCAAAACGGAAAAAACCGAACCCAAAGTGGTGCGCCAGGTAATCACGCCGGAAACCGCCAAGGAAGTCGGAGGCTACTTGGAGCAGGTCGTTTCCGACCGGAAGCACGGGACCGGCCGCCACGCCTATATCGAGGGGTACCGGGTCGCCGGGAAAACGGGAACGGCGGTAAAGCCCGTTAACGGGGAATACACTAAATTGAAGCAGGTCGTTTCCTTTCTCGGTTACGCGCCGGTGGACGATCCGAAGGTTGCCCTGCTGGTCCTGATCGATGAACCGAAGGACCCCGATTTGGGCGGGGGGACGGCCGCGGGTCCGGTGTTCCAAAAAATTATGAATCAAATCCTGCAGTATATGGGTGTGCCCAAACTGAACGATGGCGGGACCGGGAAAACGAAACCGGCCGCGAGCGGGCCGAAGGTTCCCGAATTGAGCAAGCTGCCGGTTCAGGAGGCCAAAAACAAACTCGCCGGCCAGGGGATTTCCTACGTGACGCTGGGCAGCGGCGAGGACATTATCACCCAGCACCCGAAGGCGGGGAGCGTGCTGAAATCGGGCCAGTTCGTGTATTTGCTGACCGAAAAGGGGACCGACGTGAAGATCCCCAACCTGAGGGGGAAATCGCTGCGCGATGCCATGGAGCTGTTATCCGTGCTGCAGGTGCCGGTTACGGCTGAAGGCGAAGGGTATGTCGACTCGCAAAAAGTGATCGAAGAGAACGGAACGCGAAGGGTGGAATTGACCTTGAAGCCCCCGGTTACGAAGGAGGAAACGAAGGGGGAAGCGGCGGGGGACGGCGGTGAGGCGGGGAACGGCGAAGCCCCCGGCCAGTCCGCGAACTTGCCATAGCTTGTTCTAACCCCTGGTTGTCCTGAATATCCTTGATATGAAAACATTCAAGCGTCAGGATGGGATAGGGGGGCAACCAGTGAAAGTTTCCAAGTTTACCGTCAGACGAAGACTGTTCTGGCTGTTGATGGTGTTGTGTTTGTTGTTTGCGGCCCTTGCCGTGCGTCTTGCCTATGTGCAGATCGGAAAGGGAGCGGAATTGTCGGCCAAAGCGGAGGACTCCTGGCGCCGGAACATCCCTTATTCGGCGAAACGCGGCGAAATCAGCGACCGGAACGGCAACGTGCTTGCATATAACATCACGACGCCGACGGTCATGGCCATCCCGGTGCAAATCAAACATCCGGAGCAAACGGCCAAAAGCTTGGCGCCTCTGCTCGGCATGAGCGAGGACGCGATTTTGAAGTCGATCACCAAGAAACAATCCATAGTCAGGCTGCAACCCGGCGGACGCAAAATTACGATGGAAAAAGCGCAGCAAATTCGTGATTTGGCTCTTCCGGGTATTGTTGTTGCCGAAGACAACAAAAGATATTATCCTTATGGAGGACTTGCCGCTCATATCTTGGGTTTTACCGGCAATTACAATCAGGGGCTGACCGGAGTGGAAAGCAAATACGAGAGCCTGCTGAGCGGCATGAACGGCAGCGTGTCCTATTTGTCAGACGCCGGGGGCAGATTGATGCCGGGGTCCTCGGAGAAATATGTGGAGCCGAAAGACGGGCTGAATCTGACGCTGACGATCGACAAATCGATCCAAAGCATTATCGAGCGCGAGCTGGATCAGGCGATGGACCGGCTGCAGGCCGACTCGGCCCTGACGATCGCGATGGATCCGAAAACGGGACAAATTTTAGGCATGGCGGCGAGACCGGGATTTGAGCCTGGGCAGTATCAGGAATACGATTCGGCGGTGTATAACCGGAACCTTCCGATCTGGATGACGTACGAACCGGGTTCCACGTTCAAGATCATCACCCTGGCCGCCGCGCTCCAAGAGAAGAAGGTGGATCTGCTGGGCGAGCGGTTTTTTGATCCGGGGTATGTCAAAGTTGGCGGGGCCACGCTCCGCTGCTGGAAGAGGGGCGGGCACGGCAGCCAGACGTTCCTCCAGGTGGTGGAGAATTCCTGCAACCCCGGGTTCGTAGCGCTCGGGCAGCGCCTGGGCAAAGAAACGCTGTTCCAGTACATCAAAAATTTCGGCTTCGGCAGCAAAACCGGCATCGACCTGAACGGCGAGGAAAACGGCATCCTGTTCAAGCTGTCCCGTGTCGGCCCGGTGGAGCTGGCGACGACCTCGTTCGGCCAAGGGGTGTCGGTGACGCCGATTCAGCAGATCACCGCGGTTTCGGCCGCGATCAACGGCGGCAAGCTGTATAAACCTTACGTCGCCAAGGCGTGGACCAATCCCGATACGGGCGAGGTCGTCTCGGAAACGGCGCCGCAACTGGTGCGCCAGGTCATTTCGGAAGAGACGTCCAAGCAGATTCGTTCCGCGCTGGAAAGCGTCGTGGCCAACGGCACGGGCGGCAACGCCTTTATCGACGGCTACCGCGTGGGCGGGAAGACCGGGACGGCGCAGAAGGTCATAAACGGGCGTTATTCCGCAAACGAGCATATCGTTTCTTTTATCGGCTTCGCTCCGGCGGACGATCCGCAAATCGTCGTTTATACGGCGGTCGACAATCCGCAAGGGATCCAATTCGGCGGCGTGGTAGCCGCTCCGATCGTGCGGAATATCATGAAGGATGCGCTGGAATACATGCAAGTTCCGCCCCGCCAGCAGCAGGTTACCAAGAAATACAAATACGGCGAGACGCCGATCGTCACGGTTCCCGATCTGATCGGACATACGGCGCAGGAAATCTACGAGGACCTCAACATGAATTTTAATTTGGCGAAATCGGGGGCGGGGAACGTCGTGATCAATCAGGCGCCGAAAGCCGGAGCCCGGGTCGAAAAGGGGTCGACGATCCGAATTTATATGGGCAGCGAGGCGGATGCGGAACAACAACATAACCATAATGAATAATTCTCCTGAACTTTGCAATTTTTGGTGATAATATAGAGTGAGTGTTTACGAACGTTGTTGAAATACGGAGGGGTTAGCTATGCAGCTTAAGGAATTGGCAACTTATTTGATAGCTTCGCAAATACGAGGCGGCGGGGAGCTGGCGTGCGATGGCATCGCCATCGATTCGCGGAAAGTTCAGCCCGGGGATTTGTTTATCTGCCTTCCCGGCCATACGGTCGACGGGCACGACTTCGCTCGGCAAGCCGCAGACAAAGGAGCGGCGGCGCTCGTCGTGGAGCGTTGGCTTGACGATTGTCCGCTGCCGCAGCTTAAGGTGAAAGACAGCAGGTTGGCGATGTCGGTTTTGGGCAACGTGTTTTTCGGCTTCCCCAGCCGGCGGCTGAAGGTCATCGGCGTTACCGGAACGAACGGCAAAACGACAACGACTTATTTGATCGAACGCATTCTTGAGGATCAAGGGCGCTCTACGGGACTTATCGGAACGATTCAGCGCAAATTCGCCGGCCGGACGTATCCGATGTCCGGAACGACGCCGGAATCGCTGGAGCTGCAGCGGTATTTGCACGAGATGGCCGAAGGCGGCGCGGCTTACTGCGTCATGGAGGTGTCCTCCCACGCGCTGGACCAGGGCCGTGTCAAAGGAACGCATTTCCGGACGGCCGTCTTTACGAATTTGACGCAGGACCATTTGGATTATCACAACACGATGGAAGAGTATCGCGGGGCCAAGGGGCTGTTCTTCTCCCGTCTTGGCAACAACTATCCGCTCAATCCTGACGAGCGCAGCTACGCGGTCCTTAACGCGGATGATCCCGCCAGCTCTTATTTTGCCAAGCAAACCGCCGCGGAGACGGTCATGTACGGGGTGGAGAACGAAGCCGATGTCCGCGCCTCGGATATTTCCGTTACGGCGAAAGGCACCTCGTTCCATGTCGATACATTTCAAGGCAGCGCCGACATTTCGCTGCGGATGGTCGGCAAGTTCAACGTGTACAATGCGCTTGCGGCGCTTGCGGCCGCTTTGCTCGAAGGGATTCCGCTCGAACGGATCAAGGCCAGCCTGGAAGCGGTCAAAGGCGTGGAGGGACGGGTTGAAGCGGTCGATGAAGGCCAATCCTTCGCCGTCATCGTCGATTACGCCCATACGCCCGACGGGCTTGAAAACGTGCTGCGGACCGTAAACGAATTTGCCAAAGGCCGCGTCATCTGCGTCTTCGGCTGCGGCGGCGACCGGGACCGCACGAAACGCCCGATCATGGGGCGGATCGCCGCGAAATACGCCGATCACGTCATCGTGACTTCCGACAACCCGCGCACCGAAGATCCCGATGCTATACTAAGCGACATCGAGCAGGGATTGATCGGCGACGGGGTGGACCGCAACCGTTACGAGCTGATCGTCGACCGCCGCGAGGCCATCCAAAAGGCTATTGAAATGGCAAGCCGTGAAGATGTAGTATTGATTGCGGGGAAAGGTCATGAAACCTATCAGTTGATCGGAACCGCAGTGCTCGATTTTGATGATCGGATCGTAGCAAAAGAAGCGATAAGGGGTTTGGCGAAGTGATAATTAGAAATCTGGCGGATATAGCCGCGATGTGCGGCGGACAAGTGCGGGAGGCGGCCGATTCCGGCATTGCGGTGCGCGGAGCGGTCACCGATTCCCGGCAAATCACGCAGGACTGTTTGTTTATTCCGTTATCCGGAGAAAGGTTCGACGGCCACGATTTTGCGGCGGACTGTCTCGTGGCCGGAGCTGCCGCAACCCTGTGGGAGCGGTCCAAGGGAACGCCTCCCGGGCCGGCCGTACTGGTGGACGATTGCCTGGAGGCGCTGCAAACGCTGGCCAAGTCCTACTTGATCCAGACGGGCGCCAAGGTGGTCGGCATTACGGGCAGCAACGGGAAAACGACGACCAAAGACCTCGTTTACTCGCTTTTGTCCACAACGTACAAAGTGCATAAAACCAAAGGGAATTTTAATAACCACATCGGACTGCCGCTGACGGTGCTGGCGATGCCCGAGGATACGGAGATCGCCGTCCTGGAGATGGGCATGAGCGGCCGCCGCGAAATCGAGCTGCTGTCCAAACTGGCCGAACCCGAGACGGCGGTCATTACGAACATCGGCGAAGCGCATCTGCTGCAGCTCGGCTCGCGGGAGGAAATCGCGCGGGCGAAACTGGAGATCCTCGCGGGGATGAAGCCCGGGGGATTGTTCGTTTACAATGGGGACGAACCTTTGATTCCCCGGGTGCTCAATGAGGCGGACACGCATAAGCCGGACCGGCTGCGGACCGTCACGTTCGGATTGGGCCAAGGCAATGATGAATACCCGACCGGAATGATGTTCATGGAGGACCGCACCCTGTTCACTTCGCGCGGGATCGGCGGGGAGCCGCTGGAGCTGCCTCTGCTGGGCGAGCACAACGTGGTGAACGCTTTGGCCGCGCTCGCGGTCGCCCGCCGCTACGGGGTCGGCGAAGCCGCGATTCGGGACGGGCTCCGCCATGCCGAACTGACCGGCATGCGGATCGAGCGCATCGTCGGCGCAAGCGGCGTGACGATCTTGAACGATGCGTACAACGCCAGTCCCACGTCGATGAAAGCGGCGATCGGCGTGCTGGAAAAAATGAAAGGGTTCCGCCAAAGAATCGCCGTGCTCGGAGATATGCTCGAGCTTGGAGCTTCCGAAGAGGAATACCACCGAGAAATCGGCGCTTCCCTGACACCGGACAAAGTGGATCAGCTTTTTACTTACGGAACTCTGGGCCTGAAAATCGCCGAAGGCGCAGCCGGGCATTTGAAACCTGCGCGCATTCATGCATATACTGATAAAACTGAGCTCATCCGCGATTTGACTTCGCTGATCCATCCGAAGGACGTCGTGCTGGTCAAGGCCTCCCGGGGCATGAAGCTGGAGGAAGTCGTGGACGCGGTAAAACATAACATCTTAAAGCATTAACTACCGGCGAGAGGGGGGGGAATCCCATGGATTTCGGACTAATTCTGTTAACGATCGGCGTATCTTTCATTTTGGCCGTCATTTCGGCTCCGCTGATCATTCCGCTGCTAAAACGGCTTAAATTCGGCCAGCAAATACGCGGGGAAGGACCGCAAAGCCACCAGAAAAAGGCGGGCACGCCTACGATGGGCGGCGTGATTATTTTGCTTGCCTTCACGTTGTCTTTCCTTAAATTTTCGGTCATCAACACCGATTTCTACGTGCTGCTGATCGCTACGCTCGGCTTCGGGCTGGTCGGTTTTCTCGACGACTACATCAAAATCGTGTTTAAACGGTCTTTGGGATTGACGCCCAGACAAAAATTGTTCGGACAGCTGCTGTTCGCCGGTATCATGTGCGCTTTGCTCATTTCGGAAGGGCACAGCACGGCGATCGGCATTCCGGGAACCGGATGGTCCTTTGACCTCGGAGGCTGGTTCTACTACCCTTTTATCATTGTCATGATGCTGGCGATCAGCAACGCGGTGAACTTCACCGACGGTGTGGACGGACTTTTGTCCGGCGTGAGCGCGATCGCCTTCGGCGCCTACGCGGTGATCGCGATGCAGGCGACTTCGATCCCTTCCGCGGTCTGCGCGGCGGCGATGATCGGGGCGGTGCTGGGCTTCCTCGTGTTCAACGCGCATCCGGCCAAGGTGTTTATGGGCGATACCGGATCGTTGGGGATCGGCGGGGCGATCGGCGCGATCGCCGTTATCACGAAAAGCGAGCTGCTTTTCCTGGTGATCGGCGGCATCTTCGTGATCGAAATGCTGTCCGTCGTCATTCAGGTGACCTCTTTTAAAACGAGAGGAAAGCGGATTTTCAAAATGAGCCCGATTCATCACCATTTTGAGTTGTCAGGCTGGTCGGAATGGCGGGTTGTGGTGACGTTTTGGGCGGCCGGACTTATCCTGGCGGGCATTGGACTTTATTTAAACAAGGGGTTGTAATCATGAAGCATCCAGAAGAATACCGGGGACGCCAGGTGGTCGTGATCGGTTTAGCGAGAAGCGGCGTTCAGGTCGCGAAAACCCTGCATCGTTTTGGAGCCGTCGTGACGGTTAACGATAAAAAGGAGAGGGAACTGTGTCCCGAAGCATCCGAATTGGAAGCTTTGGGAATTTCTGTTGTATACGGCGGACATCCGGACGGACTTGTCCATCCCGGCGTCGAATTGGTCGTGAAAAATCCCGGCATCCCGTATTCGGCCCCGCCCGTGGCCAAAGCGCTGGAGTTGGGGATCGACGTCGTGACCGAGGTGGAGATCGCCTACCGGCTCAGCCCGGCGCCAATCATCGGGATTACGGGCTCCAACGGAAAAACGACGACGACGACATGGGTCGGCAAAATGCTGGAAGCCGCCGGGCTTCGCCCGATCGTAGCCGGCAACATCGGCACGCCGCTGTGCGAAGCGGCGGAAACGGCGAGCGCCGACAACTGGCTTGTAGCCGAACTTAGCAGCTTTCAGCTGAAAGGAACGCAGGCATTCCGCCCTAAGGTTGCTTGCCTGCTTAATGTGGCGGAGACCCACCTGGATTACCACGGTACGATGGATGACTATGTGGCTTCCAAAGCCAAGCTGTTCGCCAATCTGGAAGCGGCGGATACGGCTGTCGTCAATTGGGACGACCCTACATGCCGCAAGCTGGTGCCGTATATCAGGGCGAAGCTGATCCCATTTTCGATGACGGAGGAGCTGAAATCGGAAGGGGTGTACATCCGGCCGGCTTATGTTCCGGACGTAGAGGACGGGCTTGACCGCAGCGTTGTGTACCGGGGAGCGGACGGCGAGGTGCGGCAAATCGTCGATGTGCGCGATATCGCCTTGCCCGGACGGTTCAATGTGGAGAACGCATTGGCGGCGGTGGCCGTCGCCCTGGCCGCGGGTGCGCCGCCGGAGGCCCTCGTGGAGCCTTTGCGTACGTTCCGCGGTGTGGAGCACCGCTTGGAATACGTCGAGGAGAAGCGCGGCGTCGTTTATTACAACAACTCCAAAGCGACGAACGCGAAGGCGACGATTATGGCGCTGGGCGCTTTAACGGCTCCGATCGTGCTGATTGCCGGCGGGCTGGACCGGGGCTCGGATTATACGGAGCTGGTGCCCGTTTTTAAACAGAAAGTGAAGGCGCTTGTCGCCCTGGGGCAAACGAAGGAAAAAATCGCCGAAGCCGGAGAACTTGCGGGTCTATCCAACATCGTGGTGGTCGATAATGGTGACAGCGCCGCGGAAACGCTGCGGACCGCGCTGAAGGAGGCGTCGGCTTTGGCCGCATCCGGAGATGCCGTGCTGCTCTCTCCGGCATGCGCCAGTTGGGATATGTTCTCCTCCTATGAAGAGCGTGGACGCATTTTTAAAGAGGCGGTGCATACGCTTTAAGTAGGGGGGTGGAAAAGCCCCTACTTTCTGTCAAGAGGTGGCATCCACGATGAGCAAGAGCCGTACGGCCCCGGATTTTTGGCTTATGGCCAGCATTCTCGGACTGCTGGCGATCGGAATTGTGATGGTGTACAGCGCGGGTTCGGTGCTCGCTTTTCATGATTACGGCGATTCTTTCTACTTTGTGAAGCGTCAGCTGTTGTTCGCCGTGCTCGGGCTGGTCGCGATGTTTTTGATGATGAATTTCGATTACCGGCTGCTGCGCAAATACGCGAAGGTGGGGCTGCTCATTTGCTTCGCCCTGCTCGTGATCGTGCTGATTCCGGGGATCGGGGTCGTGCGCGGGGGAGCGCGCAGCTGGCTGGGCATCAGCTCGTTTGGCATTCAGCCGTCCGAGTTCATGAAGCTGGGCATGATTTTGTTTCTTTCCTACTTCCTTAGCCAGGAAGATTACAAGATTACGAATTTCGCCAAGGGACTGCTGCCGCCGCTTGGCGTGATCGGGCTGGCTTTCGGTCTGATCATGCTGCAGCCCGATTTGGGGACAGGCACGGTCATGCTTGGCGCTTCGCTGCTGATCGTCTTTACGGCCGGAGCCCGAATCCTGCATCTGGCCGGGCTGGCGGGCCTTGGGGCGCTAGGATTCGTAGGCCTGATTCTGGCGGCGCCTTACCGCCTGAAGCGGATTACCGCTTTTCTCGATCCCTGGTCCGATCCGCTTGGCGCAGGGTATCAGATCATTCAATCATTGTACGCGATCGGTCCCGGCGGGCTTGCCGGGCTGGGGCTCGGGATGAGCCGGCAGAAATACAGCTATGTGCCCGAGCCGCAAACCGACTTTATTTTTTCCATTTTGGCCGAGGAGCTTGGTTTTATCGGCGGACTGCTTGTTCTGCTGCTGTTCCTCATCCTGGTATGGCGCGGCATGAGGGTTGCGATGACGATCGACGACACGTTCGGCAGCCTGCTGGCCGTCGGCATCGTCGGGATGGTCGCCGTTCAGGTGGTGATCAACATCGGCGTCGTGATCGGCCTGATGCCCGTCACCGGCATTACCCTGCCGCTCATCAGCTACGGCGGATCTTCGCTGACGCTGATGCTGACCGCGTTAGGCATTTTACTTAATTTATCCCGTTATGCGAGGTGAGAATATGCGCGTCGTACTGAGCGGCGGCGGAACCGGGGGCCATATCTACCCGGCGCTGGCCGTCGCAAGCCAATGCGCCGAGGAATTTCCCGATTCCGAATTTTTATACATCGGCGGTCGGAGGGGGCTGGAAAGCTCGCTGGTTCCGAAGCACAACATCCCGTTTGAAGCGATCGACATCACCGGCTTCCGCCGCAAGCTGTCGGTCGAAAATATAAAGACCGTTATGCGTTTTCTCAAAGGAGTGCGCACCTCCAAAAAACTGCTGCGGGAATTTAACCCCGACGTCGTCATCGGGACGGGCGGCTACGTATGCGGTCCGGTCGTATACGCGGCCGCCAAGCTGGGCATTCCGAGCATCATCCATGAGCAAAACGCCATTCCGGGGCTGACCAACCGCTTTTTAAGCAAATACGTGTCGACCGTGGCGGTGAGCTTTGAAGGCTCGGAGTCTGCGTTCCCGGGAGCCGGGAATGTCGTATACACCGGCAATCCGCGGGCCACAACCGTTCATGCGGCCGACAGAGCGAAGGGCTTTGCCTCCCTGGGACTGGCTGCGAGCAGTTCGGTCGTGCTCGTCGTCGGCGGCAGCCGGGGGGCCAAAGCGATCAACGAAGCGATGATCGGCATGGCGCCGCTGCTTGCGGAAGCGCCGCATTTGCAGTTCGTTTACGTTACCGGCGAGGCTTACCATGCAGCGACGCTCGAAGCGATTCGCGGCAAACTGGGCGGGCTTCCGGACCATTTGCAGGTGCTTCCTTACGTGCACAACATGCCGGAGGTGCTGGCCGCGACTTCCTTGATCGTGGGACGAGCAGGAGCTTCCTCCTTGGCGGAAATCACCGCGCTGGGAATTCCGGCGATCCTTATTCCGTCGCCCAACGTAACGAATAATCATCAGGAGAAAAACGCCCGGACTTTGGAGCGGGCCGGAGCCGCCGAAGTCATTTTGGAGCCGGAATTGAGCGGGCAAAGCCTGTTCGGCTCGGTTCAGCGGATCATGAGCGACCTGTCCGTCCACGCCTCGATGTCGGCGGCTTCCCGCCGCCTCGGCCAACCGGACTCCGCCCATTTGCTGGTGAAAGAAATGCGGCGTCTTGTCCAAAGCCGCGCAAATCGCCGCTAATCGCGGGGAAGCGAAGGGCGGAACTGGACCTGGGCGATTGTCACACTCTCCGTGAGGGAGGCATAAGATACTCTATAAATCGTGACAATCCAAGCGGAGCGACAAGGACACGGTTAGCATGAATTGCTCCGACGGACCCGGGCCGCGGCTTCGTTTATGGCATGAACCTGCCTGTGCCTTCAGGCGACAAGCCGGGTTTTCCGCCTACAAGTCAAGGAGGGATTTTACGATGCAGCATTGGATATCGAATTTGACCCGGCAGGGAGTCGGAACGGTATTGCCGAACGAGCCGATGTCAAAATATACAACATGGAAAATCGGCGGTCCCGCTGACGCGATGGTCGTACCCGAGAATCCCGGGCAGCTGTCCAAGCTCGTCCGGCTGCTTCATGAGGAGCGGATCCCTTGGATGGTGGTCGGCAAGGGCTCGAACATGCTGGTCTCCGACCGGGGAATTCGGGGGTGCGTGATCCGGCTTGGCTCCGGATTGGAGCAGATCGAATTTGACGGAAGCAAGGTCCAGGCCGGAGGGGGCGCTTCGTTCGTCAGACTCAGCATCATGGCGGGCAAACAGGGGCTGACCGGCCTGGAGTTT
Organism: Paenibacillus macerans; assembly: GCF_900454495.1. Lineage (NCBI taxonomy): Bacteria > Bacillati > Bacillota > Bacilli > Caryophanales > Paenibacillaceae > Paenibacillus > Paenibacillus macerans. Next base: position 185,690 of record NZ_UGSI01000001.1, read on the forward strand.
GCCGGAGGCATCCCCGGGACGGTGGGGGGAGCCGTATATATGAACGCCGGGGCTCACGGGTCCGATGTGTCACGTATATTTAAATCCGCTGACATTGTTCTGGAGACGGGTGAATTGGTCACTTACAACGCAGAGGATATGGAATTTGACTATCGGCATTCCGTCCTGCACGAACAGCGCGGCATTGTGGCCAAAGCCGAATTTACGCTGGCTGCCGGCGATCGGCTGGAAGTTGCCGCCGCCATGGCGGCTTACAAGGACCGCCGCCGCAAAACGCAGCCGCTTCAGCAGCCGTGCGCCGGCAGCGTCTTCCGCAATCCGCCGGGAGACCATTCGGCCAGGCTGATCGAGGCGGCCGGACTTAAAGGCTTAAAGGTCGGAGGAGCCGAAGTATCCACGCTGCACGCCAATTTCATCGTCAATACCGGGCAAGCGACAGCAGAGGACGTTCTAGCGCTCATGGAGCAAATCAAGGCATCCGTCGAAGACAAGTTCGGCGTAAACTTGGTGCCGGAGGTTTTTTTCGTGGGCGAACGGTAAACTCGGAGGTGATACATTGGACAAATTGGTGATCGAAGGCGGGAGACCCCTATCAGGAACCATTCGTATCCATGGAGCAAAAAATGCCGCACTGCCGATTCTGGCCGCTAGTTTGCTGTCCGAAGGCAAGGTGCAACTTCGAAATGTCCCCCGTCTGCTCGATATTGATGTCATGCTGGGCATACTCGGCCGCCTTGGCTGCAAAGCCGTCCATTTAGGGGATACGGTTACGGTCGACACGGGAAGCGCGGATTCAAGCCATGTGCCGGAGGATTTGATGAAGCAGATGCGGTCGTCGATTTTTTTGATGGGGCCGCTGCTCGCCAGGTTCGGGGAGGTTTGCATTTACCAGCCGGGCGGGTGCGCCATCGGCGAACGAAAAATCGATTTGCATTTGAAAGGGCTGGAAGCCCTGGGGGCGCAAATCGAGGAAAGCGAGCAGCAAATCCGGTGCCGGGCCAGCAGGCTGGTCGGTTGCGATATTCACCTTGATTTTCCCAGTGTCGGGGCGACGGAAAACATCATGATGGCGGCCGCGCTGGCGGAAGGGACGACGGTAATCACCAATGCCGCCCGGGAACCGGAAATTCAGGATCTGCAAAACTTCTTGAACGCCATGGGGGCGAGCATCATCGGCGCCGGAACGGACACGATTACGATTCGCGGCGTAGAGCGCCTGTATCCTTGCGATTACGAGGTTATCCCCGACCGTATCGTTGCCGGAACCGCGCTGATCGCCGTAGCCGCTACGCGCGGCAGCGTGACGCTGACCCACTGCAATCCGGCGCACCTGGTGTCCCTGCTTCATGTGCTGCGGCGGGCAGGTGTTCAAATTGGAGCTGCCGATGATATAATAACGATTAGCAGCGCAGGCCGTCCTAGAGCGGTGGAGCGGATCGTGACTTCGCCGTATCCTTCCTTTCCGACCGATCTGCAGTCGCAAATCATGGTATTGCTTGCGTTGGCGGACGGACTCAGCGTAATGAAGGAGACCGTGTTCGAGGGCAGATTCAAGCATGTGGACGAATTGGTCCGGATGGGCGCCGACATTTCGGTCGATTTGAATCTGGCTTTCATTCGCGGGGTGCCGAGATTGTACGGAGCCACCGTGGAGGCCACGGACCTGCGGGCCGGCGCCGCGCTAGTCATTGCGGGCCTGGCGGCGCAAGGCAAAACGATCGTGGAGCAGGTTCATCATATCGATCGCGGCTACGACCGGATCGAAACGATGTTCCAGCGTCTCGGGGGCGCGATCCATCGCGAAACCCCCGTGCTGAAGCAGCTTGATTTAGCCTGAGGCTTGGCCTTACATCCCCTCCGTCCGGAGGGGATCAAGGCTTTTGGACGTTCTTTTATATTATTTATTCAGAAAGTTGCGGAGAAATGACATGCCCAAAGCGAATGTACCTGTCCTGAAAGAGCCGGTAAAACCGAAAAGGAAAAGCGGCCGAAAAGTAAAAGTGATCCTCATCTTGCTGTTCGTTTCGTTACTTTGCGTGCTTTTTTTTCGCTCGTCCTTAAGCAAGGTTTCGGCGATTACGTTTCACGGCAATATGTATTCGACGGAGAGCGAGCTTCTAAAGGCCGCCGGACTGGAAGTCGGGGCGCCGTTTTTTGCCGTCAGTTCGGGGAACGTTGAGCGCAAATTGGAGAGCATTCCTTCCGTGGAGCATGCGGTCGTGGACAAAAAATTCCCGGGAAAGATCGAGATCCGGATCGAAGAGTTTCCGCTTGCGGCCTATGAGCTTACCGACGGCGGCAAGCTGAGCGGACTGCTGGCGAACGGCACCAAGATCCCGCTGCAAAACGGCTCCATGCCGGTGGACAAGCCTATTTTGACCGGGTGGAAAGAGAATGACCCCAATCTGGTGAAACTCTGCAAAACGTTGTCGGAAATCCCGGGCGAGCTGACCGCCGATATTTCCGAGATCGTTCCTTCGCCAACCTTGTCTTATCCGGACCGGATCAAAATGTATACGCGCTCGGAATTCGAAGTGATTTCCGCAATCTCGCTGCTGCCGAAAAAGGCGGAGTATTTGAACGAGATTTTGCAAAACCAGGATCCCGGACAGCTGAAAATGCTGGATGCCGATTCCTATGTGCCGTATCCCCCGCCGGAAGGCGAAGAGAACGGCCAAAATGACACTACTCATGAGTGAAAAACAATGTTAAAATACATTTTATGGGCTAGTTTCCTATCTCCCTCTTTTTTCTTCTGATTTTTGCGGTCCTATCGTCAGATAGATGTAAAACTTGGAAGTCAAAAAATTTGTAGAAAAAAGAGGGAAAGGTTAAACGGCGTTGAATATGTAGAGAGTGCATTTAACACGGCAAGAATATTTAGAATGGGAAATAGGAGGTGCCAGGGCTTGAGCAACAATGACATCATTGTTAGTTTGGACATCGGTACATCCAAAGTTCGTGCTATTATTGGGGAAATTGGCAATGGAACCTTTAATATTATTGGAGTTGGATCTGCCGACTCGGAAGGAATTCGAAAAGGCGCGATTGTAGATATTGACCAAACGGTCCAATCGATCCGCAACGCCGTGGATCACGCGGAACGGATGGTAGGTATTCAAATATCGGAAGTATATGTCGGCATTTCGGGCAACCACATCGGACTCCAAACGAGCCACGGAGTAGTAGCCGTACAAAATGAAGATCGGGAAATCGGCGAGGACGATATCGACCGCGTGCTGAAGGCGGCCGAAGTCATCGCCCTGCCGCCGGAACGCGAAATTATCGATATTGTGGCCAAGCAATATGTGGTGGACGGGCTTGAAGGCATTCAGGATCCCCGCGGCATGATCGGAGTCCGCCTGGAAGTGGAAGCGACGATTATCACGGGAGCGAAGACGGCGATTCACAATTTGCTCCGCTGCGTGGAGAAATCCGGGCTGAAGGTCCGGGATTTGGTATTGTTATCGCTGGGCGCAGGGCAGCTCGCCTTATCCAAGGACGAAAAAACCATGGGTTCGGTGCTGGTGGATATCGGCGCCGGATCCACTACGATCGCTGTGTTTGAAGGCGGCACGATCGTGTCCACATCCACGCTTCCGATTGGGGGAGAATTTATAACGAACGACATTGCTTACGGTCTCCGCACGTTGACCGATCATGCGGAGAAGGCGAAGCTGAAATACGGCTGCGCCTCGATTGAGGACGCCGCGCCGGACGTAACCTTTAAGGTAACGCGGATCGGCAGCAATGTGGACAAGGAATTTACGCAGGAAGACTTGGCAGCCATCGCCGAGCCTCGCGTTCAGGAGATCTTCCAGTTGATCCGCCAGGAAGTCAAGCGGCTCGGCTACAGCGAGCAGCCGGGAGGCTATATTTTGACGGGGGGAACCGTATCGATGCCGGGGCTGCTTAAGATCGCGCAGCAGGAGCTGGCGGCTTCCGTCAGAATCGCCGTTCCGGATTATATCGGGGTTCGCGACCCCGGGTTTACCGGCGGCGTAGGCATTTTGTACAAGGTAATCAAGAGCATTCGCGTTCGGAACTCCGGGGCGAAGAAGACGGCCGGCCGGAGCAAACCCGCTTCGCCGACACAGGAGCCGGCCCGCAAATCGGGCGGCCTGATGGAACGTCTTAAAAATCTGTTCAGCGAATTTATATAGCAAATTCAAGGATGAAGAACGGGCCATCCATGCACATTGAGGGGGAGATGGAAGAGTATGTTGGAATTTGATTTCGAAATGGAGAGCTTGGCTCAAATCAAGGTCATCGGGGTAGGCGGGGGCGGAAGCAACGCGGTCAACCGGATGATCGAAAACGGCGTGCAAGGCGTCGAGTTCATTACGGTAAATACGGACGCCCAAGCGCTTCATTTGGCCAAGTCCGAACATAAATTGCAGATCGGGGATAAATTGACGCGCGGACTGGGCGCCGGCGCCAATCCGGAGGTCGGCAAGAAAGCGGCCGAAGAATCCCGCGAGCTGATCGCAAATACGTTAAAAGGCGCGGACATGGTGTTCGTCACGGCCGGAATGGGCGGCGGCACCGGCACCGGGGCGGCTCCGGTCATCGCCGAAATCGCCAGAGAATGCGGAGCGCTGACGGTCGGCGTCGTGACCCGTCCGTTTACGTTTGAAGGCCGTAAGCGTTCTTCCCAGGCGGAGCTTGGCATCGAATCGTTGAAAGAAAAAGTCGATACCCTGATCGTGATTCCGAACGACCGCTTGTTGGAAATCGTCGATAAGAAAACGCCGATGTTGGAAGCGTTCCGCGAAGCGGACAACGTGCTGCGTCAGGCGGTGCAGGGCATCTCCGACTTGATCGCCGTACCGGGTCTGATCAACCTCGACTTCGCCGATGTGAAGACGATCATGACCGAACGCGGCTCCGCACTGATGGGCATCGGCCTCGCTACCGGCGAGAACCGGGCCGCCGAAGCCGCCCGCAAGGCGATCATGAGCCCGCTCTTGGAAACGTCCATCGAAGGTGCGCGCGGCGTTATCATGAACATTACGGGTGGAGCCAACCTGTCCCTGTATGAAGTCAACGAGGCCGCGGAAATCGTGATCGCCGCTTCCGATCCGGAAGTGAACATGATTTTCGGCGCGATCATTGACGAGAATATGAAGGAAGAAATCAAAGTGACGGTTATTGCGACCGGGTTCGAGAATAAGCCTGCGGTGCAGCCAGCCCGCAAACCGGCCGCTGCTCCGGGCGTATCCGAGCCGCAGGACACGCGTCCGGCTTCGAATCTGCGACCGTTCGGCAACCAGCCGAGCGGAGATCAGCTCGACATCCCGACGTTTCTCCGTAACCGTTCGCGGAACAATAACGACTAAGCAAGGGTAGTACGTCTCCCCGAAGACCTTGTCCCGATTAGGGACAGGGTCTTTTTTTTGCTAGAATTTAGTCGAAAAGCGATCGTGGCGAGAAACACGGAAGGGCGTTGAAAGCTTGAGGATAGGGAAGTGGGGGGAAGGGGCGGCAGATCAATACTCGCTGTCCGGAGACTTTGCATGATTATCCCGTTTAATCAGATAGCAGAGAGAAAGACAAGCTCGGGCGAAAATATTTGGTGGAGAAGCAGATAGGTTCGAGATAATTTAGACGGGTTTAGGAGAAGGAATCAGGTTTAGGGGAGGTGAAACAGACCGGACAAGAGATTAAGACAGGAGATCAAGGACAGGAGATCAAGGACCCGATAAGTTGATCTGCATCAAACCCCCCCACCGTTCCAGCGCCACGATCAGGCTACAGCCGCACGGGGCTGGTTCGATTGGCGCGCAATCAGCCGGCGGTAAGGGATCGCCGGAATCGCCACACACATACGCAGCAACTTCTGCCGCATCGTTTCTTCCGCTCCGGGCAAGCGCAGCCGGGTTCCTTCAAAAATCGTACCGGCCAAAGCCGACGTTTGATGCTTGCACTTTCCGCACTTGAACAAGGGAATACGCCGGGAAGCCAGGCTGCTGCACCGGGTGTGAGCGCAGCGCGGGCAGACGAAGCCGCTTGGCCACTTCATCGCGATCAGCGCTTCTATGCAGGCTTGCTCGCTGTTATAACGGGCTGCTGAATGGTTGAAGTTCCATTCCTGCATTGGCACCCATGCCTGCTCGCCCCCGATATCAAGAATTCAGGTACATACGTTCGGTTTATTTCATTAAACCAAACGCACGTTCCCTTATCAAACGCAAAATCTCACCTGAGCGCCTCATTTTTTCCCCTTTCTTTTTTCTTCTCTCTTTTTTGGAACCTTTGCTCTAGCCCCATCCCCTGCTCCCTGAACGAATGGGATAATCGTGCAAAGGTTACAGGCAGGAACATCAAGACACGAAATCTGCCCCTCCACTTTGCGCTGCTTTACCCTGCTCCATCAAGGCTTGTCTGCCGATTTTTTGCTGCGAAAGTTGAGTTATGAAATTTCATAGCGGGGTAGAAGACGGTGCGCTGGTAGGGAGGAGAGGAGGGAACTGGAGGCTAAAGGACTCCAACTCCATATATTATGCCCCGTGTACGCGCAAGGCCCCTTGGGTCGACAAAATTAGTGGGATTCTGCTTTCAATTTTAGACAGACTTTATAAGCCAATCTCTTTATACTGATAAGCATCTCCCCAGGCAGGTGAACGCCGTTGGTAGTGTATATCGATCTCATATTTGCGATGAACCTATTGATCGACGCAAGTTTGCTGCTCGCTACGGCATGGATGCGGAAGCAGAAGATCAAAGTATGGCGGATCGCCGCTTCGGCGTGCGTTGGAGCCATGTATGTCGTCATGATGTTTTTGCCGGAGCTTGGGTTTTTGTATACGTTTTTGGTCAAGTTCCTGTTCTCCGTCGCTATGTTATGGATCGCCTTCGGCTTTGGAAGTTTGCAAAACTATCTGCGGAACATGGGGGCTTTTTACATGGTTAATTTTGCGGCGGCGGGCGGCATCCTGGGCGTGCATTATTTGCTGCAGGACTATGGCGACTTATGGAACGGAATATGGTATTCCGCGACCGGAGGGATGGGGTTTTCGCTGAAAATAGGGGCCTTGTTTACGCTTGTCCTGTTTTTTGCCGTGTTGTGGTGGTTTAAACGGGTCATTGCGGCGCGTCATCGGCAGGAGCGGATCTCCTCTTTTGTCGGAGAGGTCCGGGTTCGGATTGGAGATTCCGAGGTTTGCTGCACGGGCCTGGTCGATACGGGCAACCAGTTGTCCGATCCGCTCAGCCGGTTGCCGGTAATGGTGATGGAGGCGTCGCTGTGGGAGGATTTGCTTCCCCCATCTTTTCGCGGCAAGCTTGCCAAGGAGCGGGCGGACAACCTCATTATGGAGTGGACGGAAGCAGGAGCTTTTCCCTGGCCCGATCGTTTGCGTCTGGTGCCGTATCGCGGAATCAACAAAGGAACGCAATTTATGCTTGCGCTTAAGCCGGATGAAGTCAGCATTACCTTGGAGGGTCGGAACTTTCATTCTACCCGGGTGCTTATCGGATTGGATGGAGGACGTTTGTCAGCGGAAGGGGCCTATCGGGCCATCGTGCATCCTGCGTTAGTGGAAGGCAGGGAAGCGGAGCGCCAGCCTTCGCCGAACATATCTTCCGGGCTGGCCCCGCTTGCCGACGTGGGCGGGAGGTCCGGACTTCACCGGTAAAACGGGAACTTGTATAGGAGGAAAGAAATCATGCGTGCAAAATGGAAGTTGTTGCTGCAGCTTCAGTACTATCGGTTGTTGTTTCTATTCGGACTAAAAAGCGAGGAAATCTATTATATAGGCGGAAGCGAAGCGCTGCCGCCCCCATTGACGCGCGAAGAGGAGGAGTATTTGCTCCAGCGGCTGCCGAGCGGCGACTCCGCGATCCGGGCGATGCTGATCGAACGCAATTTGCGGCTGGTCGTGTACATTGCAAGAAAGTTTGAAAACACCGGCATCAATATCGAGGACCTGGTTTCGATTGGAGCCATCGGCCTGATTAAGGCGGTCAACACTTTTGATCCGGAGAAAAAGATTAAACTGGCTACGTACGCTTCGCGCTGCATCGAAAACGAAATCCTGATGTATTTGCGCCGCAACAGCAAGATCCGCACCGAGGTTTCTTTTGATGAGCCGCTGAACATTGATTGGGACGGCAATGAGCTGCTGTTGTCCGATGTGCTGGGGACGGAGAACGATACGATTTACCGGAACATCGAAGAGCAGGTGGACCGGAAGCTGCTGCATAAAGCGCTCGACAAGCTGAGCGAACGGGAGCGGATGATCATGGAGCTGCGGTTCGGCCTGGTGGACGGCGACGAGAAAACGCAAAAGGATGTGGCCGATCTGCTGGGAATTTCCCAATCGTACATTTCCCGCCTCGAAAAAAGGATCATCAAGCGATTGCGCAAGGAATTCAATAAGATGGTGTAAAGGCCCGGCTTTACGGCGGTTCATGCAAGGAATAAAAATGCAGCCCAAGGAGATAATGATCATTAGTTTACTCCTTGGGAGGTAAGACACGATGACCCGAAACAAAGTCGAAATTTGCGGTGTCGATACCGCAAAATTGCCCGTTCTAACCAATGCGGAAATGCGTGAATTGTTCCACTCGTTGCAGCAGGACCACGTAAGATCAGCCAGAGAAAAGTTAGTGAATGGCAATCTGAGACTCGTGCTGAGCGTCATCCAGCGATTCAACAATCGGGGGGAGTATGTGGACGACCTGTTCCAGGTTGGCTGCATTGGACTCATGAAAGCCATCGATAATTTCGATTTATCGCAAAACGTCAAGTTTTCGACCTACGCGGTGCCGATGATCATTGGGGAAATCCGCCGGTACTTGCGCGACAACAATCCGATCCGCGTATCCCGCAGCCTCAGAGATATCGCCTACAAAGCGCTGCAAATGCGGGACAACCTAACCAACCAAAATTCGCGGGAGCCCACGATTTTCGAAATTTCGGAAGCGCTTGGTTTGCCGAAGGAAGATGTCGTGTTTGCCCTGGATGCGATCCAGGACCCGGTATCGCTGTTTGAGCCGATTTACCATGACGGGGGAGACCCGATTTACGTCATGGATCAAATCAGCGACGATAAGAACAAGGATGTGTCATGGATTGAAGAAATCGCTTTGCGCGAGGCGATGCAGCGGCTCGGGCGCCGCGAAAAAATGATCCTTTCCATGCGTTTTTTTGAAGGCAAGACGCAAATGGAGGTGGCCGATGAGATCGGCATCTCCCAAGCCCAGGTATCCCGGCTTGAGAAATCCGCTATTTTACAAATGCAAAAGCATGTGAAGTCGTAAATGACAGGTCCCTTGGGGGCCTTTTTTAATGGAAACAAGCGTGTTAGACTCGCTTACGATCATTGTGAACAACTCCATATCTTCCTAGCGTTAAGCTTCTGTAAAATTATATTAAGTTGAACCTTACAATCATTCGTTCAACTTTAAATAGCATGAAGCACTAGCGCGGATGGAGACGGACGGAGGGGGACGCATGAAATATTGCATCGGCGAGTTTTCTTCGCTTCTGGGCATTACGAGGGATACGCTGCGGCTGTACGAAAAGCATGGCATCGTCCGGCCGGTGAAAGACCATAACAACAGCTACCGGTATTTTAACGATTTGGACGCCAGGGACCTGCTGATGAGCCGTTGGTACCGCAGCTTGCAAATCCCTTTGCAGGACGTGGCCGAACTGATCAAACATTCTTCCATAGACGCCGTATCGGCAAAGCTGAAGGCCAGCCGTGGGCAGCTTGAGGCGGAGATCCGCAAAAGCGCGATGCTGCTGAATAAACTGGACGAGCTGAACCGGGAGATCCAATCGATCGAAGCGTCCCTTTACCGGTGCAGCCTCAAACAGAAGCCCGGCTTATACCGCTTGAAGCAAACGGACAAAAACAGCCTGCTTAAAAACCGCGGCTTGGAAAAAACGGTTAACGCTTTGATGGAAGTACTTCCGTATACATTTTATTGCTTTCGCATCGAGCGGGAGATCGTCCTGGCGGACAATTCGGATAATCTGGAGTACAGTTGGGGAATCACGGTGTCGGAGGACGATGCCGGGGAGCTTGGCTTGGAAATTCAGGATCATTTGGAATTTATCCCTGCGTCCAAGTGCGTTTCGGCGGTCATTGTATCCGCGGATGGAGATCTTTTTACGAAAAGCGCGCTGCAATTTATGCTGGATCATGTGGACGAGCAGGGGTATTCGATTGGCGGAGACGTGATCGGGAAGCTGATGCTGACGGAAAACCGGGACGGGAAAAAACGTTCGTATCTGGAGGTCAATATCCCGGTGTCGTGATTAGGGGCTCTCGAAAGGGGAGTTGACCTTGGTGCCGCACCAAGGTTTAGACTTTTTTTGAAGCTGGCCGATGATGGAAATACGTAAGTTCATGTGAAAATAATCACGTTTCTGCGGCTTCGAATTATGGGGTAGGGGGAGGAACATCATGAGCAGCAAAAAACGCTTCAAATCATGGTTGGTATTTACCGTTTGTCTTGCGCTGGCGGTTTCCGTGCTAAGCGGATGCCAGTCAGCGGGGAATTCCCGGGAATCCGGCCCATCGTCCGCGCCGGAACAATCTTCGTTTAAAGCCGGAACGTATACGGGGGAAGCCGAGGGGAAAGACGGAACGGTCAAAGTGGAAGTCACGATGGAAGAGCCGGATCAAATCAAGGACATTCAAATCGTCAGCCAAACCGAAACGGAAGGACTGGGCGATGCCGCGCTCGAAAAAATCAAAGAGCAGATTCTGCAAAATCAAACGTTGGCGGTGGACGCCGTCAGCGGCGCCAGCAAGTCGAGCGAAGCGATGCTGACCGCCGTGGAAAAGGCCGTGCAGCAGGCGGGCGGGGATCTAACGGCTCTGAAATCGGGCGGCGTGGCGAAAGCCGGCGAAGGCAAAACGGAAAAGCTCCAGGCTGACGTCGTCGTCGTCGGCGCGGGCGCATCCGGCGTGTCGGCCGCCGTTACGGCGGCGGATAAAGGAGCCAAAGTCATTATCGTGGAAAAAACTGGCGTTATCGGCGGCGCCAGCAACTTATCGTGGGCAGGGAAATTTTACAACTCGTCCGCCGCGGTTGAAAACGGGATAAAGGTGAATGTCGAGCAAGAAATCGCCGACTGGATCGCCAACAACCACTGGCGTGTGGACGCCGCTGCGATCCGCCAGTACGTCACCAAATCCGGTGAAACCTACGACTGGCTGAAAAGCAAAGGTTATGTCACGACGTTCCTGAACTTTGCCGGGGAACAGCTTCACGTGCTTCCGGCTTACGATACGCGGGAGCAGACGCTGCGCAAGATGCTGGCCGCATCCGTGGAGAAAAACGGCGGCCAGGTTATTACCGAAACGACGGCCAAAGAGCTGATGACCGATGCGAGCGGTGCGGTCGTCGGCGTAAAAGCCGCAAAGGCCGACGGCACGACCCTGGAAATTTCCGCGAAAAGCGTGGTCATGGCGACGGGCGGATACGCGGGCAACAAGGAAATGGTCAAGGAAGCGTTTGGCTTTGAAGGCGTAAATGGGGGCCTCGGCCAAAACATCGGGGAGGGGCTGAAAATGTCCTGGGCGGTCGGCGCCAAAGTCCCGGACAACTTCGGCGGCCAAATGCTCCATCAGACGCTGGCGAGAGCGACGAGCGGTTTGAAAAAGGAATATTCCTCGTTTGAAGCCAGCTACCCGCTGATGCTGAGCTATCTTCCGACGCTGATGAACGTGGGGCCTTCGGGGGCCAGATTCAGGGACGAAGCGGCCACCTTGACGTCGGTAGCCGCGGCGAATACGAGCGCTTTTAACGGCCCTTACCACCTGGTCATCGTTTCGAAATCGCAGCTTGACGCCCTGGAAGCGAAAGGGATGAACGGCGTCAAGGCTCCGGGTCTTCCGGGGATGCCGCCGGAATTTTACGCCGACTTCTCCGATAAGTTCAAGCTCGACACACCGTGGACAAACGTAGAGCAAGTCTTTGAGTCCATGGTGAAAAACGGCGGCGGATATAAAGGCGATACGATCGGGGAATTGGCCCAAAACGCGGGAATGGACGCCGAGGTGTTCAAGGAGGCTTTCGATAACTATACCGTGGCCACAAAAACCGGAGTAGACACGGATTTCGGCAAAGCGAAGCAGTACCTGGTTCCGATGGGCGAAGGGCCTTATTACGCGATCATCGCCGAAATCAACAACCTCGGTTCGGTCGGCGGCCTGCTCGTCAATCCCAAGTTTCAGGTTCTGGGCGAAGGCCGGGTGCCGATCAAAGGGCTTTATGCGGTTGGGCTCGAATCGGAAGGCGTGCTGTTTAACGATACTTATGTCGGCAACGGCGTAGGCATCGGCTACTCGTTCACTTCGGGGCGTCTCGGCGGCGAAAGCGCCGCGGCCGGCGCTCTCGGAAAATAAAAAAATAAGCCTTGCAATCCAAGGGACCTTTCCGTGCGGACCGCCGCGATCTTCGGAAAGGTCCCTTTTCCCGCTGTCGGAAGCGCATCAGCGGAAAAGCCGGATCATATAGTAAAGGGACGGAAAGTATTTGGCGGGACGGGGGCGTTAAACATGGACAATGTGGTGAGAGCGAGTATGAAAATATCCGATTTTCAGACCAAGGATGTCATTAATGTGGTGGACGGAAAACGGCTGGGGCATATCAGCGACCTGGAGCTGGATTTGCGGCAGGGCGTGATCGAGGCGATCGTCGTACCGGTCAATACGAAATTCATGGGATTGTTCGGAGGCGGCAGCGATCTGATCATTCCCTGGAGAAATATCGTAAAAATCGGCTCCGACGTCGTGCTCGTGAAGATGGAGGAGCTGCGGGAACCAAGGGTGCAATCCGCATACGAAACGACCGTGTACATCGACCGGGACGGCCGGGCGGAACGGCGCGGCTGATCCGCGAAAGGCAAAGCGAATTATGGTACACTTTAAGTACGTGTTCAAAAAAATCAGGTTTTCAGCACCGGGAGTGTTTGAAAAAAGCAAGATCAAAGGGAGATGGATGATGGAACCGTTTATAAGAAATGCTATAGATCAGCAGCCGGAGCGTTTTGAACTGGAGGCTTGGCGCGATCTGGCGCCGGGCCTAAGCGCCGGCTTTACCGGACGCGGCGGGGGCGTAAGCAAACCGCCCTACGGCAGTTTGAATTTGGCTTATCATGTCGGGGACGATCCCTCGGACGTGTTGGAAAACCGGGGGCGCCTGGCCCGGGCGCTTGGCTTTTCCCCGGAGGGCTGGACATGCGGCGAACAGGTGCACGGCGCGCAAATCGCCATCGTTCGGCAGGAGGACCGCGGCAAGGGGTATCTGGACCGGAGCAGCGCCTTTCAGGCGACGGACGGGCTGCTGACCAATGTGCCGGAAGTTTTGCTGGCCTCCTTTTACGCCGATTGCGTACCGCTATATTTTGCCGATCCGGTCACCAAAACCGTCGGATTGGCTCATGCCGGATGGAAGGGGACCGTTCAGCTCATCGCCGGGAAGATGATCGAAACGATGGAACGCGAATTCGGCAGCCGGCGCTCCGACATTCGGACGGCGATCGGCCCGAGCATCGGAGAATGCTGCTATGAAGTGGACGAAGCGGTGATGGGTAAAGTCAGGGAGGCGCTGCCCGGCGCGGCGCCGGATATGCAAGGGGAGCCGATTTCGACGCCATCCAAGAACGAAGGCAAAACGATGCTGAACTTGAAAGAAATGAATCGAATCATTATGATTAAAGCAGGAATATTGCCGACTCATATCGAATGTACAACATGGTGTACAAGCTGCCGTCCGGAAATGTTTTTCTCCTACCGCAAGCATAACGGGGTGACGGGGAGGATGGCGAGCTGGATTGGCATGAAAGAGAGGTGATCCTTTCTTTGTCGCTGAAAGAACGGATAGAAATGGTGGAAGAGCGCATTCAAGCGGCCTGCAAGCGGAGCGGAAGAAACCGCGATGACGTGAATATCGTTGCCGTCACCAAATACGTGTCGGCCGACATGACCCGTTCCGTGTTGGAGGAAGGGATACTTCATATCGGAGAAAACCGCCCTCAAGCGGCGGTGCCCAAATGGGAAGCGCTTGGCGGACAAGGGATATGGCATTTTATCGGCCATTTGCAAAGCAACAAAGTGAAGGACGTCGTCGGAAGATTCCAATACGTTCATTCGCTGGACCGGCTGTCGTTGGCCAAGGAGCTGGAGAAGCGGGCTGCGGCGTTGGATCTGACGGTTTCGGCTTTTTTGCAGGTCAACGTTTCCGGCGAAGCCTCCAAGCAGGGAGTAGCGCCGGAGGAAGCGGCCGCCTTGCTGCGGGAAACCGCTGGCCTGGCCCATGTTAAAATCATCGGCCTTATGACGATGGCGCCGATCGTGGACGATCCGGAATTGGCCAGACCGGTGTTCCGGAAGCTCCGGGAGCTGCGGGACGAGCTGAACGCCGGGGCGGGCGGGGCGCTTAAGGAACCGCTGACGGAACTGTCGATGGGGATGTCGGGAGATTTTGAGGTGGCGATCGAAGAAGGGGCGACATGGGTGCGCCTTGGTACTCTTTTAGTAGGGAAAGGGGAAAAGACGTAATGGGAGTCATGAACCGGTTCATGAATTTTCTGGGACTTCAGGAGGAAGAAGAAATCGTGGAGCGTGAAAAATTTCCCGCCCAGGAGGAAGAAATTGAAACCCCAAGCTTTGAACCCCGTAAAAATCAAAGAGGAAGCAACGTTGTCAGCATTCACTCCCAGAAAAACGTAAAAGTGATCCTTTATGAACCTCGTTCCTATGACGAGGCCCAGGAAATCGCCGACCATCTGCGTTCCCACCGGTCGGTGGTGGTTAATTTGCAGCGGGTCCGGAATGACCAAGCCTTGCGTATTATCGACTTTCTAAGCGGGACGATTTATGCGCTCAGCGGAAGCATCTCCAAAATCGGCAGCAATATTTTCCTGTGCACGCCGGATACGGTCGAGATTCAAGGATCCATTACGGAAATGCTGGCCGAGGATTCCGATTACAACAGAATGAGGTGATGACAGCTTGGTAGGAACTTTGTTGGACGTAGTTGACATAATATATAGAATTTATTATTGGATGATAATAATCTATATATTTATGTCGTGGGTTCCGAATGTGCGTGAAAGCTTTATTGGCGAGTTTCTCGGAAAAATGGTCGAGCCTTATTTGGCCCCGTTTCGCCGGATCGTACCGCCTCTCGGGATGATTGATTTTTCCCCAATCGTTGCCTTGTTGGCACTTTGGCTAGCTTCTTTCGGATTAAAAAGTCTTTTGATTTTTGTCTTCGGGTAATTTAGATATGCAGGCGGACATATACGAACATTTCAGGCCGGAGGAGCGTCCTTTTGCGGACCGGGCCTCAGAATGGGTAACGAATGCCGGGGAATACCACGAGGTCAAGCGAAGCGACTTCCTGGATCCGCGGCAGTGTTATATTTTGGAAACCTTGGCGAACCGCCACCCTGATGTGCAAATCCGCTTTGACGGCGGGTACGAAGATGCGGAGCGCCGGCGGGCGCTCATTGCCCCGGATTACCGGGATCTGAGCCAGGAGCCGATGGGACTGAAAGTGCTCAGCATTGCCTCGGGGGACCAAAAATTCATTTCGCTCCAGCATGGGGACTATTTAGGCGCTATTTTGGGACTTGGACTCAAGCGGGATAAAATCGGCGACATTCATGTGCGTGAAGACGGCTGCCATGTCGTTGTCGCCGAAGAGATCGCCCCGTTCCTCAATTTAAATCTTCATCAGGTGCATCGGGTTGGCGTGATCACGGATATTTTGGAGCCAAGCGAGTTGAAAACGGCGGAAAAAGAGCTCGCACCGATGGATTTGACGGTGGCTTCGTTAAGGCTGGACGGAATTGTGAGCGATGTATTCCATTTAAGCCGCAGCAAAGTGCTGATTCCGATCAAGGCGGGCCGCTGCCGGGTCAACTGGCGGACGGAGGAGGACCCTTCCAAGCCGTTGAAGGCGGGCGACATTGTGGCGCTGCAGGGGTTCGGCCGTTTTAAAGTGCTTGAAACGGAAGGGCTTACGAAAAAAGGCCGGCATCGTGTCAAAATCGGCAAATTTGTGTGAAGCTTTTGCAGGAGATGGCGGATTCTTGTCGAATTAGTAGTCTCGTACTGTTCCGTAATGTCTGAGTTCAAGAGGTCGGATTTTTTAGCACAACCTCTAAATATCGTGAATATCTAACGCCTTCCCGTCCGTCGGGAAGTTTTGAAATTTGAGGAGGTGGGGATCATGCCATTAACGCCGCTGGATATACATAACAAGGAGTTCTCCAGACGTATTCGCGGTTATGACGAGGATGAAGTCAACGAATTTCTTGACCAGGTGATCAAGGATTACGAAATCGTGATCCGGGAGAATAAGGAGCTCCACAACCAGTTGTTGGCTATGCAGGAGAAGTTGGATCACTTTGCCACGATTGAAGAAACGCTGAGCAAAACGATCATCGTCGCCCAGGAGGCGGCGGATGAAGTAAAGAACAACGCGAAAAAAGAAGCGCAGCTGATCGTGAAGGAAGCGGAGAAAAACGCCGACCGGATCGTCAACGAGTCGCTGGCCAAATCGCGTAAAATCGCCATGGAGGTCGAGGAGCTGAAAAAGCAGGCTTCCATCTACCGGGCCAGATTCCGCACGCTTGTGGAGGCGCAGCTTGATCTGCTGAGCAGCGACAGCTGGGATGCGCTGGAAACGCGCGAGCGCCCCGCGGATAAAGCGCAGGAAGTTCAGGAATTGTATTAATGCATGTCGCAACGTCTATAGAATATTGACATGCGGCTGGCGAATGCGTTATAACTATGACATATTGAATTTGCAAATGAATCGATTGGATTCGATGAAGGGAACCAGTACGCTGCGAGTTTGTTCCCCAGAGAGTTGGCGGCCTGCTGAAAGCCAACGTTCAAAGCGCAGTCGGAATATCCTCCCGGAGAAGCAAAACTGAATTTCCAACATAAGGAAAGATCAAAAGCCGATATTTTGACTTTTTTGTAAGATGGGTGTTCAAAATCGCGGCTTTTCAGCACCGAGAAGGTTGGATGAAGCTGAGGACCGAGGAGCGGAGCGTACGTTTTGGGTACGTGAGCACCGGAAGGCCCGGCTGAGTTCAAGATTCGACGTCGAATCGGCATCTCGATCAGCTTCGTGATCAAAAGCCGATATTTTGACTTCCTTAGCAATGGAAAGAGTAAGTTTTGCCGGCTGTCGGCCGTTATACCGGCCCCATATGAAGCGTATGGGATCAAGGTGTCATGCTTTTTTCGGGCGGCGTAACGTCCGGCGGAAAATGCATGAAACAAGGGTGGTAACGCGAGCCAGGTCTCGTCCCTTAGGGACGGGGCTTTTTTTGTTTGGCTTTAGGCAAAAATCGGCTTGACGAAAAGGTGCCGCAAGGTGAGTTGATCTGGCGACTCCGTTTTTGCGGAAATCGCGGCCCTCGCAACCGTTAAAATTCCGCCCCTCCTTGCCGCCACTATTCAAGCTCCGGCTTTGGCTTTGAGCTTTGAGCCTGTTGGTTTCCATGAATGAATGAAAGGAAGAGAAGTATGAAAAAAGTGGATGTCAAGGAAAACGCCCGTGCGCGCGATCTGCGCATTCTGGACAAATGGAAACGGGAGAATACGTTCAAGCGCAGCATCGAAAAACGCGCGGGACGCCCCAACTATGTATTTTTTGAAGGACCGCCGACCGCCAACGGCATGCCCCATATCGGGCACGTACTCGGGCGCGTAATCAAGGATTTCGTCGGCCGCTACCAGACGATGAAAGGCTACCGCGTCGTCCGCAAGGCGGGCTGGGATACGCACGGCCTGCCGGTCGAACTCGGCGTGGAGAAGGAGCTGGGCATTTCCGGCAAACAGGAAATCGAAAAATACGGCATCGAAGCATTCATCAAAAAATGCAAGGACAGCGTATTCGGCTATGAAAAGCAGTGGCGCGAGTTTACCGAAGCGATCGCTTACTGGGTCGACCTCGACGATCCGTACGTCACCCTGAACAACAGCTACATCGAAAGCGTCTGGAACATCCTGGCGACGATCCACGACAAAGGGCTGCTGTACAAGGGGCACCGCGTCAGCCCGTATTGCCCTTGCTGCCAGACGTCGCTGAGTTCGCACGAAGTGGCCCAAGGCTACGAGGACGTCAAGGACCTTAGCGCCACCGCCAAATTCAAGCTGGACGACACCGGCGAATATGTGCTGGCCTGGACGACTACGCCTTGGACGCTGCCGGCCCACGTCGCCCTGGCGATGAACCCGGATATGGAATACGCCCGGGTGCAGCAGGAAGACGGCGTTTATATCGTGGCCAAAAACCTCGTGGAAAAAGTAATGAAAGGCGACTTCACCGTACTGTCGACGCACAAAGGCGCGGAATTCATCGGCAAAACGTACACGCCGCCGTTCAACTACATCAAAGCCGATAAAATTAATGTGATCGTCGGCGCTTCGTTCGTAACCGACGCCAGCGGTACGGGGATCGTGCACATGGCTCCGGCCCACGGCGAAGACGACTACCGCACATGCCGCGAGAACGGCATCAGCTTCGTCAGCGTCGTTAACGGCCAAGGCCGCTACACGGACGCCGTCAGCGATTTTGCCGGCCGCTTTGTGAAGGATTGCGACCTTGATATCGTCAAAACGCTGTCGGAAAAAGGCCTCCTGTACAGCAAAGAAAAATACGAGCACAGCTATCCGTTCTGCTGGCGCTGTAAGTCGCCGCTGCTCTATTACGCGATGGAGAGCTGGTTTATCGAAACGACGGCCGTGAAAGACCAACTGATCGCCAACAACAATTCGGTCGAGTGGTTTCCGGGCCATGTACGCGAAGGCCGGTTCGGGAAATTCCTCGAGGACCTCGTCGATTGGAACATCAGCCGCAACCGGTATTGGGGGACCCCGCTGAACGTTTGGGTTTGCCCGGACTGCGGCGGGCAGTTTGCGCCGCACAGCCTGGCCGAGCTGCGCGAACATGCAGTGGGTCACGTCAGCGAAGACCTGGAGCTGCACAAGCCGTACGTGGACGAAGTCAAGGTACGCTGCCCGCACTGCGAGGGCGGAGTCATGGAGCGGACGAGCGAAGTGATCGACGTCTGGTTCGACAGCGGCTCAATGCCGTTTGCCCAGCACCATTATCCGTTCGAAAACGAACAGACCTTTGCCGAGCAGTTCCCGGCGGACATGATTTGCGAAGGGATCGACCAGACGCGCGGTTGGTTTTACAGCCTGCTGGCCGTGTCTACGCTGTTTACGGGCAAAGCGCCGTATAAAGCGGTGATCGCTACCGGTCACGTGCTGGACGAAAACGGGCAAAAGATGTCCAAGTCGAAAGGCAATGTCATCGACCCGTGGGACATCATTAATGAATTCGGCACCGACGCGTTCCGCTGGGCGCTGCTATCCGACAGCGCGCCTTGGAACAGCAAACGCTTCTCCAAAGGCATCGTCGCCGAAGCGAAATCGAAGGTGGTCGATACGCTCGTCAACACCCATGCCTTCCTGACACTATACGCGGGCATCGACGGCTACAAGCCGGAGGAGCATCCGCTGCGGCCATCGACGAACAAGCTGGACCGCTGGATTTTATCGCGGCTGAACAGTCTGATCCTCGTCGTCGACAAGGCCCTTCCGGTGAACGATTTCGTGAACGCCGCCCAGGCGATCGAAGGGTTTATCGACGAGTTGAGCAACTGGTATATCCGCCGTTCGCGCGACCGTTTCTGGGGAAGCGGCCTTGGCGAAGACAAATTATCGGCTTATCAAACGCTTACCGGCGTGCTCCTGACGTTGTCCAAGCTGATCGCGCCGTTTGCCCCGATGCTGGCCGAAGACATTTTCACGAACCTCGGCGGCGGGGACAGCGTTCATCTGGCCGACTTCCCGCAAGCGGATGAAAGCCTGATCGACCTCGCGCTGGAGAAGGACATGGAAAGCGCGCGGCAAATCGTCGAGCTGGCCCGCAACGTGCGCAACGAGACGGGCATCAAAACGCGCCAGCCGTTGTCCGGTCTGATCGTGTCTATGGACCGCGACTTTGCCGTAGCGGACTACGAAGAAATCATCAAGGACGAGATCAACGTCAAGGCGATCGAAATCGAAACGAGCGACAGCGGGTTCGTCGATTTTACGCTGAAGCTGAACCTGAAGGTAGCCGGCAAGAAGTACGGCAAAAACGTCGGCTTCCTTCAGGGCTACCTGAAAGGATTGTCTGCGGACGAGACGCGGGCGATCGTGGACAACGGCCGGTTTACCGTGACTTCGCCGGAGGGCGAGGAATTGACCGTTGCCGCTGACGAACTGCTGATCGAAAAGCAGGCCAAGCCGGGTTTTGCGTCCGCTTCCGGTTACGGGATCACCGTGGCGCTGAATACGGACATCACGCCGGAGCTTGAGCAGGAAGGCTGGGTTCGCGAGGTGGTGCGCGCGGTTCAGGATACCCGCAAGAAGCTGGATCTTCCGATCGAAAAGAGAGTGCATCTTACGCTTGACGTCGATGACGAACTGAAAGCGGCGATTACGGCGTTTGAGAACGTGCTGCGCGAAAACGTGCTGATCACGGACGTCGCCTTCGCCAAGCTGGACGAGTCGGCGGAGAAGGCTGACCTCGGAACCAAGACGATTTTAATCTCCATTCAAGCGTAATCTACGAAAACTGCATGGACCGCGCCAAGGACGGTCATACTAGAAGCAACCTAAAACAAACGAGCCCAGATAGTCTTTCCTTTTGCAGCGAAAGGGAGACGGGCTCGTTTGTAATTTAAATGCGAGTTCAAAGGATGGGGTAACGATGTTGCGTCGCAAAACGGCAGCCGAGCCGCCGGCCGAAGAGTTTCCCAAGACCCCGGAAGAGCGGATAAATGCTGTATACCGCCTGACCCAGAACTGGACCAGAGAGTTGGAAAAATCGCGGATCACCGAATATACCCAGCTTTTAAACCGTCCCTGGCGCCTGATTTGGCTGAATCTGTTATCCGGTACGGCGAGGGGCGTCGGCATTGCGATCGGTTTTACTTTCTTCGCCGCAACGATTATTTACGTGCTTCAAGTTCTGGGCAAGCTGAATCTGCCGATCATCGGCGATTATATCGCGGACATTGTGCGGATCGTGCAAAGGCAGCTCGAGCTTAATACGTATTAGGTCCGGTTCCCAGGGAATCTTCGCTTTCCAGATGTTTGGTGGCACTCATATGTTTACGGTATACGCCGTTGCGGTAAAAACAAACGTTTTTCCCGTAAATGTCGGTGGCGACAAAAGATTCGTAAGGCTCCACGAACCCGTCAAGCTCGTTCGAGGCTTCAATTTCCATGTCATTGTAATCGTCGACTTCCGATTCATCGGCGAATGCCGGGGTGTTGGAGGTGCCGAAGCTCTCCACGATCTGCCAGGCGTCTTCTCCGTCAAAACCGTTTTGATCGTCCCGTTCATCCAGACTGGTTCGTCCGAAAGGCGGAGACAAGAAAATCTCTTCAATCGGGCGCTTGGCCGAAACGAAGGTTTGCGGGCTGTGCTCCTTGCAGTACGCCGTTTCCGGAATCGCGCTGAGACGATCGTAGCCGATCGGCTTTCCGCAGGTGGCGCAATAGCCGTAGCTTTCGTCCTCGATGCGCTGAAGCGCATCTTCGACCCGGGCGAGCTGCAGTTCATGGTGTTCCGCCAGGGCGAGGTCCTTGCCCCGTTCGAACACTTCGGAGCCCAGGTCTCCGGGATGGTTGTCGATCGGGCTAAGTTCATTGGTATTGTACCGCATTGATTCATTCATTCCGTAATGGTCGTTTTCTTGAAGCCTTTCGCTGAGCGAGGCTTGTGCTTCTTTCAGTTTGGCGGAAAGTTCGGACAGTTGGGTTTTCGTTAGATACGACATGGGCGTTGCTCCTTTCTTTCCTGATCCTGGAACCGTTTTTTGAACGGTCTCATTTAGTGCGAGAACAACCTCTTATAGCGGTATTTTGCGCAGAAGTAAGGCGAATTACCTAAGGAAAATCCTTTCGCGCATGGACGGGCCAATTCCGGCTGTGCTACAATATACAAGGCTTACATGTGGATAATCCTGCCGGTGTTGAACCGCTGGAAATGAAAAAACGAGGTGACTTACCGCGTGGTATACTTTCTGATTGCATTGATTGTTTTTCTGATTGACCAGGGCACCAAATATTTGATTGCAACCGGTCTAACGATAGGAGAGCAAATCCCCGTCATCGGCAACTTTTTTCTGATTACCTCACACCGCAACCGCGGCGCGGCTTTTAGCATATTGCAGGATCAGCGCTGGTTTTTTGTCACGGTGACGGCCGTCGTCGTGGTCGGGATCATTTGGTATTTAATAAAAATAAAAAAACAGCGGAACAAGCTGTTGCCCACGGCGCTGTCTCTGGTGCTTGGCGGAGCGGTCGGGAACTTTCTGGACCGGGTTGTCAGCGGCGAGGTCGTCGATTTTTTGCAGTTTAATTTCGGCTCCTACACGTTTCCGATCTTTAATGTTGCGGATTCCTGTATCGTGATCGGCGTTGCGCTGATCATTTTGGATTCGCTGCTGGAGATGCGCCGGGAAAAACAGACGTCCAGGGCCAACCATGAGCAAGAGGAGAAGGTATGAGTTTAGACAAGCTTTATGAAGAATCCGAGGACGGCACGCTCGAGTGGACGATCGATTCTGCGGCCGCCAAGGAACGGATTGACAAATACGTTAAAGGACAGCTCGACGAGGAGGTTTCGCGAAGCCAAATTCAGCTGTGGATCGAAGCGGGGAATCTGGTCGTTAACGGAACTCCGGTCAAAGCGAACCATAAGCTGGCGGAGGGCGACCGCGTCGTGCTGACGATCCCCGAGCCGGAAGCGGTGGAAATCGCTCCCGAGGACATTCCGCTCGATATTTACTACGAAGACAGCGATGTGATCGTCGTCAACAAAGCGCGCGGCATGGTCGTGCATCCGGCGCCGGGCCATGCTTCCGGGACGCTCGTCAATGCGCTGCTGTTTCACTGCAAGGATTTGTCCGGCATCAACGGGGAACTGCGTCCCGGGATCGTGCACCGCATTGACAAAGACACATCGGGGCTCATTATGGCGGCGAAAAACGATAAAGCCCACGCCTCTTTGGCGGAGCAGCTCAAAGCCCACTCGGTCACCCGTAAGTATTACGCCCTCGTACACGGCAATGTCAGCCATGACCAGGGGACGGTGGACGCGCCGATCGGCCGCGACCCGTACGACCGCAAAATGTATACGGTGATCGACCGGAACAGCAAATCGGCAGTAACACATTTTCAGGTGGTGGAGCGTTTTGGCGATTACACTCTGCTGGAACTTAAGCTGGAAACCGGACGCACCCATCAAATCCGCGTGCACATGAAGTTCATCGGGCATCCGCTAGTGGGAGACCCACTGTACGGACGCAGCAAAGGCGTCAAAATGAACGGACAAGCGCTGCATGCAGCCGTTTTGGGCTTTGACCACCCGGCCGACGGGCGGTATTTGGAATTCAGCGCGCCGATTCCGGACGACATGGAGGATGTGCTTTTGTCGCTGCGAAACCGTTGATTAATTCCCGGGAAATGTTCGTCTCCAGGAGACAGCTTGATCAAAAAGTACAAACGATCGGGTAATTAATCCATTCTCTATTCCGCCGTCTTCCCTCATATTTAAAAGGTAGATTTTTTTAAAGAATATGAAGGGGATGGACGGTAAATGAGTACGGCGAATGGACAAGAAACTTACATTCAGCAGATATTTGCGGACCGGATCGGCGGAGCGAATTACGGTAAAGATACCGCTATTTATAAATTCGAGAAAATTAAACGCGCCAAAGCGGCGGCCAAAAAAGATTTTCCCGACATTGAGCTAATCGACATGGGCGTCGGCGAACCCGACGATATGGCCGATCCCGGCATCGTGGCCAAGCTTGCGGAAGAAGCGGCCAAACGGGAAAACCGCGGCTATGCGGACAACGGGATTGCGGAATTCAAGGAAGCTGCGGCGAAATATTTAGGCGATGTGTTCGGCGTGGAAAGCATCGATCCAGTTACGGAGGTTGTGCATTCGATCGGCTCCAAGCCGGCGATCGCGATGCTGCCTTCCTGCTTTATCAACCCGGGGGATATTACGATTATGACGGTCCCGGGCTATCCGATCATCGGTACGCATACCAAATATTTAGGCGGCGAAGTGTATACGGTGCCTTTGACCGAAGAAAACCACTTCCTGCCGAACCTGGATGCGATTCCGGAAGAGGTCGCCCGCAAGGCGAAGCTGTTGTATTTGAACTACCCGAACAACCCGACCGGAGCGAGCGCAACGCCGGAATTTTTCGCCAAAGTGGTGGAATGGGCGAAGAAATATCATGTGGTCGTCGTGCATGACGCTCCGTACGCAGCCTTAACATATGACGGACTTAAGCCGCTCAGCTTCCTGTCCGTGCCTGGCGCTAAGGACGTAGGTGTGGAACTGCACTCCTTGTCCAAGTCGTACAACATGACGGGTTGGAGAATCGGGTTTGTCGCCGGCAATCCGCTGGTCGTCAAAGCGTTCAGCGACGTGAAGGACAACAACGATTCCGGGCAGTTTATCGCCATTCAAAAGGCGGCAGCCTACGGTTTGGCGCATCCGGAAATCACCGAGAAAATCGCCGCGAAGTATTCGCGCCGCCACGAGCTGTTGGTGAACGCGCTGAATGAGCTGGGCTTCAATGCGAAGAAGCCGCAGGGATCCTTTTTCCTGTACGTGCAGGCGCCGAAGGGTGTGGAAGGCGGTCCGACGTTTGCGACGGCGGAAGACTTCTCGCAATTTTTGATCCGCGAGAAATTGATTTCGACCGTGCCTTGGGACGACGCCGGTCACTACATCCGTTTCTCCGTGACGTTTATAGCCGACGGCGAAGAGGAAGAGCGGCGTGTGATTTCGGAAATCAAACGCCGCTTGGGCGATTTGAAGTTTATTTTTTAACTGCATGTGTTGCATGGGCTGGCCAAGAAATGTTCTTGGCCGGCCTTTTTTAATATCTAGAATTTGTAAAGTTTCAAACGCTTATTTGCCAATTTCATGCTGGGAAAGTTGAGTTATAACTCAACTTTCGCGGGAACAGTCAAGTCGAAGACCGATCGTAAGCAAGGGACACGGAAGGGGGTGAAAGCTTGAGGATAGGGAAGTAGGGGAGAGGGGCGGCAGATCAACACTTGCTACCGGAGACTTTGCACGATTATCCCGCTTGATCAGGTAGCAAAGAGAAAGACAAGCTCGGGATAAAAAAATATTTGGTGGTGCAGCAGATAGGTTCGAAATAATTTAGACGCGCTTAGGAGACGGACAAGAGATCAAGACAGGAGATCAAGGACCCATTAAGTTGATCTGCATCAAACTCCCTCCTCCACCGTTCCCAGCGTCACAATCAGGCCGCAGCCGCAAGGGGCTGATTCGGTTGGCGCGCGATTAGCCGGCGGTAAGGGATCGCCGGAATCGCCACACACATCTGCAGCAACTTCTGCCGCATCGTTTCTTCCGCTCCGGGCAGTCCTCCGGACAGGTGCAGCCGGCGGCGTCCGGTGTACTCGTTCAGGTACGCCTGCAGATGTTTCAGTCCCAAGGCTCCATACGTACTCTTCAGCGATTCCCACGCCTCTCTCACCACTCTCCGCAAGGGCGCATATAGCCGAAAGGCCTGAGGGAACAATTGTACCGCCGATGTATGGACATCCACATGCCCATTGATGAACGCGGTTAGATCGTGACGGTCTGCCCTTTTTTCGCCTCCCCGCTTATCCGGCACCAGGCGGATTTTGACCTGTTCCGGCTCGCCCGACTCCGTGACCGCGCATCCCGCTACGACCGCCGAGGCGTACGGATGCGAAAGCTGACACCGGGACGGATTACGCCCGTACTGATCGCTGTTCACCTTCACGTCTCCGGAAAGCAGCTCCCGGGCATCGAACTCCCCCACGGCATGGCGTATTTTGTGCAGCATCGACCAGGCGGTCTTGTAGGCGACCCGGATCACCTGGCGCAGCCGCAGCGCCGAGATGCCGCCCTCAAGCAGGAACATATCCAGCGCCTTGAACCATTTGAGCAGGGGGAGATGCGTTCCTTCAAAAATCGTGCCGACCAAAGGCGATGTTTGATGCTTGCACTTTCCGCACTCGAACAAGGGGATATGCCGGGAGGTCAGACGGCTGCACCGGGTGTGAGCGCAGCGCGGGCAGACGAAGCCGTTTGGCCACTTCATCGCGATCAGCGCTTCCATGCAGTCCTGCTCGCTGTTAAAACGGCTGCTGAATGATTGAAGTTCCGTTCCCGCATTGATCTCCATGTTTACTCGCCCCCAAATTAACAATATATGAACTTTAGTTCCATTTATTTCATTATACCAAACACACGTTCTCTAATCAAGCCGAAAATCTCACCTGAACAGCCTCATTTTTTCCTCGTCTTTTTTGTTTTTTCTCTCTTTTTTGGAACCCTCGTTCTAGCCCCCCTGCTCCCTGCTCCTGAACAATGGGGATAATCGTGCAAAGGCAGGCAGCAGGCAGGGACACCAAGACACGACGCTTTAGATGGTCCCTTTAGAAAGCCCCTCACCTGGCATCGATTTGTGACACGGCTCGAAACGGCTATAGTACAAAAGGTAGGTACACCGACCCTGCCGGATCGTGACGTCTCTATATCGTTAAGGCTTCCTCAACGAAGCAGCCAAAATACCGGGAAGATATTGTCCGCCTCTGATTCAGCGCCAACTTCGGCAATGGATTGCTGTTTTGCCCAGCTTCATCAAAGCTTGTCTGCCGATATTTTGCTGCGAAAGTTGAGTTATAAGGTCTCAGCCAAGCTGCCAGCGAAATGCCGCTCCAAAAATTCGGTTGAATAAATATAAATATAAATGTATAATTATTAACAATGATATGCAGCCGCGCTTCCGCTAAACGGAGGATTCGGGTGGTTCCGTCGTGAGCAAGGTGTGAACGGTTTTAAGGCAGAGCGTCTTGACAGGCTGGCATCGTTCTGTCATAATGCATGTAAACCAATAGCACCTTTAATTCAGTCCCGTGAGGCTGGCAAGGTAACGTGAATGGGGAAGCAGGCCGAACTGCGCTTAATTTTCATGAGCTCTGGCATGCCCAATCCCCCGTGACAGTCATAGTTTAACTGTGGCTGGAGACTCCTTGCCTGGATCAGGCAAGGAGTTTTTTTATGCGCTGATCACGGAACGAACACGGGTGACCATCAATTGTCCCAAGGAGGTCAAGGCTGTGAGCATCGAAAGTCATATCATTATGGATGAGCAGGCGATTCGGAGGGCGCTTACCAGAATTGCGCATGAGATTTTGGAGCGAAACAAAGGGATCGAAGGTTTGGTGCTGGCCGGCATCAAAACGCGCGGAGTGTATCTCGCCAAACGGCTGGCCGAGCGGCTGGAAAGCATCGAAGGATCGGCGATTCCGTGGGGAGAGCTTGACGTAACGTCCTACCGGGACGACAACACCGAAACGGTGCGAGGAGCCAAGCAAGCCACGTTCCCAGTATCGATTCAAGGCAAAAAAGTCATTTTGTTCGACGATGTTCTGTATACGGGCCGCACGATCCGGGCCGCGATGGACGCGATCATGGACTGCGGACGGCCGGAATCGATCCAACTGGCGGTTCTCGCCGATCGGGGCCATCGGGAACTGCCGATTCGGGCCGATTATATCGGGAAAAACGTGCCGACCTCGCGCACGGAAGAAATCGAAGTGCTGCTTCAAGAACATGACGGAAGCGATCTTGTCCGTATCCTCCACAACCGGGAGGGGAACTGACATGGCGCTGACGATGGCGGCAGTGAAGGAACGCAGCTTGCTGGGACTCAAAAACCTGAGCGCGTCGGAGATTTCCTCCATTTTGGACCGGGCGGCCCACTGGGACGCTAAAGCAGATAAAGTGATCCCGGTCCTGCAGGACCGTTTCGTAGCCAATATGTTTTTTGAAAACAGCACGCGGACCCGCTTTTCCTTCGAAATGGCGGAGAAAAGGCTGGGCGCGCAGGTGCTTAACTTCGCGGCGGCGGTCTCGAGCGTAGAAAAAGGCGAGTCGATTTACGACACCGTCCGCACGCTGGAATCGATGGGCATCGACGCCGGCGTCATCCGGCTTAAGCCGATCGGCATGCTTGAAGGAATTGCGGAAAAAATCGGCGTTCCGCTCGTCAATGCCGGCGACGGCAACAACGAGCACCCGACGCAAGCGCTGCTCGATCTTTATACGATGAAGGCCCATTTCGGGGAATTGAAGGGGCTCAAGGTGTCGATCATCGGCGACATCAAACATAGCCGGGTTGCCCGCTCCAACCTGTGGGCCCTGCAAAAATTCGGCGCGGAAGTGAAGCTGTGCGCGCCGGAAAACATGCAGGCCCGGGAGCTTGAAGCTTACGCTTCTTACGTATCGATGGAAGAAGCGCTTGGCGCCGACGTCGTGATGATGCTCCGGGTTCAGCTGGAGCGCCATACGGACGGCATCTTGAAATCGGCGGCCGAGTATCGTCTCCATTATGGTTTAACGGAAGAGAGAGCGGCCAAACTGCCGCCGCACGCGCTGATCATGCACCCGGCTCCGGTAAACCGGGGCGTGGAAATCGACGACGCGCTTGTGGAGCACCCGCAGTCGCGCATCTTTAAGCAGATGCAAAACGGCGTGCCGATCCGCATGGCCGTCCTGGAACGGGCCCTACGCTAGGGCCGTGCAGGGAAATAAAGCGCCGTAACCCGCCGTCCTATTCCAAAATCGTACGAAAGAGCGGAGGATGAACATTCCATGCGACTTATTATTATAAATGCCAATATCCTAAATAGCGACGGGGAACTGCAATTATCTCGAATCACCGTCCATAACGGAATCGTCGAAAGTATTTCGGTTAACGGGGCCGGGGAGGCCGCAGCGGCCGATCCGGATACGCGGATAATCGACGCCGGCGGCAAGCTGGTAACCCCGGGTTTTATCGACATGCACGTGCATTTGCGCGAACCGGGCTTTGAGCATAAAGAAACGATCGAAACGGGCTCGCGCTCGGCGGCCAAAGGCGGCTTCACCACGATCGCCTGCATGCCGAACACGAGACCGGTGACCGATAATCCCGACACGGTAAAATACGTAAAACAAAAAGCGGACGAAGCGGGGCTCGTCAATGTGCTGCCGTACGCGGCGATCACGAAAGGCGAGCTTGGCCGCGAGTTGACCGACTTTGCCGCGCTGAAGGAAGCCGGCGCAATCGGCTTCACCGACGACGGCGTAGGCGTGCAGAGCGCGCAGATGATGAAGGACGCGATGAAACTGGCGGCGTCGCTGGCTATGCCGGTCATCGCCCACTGCGAGGACAACTCGCTGGTGGAAGGAGCGCCGGTCGCCGAGGGGGAATTCGCCAGACGGCACGGCTTGAAAGGCATCCCGAACGAGTCGGAGGCGATCCATGTCGGGCGCGATATTTTGCTTGCGGAAGCGACGGGCGTTCACTACCACGTCTGCCACGTCAGCACGGAGCAGTCGATCCGCTTGATCCGGCAGGCCAAAGAGATCGGCATCAACGTGACCGCCGAGGTATGCCCGCACCATCTGATCCTGGCGGACGAAGATATCCCTGGGCTGGACGCCAACTGGAAAATGAATCCGCCGCTGCGCTCCCGCCGGGACGTGGAGGCTTGTATCGCGGCATTGGAGGACGGAACGATCGACATCATCGTCACCGATCACGCGCCGCACAGCGAGGAAGAAAAGGCCAAGGGCATGCAGCTTGCGCCGTTTGGCATCGTCGGTTTCGAAACGGCGTTCCCGCTGCTGTACACCAAATTTGTGGCCGAAGGCCGCTGGACTTTGGGGATGCTGGTGCAGCGCATGACTGCAGATCCGGCGAAAGTGTTCGGGCTAAAGGCCGGACGCCTCGCTCCCGGCGCTCCCGCCGATCTGACGATCGTCGATTTGCAGGAGGAGCGGCCCGTCGATCCGGCGGCCTTTGCCTCGAAAGGGCGCAACACGCCGTTTGCCGGGTGGAAGCTGAAGGGCTGGCCGGTGGCGACGATCGTGGGCGGAAACCTGGTTTGGTCTGAGGCATAGGCTTGAGGCATAGGGCCAAGGCAGGTCCGAGGTATAGGTCTGAGGCATAAGCCCAATCATGGGCTCTGATGAATATAGAACTTCTAAAGGAGTGCTGCAGGATGCAAGCAAGATTGTTGTTGGAAGACGGCACGTTGTTTACCGGAACCTCATTCGGGGCGGAAGGCGAAAAAACGGGCGAGGTCGTTTTTAATACGGGAATAACGGGATACCAGGAGGTTTTGTCCGACCCGTCCTACTGCGGACAAATCGTCACCATGACCTATCCGCTGATCGGGAACTACGGCATCTCGCGGGATGATTTCGAATCGATCGTACCGTCGATCCACGGGTTCGTGGTACGCCGGTACGAGCCGACGCCCAGCAACTGGCGGGCGCAGTACAACCTGGGCGATTTGCTTAAGGAATACGGGATTCCCGGCATTGCCGATATCGATACCCGCATGCTGACGCGCATCATCCGCCATCAGGGGACGATGCGGGGGATCCTGACCACCTCCTCGAAATCGGTTGAAGAGCTGAAGGAAATGATGCTCGCCACCAGCATCGAGGAACTGCGCAATCAGGTGGCCCAAACCTCGACGAAGCACGTTTACAGCAGCCCGGGCTCGAAGGAGCGCATCGTGCTTGTGGACTTCGGCGCCAAAAGCGGTATTTTACGCGAACTCAACAGACGGGATTGCGATGTGGTCATCGTGCCGCATAACACGACCGCGGAGGAAATCCGCCGCCTGCATCCCGACGGGATTCAGCTGTCCAACGGCCCCGGAGACCCGAAAGACGTGCCTTACGCGGCGGAAATGATCTCCGAACTGCTCGGCGAATATCCGATTTTCGGCATCTGCCTGGGTCACCAACTGTTCGCATTGGCATGCGGAGCCGATACGGAGAAACTGAAATTCGGCCACCGCGGCGGCAACCATCCGGTCAAAGAGCTGGAATCGGGACGCTGCTACATCACGTCCCAGAACCACGGGTACACGGTAACGGAATCGTCCCTGAACGGAACGGACCTAGAAGTAACGCATATCAACAATAACGACAAAACGATCGAAGGCTTGAAGCATAAAAAATATCCGGCTTTTTCGGTGCAGTACCATCCGGAGGCCGCTCCCGGACCTTACGACAACAGCTACCTGTTCGACCGCTTCATCGAAATGATCCGGGAGCATAAGCGCCTGCATCCGCAAAAGCCCCGTCAGGCCGAACTCATGGCCGCTGCGAAAGGAGAACTGTAATCCATGCCGATCAACAAAGACCTCAAGAAGATACTCGTCATCGGTTCCGGCCCGATCGTCATCGGCCAGGCTGCGGAGTTTGACTATGCCGGAACGCAGGCCTGCCAGGCGCTGAAGGAAGAAGGCGTCGAGGTGGTGCTGATCAACAGCAACCCGGCGACGATCATGACGGATACCAATATGGCCGACAAAGTATACATCGAACCGATCACGCTTGAGTTCGTGACGCAAATCATCCGCCAGGAGCGCCCGGACGGCCTGCTGCCGACGCTGGGAGGCCAAACCGGCCTGAACATGGCCGTCGAATTGGCCCGCGCCGGCGTGCTGGAGCGCGAAAACGTCAAGCTGCTCGGCACGCAGCTGACCTCGATCGAAAAGGCGGAGGACCGCGACCTGTTCCGCGAGCTGATGCGCGAGCTGGAGCAGCCGGTGCCGGAAAGCACGATCATCACCTCGGTCGATGAGGCGCTGTCCTTTGCCGCGGAGATCGGCTATCCGGTCATCGTGCGTCCGGCCTATACGCTGGGCGGCACCGGCGGCGGCATCTGCGCCACGGAGGAGGAGCTTAAGGAAACGGTCGCTTCGGGGATCCGCTACAGCCCGATCGGCCAATGCCTGATCGAAAAATCGATCGCCGGCATGAAGGAAATCGAATACGAAGTCATGCGGGACGCAAATGACAACTGCATCGTCGTCTGCAACATGGAGAACTTTGACCCGGTGGGCGTACATACCGGGGACAGCATCGTCGTAGCTCCGAGCCAGACGCTTTCCGACCGCGAGTATCAAATGCTGCGTTCGGCGTCGCTGAAAATCATCCGCGCGTTGAACATCGAAGGCGGCTGCAACGTCCAGTTCGCGCTCGATCCGCAAAGCTTCCAGTACTACGTTATCGAAGTAAACCCGCGGGTGAGCCGTTCTTCGGCGCTCGCCTCCAAAGCGACGGGCTACCCGATCGCCAAAATGGCGGCGAAAATCGCCCTCGGCTATACGCTCGACGAAATCGTCAACCCGGTTACGGGCCAGACATACGCTTGTTTTGAACCGACGCTCGACTACATCGTCAGCAAAATCCCGCGCTGGCCGTTCGACAAATTCGTCAGCGCCAACCGCAAGCTGGGCACGCAGATGAAAGCGACCGGCGAAGTGATGGCGATCGGACGGACGTTTGAAGAGTCGATTCACAAAGCGGTCCGCTCGCTGGAGATCGGCACACACCGCCTGTACTTGAAAGGGGCGGAAAAGATCGACAACGGGACATTGGACGCCCGCTTGATCAAAGCCGACGACGAGCGCCTGTTCCTGATCGCCGAAGCGTTCCGCCGCGGCTACAAGCTGCAGCAGATCCACGACCTGACGGGCATCGACTGGTGGTTCCTGGACAAAATCGAACGTTTGGTCGAGTTCGAGAAGCGGATCGCCGGCGAAGAAATTTTGTCCTATGAAACCTTGTACGAAGCCAAGCGGCTCGGCTTTACCGACCGGGCGATCGCCGAGCTGCGCGCGGCGGGGCAGCCGCTGGGCACGCATTTGACCGAAGCCGAGGTCAGAAGCTTCCGCAAGGAGCGTGGCCTGCGGCCGGTATATAAAATGGTCGATACGTGCGCGGCGGAGTTTGAAGCTTCCACGCCATACTATTACTCGACCTATGAAACGGAAAACGAAGTCGTCCAATCCGCGAAGGAAAAAATCGTCGTGCTCGGCTCCGGCCCGATCCGGATCGGCCAGGGCATCGAGTTCGACTACTCCACGGTGCACGCGGTTTGGGCGATTCAAAAGGCCGGTTATGAAGCGGTCATCATCAACAACAATCCGGAGACGGTGTCCACCGATTTCAACACCTCGGACCGTCTTTATTTCGAGCCGCTGTTCTTCGAAGACGTGATGAACGTTATCGAGCAGGAAAATCCGGTTGGCGTCATCGTCCAGTTCGGCGGCCAAACGGCGATCAACCTGGCGGCGCCGCTGGAGGCGGCCGGCGTGCGCATCCTCGGCACCTCCCTGGCATCGATCGACGAGGCGGAGGATCGCAAAAAGTTCGAAGCGCTGCTCTCCAGGCTGCATATCGCCCAACCTAAAGGCAGCACGGTCACCTCGGTCGAGGAGGCGGTGGGAACCGCGCAAGCGCTTGGTTATCCGGTGCTGGTGCGCCCGTCGTACGTCCTGGGCGGCCGGGCGATGGAAATCGTCTACTCCGATGGCGAGCTGCTGAGATACATGGAGGAAGCGGTCAACATCAACCCGCAGCATCCGGTGCTGATCGACCGCTACATGCTGGGCAAAGAGGTGGAGGTCGATGCGATCTGCGACGGGGAAACCGTGCTGATTCCGGGGATCATGGAGCATATCGAACGCGCCGGCGTGCACTCCGGAGACTCGATTGCGGTGTACCCGCCGCAGCATTTGTCCGCCGAACTGAAGGAGAAAATCGTCGAAATCACGATCAAAATCGCCAGAGAGCTGAAAACCATCGGTCTCGTCAACATCCAATTCGTTATCTACAAGGATGAAGTGTACGTCATCGAGGTTAACCCGCGCTCTTCGCGGACGGTGCCGTTCTTGAGCAAGGTGACGAACATCCCGATGGCGGGCGTGGCGACGCAGTGCATTCTCGGCACGAAGCTGAGCGATCTTGGCTATAAGGACGGCCTATGGCCGGAAAGCGAGCAGGTTGCCGTCAAAGTGCCGGTGTTCTCCTTTGCCAAGCTGCGCCGGGTCGAGCCGACGCTCGGTCCGGAAATGAAATCGACCGGAGAAGTCATGGGCCGCGATCCGCAGTATGCCAAGGCGCTGTATAAAGGCCTTATCGGGGCCGGAATGAAAATTCCTGCGACCGGTGCGATCATCGCGACCGTGGCGGATAAAGATAAGCAGGAAGCGGTCGAGCTGCTGCGCGGCTTCTATCGCCTGGGCTACAAAATCATCGCCACGGACGGGACGGCTTCCGCGCTGATCGACGCGGGCATCCATGTGACAACCGTCTACAAGCTGTCGGAAGGCGTGCCGAACATCCTGGATTTGATCCGGAACGGGGAAGCGCACTTCGTCATCAACACGCTGACAAAAGGCAAGGAACCGGAACGCGACGGGTTCCGCATCCGCCGGGAAGCGGTGGAGAACGGCGTCGTCTGCATGACCTCGCTCGATACGGTGCGCGCGCTGCTCGAGATGTTGGAGGCGATCAACTTCTCCTCCCAAGCGATGCCTTCTTTATAAGAGGTAAGTTCAAAAAGTCCGCTTTTGATCACGAAGTGAATCAAGAAGTAACTCGACATCGAATCTTGAATTCAGCCGGGCCTTCCGTTGCTCACGTACCCAAAACGTACGCTCCGCTACTCAGTCCCTGGCTTCATCCAACCTTCTCGGTGCTGAAAACCGACCTTTTTGAACACTAACTATTAAGAGGGGTCATTTGGACGGATAATTCGATTACAAAAAAATGCTGCGGCTCGGAAGCAACTTGCTTCGGAGCCGCAGGCATGACAGGAGGGTAAGCGGTAATGCGTTCATTTGAACAGGCGGCGGGCCGGCTGATTGTCGCCCTCGATTTTCCCGATGCGGAGCGGGCGAGAAAGCTGCTGAAGACGTTGGAAGGCATTCCTTGCTACATGAAGGTAGGGCTGCAGCTTTTTTATGCGGCCGGTCCGGATTTTATCCGGGAGTTGAAGCAAGCGGGCTATTTGGTGTTTCTGGATGTAAAAATGCATGATATCCCGAACACCGTTAAAGGCGGTGCAAACAGCGTCACCAAGCTCGGTGTGGATATGTTTAACGTTCATGCCGCTGGCGGCGTAAATATGATGAAAGCGGCCAAGGAAGGAGCGCTTGCCGCTTTGGAAAGCGGCATATCTCTGTCCATGCCGCAAATCATTGCGGTGACGCAGCTGACGAGCACAAACCGGGATATGCTCAACCGTGAAATCGGCATTCCCGGAAGCGTGGAAGCGTCCGTGGTGAATTATGCGGCTCTGGCCCGGGAAGCCGGCCTGGACGGCGTCGTCGCTTCGCCGCTGGAAGTGCCGGCGGTGAAAGAGCGGTGCGGACAAGCGTTTCTGACCGTAACGCCGGGCATCCGGCCGGCCGGCAGCCAGGCGGACGATCAATCCCGCACTCTAACGCCGGCCGAAGCGATGTCCCAAGGGACGGATTACATCGTCGTCGGGCGTCCGATCAGCGCGGCAGCCAGTCCCCGCGAAGCGGCGGAGAAAATTATCGAGGAGATGATGTAATCATGGCAAACTCAACTGACACAGCGGCCCAAATCGCCGAAAATTTGCTGGAAATCGGAGCGGTGGCGCTTCGGCCGCACCAGCCGTTTACGTGGACCTCGGGCATCAAATCGCCGATATACTGCGACAACCGCTTGACGATGTCTTATCCGGCGATCCGCGACTTGATCGCGGAGTCGTTTGCGGCTCTGATCCGCGAAGCTTATCCCGAAGCCGGGGTCATTGCCGGAACGGCGACGGCGGGCATTCCGCACGCCGCGTTTGCGGCGCAGAAGCTGGGCCTGCCGATGGCCTATATCCGCGACAAAGCCAAGGGCCACGGCAAAGAAAATCAAATCGAAGGTTTGATTAAACCCGGTCAAAAGGTCGTCGTCATCGAAGATTTGATTTCTACCGGGGGCAGCTCGCTCAAGGCAGCCTTGGCCGTCCGGGAGGCGGGGGCCGAACCGCTCGCCGTGCTGGCGATTTTCAGCTACCAGCTGGACAAAGCGGTCAGCGCGTTTGCCGAGGCGGGCATCCCGCTTCAGACGTTGTCCAACTATTCGGCGCTGATCGACGTAGCCGTGAAGCGCGGCGACATCAAAGCCGAAGACTTGGAGCTGCTCAAATCGTGGCGTAAGGATCCGGCTTCCTTCGGGGCTTAGAAGGATGCAAAAAGCGAAACTTTTGCATTTTGGCAAAAGTTTCGCTTTTTTAAAAGCTCAAACCAGATACTAGTATCAAAATCTTATAATGAGAAAAATAAGCCGAACGGCTTAATTAAACTTATACCCTTCGTACTTCTCCGTATTTTTCAAGCTTGTCCAAACTTCCGGAGATTCGCCGCCGATATGCCAATAGGCGAAGCCGGCGATCCCCGTACTTAAGCCCATCCGGAATTTTTCCGCCAGCGAGCGGGAATCTTCCAGCCAGATTCGGTGCAGCAGGCCGGATTTCCGGTATTCGGCCGTATACTGGCCGGCCGTTGCATTCCATTGGATTTTTGCCCCGTATTGCTTAATCCGGCTGTTTTGCTCAGGAATGCTCAAATCCTCCGACGATACGGTTGCCCCGTTGCCATTGACGGTCCAATCCCGGGTATAGAGCGGCATCCCTAAAATTATTTGGTCTGCCGGCACTTTGGCCAGCAGTTCGCCGACCCGTTTTTGCACCCAATTTAAAGAAGCGACCGAACCGGCCGTATAACCGCTCCAATGTTCGTCATAAGCCATCAGCACAATGTAATCCGCGCTTTTGGCGAGCTTTGCGTAATCGTAAGCGTCCGACCAATCGTTGCCCAAATCGGGCGGCAAATCCACGGACAAAACGGCGGAGACGCTGTCCAGCTCCTTGGCCAGTTTGGCGACGAACTCGGTAAAAAGCGCCTTATCGGCCGCCTGCACGTTTTCAAAGTCAAGATTGATGCCTTGCAGCCCGTATTTGCTTACATACGATTTCAAGTCCTGGATCGCGGCAGAAGACAAGGAAAATGAGGAGAGCAGCTTATGCGTCGTTTCCTGATCAAAACGGTTGCCCACCATGGCCCAAACCTGTTTTCCGCTTTTTTTGGCCCATGTCACAAGGGAAGGGTCCGTGGAATTGGATATTTTTCCGGTGTTCTCCAAAAAGTACCATCTCGGCGCAAGCACGTTGACGCTGGACTGTTGTACGGACCTCCGGTAGTCTTCGGTTGATTGGCCGAATTGCCAGCCGATTTGTATCGCCTGCTCTCCGGTTGCGGCTATCGCTTTTGGAAACATGTCGCCCTGCAGCAATCGATCGAGAATGACGGCGGTTTCCTGGCGGGTCATCGCCCGGTTCGGATAAAACTTCCCGTCGCTGCCTTCCATCAGACCAAGTAGAGAAACGGAGCTTATGTAAGGGCGGGCCCAAAGCGCGATGCTAGCGCCATCCTTATAGCCGGAAACCGGCGCCGCCCCCGTCTTTTGCTTCAGCGCTCTGACGAGCCAGGCCGCGGCTTCCTGCCGGGTAATCGGTTGGTTCGGCTTGAAGATGCCGCCCCCCAGCCCTTCCGTAAGCCCGAGTTCGGTCGCGGCCTGAATCGTTCCGTAGTACCATGCCGAAGCGGCAACGTCGGTATAAGCCGGGAGGGCCGAGGACACGGGTTCCAGATGCAGGATGCGGGTCAGCGTGGTCATAAATTCGGCGCGGGTAATCGCCTGTGCAGGAGAAAATTCGGTTGGGGATGTACCTTTCATGGTATTATTTTCATATAATCGCACGATCGCCTCTTTGGCGTAGCTGCCGTTTATATCGTCATAGGGCAGTTTCTCGGCGGACACCGGCAGCTGATCGACGCCGGGAGCGGTCAACATCAGGGATGCCAACAGGAGCATGGATAATACTTTTTTCATGAAGTAGGACTCCTTGCCTAAATTAGTAGAAATCCCCTTTATTTTAACAGACTAATAGAATATGATCAGTGTAAAAAATATGGAAATCAAAGCCTCTAAAAAATATCAAATCGTAAAAAAAGTTGTAACTTTTTGGCATAATATTTCGTTTATAATGCTAGACGTAAAGCATTCTTAGACAAAGATATTTCGCGAGTCAGAGGGGGAGCAGCAAATTGAAAAAACGGGAGAACGATACAAGATGAAGCTTTGGCTTCGCAAGAGAGGAAAAATAGGAGTTAAGCCGGAAGCGGAGACGCCTATTCCGGAGGTTAACGGGGACTTGCCGGAGCTTCCCGAGGGGACGTCCGAACCGGAGAAGCTTGAGGCTGCGGCCGCTTCAGGGATAAACGATGCACCTACGCAAGAAATGGAGAAGGGGCCGCTGCTGATGGTTAAAGACGTCCGCAGGTCTTTTCCGGTCGGCGGTGGAGAAATTCAGGTATTGAAAGGGATCAACATGGAGGTCCATCCCGGCCAGCTTGTCATGCTCAAAGGGAGGTCCGGCTCGGGGAAAACGACGCTGCTCAACATGTTGGGCGGGCTTGATCAGCCGACGTCGGGGGAGATTTTTTTCCGCGATCAGCCTCTGCACCGGTTAAGTGACGACAAACGTACGGTGCTGCGGCGAGATCAAATCGGCTTTATCTTTCAGGCTTATGCGCTGCTGCCGCTGCTTTCCGCGTGGGAGAACGTGGAGCTGTCTTTGCGCATGGCCGGGGTGCCGACGCAGGAATGGAAACCGCGCGTTACACACTGCCTGGAACTGGTCGGACTCGGCAAACGGATGTTTCACCGGCCGTTCGAAATGTCGGGCGGTGAGCAGCAGCGGGTGGCCATCGCCAAAGCGATCGCCCATAGGCCCAAGTTGCTGCTGGCGGACGAGCCGACGGCGAATTTGGATTCGCAAATGGGCGCGCAAGTCATGACCGTTTTCAAAAACATCATACATACGGAACGAGTGACGATTTGCATGACGACACACGATCCTACAATCTTGGAGGTAGCCGACCATGTTTACGAAATGGTGGATGGAAGATTTATCAACTAAAGGAAGAAAGCTTTCGCGGACGCTGGGCTTGCTGGCGATTTGCGCATCGCTCGTTGCCGCATCCGGCTGCGCCTTGCTTCCGAACGAAGACGAGGAAGAGGATATTCCCGTCATTACGCCGCCGACCATTTCGAAAAAACCGGAGTACGAAGTGAGGAAGGGACCGATCGTGATTGACGTGAGCGCGGTCGGGAAGATTATGAGCCAGCGAGAAGAGCCGCTGTTCTTTACGAAGGGCGATCTGCACATCAAAAATGTGCTGGTCAAAGCCGGGGATAAGGTGAAGCAGGGAGATCCGCTGATCGAGCTGGACGTGGAGGAACTGCAGAAGGACCTGCGCAAGAAGAAGCTGGAATTCCGCAAGCAGGAAATACAAATGAAGGAACTTCTCCGCACGAAAGACGAGAAGGATCCGGTTGAATTCGAGGAGGCTTCGATTGTTTTTGAAGAAGCGCGGCAGGACCTTGCGGATTTGGAGAAGACGATCGCGGACGGGACGCTCCGAGCGCCGTTTTCCGGCACGATCGTGTCCGTCTCGGCCGAAAAAGGCAAGACCATTGAAGCTTACAAAACATTGGCGGTGATTTCGGATACTTCATCACTGGTCGTGGCCGCTTCTTTTGCCAAGGAGGATCTGGAAAAAATCGCGGTCGGCATGGACGCCAAAGTCGATATTAACGCCGCCGGTGTATACAACGGCAAGGTCAAGGTGATGCCGGTCAACACCAGTTCTTCGGATAGCGATAACAACAATGGCAACCAGCCGGAAAAAGACTCGATCGACAAATACGTGATCGTACAGCTGGACAAATGGCCTAAAGGCATCGAGCGGGGCAGACCGCTCAGCGTTTCCATCGTCACCGAGCGCAAGGAAAACGCCGTGCTCATTCCGATTTCCGCCCTGCGCACGATTGGTTCGCGTACCTATGTGCAGGTCGTCGAAAAGGACGGCAGCAAACGCGAAGCCGACGTTGAAGTTGGCCTGCAGACTTCGACCGATATTGAAATCGTTAAAGGTCTTACGCCGGGGCAGAAAGTAGTGGGTCGTTAATGGGTGTACCTTTATTGCGCTTACTGTTCCGCAAAATGTGGAACACGAAATGGCTGACGTTCAGTACGCTGCTTGGTCTTATCGTTGCTGTTTCGTTTACCGTCAGCATACCGATGTATTCGGACGGTTCGCTGAAGCGGGTCGTTTCGAGTACGTTAAAAGGCGAAAGCGAAGGACTTCCCGCAGGTTCCCTGATCATGAGCTACCAGGCGCCGGGGGGAACGAAGACGGACATCGGCGGCTTAAAGGCCGTGGATGAATATATTGTCAACGAGGTGCCGAAGGAAATCGGTTTTCCTCATGAAACCTATGTCAATACGCGTTCGATCCGGAGCACCGAGGTGTACCCGGTTGACCCGACCAAGGTCGATGCGAGCCGGACGCGAACGATGACGCTCTCCTCGATGAGCGGACTCCAGGATCATGTCGAGCTGTCCGGAGGCAAAATGTTTTCAGAAAAGGCCAGCGGAGATACGATCGAGGCGCTGATGCTGGAGGAGGCGATGTACCGCCAGGACCTGCACGTCGGCGACGTGATGGAGTATCCTGTAAGCGGCGGTTCGGGCATTACGCTTAAAGTAAAAATCGTCGGCGCGTTTCAGCCCAAAAACGAGAGCGATCCGTATTGGTACCAGGGTTTTGAGGGGATGATGAACAGCTTCTACCTCCCTGACAAAGTGTTTAATGAAGATCTGCTTCAGCGCATGTCGATACCGCTTCACAATTCGAGCTGGTATTATGCCTTTGATCTTCGGGAGATTAAAACGAGCCAGCTATCGCCGCTGGCAGGTACGCTGGATCGTTTGAACATCGAACTGTACCAGAAGCTGAAGGATGCAAAAGTCGATGTCTCTTTTGGAAGCCTGCTGAACGATTTCCGCAAGCAGAGCCTGCAGATGCAGACGCTGCTGTTTACGCTGGCGGCGCCGATGATCGCCATGGTGTTCTACTATATCGTGATGAATGCCCGCCAAGCTCTCGACAAGCAGCAAAGCGACATCGCCGTTCTGCGCAGCCGGGGAGCGTCGACTAAGCAAATCGTTTTTATTTATTTGCTGGAGAGCTTGATTCTAGGTGTCGTGGCGCTGATCCTGGGACCGCTGCTGGGCTGGTTTATGTCCAAATCGATTGGAGCGGCCGACGGGTTTTTGACGTTCGTCAACCGCAAATCGATTCCGGTCGGCTTTAATTTTGATGCGCTTGTGTTAGGGGCTTTGGCGGTTGTCATCGCGATTCTGGCGACCCTGCTGCCGGCGGTATCCTATGCCCGCGCCTCGATCGTCAAAGCGAAGCAAAAGCAGGCCCGCTCCGACCGGGCGCCCTTCTGGCAGCGCTGGTTCCTGGACATCGTGCTGATGGGGATTTCCGCTTACGGCTACTATATGTTCCAGGAACGCCAAATGCTGACGTTCCAAACCGGGTTGACCACGGATGAGCTGCAGGTTCAGCCGTTCCTGTTTTTCGTCCCGGCGCTGGCCATCTTTTCGATCGGTTTGTTCTTCTTGCGCGTGTTTCCGTGGCTGCTCAAGCTGATCGGCTGGCTCGGCAAAAAATGGCTGCCCGTGCCTTATTATTTAAGTTTGACCCAACTGTCGCGGTCATCATTGTCCTATTATCCGCTGATGATTTTGCTGGTATTGACGCTCGGGCTCGGCGTTTACAATGCATCCGCCGCCCGGACGATCGATCTGAACTCGACGGAGCGGACGCTCTACAAATACGGGGCGGATGTAATCATGAAGACGGTATGGGATGGAACGCCGGAAATTAAGCGTCCATCGCAGGGGTCGGGCCAAGGCGGCCAAGGGCAGGGCGGCGGTTCCGGCCAATCGGGGAATCCGGGAGCGCCGGGCGGAGGCGGCCCGGGCGGCGGACAAAACCAGAGACCGACCAAGGTGATCTATGCGTCGGAGCCGCCGTTTGAAATTTTCCGCCAGCTGG
Organism: Paenibacillus macerans; assembly: GCF_900454495.1. Classification (NCBI taxonomy): domain Bacteria; kingdom Bacillati; phylum Bacillota; class Bacilli; order Caryophanales; family Paenibacillaceae; genus Paenibacillus; species Paenibacillus macerans. The sequence goes on from NZ_UGSI01000001.1 coordinate 227,623, forward strand.
ATGGCGTGGAAAATGCGGCGCGCGTCCTGCAAACGAAAGGCAATATTATCATTTCCGGCCGCTCGGCCGGGCAGGGCAACGTGATGGGGATCGACAATGTCGATTTTGCCAAGGTTGCCTGGTTCCGGGACGATTTGTTCCCGACGCATCCGTACAATTATTTGAATTTTCTGGGCATGAACGAAAGCGCGGCTTTGGTTCCGTCCAATCTGGCCGAGAAATACAAGCTGAAGCTGGGGGATGTATTCACTGTTTCGCTTAACGATCAGCCGGTGGAATTCGCCGTGTACGGCATCATTCCGTATTGGCCCAGCCAATATCCGGACCAGACACCATTTGTTATCGCCAACCTCGATTATATCTACGATCAGGTTCCGCTTATTCCTTACGAGGTTTGGCTGAAGATGAAGCCGGGCGCCAAGGTGGCGCCGCTTATTCCGAAGCTGGCCGAAAAGAACATCGAATTGTATGAGGTGAGCGATGTGCGCAGCGAATTGGCGGCGCAGAGCAAGCACCCGACCCGCGGCGGGGTGTTCGGCATTTTGAGCCTTGGCTTCCTCGTTTCGGTCATCGTGTCGCTGATCGGATACGTGCTTTACTGGTTCTTTAATTTATCCGGGCGGGTCGTTCAGTTCGGGATTTTGCGGGCGATGGGCTTGTCGCGCAAGCAGCTGACCTTTATGCTGCTGACCGAGCAAATATTGACGGCGGGCTTATCGATCGTGCTCGGCATCGTCATCGGCAAAATCGCCGGCAGGCTGTACCTGCCGTTCCTGCAAACCGCCGATAACGTGACCACGCAGGTTCCGCCGTTCCGGATCGTGTTCGACTCGCAGGATACGCTGCAGCTCTACGTGGTCGTGTTGGTGATGCTGCTGCTCGGAGCCGGCCTGCTGCTGTGGCAAATCCGGCGGCTGCGCGTGCATCAAGCCGTGAAAATGGGAGAGGAGCGGTAGCCGATGATACACTGCGAAGGATTGGTCAAAATTTTCAAGTCCGAGGACATCGAAGTCGTAGCGCTTCAGGGTCTTAATCTAACCGTGGAGCAAGGCGAAATGATGGCCATAATCGGGAACAGCGGCAGCGGCAAATCAACCCTGCTGAACATTCTGGGCGGCCTTGACCGGCCTTCGGCCGGCCAGGTGTCCGTCGGCGGCTGGGATCTGCTGAAGATTCGCGACGATCAACTGGTGGAATATAAGCGCAGCACGGTAGGTTTCGTATGGCAAAACAACGCGCGCAACCTATTGCCTTATTTAACGGCCCTGGAGAACGTCGAGATGCCGATGCTGCTGACCGGCAAGCTGGACCGCAATTATGCCAAGGAACTGCTGGAGCGGGTTGGACTCAAGCACCGGATGCACAACAAGCTCCACCAGCTATCCGGCGGGGAGCAGCAGCGGGTGGCGATCGCCATTTCGCTTTCGAACCGTCCGAAACTGCTGCTTGCCGACGAACCGACCGGATCGGTCGATACGGCGACATCCGATCAAATCATGCAGATTTTTCGCCAGGTCAACCGGGATATCGGCATCACGGTCGTCATCGTTACGCATGATTTGACGCTGGCGGGCAAAGTGGACCGCGTCGTGGCGATCCGCGACGGTTTGACGAGCACCGAGTTTGTGAAGCGGAATCCTAACCTTGATCTGGCCGCAGCGGAGGGCTTGGGCGGAGGACTGCAGGAGGTACACGAAGCGTTTGTGGTGGTCGACCGCGTCGGTCGTCTTCAGGTGCCGAAAGAATATCTGGAAGCCGTCGGTATCGGCGGGCGGGCCAGCATGGAGTTTGACGGAGAAAAAATCATTATCACGGCGCCAAAAGCCTTAGAGGGGGATGGGGTAAAATGAGCATGAGGAGAGGGAGTTTTCGTAAAATTACGACGGCGCTGCTGACCGCAACGCTTGCGCTGGGATTGCTTGCGGGCTGCAGCGGAGGCAAAGCCGCCGACAAAGAGCAGGAGAAGGTGCTGCGGATCGGTGTGCTGTACGGGGGATACGATGATTCGTATTTCCGCCAGCAATATACCGATGTCTATGAATTTACGCATCAGAAAGTCCGGATCGAGATCGTTCCGGCCGTCGATCAAAGCCAATACCGCTATTCCGACGGCACGGAAGAGAATCAACCGCCGGATTACCTGGACAGCATAAAAAAGATTATGACCGGCGGCAATCCGGTCGACATCGTTGTTACGGATACGAGCGTGCTGAACCAATTGATCCAGGAAAACATGGTCAAGCAACTGGACCCGATGATTCAGGAAGATAAATTTGACACTGCGGATTACGTGCCTGCGGTGATTGAAGGCATCAAGGATTTAGGGGACGGGAAACTGTACGCTTTAACTCCATCCTTCACTTCATCGGCGCTTTTTTATAACAAAAAGATATTTGCCGACGCCGGCGTCGAACCTCCGACGGACAAGATGACGTGGGATGACGTTTTTAATTTGGCTCGCCGCGTTGCCAAAGGGGAAGGAAAAGACCGGGTCTACGGATTTGCTTTCAGCCGCTACCAGGGCAGCGATCCGTTTTACGATATGCAGAGCAATTACCTAAACGCCCTGCAGCTCAAAACGTATGACGATAAAGCGGAAATGATGACGGTTAATTCGCCCCAATGGATCAAAGTTTGGGAAACGATGTCGAAACTGGTCAAGGATAAAATCATTCCGGACTCCTCGGCGGGCATGTCGGATGGAGCCATGGACCAATGGACGCCGATCAGCGGCGATTTGTTCCTGTCCGGCAAAGTCGCGATGACGATCGGGGATAACTATTATATCAGCGAGATTGCCGATGCGAACAACAATGCCGGCAAAATCAAAAACTTCAAAGCGGTCGATTGGGATATCGTTACGGTGCCGGTACATTCCGAAAAACCGGATGTCGGGGGAAATATTTGGCTAGGCAGCACGTTTGCCATCAACAGTGCGGCGCCGAATCCGGAGACCGCCTGGGATTTTATCAAATTCATCAACGGCCCGGATTGGGCGAAACTAAAATCCCGCAGCAATTCTTACGAGATGGTGGCGCGCAAGTCGTTTATTGAGCCGAAACAAGGATTGGATTACAATATTCAGGCGTTTTATTTGCTCAAGCCTACGCCGCCGACGGACCCGAAAGACGACAAAATGTTCGCCGAAAAACCGGGCCTGTACAGCGTAACCAACATCGGGCGCAATTACTATCAGGAAGTGCTGGAGAACAAAAAAACGCCGGAGGAAGCGCTCAAGGAATGGGAAGAAAAGGGCAACAAGATGTTGCTGGAAATCAAAAACAACCCGAAAACCCAATTCCAGGAAGACGGCACTCCGTACATCCCGAACGAAAGCGGAACTTCCGGAGTCAAATATTAAGCAGGCGTGTAAACAAAATTTACTAAACCCAAAAGCAGCTGCCGGGAACGATCCCGGCGGCTTTTTTTGGCCGCTCCTGGGTAATCTATAGGCAGGGAGAAGATTTATGAAATAACGAAAGGATGAACTGACAAGCCATGCGTTGGGTATACTTCAATAAGTTGTACAGAACGAAGTTTCAAGCCGGTTGCCTGGCCCGCAGACTCGAGCAGGATGGCTGGATTTACGGTTTTGACGACATGCGCGAAATTGAAATTTTCCGCTCTCGGAAAGGAAAATACGGCGTCCGTTTTATCCCGTGATTACACCTGTCACAAAGGAGGCCCTAGCGCGCGTTATAGTGAATAGGAGCGGATTATTACAAGACAAAGCTGATGATAAGGGAGAGGAGTTTGCAATTGAATAGCAGTTTTTGGGGAAAAAGGTTATGGGCTGTTATAGCCATGTTAAGTCTGATCGCATCTCTTTCCGTGGGCTGCACTTCGGCTAAGCCCGCCTATGATGAAGAGAGGGTGTTGCGAATCGGGATGGTGTACGGAAGCGGGAATGAAGCAAATTTCCGGCAAGCATATGTGGATGCCTTTGAGGTGACCCATCCCGGCCTTACCATAGAACTTGTTCCGGCCATTTATGGAGGTTCCTACGGAAGAAATGCGAAGCAAGAAGAAGACCAAGATATTATGAAAAATCTGAAAAAAATCATGACCGGCGACAACCCGGTCGATGTGGTCATCGTAAGCGACGAGGTCCTGACGAGATTGGTGCGGGAAAACCTGGTTAAACCGCTGGATCCGCTCATTCAAAAGGATAAATTCGATACCTCCGGCATCGTTCCCGCTGTGTTGGAAGGAGCCAAGGCTATTGGAGACCAGCACATTTACGGATTAAGTCCGACGTTTACGGCTTCGGCGCTGTTTTATAATAAGAAAATTTTTCAGGAAGCCGGGGTGGAACCGCCGACCGACAATATGACTTGGGATGAGGTGTTTAACCTCGCCCGCCGCGTGGCTAGAGGTGAGGGGCAGAATCGAATTTACGGCATATCCTTTACGCAATGGCGCGACGGCCTAGGGCCGTTTAATTATATGGTTTCGGATTACGTCGCCCCGCTTCAACTCAAGCTCGTTGATGAGCAGACAGGGAAGATGGCCGTTAATTCGCCGCAATGGGAAAAGGTCTTGACCACTATCAGTGAGCTGGTGGCCGATAAGGTGTTATTTGGAGGTTACAAAGGTCAGTATATTGAACAGACGCCTACATATGATACAGACCTTTTTATCTCGGGCGATACGGCCATGCTGGTGGCCGATTACAGTTATGTGGGTCAATTGAACGACGCGATTGAATATGCCAAGAAGAATAACGGTTCTTCTATAGACTGGGACGTAGCGGCCTTTCCAATGCATCCGGAGGCGCCGGAAACCGGCGGCATCAAGTTAAACAATCTTACGGCGATTAACAACGCCGCTCCAAATGTAGAGGACGCCTGGGAATTTGTCAAATTTCTAAACGGTGATGATTACGCCAAGATCAGATCGCATAGCGGCTCCGAACTCGTCGCCCGGAAGAAATATATCCGTCCCCAAGGCGGACTGGACTATCATATTGAGGCCTTTTCCGCTCGGAAGCCGGTTCCCCCGTCCGTTTCGGATGAGCCCCTGCTGTCTAGCCTCGAGCTTTCGAAGCTGTTTTGGGAAGTGGAGATGTCGGGCGAGACTTTTTTCGAGCAAGTCGCGGACAGCCAAGCGACGCCAAAAGAAGCGCTGGCGGAATGGGAACAGGCGGGAAATGAAATACTGGCCAAATTTAAAAAAGAGCCACAGGGCGGAGATTGAATGTAGAAACAAGGGGATGATGGGCGGTTTTTTCCTCCCATCCCCCCCTTGACATTCGCATGACTTATATTGTATATTAATTAAGTCGCTATTTTAATGACGCGGGGTGGAGCAGCCCGGTAGCTCGTCGGGCTCATAACCCGAAGGCCGCAGGTTCAAATCCTGCCCCCGCAATTGATGTGGTTCGGGCCCTTAGCTCAGTTGGTTAGAGCGGTCGGCTCATAACCGATTGGTCACAGGTTCGAGTCCTGTAGGGCCCATAAGCCGAAACCCCTTGCCAGGCAAGGGGTTTTTGCTATTTTAAAGGATGGTTGAGTTGGCTTTTTGCCATCGTAAAATGGTCGGGAAATTTGATTTGCTAACGGCGGCTTGGCGATGGCTGTTTGTCCACGGGTTCGGAACTAGGTAAATGACAGTCGCGATAACAGGACTGAAATTCGGCAATTGACTTGAGTGGGCGCGCTAATGATAGTATATATTCTATAAAACAAATCTATCGCAAATGGGTGGGAGAGGTGAAATCATTGGAGATTCAATTGGACGACTTAAACGGTCCGGAAATTAGGGCGTTGATCGGGGAGCACCTGGCGAACATGGCGGAAACCTCGCTCCGGAAAGCATTCACGCTCTTGATCTGGAGGGTCTGAAAAAGCCGGAAATTACGTTCTGGAGCGCATGGGAGCAAGGGATATTAGCGGGCTGTGGCGCGTTAAAGGAGCTTGACCGGGAGCAAGGCGAAATAAAATCGATGCGGACGGCGTCATCCCATCGGCGCAAAGGCGTCGCCAGGGCCTTGCTGGCCCATATCGTGGAAGAGGCCAGACGGAGGGGGTACCGGCGGTTAAGCCTGGAGACGGGCTCGATGGACGCTTTTAAGCCGGCCAGAAACTTGTATGAAAGCTTCGGGTTTGAATACTGCAGTCCGTTTGCGGATTACAAAGAGGATCCGAACAGCGTTTTTATGACCAAAGAACTGTAATGTACAATTGATTTGATACTAACAACATCGCTTCGGCCGTCTGTAGGCTAGGCGGTTTTTTTTTGCGTTTTTATGAAAAAAAGAAAAATAAAGGGAGTCGCCAAAGCGACTCCCCCTGAATCATTTGCTTTGCTGTTCTAAGATCAAACGATGATATTCGTTCAACAGCTCGTCCAGTCGTTGACTTACCAAAACGAGCTCCCGGTCGGCCAGACGTTTGCACGCAGCAAGCTTGTTTAATTCCAACCGGAGTTCTTCAATTTTTAGAATCAGCTCCAAAGCGAACAACTCCTAGTATTTAAATATCTATGTAATACGTCCGCTGTGCACTGGCGACCGTCATGCGGAATCCCACTTTATATCTGTTCCGCACCAGGCTAAAGTGGTAGTAATACATTCTATGTCTGAATTTGTAAATCCTCCCTTGAAGAAGAGAAACATTTGCAAAAAAATGTCGAAAGCCAATAAAATATTAGTTAAAAAATATATTGCAGGGCGGGCTGGAGTTGGCGAAACGAGATTATCTTTCAAACGGAATAATCCGGGTAACGTGCGAAATTTCGTTCAGCTTGACCCAAACGGCCCCTTCGATGGTGCGGAGTTGAACCCTGTCGGGAGCCGATCCCCATTTCGGCAAACCGGTCATTATTTGTCCGCTTTCCAGTTTTACGACGACCTGATGACCCAGCGTAACGGCGATTTTCAGTTCATGCATACATACACCTTCCTCTTGTGATGATGGCTGGAAATCTATCAAATTTAACTTGCCATAAATCTTCTTATAATTGTTTTATCGGCCGAAAGGCGCAACATGTTGAATTTATTCCGAAATCTGTTTATAATTTGTTATGCGGGTTTTTCAGGATGACGTGAGCTGACACGTCCCGACATATTCGCCGGGGTGGCGGAATAGGCAGACGCACAGGACTTAAAATCCTGGGGGTGGTGACACCCGTACGGGTTCGATTCCCGTCCTCGGCATGGTTGCATAAAGAAACGCATGACTTTCGCAGGCAGTGCGGATATCGTGCGTTTTTTTTGTTGGCTTGGCGCGTAAAAAGCAGTTCATTTTTCGTGGAGGAGGGGCTGTTTTTTCATATTGAGAAGGCCGTTCTTATTCCTATGATCGTCGAATTTTGTCGTATTGGGTAAAACACTCATTTTTTTAATAGGACAAAGGGCTTATTTTTGTTGAAAAACGTTACGAAATATCTACCAAATGTCGATATAAATACATAGGCCTGGAAAAAGGTTCCTTTATCCGAAGAACAAGACTAAAAGGAGAGAAATGCATGGTTGTTAAAAGGAAGATGACGAAGTGGTTCCTCGTTTTGGCGCTGCTCCTTGCCGTGGTGTTTCCGACCGGAGTTTTTGCAGCCACCGGCGATGTCAGCGCAATCTCCATTGACGGGGAGAATACGACGATCGAGCTCAAAGTTGGAAGTTCCAAGCAGCTGAAGGTATGGGCTTCGATCGAGGGCTCGACGACCAAAAAAGATGTAACCGGAGTGGTCACCTGGACATCTTCGGAAAATATCCTGAGCTTGAACAACGGGATGGTAACTCCGTTCAAGAGCGGGACATCGATCATTCAAGCCAGCTATCAGGGCTCCGTTTCGATGATTACGATTAAAGCGGTAGATACATATTCGAAATTATCGCTGGAATATAAACAGGGTGGGAAATACAGCCTGGACAGCGACGGGGACGATCTCAAGGTTAAAGCGCTGGCGCTTAACGACAACAGTGCCGTCGATCCGAAGGATGTGACCGAAGATGCGGATTGGAGTTCCTCCAATTCGAGCGTGCTAACCATCGAGAAAGGCGTTATTAAGATCGTCGGCGAAGGGAAAGCGACGATCAAGGCGCAGTATTCCGGCATGACCGCTTCCTTCGAAGCGACGGTTAGTTCCCCTTATGCCGGCCTGAAGCTGTATCGGGCTGCGGGTGGAACCGAAATCGGGGAAAACGAAGATCTGGAACTGATTCTTGCCGACAGCAAAATCGAGTTGTTGGCGAAAACGGTGCCGGCCAGCGATAAGTCTGCTACTGATGTATCGAAGAAAGCGACCTGGACCTCCTCGGACACGAGCGTGGCCACCGTTGACGATGGGACCGTCGAGATCATTTCTATGGGCAAAACGACAATTACGGCAAGCTACATGGGAAAAACGGTCAGCGTAGACATTTATGTGCGGGCGCCGTATGAAGCGATCTTGCTCACCCCTTCGTCCGATCCACTGCTGTTTGTCGGCGAAACGCTGCAGATTAGCGCCGGAGTAAGGGTAGCGGCCAACGAAACGACGGACGTCGGCAGTTCAGCTGAGTGGAGATCATCCAATAAATTGATCGCCACCGTGGACGACAATGGTCGGGTTACGGCCAAGTCGGCCGGTACGGCCACGATTAAAGCAAAATATCAAGGCATCAGCAAAAGTTTGACGGTTACGGTTCATCCGACCATCACCAAGTTGGAAGCCGAGAAGACCGAAATGGAGCTGCTGCGGGGAGAATCCGCGAGCTTGCCGGACGTGAAGGCGACGAAGGTCGATGGCGACAAAGTGAATTTCAACAATAAAATCGTCTGGTCTTCCGACAATGAAGAAGTCGTAACCATTGAAGACGGTAAGATCGTCGCCAAAGACAGCAATGATTTGAAGCTGTCCACAACGGCTACGATTACGGGCAAACTCGAGGATATCGGATCGGGCTTAACTCCGAACGCGGCATTCCCAATCCGGGGAACGCAGGATAGCGTAGTCACCGTCAAGGTTACAGTGAAGGAAAAAGTGCTCACGCTGATTTCGGAAGAAGAGAAGATGAGCATTGTGATGGGCGAGGAATCAAGCCTGCCGAAGATAACGGCCGTTTTTGAGAACGGGGAAGAAGTGGTCGATCCGTCCGAAATCGACTGGAGCGTGACGGGGACAAACGCGGTGCTCAAAACGGCTGGCAGCGGAAAGAAAATCAAAGGCTTGACGAAAGGAACGGCTACGTTAAAAGGAACTTATTCCAACAAAACGATCAGCATTCCGGTAACGATCGAGAAGAAGATTTCCAAAATCGTGGTTGAGCCGCAATCGATCGAATTGAACTTGAAAAAATCGAAATCGATTAAAGTAACGGGCTATTATACGGACGGCACGAAGATCAACCTGACGAGCAAAATGGACTGGAAATCTTCGGACGAAAAAGTTGCCACGATCCCGAGCAGTTCGGTAAAAGCGGTCGCTATCGGTACGGCAACGTTGACCGCCTCTTACCAAGGTAATGATGTCAGCGTTAAAGTTAACGTCGTACCGAAGCTGAAGAAGCTTTACGTGGACGAGAAGCGGCTGGCATTGTCCCCGGGAGCGGTGAAATCGGTTGTTGTCACCGCGGAATACGATACGGGTGAAACGGTTGTAGTCACCTCAAGCGCAACCTGGACCAGCTCCAAGCCTTCCGTCGCCAAAGTGACGGCCGGGAAGATCGAAGCCGTGGCCAAAGGCAGCTCTTCGATCAAAGCAAAGTATGGCGGCAAAACGGCAACGGTTTCCGTATCCGTTAAAGTCGAGAAAGCCAAGAAATAACTTGGATTAGCGCAATAGCGAGAGACCGCCTTGCATGGCTGATGCAGGGCGGTCTCTTTTTTATTAAAATTATTCATTTTTAGATTGATTTCGGGTTGCGCAATAACGTATAATTGGAACAAATGTTCTGATGAACTTTACATACTGCTTCTAGGCTGAAGAGAAAAGGACGACATCGATGATCAGACTTAAAAGATTATTAACGCAACGTAAGAAAAGCTTCTTTGGCGGCGAAATGGTCAGGGCGTTTAGCGCTTTGATATGCCTCGGCGTGATTTGCGCTTTGCTTTCCGGCTGTGCGTTAAACGGATTTGAGCCGGCCGGAACGGCGGGACAGCCGAACAAGAAGGCGCATCATTCTACCGCTGACGGTGATTCCGGCCATTCGCTGCGGGTTATTTTTCTGGATGTGGGGCAAGGGGCTTCGCAGCTGCTGATTAGCCCGTCCGGCGAAACGATGTTGATCGATGCCGGAAACAACAGCGAGGAGCAGCACATGCTCGATTATTTGCGGGAATACGGCGTCACCCGGCTGGATATCGTCATCGGCACCCATCCGGACGCGGATCATATCGGCGGTTTGGACCGCGTTATCGAGAATGTTGACGTCGGCCAGATCTATATGCCGAAAATTTCCTCCAACACGAAAACCTTTGAATCTTTGCTGCGGGCGATCCGCGGGAAAGGGCTTAAAGTGAAAACCGCCAAGGCCGGGCTTTCGCTGGATTGGGATGAACAAGTCCGCGTAGACATGATCGCACCCGTCGCGACGACGGATGACAAAAACAATATGAGCGCGGTTGTAAAGGTGAGCTACGGCGATACTTCTTTTTTGCTGACGGGAGATGCGGAGCGGGAAAGCGAGGAAGCGATGATCGAGTCGGGGGCCGACCTTCGCGCCGATGTTTTGCTGGTGGGGCACCATGGCTCCAAATCGTCCACCTCGCCGCGTTTTCTCGATCGTGTCAGGCCGGAATACGCGGTGATTCAAGTGGGAGACAATTCGTACGGGCACCCGACCAAAACGGTGCTTGACCGGCTGGCCAAACAGCGGATTCAAGTGTACCGCAACGATCTTCAGGGGACCGTGGAGATCGATTCCGACGGGCGGGAGCTACAAATCCTCACGGAAAGGTGAGCAAGCATGCTGCATGTTGTGGACCGTTTTGAAGGAGAATTTTGTATTATTGAAAGTGACGGAGTGACCCGGGACGTTCCGCGCAAGCTGGTCGATCCCGGCGTCAAACCGGGGGATGTCGTGGAATGGAGCGGCGGGAAATGGGTGGCGAACCGGGAGCAAACCGCCTCCCGCAGCAAAGAAATCAAGTCGCTGATGGATGAGCTGTGGGAAGATTAAATGAAACGAAAAAGCGAGGAGGAATCATGATGTTAACGAAGCCGCAAGCGGGGGAATACGCGGAGCATTTTACCGTATATATCGATAAGGTGCCGGAAGGCGATCTGCTGGAGCTGCTTCAGACGCAGCCCGCGTTCGCTAAGGAAGAATGGGGTTCCTTAACCGAAGAGCAGGGGAATTACCGTTACGCGGAAGGCAAATGGAGCCTGAAGGAAGTGCTGGGCCATATCAGCGATACGGAACGGGTGATGAGCTATCGGCTGCTTAGGATATCGCGCGGTGACACGACGCCGCTTCCGGGATTTGACGAGGAACTGTTCGTCCGCCATTCGACTTTTGCCCGGCAGCCCGTTTGCGCGTTGCTGCATGATTTTTCCGTCGTACGCGAATCCACGCTGTCGTTAATCCGCCAACTGGATGACGAAGCTTGGCTGCGCCAAGGCAACGCCAGCGGGGTAACGATATCGGCGAGGGCGCTGGCGTACGTGATTGCCGGCCATGCCCAACATCATCTAAGCATGATCCGGGAACGTTATTTGCAAAAGTAACGGTTTCAGCGAAAATCAAAAAGGGACGGAGCCTTCCTATCTGGAATAAGCACTGTCCCTTTTGTGTATGCTGCGGATTATTCGTGTGACATGATGAGTTGCAGTTCTCCGCCTAAACGGTACGGACCAAATCCGGCCGGAAGGATAAAATGCTCCCCTTTCGCCAATCGATAGGTTTGATCGCCTGCCGTGAGCGAGCCGCTGCCTTCAAGCACGCTGAAGATCGTATATTTCTCGTTCCCTGAGAGGGAAGCGTCGCCGGCCACCTCCCATTTTTGCACCGTGAAAAACGCGTTGGAAACGAAGGAGGTTACCGTAAGTCCTTCCTGTTTAGTGGTGTCGTATGTGATCGGCTGATAAGCTTGGGGCACGGTCGTCACGTCGACGGCTTTTTCCAGGTGAAGCTCCCGGGTGTTGCCGTTTTTGTCCTTGCGGTCATAATCGTATACGCGATAAGTCGTATCCGAGCTTTGCTGCGTCTCCAGCACGACGATGCCTTTGCCCAGGGCGTGGATCGTACCGCTTGGCACGTAAAAGAAGTCGCCCGCTTTGACCGGCACCTTCGTCAGCAGCCTGTCCCAATCGCCGCTGTCGATCATCTCCGCAAGCTGTTCCTTCGTTTTGGCTTCATGGCCGTAAATAATCGCCGCGCCCGGCTCGGCGTCGACAATGTACCAGCACTCCGTTTTGCCGAGCTCGCCGTTTTCGTGTTTGCCGGCATATTCGTCATCCGGATGAACCTGCACCGACAGGTCGTCGGAGGCGTCGAGAATCTTCGTCAGCAGCGGGAACACGGCGGATTCCGAGCGGAACAGCTCGGGATGGGCCGACCATAAATCCCCCAGCTTCATTCCCTGATTAGGACCGTTTTTGACCGTGCTTTGTCCGTTCGGATGCGCCGAAACCGCCCAACATTCACCGGTGAGATCGTTCGGAATCTCATAGCCGAACAATTCCCGGAGCTTCGTTCCGCCCCAAATGCGTTCTTGAAAAATCGGCTGCAAAAAGATCGGTTCACTCATCTCATCTTTCTCCTTTTGTGTAATTCACTTATTAGGCTTGACAAACTTGACAAAATTATATTTTGTAAAGTAATATGCGAGTCAAGTGTATCATGTTTCGAAAGGAATGAAAAGAATGGGCCGCAAAAAGAAAGTGTCGATGCAGGATATCGCCGACAAGCTGGGAATCTCGAAAAATGCGGTATCGCTCGCCCTAATGAACAAAAAGGGCGTCAGTGAGGATATGCGGAGCCGGGTGCTGCAGGCGGCCAAGGAGATGGCATATGGCCCATTTGCCGCGAAGGAAGCGGGAAACGCCAACATTTTGGTCGTTGTTCCGGAGCGGATCATGAGTTATCAGGATAACGACCATTTTCAATTTTTTCACGATATGATTTGGGGCCTGGAGAAAAGCGCGCGCAAAAAAGGCGTTAATGCCATCATAACCCCCATAGACGAGGAGATGGAATCGCGGCGGGCGCTGCCGGGGCAATTTGCGGACATTCCGCACTGCGGCGTCATTTTGTTCGGGATCATCGGCCGGGAATACGCCCGGTTGATTTGGGAGATGGACATTCCTCTGGTGCTGATGGATTCGTATTACCGCGATTTGCCGTGCCCCGCCGTGACGTCGGCGAATGTGGAAGGGGCGTACGCGGCGGTTTCCCATTTGATCGCCTCCGGCCATCGGGAGATCGGGATGATCGCGCCGATGAACCTCTCTTCCAGCCACGAGGAACGGGGATACGGTTATTGGAAGGCGATGCAGGATCACGGTTTGACCGTTCGTTCCGAGCATACGTTAACCGGATCTGCGGGTTATGACTGCACGGACCGGGAGATCTCCGCGTTTTTGGACGATATGGCATCATGGCCGTCGGCTTTTTTTTGCGGTAACGACCGGATTGCCTATCTTCTTGCCGGGGAACTCCAGAAACGGGGGATCAAGCTGCCGGACCAGGTGTCCATCGCCGGCTTTGACGACTTGAATTACGCCGGCCCGGTTAGTTTAAGGATGACGACGATGCGGGTGGAGAAGGAGAAAATGTGCGATGCGGCGGTTTCGCTGCTGCTCTCGGAGTTCGGAACAAGCAGGGAGGCAGTTCGCTGGCAGGTGAAGCCGGCGCTGGTCGTCCGCGATTCGGTTAAAGCAAGAAGGGGTGTCCCGTAAGCCAAAGGCTCTTAGGACACCCCTTCCGATTTGCCGCAGAGATTTCAATGCCCCGCGCGGTTCTTATTTGCCGACAGCAGCTTCGTAACGTTTCTCAACGGCAGACCAGTTGATGACGTTAAAGAAAGCGGCGATGTAGTCAGGACGTTTGTTTTGATATTTCAGGTAGTAAGCATGCTCCCATACGTCAAGGCCGAGGATCGGCGTTTTGCCTTCCATCAGCGGGGAGTCTTGGTTCGGCAGGCTGTAAACGGACAATTTGCCGCTGCCGTCTACCGCGAGGAATGCCCAGCCGCTGCCGAAACGCGTCGTAGCCGCTTTGGTGAAATCCTCTTTGAATTTGTCGAACCCGCCAAGCTCGTTGTTGATCGCTTCAGCCAGTTTGCCGGACGGTTGGCCGCCGCCGTTCGGGCCGATCGTTTCCCAGAACAAAGAGTGGTTGGCATGGCCGCCGCCGTTGTTGCGAACCGCGGTGCGGATGCTTTCGGGTACGCTGTCCAAAGCGGAAATCAGCTCTTCCACGGATTTGGATTGCAGTTCAGGAGCGGACTCCAGAGCGGCGTTCAGGTTCGTAACGTACGTATTATGGTGACGATCGTGGTGAATCATCATCGTTGTTTCATCGATATGAGGTTCCAGTGCGTTGTTGGGGTAAGGCAAAGCAGGTAATTGATGTGCCATGCTAAATCCTTCCTTTCTCCTTATAATATGTAGTTTCATTCCGACAAACCTTATTATAAATCTCTATTTCGACTTAGTCAACATAAATGTATGTTAAGTATGTTAAATCTATTGCAGACATTGACAAACCCAGCCGCTTTGATCATAATGAATGATCGGGCAATATTTGCAAAGTTTGGGGTGATCCTGTATGGGACTTGGCATCGTCATCGTCGAAGTTTGCGACAGCAACCTAATGAGCGCGCTCGATCTGGAAAATCTGGAGCAGGAGTATCCCGAGATTGCCGTTATGCGGGCGGAATGTCTCAGCTTGTGCGGATTGTGCCGGCTCAGACCTTATGCCCTGGTCAACGGAAAAAGGGTGATCGGCAAAACGACGGAAGAGTGCGTCCAATCGGTCAAGCAGGCGATCGAAGATGAATTAAAAGCTTATGATATATAGAAAAGGCAGCCGTCCGGCTGCCTTTATCTTCATGCGCGGGTTTACCCGCCCTGAAAAAGATTGGGGGATTTTGAATATGATTGAACAACAGTTTAATCAGGTTTACGCCATCATGACAGCCTTATCCCCCGAGAGTGAACGGAGGACTTATGCCGGGCAGAAGGAGCTGCTGAGCAATCCGTAGGGTTATTCCCCGGATGTACCCTTCTTCCGCTCACGAATGACATAAACGCATTTTTTGCCGTTTTGGGCCAGGCATTCCGTACGCTTGACTTCGGCGTCCAGCAGCGATTCAAACAGATTCAGTTCGCAATCGCAGGCATGGTTGTACCGGGAAGCGATTTGCGAAATCGGGCAATTATGCTCCATCAGCACGAATTCGCCGCTTTCGTTGCGTTCGAGCTCCGTCATGTAGCCGTTGTCGTTTTGAATTTCCGACAGCTTTTGCACCTTTTCCGGAAGCGTTTTACCGTCCATCTCGGCCAGGTACTTCCGGTTTAATTTGTCCCGGCGGCGCTCGAACAGCCGGTCTACCATGCGCCCGCCGCTTTCCTCCTCAAGTTCTTCCAGCAAGTCGAGCGTGAGCGTATGATATTTTTTCGGGAAAAGCCCCTCGGCCATTTCGGTCAAGCCGTAAACTGCCGTCGGGCGGCCCAGCGTTTGCCGGATCATTTTGGATTCGATCAATCCGTCCCGCTCCATCGTCCCGAGATGGCGGCGTACCGCCATTTCGGTTATTTTCAGCTCGCTTGTGATTTCTTTGGCGCTGAGCGGTCCGGACGTTTTCATCATGTGGAGAATCCGTTCGCGGGTGGTAAGCTCCTTGATCTGGTTCACAAAGACACTCCCTTTCGGGTAAATGGTCAGCCGTGCTTCACGGTCACGAACGATTCCTTGCAGGCGTCGGAACAGAAGCCGTGGTGCTCCGCCTCGCATTCCTCGCAGCAAATGTGCTGCAGGTTGCAGACCGGGCAATTGATGTAACGGTCGTGCGAGGTTCCGCAATGATAGCAATGGCCGATAACGACGTCCTCCTCGGTCCGGTTGATCGGCACGGAGATCCGCTCGTCGAACACGTAACATTTTCCGTCGAACAGGCGGCCTTGCACCTGAGGATCTTTTCCGTAGGTGACGATGCCGCCTTCGAGCTGGGCCACGTCGCTGAAGCCCTCGCTCAGCAGGAAGCCGGTCAGCTTCTCGCAGCGGATGCCTCCCGTACAGTACGTCAGTACCTTTTTGTCCTTATAGCCGCTCAGGTTGTTCCGAATCCATTCCGGAAATTCGCGGAAAGATTCGACCTCCGGGCGGATCGCTCCGCGGAAATGGCCGATGTCGTATTCATAGTCGTTGCGTCCGTCGAGGACGATGACATCCTCGTTTTGCAGCTGCTCGTAAAATTCGGCGGGCGAGAGCCGTTTGCCGCTTACCCGGTTCGGATCCAGTTCCTTCCCGTAACGGAACGTGACCAGTTCTTTTTTGTGGCGGACGAACATTTTTTTGAACGTATGGCCGTCCGCTTCATCGATTTTGAACACGATATCCGAAAATAACGGATTGGCCCGCAAATCCCGCATGTAGCGTTCGGTTTGTTCTATCGTCCCGGACAAGGTACCGTTAATGCCTTCCGAGGCGATCAGGATACGCCCTTTAACTCTGAGATCCTTGCAATACTGCAAATGCTCGGCGGTAAATTGCTCGGGATTATCGATACGCACGAATTTATAAAACAATAAAACACGGTAAACGTGTTGTTCCATAAGTAATCACCTATCTATGTTGGATTCTACTGCATTGTAGTTGAATTTTATAAGCTTAGTCAATATTAAAGTATAGTAAGTATATTAATACAGGTCCAGTGGATATTGTATCCTTGTCCGTTAATTCGTGTATTCAGGCCTTGCCTGCTGTTCTCGAAATCGCATCGCTGCGGCGTAAACAAGCAAAAAAGGAGGTTCTCCCCGAAGAGAACCTCCTTTTTTGGTATTTTTTTGCCGTATGTCCTTGCGTTAACCTATTTGCGCTTTTCTCTTTGCCGGCCGTCTTCCCCGGCTGATGCTTCCGTCCCTTCGTTCATAACCGCGCCGACGAGGTCCTCGAGTTTCTCGGTTGCGGCGGTGGGGTGGCGGTTCGGCACCGGTATCGGATCGACGCCGGGGCCTTGTCCCGTTTTAGTATCCATGGTCGAACTCCTTTCCTTGAGGGATTCTTTTGAACCCTGCTCTCAATGGTTGGCCTTAATGTGGTGATCGGGGGTCACTTTATGGCTTAGCAGTTCGGAAACCGTCACAAAAGAATAGCCCCGGCTTTTAAGCTCGGGCAAAATGATTTTGAGCGCTTGGGCCGTTTGCTTGCTGTTGTGAACATAATCATGCATCAGAATGATATCTCCATTGCGGGCATTGTTAACGACTTTGCGTACGATTTTGTAAACGCCTGGCGAGGTCCAGTCCAACGTATCTTGATGCCATGACCAGAGAATCATTTGCAGTCCGTTATTTTTCGTAGCTTCTACGATTTTTTCATTATAATGCCCTCCCGGAGGACGAAACAGCACAGGTCTTTGTCCGGTTGCTTCAATAACCGCCTGCTGGGTCTGGCTTAGTTCGGACATAATGGAGCTTGTCGTTATGTTGTGAAAGGATGGGTGATGAAAAGAATGGTTCCCGATTTCATGTCCTTTCGCCAGCTCCAATTGCACGATTTCAGGAAAACGTTTCACCCTGTCCCCTACCACGAAAAAGGTTGCCTTTGCCTGGTTTTGATCCAAAATATCCAAAATTTCCAGAGTTTGCCGATCGTCCGGTCCGTCGTCAAAAGTAAAGGCGACAAATTTTTCGTGCGTCGGAACCTCCCAAACGATATCCCCGCGCTCTTCATAATAGCTTCTTCCTTTGACTAGAGCATGGGGGGAAGCCTCCGTATAGGGGCATAAAAGAGAGGTCGTTAAGGCTAAAGCCAAGACAGCGCCCAGTTTGTTTTTTAGCATCAGCACTTTGTTCCTCCATTGTTGTCACTTGTTATGCACGGCGAGTTACACTGCTGCATCGGTGCGTTATTCGCTTAGTTTGGCTAAAAACAGCAGTTTTATCCTTTAAGGGCGCCATTTCGCAATTTGCCCCGGCACTTGGCGGAATTATGCGCAACAAGGAGGATCTGACGTTTGGTTAAACCTGGCATGAGACCGCCTTCCGGGCAACAGTTGTCCATTTTATGGAGGGGGAAATTTGGGGACTTGCTCGATTGCGGATATCTGCAAAAAAAATCCGAATGCATGGGGGCACCGGATTTTCTACTTGATTCTTTTCAGTTCGGCTTCTTGCTGGATGGAGCGGGCGGAAAGCAACTCGATGATTTTGTGCTGATTCTCGAGAATGGTTTCCACATTTTTCAGACGATCATTGGTTTCAAGTACAGCGCGTTTGATAAGTTCTTGATCTTGTTTCATAATTTTTTGCTCTTGTCTTATGAGTTCTTGCTCTTGTTTCATTTGTTGCTGTTCGGATGTTAATTCGACAAGCTGCCTATTAATCGGCTCTAACTCCTCTTTGATAACGGACCGCAACAGTTCAGAAAATTGATTATCCAATCGATTCCGCTCCTTCAAACTAACTTTATGATGATATTTTATCAAAAGCTATTTATTTATGCCATCGAGATTTTGTGAATGTTTAGGGAAAGAAAATAAAGAAGTGCTTTATCGTTTTGTGCCGATAGGGCGTGGAAGACAATATAATTGCTCGAAAGTAGCGGGAGCATTTGTAAAATTATAGAAAGGGCTTTTTTCACCATTGCTAAAAACGTTTTTGGCCCCCATTCAACCCCCAGGAGCAATTTTAATACAACTTTCATCCGTAACCAAAAACAAAAGAAGCCTTGTATATCAAGGCTTCCCGGAGATGATCTGCAGTGGGCTCGAACCACTGACCCCCACCCTGTCAAGATGAAAAGGTAGTTTAAAACATAAAGTAAATATATAAGGGAGTCAAGCAGGGTAAAGATATTTGACCCAAAATCGTGCTTCTGCGGTGAAAATCAAGCAATAGAAAAGTGAGATAAATTGACCAAAATATTGACCAAACCTTAACGCTTTTTAGTAACTATATAGGAATCCACATATTATTATGTACCACTACAGCAGCTAGTTCGGGGCCATTGCTTGTTTTCCAATAATGTAAATGGTATTCATAATCGATATCTCTTCTCCAGGCTTTATCTCTATTTCTCATAAGTTGAGGGCTATTTCCACTTTCGTCAATTCTTAATGTATGAGTGGACGATAGATTTTGATCCAGTATAGTATCTGCACAGGCTTTTAGTAATGCCTTTATTTTTCCCTCTTCATGAGTGAACCCTAAACTTCTACAGGTTTCAAAAAAGCTATGACCATATTTCCAAGTAGGGATATCAGTATCAAGAGGATTTTCTCCAATTATTGAAAGTCTTTGAAGTAAGTAAAGATTTATTAGGTTAAAATAGTCTTCATCAGTTTCAGCAATTTTCCAACTACTAACAACATTGAAATTGGTTATTAATTGTAACCAATTAGTTTGAGAATGGACTTTTCCGTTTATAAGGATGGGATATTTAAAATTATCAGAGTCCTTCTTTATAAAATCGCAAGCATATACTTCTCCCTTTATTTCAATCTCACTTACTGAATCTCTTGTTATAAAATATCTTTCTTCGCCTTCTCGAATAAGATCGTGGATCAAATAAAATAATGCCACCTTTTTGTATTCGTCAATATACATAGTTGGACGTCTCTCTAGGTGTTCGTCAGGATAAACTATTACATCGTCGAAAAGTATATCTACTAATCCTAATGATTCTTCTATGGTTGGCTGTTGTAAAAAACCATCAATTACCTCAATAATATCTTTTGGTTGATAAAATCCTATTAATCCTTTTTTTAATAATGCTTCCCTTAAACTGTCCCAATACGGGTAGTTGTTTTGCTCCATTAATATGCGACTAGTTTGTTTACTTACCATAACTTCTGTTAAAGGAATATCTTTCAGTTGTCTCCAAAGCAGTATATTCTCTAAATAATTTTCAAATTCATATGGCTCAAGCTCTTCATGATTATTTGGATAAGCTAGTGTATATGGGTCAAGATAAATTGAGTTCATTCTTTAGCTTGCATCTCCTTTTTCCTTTTTGCAAGTGCAGCCTTTAATATTGAAGCTGAGCTTTCTTCATTTTCGTCAAAAAATCCCTTTGGCCAGTCTTCAATAACTCCAAATTTGTTTATTCTAATCGGTTTATATTGTGAACTAACTTCTTCTTTTTCGACAAAATAGAGAATGATAGAATTAGAAAAATTCTCATCGCTAGATACAACAGTTCGGTACCTTAAACGGTTAATAAGATATTCACTATGCGTTTCAACTATACATTGCTTATTTAAGAATGACATAGATACGAAAAAATCAGCCAATCTTGTTTGTACCTTAGGATGAAGATGTAATTCAGGCTGTTCAAAAATTAGAGTTGCTCCTTTATTGGCAAGTAAGGAGAGAACTAATATTGGTAAAACTTGACTAACTCCAACTCCAACATGTGTTAAATCGTGCCATTTGTCCTTCTCACTAACACCGACCTTAAGCTCATGGCCTAATTTCCCTCTATCGTGAGTCTCTACTTTATTTACAACTCCCATATATTGTAACCAATCAAGTACTGCGGTGAGTAAATAATCGTTACTAATTTTTTTATTATTTGATTCTATATCTTCTGGCTTGATGTAGTCTATTTTTGTTAGTTTATGAATTTCTAATACTGCTGCAGTATACTCACCTTTATACCCCACATCATGTGAGTCGGTTGCCCCTGAATGAGGATAAATAGCCTTTGGCTCATCTCTTAACGGACCTAGATATTTTACATTATTAGTAAAGTAATTTATGATGGATTCTGACGAATAACCAATAAGTTCATTAAGTTCAGTATTAGTTAATGCATATTCAGCTTCTCCATTCAAGTTTAAAGATTCTTTTAATTTTGTATTCATATCTAAAATTGCATTGCTGTATTGTCTTTGATCATCAACTAATAGTGTTTCAAAGCATCTTTTTAGTTTATCGAATGAGAATGGAGATTCTACAAATTTTTTGAGAGCTTTTTGATGAGTAGTAGCTCGTTTTTCTGCATAATTCGTTTTGCTTTTTTCATAAATTTCTTTAAAACATTGAATAATGAGTTTATGAAATTTACTAGATACATATTGAGTAAAATCAATTGGTCGATAAAAACTATAACTATCTGGATAAGTGCACATTTTCAACAAATTTGTTATATCTTCTTCAATTATATTGTAGACAAGAGTGATTTTATTTGGCATGAAATGTTCTAATGTAGCACCAATCGGTTTTCCGTTAGTTGGTTGATTTTTATAAAACCTTCTACTTCCAGTACTTTGTGTTTGCTTTACAACTTCATAGTTTAAGGCTTCGTCAAATGATTCTAAATATTCACTTGAAAGAGCATATTCTTCCAACACACTGTAATCATTTCTATGCTTTATTAATAGTTCTTCGTTTTGATTTCCCTCTTTGACTCTTATATCACATTGCTTTAATAGGGGGTATAGATTAGTTATTTCAATATCACCTTCACAAGTAAAAGAATAGTTGAAATTTATTACTGTATCTTTATGCCGTCTTCTGGGTCTACCTCCCCAAAAAACAATTCGTGATGCTCTGTCAGTCGGCTCATCAAGGTGTAGCTCGAATCCAATTGTTATATCTTTAGTAGCAGTGGCTGAGACTATATCTTCAAACGATCCTAGACGTACTATATGCCCATTCAGGATTATCGGTTTATTTTTAACAGGATTCTGTAGCGTTTGAGCGGTTAATAAAATACTTTGAATAATGGTGCTTTTACCAGAATTATTAGCCCCAGAAAATACTGTAAGAGGAGCTAGTTCCAAAGTAGTTTTATCAGAAACAGATTTAAAATGCTGAAGTGTCCAATTTTTTAACATACGAATAATCCTCTCATAAAAAAATTTAAATCTTAAGTTCTATAACCAATCTTTTGGAATCAATGCGTCGTTTTTACCTCTCCATCTTTCAACTACATGAACGTCTTGTTCAGTACCACTCCAAGTAATTTCATCAGCATGTTCGATAATAATTAGTTGTACAGAATGTTTTGTAATTCTCAAATTGTTTGAGAGGGCTGTGAAAATTTTTTGAACTCTAACGATATCTTCTTGCTTATAGTTAGGTGTTAAATCAGCTTCTTGTTCGCTTTGGTTTTGAATAATTTTTTCTGGGAAGTATACTTGGCTAGGCTGGTCGATTATTAGAAATTGCGGCACAGGGTTCCACTTCAAATCTACAAAATATTCATGCAAAGCCAGAAGAGTTGCAATATGATAGCCCATCCAGTTTGCTCCGCTACCAATTTCCCACAGGTAATCTTCTCTTTTTTCGGATATTTTTTTTAAGGTTAAATTTGTAATATCAAGTTCGATTGGCTGATCGGCATCCTCAACGCCCAAGAAATTTGCATATCTATTAATCGTTTTAGAAATTGTCTTTAAAGCTTGTTTTAATTTAGCTTCAATACTTTTTGGATCAATTTTACGTCTTAAGCTCAGAATTTGACCTTCTAACTCTTTTACTTTATTTTCTAAGTCACGATTCTCGTGTGTTAATTTATAGTCGTCTAGGGACTTTTCCAATCTCCCTATGAATCGAAATATTTCTTGCTCCGTCTGCCTAGATTTTCTCAATTCCTCTGATTCGATCTCTAATTCTAGTTTTTGTTTTCTTACATAATTTAGTGAACTTTCTAGTTCTTTGAGGCGGCTTCTAAGCTTAGTGATTTCTCTGTCTAACATTGCTGAGGACTTTTCAATGTTATTCGAAATTGAACTAATTTTTGATTGATGATTATAAAGTTGATGAATTTCATCATAAGCTTTACTATTTTCAGAACCACAAAATGGGCAAATTGTCTTAGGTTCTATCAAATTTATCAACCAATTAGAAGCCTGTAATCTTGCATGCTGATATTCAAGAGATTCTTGGTACAGCTTTTCAGATTCAAAAAGCCTTGTCATTTTATATAATCTTTGTCTTACTGTACCTATCTCACGAGATAAATTTAATTCTTGATTGAGTAAATTATTCAATTCTGCAATAGCAGCAGAAGTATCAATCTCACCATAAGAAAAATTCTTCAATTTTGTTAGATCTGGAATCTTTGCTAAGTGATCTATATAGGTTTGTGTTGACCAACCTAATTCTTCTGAATTTGAGTTCGTTATCAAACCGTATTCTTTAGCTTGGGTATAATAGCTTTTTACATTATAAAACCAATGTTGCGTAATTCTACGTAATTCATTTAGTTCATTACTATATTTATTATATTCTTTCTCTAGCTCTTTTAATTGCTGCCTTAAATACAGTATTTCTCTATCAATTGCTCCAACTACAAGGGGGAAGATGTTTTTTAATCTTTCTCTATTTTGATATGTATCAGCTTTATAGAAAAGAGTATATGGATTTGCAACGATATGTTGAGGCTGAAATTGAAAAGCTGAAAAGTCTCTAAAGCTAGCTCTTTTATTAGAAGAATCGCTGTCGTTATCATCAGAAAGTGTTAAATAGGGAAGAGAAGCTATTTCATTTAGCATATTTTTCAGAAATTCAACATTCCTCTCCGGTACTGGTAGAGGAATGTTCTTTATATCCGCATTTTCTTGAATGAAAATCTCACCACTTTGGATATTTACCCCGGGTTCCTTACGAGCGATTAATATCTTTTTCGAGTCAACAGCTACAACAATACCAAACCACTCTGTCTTTTCTCTTATAATTCCAACTGGAATGGCACATTTCGAACTGCCCAAACAGTAGTCAATAATAGGTATGATAGAAGACTTTCCTTTTTGACTATCACCGGTAATTACATTTATTTTTTCCAAATTGAATGTCAAGACTCTTTCCTTTTTACTTTTATCTTTAGGCCACAAAACAATGTGATTGATTTTAAAGTTCACATTTAAAACCTCACTTTTAGGAGTGTGCAGATTTCTTGAAAATCGATTGTTGCAAACCAGTAACCTAATCGTTCAGAAGCAGCGAAGATTTTTTTTATATCTTCACTTTCGTTAAATTTTGGGATTATAGTTCTTATTGGAACAAAGGAATAAGTTTCTGTATCGTACATAAGTAACTTACTTGAAATGCATGCATTAATTGATCTAAGAGTAAGTTTTGACATGTTTTCCATCCGTTCTTGTAATCCAATATAGGTGCTTTTATTATCATTCAGGACGGCAAAAAAACCTTTTTTGAAATTTCTTCTATAGGCAGAATTTACAAAAGATTCGTTAAATAGCAGAGGTAGTATAAGCATTAGAACTTGTAAGTCTATTCCTCTTTTCTCCTCATTAGTGGTGTAGTACTTTGCTGAAAATGACCAGATTACTAAAGAAGCTAATGCGACATTTTGAATTATGTCATATTCATCTAAATGATCCAATTTCATTCTCCTTGCATTAACAGAGTTTTATATTCAGGATGCCAGCCTAAAATCAACTTTTTACTGTTAGCAAGTCGATGGTAACTACCACGTGTCAAATAATATTGCTCAGTAGGCTGATTAGCTAAAGGCTCCCTGTGATTAAGCGTTTCTGAAAGGATATCAAATCCTATATCCTCGCCTAATTCTGTAATGTCACTACATGTTTTTAAAGATCTTTTGTATTTACGCTCAAATTGAGAAAAAATAATTTTCCATCTGTCAATTAAATTCTGGTCAAATCTCTCCAATTCTTCTTTGGTGATATCTCCCTCGATGCTAAATCGAGTTCTTTCATAACTGCAACGCAAGTAATCTTCTATCGAGGATATAAGGATGTCGTCATTTTTTTCTAAAGCCAATAAATAGAGTTGTCTGACGAATAGTTCATTGTACTGTGCTTCTTTATCCACCAAGGAGAGAGGTATAAGTGATTGGTCTGTTTCGTCAAAACGCTTAAGACTATATCTACTAAGTAATTTTTGATAATAATCTGTAAATTTGTCTCTTGATAACCATGCAGGCATACTATTTCGCCAACAATTCATAGCGGTGTTATGAACCCAACCTAATAAAGAATTATAAATTTCTTCAAAAGGTAAAATATCCGAGACATGTAACAAAGATTTGATTTCTTCCTTTAATTTGTTTCCATAACTATTATTGTTTGCGTCAGATAAAACAACCCTTTTTACAAATTTTTTAAGAGTTTCATTATCATATTGGCAAACTTCTTCAGCATATTTTCTAACTCCCTGAGGAACATTTTTTGCGAGAGCCTTTAATGCATTTACACAACTTTCACAATCTTTATCTGATTTTGCCTCAGCAATTGATATTACAATGCCATCCATTATTACTTTATTTGTAACTAAATGAAATTCTACATTATCTAAATCAAATTCAGGTTTGGCCGCCGCTCTTAGCCAAATACATAGAGTGTTCCATAAGTCTTTGCTATGATCACCGAAGGGGATATTATCAGAGATTGAATGTTTATCTTGTTCATAAACATTTGCCTCTCCTTCTTTAGCTATTCTGGCTACATCATCATCTGTTTCGATTCCAATCAATGCTCCAATTCTACTCTTCGCAAGCCAGTATAAAGCTCTTTCAGGTTGAAACAGATATCCAGATATGCTACCAGGAACTACATGTTTGTTAACGTGACTAGAAATAGCAAATCTCCCCTGTTCAAATAAAAATATTTAACGTTATGAGTAACACAAACATGAAAGGACTTTAAGAGACTAAATCAAATTACATAATTCGCCAAAAAGTTACCACTCCCTTCCAAACGTGTGTTCTATTTACGTGTAAATTCAAAGAAATGAAATCTATATTATATAATTGTCAAATAATTAAAATTGGAGGGGAAAGTCGAATGGAAATTGATAAAGTACAAGATTTGAAAAAAGTAGTGTCAGAATCATTAAGGGAAACAACTGATAGCTACTTGATTCAAGAGCTATTTCATCGGTTTCCTACAACTACAGAGTTAATGAATGCTTCAGAAGAAGAATTAATTTCGATAAAGGGGATTGGAAAAGGAAAAGCGGGGCAAATACTGGCTATGCTAAAACTTTCAAAAGTCTTAGCATATCCTGAACAGAAGCAGATTGTTATTCGCAGTCCTCAAAATGTATTTGCCCTCCTTGAGCCAGAACTCCGTTTCGAGCAAAAAGAACTCTTCATATGTCTCTTCCTTAACAGCAAAAATCACCTTATTTTTAAAGAAATCATCTCCATTGGCTCACTGAACGCATCTATTGTCCATCCAAGAGAAGTATTCCATGCAGCAATCAGACGTTGCAGTGCTTCGCTTATATGTGCTCATAACCATCCTAGCGGCGACCCGGAACCATCCCATGAAGATATTGCTGTAACAAAGAGGCTGAAGGCAGCGGGAGAGATCATCGGTATTGATGTTCTGGATCACGTCTTCATTGGTAACAATCAGTTCTACAGTCTAAAGGAACACGGCCATTTCTAAATAGCCTCTCGTACTTCAGCCTTCAAATTCCACCATACTTTTATCCACACTTTAACCACGCTCTGTATCAATTCCTTACTATATCCATGTAAATCAATACTATATCCTGTTGAGCCTCTTTCCTAAAAATTCTATCGTTTTGAATAGGGGTGAGGGGACAATGAGCAACATTGAATCTATTGGGGAAAATATCAGACTCGTACGAATTAAAAGGGGTCTAAGTCAGGAACAATTGGCTTTAAATGCTGGGGTAAATACATCATATATAGGACAAATCGAGAGGGGAGAAAAGAACCCGACGATTAAGACACTAGAAAAAATTGCTTCGGCATTAAGCATCGAAATAATCGACTTATTGTATCCTTCTTATCCTCCAAAACAGGGCGTGGAACCATTCTGTAAATACATTATGACTGAACTGACCCTCGAAAAGATTAAGCAATGCTTTTTGGAAGTATTAGTTGATACAAAAATAATATCGGAGCAATCCAATTTATTGAAGTTTGAAGATGGGAGGTGACAACATGTCTCAAAAGCTGATGGAGTCCACTTGCAGGGCTTCAATAGCTGGAAGTGGAGCGCTCACAGGAGCAGCACTTGGCGCTGGTTTAGGGACGATAGCTTGCCCGGGTATTGGGACGAGTATAGGTTATTTGATAGGAGTTGGGGTGGGGGGGGGCTTGGAAGTATAAAGCTCACCCAAAAATGGTTTAGAAAGGGGAGATGCTCATGAATGAAAAATGGGAGCAAGTATTATCGTCAGCTAAAGAAGCAGTAAAACTTACTTTAGAAAATGGTTTTGATGTTTTTAAAACAGCCAAGGAATTAAATGATTCCTATGAGAAATCGGATTCAAAGAACAAGTAATTTTTCTAATAAATTGATAAAGGAGAGCGAAAATATTACATGTTGAAGAAACTTATTATCCTTAGTGCATCTATACTTATATCATCCAGCTTGATCGGGCAGAATTTTATATCTGCTGCTGAAGCTCCAAATAAAAGAATCATTCTTAAAGTTAACGATACCGGTATGTTTATCGATGATGCTCAATTTACGACATTTATTGATCCGGTAACTTATGCTGCGCCAATAGTTGTTAACAACAGAGTTTTGTTACCTATAAGTAACATCATTAAAGAGTTTGGTGGAACATCGGATTGGGAACCTACTCAAAAAAAGATAACCATTAATCTAAACATGAATAAAGTTATTCTTACTCTCGACAGCAGGAAGGCGTATGTCAATGGAAAACAAATTGATCTAGATGTTGCCCCAACCACAATATCCGGCAGAACAATGGTCCCATTAAGATTCGTTAGCGACCACTTAGGTTTGCAGCTTGTCTGGGATCAAAAAAATCAAATTATTGCACTTTATCAAGGTGATTTTGACAATATACTTACAGACTATAGCGGTTATTTCCTTCCGATCGCCTCAGAGGATACAAGTAGTGACTCTTCTCATGATAACAGCAACCAAAATACCACCAGCGATAAACCTATTTCAAAAGAAGGCGTAGCCATCAAGGTGGGAGATCGCGTCCAATTTAGCTTCTTTTATGGCGAAGTAACTAAGATTAACGGTGGTAGAGTTCTTGTCTATTGGGACAGTAAGGATAACCTTTGGCTCAAAGATGAAGATGCCGATTACATGGCTATGTTAGCAGGTATCAAGTACAAATCAAGCAGTTGGATTGATGCAAGTGATTTGACAGTTCAACAATAATTTAAGACTAGTCCTAGCCCCCATTTATTGCGGGGGCTAGGAACTAAATAACATCGGCTTCATGTGAACCTTTAGTGATGGATTGTCGTAAACTAATGTCTATTTCATGTATAAGGTTGGGGAGTCGATCAATCTTCCACCATGCCGGAATTGTGACAGGGTTTATGCCCATTTTTTTTATTTGTTTAACTGCTTCATTAAATTTCTTGATTTCTCCATCGTATTCTTCCCTTGCTTTCCAAATTGATCTCTTCTGATTGATCAGTTCTATTACCTCAATCATATTCTCACGATATTTTCGCTTATAGTCAGAGTTACTTATCAATTCTCTAGCTTCTTTTAAGGTAAAGTAATCCTCGTATCCAACCGTTTTCCTGTAATACGACAATAATACCTTCTCGGATAAATCTTGGTCCGAAAAATCTTCCAAAGTCTTTCCAGAAATCTGATAGTATTGTTTTAGGTTGTTCATTTTCCTCTTTTTACATTGCACTTCTAATCGAATGATATCTTTAGCATCCTGTCCTTTTGGAAATTCATCACCGAATACCTTGTTCATCTGAAACTGCTTGTTATAAAAATGAACAACTACCGATTTACTTTGTATACGGAATGCATTCTTATAAGGCTCTTTGCGTTTTGTACGCAGGTTTGCCTCAAGACACACTTCAAATTTTTTTGGCTTGTCGGCACGGCGAATTAGCTCCATATATACGGCGTCCGAATATTAATGCAGTAGTCGATACGATCAACTTTATACTTTGAAATATCATTAAATATAAATGAACTATAGTAGCTAATTAACTGCTGTTTATATGCAAGTCGAACTGGCTCAAATAGTTTACGAAATGCGGCTGAAATCAAATTGTAATCACTGTGTTTGCTGACCTCCAAATATTGATCATTGTCAATCAGTTCTAGGATTCAACCTAATTTCAAGTGCTTTGTAAATATATTTTTGATTATTGCTTTGGTATTGCCTATCTATCAAGTAGATTAAAAGTCCATTATCTTTGAAAAGCTCGAAAGTTGTCCATGATATATGGTTCCATTTTTGTGGGTAATACTTGGCCTTCAATCTTTCTGAACATTGCTGTAGAGCCTTAAATAAAGCTTCTTCAGTATAGAAATTAATCGGAATTGACAACATTACAGTATGATACCCTATTTTCACGCAAACACATCCTTTTCTGAATGTGTTTGCGCACTTTTAATTTGTTACAAATAGAGTCAACACTACAAAATTACTGACGATAGACGTAACAGACATATATAAAATCTTTGAGATAATATATATATAAATATATATATATATATATAACGGTTAAGCTTTATTTCACTTTTGGGCTAAAAACTCATCAAACCTTGCTTTGTTTATCATAAATACCCGCTTTCTTAATGGTGGTGTCCTTCGATCAGCTCGCATTAAGCGAGATTTTGGTCTTTTTTCATTGCTTTCAAAGATCCCTGCTTCAACCATGTAATGATCCAAATCTTTTTCTGCGGTTAACAACTTAATCCCATTACGAATAAAATAAGCACGAATCCACTTCCACGTATTAGAGTAAGGAAGATAGTAGTAACTATCATCTTCCCAACCGAAATTGTCAGTTTCGTCTGAAGGACTTTCTGTTAATGGAAACAGCTTTATCTCAGAAATGTACAGCTTTTGAGCTTTTAAAAATTCCTGAGCATCGAAGTCCTTCTGGACATTAGGTTCTTGTTCAGTCACCTTGTTCAAGAGGGAGTTCATTTCTCGACTATTTTTAGTACTAGATATATACTCTAATGCATCTTCATCTTCAAGCCACTCATCATTGAAAAAAAACTTCTTAGCTTTTGTTCTTATAATGCGCGATGATAACTTTATTGCAATTCTAAGATATCTATATTGATCCTACTTATACACTAAAAAATCACGATCAATAAATGTTGTGGTCAGCCAGTTTCCTTTTTCTATTGATTCGTCACTTAGATTCAATGTAATACATTTGTATTTTTCATACCTTTGGTACCAATGACAACGGTAAACCGAAGCAATATAAAAAGCGGGGCTTCAAAACCAAACAGGAAGCTCTAAAAGCAATGAATGAACTCGAACATGCTCTGTCTGCCGGAACCTATATAAAGCCCCACAAAATGACCTATCGGCAATACATGCTTGAACAGTGGCTTGAGGATAAACAAACTAGGGTAAAGCAGCAAACCATCGGAACATATCGTTGGTTGGTTGGTTGAGCTACATATTTTACCAACACTAGGGCATGTAGAACTTACCCAGCTTACTCCAATGATGATTCAGCAACTTTACAACCGCCTTACCAAGGAGAAGTCGTTGTCCGATGAAAACATTCAAAAAGTCCATACGCTAATAAATGATTCGCTTAAAAAAGCTGAACGTTGGGGACTGATCCAGAAGAATCCCGCTTCGCTGGTTGATCGGCCTAAGGCGGTAAAAAAAGAAATAAAAGTTTGGAATCTGGAGCAAGTTAAGCTGTTCCTTAAGAACGCTGATTTAAATGCTCGGTATTTTATAGCCCCGCTTCTGGGATTAACCACTGGAATGCGAGTAGGTGAGATATTAGGTTTGCGTTGGAAAGATGTAGACCTTGAACGGGGATTTATTCGTGTAACTCAAACCTTGAGCAGTGATGGAAAAGAACTTATGCCTTACACCAAAACTGCCTCAGGAATGAGAACAATCGACTTGCCCCCTGAGACGATCTCATATTTGGAAATGCATAAGAAGCGAATTGATAAGGAACGTAAGTCACCGTTGTATCATGATTTGGATTTGGTCGTTTGTACGGAATTCGGCACTCCGACAAACAAAAGCAATATCAGGAGATTTTTCAATGCTCAGATCAACAAGCTGGGACTCCCCAAAATCCGATTCCATGACACGAGACATACTCACGCTACACTACTTCTAATTCAAGGCGTAAATCCGAAGATTGTAAGTGAACGTTTGGGCCATGCAGACGTCAGAATAAGCCTCGATACTTATTCCCACCTACTTCCGAGTATGCAGAAAGAAACCGCGATTATGTTAGGAAAAATGCTATTTGAGGAAGAAAAGGAGGAGGTTATTTTGAACTAGTCAGAGGCTTGAAAATCACGATGAAATGACCAAAACAACACCTTCTTGACCAAAACTTGACCATTTGAATCAAAATGGTTTATTTGTCATGCATAAAAAAGTAGCTAGAAAGCAAAGAACCCTTACTCTGTAAGGGTCCTTTCTCAATGATCTGCAGTGGGCTCGAACCACTGACCCCCACCCTGTCAAGATGGTGCTCTCCCAGCTGAGCTAGCAGATCAGAATATTGTGAAGACAAAATTTATAATAACAGGCAGAGACGACTCTGTCAAATACTTTTTTTTGCGTATATCCGGAGCGGGATGAGACAACAATGGAATATGCCAGTTTAGGGCAAGGTTATTACCAGGAAGGGATGTTTCATATGCAGCGTAACTTCAATGCGTCCCCGGCGGGACAGGGGCGGAACAAATACGCCGGCTGGGCCGCCGTTTTGGCTGCGGCCGTTCTGCTTGCGCTGGTCAGCGCCTGCAGCCTGGCGCCGGACCGGGCGACGATGAAAAAGCAGGCGGAGGGATGGCCGTGGCCGTTTGGCGTATCCGTTTCGAACGATGTGTACTCACCAACGATCGCGGAAGATGTGTACTCCAAGGATTAGGTTTCCGGGAGTATCCGTAGGTTCAACTATACATGGAAACTATTTTTTTGTATAATAGTGCAGTTAAAATTATAGATATACGAGCAAACCTTGGGAGGGGAAGCCTGGTGTCAGCCGCTACGATTATACACGCCAAAACAGAGGAACAATTGCAGAAATGCCTGGATATCCGCAAGGAAGTTTTTGTGGAGGAGCAGAAGGTGCCGATCGATTTGGAAATAGACGAATTCGACAAAATCGGCCCGGATGTCCATCATGTGCTGATCGAGTTGAACGGCGAATACGCCGCCACAGGACGGCTGACTTATTATAAAGACAATTCGGCGAAAATGCAGCGGATTGCCGTGCGCAAGCCTTTTCGCTCGCAAGGCGTCGGAAAAATACTGCTGATCGCTCTGGAAGAGCTGGCGCGCGAGCTTGGCCTGGAGAAATCGGTGCTCGATGCGCAGTGTCAGGCCGAGGGCTTCTACGCGAAGCTGGGTTATGAGACGATTTCGGCCGAGCCGTTCGACGACGCGGGTATCTCCCATGTGCGTATGGTCAAACCGTTAAAGTCATAGTTTTCGGGTTATGGGGCAATCTATAATCATACTCTTGATAAGGAGATGTGATCGTAAGATGGCCCTGGATACCAGAGAAACGTTTATCGCAGTCCGCAAAAACGGCAACGGCGACTTGCGGGAGTTTAAAACGTCGAGCGGGCGGGTGCTCAATTACGAGCAGGCGCTTGAGGAAGTTAAAGCCGGCGCCATCGCCGGAGTCAACGTCTTTAAAGGCCGGGACGGCGAAATGTATATCCGCGGCGACGCCGACGGAGATCCGTCGAACAACCTGGACAACCTGCCGAGCTTCGAATAGGAACCCGCATCCGTCCTTGTCCAATATGCGAAACAACCTCCGGCTTTACGGCCGAAGGTTGTTTTTTGCCTTCTACAGCGTATAAATTTCGTGCTGGCGCAGAAACTCCATCTCCCCGGTTTTCCCGATAAAAGACTCCATCTCGTCCCCGTAATGCATCAGCAAAATTTTGCTTTGAATCTCCGGGGGCAAGGAGAGCAGTTCCTGAAGCGTGGTATGTACTTCGCCAGGGCCGGTAAGCTGGACCTCGTGCAAAATTTTTCGGCAGTTTCTTTCCGTTACGAGCCGGGTCAACAGCTCCGGTTGGAATGTTTTATCCGCACTGTAAAAAACCTCGCCGTTAAAATAAAGCGAATAACTTGCTTTACCCGGAATATGCGGCGTTTGGATAATTTCAACGGAAATCCCCTGCGACAACCGCTCGGTTTTTCCTTCCGCGAGAAGCCGGACGTCAAAGATATCGTCAAGCGAGCCAATCACCCCATCCTGACTCATTCCGCCCTTTAACGTATTTTCCCATAACGGTTGGGCCAACTTGTCGGCAATGTAGAGTACCGGCTTCTTCCCGGAGCCGTATTTCATACGAAAGGCGAATTCTTCGAGGCCTCCGACATGGTCGCCGTGGATATGCGTGATCAGAATAGCGTCGATTTGATCCAACGGTTTGCCAAGCGAATGCAGTGCAAGCGGCGCGGTAATGCCGCAATCGATCAACAGCGTAAAGTCCTCCGCATACAAGAGGCCGTTATTGTTAAAGTACTTTTTGGCGAATGCCCCGCCTGTGCCAAGCATTTGCAGACGAAGTGTCATAAATATCCTCCTTGTGAAAGTTGCATCCTTTCCTTTAATGTACTCCAATTCCCTTCCAAACGAAAGCCCCCGGCTCCGGAGCGAAGCAAAGCTAGCGGACAAGACGGAAAAAATATCCGGCTTTTACCGGTAATACCGCAACTTGCCCGTACAGGCGGAGTATAAATTTATATCAACATGAATCAAATGGAGGTTCATACCAATGAATTTGAAATGGAGAAGAATTGCTTTCCTTGTCATAGCCTTCTCTTTAATGGGAGGGTCCATGTTATTTGCCGATGCGGCCACCCAAAAGGTGAAACTGCTGCTGAACGGCCGCGAAATGGAAGACGGCGGATATGTTATCGACGGGAAAACCTACGTCCCTTTACGGAGTCTCGATGGATTGGTGGAGTATAATGAAGAAACGAAAACGGTCAATTACTATAAACCGAACGTTCATATGTCTTTGTCTAGGGAGGACGGAGTGTTCGGGGATATCAAAAAGACGGGCAAGCTTAAATTTTTCGTATTTTCGCAAATCGATAATTTGAAGACTAACATTTCAGCGGTTCGCGTCTCGATCACGGCGCCCGACGGAACCTCGAAGGAAATCCAGACCGATGAAATCAAGGATCAGAAGGATAATTTCTGGTTCCGCACTAAAGACTACACGTACGATTTCAAAGCAACCGGGCGGTATACGGTCGGATTTTATATGAAGCCGTCCGGCGGAACGGATTTTGTGCTGGTATCGGAGAAAGGTATCAATGTCCTGGAATAGGTGCAAAATAATCTACACAGCGGGGCTGGGAAAATTGACCTGTCCATCCGAAAATGTTACGATACGGGGGATAAGGCAACACTATTTAAAACCATTAAAACCATTAAAGCGAGGTAATTTAATGAGCGACCACAATCACGAACACGGCGAAGCGTGCGGATGCGGGCATGACCATGACCACGATCATGAGCACGAAGAGTTTGTGTTGACGCTGACGGACGAACAAGGCAACGACGTAGAAATGGTGCTCGTCGAAACGTTCGACGTAGGCGAAAAAGTGTACGCACTTCTGTTGGAGCGAAACAATCCGGAAGCGGACGGCATCATTCTCCGCATGGAAGAAGAAAATGAAGAGATGGTGCTTTACAATATCGAAGACGAAGCAGAATGGAAGCAAGTGGAGGAAGCATACAACGAACTTGTCTCCCAGCTTGATGAAGTTTAATAACGCCTCGGCGCAATAATCAAAAGCTCCCCGATTTTTCGGGGAGCTTTTGATTTGCATAAGTTTAGGCTTTAGAAGATCGGGTCTGCCTCCACGATGACCTTTACATTTTCGATCTTCCGGTCTTCCGGCCCTTTCACCGGCAAACCGACCTCCACATGGTCGACGATATAGTCGATATTATCCTGGGAAATGACTTCGCCGGGGAGCAAAATCGGAATCCCTGGCGGATATACGTAAATAAACTCGGCAATGATCCGGCCCGCCGACTCCTTGAACGGAATCACTTCGGTATCGGCGTAAAAGGCGTCCCGCGGAATCAGGGAGAGCTGCGGGATTTCCGGTACTTTGACGATCAACTCGTTGGCATTGCCTTCTTTATAGTAAATGCCGGACAGTTCGCGCAGCGCCTTCAGCAATATGTCGGCGGTTTCCCGCGTATCCCCCGGCGTAATCAGACAGAGGATATTGTACATATCGCTGAGCTCAACCTCGATATTATAATGCTCACGCAGCCAATTTTCCGTTTCGTAGCCGGTGATGCCCAAATGGCGGACATGGATCGTAAGCTTGGTCGGATCATGGTCATAGGCCGCTTCGCTGCCCAAAATTTCCCGTCCAAAGCAGTACAGCCCCTCAATTTTGTTGATTTCTTCGCGGACGTACTGCGCCAGCTCCACCGATTGTTCGGCCAACTCGCGGCCGTGCAGCGCGAGATTTCTGCGGGCGGTATCGAGGGAAGCCAGCAGCAAATAGGAAGTCGACGTCGTCGTCAGCATACTGATGATCGTTTGCACGCGCTGCGGATTTACATAACCGTTTTTCGTGTTGACGTTTAGAATCGAACTCTGCGTCATGGAACCCCCAAGCTTGTGAACGCTCGTCGCCGCCATATCCGCGCCGGCCTGCATGGCCGACATCGGCAGCTGCTCGTGAAAATGGATGTGCACGCCGTGCGCTTCGTCCACAAGCACGGGAACATGAAAGCTGTGGGCAAGGTCGACGATTTCCTTCAGGTTGGCGCATACCCCGAAATACGTCGGATTAATGACCACAACCGCTTTGGCGTCGGGATGGCGCTGCAAAGCGCGGCGCACCGAGGACGTCGTAATGCCGTGATCGATGCCGAGACTAAAGTCCTGGGCCGGCGACACGAAGACCGGCTTGGCTCCGGCGAAAATAATCGCCGACATGACTGATTTGTGAATGTTTCTTGGAACGATAATTTTATCGCCCGGCGAACAAACGGATAATATCATGGTCATGATGGCCCCGCTTGTGCCTTGAACGGAAAAAAACGTATGGTCCGCGCCAAACGCGTCGGCGGCGAGCTTTTGCGCTTCCTCGATCACGCCGGTCGGCTGATGGAGATCGTCCAGCGGCGCGATGTTGATCAAATCGATCGACAAGGCATTATCGCCGATGAATTCACGGAATTCTTTATCGGTGCCGAGCCCCTTTTTGTGCCCGGGAATGTGAAATTGAACGGGATTGCCGGCCGCGTGTCTTTTGAGTGCGGTAAAAAGCGGCGTGCTTTGATGATCCATATGGGCCATCCCTGCCTTTCATCGTTAAAATATAAACAAGCTTGAGTATAACAAAAACGGTTCGGAATGCAAGTGAACATTGGCGAGGGAAAGAAAAATGCGATTGCAGCGGGTAAGAACGCTCCCCAAAAGGACAAACTAAAACGGAAAAATCATACTTGGAGAGATAGCGGAGGGGAGATTGGCCATGGAATTAACTTCAAGAATCGCGCGCAAAAAGCTGCTTAATCCTACGTTCGCTTGCCTTTGGGTCATTATGTTTTTGGTCGAATTCGTAAAGGGAGCGCTCATCGTTGCGGTACTGCCCGTTTATATGGGGGACGTGCTGAAGCTGAGCGCCTTTGCAATCGGTTTGTCTTTTTCGCTCCAATATATCGGAGATAATTTGTTCCGCAGCCCGGCAGGCTGGCTGATCGAGAGGATCGGCTTTCGCCTGACGATGACGCTGGGGCTTTGTATTACGCTCGGAGCGGTGGCGATGATCGCCTTTTTGAAGACGATGGGATTTCTCGTGCTTGGCTGCGCCCTGCTGGGAATCGGTACGGCGCCGCTGTGGCCGTGCGTCCTAATGGGAATTACGGCGGTGGCGGAAGAAAACAAAAATTTCGCCACGGCGATGGGGGTCATGCAAATTTCCAGCCTCGGCGGAACCGGATTGGGACCGGTGCTGATCAATTTTCTCGTAGACGGCTCTTACCGTCCCGTGTTTTGGCTCCTATTGGCCTGCGTTGGGCTGGTGGTGATCGTATCGCTGTTTCTTCCCGGCAAAACCGGCGGCAGGCCCGGGGCCAAGCGGGGGGGAGCCGATCCCGAAACCTTGGGAAAGGCGCTGCGGCAGGGGGGAATATGGCGCCATATCCGCGCCACGCTCCGCGAGATCAGAGAAAATTTGCATGTCAGTCCGCTGCTTTATCCGGCGCTGTTTCTGCGGTCTTTTGCCGTGGGGCTGCTGACGCCCGTCATTACGCTTTATGTCCGGTCCGAGCTCGGTTTGCCGCCGGAAACGTTCAGCTTCATGCTGGTGATCGGCGGAGGCATCACGGTGGCGGGACTTATCCCGATCGGGAAGCTGGTGGACCGCTTCGGGACACGCTGGTTTTTGCACGTCGGGTTCGCGCTAGCGGCCGTAGCGATCGGCATTTTCGCGGTAACGAGCTCCGTATCCCTGGTATGGCTGCTCGTCATGTTGATCGGGGTGAGCTACGCCTTCATTCTTCCAACCTGGGATACAATGCTCTCGCATTTGCTGCCGGAAGGGGAGAAGGGCACGGTGTGGGGGCTGTTTCTGACGATACAGGGCACGGGAATGGTGGTAGGGCCTATCGTATCGGGCAAAATGTGGGATGTTTTGGGGCCTTCCGCTCCGTTTCTGGCCAGTTCGGCGGTGATGGCCTTGCTGTTTTTTCTGCATCTCGGAATTGCGGGAAAGACCAAAAGCCTTCGGGGATAATCCCGAAGGCTGGCCGCGCCACGGCTCTCGCCGTAACACTTTAAAATGCGCTTTTGTAGAGGGGGAGCAGGGTCTGGAACGTCTCCTCGATCGTTTGCACCAGCTTGCTCCCATCCCCAAGCAGAGGGTTGTCCTGTTCCAGGCGCAGTCCGCACATGATCTCGGCTTTTTTCACCTTTTTCAGCTGTTCGGCCCATTGCTTCAGCAGCTTGCTGTCCGCCTCCTGATGCGGCGTGCCGCCGGGATCCATATGATCGAGCGACCAATAGAAGCCGCCCGGGATTGTTTTTTTCACCTTTGCCGCATGCTTGTCCAAATAATTGGCGAATACCAGCTTGTTCGGACTTTCGTAGATGACGGCAAAAATGATGAACAAGTGAGTGGGGAACAGGCCTACTTGAAAATGAGGCAGCGCTTTATAGCCCCGTTTGCTCGCGGCCCAGGCCACCCATGTATCGTTTGGCGGATTGACCGTGCGCCGGGCGTGTTTGGCGACATGCGGGTACATCTCTTCTCCGCAAAGCGCGGACAAGTATGGCGCCAGCTCGGTCCCGAGCGTCTCCAGCTTCGGTCTGATCCGGCTAATAATCGCTTCCATCCGGCCCTCGAGTCCCGGAACGGTCAACGCTTCAAAATCCTCCTGCACAAAACCGGGAAATGTCATATGCTTAATACCTCCAGCCTCATCAATCGGAAATTCATTAAGGTGTTATTTGCCTCCCATCAGTATAACATACCGCCCCCAAGGATGCGTCAACCGTGGCCCGAAACGGGTAAAAATAATCAATAAACCAAGTTCCATAACATAAGATGGAGTATAAGATAAGGTAAGCCGCAGCGAGTCTGTTCGAAACGCAAAACACTAAGTCATGCTTCCGTAGCGAGTTTTTGTTCGAAGTGCAGCTAAGATGTACCGCTCACAAAAACTTAGCTAATGCTTTCGAAGTAGTTTTTGTACGAAGCGCAACCACAGATGCAACGCCTACAAAAACTTTTAGGAGGGAGTGCCGTGAATAAAAGCTATGAGGTTGAGTATTGTAATCTGGAACTCCGATTTGACCGCCGGCACATTCAACAATTGATCCGCGATTTGATCCAAGACGGGTATTCTTTATATTGGAGCGAAAACGAATCCGTATTCATCATTTCCGTCCGCACCGGACGCAAGCTGACGAAGCTGAAGTTTCAACGTCTCGCCAAAGGATACAAGCTGGCCGGCGATTACGTAATCCGCGACGCCAAGCTGGCCGAATGGCTGGAGAAACTGATCGGGGAGCTGCGCGGTCACGCGGTGGTCAAACGGTTCAAGGACAGGCAAATTGTGATCGAAAATATTTTGTTTGGCGAAGTCATCCGTCTGGTCGAAATATCCGGGATGGAGCACAAGGTCATTTTTCAGAAAGGCCCGACGCTAAACACGGAGCAGCTTGCCGAAATGTTCGCTTCCGACAAAGCGGAACGGCAGCTTGCAGACTTGGAGCGGGAGCTGGACGACGAGCTCGGCAGGCTGTTTGAAGCGCTGCAAAGCGGCGACGAAGCCGCCTCGGAAGCCTGCAAGGAAAAACTCCGCAAGCTTCGCCTGGAACTGATCCGCCTGGAATGGTAACGATCCGCTTGGCGCAAAATAGAATATATTTTTCCGGTTCCCCCAAGCGATTGTCGGGGGATGTTTTTTGATGGCAGAGCAGGGTTCACTTCTGTACACAAAACTGTTAAAATGATATTATTGAACAAAAATATAGTGAGCAAAGGATGGAGACCATGTCAAAACAACAAATCGGCGTTATCGGCCTTGCCGTTATGGGCAAAAACTTGGCCCTGAATATTGAGAGCCGGGGCTTCAGCGTCTCGGTGTTCAACCGTTCCCCGGAAAAAACGCATGACCTTCTGGCAAACGAAGGCAAAGGCAAAAACCTTGTCGGCACGTTTTCCGTCGAGGAGTTCGTCAACTCGCTGGAAACTCCGCGCAAAATTTTGATTATGGTACAAGCCGGCCCGGCTACGGACGCGACGATTGAACAACTGCTTCCTTACCTGGATCAAGGCGATATCATCATCGACGGGGGCAACGCCCACTTCCCGGACACGCAGCGCCGCAGCAAAGAGCTTGAGGCTAAAGGCTTCCGCTTTATCGGCACCGGGGTATCCGGCGGCGAAGAAGGCGCGCTGAAAGGCCCTGCCATCATGCCGGGCGGGCAAGAAGACGCCTACAAGCTGGTTGAACCGATTTTAACGGCCATTTCCGCCAAAGTGAATGGTGATCCTTGCTGTACATATATCGGTCCGGACGGCGCGGGGCACTATGTCAAAATGGTGCACAACGGCATTGAGTACGGCGACATGCAGTTGATCGGCGAAGCTTATCATTTGCTGAAGGATGTACTCGGCGTTGGCGCCAAGGAATTGCACGAAATTTTCAGCGAATGGAACAAAGGGGAGCTCGACAGCTACCTGATCGAAATTACCGCCGACATCTTCTCCCAATATGACGAAGAAACCGGCAAACCGATGGTGGACGTCATTCTCGACGCCGCCGGGCAAAAAGGAACCGGCAAATGGACAAGCCAAAGCGCGCTGGATCTCGGCGTGCCGCTGTCGATGATTACGGAATCCGTATTCTCCCGCTTCCTGTCGGCGATGAAGGAAGAGCGCGTGGCGGCCAGCAAAATTTTGAACGGCCCGGCCAAAAAACCGTTTGCCGGCGACAAACAAGAATTCATCGAAAACGTCCGCAAAGCGCTGTTCGCCAGCAAAATCGTCTCTTACGCTCAAGGTTTTGCCCAAATGCGCGCCGCTTCCGACGAATACGGCTGGAATTTGAAATACGGCAACATCGCGATGATTTTCCGCGGCGGCTGCATTATCCGTTCCCAGTTCCTGCACAACATCAAAGAAGCTTACGACCGCGATCCCGCGCTCAAAAACCTGCTGCTTGACCCGTACTTCAAAAACGTGGTCGAAAGCTATCAGGACGCATGGCGCAAAGTCGTTGCCGCTGCCGTGGAGAACGGAATTCCGGTTCCGGGCTTCGCCAGCGCCTTGTCCTACTACGACAGCTACCGCACGGAGCGTCTGCCGGCGAACCTGCTGCAGGCGCAGCGCGATTACTTTGGCGCGCATACGTTCAAACGGGTCGACAAGGAAGGCGTCTTCCACCATCAATGGTTCTAAGAAGGACGTAAAGTGGATAGAACGATACGCCCAGCCGCCGGAGAGACGTCTGTCTCTTCGGCGGCTTTTTTGCACCCGGAGGAAATGCTGCGGAGCAAGTTCGTATTGAAAATATGCCGGCCTGTGTTATGATATGGGAAAGTTGCAAGTAGGTGAAAAAACATGCGCACTGCCAAAAATAATATCGTGCTGATCGGCATGATGGGCACGGGCAAATCGACCGTCGGGGCATTGCTGGCGGCCGAAGCCGGCCTCCGTCTTGTCGATCTCGATCAGATGATCGTTATGGAAACCGGGCGGTCGATCCCGGAAATTTTTGCCGAGAAAGGCGAAGCATTCTTTAGAGACACCGAATCGCGGCTTCTCTGTCGAGTGCTTGCGGACGACGGCATCGTCCTGGCGACCGGCGGCGGCGTCGTGCTGCGGCAGGGCAATTGCCGCGCGATGCTGGAGAACGGGCTGGTCATCGCTTTGACAGCCTCGGCGGACGACATCATCGCCCGCGTCGGCGAGGACGAAAACCGCCCCTTGCTGGCCGGCGGCGCCAAAGAACGGGTAACCGCGCTGCTGGAGGAACGGAAAAACGCCTATGATTTCGCGCATCACACCGTGGATACGACGGGGAAAAACGCAGAGCAGGTGGCGCTTGAGATTTTAACGCGTTGCCGCGGTTAACGATCAACAACGAAAAGAGGAATGAAACATGGACGTAATCGTAAGGCCTACGCCTGAGCTGACTGGAGAAATAGGAGCCCTGTCTTCCAAAAACTATACGACCCGGTATTTGCTCGTCGCCGCTTTGGCGGAGGGCACAAGCACCGTATATTATCCCGCACACAGCGAAGACAGCGATGCGATGCGCCGCTGCATCGCCGATTTGGGCGCGGTGCTTGACGAGGACGAGGAAAAAATCGTCATCACCGGCTTTGGCCGCCGCCCGAAGGACGTCAAAGAGCTGAACGTCGGCAACGCCGGAGCGGTGCTCCGCTTCCTAATGGCGATCGCCTCGCTGTGTCCGGATGTGACGTTCGTCAATACGTACCCCGATTCGCTGGGCAAACGCCCGCACGACGACCTGATCAAAGCGCTTGGCCAGCTTGGGGTAGAGGTCGAACACAACGAGGGCCGGCTGCCGATCCGCATCCG
Organism: Paenibacillus macerans; assembly: GCF_900454495.1. Classification (NCBI taxonomy): domain Bacteria; kingdom Bacillati; phylum Bacillota; class Bacilli; order Caryophanales; family Paenibacillaceae; genus Paenibacillus; species Paenibacillus macerans. The sequence goes on from NZ_UGSI01000001.1 coordinate 269,716, forward strand.
CGGCGGAGCGCCCAAAGGCGGGAAAATCCGCGTGTCCGGCGCGGTCAGCTCGCAATATTTGAGCGCGCTGCTGTTTTTGACCCCGCTGCTGGACGAGGACAGCGAAATCGAAGTGCTGGACGATCTCAAATCGAAGGTGGTCGTCGGGCAAACGCTGGAGGTGCTGGAGCAAGCGGGCATCGTCATACATGCGAGCGGCGATTATATGCATTTCCGCGTGCCGGGACGGCAAAGCTACCAGGCGAAAACCTACACGGTGCAAGGCGATTACCCCGGGTCGGCGGCGATTTTGGCGGCGGCCGCGATCACGAAATCGGACGTGAAGGTGCACCGGCTGGCCGAGCGCAGCAAGCAGGGGGAAAGAGCCATCGTCGACGTGCTGCAGATGATGGACGTGCCGCTCACCCATAGCGACGGAACCGTGCACGTGCGCGGCAACGGCCGGCTGCGCCCGGTCGAATTCGACGGCGACGCCGCCACCGACGCGGTGCTGGCCATGGTCGCGGCCGCGGTATTCGCCGACGGCACCTCGCGTTTTTACAATGTGGAAAATCTGCGTTACAAAGAATGCGACCGTATTACGGATTTTTTGCAGGAGCTGAAAAAAGCCGGGGCCAACGTAGAGGAACGCCGGGCGGAAATCATCGTGCACGGCCGTCCTGCCGGGCTTGAAGGCGGCGTAGAGATCAACGCGCATTACGATCACCGGGTGATTATGGCGCTCACGGTCGTAGGTCTGCGCTGCCGGCAGCCGCTTGTCATTAAGGATGCGCATCATGTGGCCAAATCGTATCCGCAGTTTTTCGACCATATTGGCTCGCTTGGTGCATCCGTGGAACGGGTAGAATAAACTTATAGATGTAGTTCAAAAAGTCATCTGATCACGAAGCAGGACAAGAAGCGGATCGGGCGTCGAATCTTGAATTCAGCCGGGCCTCAGCATATGCTTCCGAAGCATCCGAAGCATGTTTCCTACGGAAACATTTCAGGTGCTCACGTACCCAAAACGTACGCTCCGCTCCTTTTGTCCCTGGCTTCATCCGACCTAAAGCGTTTTGAAAAAACGCACTTCGGAAGCATACGCTTCGGTGCTGAAAACCTGACTTTTTGAACATGCACTTATAAAAGTATTTATCTGAAAGGGAGGAAGCTAAAAATGCCATTTGAAAATCCAAGCCGTGAAGAGATCAAGCAAATATTGCTGAACGCCGGCAACATCGCCGTTGTCGGCCTGTCGGATAAGCCCGACCGGACCTCCTACATGGTCGCGCAGGCCCTGCAAAGCAACGGCTACCGCATCATCCCGGTAAATCCAACCGTAAGCGGAGAAATCCTCGGCGAAAAGGTGTACGCTTCCCTGGCGGACATTCCCGAACCGGTCGATATCGTCAACGTTTTCCGCCGCAGCGAACTGACGCCTCCGGTTGCCGAGGAAGCGGTGAAGATCGGAGCGCGCGTGCTGTGGCTGCAGCTCGGAATTTTCAATGAGGAAGCGTACGAAATCGCCGCAAAAGGCGGACTTACGGTCATTATGGACCGCTGCATCAAGGTGGAGGACAGCATTTTGATCGGAAAGCGAAGCTGAACAGTTTTTTGCCGGAGGCCCGTCTGCAAAGAGGGGCCTTTTGGACTGTGGCTTTTTCCTTTGACAAATTTATCGGGCTAGGCTTACCATAATGGAATAGAGAGAGGGTATCCTATAAAGGAACCGCGGTTTCGAAAACCGGAACTTCAAAGCAGGACATAGGGGGTCACTACATGATACAGGGGATCGGAGCAGCAGCGGGAGTCGCTATCGGCAAAGCTTTTGTGCTGCCCGCCTGGGAATGGGATGTGCCGGATCGGCGGATGGATAAGGTGGATCTCGCCATGGAATTCGAGCGTTTGTACGAAGGCATACGGACGTCCAAAACCGAAATCGAGGGTCTGAAGAACGAAATTAAGGAAACGGTCGGCGCGGAGGAATCGGGGATTTTCGATGCCCATCTGGCCATTCTGGAAGATCCTGTTTTTATGAGCGAAATCCGGGGGATTATCGAAAGGCAATACAAGGCGGCGGAGGTGGCCGTCAAGGAAGCGATCGATCATTTCGTCACGATGTTTGATCTGCTGGACGATGAGTATATGAAAGAAAGAGCGCTCGACATCAAGGACGTCGGCAACCGGCTGCTCAAACATTTGCTCGGAACGCCGGACATTACGCTGCCCGCGGATACGCAGCCGTATATTCTGGTGGCCAAGGAGCTGTCCCCGTCCCAGCTGGTGCACCTCAACCCGGACAATGTGCTGGGGATGGTGACGATGGCCGGCGGCAAAACGTCCCATTCCGCCATTATGGCCCGGGCTCTGGGCATCCCGCTTGTATCCGGACTTGAGCATAAACTGGCGGAACCGGTGCAGACGGGCGATCTGCTGGTCATTGACGGCGACGAGGGGCAGGTATATCTTAATCCCGGTCCGGACATCGTCAAGCGCTACACCGAGATCGCCGAGAAGCAGCGCCGCCGGAAGGAACAGCTGCAGCTGCTGGCGGCGGTGGAAGCGGTAACGAAGGACGGTGTCCGCCTGCGTCTGGCGGGGAATATCAGCTCGGTCAAAGATTTGGAGCTGGCGGTGAAATACGGGGCCGAAGGCGTAGGTTTGTTCCGTACGGAGTTTTTGTACATGGACCGGGCCTCGTTCCCCGGGGAAGACGAGCAATTTGAAGTATACCGGCAGGTGGCGGAGAAAGCCGGCGCGCATTCCGTCGTAATCCGGACGCTGGATATCGGCGGCGACAAACAGCTCGAATATTTCGAACTGCCGGAAGAAGACAATCCGGTGCTCGGGTATCGGGCGATCCGCATCAGCCTTGACAGCAAGGAACTGTTCCAAACCCAACTGACCGCAATTTTGCGCGCCAGCGCTTACGGCAACGTGAAAATCCTGTACCCGATGATCTCCTCCCTGGAGGAAATTCGGGCTGCCAACCGGATTTTGGAGGCGGCCAAACAGGATTTGCGCACCCGCGGCCTTAGATTTGATCCCGGCGTTCAGGTCGGCGTCATGATCGAGGTTCCGGCGGCGGCGGCCATCGCCGATCTGCTGGCCCAGGAAGCGGACTTTTTCAGCATCGGCACCAATGATCTGGTCCAATACGTCCTGGCCGTGGACCGGATGAACGAGAAAATCGCGCACATGTATCACCCGTATCACCCTGCCGTTCTCCGCATGCTGAAGCAAACCGTTCAAGCCGCGAAGGAGGCGGGGATTCCGGTAAGCGTCTGCGGCGAAATGGCCGGGGACGAGAAGGCGGTCCCGCTGTGGCTCCATCTGGGGGTCAGCGATTTGAGCATGTCGCCGCAGTCGCTGCTCCGGGTAAAACACCGCATTTTGAATAGTTATGCAGGGGAAAGCCGGGAGGCTGGCGCCGCCTGCTACCGCTTGCCGACCAGCTACCAGATCGAAGCGGAACTCGTCCGTTTCGGTTGCCGGCTGGAGCAGGAACGGCTTGGCAAATAAGCTTTTAAGCGCAAAAAGGCCAGTAAAGCGCCCCGCGCTTTACTGGTCTTTTATGTACGCCCAGCATGGGCGTCATCTATAGGGTGAAAGTCCCGAGCGGGGGCTGGCGAGCGCCTACCGCTAGCCAAGGGCAAGGGTGTCCATCGCGAGGTGGAATCTGAAGGAAGCCGGAGGCAAAAGCACGGGCCAAGGTACACAAACTGGATTTGAGGCAGGATGAACCGGATGAGCTGCCATAACACAGCGAAATCCAAAGCCGCCAAGGATCACTCCTGTAAACTCCAGTGGTCGTGGGCGGAAAGATGACGTTCTTATCTGGGGAGGCCTGCGGGAGAAAAAAAAAAAATGCGAAGTCACTTCGTAACCGCAACCGAGAGGCTGCGCTGAACCCGCAGGAGTCAGCAGAGGCCATAGTACGCAAGTACGGGACGCCGGAAAGCGGAAGGGCCGAACCGAAAGGAGAGAGGAAACCGATGCGTTCGCGTGAAGAGCAAAGACAGCCGAATATCCCAAAAGGGAGCTGCCAACAAAGAGAAGCGGTGAAGCCGTCAGGGTATGTTGGAGCGCCGAGTTCTTCATCGGCACAAATCGATCCTTCCTCTCACGAGGCAAGTAACGACTTGTTGGAGCGAATGCTCGAAGGGGAGAACCTCAGGCTCGCCTATAAGCGAGTGGTACAAAACGGAGGTGCCCCCGGTGTAGACCGAGTAACGGTAGCGGGGCTACAGGCTTACCTGAACACACGCTGGGAAACGGTGAAAGATGAACTCCTAACGGGAACGTACAGACCGATACCTGTCAGACGGGTGAAAATCCCCAAACCCGGAGGCGGTGTAAGGCTGCTCGGTATCCCGACCGTGATGGACCGCTTCCTCCAACAAGCACTTCTGCAAGTGATGAACCCGATTTTCGATGCCCCCTTCTCTTGGTACAGCTACGGCTTTAGACCGGGGAAGAGAGCACACGATGCCGTGAAGCAAGCCCAGCGATATATCCAAAGCGGTCTGCGATGGGTCGTAGATATGGATTTGGAAAAGTTCTTTGACCGGGTGAACCACGACATTCTCATGGCAAGAGTGGCAAGGAGAGTGACAGACAAGCGAGTCTTGAAGCTGATTCGGGCCTACTTGGAAGCCGGAATGATGGAAGGTGGCATCTGCCAGAAGACGGACGAGGGAACTCCGCAAGGCGGTCCGCTAAGTCCGCTTCTGGCAAACATCTTACTCGATGATTTGGATAAAGAACTGACAAAGAGGGGGCTGCGGTTTGTTCGTTACGCGGACGACTGCAACATCTTTGTAGCGAGCAGGCGAGCAGGTGAACGAGTCATGGAATCGGTCACACGATTTGTGGAAGGAAAGTTGAAACTGAAAGTGAATCGGGACAAAAGTGCAGTGGACAGGCCATGGAACCGGAAGTTTCTTGGCTTTAGTTTCCTGTCGAATAAACAGGCGACGATTCGATTGGCTCCCAAGACAATCTCTCGATTTAAAGAGAAGATCCGGGAGTTGACAAACCGTACCCAATCAGTCTCCATGGAGGAACGTATATCTAGACTGAACCGTTACCTCATGGGATGGATTGGATATTTCCGAATCGCATCGGCGAAGAGCCACTGTGAAAGATTCGACCAGTGGATTCGAAGAAGACTTCGAATGTGCCTATGGAAACAATGGAAGCGGGTACGCACCCGAATTCGTGAACTTCGGGCACTCGGAGTCCCAGAATGGGCCTGCTATGTTATGGCAAACTCCCGCCGGGGTGCATGGGAAATGTCTCGAAACACAAATAACGCCCTTCCGACTTCCTACTGGGAAGTGAAAGGGCTGAAGAGTTTGCTTTCTCGTTACCTGGAGCTTTGTTAACCTTTTGGAACCGCCGTATGCGGACCCGCATGTACGGTGGTGTGAGAGGACGGGGGTTAGTCACCCTCTCCTACTCGATTAATTAAAGTATAAACTCGGTATGGTCATTGGATATATCCAATCGAATTGGAGACTGGGCACGTGCACGTTATTTTGCCGCGGCCAGCGCATCAACATAAGCTTTCCCGTATTCCGGCAAATCCGGCGGACGGCGGGCGGAAATAATATGTCCGTCGACGACGACCGGTTCATCTTTCCAGACGGCTCCGGCGTTCTCCATATCGTCGCGGATCCCCGGGGTGGAGGTCACGGTCACGCCCTTTAAAATTCCGGCGGAGACAAGCACCCAGCCGGCGTGGCAGATCTGGCCGATCGGCTTTTTCGCGTCATTCATCTCGCGGACGATCTGCAGCACTTTCCCGTACCGGCGCAGCTTGTCCGGAGCCCAACCCCCGGGAACGAGAATGCCGTCGTACCGGCTGGAATCGATTTCCTCAAAGGAAAGTTCGGCTTCGGCGGGGACGCCGTACTTCCCTATGTATTTTTTGCCTTTCTCCGCACCGGCGAGATGGACTTCCGCACCTTCCTCACGAACGCGATAGACCGGGTACCAGAGCTCCAGATCCTCAAATTCTTCGTCTACTAAAGCGATAATCTTTTTACCAGTAAGTCTCAAAATCATCTCCTCCTATCATTTAGCGCCCTTGACGAAATTCCCATTCAATATTTTAATTGTATCAAAAATGATAAGTATTTTCATGCCCAGAGGCTCCAAAACGCTTTCCATGGATGGTAAATATAAGTATGTTCTGCTAATGGAAGGAGATACCTCGGGAAGGTCGAATATATATATTATTCATCGTAGCAACTAAAATGTAGTAGATTAAGATGAGGTGGGTACCGTGCGAAAGCACTGTCATTGCGGGCAAATGATGAATCTAGGCTTCAGGGTGGTTATTTTTGAAGGAATCTATGAAATCAACCGGGTTCCGATTTATGAATGCGAAGATTGCAGTTATTACGAAGTGCTGCCGGAAGTGAAAACGGATTTAACCGACATGCTGGCCAAGCTTAAGCGGGAGCGGGCGGAAGAGCGGATCGATTTTACCGAGCGGAATGAACTGGCCGATCTGATTTTCGGAATTTACCGCCAGTGGAACCGGATGGAGACATCTTCATTTGAAGCCCTGCTCGAGCGGCAATGCGAGGAGAGGATTAACCTTCTGTTGGATTTATTCGGCTGTGCAAAAAATCTGGGCGACACGGCGTGGATGGACGATATTTCCCAACGTTTGGCGCAATTGTCCAAATTTATAAAAAATCGTCAGCTTTCTTAAGCAAAGTTTTGACATTTTCACGTTTTTTTCATTTCAGGTTGTATTTTTATTTCCCTTTTTGATAATATATCAAAAGAACCTGTGCTGAGTGTTATTGAAAAGGGGTTGGAACGATCATGTCCAAGTGGATCAGAATAACTTCGCCTAAGCAGCTCCATGAGGCGCTTGAGGCTTCAGCAAGCGGGCCGCTTCTGCTCTTCAAACATAGTACACGCTGTCCCATCAGCGCCGGCGCGCTCCGGGAAGCGGAAGCCTATTTGAACGGCAATCCGCGCGAAGACGTTACATACGGGCTGATATATGTCATTGAAGATCGGGCTGTGTCGAATGAGGCCGCCGAGCGGCTGGGCGTTAAACACGAATCCCCACAGGCTATATTGGTAAAGGACGGACAAGCCGTCTGGCACACTTCCCATTCAAGCATTACACAGGCGGCGCTGCAGGGAATTCTGAAAGTATGAAGCGTTGTCATTGCATAAAGTAGTATTTTGTCGTATCATAAATTTAATTGAACTCTGGAACTTTACCGGAAGAACGAGTGAAAATCTATGGCAATGGAGAGAAGATTGTGACGGTTACCATTTACGATGTGGCACGTGAAGCAGGCGTCTCGATGGCCACGGTTTCCCGGGTTGTCAACAACAACCCCAATGTGAAACCGCAGACCCGGAAAAAGGTATACGAAGCGATCGAACGGTTGGGCTACCGTCCAAACGCGGTCGCGCGGGGTCTCGCCAGCAAGAAGACCACCACGGTAGGCGTGGTGATCCCCGATATCTCGAATTCGATTTTTGCGGAAATCGCTCGGGGTATTGAAGATATTGCGAACATGTATCACTATAACATTATTTTATGTAACGCCGACAAGCGCAAGGAGAAGGAGATCCGCGTCATCAACACGTTGCTTGAGAAGCAAGTGGACGGGCTCCTGTTTATGGGCGGCACCGTGACGGACGAGCATATTCAGGCGTTTCAAACGTCGTCGGTTCCGATCGTGCTTTGCGCGACAAGCGATGAGAAAGGGCAATATCCTTCGGTGGATATCGACCATGAAGCGGCTGCGTTTGATGCGGTCAGCACGCTGATCCGCCATGGCCACCGGGATATCGCGATGATCAGCGGAACCCTGCAGGATCCGGCGAACGGTTATGCCCGCTTCCAGGGCTACAAGCGCGCGTTGGAAACGGCGGGAATTCAATACCAGGAAGACCTGGTGCGGATCGGCAACTACCGTTACGAATCCGGCGTGGAAGCGATGAAGTATTTCCTGGGGCTTAAGAAACGGCCTACGGCCATCTTTGCGGCAACGGACGAAATGGCTATCGGCGCGATTCACAGCATTCAGGATGAGGGGCTGAAGGTTCCCGACGATTTTTCGATCATCAGCGTCGACAACATTCGCATGGCTTCGATGGTGCGTCCGCAGCTCACAACCGTCGCCCAGCCAATGTATGATTTGGGTGCGGTGGCAATGCGTTTGCTGACCAAACTGATGAAGAAAGAGAACGTGGAGAATCCTCGCGTGATTTTGCCGCATGAGACGATTTTGCGATTGTCGGTCAGCCACGTGTAATGTGTTTTCTTTGTAGAGAGAGATGAGACACAGAAAAAATATATATGAAAAAGGTTATACGACGGAAAAGCTCCTTTTTAGGAGCTTTTTTGAGTATTGGGGGATACTTGGTCAAAGGAGTGATAAGCATGGCTAAAACGATTGGCCTGATGGGCGCCATGGATGAAGAAATCGCCCTGCTGCTGGAGCGGGTCGAAAATCAGGAAACGGCCGTTATCGCGGGCATCCGCTTTGTGAAAGGAAGTCTGCACGGCAAGGACGTCGTCGTCTGCAAATCCGGGGTCGGGAAAGTCAATGCGGCGTTAGCGGCGCAATTGCTGATCGACCGCTTTGAGGCCGGCGCCATATGGTTTACGGGCGTGGCCGGAGCGGTTCACCCGGATCTGGACGTTGGCGACATCGTCATCTCATCTTCCTGCCAGCAGCATGATATGGACGCAAGTCCGCTCGGGTACCCGCGCGGAACGGTGCCTTATCAGGAAGTATCCGACTTTCCCGCGGACCCGGTGTTTATCGCTTTGGCCGAAGAGGCCTGCACCCGGCTGTGCCGGGACCATAAATACATCGTCGGCCGGGTGCTGTCCGGCGATCAATTTATCGCCGACCGCGGCTTCGTCAGCTCGGTGCTGTACGGGGAGATGGAAGGCGCCTGCGTGGAAATGGAAGGCGCCGCGCTTGCGCAAGTGTGCGGCATGAACCGGGTGCCGTTCGTCGTGCTGCGCTCCATCTCCGATAAAGCGGACGGTTCGGCGGACGTGAATTTCGCCGAGTTTACAAAGCTGGCCGCGCAGCGTTCGTTTGAAATCTTAAACGATATGGTGCAGCATCTATAAATAGTCCTGCAGGGCAACCGCGAGCGTCTCGCGGTTTTTGGCCGTGATTTCCGCCCGGCGGGGGATGCCGTTCCAATGCGACAGGTCGTCCAGCCAGGCGTCCGGGAGCGAAAAGGACGTTTGGCTTTGCCAACGCTTTGTCCAGGCTTCCGGGAGTCTGGCGTCCGGCTGCCGCGTTAAGGTTTCCTTTAGCGGGTGGCCGCTCATCTCAAGCCAGAGCAGGCTCCAGGCGCGCGGAACGACCCGCCAGAAATCGTAGCCGCCTCCGCCGACCGCGACCCAGCGCCCTTCGCAGTACGTATGGGCCAGCTCGTGCAGGATTTCGGGCATGCGCCGGTAAATCGCCATGCTGCAGTGCATATGGGACAACGGGTCCAGCGCATGGGCGTCGCACCCGTGCAGGCTGACGATCAGATCCGGGCGAAAATGACCGGCCAGGCGCCGAACGGACTGTTCAAAGCACTCCATCCACGAATCGTCTTCGGTATACGGCTGCAGGGGCAGGTTCATGCACGCGCCATAGCCCTGGTGCTCTCCGCGCTCCGGCAAAAATCCGGTCCCCGGAAACAGGTATTTGCCCGTTTCGTGGATCGAATACGTGCATACCTCCGGGTCCGAATAAAAGCTCCACTGCACCCCGTCCCCGTGGTGGACGTCCGTGTCCACGTAAAGCACGCGCGCGCCGTAACGGCGGCGGGCGTAGGAAATCGCCACGGCGGCGTCGTTGTAAACGCAGAAGCCCGCGGCTTTAGCCGAAAGGGCGTGATGCAGCCCGCCGCCCAAATGCAGGGCATGCGTGCTCGCCCCCGACAGCACCGCTTCAACCGCCGCTACGGTGCCGCCTGAGATGCAGGCCGCCGCCTCGTGCATCCCGGCAAAGTACGGGGTGTCTTCATCCAGCAGGCCGTATTGCTCGGCGCGGCTGACCCAGGCCGGATCGGGCGGAGTCAGGCTTAAATTTTTTACGGCTTCCACGTATGCGGGCTGATGAACCCACAGCAGTTCCTCCTCCGTTGCCGGACGCTGCCGAAGCAGATGATCCGGCTTCAAGGCGCCAACCTCTTTTAACAAATCCATGGTTAATTCCAAGCGGATCGGATGGAACGGGTGCCGGTCATGAAACCGGTATTTCCGCTCTTGTTCATGGTGAATAAATAAAGCGCTTCCAGGCATGGAATCACACGCCTTCCTTATTGATGCTTGCTAATACATGAAACGCTGCTGAAAACGGATGCGGTCGAACTGTTCCTCGGAGGATAACGGGACCTCCTTGCCGATCCGGACCATCAGGCAATTGGCCGGATGGGAGCAAATTTCCGGATCATCGGTCGCGTACCAGACCATATCGACCGTCTTCATAAGCCGTTCCATCATTTTGCGGTAATCCCAAACGCTGAGGCCGCTGTTCTTCAAATCCCAATGCCAGTAATATTCGGTCGTAAACACGATATACCGCTCCATTTGCCCATCCTCGAAAGCGGTGCGGATCATTTTCGAGCCGAGTCCCGCGCTGCGGTATTCATCGGCCACCTCGACGGCCCCCAGTTCGATCAGGTCGGGCATGCGCCCCTGGGACCAGCGCTCCAGCGCGTCGGGATAATGGAAAGTAACGTACCCGACAATCGTCGCTTCGCTCCGGGCCAAAATGATCCGGCCTTCCGGGAGTGAGGCGATTTCGACCAGAGCGGCGTGCTGATCCTCGGGCTTCCGAAAAGCGTCCAGATCCGGATGCATCCGCAGCGTTTGGAGATGGGACGGAGTAACGGGACCTTCCACGATAATTTCGCGTTCATGGTAGGGCAGGGTATGGCGGATATAGGTTTTGCGGTGTTCCATTTTGCCGCCTCCTTTGCTCGTTCACCTCACTTATAACAGAAAAATGAAAAATTGAAAAGTGTAGCCTGTGCGGAAAAACCTGTGATATAATGTTCTCCGACATAAAATTTTCACAATTCAAGGCTGTTAATATGGTGGTTGAGCTTGACAAACGGTTCGGAAGTTTTAATTCCCGTTTCTTTCGATTAGAACGGATGCCTGCCCGCCAACAAAAGCTGAAGCAAAAGATTTACCTTACGCTCCTGTGTATCCGTTTTCATGAACTTTGATCTACTGTTTTCTTATTTACAAAGATTAAGGAGGATGAAACGATGAGTCAACTGCAAGGGGAAATCATTGCGGCGGGTGTACCGTCGTCCAACATGAACAGCTACGAAGAAGCCTGCGCCAATTTTAATTGGAACGATGTGGAAGAGCAGTTTTCCTGGCATGTTACAGGCCGGGTAAACATGGCTTACGAGGCGATCGACCGCCATGTCGATGCCGGGAAGGGGGATAAGCCGGCGCTCTTGTTCAGCGATCCGGTCCGCGAAGAATCCTACACGTTTGAGCAGATGCGGGAGCAGACGAACCGCTGCGCCAATGTGCTGCGCAAATACGGGATCGCTAAGGGGGACCGGGTATTCGTGTTTATGCCGCGGTCGCCCGAGCTTTACATCAGCGTGCTTGGGATTATCAAGGTGGGAGCCGTGGTGGGCCCGCTTTTCGAAGCTTTTATGGAGACGGCGGTCAAAGACCGGCTGGAGGACAGCGGAGCGGTAGCGCTGGTTACGACGCCGGAGCTGCTGCCCCGCGTCAAACGGGAGGAGCTGCCGGCGCTGAAAACGATCTTCGTCGTCGGCGACAACGTAGCCGCGGAACCCGGAATCGTCGATTGGAAATCCGAGCTGGCGGCGGCTTCCCCCGAGGCCGAAATCGAATGGGTGAACCGCGAGGACGGACTCATTTTACATTATACTTCAGGCTCTACCGGCAAGCCGAAAGGCGTTTACCATGTGCACAATGCGATGATTCAGCACTATCATACCGGCCATGTCGTACTCGATTTGAAAGAAGGGGATATCTATTGGTGCACGGCCGACCCCGGATGGGTGACCGGCACGTCCTACGGCATTTTCGCTCCTTGGCTGCACGGGGCGACCAATGTTGTCCGCGGCGGACGCTTCAGCCCGGCCGACTGGTATAGGACGATTCAGAAATATCAAGTGAGCGTCTGGTACAGCGCGCCGACCGCTTTTCGCATGCTGATGGGCGCCGGACAGGACATCATTACGCAATACGATCTGTCTTCGCTGCGCCACGTGTTGTCCGTCGGCGAGCCGCTCAACCCCGAGGTTGTCCGCTGGGGGATGAAGGTATACAACCGCCGGATTCACGATACGTGGTGGATGACCGAGACGGGCGGGCAACTGATCTGCAATTACACGTCGATGCCGATCAAACCCGGTTCGATGGGAAAACCGGTTCCCGGCATCCATGCGGCCATCATCGACGATAACGGCAAGGAATTGCCGCCGTACCGGATGGGCAATTTGGCGATCCGCACGCCATGGCCGTCGATGATGCGGCTGATCTGGAACAACGCGCCGAAATACGAAGAGTACTTCCGGATTCCCGGGTGGTATATTTCCGGGGATACGGCGTATATGGACGAGGACGGGTATTTCTGGTTCCAAGGGCGGATTGACGACGTCATCAACTCCTCCGGCGAGCGGATTGGGCCGTTTGAGGTCGAGAGCAAACTGGTCGAGCATCCGGCCGTGGCCGAAGCCGGCGTGATCGGCAAGCCCGATCCCGTGCGCGGAGAGATCATCAAGGCCTTTATATCGTTGCGCGAAGGGTTCGCGCCTTCCGAGGAACTGAAGGCGGAAATCGCCAAATTCGTCAAAGAAGGGCTGTCCGCCCACGCCGCGCCGCGGGAAATCGAATTTAAAGACAAATTGCCCAAAACGCGCTCCGGCAAAATCATGCGCCGCGTGTTAAAAGCTTGGGAACTTAACCTCCCGGCCGGAGATTTATCGACGATTGAGGATTAAAGCGGATTTTCCCGCTAGATGCAATAAGCCCCTCCGAAGAGCGCTCGGAGGGGCTTTCCCTTGCTTATCTGGTTTTGGCGCCAGCTTATTTACTGTACTGCACCGGAGACGATGCCGGGGATTCGCCCAGCACGTTCACCGCCGTAACCTTGACCCAGACGCTGCCGGAGTCGGTTTTGAAAGAATACTGCGTATCGGCGGTCGAGCCGGCTTTGGAATACGTGCCGTCCGCGGCATCGGACACGTACACGTTATAGCTGGTGACGAGGTCCAGAGCCGGGTTGGCTTCCCAGCTTGCCGTAAACCCTCGTTCGTCCTTCTTAATGCTCACCTGGGCGGGAGAAGCGGGGAGCGAACCGTCCGTGCCATTCTCCCCGGCCGTTCCCCCATCTTCCGGCGTTTCGCCGCTGCTGTCCGGAGGCGTGACGCCTTCCGGGTTTATGCCTCCCAATAAACCGACAACCGCGCTAGGTTCCGACTCCTTGCCGGCTACGTCCACGGCCGTAACGTAATAAGAAGTGGCCGGGCCGGCGGCGTTGGCGTCGGTGATCGACAAATCGTCGCCGATGAGCGCCGCTTTGCCGGTATATTGGAACTCCACCCCGTCATCCGAGCGGTACAGTCGGTAGCCGACAACGTCTTTTTCGCTGTTCGCGCCAAACGTTACCGTGGCCGTGCTTCCGTTTATCTTGAGCGCGACGCCCCCCGGGGACGCCGGGGCATTGCCGTCGTCGGTGCGCGGGTCAGGCTTATACGGCGCGTCCTCGCCGGCGTCCCTCGGCATGTAGTAACTCAGCGATCTGTGGCTGCCCTTCATGACGGAAAACGCGTTCTGCAGCTCTTTCACCAGCTCGGCGATCGGCTTCTCGCGGCGAACGACCACTTTTTCGCGCTGCATATCGGACGGCGTCGTTTCCAGGGGAACGTAGTTCACCCCATCGTAAGTGACATATTTCGCCCGTACCAGAACGTCCTCGGATTTGGTCGGGACGTATTTGGCGTTGAAGATATCCGTCACCAGCTTGCCGGCCTGCTGCGTCAATTGGGTCGGCAGTTTGCCGCTATAGCCGGAGACCGTTTTGGTGACGATTCCGTCCGGCTTTTTGAATTCCTTCGTGGCAAACAGGTCCGGTTCGTTTGCGGTGACCTCGTTCATGACGAGCGACCATATTTTCCGGGCCCGCGATTTACCGGCATCGGAGAGCGTGTTTACGGAATCGCGATAGCCGATCCATACGCCGAGCGTAACGTCCGGCGAGTAGCCCATAAACCAGACGTCCGCGTAATTTTGCGTGGTGCCGGTTTTGCCGACGACGGGAATTTTTCCGTAGTTTTTAAAGTCTCTTTTGATCGAACTGCCCGTCCCGTCCCGAATGACGGTGCGCAGCATATCGGTCATCAAATAGGCGGTTTGCTCGGAAAACACCTGCTTCGGTTCGTTCTTGTGCTTGTAAACGACCTTTCCTTTGGCATCGACGATTTTTTCGATCATATAGGCGTCGACGAACTTTCCGCCGTTCGGGATCGCGCTGTAGGCGTTCGTCAGTTCCTCTACGGTAACGCCGTATTTCAGACCGCCGAGCACGCCGGTTTGCGCATTGTAATCCTCGTCTTCGAGGGTGGTGATCCCGAGTTTTTTCGCGAAATCCCAAGCTTTGTCAATCCCGACGATGTTGTTGAACACCTTGAGCGCCGGGATGTTGCGGGATTCGTTAAGCGCCGTTCTCGCCGTAACCAGGCCTTTGTAGCCGCCGCTGGAGTTTACGGGGATGTGATAGCCCTTTTGGTAATCCCGCAGGATGATCGGCGAATCGTCGATGATGCTGGCCGGCTGAATCAAGCCCGCATCAAGCGCCGGCAAATAAGCGGCGATCGGCTTCATCGTGGAGCCGGGCTGCCGTTTCATTTGCGTCGCATAGTTCATTTGCTCTGTATAGAAATCGCGTCCCTCGATCATGCCCAAAATCGCGCCGGTATCATTGTCGAGCATCATTGCCGCAACCTGCTCCAGGCCTTTCTTTTCACTGGATGGCGAAAAATTATCCGCATTTTCGGACACTTTGTGCATCGAGTTGTATACCTGCTTATCGATCGTGGTATACACTTTGTATCCCCCGGTCAACAGCTCCTGCCGGGCATCCTCGAGAATTTGCGGGCGGCTGGCCGCCTGTTCCTTGGTCAGCTCCGGATTGCGCAGCATCGCAAGCACGATAGCGCCTTGCCGTTCCGTCTCCAGCATCAGATAAGGGTAAGTGTCGTAAGCTTTTTTGGTTTGCTGCGCCAGCGAACCTTTCAGATCAAAAGCCAGCGCCTCCTGATACTGGGCCTGGGTAATTTTGTTCTCTTCCAGCATGCGCTGCAGCACCAGCTGTTGGCGCTTCATCGCTCTTCCGAAGGCTTCCTCGTTAAATTCCCCTTTGCCGTTAAAGGCCGAATAGGAGGAAGGAAGCTGCGGAAGTCCGGCCAAATAAGCGGTCTGCGCGATGTTCAGGTCCTCCAGATTGGAAATGTTGAAGATTCCTTTGGCCGCCGCCTTGATCCCGTAGACCTGGTATCCGTTCGATCCGTTGCCGAAGGGAACTTTGTTCAAATAAGCTGTAATGATTTCTTCCTTGGATAAAAAACGTTCCAGCCGGAGCGCCAGCAGTATTTCCTTGACCTTCCGGTCTTCCGTGCGTTCCAAATTCAGAAAGACGCGCCGCGCGAGCTGCTGGGTCAGCGTACTCCCGCCGGTCTGTACGCTCTCATGGAGCAGCCTTTGCTTTACGGCCCGGAGCGTTCCTTTAAAGTCGACCCCGATATGCTCGTTAAAATGATTGTCCTCAATCGCGATCACCGCATCGATGACCGATTGGGGGATTTGCTGGTAAGTGACCGGACGCCGGTCTTCCTCCGAGCGAAGCTGGCCGATCGCCTGCCCGTCGCGGAAATACGCGAACCCCGTCATCTCGTTATAATTGATTTTTGCTTCAATGTCGGCCCGCGACCGCACGGGATCGTCCTTGACGATCGAGGAGACGTAACCGAACACGGCGCCCCCCGCAAACAGAACTCCCGCAAATCCAAGGAGAACGAGCCAGCCTAGCGTCGCCCAGATCCAGCGGCCTTTCCTGGGCCGCCGAACCGGTTTGCCGCTCTTTGACCTGCGCTTTTTTTGCTGGCCGGAGTTGTTTTCGTTATCATGAACCATCAATGATCCTCCTTTATAAACAGCAACATTATAGCATAAAAATGGTCTATTGGTTGTTTTTTCATCCTATTTGGCTGAGGTTTGACTTCGTAAACGGGATTATGTTATAAAATAATTTAAATGCATATTTTCAAAGGCGTGGAAAGACTTAGTAGAAAGCGGAATCCCGCCGCTCAGAGAATCGGTGGTCGCTGCGAACCGAATGGGCGGATCCCTTTTGAATTACCGTCTGGAGCCGTCCGGGGGAACGCGGCCCTAAGCCGCAAGTAGTCCGGTTCCGGGATGACCGTTATAAGAATGAAGTGAAAACCGTTTCGTTTGCTTTGCTGCGGCCTGCGGCGGGTTAACGCGGTTTTAATTAGGGTGGTAACGCGAGCGCTCCTTCTCGTCCCTTGGGACGGAAGGAGCTTTTTTGCGCTTGTGGGTTTGACGGTTGTTCCAATTTTTGATCTGGAGGAGTGTTTGGTATGAAATGGGAAGAGTTGACGCCTGAGCAGCAGGCGGAGGTGGAGCGCCAGTTGAAAGTAATTTCCCGGGGGGTCGTCGAGATTGTCCCCGAGGATGAACTGAGGCAAAAGGTGATGAAATCGGTCGTCGCCGGAACGCCGCTTAAGGTCAAGCTGGGGCTTGATCCGTCGGCCCCCGATATTCACGTCGGGCACACGGTCGTAATGCAGAAGCTGCGCCAATTTCAGGAGCTCGGCCATCAGGTCCACCTCATCATCGGGGATTTTACGGGGCGGATCGGCGACCCGACCGGCAAATCGGAAACCCGCAAGCAGTTGACCGAGGAAGATGTGCTGCGGAATGCGGAAACGTACCGGCAGCAGATTTTTAAAATTTTGGATCCGGAAAAAACGAAGGTTCATTTCAACTCCGAATGGCTGGCTCCGCTGACGTTTGCCGACGTCGTCAAGCTGGCGGCCAAAGTGACGGTAGCCCGGATGCTGGAGCGGGACGACTTCACCAAACGCTACCAAAGCGGGCAACCGATCAGTATTCACGAATTTTTCTACCCGCTGATGCAGGGGATGGACTCCGTGGCGCTGGAGAGCGACATCGAGCTTGGCGGAACCGACCAGAAGTTCAACCTGCTGATGGGCCGGACGCTGCAGAAGGAATACGGCAAAGATACCCAGATCGCGATTATGACGCCGATCATCGAAGGTCTCGACGGTGTGCAGAAGATGAGCAAAAGCCTTGGCAACTACATCGGCATCGACGAGGAGCCGAACGAAATCTACGGCAAAGCGATGTCCGTGCCGGACGAGCTGATGCTGAAATATTACGAGCTGGTGACGGATTTGCCTGGAGAAGAGCTGGAGGCACTTGCGGAAGGTCTTAAAACGGGCAGCGTCCACCCGCGCGATGCGAAGATGAAGCTGGCGTTCACGCTGGTCCGGATGTACCATGGCGCAGATGCGGCGAATGCCGCGCAGGAGCATTTCGTAACGGTGTTCCAGCAGCGGGCTTTGCCGGAGGATATCGAAGAGAAGGAGATCCCCGCAGGAGAGCTGGAGGACGGGAAAATCCGCCTGATCAAGCTGCTGACGCTGATCGGTTTCGCCGCCTCAAACGGGGAAGCGAGACGCAGCATCCAGCAGGGGGCGGTTAAACTTAACGAAGAGAAGCTGACCGACCCAAACGCGGAGGTCGCTTTGTCCGGCGGGGAAGTCATTCAGGTGGGAAAACGGAAATTCGCCAAGCTGACGGTGAAATAAAAAGATTTCAACTCATTCGTTTGGAAGATTTACACATTATAGAAACGCCGGAGCGAATTGCTCCGGCGTTTTTTTCTATGGCCTGAGAGGGCGCGGCGATATTTAAAATCATGAGACGAATTTCCTGAGTTTTAATGCTTACTTAATGAGAATTTCGGCTTTCGCGGAAAAAAATTTGGGCTTTTAAAACTTTTTCGCAGGCCCATCCGTTTACGCCATGTGTCGACCGATCGGAACATAAGACACTAAAAAATAGGCGGAAGGATGGAAAGATAAAATGAAACACAATTTTTACAAGGTTTTGAGTACGGCCGCACTGGCCGCAATCATTGCCGGCGCGGGGACGGTTGGCGTAATGCGGGCTGTTCAGGCTGCTCCGGCAGCGAAGTCCGCTGTGCCGCAAGAGGCCGCACAAGCTTCACAAGCTTCACAAACTTCACAAACTTCACAAGCCGAAAAGACCGAACATGCCGGGCAAACGGCCGGTCTGAACAACGTGGATCAAAAGCTGATCGACGCCGCGCAAGCGAAGCTCAAAGAGTTTGTTAAGGAACCGGTTGCTTTCCTCAAGGCGGAAACCGCAAAGCTTGGCGATGAGGAGGCCGTTTGTTTCGTAATCAGCGAGACAAAGATGGGCTCCGAGACTTCCCCTAACGAAAATGTAACGGTAAAACGCGACGGTACGGTGGTAAATCTTTATCTTAGCACCTCGTACAAAGAACTTAACGATAACGTCAAGGCAAAGCTGGACCTCGCCTGGAAGCAGGCCTATAACAAAGATTCAAGCGGCATTGAGCGCGTGTTCGTTCATTATACAAATTCCGAATTTTATTTCACGGGGTTGGATTATACCAACATAACAGCCGCCAACGGTAAAAAAGAGTCCGTAGACCTGATAAACGGAAAACTGGATTATAGCGGCGGAAAACTGGAGGAGCAAGAAGTGCCGGCCGCAATCAATAAGGCGGCGGCCGAGGCTCTTTCCCGCGCCGGAGCGACCGCGAAGGGAAGCCCTGACGTAACCTTCGGCAACAAACCGAATGGAAAGAAAGTGTACTATTTTACGTACGGAGAGACGAATAAGGGGGAAGTGAAAGTTAACGTTGAAGAAACGACCAACCGGCTGCTCGGCCTGAGCTTGGAGGACTCGTCCCTGCTCAAGGACCTCTCCCAAGTAAGCAAGGAAAACGCGGAGGAGGAAACGAACGCCATCCGTGAAAAAGTGAACGGATACGGGTTGGACGAATTAAAGAAGGCGGCTGTAGAGCAGGCTAAAGCGATGCTGAATCTGGATTTGTCGGACTATGCCGCGAAGCGGGATGAAACATCCAAGTCTTCTTACCATAATTCGATAGTCTTTACCAAAGAAGGCGCTCCCGGCGTAACGGGTTACTTTAACGCCAAAGGGTTCTTCCACGGCTTTAATATTGAGCAATAACCTGAGTATACTTGACTGCGAATAGGCTGAGTTTTTAAGCGCAACCCGGCTCGAGCCGATTTTTGACTTGGGCCGGCTTAACCTAGAAATGGTGCTTGGCAACCGGCTACGTGAACGAGTGCCCGTCGGCTTTGAGAATAGCGGCACTTTATGTCCTTATTATCCGGAGCCTGGCATGTTCATCACCATTAGCGGCATTTTAGGTACTTATTTTCCTATGAACAGTCTGGTATGAAAGATTTTCCTTGCGACAGGGGAAAATAGCGACATAAATCGCCTCTATTTCTCTCAAATGAACGGAAATCGCCGGAATAACGCGCGTTTTTGTCCTTATGTTTTTCGTCTCAGTCCAAGTGCCAGCGTGTCGAAGGCTGAACGTACAGGACGAAGCTGTTCCGGATATCCGTTTACGCAATGTGCCGTTCAAATCGGGAACGGGCACTAAAGAAGTTAAGAGAAAGGGAAGATAAAATGAAATCCAGTTTTTACAAGGTTGTAAGCACGGCCGCCCTGGCGGCGATCATTGCCGGCACGGGAGCCATCGGCGCGACCGGGACGGTACAGGCGGCATCGGCGGCGGAAGCCGGACAAACCGAGCAAACGGGCAAAGTCAATATAAAAAATGTGGACAAGAAGCTGGTCGACGCCGCACAGGCCAAGCTCAAAGAGTGCGCCAAGGGATCGGTTTCCTTCAGCAAGGCGGAGACGACCGAATATAACGGCGAGGTAGTCAGTCTCTCCTGGCAAAAAAACGGCCAATTGTCCGGTTCGGTGTATGTGAAGCCTGACGGTAAAGTGGTTAGAGTCTATCTTGATCTAAAATACGCACAACTTAACGATACGCTGAAATCTAAGCTGAGCAGCGCCTGGAAGCAGTTATACCAAAAAGCGCCCTCCGGATTTACGAGTCTGGACGTTAATTATTTGGAAGATGGTTCTACCGATATCATGGCTTTTTGCAATAATGAGCGGATTACCCTTGTGGACGGAAAAGTGGAAAGCGGCGGCGGATCATTGAAATTGGTGCCGGCGGCAATCCAAAAAGCGGCGGCCCAGGCGCTTTCCCGCGTCGGAGCGAAGGCGAAGGGCAGTCCGAGAATATACTACAGTCTCAAGCCGAACAAGAAGAAGGTGTATGAATTAGAGTATTCCACCAATAAAGGCAATATTGAGCTGGAGATTGAAGAGACGACCAACCGGCTGCTCGGCATCGACCTGGGATATTTGTCCTTGATTAAGGAGCTTGGCAATGTAAGCAAAGAAAACCCGGGCGAAGAAACAAAGGCTATCCAAGATAAAGTGAAATCTTACACTCTGGACGATTTAAAGAAGTCGGCCGTAAAGCAAGCCAAGGAGATCATGAATCTGAATTTGGCGGGGTATGGTGCGGAGTTAAAGGACGTCAACACGTATCCGTATGTCGTCTTTAGCAAAAAGGGTTCGCCTGCGGTAAAAGGGTATTTTAACAGCAAAGGCGAGTTCCATTCTTTTGTCATTGAACATTAATAAATAGAAACGGAGTATGGGGATTCTGCCCGCGTTAGCCCGCAAACAGGCCGTCCTTACATACGGCCAAAGGGCCCGAGTCGATATCGACTTGGGCCCTTTGCGTGTAAGCAAAATCTTAACGGTTGTAGAACTCGACGATTTGCTTCTCGTCGATGTCTTGCGACAGCTCCGAACGTTCAGGCAAACGGATCAGTTTGCCTTCCATGGCGGTGTCGTTGTACTCCAGGTAAGCCGGAAGATGCGTGCGGTTTTCCAAAGCTTCCTTGATGGAAGAAAGGCCGCGGCTTCTTTCACGCAGGCTGATGACGTCGCCAACGCTTACGCGGAAAGACGCGATGTCCACTTTCTTGCCGTTGACGGTTACGTGGCCGTGGGATACCAACTGGCGCGCTCCCGCGCGGGAGTTGGCGAAGCCCAGACGGTAAACGAGGTTGTCCAAACGGCTTTCAAGCAGGAACATGAAGTTTTCGCCGGCGATACCAGGAAGTTTCTGCGCTTTCTCGAACAGGGTGCGGAATTGCTTCTCGCCCAAACCGTACATATGGCGCAATTTTTGTTTCTCGAGCAGCTGTGCGCCGTAGTTGCTTACTTTTCTGCGTTGGTTGGGACCATGTTGTCCCGGAGGGAATGGGCGTTTCAAATCTTTGCCTGTACCGCTCAAGGAAATGCCAAGGCGGCGGCTGAGTTTAAATTTAGGACCAGTGTAACGTGCCATTGTATAGGTAGACTCCTTTGTGTTTGAAATTTCGCGTAGGGTTCTACTTATGCGGGTTTTGTTTGTTGAGCGTAGGATAGATGATAATTACGCTCACTGACAAGAAAGTTCAGCCGCTGTCCTGTCAGCAACAAAAACCGAGAGGGTGCTCGCATGCGTTACGCCCTAATCAAGACTCTATCCAGTCTTTATCAACAATATATATTATATGAAACGGATGCCTAAAGTCAAGATGGGAAAATTGTTTTAAAAGGAGTTTTTTTGTCGATAGGGCTTTTGTCCTAAAAATTTGATGCAAAACGATGGGGAAGATAGTAAAATACAGGTAGCTGTCAGTAAACTGCAACAAGGCGTTGGCCATGCGGTATAAATGAGAGTTCAGAAAGCCAGGTTTTGGACGGCTTTTTGAACAACCTCTATAAAGGAGTTTTCCTATGGCAGACCAATCCCGAGGACACCCTACGTTGAACATGAACATTTCTTCAATGCTGCCGCGCCCGGAACAGGAAGAAGACTGTGCAGATTGGCTGCAGCAGCTGGATATTACCTCCTACGATTACCCCTATATTGAACCGGTTATTTTACAAGCTTACAAAGACTTATGCCAAAATACTACCGAGATCGCCGAACTGGGCGGAGCCTGCTTTTTTGTCGCGCGCCACGACGGAGGCCTGGTAATCTCAGGGACGGGGGAGGACGAGCCTGCCGAGGAAAGGATGGATGCCTCTTATGTTGCCGGGACCGTATCCCGCAGCATTGAGCTTGCCGGTCCAATGGTCCTTCCGCACGGGAAATTCGTTTACGCGGCCGCCCCTGTCTTTACGCGGAAGGAAGGGGGGGTGTTCGCCGTGTTCGGCTGCCGGCTGCCGAATGCCCCCGAATATGCGGGAGCGGCGGCCATGCTGTTTATCCGTGCGGTTGCCCAGCATTTCCGGACATGTTTTTACAAAGCTTTTGAAGCTTTGTTCATCGCGGACATACTGCTCGTTCAGCAGCGGGCCAAACGCGAGGAGCACCGCCGGTCGAAGCTGTTTCAGGCAGTGCAGAAGCTTTACGACAAAATCGATGTCGATTCCGTCCTGTCGGAAGTGTTTGAACGAGTTTCCGGCATGTATCCGGAGGCCAAGCTTGAACTTTTGATGTCCCAGGACGATTTAAGCCGCGATCCGCGGGTAAAGCTGCTGCAGCTGCAGGGACCCGGGGAGCGGTTTTGCGTCAAGGCGTTTATGGAAGGCCGGATGCTCACCCGGGAACTGCGTGGCCCCGCGGGAGAACCGCTGCTTGAAATCGCCGCCCCGCTCGGCGGAAAGCAGGGGATCTACGGCGTGTTTTGCTTGCTGATTCGGCGCGGTTTAGTCGATGAGTTCGATCTGCAGCTTATCGGCATGCTGGCAGATACCGCAGGGGTTGCCTTTGAAAATGCCAAGCTGTACCAGCAGTCCAATTTGCTGATCAACGAGCTGCGGCTGATCAATGAACTCACCAAACGGCTGAATCAAAGCTTGCGGCTGAAAGAGGTTTTTCAATTTGCCGGCGATGAGCTGCTCTCCATTTTCCAGGCGGAGTATTGCTGTATTTCCCAGCTTCATAAAGAAACCGGGACATTTGAAGTAATGTCCACGAATGTGCCCGGCCTTTCGAAACAGACGTTTCCGGAAGATTACGGGTTTTGCGGTTTGGTGTGCTCCACGCAGGAGCCGATCATTTTGTCGGATTATCAAGCGTACGGCAAAGTATCCTCCCGCATGATGGAAGAGACGAAGGCGCGCTCGCTGATTGCCGCTCCTCTGATCGTCCGGGGGGAAGTAGACGGGGCGATTATGCTGGCTCACCGGGAAGAGCGGTATTTTTCCTACGACAATTACAAACTGCTGCAGGTTCTTTCCTCGCATATCGGTTTGGCCATCGCCAACGCCCTGCTGCATGCCGAGGTGCGCAGAATGGCCAACAGGGACATGCTGACCGGACTTTACGCGCGCCACTATGTGGATGAAGCCATCCAGCAATTTCAGAAAAAAGACAGCAACGGTTCGTTGATCATCGTCGACATCGATCAGTTTAAACAGGTCAACGACACCTACGGGCATCAGACCGGGGATAAAATCCTTCAGCAGGTATGCACAATTGTCAAAAGCTCGATCCGCAAAACGGATATCGCCGCCCGTTGGGGAGGCGAGGAACTGGCCATATATCTGCCGGGGGCCGACGCCGAAAATGCCTATCGGATCGCGGAGACGATTCGCCTCCGCACTGCGATGGATACCGATCCCGCCGTTACGGTGTCGTGCGGCATTGCCGAATGGACGCAGGGAGACGGTAAGGTCAGCGTAGAGACGCTTTTTTATGAGGCGGACATGGCGCTCTACAAAGCCAAAAACAACGGGAGAAACCAGACGCAAACCGGGTAAGGAAGCTACTTAAGTTGAACTATCGAAAATACGGATCAGGGCGGCCGTGTGAAATATTCCAGATGAAGAGGTGTTCCGGGAAAGGCGGCAAGTCCGCAAACGGAACGCCTTTTTCCTTGGCGCATAGATTTCCCGCGCCGGAGGCAGGATATTGCTGAATGCAAATTTTGAATCCGCCGTTAGGCAGCGGCGAATTTCAAAAATGAGAGGCGCGGGAAGCATATGCTGAAAATAGTTGCCGGTTATCGGAAACTGATTTGGATATTTTTGCTTGCAGCCGTTTTGCCCGCTTGCGGCGAGCCGAAAACCGGCGACCAATGGTTTGGCTTTACCTGGTCGGGGCTGGCGGGCTGCGACACCCTGACCTTTCGCGGGCTTGCTTCGCTGCAGCGGGGAGAACACAGCACGCCGGAAGAGAGCATCAGCTATACGGGGCGGCTTAACAACCATCGCGAACTGAGCATGAGCGCGGATTCATTGGCCCGGGGCGGCAAGAATCGCTTTCGCGCGGCCGGATTGACCGCCGCCTCAGGGTACGAAGCGAAGCTCCGCCTGGAAAACGGCACCTGGCTGCTGCAGGCGAACGAAAGCAGCGCTCTCCTGCATGGAATGAGCCGCTTGAACCCGCTCGATCAACTGGAGGACATCCACCATGCCGTCAGGAAAAAAATTACGCTGGAAAGCGGAGCGGCGCGCGGGACCAAGGTGCTGAGGATCGAAATGGACCCCGGTGAAGCCGGAATCCGGTTAAAAGATGAGCTATTGGCGGAGATGAGCCTGCTTGGGGCGGATCTGGACAGCAAGCTTGCGGCCGTTTCCCCGGGCCGGAGAAGTCATGTGCGGACCCGGCTTACGTCAATCTTGTCGGCGGGCCGCGAGCAATTGCTCGGGATGCTTGAGGATATGGAGGCGAACGTGGTTTACCATCTGACGATCAACCGCAAAACCGGGCTGCCCTCCCGTTTGACCTCGGAGACCAAGCTGAAATATTTGACGCCGCAGGGACTGCCTCAGCAGGAAGTGCTGCGCACGGACAACAGGTTTGATCATTATAAGTAGACTTAGAGGCGGGCTGACTTCCTGTGACGGCCGTGCTACAATAGTAGAAGAATTAACCATTGGTTAACACGCGGGTTCCTTGAGCATGCATTCTTGGCGAAGGGAAGTCCCGCTCCATTTTTGAGGAGGGAAAGCCATATGCGAGATCCTAGAATACAAAAACTGGCGGAAAACCTGGTTGGTTACTCCGTAGATGTCCAGCCCGGAGAAAATGTGCTGGTTGAAATGATCGGCGAAGAGCGCGATTTGTTAAAAGCGGTTATTGAGGAAGTGGGAAAAAGGGGCGGAAACGCGTTCGTGGAAATAACCGACCGCACCGTTCAGCGTACGCAGTTGAAATACGCCACCGCGGAAAGCATGAAGACGTGGGCGGAATACGACTTGAAGCGGATGGAAATGATGGACTGCTATATCGGAATTCGGGCGGGCTCCAACGTCAACGATTTGTCCGACGTGCCTGAAGACAAAATGAAGCTGTACAATTCGCTGTATTCCCATCCCGTACATAGCGAACAGCGGGTCAAGAAGACGAAGTGGGTAGTGCTCCGCTATCCGAACGCCAGCATGGCTCAATTGGCCAACACGAGCACAGAGGCGTTTGAAGATTTTTATTTCAACGTTTGCAATCTCGATTACGCCAAGATGGACCGGGCTCAGGACGCGCTGGCCGATCTGATGAAGCGCACGGATAAGGTGCGCATTGCCGGCCCGGGAACGGACCTGACCTTTTCGATCAAAAACATCGGCGCCGAGAAATGCTCCGGCCAGAAAAACATTCCGGACGGCGAAGTATACACCGCCCCTGTGCGCGATTCCGTGAACGGAACGATCAGCTACAACGCGGCGACGCTGTACAACGGCGTTACGTTCGAAAACATCAAGTTCCGTTTTGAAAACGGCAAAATCGTCGAAGCGACCGGCAACGATACGAAACGCTTAAACGAAATTCTCGATTCCGACGAAGGGGCAAGATACATCGGGGAATTTGCGATCGGCTTCAATCCGTACATCCTGCATCCGATGAAGGATATATTGTTTGACGAGAAAATCGCCGGCAGCCTGCACTTTACGCCGGGCCAGGCTTACGATGAAACGGATAACGGCAACCGCTCCTCGATCCATTGGGATCTGGTGCTGATTCAGCGTCCGGACTACGGCGGCGGGGAAATTTATTTCGATGATGTGCTGATCCGCAAAGACGGTATTTTCGTGCTTCCGGAGCTTGCGGCGCTAAATCCGGAAAACTTGAAATAACGAGGAAAATCCTTGCTTGGAAAGCGGATTCAATGTATGATTGAAGTATGTTATTTTCAATGTTAATCACGGAGGGATCCCTATGGCCACGAACAATGAAGCGGTAGTTGAAATTGCCCAAGCGGCGGGCAAGTTTACTTCTTCCATCGTGCTCCAAGCTGACAACAAGTACATCGACGTAAAAAGTATCCTCGGCCTTTTCACTACACTGGTGAATACAATGAGCTATGAGCTCCACGTTCACGGACCGGACGCCGATGAAGCGAAAAAAGCGATGAGCGAAGTTTTCGCCAAGCACGGCTTGAATGTAAAATTGGTAGAAGATTAATCGAAATGGGAAAGACACTCCTGCTGTTTGGCAGGGGTGTCTTTTTACAATGATAGAGTTTGTTTCCCGCAGGTTCTTGTATTGGCCCTCGATTTCGTCTAATATTAGGAATAGAGTAGCTGTGAAAGGAACATTGGACATAGGGGGGAAGAAGCATGACTTCATCTGAGTTACAGGAGCAACTGAACCTGAAAGCACTTAATCTTCTGCAGGAAGATGCAGATAAAATAGAGAAGCTGATTGAAGTACAGATGGAGAACTTGGCCACACGTTACTGCCCTCTCTATGAGGAAGTGCTGGATACCCAGATGTATGGATTCTCAAGGCAGGTGGATTACGCGATTCGCGTCGGACTGATTGAGGAAATGGTCGGCAAGCAAATTATAAGCAGATTGGAACGGAATCTTGCCTCGCTTTATGAAGCCATGAACAAGAAAAAGTGACCTGCAGGCCAGGCATGCATATAGCTCATCAGACAAAATACAAGCGTATGATCCGGAAATTTTCGGCCATACGCTTGTTTTTTCTGCGTCAAATAAGTTATGCAGGGGGGCCAAGCGTTCTACACGAGGTAAAAGGAAACGCCGAGAATCGCGTATACGGCGAGCAGGAGCAAGCCTTCATACCAGTTGGTTTGACCGTCCTGCGTAATCGATTTGGCGATAAATACGGATACGCCGATCGCCGCCAGTTCAATGACCGTAAACACGATATCCATGGGCCGGCCGAACAGATGGCTGACGA
This sequence comes from Paenibacillus macerans, assembly GCF_900454495.1. Taxonomy (NCBI): domain Bacteria; kingdom Bacillati; phylum Bacillota; class Bacilli; order Caryophanales; family Paenibacillaceae; genus Paenibacillus; species Paenibacillus macerans. Next base: position 297,063 of record NZ_UGSI01000001.1, read on the forward strand.
AGACCAGCACCGGCGCGACGAACAGGGCGATCTGCAAGCTGCTGCCGACGGCAATCTCCACGGCCGCTCCGATTTTGTTTTTCAAAGCGAGCATGATGGCGGCGCTGTGTTCGGCAGCATTGCCCACGATCGCCACCACGAAGGCCCCGACGAAAAGTTCGCTCAGCCCGAACTTGGCCGAGAAGGTGTCCAGCGTGTGCACCAGCCATTCGCTGACGAAAGCGCATAACGGTGGCTAGAATCAAATACAGGATGGATCTTCCCCTGGACCAGGCCGGATCATGCTCCGTGCTCGCCCGGCAGCTCATCGCCATCTTCGGTAATATCCGCCAAATAGCTTTTGTGGGTGATCATGGAGAAAACAAGCCATAGCAAGTAGGCGGCGATGAGGATGCCGGCGACGACCAGGCTTAACGTAGTACGGTCCTCCTCATGCAGTACATGGGTTTGCAGAAATACCGCCGGAACGAACAGCGCGATGATCGCCACGATCATCAGCGAACCGCTCATATTGGCCAAGGCCAGATTGTATTTTTGCACCTTATGCTTCAGACCGCCCGCAAGCAGGCTCGCCCCCAACACGAGCAGCAGGTTGCCGATGATCGAGCCGGTAATGCTGGCCTTCACCATATCGAACAAGCCTTCTTTGACGAGCAGAATAGCGATGATGAGTTCGGCCGCGTTGCCGAAGGTGGCGTTTAGAAAACCGCCGAGGCGCTGTCCGGCGTAATGGGCCACGCTTTCCGTCGCTTTTCCCAGGAAGCCGGCCACGAAAATAACGGCGATCGCGGAAATGATGAACTCCAGCGTCGCCGGCCAATGGCAAAATGCCCGATGGCGCTCAGTACAAAGAAAAGGATGAGCAAGAATGGGGTCGCAAACTTTCTCATAATCCACCTCAATTTGTAATAAATTGTCGGGTTCCGAATTAACAATTCTAACTAAATATAACCAATAACGCGAAAATTATAAATCAAAAATAATTAGCGAGTCTACATTTGCTTTAAAGCGACTTACCATTTACAATGAAATTAATGAGGTTGAAGGAGGTATGACCATGACCGAACAACTGCAGTTGGAAAATGGGCTGATTCGGATTGCGGATGACGTCGTTGCGAAAATTGCCGGAATGGCGGCCCTGGAGACACCGGGAATTGCAGCGATGTCCGGCGGGCTGTCTGAAGGCTGGGCGAAACGGTTAAGCGGCAAAAATGTGCAAAAAGGCGTCACGGTGGAAGTCGGTCAATTGGAGGCGGCTATTGATCTAAGGATTATCGTCCTGTACGAGACGCCGATTCACGAGGTATGCCGGATGCTTCAGCAAAATGTTCGTGAAGCGGTAGAGAGTATGACGGGGCTTAAAATTGTGGAAGTCAATGTGAAAGTCGAAGGCGTAGCGTTTAAAGATGACGAGATGTAATCGATTTTTTCGACCTTCTGCAGTAATATAAGGGTTCGGACTTGGGTCTCGAATTAACCGCAACATAAGCTGGCATAGAAAAAGGGGTTGCCCCAAAGCAGTTTCGCTGCTTGGGCAACCCCTTTTTGATGCGGGAAATCGCTATTTAAATTTGCCGCCGGCTCCGAAAGTCGTATACGGCCGATTCCCTGACGACAACCGATTTGGTCCGCTCCTGTTTTGCCGGCAGCGTCGATTCGCGCGAGATGCTCAGCAAGATGCCCATGGACATCATCATGGCCAGCAGGGAAGAGCCCCCGTAGCTGATGAACGGCAGCGTTACCCCGGTCATGGGGATGGTGTTCGTAACCCCGCCGATATTGATGAAAGCCTGAATGGCGATAAGCCCCATGATGCCGACGCCGGTCAACGTACCGAACGTACTCTGGCAGCGCAGTGAAATAAGCAGGCCTCGCCAGATGAAATAAATGTAAAACAGCAGGAAAAGCAGCGTGCCGATAAAACCGAACTCTTCGCCAATCACGGAAAAAATAAAATCGTTGTACGCGTTGGGCAAATAGTGCAGCTTTTGAATGCCTTGTCCGAAGCCGGTTCCCGTAGGCCCCCCGTGCCCGATGGCCGTAAGCGATTGAAGCAGATTATAGCCGTTTCCCAGGGGATCCTTCATCGGATCCAGATAGGCCTGAATCCGGCCCACCTTATAGTTAACTTGGTCTGTCGCGGATTCGCTGGGGTGAATTTTGTCCCACAGCGCTCCGGCGGCCAGCACGATGCTGGCTCCAAGCACGAGCAGTCCGATCGAACCGAGGATGTGCTTCAGGTTTGCGCCCCCGGCGAAAATAATCAGCCCGGAGGTGGCGACGAGGATCATGCAGGAGCCGAAGTCGGGCTGCAGCATGATCAGACCGGCGACAAAGCCGACGATGACCATAACCGGGATGTACCCGGTCCTTAGATCCCGGAAGCGTTCGCCTTTTTTCGAGATCAGGGCGGCCAAGTATAAAATCGTCGTGATTTTGGCCAGCTCCGTCGGTTGAATCCCCAGCGTGCCGATGGCGAACCAACTCGTCGCACCGTTTCTTTTGTCGCCGATTATGGGAACGAGCACAAGCATCATAATAGCCAAAATAAACACGGGCACGAACAGTTTTTTGTATTTGTCATAACGGATGTTCATCGTAACGAACATGAAAACCAGGCCGAGACAGGCAAAAATGATCTGCCGTTTCGTAAAATACATAGGATCGTTTCCGAATTTTGCGTCGATCAGCGTAATGCTGGAGCTGGAGCTGAACACCATGACGATCCCGAACCCCACCAGCAGCAGGGTGAGGATGAGCAATTGGAAATCCGGGGCCCCGCGTCTGGGTTTATCCGTTTCGCCTCTCATAGGCTTGCCGCCTTAAGCCTCAAGAAGTTCCTTCAATTCGGTCAATTTATGGGTTGCGGTTTTCATCACCGTCGCGGGAATTTCCGATTCGTATTCCAGCCCGTGCGGGAAAGTGGCCCGCCCCATGTAGACCGCTTCAACAGCCAGGACCGTGTCCGGACGCTCCAATTTGCCCTCTACCGCGCGCGTGTTGATGCGCAGGTAATATTCGTCGTTGTTGTGTTCGATTTTATAGTCGTATGTAGCCCGGTAATATTCCCATTGCCAGCGCACAAATCCGACCTTTTCAGCGGATTCGTCCAAATAAGCCAAATCGCTTTTTAATCCGTTCAAACCGCTATTTTCCACGATCATGCAAGAAATGCCCCCTTAATTATGACTTTTCAACAAATTCGATTGATTCTCTACCCCATGATATTATGTTTCCACCGCTTGTGCAAGCGCGGGAAAACGCTGCCTTAAGGACGGTTTCGTTATCCTGGAGTGATTCCGCTTTCCTTTTTCTGCTACAATAGAGCTAGATTCCATTCGGGCCGGCTTTGCAGGCTAAAGAAACGGTACCTGGGTGAAGAGGAGTGAAAGACCATGGAAGAGGACGTTGTACGCGCGTTGTTTCCGGCCATGGTGGAACGGCGCAGGCATTTGCACCGTCATCCCGAGCTGTCTTATCAGGAGAAGGAGACCTCGGGATTCGCGGCGGAGAAGCTGAGGGAGCTTGGGGTCGAAACGATCGTGAACGTGGGCGGTTTTGGCGTGGTCGGCAAAATCCGCGGCGGGCTGCCGGGCAAGACCATTGCCCTGCGGGCCGATATGGACGCCCTGCCGATTCAGGACGAAAAAAGCTGCGATTATGCCTCCGAGGTGCCCGGCGTCATGCACGCCTGCGGCCACGACGGGCATACGGCGGCGCTGCTTGCGGTCGCGGAATATTTCAGCCGGATTCGCCCGCAGCTGCGCGGGGAAATCCGCCTGCTGTTCCAGCCGGCGGAGGAGACCTGCCCCGGCGGAGCCAAGGCGATGATCGAGGCCGGGGCGCTGGACGGCGTGGACGTCATTTACGGCGTGCACCTGTGGACGCCGATTCCTGCGGGAACGGCGGCAAGCGCTGCAGGGCCGCTGATGGCTTCGACCGATGAGTTTTTCATCGAGATGCAGGGGCTAGGCGGACATGGCGGAATGCCGCATAAAACGGTCGACAGCGTCGTTGCGGCCTCGGCGCTGGTGCTGCAGCTGCAAAGCGTCGTCAGCCGCTCCGTAAACCCGCTCGACCCGGCCGTCGTGACGATCGGATCGATCCAGGGCGGGACGGCGCAAAACGTTATTGCCGACCGCTGCAAACTGGCGGGAACGGTCCGCTGCTTCAGCGAGGAGTCGCGGGAACTGATCCGCGAGCGGATCCACGCTCTTGCCGAGGGGACGGCCCAAGCCTACGGGGCGAAAGCCAACGTCACCTATATGATGGGTTATCCCAGCCTCGTCAACGACGAGAAAGAATCCCGGCGTTTTTTCGCAGAGGCGCCAGGGGTGTTTGGACTTCGCGCGGAGACGTCGCCCCCCATTATGCCCGCCGAGGATTTTGCCTATTACCTGCAGAAGGTTCCGGGCTGTTTTATGTTTGTCGGTGCGGGGAACCCTGAGAAGGAGGCCGTTTACCCGCATCATCATCCGAAGTTCGATATTGACGAAGACGCCATGCTCCACGCGGCCGGTCTGCTGATCGCGATGGCGGAATCGTATCAGCAGGAGCATGCATAATTGTTTTCCCGCTTTGGAATTCTATATCCGAAGGAGGGATTTTATAGTGAGAAAAGTAGCCGATATCATGACGGACGAAGTCGTTACCGTAACCGTCCGGGATAACATCTATGAGGTTGCCGTTAAAATGAAAGAGAACGATACCGGTTTTATTCCCGTCGTCGAAGGCGACAAGCTGCTCGGCGTCATCACCGACCGCGATTTGGTCATTCGCTGCATGGCCGAGAAACGCCCGAATTCCACGGCCGTCGATGAGATCATGACCCGCGGGATCAAAACGGCATCGCGCGAAATGTCCGTGGACGAAGCCGCGGAGCTCATGGCCGAACAGCAGATCCGGCGCCTGCCGGTCACCGAGGGCGACCGGCTCATCGGCATCGTATCGATCGGCGATTTGGCCGTGCGCAATATTTTTGCGGACAATGCCGGAGAAGCGCTGTCGGAAATATCGGAGCGGGTGCATTAACCGGCCGGACCTTAAGCGGCGGCCGGACACATCCGGGAGAAGTTCGCGGGCCTTAAGCAAGCGGACTTCTCTTTTTTTGCCCGTACCTAAGCGTACGGCACGAAAGGAGGAACAACTTGTGAACGAAGCGGGAGCCTGTATCGTTCAGTGCGATTTAACCGTGCTGCTGGAGAAGGAGCATCCGGGTTTTGCAGCCGCTCGGGAAATATTGTCCGCGTTTGCCGAATTGGTGAAAAGCCCTGCTGTTTATCATACATACCGGATTACTCCGCTTACTTTATGGAATGCCGCGGCCGGCGGACTGGACGCGGAGGCGGTCATCGGGCGGCTGCGCTCGGTGGCGCGCTGGGATTTGCCCGAAGGCGCCGCCCTCGACATCCGCGAATGGATGTCCAGATACGGCGCTTTAAGGCTGTATCCCGTGATGGAAAATCCCGAACTGATCGAGCTGGAAAACCTGAGCCGGGAAGACGGCTTGCTGGATGAGCTCATCGGCCGGGTTGCGCTTCCGGGCGGGAAGCCGGCGGCGGCCGGCGCCCGCAGGGTGCGGCTGGAGGCAAAGCACCGCGGGCCGCTTAAGCGGGAATTGGCCCGGCTCGGTTATCCCGTTTTGGACGAAGCCGGTTACCACAGCGGAAGGGCGTTGAGCTTTACGTTGTGTTCGTCGCTGCCGGATGGCAGGCCGTTTCGGCTGAGACCTTACCAGCTTGGGGCGGTTGAGGCTTTTGCGGGGCACAAAGGGGACGGCGGAAGCGGCGTTGTCGTCCTGCCTTGCGGAGCGGGAAAAACCGTGGTCGGGCTGGCGGCGATGGCGCGGTTTCAGTGCGAAACGCTGATTTTGACTTCCAACGTTACTTCGGTGCGCCAGTGGATTTCCGAAATTCTAAACAAAACGACCCTGTCTCCCGAAGCGGTCGGGGAATATTCGGGGGAGAAAAAGCAGGTGAAGCCCGTCACCGTCTCAACTTATCAAATATTGACCCATCGGAACCGGAAGGAGGAGGGCTTCAAGCATATGTCGCTTTTCAACGAACGGGATTGGGGCCTGATCATTTACGATGAAGTTCATCTTCTTCCGGCCCCGATTTTCCGGGCGACCGCCGAGATACAGGCGACCCGCAGGCTCGGGCTTACCGCTACGCTGGTCCGCGAGGACGGCTGCGAACGCGACGTGTTTTCGCTGATCGGGCCGAAGCGGTACGACGTGCCGTGGAGAGATTTGGAGGAAACCGGGTTTATCGCCCGCGTCGATTGCCAGGAGATCCGCGTGCCGATGCAAGGCGATTATCAGGAAAAATACGCCCGGGCCGAAGGAAAGGAAAAATTCCGCATTGCCGCGGAAAACCCGGAGAAATTGGCCGTTATAAAGCAACTGCTTGAGCGGCATGGGGATCGGCAAATTTTGATCATCGGGCAGTATCTGGAACAATTGAAACGCATAGCCGCCGAACTCGGCGTTCCCCTCATTACCGGCAGCATGCCGCAAACGGAACGGGGAAAGCTGTTTGGGGCGTTTCGTCAAGGGGAGCTTCCCGTCCTGGCCGTCTCCAAGGTGGCCAATTTCGCCGTCGATCTGCCCGATGCTTCCGTGGCCATCCAAATTTCCGGAAGCTTCGGCTCGCGCCAGGAAGAGGCCCAGCGGCTCGGGCGGATTTTGCGCCCGAAAAGCGATGGCGGCCGCGCCTATTTCTACACGCTTGTGTCGGAGAATACGCGCGAGCAGGATTTCGCCCTGCGGCGCCAGTTGTTCCTGCTGGAGCAGGGCTACGAATACGCCGTGCGGCGGGAGCGGGAGGTGTTTGAAGCATGACGGGTCCGCAAGCGAATCATTCGGCGGCCTGGAATGGCGATGCCAAGCAGCCGCCGCTGCCTTCGTCCGCGGAGCGGGCGCTGCGCTTATTGTTTTACCGTTTTGCCGGGCAGCCGTTTAAGCTGGAGCAGGTTGATTCGGCGGCCGCGGGCGGCGTATCGGGAGCGGAGCTGCGCGCGGCGATGCCGGCATTGCTGCGCCGGGGCGATATCAAGGCCGTTCGCAAAGCTTGGGGCGAGAGGCTGTATTATTTGCCGCTGGACATGTCTTTGCAGCGGCAGCGCGTGTGGGGGTATCCGGCCTTGAAACCGCTGGCCGGGGGACCGGCCAGGCTGCGGCGGGAAGCCAAAGCCGGACTTGCGTTCGACTTGTTCCGGGCGCTAACCTATATCGCCGGAAACGGCTTGAAGTTGACGGCCAAAGGAACGATCCACCAAAAGGAGCTCGGCAAGCTGACGGGCCGCCTGCTGCTGGCCGAACGGGATGTGGCCGGCCTGGGGCTAAAGTATCCGCATCCCGACGTGTATTCGCCGCAGCTGGCCGTTGTGCTTGACCTGCTGCAGGCGCTGGGGCTGATCGCCAAAGAGCGGGCGGCTTGGCGCCTGAACGACCGGGCGCTGGCGGCCTGGCTCGCTTTGGACGCCACGGCGATGAACCGGGTGCTGATTCGTCACGCCCTGCAGCGCTACGTTCCGGCGGAGCCGGGGACGGCGCATGTTGTTTTGCGCCTGGCCGCAGCGGATTTGCAGGCGGGCGAGTGGTATTCGCTTGAGGAGCTGCTGGGCACGCTGCTGGACCAGGGAATACTGGCCGGCCCGCTTCCCCGCGAACGCCAGGATTGGATCGGCAGCTGGCTGGAGGCTTGCGCGGGCTTTGGCTGGCTGGATCTCGGGGAAAATCCGGAAGACGGTCTCATGTTTCGCTGGCGGGTCGGGCGGGACGAGCCCGCTGCTTCATATGAAGGCAGGGCGTATGAACCGAAGGCTGCTCCGGGAAAAATCATCGTCCAGCCCGATTTTGAAATTCTCGTGCCGCCGGACGTCGCTTTTTCGGTGCGGTTCGAGCTTGAAGCCTGCTGTGAGCACGTTGCGACGGATGTAATGAGCGTGTACCGGCTGACCCGGGCGAGCGTCGAAGGGGCGTCCCGCTACGGCCGCACACCGGAAGAGGTGTCCGCCTTCTTGACCGGGCATGCCGCCTTCGTCCCGGAGCCGGTGCTGAACGTGCTCGAGCAGTGGGGAAGGGAAATCGGCCGGACGTCGTTTGCCGAAGTGCTGCTGCTGCGCTGCGCCGACGCCGGCGCGGCCGACAGAATCGCTTCGCTTTCCGCGCTGCATGGCGCGGTTGAGCGGATCGGGCCGCTGGATTTTATCGTTAACGCGGAGCGTGAGGCGGAGGTGCGAAAGGCGCTGGCGGCCGAACGGCTCGCGCCGCCGGGCCGCCGGTCTGCCGAGGCGGAGCCGGATTATCCGCGGCTGACGGGCCGGAGTTCCCCGCCTGCGGATGCCTCCGCTTTCGGCTGGCAGGAGGGAACGGGCGGACAAGGCTGGATTTACCAAGGAACGGATTTGCATTTTTACGAGCCTGATGACGAGCTTCCCGACGACGGACAGCTTTTCCCCGGACTTCGGGAGCTGCCGCCGATGTGGTGGAAGGAACTGAGAGCCTACCACCATTCAACGGCACGCCAAATCGTCGCCCAGGCAAAAGGCTGGCAAACGAAGATCGCCTTGCAAATCGGCGGGGACACGGTTCTCTGCCTGCCTCTGGAACTGCGCGGCGATGAGGAATGGAGCGTCAAGGTTCGCACGCTTCCCTCCCCTTCGGGAGAGGGGCGGGGCGAGGAAAGCGAGCTGTGGCTGTCCCCCGGGGACTGGCGGGCCATGCGGCTGATCTTGCCCGAAATTGCCCGGTAAAGCGGGGATTAGGAAGGATGAACCTCTTCTTCTTATAGCCGGATTATGATATGATTATGTCGTCTACCTCGGGTGGATAATAAGAAGCAGAATCGAGTTGAAAATTCATGAGCGTAATCGAGAGGAAAACGGTCGATATGGCCGCCGTGCTGACATACGCCTATGAATTGGGCGATATGATAAATAACTCGCACGCCGTGTCCGAATATTTATATTGGAAGCGCCGCGTGGAGGAAGATGCCGAGATTCAGGCATTGGTCAAGAAGCTGGATTCGCAGAAAGAGCTCTTCCGGGAGACGGAACGCTTCGGCCATTTTCATCCCAACTATCATGAAGCCAAAGACAAAGTGGCTGCGGTGGAGAAGGAGCTGGAGCGGTTTGAGGCCGTCCGCAAATTCAAAGCGGCCGAAAGCGAGCTTGACGACATCCTCCACGAGATGTCGGAAACGATCGCTTATGCCGTCTCGGACAGCATCAAGGTGCCGAGCAACGATCCGAACCCGAAAGGCGGCGGATGCGGAAGCGGCGGCAAGTGCAGCTGCGGTTAAGCGGCGAATGCCGCCATTAAATTCGAAGCGCGGCCCAGCTGAGCTAACGGGCAGCCCGGGGCCGCGAAAATTGCAAACGTACCCGGGAGGAGGGGAATGATGTTTCCGGAGCGTACAGGCTATATTATTTGGGTCAGCGATTTAAAGGCGGCCAGAAATTTGGAGAAATACGGGAGCGTGCACTATTTGTCCCGGCGCATGCATTATGTGGTCATGTATGTGGACGCGGACCGCGCCGAAGACATTATGCGCAACATCCGCAAGCTCTCCTATGTCCGCAAAATCGAGCGATCATACCGCGGTGAAATCAAAACGGAATACAGCAAAGATGTTCCGGACAAAACCCGGTATTACGGACTATAGAGACAATAAGCGCCAAAGCGCCAGGCTGCTGATAAAAACAGCGGCCTGACGCTTTTTTTGAGTTATGCCGGGTATCGGCATTGTCACTTGGATTCAGAGCAAAAGCTTTTCTAACTGTGCGCCGGCATCCCGCATCGCGGTTCTGCATATTATCGTAGGCGGAAGCCTATTGCAAAATCGGCTATAATAATGGATGCGTCATGTTGTCGATGCCGAAAATAGGTCTAAAGAATCTAGGCGTATACTTTTTTTGCTATATACGAGCGCTAGTCTTGTAGAAAAATTAGCGATCATGTAATATAATTAGGTACAAATACTTAGTCCAAAAGACCTATATCGTTTCATAAGTCCGGTTGATTCTAAAGAAATTTGCTGGCAAAGAGGCTTATGAACAATGAAATTGTCTGTTAGTTTGTTGAACAAGCCTATGAAATGTGAGGTGCGGCATGAGAGATAGGGCGACAGAACGCTGGGGAACCTATGAAGCTTTCCATATTATTTTAGGGGACAAAAGAGTAGCGGACATCGTGGTGACGAACCACGCCAAAAGCAGATATCACGACCGCATCAACCGGGAAAACATCGGTTACGAGCAAATTGCCGGATGGGCATGGGAATGCTTGAAGCAGGGGCGGATCACTCCATACTACCGGAAGGAAGAGGACGTCTATTTGATTGACGACGATTTGGTCATGGTCGCCGAATTTACGGAAATTCCGGGCGAATTCGATTTGGCCGGCCGACCGCTGCACCGGATGATTATCGTCACGTTCCTCGGAAGGATGTCGGAGACGATTGAATTGCGCGATTTGAAATCCTACTATTCCTGGCTGCGCCACTCCCGGCGGATGACGTTGATCAAGAACAGCCGCAAACGCAGATAAGCGGTGTCATACGGATGGAGACTGGACGTAAAGCGAGGTTCGGCATGCCCAAGCGGCATGCTTTTTTTGTTGGCTTGAACATGCTATTGTAGGGATAAAGAAAGGGGAATAGCGGACGATGGCGTTGAACTACCACCAGCTCCACATTTTTTACACGGTCGCGGAGCGGGGAAGCTTTTCGGCGGCGGCCCAAGCGCTCCATATGACGCAGCCGGCGGTAACGATGCAAATCCAAGCGCTGGAGGATTATTTCGGCTGCAAGCTGCTGGTCAGATCGACGAAAAAAATCGAGCTGACGGAAGCGGGACAGACGCTGCTTCCGTTTGCCCGGAAAAGCGTCGAGATGATCCGGGAAACCGAGCAGGCGATGTCGCGGTACACTTCGATGCTGGAGGGCAGGCTTCAACTCGGGGCGAGCCTGACGATCGGAGAATACGTGCTGCCGCGGCTGCTGGGTCCTTTTGGGCAGCGGTATCCGCACATTTCGATAGTAATGAAAGTGATGAATACGACGCAAATTATCGAGGAGATCGTAGGCCACCAGCTCAATTTCGGGCTTGTCGAGGCGCCCGTCCAGCACCCGGATATGGTATCGGAGCCGGTCATGGAGGATGAACTGAAGCTGATCGTTCCGGCGGGGCACCCGCTGTCCGGCAAAAAGACGGCGACGCTGGAGGAGGTTGTTTCTTATCCGTTTGTGCTCCGGGAAAAAGGCTCCGGGACGCGCCAGGTGATGGAAGCCGAATTTAAGCGCCGCGGAGTCGAAATGAGCCGGGTCCAAACGGTTATGGAGCTTGGCAGTACGGGAGCGGTCAAATCGGCGGTCGAAGCGGGAATCGGGATTACGATCATCTCCCCGTCTTCCGTCAAGCATGAACAGGCGCTTGGCCTGATGGAGGCGCTCGACATTGACGGCGTTTCTTTTAAGCGGGAATTTTATTCGATCCACTTGAAATCGACGCTGCTGCCGGTCAGCGCGGTGACGTTTCTGACTTTCTTACGGGAGTACGGGGGATAAAAAAGACAGCAAAGGATGTGGATGGATGGCACAGGAACGGCAAGCAGGGGAAGGACGGTTTGATTTACATACGCACACGCGGGCTTCGGACGGCATGAACGCTCCGGCGGAAAACGTCAGGCTGGCCAAGGAAAAAGGCCTGGCGGGCCTGGCGATCACCGACCACGACACCGTGGCCGGCATCGCGGAAGCCCGGGAAGCGGGGGGGCGGCTCGGGGTAGCCGTTGTCCCGGGGGTCGAGATCAGCACGCGGGCCGGGGGCAAGGACATCCATGTGCTCGGCTACTTTCTGAACGACGGGGACGAACTGCTGCTGGAAAGGCTTGAGCGGTTGCGGGCGGTACGCCAAGAACGGAACGAAAAAATTATCGCCAAGCTGCAACAGCTCGGCATTCCGATCACGCTGGAGGAGGTAAAGCGCGGGCTGTCTCGGCCGCTTCGGCCGGATGAAAGCCTGGGGCGGCCGCATATCGCCGACGCGCTTGTCCGCAAAGGGGCCGCGAAGGACATGCGCGACGCATTCGCCCGCTATTTGGCGGAGGGGAAACCCGGGTATGCGTCCCAGCCTAGAATCGGCCCCGAGGAAGCGATGGAGTGGATCCGCGAGGCCGGCGGGGCGCCGGTGCTGGCCCATCCGGGCTTGTACGGCGACGACGATCTGGTACGGGCGATTCTGGAGCGCGGGAAACCCGCGGGGATTGAAGTTTACCATTCCGATCACGGTCCGGACGAGGAAAAGCGATATATGGCGATGGCCGAACAATTCGGGCTGATCGCCACGGGCGGCTCGGATTACCACGGCGTCCGCCAGGGCGTGGTGTTCCACGGCGATCTCGGCGGCCGCACCGCCCCGCCGGGGACGGTGGAGCGGCTTAAAAGAGCGGCCCCGGCCGCCCGGACGGAATGAAGGCAAATACGAAAGCTGCCCCAGAGGTCCACATGGACTTTTAGGGCAGCTTTTTTTGCGCGGTTTACCCGGATGCGCCGTATTGAAAGGCTAACCGTTTTTGACGGAGCCCGGCAGAGCCTTGATCATCTGCTCGTCGGGCGTGACGAACAACGTCCGCTGATGGTCGTAAATGACGAAACCGGGCTTCGCTCCGCTCGGCTTGCGCACGTGGCGGATCAGGGTGCAGTCGACCGGCACGCTGCTGGATTGTTTGGCCTGGCTGAAATACGCGGCCAGTTGGGCCGCTTCATTTAAAGTAGCCTCCCCATAGCTGTCGCTGCGGATCAGCACATGCGAGCCCGGAATATCCTTCGTATGCAGCCAGGTGTCGTTCGGTTTGCCCAGCCGGTTGGTGATGTACTCGTTTTGCAGATTGTTTTTACCGACGTAAATTTCGATGCCTTCCGAGGACGTGTAGACGTGCAGCGTCGGGCGATCGCCCTTTTTCTTCTTTTTGCCGCCCTTTTTCCCCCGGTCCCGCAAATACCCCTGCCCGGTCAACTCCTCGCGGATTTCGTCGATATCGCTTAACGTGGCGTCGTCCAGCTGCTGCAGCAGCCCTTCGAGATAAGCGATTTCCTCCCCGGCCAGCTTCATCTGCTCGTGAATGACGGCAAGGCTGTTTTTGAATTTATTGTATTTCTTAAAATACCGCTGGGCGTTCTCCGAAGGGCTGAGCAGCGGGTCGAGCGGAATCGTTTCGGTTTTCTGCTCCTCGTCGTAATAGTTGACCAGCTCCACGGAGCGGTCGCCTTTGCGGATCGCATGCAGGGAAGGCAGCAGCAGCTCGCCCCAGATCCGGTAGCGTTCGGCGTCCTCGGCCTCGTTTAAGTCTTTTTCCAGATTGGCCAGCTTTTTGATGTTTTTGTTCCGTTCGTTTTGCAAAAAGCGCAGCAGGTCGCCCGTCTTCTGCTTGACGGTGTCGCGCAGCGCCTTGTCGCCGTAATAGTCCTCCATGCATTCGCTGATCGACTTGTAGGTGCGCAGCCCGCTGTGGATTTGCGTTAGCCGGATTGCGGAAAACACGCTTTTTCCTTTGGCGGTTTCGCCCGTCACCGGGGTGTAGGCATGGCTGCGGACTGCTTCCATCAGCGCGGAAAAGGCTTGCCACAGCCGCTCGGCAGGGTCAAGATCACGTCCGCTTTGTTCCTTATCGGGTCCGGCCAGACCTGCGCGGGCGTAAATTTCCCCGGCGATCAGCGGGCTTAATCCGTTATAGAACTCGACCAGCCAGCCGCTGCTTTTTCCGGCCTGCTCCGCCTCCCGGTATGCCGCCAAAAACCCGGCGCGCTCCGCGCCCAGCGGGTCGAGCTTATGCTGCTCGGGCGGGGTGGTGTAGGCGAAGCCGGGCATGACGACGCGGTAGCCGCTGATGGCCGGCGTCACATGGTGGATTCCGTCAAGCTGCACCCCTGTCGCCGGATCGACGAGAATGATGTTGCTGTGCCGGCCCATCAGTTCGATAATGATCCGCTTCAGCGACAGATCGCCAAGCTCGTCGCGCGTGCGCACATCGATATGAATGATCCGCTCCATGCCGACCTGGCTGATCGCTTCGATGGTTCCGCCTTCAAAATGCTTGCGCAGCAGCATGCAGAACATCGGGGCTTCCAGCGGATTCGGAAACGAGCTTTCCGTAAAATGAACGCGCGGATACGTCGGATTCGCCGACAGCAGCAGGCGCCGGTTGCCACCCTGCGTACGCAGGGCCAACACGATGTCGCTGGCCGCGGGCTGGTGTATTTTATTGATGCGCCCTCCTATGCAGACTTGCAGTTCATGAACGAGCGCACGGGTTACAATGCCGTCGAGTGCCATAAGTTTGTTATCTCCTGTCTAAAGGTAGTTCAAAAAGTCATCTTTTGAAGATTTAAGAATGAACAGTCACCAAGCGTGTCTTCCTTAAATCGCAAGAAAAACTTCAGCTTAGGGCGGTCTGTCTTCTTTGAATGTTCGTCGATAGAGTTTTTCTTATCACGAAGCGGTTCATGAAGAGGATTCGACGTCGAATCTTGAATTCAGCCGGGCCTTCCGTTGCTCACGTACCTAAAACGTACGCTCCGCTCCTTTCGTCCCTAGCTTCATCCAACCTTCTCGGTGCTGAAAACCTGACTTTTTGAACACGTATTTTAATAAGACGCCTCTTCTATGATGCCATACTTCGGGCAAAAACTTAAGGGCTCCGCTGTGATAATTTGGGACTGGCCGGAATACATTTACCCTAGGTGGAAAAGCCTTCACGCGGAAACTGCATTAAAAACGGAAGGGGAATAGGGGATGGAACAAAAAAACTGGCACCAGTGGAGTGCTGAAGCGCTTTTGGAACGGTTTGGCGTCACGCGTGATCAGGGGTTGTCCGACGAGGAAGCGCGGCGAAGACGCGAGGAGAGCGGCTGGAACGAGCTCGAAGAAGGGAAACGGATCTCCCCGATCCTGTTGTTTCTCAATCAGTTCAAGGATTTTATGATGCTGGTGCTGATGGGCGCCACGCTGATCTCGGGATTTCTCGGTGAATATTTGGACGCCGTGACGATTATAGCCATCATTATTTTGAACGGGGTGCTGGGGTTCATCCAGGAATTCCGGGCGGAGCGCTCCCTGCGCGCGCTAAAGCAGCTGTCCGCGCCGCACGCCAACGTGTTAAGGGAGGGAACCGTAAAGCATGTGCCGGCCCGGGAACTCGTTCCCGGGGACATCGTCGTGCTGGAGAGCGGCGACCGGATTCCGGCGGATATCCGCTGGCTGTCCACGAACAGCTTGGACGTGGAGGAATCCGCCCTGACGGGCGAATCGCATCCGGTCGGCAAGCATGCAGGGGTCTTAAGCGAAAGCGAAGTGCCGCTCGGCGACCAGAAAAACATCGGCTTTATGGGAACGATGATTACGCGCGGCACCGGGCGGGGCATCGTCATCCGGACGGGCATGGGCACCGAGATGGGGAAAATCGCCGACCTGATCCAAAATACCGAGGTTCAGGAAACGCCGCTGCAGCGGCGGCTTGAGCAGCTCGGGAAAATTTTGATCTACATGGCGCTTGGCCTGACCGTGCTTGTAGTGCTGGTGGGCATTTTGCAGGGGCAGCCGGCCAGCGGGATGTTTTTTGCCGGGGTCAGTCTGGCGGTCGCCGCGATTCCCGAGGGTCTGCCCGCCATCGTCACGATCGCCCTGGCGCTCGGCGTGCAGCGCATGATCAAACGCAAGGCGATCGTCCGCAAGCTGCCTTCGGTGGAGACGCTCGGCTGCGCATCGGTCATTTGCTCGGATAAAACCGGCACGCTGACGCAAAACAAAATGACCGTCACCCGCCTTTGGCTGGAGGGCCGTTCCCTGGAGGTCACCGGCGAAGGCTACGAGCCGGTCGGCAACATCCTCGAGGGCGGCAGCCCGGTCGATTTGCGCCAGGATCAAAGCCTGCGCCGGCTGCTGCAAATCAGCGCGCTGTGCAGCAACGCCGTCATTTATGAGGAAGATCCGGAACAACGCGGCCGGCGGAAGACGAAGGACGAAGCGGCTGCGGGTCCCGTTTGGAAATTAAAAGGCGACCCGACCGAGGGGGCCTTGGTCACGCTGGCTTCAAAAATGGGCTTGTCCCCGGCTTCCTTAAGCGGCATGTATGTGCGCGAGCGGGAATTTCCGTTCGATTCGAAGAGAAAGCGGATGTCCGTGATCGTCTCCCATCAAGGCGGCAAAATGGCGCTGGTGAAAGGCGCGCCGGATATGCTGCTGGAGCGCTGTTCATATATTTTATGGGAAGGGAAAGTGGTGCCTTTTACCGGGACGTTCCGCCAGAAGGTGCAGGCCGCCAACGAAAAGATGGCCCGCGGCGCGCTGCGCGTGCTCGGTATGGCGTACCGGGAGTTAAGGCCTCATGAAGGGGCCGATGACGAGGACGGCGCGGAGTCGCAGCTGATTTTCGTCGGCTTGACGGGCATGATCGATCCGCCGCGGCGCGAAGCGCGGGACGCCATCAACGTATGCCGCAAGGCGGGCATCAAAACGGTGATGATCACCGGGGACCATGGGCTCACCGCCGAAGCGATCGCTTCCGAGCTCGGCATATTGCCGCGCGGCGGCTCCGCGATGTCGGGCCAGCAGTTGGAAGGGCTGAGCGACGAAGAACTCGACCGCCAGGTAGAAAACATCTACGTGTACTCCCGGGTTTCCCCGGAACATAAGCTGCGGATCGTCAAAGCGCTGCAGCGCAGAGGCCATGTCGTGGCCATGACCGGCGACGGCGTCAACGACGCCCCGGCGATTAAGGCGGCCGATATCGGCATCGCGATGGGCATGACCGGAACCGATGTATCCAAAGAGGCTTCATCCTTGATCCTTAGCGACGACAACTTTACGTCGATCGTGGCCGCGATCGAGGAGGGCCGGAACATTTACGAAAACATCCGCAAGTTCATCCGGTATTTGCTGGCGTCCAATGTCGGGGAAATTTTGACGATGTTTTTCGCTATGCTGGCCGGGCTGCCGCTGCCGCTGCTGCCGATCCAGATTTTGTGGGTGAACCTCGTCACCGACGGCCTGCCGGCGATGGCGCTCGGCGTCGACCAGCCGGAGAAAGATTTGATGGAGCATAAGCCGCGCGGGGCGAACGAAAATATTTTTGCCCGGCGTCTGGGCTGGAAAATCATCAGCCGCGGCGTGCTGATCGGCGTGTGTACGCTGGGCGCCTTCTGGCTGACGCTGCAATACGCGCCGGACGATCCGGGCCAGCTGGCCAAAGCGCAATCGGTCGCTTTCGCTACCCTGGTTATGGCGCAGCTGATTCACGTGTTCGATTGCCGCAGCTCGCGTTCGATTTTTCACCGCAACATTTTGCAAAACAAATATCTTGTGTTTGCGGTGTTGTCCTCCATCATTTTGATGCTTGGCGTTATGTACATCGAACCGCTGCAGCCGATCTTTAAGACGGTTCCGCTCGGCACGAGAGAATGGGCGATTACGCTGGTGGCCGCCGGCATTCCCACGTTCCTGATGGGCGCGGGCAGCGTCTGGTCCGGCAACCGCAAGCGCCGCGGCTTCAGCGGTCCGCGTCCGCTGGGAACCGCGAAAAGTACAAATATTCGTGCATAAAATCAATACCTTTTCCGGCCGTCAAACTTTAGACTAACCCCATAGGCAAGCTTTGTCGCAAGGGATGCGTTTCCCTTGATATATATTGACGATGCAGGAGTGGGGTTAAGATGGAATTTACGAAAATGCATGGACTGGGCAACGATTTCCTCGTTTTTTACGGGCATACGGAGCTGCCTGAAAATGTATCCGAGCTGGCGGTAACCTGGTGCGACCGGTATTTCGGGGTCGGCGGGGACGGGCTCGTGTTCATCCTTCCGTCGGAGCAGGCCGATTTCAAAATGCGGATCATCAACTCGGACGGTACGGAAGCCGAGCAGTGCGGCAATGCGATCCGCTGCGTGTCCAAGTACGTATACGACAACGGCTTGGTTGATAAAGAGAACGTGACGATCGAAACGCTCGGCGCGGGGGTGCAGCAGGTCAGCCTGCAGGTGGAGAACGGAGCCGTCAAAACGGTGCGCGTCGATATGGGCGAACCGATTTTGGACGGCCTGGCCGTTCCGACCACGCTGGAGGACAGCCCGGTGCTGAACCGGCCGATCGAGGCGGGGGGGCGCGAGTTTTCCTTCACGGCCGTGTCGATGGGCAATCCGCATTGCGTCATTTACGTGGACGACGCCCCGAACTTCGATTTGACGACGTGGGGGCCGAAGCTTGAGGTGCATCCTTATTTTCCGCGTAAAATCAATGTCGAGTTTGCGACCGTGACGAGCCGGGACCGGGTGGAAATGCGCGTCTGGGAACGCGGAGCCGGGCCGACGCTCGCCTGCGGAACGGGGGCCTGCGCCACCTTGGTATCCTCCGTGCTGAACGGGCTGACGGACCGGGCGGCCTGGATCGGGCTGAAGGGCGGGGACCTGTTTATCGAATGGGATGAACGGGACAACCACGTATATATGACCGGCCCGGCGGAAGCGGTGTACAAGGGCAGCATAGAAATCTAACAGCCGTTTGGCCGGCGTTGCGGCAGGCGGCAAACGAAGCCGGGACACCCGAGGTTGGGGGGCCCGGCTTTTTTTAAGATATGTGACATGCATTTGCGGAGGCAGCGGTAATAGCGGTAAAAAAGGGCGTTATTCTTGCTAAATAGGGACCAGATGCGATATAGAGGAACTTTTTTCCTCTATTTCTCGCCGGGTGGGGGCAAAACGCGGTTTTTCAAGTCTAATAAGAAAATAAGGACCAAAAGTTCCTCTATTTTATTCGCGAGGGAAAAATTCGCAAAAATAGCGCCACAAAACACCTCTATTTCAGGACGGTCGCTCCCTCCTAAGGCTTAAACTATGGGCGTATACAGCAACATGAAAGATTTCTGCCAAACGCATCACATTCTATCTTATCATTCTTATAGAATTATGTTAGATTAGTATGATAATAGTTTACGTCAGGTTGTCGGGAGGGACGAGCATGAAGCCGGATTTGCGCGAGGCGCTGAAAAACGAAGTGATTGTCGGCGACGGAGCCATGGGCACGTATTTGTACCATTTGGGCTTTCCGGTCGGCATTTCCTATGAAGAATTCAATTTGCTGCGTCCGGACGTCATCGGCGACGTGCACCGGCGATACGTCGGGGCCGGAGCCCGGTTGATCGAGACCAACACGTTTTCGGCAAATTACTATAAATTGTCCAAATTCGGCCTGGAGGCGAAGGTGGAGGAAATCAACCGCGCCGCCGTGCGCATCGCCAGGGAAGCCGCGGGGGATGTTGCTTACGTGGCGGGCGCGGTCGGTTCGATCCGCGGCGGGAAGCGGGCGAACGTCACGGCGCAGGAGCTGGGAGATTATTATGAGCAGCAAATCGCCGCGCTCCTAACCGAAGGGGTCGACGCCCTGCTGTTCGAAACGTTTTACGATTTGCGGGAAATCCGGATCGCGCTGGGGAAAGCGCGCCTTCTCACCGATCTGCCGGTCATCTGCCAATTTGCCGTCGACCAGGTCGGCCGCACGCTGGACGGATACGCGATGCAAGAAGCGTTCGGCGCGCTGCTTCGGGAGGGCGCCGATGTGCTAGGCTTCAACTGCCATTCCGGCCCGAAAGGAATTATGAGCGTGATGGCCGAAATGAACGGCCCGCTGGACGTTCCGATGTCCGTATTTCCAAACGCAGGTTTGGCGGATTATGTGGATGGAGAATATGTATATGGAGCAACTCCCGAATATTTCGGCGAAAACGCGGCATCGTTCGCCGATTTGGGCGCGCGTCTGATCGGCGGCTGCTGCGGCACGACGCCGGAGCACACCGCGGCAACCGCGAAGGCGCTGCTTGGATACGCCGCGCCGCCGCTGGCCGATGAGCGGAAGCTTGCTGCGGCGAGTTCGTCCGTGGTCCTGAACGAGGCCGCGGCTCCGGAGACGGAAAGCGGGGCTGCCGAAAGCGGTCTCTACGGCCGCCCAAACCGGCCGAGTCTCGTCGATCTGGCGAAGGAACGGCACACCGTCATCGTCGAGCTCGATCCGCCGCGCGATCTGGACATCGGCAAGTTTATGGAAGGGGCGGCCGCGCTTCAGGCGGCGGGCGTCGACGCCTTGACGCTGGCGGACAATTCGCTGGCCGTGACGCGCATGAGCAACATGGCGCTGGGGCATCTCGTCCAGTCCGAGCTGGGCCTTCGCCCGCTCATTCACATCGCCTGCCGGGACCGCAATTTGATCGGCACGCAGTCGCATATGATGGGCTTCGACGCCCTGGGCATCGACCATGTGCTGGCCGTGACGGGCGATCCGGCGCGCTTCGGCGATCTGCCGGGCGCAAGCTCCGTCTACGATTTGACGTCGTTTGAGATCATCCGCATGATCAAGCAGCTCAACGCCGGGATCTCCTTTTCCGGGAAGCCGCTGAAGCAGAAAGCCAAATTCGTCGTCGGCGCCGCCTTTAATCCGAACGTAAAGCACCTGCACAAGGCGGTTGAGCGGCTGGAGAAAAAAATCGCCTCCGGCGCCGATTACATTATGACCCAGCCGGTCTATGACCCGAAGCTGATCGCGGCGGTCAAAGCAGCGACGGCGCATCTGGATGTTCCGATTTTTATCGGAATCATGCCGCTGGCCAGCGGCAAAAACGCCGCGTACCTGCATAACGAGGTGCCCGGCATCCAGCTTCCGGAGGAGGTTCTGAAGCGGATGGAGGGACTGCAGGGCCCGGAAGGGCGCAGAGCGGGCGTGGAAATCGCCAAAGAGCTGCTCGACACGGCGATGGAGCATTTTAACGGCATTTATTTGATGACCCCGTTTATGTTCTATGAAATGAATGTCGCTTTAGTGAATTATGTCAGGGAGAAATCGAAACAGGGGGCGTCCCACTTGTCTCGCTCCACATAATCAATTACAATAGGGTAACGGATGTGATGCCATTGTCGCACAGTATGACAGGATACGGTGGGGCCGTCAGATCTTACGGCGGTTACATCGTTCAATTCGAGATAAAATCCGTCAATCACAGATACGCGGAAATCGTTTTGCGTATGCCGCGGGAGTGGTCGTGCTACGAGGACGGACTGCGACGGTTGGTTCAACGCCATGTAAAACGGGGACGAATCGATGTTTTCATCGGCAAAGAGCTTGACGATACGAGCGTCCTGCCTTTGGTGCTGAACGCTCCGGTTGCGGAGTCTTACCTGCGGGCAGCCGAAGAGCTTGGCCGCCGTTACGGCGTGGACGCCAGGCTGAATGCCAAGGACCTGCTTGCCCTGCCGGACGTGTTGACGGCTCCCGAGCGGCCTGAGCTTGGCGAAAGCGAGCCGGAGTGGGAACGGGTGCTGCAGGACGGCCTCGAGGAAGCGCTGATCGGGCTTCTGGGCATGCGCGAGCGCGAGGGGAGGAACCTCGTTTCCGACCTGAATGGGCGGCTGGCCCGCCTGGAGGCGATTCACGCCGAGCTGGTGCGGCTTGCGCCGGAGGTTGTGAATGATTACAGAAGCCGGCTTAAGGCCCGGCTTTCCGAACTGCTTGAGGGAAGTTTTGACGAGCAGAGATTTGCGATGGAAGTGGCCGTATTTGCCGACCGCTCCAATATCGACGAAGAGCTGATCCGCTTGAAGAGCCATTTCGAGCAATGCCGCAGTTTGCTGCAGGCTGTTGAGCCGATAGGGCGCAAGCTGGATTTTCTCATACAGGAAATGAATCGGGAAACCAATACGATTGGATCTAAAGCCAATCATTTGGCTCTTGTCAACCTTGTCGTCGAAATGAAGGCGGAGTTGGAGAAAATCCGCGAGCAAGCCGCGAATCTCGAATAACGTATTTTGACGCAGGGCAGGAGTCAATTATATAGGGGGAACTACCTGAACATGGGAATTAAACTTATTAACATCGGCTTCGGAAATATCGTATCGGCCAACCGAATCATTTCGATCGTCAGTCCGGAGTCGGCGCCGATCAAGCGGATCATTCAGGAAGCGAGAGATCGCCATATGCTGATTGACGCTACATACGGGCGCCGGACGCGCGCGGTTATTATCACGGATAGCGACCATGTTATTTTGTCGGCGGTGCAACCGGAGACAGTCGCCCACCGGCTGTCGACCAAAGATGAAGACAACGACGAATAAAATGGAGAGAATTATGTCTAAAGGGTTACTTATTGTGTTATCTGGACCGTCGGGCGTCGGGAAAGGAACGGTTTGCAGCGAACTGCGCAAGCGCATGCCGGATTTGATTTATTCGGTCTCCGCAACGACGCGGCAGCCTCGCCTTGGCGAAGAAAACGGCGTGAACTATTTTTTCAAAAGCCGTGAGCAGTTTCTGGAAATGATCGAAAACGATCAACTGCTGGAGTATGCCGAATACGTCGGCAACTTTTACGGCACCCCGCGCGATTTCGTGGAAGAGACGATCGCCGGCGGCAAGGACATTATTTTGGAGATCGAAGTTCAAGGTGCGCTCAAGGTGAAGGAGAAATTCCCGGAGGGCGTGTTCGTGTTTCTGCTCCCGCCTTCGCTTGACGAACTGAAGGGCCGCATTCAAGGCCGGGGAACGGAAAACCAGGCAACGATCGACCATCGCATGTCGGTGGCCGCGCATGAGATCGGACTGATGGAAAATTATGATTATGCCGTCGTCAATGACGAAATCGATCATGCCTGCCAAAGAATACAATCCATCATTATCGCCGAACATTGCAGAATCCGCAAGCAGGGGAAATGCTAAATCCGGCGATCAGCCAATAAGAAGAGGTGTTACGTTATGCTGTATCCATCCATTGACAAGATGCTCGGCAAAGTAGGGAGCAAATACTCCTTGGTCGTGGCCGCGTCCCGCCGCGCCAGACAACTGCGCGAAGGAGACAAAAGCGAGCTGAAGCAGCCGAAGTCGCATAAGCAGGTCGGCATTGCGCTCGAAGAGATTTACGGCGACTACGTCAAGATCAAAAACGACGGAGAACAGCCGGCAGACAAAGAATAGATTCCGGCCTCCGGGCTGCTTTACGACAACCGCGAGGTTGTTATTTTTTTGGTTTGGGAGAAAGGCAGGGGATACCGATGTTATCCGGCAAAAAAATTTTGCTAGGCGTCACCGGCGGAATCGCCGCGTTCAAAGCGGCGTCGTTAACCAGCAAGCTGGTGAAAGAAGGAGCGGAGGTCCGCGTCATCATGACCCGGTCGGCGACCAAGTTTATTACGGAACTGACGCTGCAGGCCTTATCGAAAAATTTCGTGTACACCGATACGTTTGATGAAAAGCATCCTGAATCGATTTCGCACATCAATTTGGCCGATTGGGCCGATCTCGTGCTGGTCGCTCCGGCCACGGCCAACATCATCGCCAAAATGGCTGCGGGAATCGCCGACGACATGCTGTCGACGACGCTGCTCGCCACGCAGGCGCCGATCATGGTTGCTCCGGCGATGAACGTGCATATGTACGAGCACCCGGCGGTCGTCCGCAATATGGCTGAGCTCGTGGAGCGCGGAGTCATGATGATCGAGCCCGGCGAAGGGCTGCTGGCCTGCGGTTATACGGGCAAAGGGCGGATGGAAGAGCCGGAGTCGATCGCGGCCGTGGTGAACGGCTATTTTGCGCGCCAGGCCAAACGGGCGGATAAGCCGCTCGCCGGCAAAAAAGTCGTCGTGACCGCCGGCGGCACGGTCGAGCGGATCGATCCGGTCCGCTATATCACCAACGACTCTTCGGGCAAAATGGGCTTTGCCATCGCTAAAGCGGCCCGGGAATTGGGGGCGGACGTGAAGATTATCGCCGCAACGACGCAAGCGCAACCGCCTGCGGGGATATCCTTGACGCGCGTTTCCTCGGCGCAGGAGATGTACGAAGCGGCCCTTCGGGAATGGGACGATACGGATATCATGGTGAAGGCCGCCGCCGTGGCGGATTACCGGCCGAAGGAAACCGCGCCGAACAAAATCAAAAAAACCGGCGATTCCCTGGTGCTGGAGCTGGTGAAAAACATCGATATTTTGGAAACGCTCGGGAAACAGAAAACGACCCAACTGCTGATCGGCTTTGCGGCGGAGACGGAAAATCTCGAGCAGCATGCTATGGACAAGCTGAAGCGCAAACATTGCGATTTGCTCGTCGCCAACGACGTCACCGCGGAGGGAGCGGGATTCGGCGCCGAAACCAACATCGTAAACGTTTATGATGCGAACGGATTGGTGGATTCGCTGCCCCGGCTCGCCAAAGACGAAGTGGGCATGCGGATTATGGAGCTTGCGGCCGGCCGCTTGAAGGGAACGGGCCGATGACCTACCGAATGGCCAAAGTGATCGTGGATGTGCCGAGCCGGGAAACCGACCGGCCTTTTGATTATTTGATTCCTCAGCCGCTGGCGGGGTGGATCGAGGTCGGCAGCCGGGTCGGCGTTCCGTTCGGACGCCGCACGGTGCAGGGGTTTGTCGTTTCGCTGCATGAACAGCCGGAAATGGATCCGGCGCGCATGAAGCCGATTCAGGAACTGCTGGACCTGCTGCCCCCTCTGCCGCCCGACCTCGTGGAGCTGGCGGACTGGATAAGCCGGACATACGCCTGCAGCATGATTTCGGCGCTGCAGGCGATGATTCCGTCGGCGCTGAAAGGCAAGGCGGAACGGTATATCCGCGCGGCCGGGCCGGAGGATGCGCCGGAAAGCGAAGGCGCTGCGGAGCTGGTCGCGGCGGGAAGCGCAGCGGAGCCGTTTCGGGGCGGGCAGGAGGAAGAGGAACTGCGCCGGGAAACCGGCAGCCTGCCCTCTTTGTCGGCTTTGCTGACCCGGGAAGAGGAGGAAATCGTCGCCCACGTCAAGGCGTCCGGAACCGTGACGATGACCCAGCTTGGCGGCCGGTTTCCGGACCGGGCGGCGATCATCAAGGATTTGCTAAGCCGGGGCGTACTGACGGAAAGCCAGGCGATCAAGGACAAGGTCGGCAAAAAAACGGTGAAAAGCGTGGCCGCGGCGGTCAGCGGCAAGGCGGCGGAAGACGCGCTCGCTTCTTTCGGGCCGCAGGCCAAACGCCAGAAAGAAGTGCTGCAGTTTTTGCTGGAGGTCGGCATGCCGTTGTCTCTCCAAGAGGTGCTGTCCACCCTGCGGGTGACGGCGGGCACGGTGAAGAAGCTGGCGGAAAAAGGCTACGCCGCGATCGAAGACGTCGAAGTGTTCCGCGACCCTTTCCAGGGACGCCGCTTTAAGAGCAGCGCGCCGCTGGAACGAACGCCGGAGCAGGAGATCGTATATAATCGGCTGGCCGCGGCGCTTGACGCCGGGAAGTCCGAAGTGTTCCTGCTGCACGGGGTGACCGGGAGCGGCAAAACGGAGGTTTACTTGCAAACGATTGAGCGCTGTCTTTCCCTGGGGCGCCAGGCGATCGTGCTCGTTCCGGAAATTTCGCTTACGCCGCAGATGGTCGAGCGGTTCAAAGGGCGGTTCGGCGGCAAGGTTGCCGTGATGCACAGCCGGTTGTCCACCGGGGAAAGGTACGACGAGTGGCGGAAAATCCGCGAAGGCCGGGTGGAGGTGGCGATCGGAGCGCGTTCGGCGGTGTTTGCGCCGTTTGCCAAACTCGGGCTGATCGTCATGGACGAGGAGCACGAAACCTCCTATAAGCAGGAGGAAACGCCGAAATATCACGCCCGCGACGTCGCCGTCCGGCGCGCCCGGCAGCACGGGGCCGCGGTGATTCTGGGCTCGGCGACCCCGTCGCTGGAGAGCTACCATGCGGCGCGCTCCGCGGGCGGGGATCACGGCGGCTTTGCTCCGGTGCTGCTGGAAATGAAGCAGCGTCCGTCCGGCAGCCGGCTCCCGGGGGTTCAAATCGTCGACATGCGGGAAGAACTGAAGGAAGGCAACCGTTCGATGTTCAGCCGCGCGCTGCACCGGGGGATTTCAGCCCGCCTCGAGCGCGGCGAACAGACCGTGCTGTTCCTCAACCGGCGCGGCTATTCCACGTTTGTGATGTGCCGGACCTGCGGATACGTGGCCGGCTGCCCCGAGTGCGACATTTCGCTCACCTACCATCAGAAATCGAACAATCTGCGCTGCCACTATTGCGGTTACGCCGAAGCGGCGCCGTCCGTATGCCCGGAGTGCGGCAGCGAGCATATCCGCTACTTCGGCACGGGCACCCAGCGGGTCGAAGCCGAGTTGGCCAAGCTGTTTCCGGGCATCCGCGTCATCCGCATGGATGTGGACACGACGAGCGAAAAAGGCGCGCACGAAAGGCTTTTGCAGGCGTTTCGGGAGAAAAAAGGCGACGTGCTCCTGGGCACGCAGATGGTGGCCAAGGGGCTGGATTTTCCCGATGTGACACTGGTCGGCGTAATCGCGGCGGACACGGCGCTGAATTTCCCCGATTTCCGCGCTGCGGAGAAAACGTTCCAATTGCTGACCCAGGTGGCGGGGCGCGCCGGGCGCCATCAGCTGCCGGGGGAAGTGTTTATCCAGTCCTATATGCCGGAGCATTACTCCATCGTCCATGCCAGCGGGCACGATTATTTATCGTTCGTGCGCGAAGAGCTGGGGCACCGCAAGGCGCTGCATTATCCGCCGTACAGCCGGCTGATTCTGGTCACGCTCTCGCATGAGAAGCTGCCGCTGCTGCTCCGCATGGCGGAAAATTTCGCCGGCGATCTGCGGGCCAAGGCGCAGCGCCTCGGCTGGTTCGGCAGCCTGGACCGGTTCGCGCCGGCGGCTCTGGACATTCTCGGCCCGGTCGCCTCGCCGATTCCGCGCATCAAGAACCGCTACCGGTTCCAGTGCATGGTGAAGTACCGCGGCGATTTGGACGCGGTCGGCCTGGTGCGGGAAACGGCGGCCGCAACGCTGGCGGGCCTGCGCGACGCCAGTTTGCAAATCAGCATCGACGTCGATCCGCAAATGCTGATGTAATGGCTGTATGCAATGTATGATCAAACCTCGGGTTTACGGCATATATATTTTTTGAAGAATGCTCCTCTATAAATATTTCTCGAAAACTCATGAAGCGACGGAAGGAAGTGCCGTATGGCGATACGTATTATCGTAAAAGAACCGGATGAAGTGCTGCATAAGGTAGCCAAAGAAGTGACGAAAATTACCCCAAACGTTCAGAAAATTTTGACCGATATGGCGGATACGATGTACGACGCGGAAGGCGTGGGACTGGCCGCCCCGCAGATCGGCATTCTAAAACGGATGATCGTGGTGGACGTAGGCGATGAGCACGGGCTGATCGAGCTGATCAATCCGGAGATCGTGTCCACGGAAGGCGAGCAGTTCGGGCCCGAAGGGTGCCTGAGCATCCCGGGTTACCGCGGCGATGTGCGCCGGGCGATGACGGTGACGGTCAAAGGGCTGGACCGCAACGGGAATGAAGTGTCTTATACCGGGTCCGAGCTGTTGGCCCGAGCTTTTCAGCATGAAATCGACCACTTGAACGGAGTGCTCTACACCGATGTGGCCGAACGAGTGTACGAAATTACGCCGGAAGGTGAAGAGAAGGAGTGACGTCGCAGGTGAAGATCGTCTTTATGGGAACCCCGGAGTTTGCCGTTCCTTCCCTGGAGGCTTTGCTGCGCGAAGGGTACGATGTGGCCGCCGTCGTAACCCAGCCGGATCGTCCGCAGGGGCGCAAAAAGGTGCTGACGCCGACGCCGGTTAAAGAAGCGGCGCTGCGGCACGGGTTGCCTGTGCTGCAGCCGGCGCGGATGCGCGCCCCCGAGGCGGTGGCGGAGGTCGCGGCCTATCAGCCGGACCTGATCGTCACGGCGGCGTACGGGCAAATTTTGCCCAAGGCGGTGCTCGATTTGCCGCGTTACGGCTGCCTTAACGTTCACGGTTCGCTGCTGCCGAAATATCGGGGCGGCGCGCCGATCCAACGCGCGATCATAAACGGCGAGAAGGAGACCGGCATCACGCTGATGTATATGGCGGAGGGGCTGGACACCGGCGATATGATCGCGAAGTCCGTCGTTCCGATCGAGGACGAGGACACGTCCGGCACGTTGTTCGAGAAGCTGAGCGAGGCGGGAGCCAGGCTGCTGCTTGAGCAACTGCCGCTGATCGTGGCGGGCAAGGCCGAGCGGATTCCGCAAAACGACGAGGAATCGACCTATGCGCCGAACCTGAGCCGCGAGGATGAACGCATCGACTGGTCGGCTTCTTCACGGGACATCTTCAACCGGGTGCGGGGGCTCGTTCCTTTTGCCGGCGGTTTTACGTTATGGAACGGCGAAGTGTTTAAAATATGGTCGGTCGCCAAGCCTGCGGAGGGCGAAGCTTCCACTACCGCATCCGTTTCCGCGGGCGGATCCGCGTCCGGACAGGCTCCGGGGACGGTGCTCGACTTGTCGGCACGCGGCATTGAGGTGAAAACCGGAGATGGCTCCGTACTGCTCACCCGCGTGCAGCCGGCCGGCAAAAAAGCGATGGAGGCCGCGGAGTTCGTGCGCGGCGGCGTGATGAAGAAAGGAACGGTATTGGGATGAGTCTAGAGGGTGGCGTTGGCGGAGGAAAAGGCGGCAGGGAACGGGGCGGAGCTTCGAAGACAGGCGCGGGCGGCGGTTTCGCTTCAAAGGCAGGGGGCAGTTCCGCTTCCAGGGCGGGCGCTGTGCGCGGAAACGCACCAAAGGGGGACGCCGGGCGCAGCTCTGCTCCAAATGCGGGCACGGCACGCGGCGCCGTTCAAAAGGCGAGTGCCGGAGGAGGCGCCGGCCCGTCGGGGGGAGCGGCCCGCGGACAGGCGAAGCCGTCCGCCCGCAGCGTCGCGCTGGAGGTGCTTACCGCGGTTGAGCAGGAGGGCGCCTACAGCAACCTGCTGCTCAACGGGGCGCTGCAAAAATCCGGTCTGTCCGGTCCGGACGCGGGTCTTGTGACCGAATTGGTATACGGTACGATTCAACGGTTGAACACGATCGACTTTTTTTTGGCGCCTTTCGTGACGAAAGGGCTTGGCAAGCTTGCTCCGTGGGTGCGCAATTTGCTGCGGCTTAGCTTTTACCAGCTTCATTACCTGGACCGGATCCCTCCGCATGCCGTTGTCAACGAAGCGGTCAATATCGCCAAAAAGAGGGGGCATCAGGGTATATCCGGGATGGTGAACGGTGTCCTGCGCAACGTCCTGCGCCGGAAGGAGGAGCTGACCTTGCCGGAGGATCTGCCGCCGGTCAGCCGAATCGCCCTGGCCCATTCGCATCCGGAATGGCTGGTCGCCCGCTGGGCCCGGCAGTACGGCATTGCTGCGGCCGAAGCCATCTGCCGGGCCAACAACGAGCCGCCTTCGGTCAGCGTCAGGGTCAACCGGGCCCGGACGAGCCGGGAGGAGATGCTGCGGCTGATGGAGGAGCAGGGCCTTGCGGCGTCGGCTTCCCCGATATCGCCGGACGGCATCATCGTACATAGCGGCGGCAACATGGCCCTGACGTCCTGGTACCGGGACGGGCTGGTTTCCGTACAGGACGAAAGCTCCATGCTGGTGGCCGAAGCGGTGGATCCGCAGCCGGGCATGTCGGTGCTGGACTGCTGCGCGGCGCCCGGCGGGAAAACCTGCCATATGGCGGAGATCCTTGAGGGCAGCGGCGAGGTGGTCGCGAACGATATCCACCCGCACAAAGCCAAGCTGATTGAAGATCACGCCGACAGGCTGGGCCTCGGGAACGTGCGGGCGCTGTCGGGAGACGCGATGAAGCTAAGCGGTCGCTTCCCGCCGGAATCGTTCGACCGCATCCTGCTCGACGCGCCCTGCTCGGGCCTTGGCGTAATCCGCCGCAAGCCCGATTTGAAGTGGGCGAAGACGCCGGGCGACGTTGAAGAGATCGCCGGGGTTCAGGAAGGTTTGCTGGACGCGGTCAGCGGACTGCTGAAACCGGAGGGCATCCTCGTTTACAGCACCTGCACGATCGAACCCCGGGAAAACGCCGAGATGGTTCGGCGGTTCCTGAACCGCCATCCGGAGTTCGCTTTGGCGGCGGAGGAGCCGGCCGGCTGGGAGCGGCGGCCGCTGGCCGAAGCCGCCGGCCGGGTGGCGGAAGGGCTGCAAATTTTGCCGCAGGACTTCCATTCGGACGGATTTTATATCGCCCGTTTGCGAAAGCGCGGCGGCAAATAGAATGAGACTAGTTTCGGTTTTTTTAGAGGTCAAGCTCACGGTCATTGCCGCCGGGCTTGGCCTTTTTGAATTAGGCATGGGAACTGGCCGATAATTCCCTCCTCTGAACCCCTTCATAAAAAATAGCGGAACTTTATGCTCTTATTTCTGGATATGAGCACGATCATCACCCTTAGCGGAATTTTTGGTCCTTATTTTTTAGTGAGCGGTGCGAAAGGTGGCCATTTCCCCGCGATTTGGGAAAATAACGACAAAATGTTCCTCTATTTCGCTCAACATGGGGGATATCGCCGAAATAGCGACATTTTTTGTTCTTATGTTTTCGCCTGGGTTTTTCAACAAGCTAACTTTGCAATTTTTCCTAGGCCTTCGCTTCGCAAAAGAGCCGCCATCGCCATACTCGCATAATTTCAGGACCGTCCATCATTGGCTCCTCCTGCTTACCTCCCCCAGTCCTATTCTCGCTCGTCCTCAGCTTGCCCAACCTTTCTCGGCCCAACTGTCCAGCGTTTCCGCCGCACATTTTCCCCCGCCTCCCAAAGTCCCGGAAGGCTGTCAGGAGCGGCCCTATCCGGCGCATACTTTAGTGTCATGGTGATTTATGATAAAATAGGTGGAATGAGTGGGTGATTTTTTGATAAAACATAGGATAGGTGTGTGAAAATGAAGCCTTTTATATATGATTATACTTTGGAAGAGCTGCAGGATTGGGCGGTGAGCCAAGGAGAGCCGGCCTTTCGCGGCGGCCAGATTTTCGATTGGCTGTACGTGAAGCGCGTCGGTTCCTTCGCCGAGATGACCAACCTGTCCAAATCGCTGCGGCAGAAGCTGGACGAGCAGTTTGCTTTCGTTACGCTGCAGGAAATTACGAAGCTGGAATCCAAGGACGGTACCGTTAAATTTCTGTTCGGGCTGCATGACGACCACGCGATCGAAACGGTCATCATGAAGCATAATTACGGCAACAGCATCTGCGTGACGACGCAGGTCGGATGCAAGGTGGGCTGCACCTTTTGCGCTTCCACGCTCGGCGGCCTGAAACGCAACCTGACGCCCGGCGAAATCGTCGCCCAGGTTGTGCAGGCGCAGAAAATTCTCGACGCCAAAGGCGAGCGCGTCAGCAGCATCGTTATCATGGGGACGGGCGAGCCGTTCGAAAATTATGACGCCACGATGAAATTTTTGCGGATTATGATCCACGAAAAGGGCTTGAACATCGGACAACGGCATATTACTGTATCAACGAGCGGTATTGTGCCGAACATTTACCGGTTTGCCGACGAGAATACGCAAATCAATCTGGCGATCTCGATTCACGCGCCCAACGATGCGCTCCGTTCCAAGCTGATGCCGGTGAACCGGCGCTTTCCGTTTGACGACGTGATGGAGGCGCTGCGCTACTATATCGCCAAAACCGGCCGCCGGATCACCTTCGAATACGCGCTGATCGGCGGGGTCAACGACCAGCCGGAGCATGCGGAGGAATTGGCCGGCGTGATCAAAGACATGCTCTGCCATGTCAACCTGATTCCGGTCAACTACGTGCCGGAACGCAAATACGTGAGAACGTCCAGAAACGATATCTTTAATTTTCAACGGGTCTTGGCGGACAAGGGCGTCAATGTGACGATTCGCCGGGAGCAAGGCCATGATATTGCGGCGGCCTGCGGCCAACTGCGGGCAAAGCATATGGAGTCTGGTGCGAGGTGAACGAAAGTGATTAAGACGGTTTATTTGAGTGATGTGGGACGAGTCCGTTCGGTTAACGAGGACTGCACCTGGGTGGACCGGCTCGAGCAAGGCTACACGCTTGGCGTCGTGGCCGACGGAATGGGCGGCCATCAGGCCGGCGATGTCGCCAGCAGCCTGGCCGTGGAGACGATCACCCGGGATTTGGCCGGGCTGCCGGGAGGCTTGTCGGTCCGGGATTTCGGCGAGGAGCTTAGAAAAGCGATCCTCCACGCCAACGAAGTCGTGTTCCGCAAAGCGTCGGAGCATGAGGAGTACCGCAACATGGGCACCACGGTCGTGGCCGTGCTGCTGGCCGGGCGCGATGGCATGGTCGGCCATATCGGCGACAGCCGGGCGTACAAGTACCGGCGCGGGGAGATCGTCCAGCTGACCGACGACCATTCCTTGGTCAATGAGTTGCTGAAAAGCAACCAGATCAGCGCCGAGGAGGCGAATGTCCATCCTCACCGCAATGTGGTGACCCGGGCGCTGGGCACCGACGAACAGGTCGATGTCGACATGAACCGAGTAACTTTGGAGCCTGGGGAAATCCTGCTGCTCTGCAGCGACGGGCTCAGCAATTACGTTACGCCGGAACAAATGACCCTGACGCTGGGGTTGGATGATCTTGCGCTGTACGATCGCGCCGATCGTCTGCTTCAGATGGCTTTGCATGCCGGAGGCGACGACAACATCAGCATCGCCTTGCTGGAACAACATGAGGATGCCGGGTCAGGCACAAAGGAGTGGAATTCATGATCGGACACGAATTGGGCGGTCGTTACCAGGTTGTCGAACGAGTCGGCGGAGGCGGGATGGCGCTCGTCTATAAAGCGCAGGACATTTTGCTGAATCGCTACGTGGCCATAAAAGTGCTGCGTCAACAATTTGTGAATGACGAGGAATTTATCCGGCGTTTCCGCCGGGAAGCGCAGTCGGCCGCATCCTTATCGCATCCGAACATCGTCAGCGTGTATGATGTCGGACAAGAAGACGACGTTCATTATATCGTGATGGAGTTCGTGGAAGGCCAAAATTTGAATGAAATCATCAAGGAGCGGGCCCCGCTGCAAGTCGAGGAAGCCGTCCGCATCGCGTCGCAAATCGCCGACGCGCTGGATCACGCCCATCAGAATCAAATCATTCACCGCGATATTAAACCTCATAACATATTAATCGGGCGCAACGGATGGGTGAAGGTTACCGACTTCGGCATCGCCCGCGCCGTCACGTCGACAACGATTACGCAGACGGGGTCGGTGGTCGGTTCGGTGCATTATTTTTCGCCGGAGCATGCCAAAGGGGTGGCGACCGGGGAGAAATCGGACCTGTATTCCCTGGGGATCGTGCTCTATCAGATGCTGACGGGGCGGCTTCCTTTTTTGGGCGAAAGCCCGATCAGCGTGGCGCTGAAACACCTGCAGGAGCATTTCGACGAGCCGCGGACGGTCAACCCGATGATTCCGCAAAGCGTGGAAAATATTATTTTAAAGTCGATGCGCAAAAATCCCGGGGAACGTTACCAGTCGGCGAAAGAAATGCTGCGCGACCTGGAAACCTGCCTGCTGCCGGAACGGCGGATGGAATCGAAACTGGCCTTTATTGAACATGATGATGAAGATAGCACGCGAATCATCCCGGCCATCCGCCCTCAAGCCGGGGCAAAGCCGGGAGGTTCGGCCAAGCTGACCCGGGACAATCCGCGGGAGCGGGACAATGCGGCTGCACTCGAAGAACGCCAGGTTCCGAAGAAAAAAGCTTGGGGCAAGCCGGCGTTATGGGTCGGGTTGACCTTGGTCATTCTGCTGGCGATGGCGGGCGTCGCATGGTATCTCAGCAGTCTGGTCACCGTACCGGAGGTCAGCGTACCAAGTGTCGTGAACCTGCAGGAACAGGATGCGATCGCCAAGCTTAAAGACAACGGGATCGAAGTCGGCGACATCGACCGCAAGTATAAAGATGGCTTTGCCGAAGGGGTCGTTTGGGAACAGAGCAAACCGGAAGGGATGAAGGTGAAGGAAGGCTCCACGGTCGACCTCAAGGTCAGTATTGCCAAGCCGCTGCCCAAGATGCCGACGCTGACGACGGATCGGATGACTTACGATGAAGCCGTGAAGCAGCTGGTTGCCTTGGGGATCGACGAAGACCGCATTTCGAAAAAGGAGGAGCCCAGCGACGACAAGGAAGCGGGCCAGATCATCGGCCAAAGCCCCGACCCCGGAACGGAGTTTGATCCCGAAACGGAGGAAATCGTGCTGACGGTCAGCACGGGGCCGGAAAATGTCAAAATGCCGAACTTGGTGAACAAAACCCAGGCCGAAGCGGAAGCCGAAATTAAGAAGTGGGGGCTAAAGCTGGCCGAGGACGGCATCAAAGAGGAACCGAGCTACGAAGTCGAAGCGGGCAAGGTTACCAAGCAGTGGCCGTACGCGCCGAATGATGAAGTCCCGCCGGGCTCGCAAGTTACTTTGTTCGTCAGCACCGGTTATCCGCCGGAGGCGATCACGTATACGTATCAGGTTCCGGTCGTGCCTGCGGTGGAAGGACAGAAAAGCAAGATCAGCATCAGCTACGGGGACGCGCGCGGCGACAGTCAGCAGTGGGGTACCAAAACGATCGGCAAAGCGCAATATCTCGCCGTCGACCTCGTGCTTGCGCCCAACAAGAACGGCTACGTTTCCGTGACTCGGGACGGGGTGCTGCTGGATACCTACCAGATAAACTATATCGACGCCAAGCAGGGGACGGTGCCCGTTCCGGAGTTTCCGGCCAGCAGCTCGGAGGAGACATGGGGCGATGAGAATACGATGGACCAGGATTCGGGAGAGATCCCGGATACCGGCATGGTTCAATCGGGCAACCTGGTCTCGGCCGTGAGCGACAAGGTAAAAGGTAAAGGCAAAGGCAACGGTAAGGGGAACAAGCATGGACATTAAGGCAAACCGAGATGAAAGCGAGGCCTGCATTTTATGCCGGAAGGCTTAATCGTGAAGGCATTAAGCGGATATTACTACGTAAAGCCCGCCCTAGCGGCTGCGGAAGGTAACGTGCAGTGCCGGGGCCGGGGCATCTTTAAAAAAAAGGGAGTTACTCCGCTCGTCGGGGACCGTGTTATTTATACCCCGACGGAAAACGGAGAAGGCACGGTGGACGAAATTTTGCCGCGTGAGACCGAGCTGATCCGTCCGCCGATCGCCAACGCCAAGCTGGCGGTGCTGCTGTTCTCTCTGCGGGAACCCGACCTCAATCTGCAGCTTTTGGACAAGTTCCTGGTGCATATCGAGCATGCCGGACTTAAGACGCTGATTTGCCTGACCAAAGGCGATTTGCTGGACGAAGAGGAAGATGAAGCAGCGGAGAGCCTCCTCCGGGTGCAAAAGCTTTACCGCTCGATCGGTTATGAGGTGATCGTCACGAGCTCCGCCACCGGCGCCGGGACGGGGGAAGTCAAAGCGCGGCTCGCCGGCGAGATCAGCGTGTTCTCCGGGCAGTCGGGCGTCGGCAAATCGTCGCTGCTGAACGCGATGCTGGGGCTTTCGCTGGAAACGAGCGAAATCAGCCTGAAGCTGGGCCGCGGCCGCCATACGACCCGCCATGTGGAGCTGATCGAGCTGGAAAACGGCGGGTACGTGGCCGATACGCCGGGTTTCAGCCAGCTTGACTTCCTTGAGCTTGGCGTCGAAGAGCTGTCCGGCTGCTTCCGCGAGTTTGCGGAATACGCCGAAGCCTGCAAATTCCGGGGCTGCAGCCATTTGCACGAGCCGGGCTGCAAGGTTAGGGAAGCGGCGGACCGGGGAGTCATCGCTGCGAGCCGCTACGAGCATTACGTGCAGTTCCAGGAAGAAATGAAAGAGAAAAAACGGAGGTATTAGCCGCATGAATCCAATTTACATTGCGCCGTCGATTTTGTCGGCGGATTTCGCCAAGCTGGGCGAAGAGGTCGCCGATGTGGAGCGGGGGGGAGCCGACTGGCTGCATGTCGACGTGATGGACGGGCATTTCGTGCCGAATCTCACGTTTGGTCCGCTTGTCATGGGAGCGATCGCGCCGCTGACGAAGCTGCCGCTGGACGTCCATTTAATGATCGAGAAGCCGGAGGAATACGTTCCCGCGTTCGCCAAATCGGGCGCTCATCTCATTACCGTTCACGCCGAGGCCTGCGTTCATCTGCACCGCGTGCTGCACCTGATCAAAGAGCAAGGCGTCAAGGCGGGGGTCGCGATCAATCCGGCGACGCCGGCTTCGGCGGTCCACGAGGTGCTGGAGGACGTTGATCTCGTGCTGGTGATGACCGTAAACCCGGGATTTGGCGGGCAGGCGTTCATTCCGGGAACGCTGAGCAAAATCCGCCAGCTGAAAGCATGGAAAGACGAGCTTGGCCTAACGGATTTGCGGCTCGAGGTGGATGGCGGCATTTCCGCAGCGACGGCGCCGCTCGTCGTGGAAGCGGGGGCGGATGTGCTCGTTGCCGGCAACGCGGTGTTTGGCCAAGCCGACCGCCGCAGGGCGATCGGAGAAATCCGGGAGAGCCTGGCCGGTTTGGAATAGGCGCCAAAAGATGCGCATACAATGGGTTACATGAGCAGGGTTCTCATGTAACCTTTTTTTTGTGGCGGGAATACACGGGTAAATGAAATTGAACATAGAATATGGGTGAGCATGAGCACGATTGGGGAGGGTGAACGATGAAATTTTACACATTCAAGCTGCCTAAGTTTTTGGGAGGATTCGTCAAAGCCGTTCTAAATACGTTTCACAAAAACTAGGCGGCTGCAGGCCGCCTGAGGAGCGAAGGGCCCGCCCCTAGCGGTTCCCGCCTGCCATTCACGAAAGGGCCCTTTGGCTGACGTGGCTTTGACCGGTACCGGTTGTTACCCGAGACTTCCAGGCAAAAAAACGCATGAAAAAAGCACCTCCATAAAAAGGTGCTTTTTGTCTATATGTCCCGTCCCGAGATTACACGCGGGTCACTTTACCGGATTTCAAAGCCCGAGTGCTGACGTATACGCGTTTCGGTTTACCGTCTACCAAGATCCGGACCTTTTGCACGTTTACGCCCCAAGAGCGCCGATTGCGATTGTTTGCGTGAGATACATGGTTACCGCTGCCTGGCTTCTTGCCAGTCACATAACATTTGCGAGCCATTCATTACACCTCCTGTTCCAGGTACACCTGTCTTGAAAATAACGGTTTGATTTCTCATGGACCGCATAAAACAATACTTATATATAATATCACAGCAAAAAAAGCTGCGTCAACAGATCGTTAAAGTTTATTTCTACGTGTTCTTATAGTACAATATGGTTTAGTCCATAATAATTTCATCATCTTTTATATTATTGCTTTTTGCGAGATAGTTGGACCCGGGGCCGGCCGGATCGAGGCCGTTTTATGCGATTGCCCGCAGTCCAAGCGTACGTGGATCAAGCTAGGAAGGGGAATTCTCATTGAGTAAGCGTTCTTTAAATGGAACTGATTTTACCGCCATGGTGTTGGCCGGTGCAAAGCGGCTGTCGGAGCATGCGGAGCACGTCAATTCCCTGAACGTATTCCCGGTTCCCGACGGGGACACCGGTACGAATATGAATTTGACGATGACGGCTGGCGTAACCGAATTGCAGAATAACGGAAGCGGAGGTGTCGGCAGCAGAGCGGGAACCTTGTCCAAAGGTTTGCTCATGGGCGCCCGCGGGAACTCCGGCGTTATCTTGTCCCAGTTGTTCCGCGGTTTCAGCCGCCATGTCGCTTCGTTGGAGGAACTGAATCCGATTCAATTCGCCTCCGCCCTGCAAAGCGGCGTGGATACCGCTTATAAAGCGGTAGTGAAGCCGGTGGAGGGAACGATTTTGACGGTGGCGAAGGAAGCGGCCAAACACGCGGTTTTTTACGCGAGAAGAACTCATGATATCACGGAGCTGATGGGCGAGGTGCTGGCCAAAGCCAAGGAAGCTCTTGCCGGTACGCCGGAATTGCTGCCCGTGCTGAAACAGGTTGGCGTCGTCGATTCGGGCGGTCAAGGACTTGTGTATATTTATGAAGGATTTATGGAATGGCTGTCCGGTGAAGGCGCGGCTGAAGCCTGGCCGGGACAAGCTCCGCTTAAGCCCGCGGCTCCGGAAATCCTCCAGCCTGCTCCGGCGGCTGCGGTGCATGCGCCCGCGCCGGCCCAAGCCAAGCTGGAAACCGAGGATATCGAGTTTTTATACGATATGGAATTTTTTATCAACCGCAAGCTTGGCGGCGTGCAGGGGGCCGTTTTTGACGAGGAGAAGTTCCGGAAAGCGCTGTCGCTGAATGGGGATTCCATTATTGTGATCGCCGACGACGAGATTATTAAGGTGCATGTCCATTCCAAAACGCCGGGCGATGTGCTTAATTTGGCGCTGCAGTACGGCGAAATAACGCAGATCCATATTTTGAACATGCGGGAGCAGCATCGCGAATTGCTCACCGCGGGCATGGACGCCGCTCCGATGCCGGAGCTGTTCGCCGACATTCCGGCGGAAACGCTGCGGCCGGCGGACCCGGCCGAATTGCCGGCCGATGAGCTGGCGCCTTACGGATTTATCGCCGTCGCTTCGGGGCAAGGCATTGCCGATATTTTCACCAGCTTGGGCGTTGACGTCGTTTTGTCCGGCGGACAGACGATGAATCCGAGCACGGAGGACTTCGTGAAAGCGATCGAGTCCATTTCGGCCCAGCACGTGTTCGTGCTTCCGAACAATTCGAACATTATTTTGGCGGCGCAGCAGGCCCGCGACCTGCTTGAAGGGGAACGCAACGTCATCGTTGTTCCGAGCAAGAGCATTCCGCAGGGTATTGCGGCGGCGTTCGCTTTCCAGGAGGAAGAGAACGTAGAGGTCAACGAATCGAATATGCTGAGCGCGGTGCAGCATGTAAAAACGGGGCAGGTGACTTATGCCGTTCGCGATACGATGTTTGACGATCTGAAAATTACGGCCGGGCATTACATCGGGATTGCGGACGCGAAAATCGTAGCTACGGAAGAGGGGCTGTTGGAAACCTGCCAGGGGCTGCTGGACAAAATGCTGGCCGGCGGCGATGAAATCGTCACCGTCCTGGCGGGCGAGGAAGCCGAGGAAGAAATGACGGACCGGCTCGTGGCCTGGCTGCAAGACAAGTATCCGGATGTCGAAGTGGAGGTTCACTCCGGCGGGCAACCGATCTACTACTATCTGTTTTCGGTGGAATCCTGACGGGCGCAGGAAAGAAAGCGGACGATAGAGGAAAGGGGGAGAACCTTATGCGGCAGGCGGTTATTGTGGCCGACAGCACGGCGGATATTCCGCAGTCCATCGCTTCGGAGCTAGGCATTCATATCGTGCCGATGCGGCTGGCCTTCGGCGATCAATCTTTTGTTGAAGGCGTCGATATTACTGCGGAGGAGTTTTACGCTAAACTGACGAAGTCGCGCGAGCTGCCGACGACTTCGCAAACTTCGCCTTCCCAATATGCGGAAGTGTACCGAGGCCTGTTGGATGCCCATCCCGGCGCGCCGATCATCTCGATCCATATCTCCTCCGGCATGAGCGGTACATACCAATCGGCGCGGCTCGCCAAGGAAATGATTGAGGAGGAGCTGGGTCAAGAGTCCGGCATTACCGTTATCGACTCCCTCTGCGCATCCTACGGGTTTGGGCTGCAGGTCGTCCATGCGGCCAGGCTCGCGGGACAAGGGGCGACGGTGGAACGGATTCGCGAAGAGGTGGAGCGGCTCGGACGGGAACGCCGCCTTTATTTTCTCGTCGATACGCTGGAGTATTTGCAAAAAGGCGGCCGGATCGGCAAAGCGGCGGCGATTTTGGGAAATTTGCTCAATATCAAGCCGATTTTGTCGGTGGACCGGGAAGGCGTGATTTATGCCGTCGATAAGGCCCGGGGCCGGAAAAAGGCGCTGTCCCGCGTTATTGAGTTGTTCGTGAACGACTTCGGCGAGAGCAAGGATTTGAACGTGGCGGTGTGCGACGGCGTGAACCCGGAAGGCGCGGCGGAGATGCTGAGCCTGCTATCGCAGCATTTTACGCTGCACGAGGTTGTTCGCACGAGCATCGGCGCCGTGGTGGGGACGCATGTGGGGCCCGGCATTTTGGCCGTGTTTATGTGGCCGGCTTCCGGGGCCGGCGAGTAGTTTCCGCTTTAAGGTTCAATGGGTGTGTAAAGCGAGGGATTTCAATATGGATTTGCATGAAATTCCCGTGAGGCAAGTCAGCGGCGTGAGCGCTCTTAAACAGGAGGAGCTTCACGCCTTTGGCATCTTTACGGTGAATGATTTGATCGAATATTATCCGTTCCGGTACGAGGATTACCGCCTCCGCTCCCTGACGGAAGTGAAGGACGGGGACAGAGTGACGGTGCAGGCGAAGATCATGGGCGTCCCCGTTCTGCAGCGGTATGGCCGCAAATCGCGGTTAACCTGCAAAATGGTCGCTGAGGACTGGATGTTTACGGCGACCTGGTTCAACCGTCATTTTTTGCGGGATCAGCTGACGAGCGGCCGGGAGATCATTTTGACGGGAAAATGGGATATGCGCCGCAGCCAATTGACCGTATCGGAATCGGAGTTTCCGGATCGCGGGACGCTGCGCAGCGGCAGCCTGCAGCCGGTGTATTCGGTCGGCGGAAAAATTACGCAGGCATGGATTCGCAAGACGATCGGGCAGGCGCTGCTGCAGTACGGGGAGATGATTCCGGAAATTTTGCCGCAGGAGCTGCTGCGCAAGTACGGCCACATGTCCCGCAAGTTTGCGATTCAGCGCATTCACCAGCCGCAGGACAACGAAGAGGGACAGCAGGCCCGCCGCCGCATGGTGTACGAGGAGCTGTTTTTGTTTCAGCTGAAGCTGCAGGCGTACCGGGCGATGAACCACGAGCGGATGGACGGCGTGGCGCATACCGTGGACAACGCCACGGTGCGGGAGTTCGTGCGCAGCTTGCCGTTTGAGCTGACCGACGCGCAGAAGAAGGTGGAGCTGGAAATTTTGCGCGACATGCGTTCCCCGTACTGCATGAACCGGCTGCTTCAGGGGGACGTCGGCTCGGGCAAAACGGTCATCGCGGCGATCGCTTTATTCGCGGCGGTGAAATCGGGCCACCAGGGAGCCTTTATGGTTCCGACCGAAATTTTGGCGGAGCAGCATATGCGTTCCTTGACGAAGCTGTTTGAACCGTTCGGCATTACGGTCGGGCTTCTGACCGGCAGCTTGACGGGCCGCAAGCGCAAGGATCTGCTGGCTTCGCTGCAGATGGGGCTGGTCGAAATCGTCGTCGGCACGCACGCGCTGATTCAGGAGGACGTGTTTTTCCGCTCGCTCAGCCTCGTCGTCACCGACGAGCAGCACCGTTTTGGCGTCAACCAGCGCAGCATTTTGCGGCGCAAAGGCTTTAATCCCGATGTGCTGACGATGACGGCGACGCCGATCCCGCGCACGCTGGCGATCACCGCCTTCGGCGACATGGACGTTTCGACCTTGTCGGAGCGGCCGAAAGGGCGCAAGCCGATCTCCACGTATTGGGTCAAACACGAGATGATGGACCGCGTGCTCGGTTTT
Organism: Paenibacillus macerans; assembly: GCF_900454495.1. NCBI lineage: Bacteria > Bacillati > Bacillota > Bacilli > Caryophanales > Paenibacillaceae > Paenibacillus > Paenibacillus macerans. Next base: position 338,476 of record NZ_UGSI01000001.1, read on the forward strand.
ATTTCCCGGGAAGTATTGCAAGGCCGGCAGGCTTACGTCATCTGCCCGCTCATCGAAGAATCGGACAAGCTCGACGTGCAGAATGCCATCGATTTGTACGTGGCGATGCAGCAGGCATTCCCGGACTTCCGGGTCGGCCTGCTGCACGGGCGGATGACGGCGGCCGAAAAGGACGAGGTAATGCGGGCGTTTTACGACAACGAGGTCCAGCTATTGGTGTCGACGACCGTGGTCGAGGTCGGTGTCGATGTGCCCAATGCGACGCTGATGATCGTGATGGACGCCGACCGGTTTGGCCTGTCGCAGCTGCACCAGCTGCGCGGGCGGGTGGGCCGGGGCGAGCACGCGTCGTATTGCGTGCTCATCGCCGATCCGAAGTCGGAGGTCGGTCAGGAACGGATGAAGGTCATGACCGATACGGACGACGGCTTCGAAGTGGCCCGGCGGGACCTGGAGCTGCGCGGTCCCGGGGATTTTTTCGGCACCAAGCAAAGCGGGGTGCCGGATTTCCGCATCGCGGACATGGTCAGCGATTATGCGGTGCTGGAGGCGGCGCGGGACGACGCCGCCCGGCTGGTGGCCGACGCGTCCTTCTGGACGTCGCCGGAATACGGGGCGCTACGGGATTATTTGCGGCGGGAGCAGGTTTTCCAGGGCGAGCTGATCGATTAGCCGCCGCCGTATCTTTTTTCAGAATGCGGAAGGGAGCAGGCTCCCTATTGTGGAGGTCTGTGGAAATAACGGCAAAAAAGGGCTCTATTTATGGGAAGAAAGAGGTTTATCCTAAATAAAGGAAATTTTCACTGCTATTTTTGGAGAATGCAGGCAAAATGGTGCTTTTTTCAGGCATGGCGAGAAAATAAGACCAAAAAGTTCCTCTATTATGCGAGCGAGGGGCTAAATTCCGGAAATAACGCCACTATTTACCGCTATTTCTGGGAAGGTAGGCGTGGCGTTCGTTCCCATGAGCCCCGTTGGAGTTCTCCCTAAAAAACCGCCCGGCAAATCACCAGGCGGTTTTTTAAAATTCAACGAATTTCCCCATTACTTTGAATCAGTTGCTGATACCAGTAAAAGCTTTGCTTTCGGATTCTGCGCAGTTCTTTGAGATCGAACTCGTCGCGATCCACATAAATAAATCCGTAACGTTTGCTCGATCCCTGATGAGTGCTTACGAGATCGATCGCCGACCAAGGACAGAAACCGAAAACGTCTACGCCGTCGGTAATGGCCAATTGAATTTGCTCGATATGCTTTCTGAAAAAATCGATGCGATAGGGGTCTTGAACCACATCGTTGTCCTCCAGTTTGTCGAAGGCGCCCAAGCCATTTTCCGTGACAATCAACGGCAGACGGTAACGGGAATAGATTTGCCGGAGCGTGGTTCTAAAACCTACGGGATCGATCTCCCAGCCGAATTCCGTCTTCTGCAAATGAGGATTGACCGAACCTCTGTAAGCTCCCGGCTCGCCGACGATTTCATGCTGGTCGCCCGTATGCGAAAAGTCGTTTCCGTCATTTTTGCTTTCGCCGACCGTTTGCGAGGTATAGTAATTAAAGGCGATAAAATCCGGGCGGCCCTGTTTTAAAATCTCCATATCGCCGTCTGCAATCACCGGTTCATATCCTTTTTCGAGCAAGTAACTCCAGGCGATATGATTATAGGTTCCGAACACCGCCATGTCCAGATAAAGCCAATTGCGGATTGCCGCATAATTGTCGGCCGCCAGTACATCTTCCGGACTTGAGCTGGCCGGGTAAATGGCCCCGATATTGGGCGCTGGACCAATCTTGGCGTCAGGCAGCATGTGATGGCACAATGCCATCGCTTTGGCTTGGGCCACCAGCATATGATGATTTTGCTGGTACAGCTCCTTCTGCGGATTTTCCAGTTGTTCATTCAGCGTTCCGATCGAACCGGGATGAAGGATCAGCATGTTTTGTTCATTGATGGTCAGCCAATATTTTACCCGGTTTCCGAAATGCTCGAACAAAGTTTTGGCGTATTGTTCGAACGCGGCGATCGTTTCGCGGTTGGACCAGCCGCCCTTAGCTTCCAGCGCATAAGGCAAATCGAAATGATACATGGTCACAATCGGCTCGATCCCATACTTGATCAGTTCATCGATCAGGGAACTGTAGAATTCGATCCCCTTCATATTCAGCTTTCCCGAGCCTTCCGGGTAAATCCGCGTCCAAGCGATGGAGAACCGGTACGCTTTAAAGCCCATTTCGGCCATTAAAGCTGCGTCTTCTTTGTATCTATGATAATGATCGCTCGCTACTTTAAAATCCGTAACTCCTACGACATGATTCGCCAGGTCCACGACGGACGGGCCTTTTCCGTCTTCGTTCCACGCCCCCTCGAATTGATAAGCCGAGGTGGAGCCTCCCCACAGGAAGTTTTCGGGAAATGGTTTCAGATGTTGGTGCAGCATGATTTGATTCCTCCAGTTTAATAAATTTATAGAGATAGTTCAAAAAGTCGTCTTTTGAAGATTTAAGAATGAATAGTCACCGAAGCATGTCTTCCTTAAATCGCAAGAAAAACTTCAGTTTAGGGCGGTATGTCTTCTTTGATTGTTCGTCGATAGCGTTTTTCTTATCACGAAGCAGGTCAGGAAGCGGATCGGGCGTCGAATCTTGAATTCAGCCTGGCCTTAGCAACTGCTTGGCGAAGCATGTTTCCTACGGAAACATTTCCGCTGCTCACGCACCCCAAACGTACGCTCCGCTCCTGACGTCCCTAACTTCATCCGACCTACAGCGTTTTGAAAAAACGCACTTCGGAAGCATACGCTTCGGTGCTGATAACCTGGCTTTTTGAACTCGCATTTAAATTTTTGAACTCCCATTTGAAATTTAAATCAGGGTCAACAACACATCGTTTTTCTCAATCTTCTCCTGGTCGGTCTCGAAAATTTCAACCTCTCGTTCCGTCAGGGTGACGATCACCGGCGTTACGGTCTGGTATCCGGCCGCCTGAATCTGCTCCAGATCAAATTCAATCAGAACGTCCCCTTGCTTCACCGCGTCCCCCTCTTTAACCGCGGGTTTAAAGTACTTCCCTTTGAGAGACACCGTATTTATGCCGATGTGGATCAGGATGTCCGTCCCTGCGGCCGAGGTCAACCCGAGCGCATGACCGGTCGGGAACAGGGAGGTAACCACTCCATCCATCGGCGCGACTACGATCCCCTCGCTGGGCAGGACAGCCAAGCCTTTGCCCATCGCTCCGGAAGAGAAAGCCTCATCGTCAACCGCGCTAAGCGGAACGACTTTGCCGGTCAGCGGGCTGTGAACCTGCTCTTTCTTAATGCTTATGGCAGCGGATTCGGCATGCTTTTCCGGCTGAACCGTTTGCGGTCCGGATTCCGCTTGCACTACGGACTCAGCTTCCGCCGTCTTCGCCTTGCCTTTGCTCTCATACCCAAAGATCAAGGTCAGCAGCAAGCCGATGCCCATGGACAGGATCATCGATATGACAAAGATGCCTGATGGCTTCTCGACCGGAATGGAAAAGATGTTATGGAATACATAAGCCGTATATTTAACGCCAAAGTGGCCGTTAACCGCTCCGCCGATCGCGCCGGCAATAATGACGATGGGAATGACTCTCTTGTAGCGGAGGATAAGCCCGTATACGATCGGCTCGGTTACCCCGGCCAGCAGGCCCGTGACGGCGGAAGAGCCGGATATGGATCTTAGCGCTTTATCCTTTTTGGCCTTAAGGAAAATGCCGAGCGCAACCCCGATCTGGGCGAACACGGCCGCGGCGGCCATGGCCTCGATCGGATCGCCGCCGTTGTTGATGTTTTGCAGCGTGATCGGCGTAAAGCCCCAATGCAAGCCGAGCACGACCATAAAGGTCATACCTCCGCCAAGCACCATGCCCGAGAGTATGCCGCTAACGTTAATCAGCCAAGTGACTCCCGCGGCGATCCAATCCCCGACGCTTGTCCCCAAGGGGCCAAAAGCGATGGCCGACAACGGCACCATGATCATGAGCGACAGCATTGGCACCAGGAAAACCTGCAGGTCCTTAAGAATGATCTTTTTCAGGAACCGGTCCAAAACGGCATATATGCTGATGGCGATAAAAATCGGGAACACGCTGGACGAATAATTCATCAGGACAACCGGAATTCCCAGGAAAGAACCGTCGGTTCCTTTGTCCATCAAGCCCGTAAAGCTGGGCTCCATCAGCGCTGCTCCGATGGTTCCGGCAACGTACGGATTGGTTTTGAGCTTGATTCCGAGCGTAACGCCGAGGAATATAGGCAAAAAGTAGAACACGGCATTCCCGGCGGCGGACAGGATCATGTAAGTATCGCTGGTGTCGGACATCCAGCCGGCCATGGTTAACACCGTAAGAAGCGCCTTCAGCATCCCGGAGCCGGCCATTGCCGGAATAAGCGGCGAGAAGCTGCCCGAGATCACTTCAAAAACTTTGGACACAGCCGATACCTTCTGGCCGCTTGCCGAATTCTCCGCGGCTTTATTTAGAAAGCTGGTGCTTTTGGCGATTTCGGCGTACACATTAGCGACATGGCTGCCGACAACGACCTGGAACTGACCGCCGCTTTCCACGACGGTGATCACACCTTCATGCTTTTCCAAAGTTTCCCTTTCGGCTTTTTTGGAATCCTTTAAACTAAAGCGAAGTCTTGTCGCGCAATGGACGAGATCGTTAATGTTTTCCTCGCCGCCGACCAGACGAACAATGTCGTCGGCCAACTTCTTGTTGTCCATATGTCATTCTCCTTTGCCTGCACATGTTTTGGGCATAAAAAAATACCTAAACGAAAGGCCCGCGGGATCACCGGAGTGATCATATGCCATTCGTTTAGGTATCGCCTGTTTTACCAGTAACAATCCTTAAATTTAAGTTGTAAGATTACTATAAACCAATCCGTAACCGTTTGCAACCCGTTTATGATTTTTTTAAACCTCGCTGCGGGAGGTTACCCGCTGAATATGAATCGTCAAATACACTTTTTCATCAATCGACATCGCGTTTTCATAATTTTGTTCCAGATAGCGGTTGATTAAATTCATGCATTCGAATGCCTTGGGATACTTTATCTTAATTTGCTCGTAGAGAAAATTGTCTCCCGCCGCGGAACGCTCCTGCTCGCCGCTCAGCATTCTTTGCGCAAAGTATTGAATATGGGTAATAAAACGGGAGTAATTAAACGATTTTTCATCCAGCTCCAAATTATAGAACCGGGCGACGATGTCGACGATTTCGCTCATCACCTTCGTAATCTCGGCCGTCCGCTGCATGCCCTGACCGTCTTGTCTGGCATTCACGAAATGCATGGCGATAAAGCTGGCCTCGTCCTCGTCCATCTCGATATCAAAATGCTTTTTGATCAACTGAAGCGCATTCAAGCCGATCGAAAATTCCTTAGGGTAAAACTTTTTGATCTGCCAAAACAGTGCGTTTTTCAGATTCATGGCGTTTTTATATCGGGATACCGCAAAATGAATATGGTCGATCAGCGTGATGTAAATATTATCGTTGAATATATTTCCCATCTCCGCCTTGGCGCAGCTTACGATATCGTCGGCCAGAGAGAAATAGTCCGCCGATGTTTCACCGATCAGATCGATTAACTTTTGCGGAACTTTATCCGGTTTGAGAATAAACGTTTTTTCGATCTTTTCCTCATCCACTGTTTGCCCCGGCTTTTTCTTAAAGCCCAGACCGTTGCCGATCACCACAAACTCATGACCGACCTGGTCCTCAGCCCGAATCACGTTGTTGTTAAAGATTTGGCGGATAATCATGATAGAACCGTTCGCCCCTTTTGATAAAATCCATGCATGTAGAACATCGTTTTCATCCAGCTCAATTTTTTATAACCTACGATATCACATTCCTTTCGGAGAAGACAATATGGGGATTATTGCAGAAATTAAGGGAATCAGGCTGGTTGGCAGGGGATTAGCGCAAATGATATTTGTCTTGAAATTTTATTTCACATAACAATAATATTATTGAAATATTGTATTAGATGAATTATAATTGAATCGTAAACGGTTACACAGGTTGAATCTTATACATCAAAGGGGAGTTTCACATGCTGGAAAATCTGACAACCGAGACAAGAAACGAACGCACGATGCGCCTGGATGAAATGAGCGTGATCGAGCTGCTGACGGTGATGAACGAAGAGGATGCGAAGGTGGCCGGGGCGGTTAAGGAAGCGATTCCGCAGATCGCGAAGGCGGTCGCGGCCATTACGGATGCGCTGCGGCGCGGGGGCCGACTGATCTATATGGGCGCCGGAACGAGCGGGCGGATCGGGCTGCTTGACGCGGTGGAATGCCCGCCCACGTTCGGCACTTCCCCGGATCAGGTAGTCGGGCTTATCGCCGGCGGAAGCAACGCTTTTATCAAAGCGGTGGAGGGGGCTGAAGACCGGGCCGAGCTAGGGCGCGCCGATTTAGAGAACCTTAACCTCACCGCAAATGACGCGGTCGTCGGATTGGCCGCCAGCGGCCGGACGCCTTATGTGCTCGGCGGGCTGGAATACGCGAAAGCGGCCGGCGCCGCGACGATCGGCATCAGCTGCAACAAGAACGCGGCGCTCAGCGAAAAAGCCGATATCGCCATCGAGATTGAGAACGGTCCCGAAGTGTTGACCGGGTCGACGCGGCTAAAGGCGGGAACGTCGCAGAAGCTGGTTTGCAATATGCTGTCGACGGCTTCGATGATCGGTTTGGGCAAGGTTTACGGCAATTTGATGGTCGACGTGCAGCCGACCAACGAAAAGCTGGCCGAGCGGGCCAAACGGATCGTGATGGAGGCGACTTCCTGCGATGCGCAAACCGCCGAGGACGCCTTGCGCGAAGCCGGACGGAAGCCCAAGCCGGCCATCCTGATGATCCTGACGGGATGCACGTACGCGGAAGCGCTGGAAAAATTGGAGCAGAGCCGGGGGTTTATCGGCAAGGCCGTGAAAAAAGCTTCTAAACCAGAATAATACCAACAACAGGTAAGGAGGGCTAACCGATGAGTAAATTTGCAGGCATGGCAGAACGTATTTTGGAATCCATCGGCGGTTCCGGCAATGTGGAGCAATTTACGAACTGCATGACCCGGCTGCGCGTTTCGGTCGTGGACCACGGCCGGATCGACGAGGCCGGATTGAAACAAATCGACGGGGTGCTCGGCGTGGTCGACGACGAGACCTATCAAATTATCCTCGGACCGGGCGTGGTCAATAAGGTTGCGGAGGAGTTCGGCAAACTTCTGCAAGCCGGGGGAGGGGGCGAAGCGGGTTCCCCTTCGGGCGGCAAGGCGGCCCCCCTGCGGGAAGGCGCCGACATAAAGGCGGAGCTCAAGCAGAAAAACAACACGCCGTTCAAAAACTTTTTGCGGAAAATCGGCAATATTTTTATTCCATTGATTCCGGCCCTGGTCGGCGCGGGGATTATCAACGGGATCGCCGGCTTGATGAACAACCTGATCACCTCCGGCAACGGCGCGGCCTGGCTCGTTACCCTGCAGCCGATTATAGGCGTTATCGGCTCGGCGTTCTTCGGGTATCTGACGATCTTTGCCGGGGTTAACGCGGCCAAAGAATTCGGCGGCACGCCTGCGCTAGGCGGCGCGGTGGCCGCGATTATCGTCGCGCCGGCGGTGGCGAATATTTCATATACGTACCCCTTCTTCGGCGAAATCAAGCTGAACGCGGGGCAGGGCGGGATTATCGGGGCGATTTTGGCGGCGGGGCTGATTTCGCTGCTGGAAAAATGGATCCGCAAACGGATGCCCGCGGCGATCGATATCATCGTCACTCCGACCATTTCACTGCTTATCGTCGGCCTGATCACGGTGTTCTTCCTGATGCCGGTCAGCGGCATCATCTCGCAGGGCATCGGGCAGGCAACGACCTGGCTGTTGGCGCACGGCGGACCGCTTTCCGGATTTGTTCTGGCGTCGCTGTTCCTGCCGCTTGTTATGTTCGGCCTGCATCAGGCGCTGATCCCGATTCACGCCGAGCTCATTTCTCAGGTCGGATATACGGCGCTGCTGCCGATTCTGGCCATGGCGGGAGCGGGACAGGTCGGATCGGCGATCGCCATCTACATCAAACTGAAAGCTAACGCGCGGCTGCGCAATATGATCAAAGGGGCGCTGCCGGTCGGTTTCCTCGGCATCGGCGAGCCGCTCATTTACGGGGTCAGCCTCCCCTTGGGCCGGCCGTTTGTAACCGCCTGCCTCGGCGGCGGTTTCGGCGGCGCCTTGCTCGGGTTGTTTGCGATGACGGGAAATTTCGTCGGTTCGGTGGCGATCGGTCCTTCCGGTCTGGTGCTCATCCCGCTGATTCAAGGCCCGATGGGAATCGGCATGACGATCCTCGGTTATCTGGCCGGGCTGATCCTTTCTTACATTGCCGGTTTCCTGCTCACTTATTTCTTCGGTTTTACAAAGCAGATGCTTCTGGAGCATAATAGATAATAGGAGCAACCAGAAAGAAACGTTGGCGGATCTTTGCCGGGCCGCCGCGTTTCTTTTGCGTTAAAGAACGCGGACGGGAAAACGAAAGGGGCGGACAAGTGACGACAGGAAGCATTCTTACGCAAATGGAAGCGGTGCTGGGGCAGTTGCCCGATTCGGAAAGAAAGGCGGCGCAATATATTTTGGCCGAATCGGCGGAAGTTTCCGGTTTGAGCATCCATGCGTTGGCCGATAAAGCGGGGACCAGCGCGGCGGCAATTACCCGGCTATGCCGTTCGCTCGGCCTCACCGGATTTCCCGATTTGAAAATACGGCTGTCCGTGGACAACGCCAAAACGCAAAAGCCCGGGTATTACGATATTGAGCAGGGCGAAACGGTTCAAAACATTATTCAAAAAACGGTCTCCAACAGTGTCCAAGCGATTCAAGACACGATGCTTCACTTGCAGCCGCAGCTGATCGAACAGGTGGTGGAGAGCTTCCGGAAAGCTCCCGTCATCCATATGTACGGCGTTGGAGCTTCGGCCATCGTAGCGGCGGATGCGGCGCAAAAATGGCTGCGGCTCGGCAAGCAGGCGTTTGCTCTTCAGGACGAGCATCTGATTGCCGCGGCGCTGGCCAGCGCTCCGCCGGGCGCCTTGTTTATGGGCGTTTCGTACAGCGGCAACACCAAGGAAGTGCTGCAATTGTTCCGGGTTGCCCAAAAGTACGGAGTGCGCACCATCGGCTTGTCCCGTTTCGGCAATCATAAAGTTTCCGAGCTGGCCGATTTGATGCTGTATACGCCGCAGGCCCCGGAAGCGACGCTGCGCAGCGGGGCTTCCGGCTCCCGGCTGGCCCAGCTCGTGATGATCGACATTTTGTTTTTTGCGTACGCTTCAACGCAATATGAGGAGACGATCGTCCGATTGGGACAAACCCACGAAGCGACGGCGTTTCTTAAACAAAGCTGAACAGCCGGCTGGGCCCCGTTTACTTTTTCTGAACTATGTACAGCCTATTCGTCATATATTAGGGTTGAAGTCCGGAATTGACGGGACAGGAGGTGCTAGTCAAACGGTGCCCAGTTATCATCAATATGGAATCAGTCCGCAGCTTGTGGAGCGGGTAAAATTGAAAATGAAAAATCCGGCGATCAAGGATCGGATCAAGCAGATGGTCGACGGCCTTACCCGGGCGGATTTGCAGGATCGTCCCAAGGTGCGCAGGCTCGTCCGAACGGCCGCCTCCGTGCTTGGCGAACGGCTGAGCGGCACGCAGGAGGAACAAATCGTGCAGTTCGTCATCGACCAAAAAATCGATCCGCGCAATACGCTTCACCTGCTTCGGCTGTGGGGGATGTTCCGGTAGGCGCGGAAACGTTCATCGGTAGGTGAAATAGACAGAAATGACAGCGAATTCGTATGCCAGGGCCCTGGAATGGTTTGTACCGGTACCGGGGCCTTCTTTTTCTGCCGTGCTCCGGTCGGACTCCCTTGCAATTTGCTTGCCATTGTTTTATATTGACATGAGAGTAGGTCAAAACAAAAATGGGAACGATATCTAAACAATGAGAGGAGGCTGCGAGTTTAGTTATGACCCCGCGGACGAAAGAACAAAATGAAGAGATCCGGCTGCGCCGCCTGGTGCAAATCCGCAAAGCGGCGGCCGATGTTTTTTTGGATAAAGGGATGGCTCTGGAAATTCGCGATGTCGCCGCGCAGGCCGGACTCGGCTACGGGACGGTATATCATTACTACAGCAACAAAGGGGATCTACTGCACGATGTGCTGTGGGTGGCGATGGAGCGGGCCGGGGCCTGGCTTATGGAACCGGATGGCGGGCGTTTAAGCGCCCAGGTTGTCCGTCTGATTGAGGAGTGGGCGGATGATCATGGCTTGTACCTGCTCTACAAGCTCGCCGGGGACGGCTTTCGCCTTCTCCCCGAGGCCCGGGCGGTACCGCTGGCGGACTGCTTTCGGCGGGAGGTGCTGCTCCCGTTTGCCGCCGCGCTTGGGATGGAACCGGGCGGGGCGGGCGAACCGGGCGAGCCGCCCGGCAGCGGCCGGGTTGTCCCTGGCCGGTGGCCTTTTGGCCGAAAAATCCCGGAGGAGCTAATGCGGCGGGCGGAAATGCTGCTGGCCGCGCTGGCCGGCTGCGCCTCGCTCCCGCTTCGCCGGGGAACGCTGCGCCAGGATGCGGAACATATTGTGCAGATCGTCCATTTGAGGAGTGAAAAAAATGATTATTTTGAAATCGCCGAGAGAAATTGAAGAAATGAAGCCCGCGAACCAAATCGTAGCCGAGTGCCACCGCGAGGTGGCGAAGCTGATTCAGCCGGGCATCACGACGCAGGAAATCAATGATTTTGTCGCTAGACATATCGTCAAATTGGGCGGCAAGCAGTTTACGAAAGGTTATAACGGCTTCCCCGCGGAAACATGTGCCTCGGTCAACGACGTGGTGGCGCACGGCTTTCCTTCGAACCGCCCGCTGCAGGACGGGGATCTGCTTAAGCTGGATATTGTGGTGGAATACGACGGCTGGTTCGGCGATTCGTGCTGGTGTTACGCCGTAGGCGAGATCAGCCCGGAAGCCGGGAAGCTGATGAAGGTTACGAAGGAATGCATGGAGCTCGGGATTGCTCAAGCGCTTCCCGGCAACCGTCTCGGCGACGTGACTTCGGCGATCCAGAAGCACGCGGAAGAAGGCGGGTTTTCGGTCGTGCGCGATCTGCTGGGGCACGGTGTCGGCCGGAGCCTGCATGAAGAGCCGAACTACGAGCATATCGGCGTTGCCGGCAAGGGCATCCGTCTCAAGGAAGGCATGGTGTTTACGGTGGAGCCGATGATCAATGAAGGCACGTTCCGCATTATGATCGATGACGACGGGTGGACGGCGCGCACGGCCGACGGCAAGCTGTCGGCTCAGTTTGAACACACGATCGCGGTTACGGCGGATGGACCGCTTATTTTAACCGCCCAATAAAAGTCGTCTTACCCGACTTGTTGAACTCAAACTTAGAGCAGCCCGAAAATGGGAAACGAAGCTGCTTCCAAAATGCCTGAAAGGCTTTTGGGAGCGGCTTTTTTTTTGCGCCGGCCGGTCTGCCAAATTATCCAGCATAAACCTGTTGATGGAACGAATATTTGTTCGTATTATGAATATAATAAGAACAAACGTTCTTGTTGGAAAATGCATGAAGGTGTTCGAGGAGCGGCGGACGGATCCGGGCATCGAGGCGCGTTATTTGTGCCGGGGGACACTTGCGAATTTTCCATGCTTCGGGGCATGGTGAAAGCTGAAATCAGGCAGCGCCTCTACAGCTATCTGGGGAATTGACATGACGAAAGAGGGGATGTTCTCGTGAAACCTTATGCCTGAACGGACGATTTTTCTGGTCGACGGCCAATCATTCTACGCTTCTATCGAAAAGGCTGCTCATCCGGAGCTAAAAGATAAACCGGTAGCCGTAGGCGATCCTGCGCGCCGGTCAGGCATCATTCTCGCAGCCTGCCCGGTTGCCAAGTCGCGTGGGGTGACGACGGCTGAAAGGGTAGGTGAGGCGCTGGCAAAATGCCCGGATTTAAAGGTCATTCGGCCGAGAATGCAGACCTACATCACCATATCCTTATTGATTACCGAGATCTTCGAGTCGTTTACCGATCAAGTTGAACCTTACAGCATTGACGAACAATTTCTCGATGTTACCGGCTCAACTGCCTGTTTTGGTCCTCCGGCAGAAATTGCAAAACAAATCCAATCCCGCGTGCTGTTGTCGACGGGAGTTTGGACGCGCTGCGGAATCGGACCAACAAAAGTATTAGCCAAGATGGCCACGGATAATTTCGCGAAAAAAAGACCTGAAGGGATCTTCAGACTTGGCTTTGACAATATTGAATCTACGTTGTGGCCGCTGCCCGTACACCAAATGTTTATGGTGGCTTCGAGGATGTCCCGCCACTTTATGAGAATGGGATTAAATACGATTGGCGACATAGCACGGTTGGAATTGTCCGAATTCAAACGGCGCATGCGCCGGGAGATGGGAAAGCAAAGCGATATTCAAGCGGAGTACTATTGGCAGACGGCGAGGGGCATCGATCCTAGCCCGGTCGTGCCGAGTATTCGTAACCAATTGAAATCGATTAGCCATGGCAAGGCACTGCGAAGCAGCCTTTATCGAAAGCTTGAAGATATTGAGGTTGTCCTTTTGGAGCTGGTCATAGAGGTCTGCCGGCGCAGCCGGAGGCACGGATACATGGGCCAGGTGGTGACAGTGAGTGCGGCGGAGACTGACGGAGAGCGGTCTACAGGGTTTAGCCGGCAGGTAACACTGCAGCAACCTACGTCGCTTTCTCATGAAGTAGCGGCGGCAGCGCTGGGAATTTTTCATAAATATTGGAATGGTATGCCCGTAAGTCACCTGCATATTTCGCTCACTCAGTTGGTGGACGATAGCGTCTATCAGCTTACGTTATTCGAGGACCGGGAGAAAGCTTACGGTTTGGAAAGAGCGACTGATGAAATTAAAGATCGATTCGGCAGCGCCGCTATTATGCGGGCATCCTCTTTATTATCGGCCGGAGTAGCACGAGAACGAGCGGAACAGATAGGAGGTCATTACAAATGAGCAAACTGGACGGTAATGAGCGGTGGAAATCAAAGATGCTGCTCACCGAGCATCAAGAGCAATATGAAAGCCGAAATGATCCCAAAAAGACGTCTCGGCCCACAACAGAGGAGCTCAGTATGATCCGCGACTATATCTTGCTGCCTTACATGCTTACGATGGTGCAAAAGAGCGTAGATGACATTGAGCGCAGCCCTAACCTTCTAAAACAGCTTTATCTGGCAGCCGGCCAAGCGGTCATAAACAAAATAAGCAAAGACATGTATGATCTAAGGCGTGAATTGACCAAACGCAACATAAAGATCATCAGTGACGAACATGCGGATGTGGTCGTTTATCACCGTTTTCTGTGTCGAGGATACGAGGATCGTTTTGGGATGACCCGCGATGTTATGCGTTCGGAAATCAGCGTCCAGTTGAAAAAATATATTAAAGAAATCGTTGGCCGAATAGCAAATGAAAAATAACCCTCTTATTTTCGTGCAGCATTGATGAACGGGGCAATGAATGGCGTGTGCGGCCAAAGGCTGTACCGCCATTATTGTCATCATGGCGCAGAAACTCTAATGTGCTGAAAATATCCAATCAAGCCGCTTTATTTACCATTAAATTCATATTTTTATTTAATATTACTAATTTGAATGGCGCTTAAAGCTGAAAACTTGCCCCAAAATATGCGAAAAAACAATTGAAAGCGTTTTATTTATTGAGGTTTTGTCCAGAAAATCCCCCCCGAAAAAGCCCCGCCTTTAGGAAATAAGTCGCCAACCAAGGACTTCGTACATGACGGAGTTTCGCTTCCGGGAAACACGAAAAAGCGCTAGGCCTAGCCTGGGACCAGGGAAGCTTTTTTTGACGTGGTTTGTAACTTTCTGAAATCGCAAAAAACCGCGTGATTACGCGATTTTTAAATATGACTTTGGTATCAATTTTGTAACCATTATGGAAAATGGTGTAAAATTCCAGCGAAACTTAGCAATTTTTTGCGCGTCTATTATTGACGGAATCGTCCGGCAGGGAAAATGGAGGGGGCCAACCGCACCCCGGAATACGGGCCCAGACGGGCCTATAAAGTAAAATACTTCCATCAGCCTAGTTACATGATAGGTCAACTTGGTTAATGATAGAAGTACTTTGAGACATGGAGGTGTGGAAGGCCATACTGTTCGTCACCTGCATAGAAAAGGCCGCATCCAAAAGTTATTGTCGGATCAAATCCGAATGAGAGGGCCGGCACCATAAAAACAGCGAGGTGAGAACCCAAAATCCGATGACAAGACTAATGAGAAAAAGGCTGGCGGTATGGCTGGCGCTGGGGGCGGTCCTGATCGCCGGCGGAATCTATCTGGTGCTCCAGCAATTGCCGCCGCCTATTAACAGCTTTAAGGCTGCGGATGGGGCGGAGCTTACATTCCGTACCTCCAAGGATCAATTTATGGCCTACGAAGGCGATGGCCAGTGGCGGAAGATGTTCGTCAAAGGCGTGAATTTGGGAGCGACGGTCCCCGGCCATTTTCCCGGAGAATTTCCGCTTACCGAAGAGGATTATTTGCGCTGGTTCAAGCAAATCGACGACATGGGCGCCAACGTCATCCGCATTTATACGGTTCACAACCCGGTGTTCTACAAGGCGCTCGTGAAATACAACCGCGACAAAGAGGGCGATCCGCTGTACTTCATTCAGGGGATCTGGTCCCCGGAGGAGCAGCTGATCGAGCAGCAGGACGCGTATATTCCGGGGATCAAGGAAGCTTTTCACAAAGAAATCGAAAAAGCGGTCAAAGCCGTCTACGGGGATTTGAACACCCCGGTTCAGCCCGGCACGTCGGGCGGCAAATACACCGCGAACGCCGGCCCCTATTTGATGGCTTGGCATATCGGCACCGAATGGGATCCGGAGATGGTGGACAACACCAACCGCAAGCATGCCGATGTTCAGCCGTACCAAGGGCAGTATTTCGGGGCGACGAAGGAAGCCAGTCCCTTTGAAAGCTGGCTGGCCGAGCTGGTCGACGACACGGCCCGGCAGGAGCGCGCTTACGGATGGGAGCATCCGATGACGTTTACCAACTGGGTGACGACCGATGTGCTGAAGCATCCCGGCGAACCGCTGTTCGAAGAGGACTTGGCCAGCGTCGACGCCACCCACATCAAGCCGCTGGACTGGGAGGCCGGATATTTTGCCGCCTACCACGTGTATCCCTATTATCCGGACTTTTTCCATCTGGACAAGACGCTGGAGACGATTCCGGACGGGAACGGCGATTACAACACATACAAGGCCTATTTACAGGAGCTTAAGGCTTATTACAAGGACATTCCCGTCATGGTCACGGAATACGGCGTGCCTTCCTCGCTCGGCGTATCCCATCTCGGCCGCGGCGGCCGCAACCAGGGAGGGCATAACGAGCAGGAGCAGGGAGAGATCGACGTCTCGCTGACGAAGGATATTTACGATACCGGATACGCCGGGGCGATCCTGTTCATGTGGCAGGATGAATGGTTCAAGAAAACGTGGAACACGATGCGGTTTGAGATTCCGGAGGACCGCCGCGCTTTTTGGCTGAACGTGCTGACCAACGAAAAAATGTTCGGCCTCGTATCGATGGGTCCCGGCAAGGAGGACGAGATTACGATCGACGGCAAGCTGGACGATTGGGATCTGCTCCCGGAAGGGGAAGTACAGTCCTGGGACCGGCCCGCGCCCGGCATCGACCGGCTTAGGGTGACGCATGACGAGGCTTACGTTTACGTAGGGCTCACGCTGAGCGAACCGTTTGATCCCAAGAAGCGCAAGATCGCGCTCGGTACGGATACGCAGCCTGGCGGAGATCAGCCGGTTGCCGAACTTCCCGGCCAAACGCTGAGCGATGGGCTTGAAGGGCTGATCATGATCGGCAACGACGATGAAACCGAGGTGCTGACCGCGCCCAGCTACGATTTCCACCAGCGGCTGTACGGCCGCTACGGCTACTGGATGCTGGAGGATCGAACCGCGCAGGAAAAAGTGAAATTCCAGCCCTGGAAGCTGGCGGTCAGCCTGACGATGACGCCGCCGGACACCCGTACGGCCCATCCTTTTCAGGACATGACGGTCGGGAAGCTGACCCGCGGCACGTCGAACCGGGGCAGCGAGGATTTCAATTCGCTGACTTCATGGCAATACAGCGGTAAAGAAATCGAGCTGCGCGTCCCCTGGATGCTGCTCGGATTTGCCGATCCCAGCTCGCTGCAGGTCGTTGATTACGGGCCTTTGAAAAAGGACCGGACCTTCGGCACGGCGAAGACGAGCGGGATCACCTTCGTGCCGTGGGTGGTGGACCGTGCAAGCGGGCAGGTTATAGGCTCCGGCACGGGGAAAGGGACCGCCGGGCCCGGAAGCCGGCAAGGGGTGCTTCAACTGGAGAGCTATCCGAAATACGTGTGGCCCGCATGGGAAACGGTGAAATATACCGAACACCTGAAATCCGGATATTATGCGCTGCAGGCATTTTACAAAAGCTTGCCGGAGCGCTAGGCGATGGGCCGGCAGATGAAGCAAACCAAAGGAGGAAATCGAATTTATGGCTCAGCATCTTACCCTGGCTATCTATTTCATTTACGTGTGCCTGGGACTGATCGTTGCTGGTATTGCGCTATTGTTTTACTTGAAAATCAAGCATTTGCGGATTACGCGCCAAACGAACATGTATCTGCGAAAACATCAAGATTACTTCACCTATATTCAGACGCATTTAAGCGGCGCGGCCTCGCTGCGGCTGCCGCCCGGGAAGCTCGGGCGCCTGGAGCGGCGGGTGATCCAGCAGCGGATGATCGAGTGGATCGAGCAGTTCAGGGGAGATCTGCAGCTTAAGCTGATCGCACTATGTTATGAAGCGGGGTTCGTCGCCGACGATATCAAGCTGCTGGACAGCTTGTTCTACGGCCGCCGGATCGCCGCCGCCTACCGCCTGGGCGGGATGCGGGCGGCCGAAGCGGTGCCGCGGCTGCTTGAGATGCTGAAGAGCCAGCGGTACAGCCCGCTCAGCATCGTCATCGCCCGCTCGATCGCGAAGTCGGCGGAGCAGCCTGAGCAGCTGAAGGACATGCTGCGGCATTTGCTCCGCCACGGCAAGCCGATCCACCATCTGGCGGCCGATATCGTGATGGAGACACGGCTCGATCTAAGCCGGCTGCTCCCCGAGCTGCTGGAGGAGCAAAGCAAGGATCTGGTCAAAGTCGCTTTGGTGGCCATGTGGGGACAAGCGGTTCCCGAAGCGGCGCCGGCGCTGGGGCGGCTCGTCGGGGCGGCCGAGGAAGACGTCCGCACGGAAGCGGTGAAGCTGTATTTAAAAGGCAGTCCGGAGCTGAAGGACGAAACGATCCGCGAGCTGATGGCGGACAAAAGCGCGGGAGTCCGCGCCGCCGTCGCCAAATCGCTGGGCTCGCTGCAAGCGGCCGGCAGCATCCCGCTCTTGCGCAGCGCACTGAAGGACGCCAACTGGCAGGTGCGTCAAAACAGCGCCGAAAGCCTGGCAAGCTTAGGCGAAACCGGCTTTGAGGTGCTGTGTCAAATCGCCAAGCACGGCTCCGGCGACGAACGCGAGACGGCCATGCAGCAAATCGAAAAGACGATGCGGCAGCACCGTGAACAACAAAGACTTGACCAAATGGTCGATTTCAACAAAATGAAACTGCTGTACGACCGGTATTTCGGAGCTTCCGAAACGCGCCCGGTCCGTCAACTGGCGGCGGTTAGGGGGGATTCCACTGCTTAGGGATATTTTGCTGATCTACGGGCTGTTTGCCTCGTATTACGTCATAACGGTCAATCTTATCTATTTCTCGATCATGGGTTTTTCGTTTCGCCAAATTATGACGATTTTCCGGCGCGCGGCATATTCGAAATACAATACGCTGTCCGGCTCCGAGCTGGTGCCGCCGATTTCGCTGCTCGTTCCGGCGTATAACGAAGAAGTTACCGTCATCGAAAACGTTAAATGCCTGCTTACTTTGAATTATCCGACATACGAGGTCATCGTGATCAATGACGGTTCCAAGGACAATACGCTCGGGGTACTGCGGGAGGAATTTGGGCTTGAGCCGCTGCCGAATCCGGATATTCGTCAGACGATCGACTGCCAGCCGATCACGGCCGTGTACCATAACCCGCAATATCCGCATCTGTACGTGATCGACAAACCGAACGGCGGCAAGGCCGATTCGCTGAACGCCGGCATTAATTTATCGCATTATCCGCTCATTTCATCCATCGACGCGGATTCGCTGCTGGAGAAGGACGCGCTGATCCGGATGGCCCGGATGTACATGGAAAATCCGGAGGAGACGGTGGCGATCGGCGGCGACGTCCGCATTGCCAACGGCTGCGTGATCGAAAACGGGGCGGTGAAGCAGGTTTCGCTGCCGCGCAAAATGTGGCCGATGTTCCAGGCCACGGAATACTTGAAGGCGTTTCTCGGGGGCCGCATCGGCTGGAGCTCGATTAACGGGCTGATCATCGTGTCCGGGGCGTTCGGCCTGTTCCGCAAAGAGTACGTCGTCGCGGTGGGCGGCTACCGGGGCGGTTACCCCGGGGAGGACATGAACATCATTATCAAGCTGCACCGCTATATGCTGGAGAACAAGCTGAAGTACCGGATCGCCTTTTGTCCGGAGGCGGTCTGCTGGACGCAGGCGCCGGACACGTACCGGATTTTGTCCAATCAGCGCAAACGCTGGGGACGCGGAAACCTGAAAAACATGATCGAAAACTACGACATGGCGTTCAACCCGAGATACAAGGTGATGGGGCTTTTGACGATGCCGTACAACATTATTTTCGAGGCGCTGAATCCTTATTTCAAAATTACGGGGCTGCTCGCTCTGATCGGGTATACGATGCTCGATATGACCCACTGGCGGATTTTGGCCGTGTTCTGGCTGATCAATTTCCTCAGCGGGTACCTGCTCAGCATCGGCGCGCTCCTGCTGGAGGAACTGGCTTTCAAGCGGTTCAGCAAGCTGTCGGATTTATGCCGGCTGCTCTTTTATTCGGCTTTCAAATTTTTCGGTTACGCCCAGCTCGGAGGACTTTGGCGGATCCAGGGGCATATCCAGTTTTTGCGCAACAACAACTCCTGGGGCACGATGACCCGGCAAAGCTGGCAGGACAAGGCGCCGGCGGGAAAACGGGAAACCCCGGCGGAGCAGGCCAAAACCGCGTAACCTCCGCTCTCCTTGCCGGGGCCGGAAGGGGGCTGATATGGCGAAAACAAACTGTTGGCAAGTACCGTGAAGCTTTTCCATTTCATGGTCATTGCTATCCAAAATCTAAGTTTCGAGAAAGGCGGGAATGAATGATGCCAAACATAACGGCAGTGCAAAGCGAAGTGGAACAATCCGAAGTGTATGCAAGCATGAAGCAAAGCGTGGAGAAAAACGCCTGCGAGGTCAACGGGATGGTGTTCATTTATTCCGCGGGCGGACCATCCAATGCGGAAACGCAGGTCCGGGGAATTCTGGATTCCGAGTCGGGGCTTGATTTTGAAGTTTGGAGCGGGAAAGAGCCGGGCAGCATCGCCGTCCTGTTTCCGGGACAAGCCTTGGACACGGTCCATTTTGAGGGCCTGCGGCTGAAGCTGCGTCTTCAGGAAAGAATTGCAAACTACCGTCCGCAGGTGGCGGTCGCCGGTTTTGCCGGCCAGGAGGAGATCACGCTGCAGGTGCTGCAGCAGTTGGAAGAAGCGGCCAAACAGAACTATTCCGACGATATTCATATTTTTACGAAACACGATACGCCGTTGGCCAAAAGCCGCATCCTCATTGTGGAAGGAGACCCCACCGTACGGGAATTTTTGCAGATCCGGCTGGGGATGCAAAATTACGAAACGGTGACGGCCGATAACGGTATTTCCGCGCTGGAGCTGATTGAGAGCTGGAAACCTGACCTGGTCTTGACCGAGCTCAATCTTTACGGCATTGACGGGCTTCCGTACATCCATCAAATCCAGCGGATCAAAGAAGGCGAAACGCCGAGAATCGTCGTGCTTACCGAACAGCGTGTCGAAAAAACGATCAGCCTGTGCTTTCAAAGCGGGGTGGACGACTACATTACGAAGCCGTTTTCCCCTGTCGAACTGGACGCGCGGATCCGCCGTTGCATTATTTAAAGGTAACCTAATCCTATACAGACAAAATGGAGGTTGAAACCTGTGAATAATAACTACTATAAACTGTTGAATGCGATTGAGTCGAAAACGGCCGTGCTTGGTGTCGTGGGCCTTGGATATGTCGGATTGCCGCTGGCTGTCGAGATGGTGAAGCAGGGCTTTCGGGTCGTCGGAATCGATCTGGATGCCGGAAAAATCGACAAGATTGAGCGCGGGGAATCGTACATACACGATATCCCGTCCGAAACGCTGGCCGCCGCGATGGCGAGCGGCCGGTTTAAGCCGACGACGGACTATGCCGTGCTGTCGGAGATCGACGCGGTCAGCATTTGCGTGCCAACCCCGTTAAGTGAAAATCAGGATCCGGATACCTCTTATATCGTGACGGTAGTGGAGCAAATCAAACGTTATATGAAAAAAGGCATGCTGATTACGCTGGAAAGCACGACGTATCCGGGAACGACGGAGGAACTGATCCAGCGGGAGCTGGAGAAGCTGGGATATGCCGCCGGGGAGGACTTCTTCCTGTGCTTCTCGCCGGAGCGGGTGGATCCGTCCAACTCCAAGTTTAATACTTACAATACGCCGAAGGTCATCGGCGGGACGACCAAAGCCTGCCTCGAGTTGGGAACGGCGCTGTATTCCCGGTATGTCCAGACGGTCGTGCCGGTATCCTCGCCGAAGGTTGCGGAAATGTCCAAGCTGCTGGAAAACACGTTCCGCAGCGTCAACATCGCTTTCGTCAACGAAATGGCGATGATGTGCGACCGGATGGGCATCGACATTTGGGAAGTGATCGACGCGGCCAAAACGAAGCCGTTTGGCTTCATGCCGTTTTACCCGGGCCCGGGCATCGGCGGCCACTGCATTCCGCTGGACCCGATGTACCTGTCCTGGAAAGCGAAAGGCTTCCGCTTTTACAGCCAGTTTATCGAACTGGCCCAGTCGACGAACGACAACATGCCTTATTACGTCGTCAACAAAACGTCGAAAATTTTAAACGAATACGCCAAGTCGGTCAAACAATCGAAAATTCTCGTGCTCGGCATGGCCTACAAGCCGGATATCGCCGACCTGCGCGAATCGCCGGGGCTTGCGGTGTACGAGCTGTTTAAGGACAGCGGCGCCAGAGTCGATTATTACGATCCTTACGCGTCCAGCTTCCGGGAAAAATCGGGCGGCGTGGTGCATAGCGTCAGCTACGAGCTGGACAAGTTCAAAACGTACGATTGCTTCGTGCTGGTGACGAATCACAGCAATCTGGATTACGGCGCCATCGCCGAACTGGGCGTGCCGATCGTCGATACGCGCAACGCTTTCCGCGACTACCCGCTTCCGCACATCTACAAAATCGGCCACTCCGTCCATCCGGTGAACGTGGAAGCCGCAGCGCTGATTGTCGGGTAACGGAACCTTGCGCAAGAAAGCGGCGCTGCGGATGAGAGTGGCCGGAATCATCGCGCAGCGCAAGCGGTTGGCCGTCATTGTCATGGGGGGGATGCTGCTGATGCTGGCGGTAGTGCTGACGCTTGTGTTACTCCCTGCAAACGACCCGCAGCCGAAAGCGACCTGGATCTGGGACACCGCGCAAATTGAGCAGCGGCCCGAAGAGATCGTGGATTTTGCCGAACGGGAGGATGTCAAAGTCATCTTCCTGCAGATCGGCGGCGGAGTGGGCAATGACAGCTACCGCCGTTTTATAAGTTTGGCCGCGTCGCATGGGATCGAGGTTCACGCTTTGAACGGACACCCCGAATGGGCGCTGCGGGAGCAGCGCCGGGAGGGGGGCGACTTCCTGAATTGGGTGGCGGTTTATAACCGCGGGGTTTCGCCCGAGGAACGGTTCAAAGGCGTGCAGTTCGACGTCGAGCCCTATTTGCTGAAGACGTGGACCAAAGAGCGGGAGTCGATTGTCGAGCAGTGGATGGAAGGCATCCGGGCCTGGACGGAAACGGCCAAATACAACAACCTGCAGATAGGGGCGGCGGTTCCTTTCTGGCTCGATGAAATCGACCACCCTTCAAAAAGCGTGCAGCTGCCGCTCGGTAATTGGATGGTCGACCGGTTCGATTATTTGGCGATCATGGCCTACCGCGATACGGCCGGGCGGAGCTACGAGCTGGCGCGAACGACATTGTCCGAAGCCGACCGCCAGAAGAAGCAGGTCTGGGTGGGCGTTGAGCTGGGGGAAAGCACGGAAGGACCGGGCGTTTCCTTTCATGGACAGCCGCTTGCTTCGCTGAACCGGGAGATGAAGCAACTGGAGCAGCTCGGAGGGCGGCACGCCTCGTTTGCCGGCGTAGCGGTCCATAGCTATGAGTCGTGGAATAGCAAGCTCCGGCAACCGGCAAAATAACCGATATCAAGGCTGCTCCGCAAAGGGCAGCCTTGATTGTATAATTTCTGAACAATTAAACCGGATGAACCTGGCGAAAAATGAGAAACCGGCGTTCCCAAAGGTTTATAAGACAGCCCCTGGCATTTTTGCTATAATAGTAATAATTGTGAATCAGGGGAATGGAGAGAGATCTTATGATTTTGCATAAAGGCGAAATCTTATTCCGGCAGGGGGATGACGGTTCGTTTTTATACCATATCAAAAGCGGCCTGTTCAAAGTGACGCGCCTGCATGAGAACGGCAACGTGGTTTTATTTAATATTTTATATCCGGGAGAGACGGTTCCGCATCATTCCTTGATTTCGCCGAAGGAGATCCACGGCACGGCGATCGCTTTAATGCGCAGCGAGGTCGAGGCGATTCCCGCCCAGACTTGGTACCGTGAGCTGCAGGAAGACCCGAAGAAGCCGCTGGAAGTGGCGGAACTTCTCCAGGAGAAGGTCCGGTTTATGCAGGAGCGCCTGGATCATTTAACGGTCGGCACGCCGGCCGAACGGCTGGAGCTCCTGAGCAAATGGCTGAACCGGCATGCCAACGGCATCCCTTTGACCGATTACTTAACCCAGGAAGAGATCGGACAGCTGATCGGCGTAAGACGGGAAACCGTCAACCGGCTGCTGCGCGGCCAGCACAAGGAATAGGCCGCGGCGGACCATAGCCCTTCCCTGGATCGATTGGACCGGACGCCAAAAGCAAGATGATTAAGAGACCACTTAGCTTATGCAAGTGGTCTTTTTTTGTTTGCGGATCGGGAAACGAATGATCCGGTGAAACGTACTACATTAGGAACCCTATTTTAAAGGAGGCTTTTTCTTTGAAAAAAAGATTCCAGAGCACGCTGTTAACCGGCCTCATGATTATGCTGCTGCTGCCGGCAGGCGCATTTGCAGCGGAGCCTAACGTTCCCGTCCTTTCAGGCGGGTCATTGGAGAAACTGGCGGCTGAGAAAGCGGAGCTGATTACCAAAAAGTATCAGACCGCAAGCATCCAATATGCCCTGATCGATCAGGGCAAGATTACGATATCCGGTCAGGCGGGGCTTAATGATGCCGGCGGCAAAATCCCGTTGACCTCCGACACTATGTACGGAATAGGTTCCACGAGCAAGATGTTTACCGCCGCCGCGGTGATGATGCTGGCAGACCAGGGGAAGGTAAATCTGGATACTCCCTTGATTGAGTACATACCGGACTTCAAAATGCAGGACGAACGCTATAAACGGATCACGCCGCGGATGCTGCTTAATCATTCCTCGGGGCTGCCGGGCTCAAGCCTGGGAAGCGCCTTTCTTTTTGAGGATAACGACTCCCATGCCCATGATACGTTACTTAAGCAACTATCCGCTCAAACTCTAAAGGCCGATCCGGGGGCCTTCTCGGTCTATTGCAACGACGGTTTTACCCTGGCTGAAATCTTGGTAGAGCGAGTTAGCGGAATGGATTATACGGCATTCATTCATCAGTATTTGACCGGACCGCTGCAACTGAGCCATACCAAGACTCCCAAGGATCAGCTTGATGTAAGCAACATGGCGGCTCTTTATTATCCGGCTTACCAGGGGCAGCTGCCTAGCCTAACCGCAAATGTCATCGGGGCGGGAGGGATTTATTCCACCGCCGAGGATCTGGTGCAATTTGCGGATGTATTTATGAAGGACTCGCAAAACCGCGTTTTGTCCGAGCAGTCGGTTCATGCTATGGAGCAGGAGGAATACAAAAAGGGACTATGGCCCGAAGAAGCGGATACTTCCGTGGTGAATTACGGGCTGGGCTGGGATAGCGTAAAGTTGTTTCCGTTTAATGATTACGGCATTAAAGCGCTGTCCAAAGGCGGAGACGTCCTGCTGTATCATGCCTCGCTGATTGTGCTTCCGGAACAGAACATGGCGGCAGCCGTCTTATCCTCCGGCGGCTCCAGTTCAATAAACCAGATGCTGGCGGCCGAGCTGCTGCTCCAAAGTTTGAAGCAAAAAGGGACCATTAAAGAATTCAAGCCGGCGAAGTCGTTTGGCAAGCCGGATAAAACAGAAATTCCCGGCAATATGTTCAAATATGCCGGTTATTACGTCGCTACCAATCAGCAGGTGAAAGTGGCTTTTGCCGATGGCGAAATGTCAATCACGACACCGCTCAACCCGGAAGCTCCGGAGCAAAAGCTTGTCTACACCGCTGAAGGCGCTTTTGTCAGCGAAGACGGCAGCGTGCAGGTCAGCTTCGTTACCGAAAAGAACGGCCGCACCTACTTGCGGGAAAGGCACTATGCAACGGTTCCTGAATTGGGACAGGCGGCGCTAAATGTGTATTCGGCCGAAAAGCTGGAAGAAGCCGAAGGGACTCCACTGCCTCCCGAGATAGAAGCAGCTTGGGAGAAGCGGGAAGGGAAGACTTACTATCCCGTCAACGAGAAGTACAGCTCGGTGATCTATCAACTGATGAGGCCGACCTTGCGGATCGGCCGGACAGATGACTTGCCGGGGTATTTGGTGGATAAGAAGATCATAGATTCCAATACCGCGGTGAGCCGGCATCAAATTCCGGGCACGGGAAGCCGGGATACGGCGGAATACCGCTTCTTTTCCCGGGAGGGCGTAGAATATTTTGAGGCATTGGGTTCGGTCTATATAAGCGAAGATGGGGTCAAACCGCTGCATGCCGGCAAGAAGTCTACGGTCATGCTGCAGGCTGGTGAAACGGCCAGATGGTACACCGTTCCTAAAGCGGCGGCCGGCAAGACGATGACGGTCGGGATGCCTGAGCACGGAGCCTTTGCGGTATATGACGCGAACGGGCTTTGTGTGAACTTCACGGTTGTCAGCGGGAGTAATCAAGTGCAGCTGCCCGAGAACGGCACGATTGTATTTGCCGCCGGGGAACGCGCCCGCTTTGACATTCAGCTGAAAAAATAAGATGAGAGATTTGCGTTTAAAAAGCGCGGGTACAGGGAAATCCCTGATCCCGCGCTTTTGAGTTTTGGATGTTTCCGTCTGGCCCACGTAGTTTATTTGCTCATCGTATCCTCGAGACTGTCGGCCGGTCCGAAAAACTCGAAGTGAATCCGCTCTCCGGGAACGCCCCATTCTTTCAGCACCCGGTTAATTGCTTTCATGAACGGCAGCGGACCGCAGAAATAAAAATCGCTGCCCGCGTCCGTGACGCTCTTCAGCCACGGAAGATCGATGTAGCCCGTTTTGTCGGGGGTTTCTCCGGCTTCCGCCGTTTCGTAGATGAAATAGGAGCGGAGATTGTCATGGGTTCGCGTAAGCTCGTCTACATGCTCCTTCATCGCGTGGTGTCTTCCGCTCCGGGCGGCATGGATATAAACGATCTCCCGCCCCGAGCCGCTTTGCAGCGCCGTCTCCAGCATGCTGATCATCGGCGTGAGCCCGACGCCGCCGCTCAGCAGAACAAGCGGTATTTGCTGCGATTGGTCGAGCGTAAAATCACCGGCCGGCGCGCTTAGTTCAAGCACGTCGCCTTCGCCGATCCGCTCATGCAAATAAGTGGATACAATGCCGGCCGGCTGGCCCTCCACGGCGTCTTCCCGTTTGACGGAAATCCGGTAAAAAGGCTGGCCGGGAGCCGCGGACAGGCTGTAATGGCGGAGATGGGTGAATTCCTGGCCCTCCGGCTTTACGCGTACGGTGATGTATTGGCCCGGTTTGTAGGGGGCGATCTCCCCGCCGTCTTCCGGCTTCAAATAAAATGAGGTGATGACTTCGCTTTCCTTGACTTTGCGGTCGACGACAAACCGGCGGAATCCCCGCCAGCCGCCTTTTTGTTGCTCGGCTTCCTTGTACATCTCGGCTTCCGTGCTGATGAACACGTCGGCGATTACACCGTAGGCTTTGCCCCAGGCTTCCAGAATTTCATCGGTAGCGGCGTCGCCGAGCACCATTTTGATCGCCGCCAGCAGGTTTTCGCCGACGATCGGATAATGCTCCGGCATAATGCCGAGCGCCCGGTGTTTTTGCGCGATGCCGCGCACGACCGGGAGGATTTCCTCAAGGCGGTCGATATGCGCGGCGGCGGCGTAAACGGCGTTGGCGAGCGCCGTCGGCTGTTTGCCTTGGCGTTGGTTGGCATGGTTGAATATGTTGAGCAGTTCGGGATGATTTTTAAACATCGTTTCGTAAAACTTTTTGGTTATCGTTTCGCCGTGAACTTCGAGTACGGGTACGGTCGACTTGATGATCTCGATCGTTTTGGCATCAAGCATTAGTGAAAACCTTCTTTCTCGGAATTTCGATTTGCTTCCACCTCAGTATAGACAGGGGTAATTCCCTAAAAGGTGATCTTCGTCACACCGAAATTTTCCGAAATGTGAACTATTTGTAGATTGCAATGATATACGTCACATTATTCGCCTTAATTATTTGAGATTTGGATGATTGCTGTCGTCATGTTTTGCTTTGTGGTATAATATAAATATAAGAAAAATCTAAAGAAAGGATCAGGATACCATGAGTTCCCGAAGGACGAATTCCCCAAGGACGATTTGGAAACGTTGTGATCTCTCTTATACTTAGCTTCTTTCATGGACTGTCGGTTACGGCCAACAACCCTACGAAAGAGGCGTGACATCATGCGAAGGATAAAGTCCTCAAGGACCTTCTCCGTAGGGCGTTGGCGTAAGGTCAACCAAACTACGATAAGAGGGATCCCGTATGAGGAACAAGACAAGATGGCAAGTTGACGGAAAATCGCTATTGATGATGCTGTTTGGCTCCTGTTTATTGGCTTTTGCTTATTATCACATTAACTTTCAGAACGGATTGTCGGAAGGCGGCTTTGTGGGCCTGGCCCTGCTTGGAAAATATTTGCTTAACCTGCCGCCGGCGCTGACGATGATCGCGCTTGATGTGCCGATCGTGCTGCTGGCCTGGTTTTTGAAGGGCCGCAAGTTTGTCCTTAATACGCTATTCTCATCGCTTGCGTTTTCGGCGTTTTACGAATTGTGCGAGCAATTCTCTCCACTCGTGATCGATTTGCGCGCGAATTTGCCGCTGGCGGCGCTGCTGTCGGGCTTGCTGACGGGGATCGGAGCGGGTCTGGTGCTGCGGGCGGGCGGAGCGAGCGGGGGAGACGACATTTTGTCGATGCTGCTTAGCCAATGGTCCGGAATCAAAATCGGTGCCATGTTTGTGCTGATGGATGCCATCGTTCTAACGATTTCATTATTATATCTGCCTTTTAAGGAAACCTTATTTACGATTATGGCAGTTCTTATAGCAGGTAAAGTGATCACCTGGACCGTTCATTACGGACACGGTCAGTTGACGCCGCTGCGCGTCCCGCACCGGGTTAAAGTTAAGGAAAAAACGGCTCGAGCTTAAGGCTCGGGCCGTTTTTTTTTGCCGCTTCCCGTCCGGCGAATTGCCGGCGGAACGCCCTAGGATCTCCAGCAGCCCTGCTGCCGGCGGATAAGCACGATTTGCCCGGCATGGTAGGCGTCATGCAGCATCCAGCGGGAAAGTTCACGGCCGATCGTTTCCGTGCTTGAGCCAAAAGGAGCTTCCAGATCGGCTTCGCTTAAGGAAGCAATCGCCTCGCGCAGCTCCAGCTCGATCCGTTTTGTTTCGGCGAGCGTGTGGCTCCAGCCGTTCTCGTCCTGGGCGTCTCCCGGCCCGCCAAACGTTTCCTCGTTTGTACCTGCATCGGGGCCCGGATCGATCCCCCGCAAGCGGCTAAGTATCCGCTGGTTGAAATAATTGATATGGCTTACGGTTTGCCAAATCGTATTGCCCCCGCCCGGCGGCGCCCAGGCGGCCTGTTCGGCCGTGACGTTGGCAAGCGCGGCGGACAAAGGGACGACCCACTCTTCCAGCTCCCAGGTGTTGTCTTTTTGCACTAGCAACAAATCAACTGCGTTTTCGCTCATCCTTACTTCCTCCCATCAATGTAACTGGCTAACTATTTATTAAAAGGCTACAATGTAATTGTAGCAAAATATCCGGAGAATTGTAACCACTTAATATTGATTTAGATAGTTACGAGCAGCTTTGGGAGGCAAGTTGAATTGGAGACGCTTTGGAGTGATTTTATCAACAGCGAATGGCATGACTGGAAAGGCGGCGGACGAAGCGAGGACCGGCTGGAGAAGCCGTCATGGCAGTCGGGGTTTCTGAACGATTGGCGGCTGCGGGCGCCGGTTCCGGCGGCGGATGATGACATCGCGGCGATGCGGGAGTTTCGGGAAAAGCTGCATGCCCTGGCGGTTGATTTGGCCGGCGGCGGAGAGATGGGCGAAGGGGCCTGGCACTTGCTGAATCAGTATATGAAGCCGGGGACGGTGTACCGGGAGTTTGCGGCTGATCGCGAAGGAAGCGTCAAGCTGCAATACCGGCCGGCTATGGCGGAGTGGAGGCAGGTGCTGGCGGAGGTGGCCGCAAGCTTCGGCCAGACCGTTTCGCAGGGGGAGGCCGGCCGCATCCGCGTTTGCGACAACCCGGACTGCAGGTGGATATTTTATGACGATACGCGGAATCGGACGAAGAAATACTGCGACGACAAAATGTGCGGCAATCTGATGAAGGTGCGGCGTTTCCGCGCCCGGAAAAAAGCGGAACAAAACTCGGACGGCGACGCCGAAGCGTAGGGCGAATCGTCGATGACCATAATCAAAAAAAGGTTGCCCAGACCATTTTGAGAACAGCACGGTCTTGGGGCAACCATTTTAATGCGGTGCGAATTTGTTAGACTAGGTGAATCAACTGCAAAAGTACACCTTATTATCTTTAGAAGGCAGCTACTCCCGCGGCTCATCGAATAACACGAGATACTCGCCGTAGCCTTCCTTCTCCATGTCGGCCTTCGGAACGAACCGCAGCGCCGCGGAGTTGATGCAGTACCGCAGGCCGGTCGGTTCCGGTCCGTCGTCGAACACGTGGCCCAGATGCGAATCCCCCATGCGGCTGCGCACCTCGGTGCGGATCATGAAGTGGCTGGTGTCCGTCCGTTCCTTGATGTGATAGCTGCGGATCGGACGGGTGAAGCTTGGCCAGCCGCAGCCGGCGTCGAATTTGTCGCGCGAGCTGAACAGCGGTTCGCCCGAGACGATGTCCACGTAGATGCCTTCCTCGTCGTGATCCCAGTACTCGCCGGTAAAGGGCCGCTCGGTGGCGTTATTTTGCGTGACCTCGTATTGCATCGGCGTAAGCCGGCGCTTTAGCTCCTCCCGGCCTGCGGGAACGGACCAATGGCGTTCCAGGAAATCCTCGCGGCCCGAGCCTTTACGGTACAGCTTGTAATGCAGCGGATTTTTTTTATGGTACTGTTGATGGTATTCTTCGGCCGGATAAAAAGGAGCCGCCGGAAGCACCGGAGTAACGATCGGTTTGTCGAAGCGGCCGCTTCTTTCCAGCGCCAGCTTGGATTCCTCCGCTTCCCGGCGCTGCTCCTCGTTATGATAAAATATGGCCGTCCGGTACGATTCGCCCCGGTCGTGGAATTGCCCGCCTTCATCGGTCGGGTCGATTTGCTGCCAGTAGAGCTCAAGCAGCTTGCGGTACGGGAACACCGCCGGATCAAATTGGATTTGCACGGCTTCGTAATGGCCGGTTCCGCCGGCGCAAACCTCTTCATAAGTAGGGTTTACCGTGCTTCCCCCTGTATATCCCGATACAATGCCGTGTATGCCCGGGAGTTCCTCAAACGGCGAAACCATACACCAGAAGCAGCCTCCGGCAAAAGTGGCCAGTTCTACCTTTGTATTTGACGCTGAACTCATTATGATCCCTCCGTTTCGATATCATTATAGCGTGTTTTCCGAAAAAGCCAAAACGATTCTCCGAAAAGACTGGTGCTCTTCAACGGGACGTGGTATAATTGCTCCAAGAAAACATGCATGGTTCCCAAAGGGGAGTAGCTTATACAATAAAGTCGTCATTACGGGAGTTATACATACCCCGGCTTTATTGGCAACGTAACTTAGTTGTTAGCGAGACCTTTGCCCGTAGCGAGTATTGGGTAAAGGTCTTTTTTTGATGCGTTTTTGCGTCGTGCCCAATACGGACACGGCGCATTTTTTTGGATGGAAGAAGGCGTTTCTTCCCGTAGATCCGTCTGAAGCAAAAAAATGGGTCGATGCATGGGAAACTATGAAAGGGGAGAGAAACATGGAATTATTATCTCCGGAATTTTGGGCCGCACTGCTATCCATCATATTGATCGATCTCGTGCTTGCCGGGGACAATGCGATCGTGATCGGGCTTGCCGCACGCAACGTGCCGCAAAAAGATCAGAAAAAAGTGATTATTTGGGGGACCGTCGGCGCCATTCTCATCCGCGTCGTCATGACGCTGCTCGTCGTACAGCTGCTGAATATTCCCGGGCTGCGGCTCGCCGGGGGGCTAGCGCTCGTTTGGATTGCCTACAAATTGATCGTGGATGAAAAAAGCCACGAGATCAATGCGGGCAACCAGATGTGGGCGGCGATCCGGACCATTATCATCGCCGACGCGATGATGGGTCTGGACAACGTGCTGGCGGTGGCCGGCGCGGCGCACGGCGATTTCCTGCTCGTCATTATCGGGCTGGCCGTCTCCGTTCCGATTATGGTCTGGGGCAGCACGCTGATTCTGAAGCTGACGGAGCGCTTCCCGATCGTTATCACGATCGGCGCTGCCGTCCTGGCCTGGACCGCGGCCAAAATGATCGTGCAGGAACCGCTTATTGACGAACTGTTCGCAAGCAACTGGATCAAATACGGATTTGAGGTGCTTGTAATCATCGCCGTCATCGGCATCGGCACGCAAATGAAGAAAAGAAAAGCGCGCTTGCGCGAAGCGGCGCAGGCTCAGGTCTGAAAGTCCGCAAACGATGAAACGCCGCCGGGGAGCAACTAACCCCTGCGGCGTTTTTCGCTTTTTAAACCGGATGCTGGCCGCGCGCTTGTTGCCGGAACTGCCGGGGCGACATACCGAACTTTTTGCGGAACACTTTGTGAAAATAATTATAGCTGGGGAAACCGGAGCTCTCCGCGACATGCTCCAGCGAAAGCGGGCTGAAAATAATCCGTTCGCGCGCCATGTTCAGCCTGACCTCCAGCGTATATTGAATGATGCTTGTCCCGAACGTGTCCTTAAACAGATGCACCGCCCGGGAAACGCTGATGCCGGCATAGGCGGCCGCATCCTCCAATTTGAAGGGGGTGGCGGCGTTCTCTTCAATATAATTTTTGATCCGATGGGCAAGATAAGTCGGATAAGCGGGCCGCGGCTGATCCAGCAGGTTCCGGTCGATGTCCATGCATAGTATTTTCAAATAATATTCCGCGATTTCCGGGGCCGGGTTGGCGATGCGGCGCTGCTCCAACATGATTTGCCGGAAAGCGCCGACGATGCCTTCGGAAAGAGGAACCTTCACCCGATGGGGTCTTGACCGTTTGTTCCACCAAGCTTCGATCCATGGCCCGGCCAAAAAAATATGATAATCGCCGCTGGACACCACCGTTTCGCCCAGTCCGCTCATTTCAGCTTCAATTTTCAGCTCGTAGGGTTCGCCCGGCGCAAACAGCAGCAGATCGCCGGGTTCGATCAGCTCCAGCCGGCCGTTTAAGCGGGACCGGCATTTGCCCGAGCTTTGCAGCCGGATCAAATAGTTTTCGTGCCCGTCCGGCTGCACCGTATGAAACGGCTTGTGGTGCACCGAATAGCCGGCTAATAAAATCTGCAGGTTCGAATTAGGTTTCATAACCGACCTCCGTTGGGATCTCTAAAAATAATGACCAGATTGTTCATGTTTTAATCATATTATTCATTTTAAATCAGCGCAATTTGAAATACCATTGTACATGAAAACAACCCAGAATACACACATCTGCTTGGCGGGAGTGACCAGAAATGACGATGAAGATAGGCATGATCGGCTGCGGCAACATCAGTCCGGCATACTTGACGTACCTCGGGCAAAGCGAATTCGCCAGGATTACGGCGGTAGCCGATCTTCTCCCGGAGAAGGCCCGCGAGCGGGCAGAGCAATTCGCAATTGAAAACGTCTACACCGTGGAGGAATTGCTGGGACGGCAGGATATCGACATGGTGTTGAACTTGACCGTACCGTCGTCCCACGCCGCCGTCAATATGGCAGCGCTTGCCCATGGCAAGCATGTGTACGTTGAGAAGCCGCTGGCGATCTCGCTGGAGGACGCGCGAAGCATGCTGGAACAGGCGGCGGCCAAAAATCTCCGCGTGGGCTGCGCTCCCGATACGTTTCTTGGCGCAGGCATCGAGACGAGCCGCAAGGCCATTGCGGACGGGTTGATCGGCCGTCCGGTGGCGGCCACCGCGTTTATGATGGGCGGCGGGCCGGAAAGCTGGCACCCGAATCCCGAGTTTTTCTACGCGGAAGGCGGGGGACCGATGTTCGACATGGGGCCGTACTATTTGACCGCGTTCGTAGAGCTGCTCGGGCCGATCGCGCGCATCAGCGGCTCGGCGGGCAACCCGGTTCCCGAACGCACGGTCAAAACCGGACCCAACGCCGGCAAAACGATTCCGGTGCATACGCCGACGCACTACAGCGCCACGCTGGATTTTACCGGAGGCGCCATCGGCACGCTCGTGACCAGCTTCGATGTCCCCGGCGGAAGCGTCCTGCCCCGCATCGAGATTTATGGGACCGAAGGGACGCTGCTTGTCCCCGACCCGAACTACTTTAACGGGGACGTGAAGGTCCGCCGTTCGGGCAGCGACGTTTGGGAAACCGTCCCGCCGGCGTTTGAATGCGGCGAAAATGAGCGCGGCCGCGGCATCGAGGATATGGCCAGGGCGATTCTTGAAGGCCGGCAACACCGGGCCAGCGGCAAACTCGGCTACCATGTGCTGGAGGCGATGCATGCCGTGGCCCGTTCATCGCGCGAAGGCCGGCATATTTTGCTGGAAAGCGCGGATAGTTTAAAGTAGAGTCTTTCATTTTTATGGAGAGGTGATATTTTATGGCAAAGGTTGGACTGCAGCTTTATACGGTAAGAGATCATTTGGAACGCGATTTTGAAGGCACGCTGCGCAAGGTAGCCGAGCTTGGGTATAAGGGCGTGGAGTTTGCCGGATTTTACGGGAGAACTGTGGGACAAGTACAGCAAATCCTGCAGGAAACCGGGCTGGTTGCGGTGGGTGCCCATACGGCTTACGACCGTTTAAAGGCCGCGCTTGATGAAGAGATTGCTTTCAACAAGGCGATCGGCAACCGGTATATCGTCGTGCCGTATCTGTCGGAGGAAGACCGCAACCGTTGGCCCGAGGTCATCGAGGACTTGAAAAAATTCGGGGAACGCTGCAAACAGGAAGAAATGATTCTCTGCTATCATAATCATGATTTTGAGCTGACCCAGTCGCTGAACGGCAAACCGGTGCTGGATGCGATTTACGAACAGGTGCCCGCCTCCCTGCTGCACATGGAGCTGGATTCCTGCTGGGTAGCCTTTGCCGGAGCGGATCCGCTGGCATACATCGCTACATATCGCGATCGGCTTCCGCTCGTGCACTGGAAGGATGTTCTTAAGAAGCCGGACGGTTCGCCGGAAACGGTGGAGCTGGGCCGGGGAGAAGTCGCCGTTGCCGCGATTGGGGATGCCGCGATCGACGCGGGCGCGGAATGGCTGATCGTAGAGCAGGATCACTGCGCGGGAGATTCGCTGGAAAGCATCGCCGCAAGTATGGAATGGGTACGCGCTTATGCCGAAAAGGGAGGAAAACTTCATGTCTAAAACATTAAAAGTCGCCATCATCGGATGCGGCGGCATCGCCAATGGAAAACATTTGCCGAGTCTGAAGCAGCAACCAGAGGTAGAGCTGGTCGCCTTCTGCGACATCGTGGAGGAACGCGCGCAAAAAGCGGCCGCCGAATACGGCGTAGAGGGAGCCAAAGTATTTACCGATTTCCGGAAATTGCTGGCGGAAAGCGACGCTGAAGTGGTTCACGTCTGCACGCCAAACGATTCGCATGCGGAAATTACCGTCGCTTCGCTGGAATCGGGCCGCCACGTGATGTGCGAGAAGCCGATGGCCAAAACGGCGGAGCAAGCCCGTCAAATGCTGGACGCGGCCAAACGCACGGGGAAAAAGCTGTCGATCGCATACCAAAACCGCTTCCGCAGCGACAGCCTTTATTTGAAGGAACTGTGCGAAAACGGTGAGCTTGGCGACATCTATTTCGGAAAAGCTCTGGCGCTGCGCCGCCGCGCCGTTCCGACCTGGGGCGTGTTCCTGGACGAAGAGAAGCAGGGCGGCGGTCCGCTGATCGACATCGGCACCCATGCGCTTGACTTGACCTTGTGGCTGATGGACAATTACGAGCCGAAAAGCGTCACCGGTTCCGTATTCCACAAACTCGGAAACCGCGAAAACGCGGCGAATGCGTTTGGCCCTTGGGATCCCGAGCAATTTAAAGTCGAGGATTCCGCGTTTGGCTTCATTACGATGAAGAACGGGGCGACGATTATTCTGGAATCCAGCTGGGCGCTCAATATCGTCGAGGTTGGAGAAGCGAAAACGCTGCTATGCGGAACGGAGGGCGGCGCCGACATGACGAACGGCCTGCGCCTGAACGGCGAAAAATTGAGCCGCCTGTACGAAACCAACGTCGATCTCGGATCCGGCGGGGTCGCTTTCTACGAAGGCAAACAGGAAAACGAATCCACCCGTGAAGCGAGAGCTTGGGTGCAAGCGATCTTGGAAGATAAAGAGCCGCTCGTGAAGCCGGAACAGGCGCTTGTGGTCACGGAAATTTTGGAAGCCATCTATAAATCGGCCAAAACCGGCCAAACCGTATATTTTGACTAACCCGGCCTTGGGCCAAACCACGAAGCAAGGAGGAGCATAGAGGTGAAATTAGGAGTATTTCTGGTTCTGTTTGGAGGCCTTCCGCTCGAACAAGCGCTCGATAAGGCGGCCGCACAAGGGCTGAAAGCCGTGGAAATCGGCACCGGCGGACATCCCGGGAACGCCCACTGCAATCCCGATGTGCTGCTGGAAAACAAGGCGGCCCGGGAAGAGTTCAAAAAAATGGTGGAGTCCCGTGGACTCATTATCAGCGCGCTTAGCTGCCACGGCAATCCGCTGCATCCGCAAAAGGCGATCGCCAAGGAGTTCCACGACGTTTTCGTCAAAACCGTGCAATTGGCCGAGTTGCTGGAAGTGCCGGTCGTCAACACGTTTTCCGGCTGCCCGGGCGATCATGAGGATGCCAAGTATCCCAACTGGCCGGTAGCGCCTTGGCCCAACGACTTCCAGGAAGTTCTGGACTGGCAGTGGAAAAATAAAGTCATTCCGTATTGGACGGAATGGGGCAAATTTGCCGCCGATCACCATGTGAAGATCGGGCTTGAGTTGCACGGCGGATTTTCCGTGCACACGCCGGCGACGCTGCTGCGCCTGCGCGAAGCGGCCGGCGAAGTCATCGGGGCCAACCTCGACCCGAGCCATATGTGGTGGCAGGGAATCGATCCGGTGCAAGCGATTGCGATCCTTGGCAAGGCCGGCGCCATCCACCATTTCCACGCCAAAGATACGACGATTGATCCGGTGAACGTAAACCGTTACGGCATCACGGATATGCAGCCTTACACGAACATGCAGGAGCGGGCTTGGCAGTTCCGCACCGTCGGTTACGGCCACGATCTGAAGACGTGGGCCGACATTATCAGCGCGCTTCGGCTGTACGGCTACGATTACGCGGTAAGCATCGAGCACGAAGACGGGCTAATGTCGATCGATGAAGGATTTACCAAAGCCGTGCGCAATCTGCAGCAAGTGCTTATGGAAGATTCCGCCGCCGAGATGTGGTGGGTATAACTGACCATAAACGTAATATACTATATTAGCGGCTGCCGCCAAGGCGGCCGTTTTTTCGGATACGGGGCGTGAATGAAGAGTCCCCCCTTACTTTCCGCGTGTAAATATGCTATTATGAAATATATTAACTTACTTAACGTAAGTTTAACGCTTGTAGGCTTGCTATAATAATGAGGTGAATGTTATGGATGAGCATTCGTATGGAATGTGTCCGCGATTTGAATCGGCTTTTTCGTTTTTGGGAAAACGCTGGAACGGCTTGATTATTCAAACCCTGATGAGCGGGCCGAAACGCTTCAAGGATATTTCCAATCAGATTCCTTCCATGAGCGATAAGATGTTATCGGAACGGATGAAGGATTTGGAATGTGAGGGGATTTTGGTCCGTCATGTTTATCCGGAAACGCCGGTTCGCATCGAATATGAATTGACCGAAAAAGGGCGGGCGCTTCGTCCGGTGATGGAGCAGGTGCAGTCCTGGGCGGAGCAGTGGATTAAATAAGCTCATGCCGTTTTCGGGTCGCGAAGGCGGCATGAAAATTTTAGAAAGTAGGTGTACTTGTGGCTGAGGTAATTGTAATCGGGGCAGGGCCGGCTGGAGCCAGCGCGGCGTTATTTTTGGCCAAGGCGGGCAAAGAAACGCTTGTTCTGGACAGCAACGCAAGCATGACGAAGCGGGCCTGGATTGAGAACCATTACGGGGCAAAGGACATTTCCGGACCGGATTTGCTCAAAATCGGACGGGAGCAGGCCGAAAAATTCGGCGCCAAGTTCATTGAAGAAAAAGTGACGCATATCGATGCCAACGGAGGTTCGACAGTAACCGTAAAAACGGAATCCGGCCGCAGCTACGAGGCGTCCCATATCATATTGGCCACCGGCGCGTTGACCGATCTTGCAAGCGCTACCGGCCTGGAGCTGAAAGAAGGCCGCGAGCCGAGAATCAAAACCGTCATCGCTACGGACGGGCAAGGCCGGACCAGCGTTCCGCGAATCTGGGCGGCCGGCACGGCGGCGGGCGTCAGCGTTCATACGATCATTACGGCAGGCGACGGGGCAAAGGTCGCCATCGAGTTGATCAGCGAAATAAACGGCGAACGGTACGTGGATCACGATGTGCTGAAATAAAACGAACTTATTTGCAAGTCCAGACGATAACAAGGCCTCCCGGTTACGGGCGGCCTTTAAATATTTTGAGCGGAAGCAAGAAAAACAAAAGTGATTAAAATCACAAGGAGAGGCGCTTCTATGCGTTAAGTTAAAAACGTAAGCTTACGACATTAGCTCAGGAGGTCTTTCCGGATGAATCACATACAAGCATTATTTAAGGAACAAGACATGGTTCGTGATATCGTGCTTCGTTTTCCAAAATCGGCGGATTATTTCCGCGGGCGGAAAATCGATTTTTGCTGCGGCGGCGCGCGTCCGTTGGGGGAAGCGGCGGCAGAGCGGGGGATTCCGGTTGAAACGCTGCTCACGGACTTAAACCGCTTGGCGGCCGAACATCCCCGGGCAGAGGAAGAACAGGATTGGACAAAGGCGGAATCGGCCGATTTGATCGGGCATATCGTAAACACGCACCATCGCTATTTGCGCGAGGAACTGCCGGAAATTCAAAAAAACGTGACCAAGGTGTCCCGGGTCCATGGGGATGCGGATACGCATTTGCGCGAGGTCGAGCGGTTGTTCGGTGAGCTTCGGCGCGAGCTGCTGGAGCATACCGACAAGGAAGAGGCAGAGGAGTTTCCTAAGATAATCCTTTGGGAGAAGAGCCGGGACCCGGAAGTGCTGGAAAAATTGCAGTCCGCCATCGCGGAGTTGGAATCCGAACACGACGCGGCGGGCGACATTCTCAAACAACTGCGGGAGTTGACCGACGATTTTCAGCCGCCTGGCCATGCGTGCACGACGTACCGTTTGACCTATTCGCGTCTAGAAGAGCTGGAAGCCATGACTTTTACGCATGTGCACCTGGAGAACAATATATTATTTCCGCGATATACAATATAACTTGAAGTATTCAGGCCTCGCCCTTCCCTGCTTAGGGAAGGGTTCTTTGCGCCTGCCCCGAAATTTGAGAACTTTCTGCCGGTCCGGTATGCTTAAGATATGGAATATTCCTGGATTGAATCAGGGAAAATGATTAAAGGAAAGGCGGGGCGGCGATGCGCTGGAGATTGAAATGGCTGGCAGGACTGTTGGTTTTGGCCGCGTTCTTCACGGCAGCCTGCGCCGATGGCGGGACGATCGACAAACCGGACCCTTCGGAGGAGCTGCAAAGCGAGGATGGGCATGCCGATGACATTACTTTAACGATTGACGGGGGGACGTTTATCCCCGATGTGACGCGCAGTTTGCATTTTGATTATACGGAAGGGATTACCGTTCTTCAGGCGCTTGAAAGCAGCGGTATCGTAAAACTGACGGAGGATAGGGGCAAAATTCAATCCGTGGGTGAAGTTTCGCTTGATTCGACGCTGGAGTGGGGGATCCGCCTAAATGACAAGGAGCTGCCGTCCCGCGATTGGGACAAACAGCTCAAGGCGGGGGACAACATACTCGTTTACGTTAAAACCGCGGGCAGCGCAACGGCGGGGCAAAATGGAGCATCGCTGCTGCTGACCGTGAACGGGGGCAGTCAAAATCCGCAGCTTAAAAGCTATTTTGTCCATCAATACAATGAAAACACGACCGTGAGGGATTTGCTCAAGCGCAGCGGGATCGTGGAGCTGAACAAAACCGGGCAACATATCGTTTCCGTCAATGGTTATCGTCCGGAGGAGACGGAAGCATGGGTGCTGAAGGTCAATCATAAGAAATTGCTGGACACCGGCCTTGACATGAGGTTAAAACCCCAGGACAATGTGGAAATCGCTTTGGTGCGAAAATAAGTTTCGGAGAAAAAGCAAATCCGCAGTTCTCTTAGATAAGAGGCTGCGGATTTTTCAATAGGTATGCAAAAAAAAATGTGACAATTAAATGTGATAACTTTCACAATTAATGTGAATGAAATCACAAACTATTCATAATTTTAAATGTATACTTTCGGCATAAGGGATTGCAGGTAATCAACTAACAATTCGGAACAGTCTTATTCTGAAAGGGGCTTGGATGAAGATGGCTACAGCAAAAGAGAAACTGGTCGTGATCGGTAACGGAATGGCGGGCATCAGTACCGTTGAACAAATATTGAAACTAACTTCCAAATTCGAAATAACGGTGTTTGGCAGCGAGCCGCATCCCAACTATAACCGGATCATGCTTTCCTATGTGCTTGAAGGCAGCAAAACGATAGACGATATTATTCTGAACGATTTGAACTGGTATCGCGATAACGGGATTACGCTGCATACCGGAACGGCGGTGGCCCGGATCGACAAGGATACGAAGGAGGTTGTCACGGAGGACGGCCAGCGCGTGCCTTACGATAAGGTGCTGATCGCTACCGGGTCGACTTCGTTTATCCTGCCGATTCCCGGCAGCGATAAGGAAGGCGTGGTCGGCTTCCGCGACATTTCGGACTGCGAGCAAATGATCCAGGCGGCCAAGACTTGCCGCAAAGCGGCGGTCATCGGCGGAGGCCTGCTCGGACTGGAGGCGGCCAAAGGGCTCGTTCAGCTCGGCATGGACGTGACGGTCGTGCATTTAATGGAAGATTTAATGGAGCGTCAGCTGGATCATCAGGCGGCGGGGATGCTAAAAGCGGAACTGGAGCGCCAGGGCATCAAATTTAAAATGGGCGCGCAGACGACCGAACTGCTTGGCGGTTCGCGGGTAAGCGGGCTGCGGTTCGCCGACGGCACGGAACTGGAAGCGGAGTTCGTCGTCATGGCGGTCGGCATCAAGCCGAACGTTGCGGTGGCCAAAGCGAGCGGCATCGAAGTGAACCGCGGGATCGTCGTCAACGACTATTTGCAGACATCGCTGGAGGGCGTTTATTCCGTCGGCGAATGTACGGAGCACCGTGGCGTCTGCTACGGACTGGTCGCTCCGCTGTTTGAGCAGGGCATGGTACTGGCGAAGCATATCAGCGGCGTGGAAACCGCGCCTTACGCCGGTTCGGTCGTTTCGACCAAGCTGAAGATTTCCGGGGTTGACGTTTTTTCGACCGGCGAATTTATCGATGGTCCGGAACATACGGTGATTTGCAGCAAAGACGACTGGAAGCGGACCTACAAAAAAATTCTGCTGAAGGACAACGTTTTTGTCGGCGCGGTGCTGTTTGGCGATATTAACGATTCGGCCGAGCTGCAGAAGCTGATCAAGCAGAAGGCGGAGATGACGGACGAACTGTACGCCGCGCTGATGGGCACGGGCTGCTGCGGCGGCGGCGGAGCCAAGAAAGCTTCGGTGGAAACGATGGCGGACGACGAAATCGTCTGCGGCTGCAATGGGGTAACCAAAGGCACGATCGTCGACGCGATTGCCAATCAGGGTTTGACGACCGTCGACGAGATCAAAGCCTGCACCGGGGCAACCCGCTCCTGCGGAGGCTGCAAGCCGGTGGTTGAGCAAATTTTGCAATACGTGCTGGGAGACGGGTTTCAGTCGGCGGCGAAACAGGGCATCTGCGGTTGCACGACGCTGAGCCGCGATGAAATTGTGGCGGAGATCAAGGCGAAAGGGCTGCAGACGACCAAAGAAGTGATGAACGTGCTTGGCTGGAGCCAGCCTGAAGGCTGCTCGAAATGCCGCCCGGCCATCAACTATTATCTCGGCATGCTGTACCCGGAAACGCACGAGGACGAAAAAGAATCGCGCTTCGTCAACGAGCGGATGAGCGCCAACATCCAAAAGGACGGAACCTATACGGTTGTTCCGCGGATGTACGGCGGTGTGACGACGCCGGAGGATCTGAAGAAAATCGCCGACGTATCGCTGAAATACGATGTGAAAGTCGTTAAGGTCACCGGCGGCCAGCGGCTGGACTTGATCGGCGTGAAAAAAGAAGATCTGCCGAAAGTGTGGGCCGAGCTCGACATGCCGTCGGGGTACGCCTACGCCAAATCGCTCCGCACGGTGAAAACCTGCGTCGGTTCGCAGTTCTGCCGGTTCGGCACCCAGGATTCGATGGGCATGGGCGCGCTGCTTGAACGGAAATTCGAACGGCTCGACTTTCCGGCCAAATTCAAGATGGCGGTAAACGGCTGCCCGCGCAACTGCGCCGAATCGTGCACGAAAGATATCGGGATCGTCGGCAACGACGGCGGATGGGAGATCTTTATCGGCGGCAACGGGGGGATCAAGGCCCGGCTTGCGGATTCGCTGTGCAAGGTGAAGACCGACGAGGAACTGATCGAGCTGTGCGCAGCCATCATGCAGTATTACCGCGAGACCGGCAATTATCTGGAAAGAACGTCGGAGTGGGTTGAACGGATAGGGCTGGACAATATCCGCGCGGCGGTAGTGGAAGACGCGGAAAACCGCAAAGCGCTGGTGGAGCGTATTGAGTTCGCCTTGAAGCAGGTCACGGATCCGTGGAAGAAGATGCTGAACGACGAAGAAACCCGCGGCAAGCTGTTCCACAGCCTGGAAATGAGTAAACAGGCGAACTAAAGCCGTTAGACGGATGACAGGAAAGGGGAAGAGGAGCATGAACAAGGACATGAGTAAAGAGGCATTTTTCCCGGTTGGGCATGTGGAGCAGTTTCTGCCCCAGATCGGGCGCGTGGTGGAAGCGGGAGGCCGCGAACTGGCGGTGTTCCGCCTATCCGACGGGCGCATTTTCGCCGCCCTGAATCAAAACCCGCATCCGAAAGGAGGGCCGCTGGCCGAAGGCATCGTGTCCGGGCATTACCTTTACGATCCGCTGTACGATTGGAAAATCGATCTGACGACAGGCCTTGTCCAGGCCCCGGACAGCGGGCAGGTGCCGATGTTCCCGGTCAAGGTGGAGGACGGACAGGTGTGGATCGCCGCCAGCGCCTTGCAGGAGGTATAGGTTAGAGCGAAATAAGCGCGGTGTGCAAAGGGAGGGACGCCGCGCTTATTTTTTAAATCGGGGGATCGACAGAGGGAGGAAGCGGCGATGTATACGCCAAATGTGGAAACCATCGTAGAAACAGCAGTCAAGAAAAAAGAAAAAATGAACGAAAGCCTTCCGAGGTATATCGTTTCGGCCATGCTTGCCGGCGCTTATGTAGGGCTCGGCATCATTCTCATTTTCAGCATCGGCGCGCCGCTGGCGGCGGCGAAATCGCCGTACCAGACGATGCTGATGGGGATGTCCTTTGGGCTCGCCCTGACGCTGGTCGTTTTTGCCGGTTCGGAGCTGTTTACCGGGAACAATATGTTTTTTACGGCGAGCACGCTGGCGAGGCGAACAACGGTAGGCGATACGGCGAAAAACTGGACGATCGTGTTTCTCGGCAACCTGGCGGGGGCGGTTGTGCTTTGTTTGCTGATCGTCGGCAGCGGGCTGTTCAAAACGGCGGCGCCGGAGCATCTTATTTTTGCCTCTGCCGCGAAGAAGATGGGCGCTCCGGTCACTGAACTGTTTTTTCGCGGCATTTTGTGTAACTGGCTCGTTTGCCTCGCTTTATGGATGGCGAACCGCTCCAAGGAAGATATCGCCAAGCTGGTGCTGATTTGGTGGTGTTTGTACGCCTTTATCGCCAGCGGCTACGAGCACAGCGTGGCCAATATGACGCTGCTCAGTTTGTCGCTGCTTTTGCCGAACCACCCCGACACGATTACGCTCGCGGGCTGGTTTCACAATATGATTCCGGTGACGCTGGGCAATATTATCGGCGGCGGGGTATTTGTGGGCATGGCGTATTGGTTCATATCCCCGGTGCGCAAAAAGGCGAAACAAGCGGAAGATGGAAAGGCAGCATAAAAACGGCTCATCCCGAGCCGTTTTTTTCATTATATTTATCAAAATATTTATCAAATTTCCGGCGGGACAGAGGCCGCTAAGACT
The DNA here is from genome assembly GCF_900454495.1 of Paenibacillus macerans. Lineage (NCBI taxonomy): Bacteria > Bacillati > Bacillota > Bacilli > Caryophanales > Paenibacillaceae > Paenibacillus > Paenibacillus macerans. Next base: position 381,818 of record NZ_UGSI01000001.1, read on the forward strand.
AACGGACCCATATGACGAAATTTCCCTCGAAGCGGCTCGGGTGAGCTGCTTTAGAGCGAACTAGAGTCGTATGGGTCCGTTGCTGGGGCTGGGAAATACCCCGGAAAGGGGTAGGGGCTCGAAATAGAACTGAAGAGGGAATGGGTATGGGGGCATACCCATTCCCTCCCGCGCGTCCAACGTATAGGTTTAAAACCGTCCCGGTCATTTCGGGGCAGTTCCGCAAAGAAAGGCAGGCACATATAGACGGACGCAAGCGGCATGTCAGATCCGGCAAATTTCGTTCGGGCACAGCTCGCAGTGGCAAATATCCTGCAGCATGACCATATCCTTAATGACGATCATGCCGTTTTCGTATTCGAGCGCATCCTTTTTGCGCAGGTCGCTGAGCATCCGGTTAACGCTTTCGCGCGTAGCCCCGATCATATTGGACAAGTCGGTATGGGTGATTTTTTTGTTGATCAGAATCGTGTCCCCATGCTGCTCGCCATACGTGTTGCTCAGGCGGATCAGCGTCGAGCAAAGGGCCCCCGGCTTGCCGTACATCATCAAATCGCGGAACTTCGTCTGCGTCAGGCGATGGTGGATGCCCATCCATTTCATGAAGTCGATCGCAAAATCGCAGTGCTGGCAAATCATAATTTCAAGGTCTTTCTGATCGATTACGCCGATTTCGCAATCCTCAATCACCTCGGCCGTGAAGCTGTGCTTGGTGCTGAAGAACGGATCGGCCTGGCCGACCATATCGCCGCGTCCGTACATATACAGAATGAGTTCTTTACCCTCGTCGGTCGATTTGGTCAGTTTGACGCGTCCGCGTTTGATGTAAAACAGTTTATCGGAAAAATCACCTTCCCAGAACAAATGCGTCCCCTCGGGATATGCTTTATCTTTCATTGTAACGAGAAGGCGGTTGAAGTTTTGTTCTGTGAAGCAGCTCGTGTTACCGCGGGGCAGGGTGGCGTTTACGATTTCACTCATCATGGATTTCCCCTTTATATTCCTGATTTTTATGAAATTTTTAATTAATTATATAACGATTATTGCAAAATTTGGGGGCTCGGAAGGCCGAAAAAGTGTCGAAATTCTAACATTGTGACTAAATTCACGAAATTTGTTTGCTAAATGAAATAATTTCAGAACTTTTTCAATTTTGTGAAAAAATTCACTATACAAAATCAAATTCCTATGCTATGATCAAAACATAAAGAGAAGCAATACATCTTTTAAGGATGAACTTGCAAGTGAAAAATTTCACGAACTTATGATTTGTCTATCTACACTGCAGGTTGGTCCTTACAGAACTTAGGAGGATGAGAGAAATGGCCGTAAAGAATGAAGCGACAACAAAAGCCCAGCCCACCCCGGAAGCTTACATCCAAACCTTGATTGACAAAGCGAAAAAGGCTTCCGAAGCGTTCATGAGCATGACGCAGGAGCAGATCGACGCAATCGTGCAGGCGATGGCCCTGGCGGGGCTCGACAAGCACATGCATTTGGCGAAAATGGCGGTGGAAGAAACAGGGCGCGGGGTCTACGAGGACAAAATCATTAAAAACATGTTCGCCACGGAGTACATTTACCACAGCATCAAGTACGACAAAACGGTAGGCGTTATCGAGGACAACGATTTTGACAGCTTCCAAAAAATCGCCGAGCCTGTCGGCATCATCATGGGGATTACTCCGGTGACGAACCCGACGTCGACCACGATTTTTAAATCGCTGATTGCGATAAAAACACGCAACCCGATCATCTTCGGCTTCCATCCGTCCGCTCAGAACTGCAGCGCGGAAGCCGCTAAAATATTACTGGAGGCCGCAGTGAAGCACGGGGCGCCCGCCGACTGCATCCAGTGGATCGAAAATCCGTCCATGGACCGCACGAACGCTTTGATGAACCATCCGGATGTGGCCTGCATTCTCGCTACCGGCGGTTCCGCGATGGTAAAAGCGGCTTACAGCTGCGGCAAACCGGCCCTTGGCGTCGGCCCCGGCAACGTGCCTTGCTTCATTGAGAAGAGCGCGAATCTCGATCAGGCCGTCAACGATCTGATTCTTTCCAAAACTTTCGACAACGGCATGATCTGCGCATCCGAGCAAGCGGTCATCATTGAAGAACCGATATTCGATCAGGTGAAAAAGAAAATGATCGCGAACGGCTGCTATTTCGTGAACAAAGATGAAGCGGCAAAACTGACGGCGGGCGCGATCATCGCCGACAAATGCGCGGTGAACCCGGCGATTGTTGGACAACCGGCCACGAAGATCGCGGAAATGTGCGGCATCGACGTGCCGGCCGGAACGAAAATTCTCGTCGCCGAAATCGAAGGCGTCGGACCGAAATTCCCGCTTTCTGCGGAGAAGCTTAGCCCGGTGCTCGCTTGCTATAAAGTGAAAAACGCCGAGCAGGGCATCGAACGCGCGTTGGAAGTCGTGCAGTTCGGCGGCATGGGCCACTCTTCGGTCATTCATTCGAACAACCAGGAAGTTATCCAGAAGTTCTCGGACCGGATGCCGACCTGCCGGATTTTGGTGAACCAGCCTTCCTCGCAAGGCGGCATCGGCGACATTTACAACTCGAACCTGCCTTCGCTGACGCTGGGCTGCGGGTCTTACGGACGCAACTCGACTTCGTCGAACGTCACGGCCGTCAATCTGATCAACGTGAAAAGGGTGAACCGTCGTACCGTGAATATGCAGTGGTTTAAAGTGCCGAGCAAAATTTATTTCGAGAAGAATTCGACGCAATATTTGGCGAAAATGCCGGACATCTCCCGCGTCATGATCGTCACCGACCCGATGATGGTGAAGCTGGGTTACGTGGAAAGAGTCGAGCATTATCTCCGCCAACGCCAAACGCCGGTGGCGATCGAAGTGTTCGCGGACGTTGAACCGGATCCTTCGACCACGACGGTGGAACGCGGTACGGAGATGATGGCGAAGTTCCAGCCGGACTGCATTATCGCTCTCGGCGGCGGGTCGGCGATGGACGCAGCGAAAGGGATGTGGCTGTTCTACGAATACCCGGATGAAGATTTCTTTAACCTTAAACAAAAATTCATGGATATCCGCAAACGCCTTTACAAATATCCGCGGCTCGGACAAAAAGCGAAATTCGTGGCGATCCCCACGACCTCGGGTACCGGTTCGGAAGTGACGTCGTTTTCCGTCATCACGGACAAAATCAACGGCAATACGAAATATCCTTTGGCGGATTACGAACTGACGCCGGACGTGGCGATCATCGACCCGGTCTTTGTATACAGCTTGCCGAAAACCGCCGTGGCCGACACGGGCATGGACGTTCTGACGCATGCGATCGAAGCTTATGTATCCGTCATGGCCAACGACTATACGGACGGACTGTGCATTAAAGCGATCCAGCTCGTCTTCCAGTACCTTGAAAAATCGGCGCTGACCGGCGACGAACTGGCCCGCGAGAAGATGCACAACGCTTCCACGATCGCGGGGATGGCGTTCTCGAACGCATTCCTCGGCATCAACCACAGCTTGGCCCATAAATGGGGCGGCGAATTCCATACCGCGCATGGACGGACCAACGCGATTCTGATGCCGCACGTCATCCGCTACAACGCCAAGAAGCCGACGAAATTTGCCGCTTGGCCGAAATACACGCATTTCGTCGCCGACGAACGTTATGCGGAAATCGCCCGCATCTTGGGGCTGCCGGCGCGGACGACGGAAGAAGGCGTGAAGAGCCTGATCAATGCGATCCGCGACCTGAACAGAAAGCTCGGCATTCCGGAAACGTTCCAGGATCTCGGCTTCGATCCGAAAGTGTTCGAATCCCGCGTCGATTATTTGGCCGACCGCGCGTTCGAAGACCAATGTACGACCGCCAATCCGAAGCTGCCGCTGGTGACGGAGCTGGCGGAAGTTTATCGCGACGCTTTCTACGGAAGATTTGAAGATTAAGTGAACAAAGGGCTTTGAAAACGTGAGAAATATCACTATATGTGATATTTCTCACAATCTTATTCGACAAATTGAGCTATGATTACAGTATAAATGATCCCTCAAAGTTTGATGACGGATTAGCCCCGGGAATAACAACGGGGGCTCAATCGAAGCCTTAATCGGGTACATTTAACGCTATAAATGTGAAAATTATCACGTAAATTATGTGAAAAATATCACAAATTTTAAGGGATCATGAGGCGCGGTACATCTCCTTCGAACCGCGACCAAAATATAAATGGAGGGAATAAAGATGTCGGTGATCGAAAAGGAAGTACAAACCGTGGACAATGCTTGGAGAGGATTCAAACCGGGCAAATGGATGAAAGAAGTGAACACCCGCGATTTCATCCAAACCAACATCAAACCTTATGAAGGCAACGAATCCTTCTTGGCGGGCGCGACGGCCAACACAAAAGCTTTGTGGGAAATCGTGTCGCAGCTGTCCAAGAAAGAACGGGAAGCCGGCGGAGTGCTGGATGTGGACGTCAACACGCCATCCACGATCATTTCCCACGCTGCGGGGTATTTGGATAAGGACAAGGAGCAAATCGTAGGCGTACAGGGCTCGGCCCCATTCCAACGCACGATTCGCCCGTTCGGCGGGATCAATATGGTCATCAACTCCTGTAAGGCTTATGGCTATGAACTGCCGCAGGAAATTATAGACTTGTTTACGCATATTCGCAAAACGCATAACCAAGGCGTTTTTGATGCTTATACATCGGAGATGAGAGCGGCTCGTAAAGCCGGCATTATTACCGGGCTTCCCGACGCTTACGGCCGCGGCCGGATCATCGGCGACTACCGCCGGGTGGCGCTGTACGGCGTGGATTTCCTGATCAAGCAAAAACAACAGGAACTGAAAGCTCTCGAAGTGGATGTCATCGACGAGGATGTGATCCGCCTCCGCGAAGAACTGTCCGAACAAATCCGTGCGCTCGGCGAACTGAAACAGCTGGGCGAAATGTACGGATTCGATATTTCCAGACCGGCAAACAATGCCAAAGAAGCTTTCCAATGGCTGTATTTCGGTTACCTGGCAGCCGTTAAGGAACAGGACGGGGCCGCAATGTCCCTCGGACGCGTATCCTCCTTCCTGGACGCTTACATCGAACGCGACCTGGCCGAAGGAACGCTGACGGAAGAAACGGCGCAAGAACTGGTCGATCATTTCGTCATGAAGCTGCGGATCGTGAAATTCCTGAGAACTCCGGAATACAACGAACTGTTCAGCGGCGACCCGACTTGGGTAACGGAATCGCTGGGCGGCATGTCGGTGAACGGCAAAACGCTCGTTACGAAAAACAGTTTCCGCTTTCTGCACACGCTGTACAATCTCGGCCCGGCTCCGGAACCGAACCTGACGGTGCTTTGGTCGGAACAACTGCCTGACGCGTTCAAGAAATATTGCGCCAAAGTATCGATCGAGACCAGTTCGATCCAATACGAAAACGACGACCTGATGCGTCCGATCTACGGCGACGATTACGGCATTGCCTGCTGCGTGTCGGCGATGGAAATCGGTAAACAAATGCAGTTCTTCGGCGCCCGCGCCAACCTGGCCAAGGTGCTGCTGTACGCCATCAACGGCGGTAAAGACGAAAAATCCGGCGTCCAAGTCGGTCCGGAATATCCGGCGATCACGTCCGAGTATCTCGACTACAATGAAGTCAAGAAACGTCTGATTCCGATGATGGAGTGGCTGGCTAAGCTGTATGTCAACGCGCTGAACGTCATCCACTACATGCACGATAAATATTGCTACGAACGGATCGAAATGGCGCTGCACGACCGCGACATTCTGCGGACGATGGCCTGCGGTATCGCCGGCTTGTCCGTAGCGACCGACTCGCTGAGCGCGATCAAATACGCCAAAGTCAAACCGATCCGCAACGAAAACGGCATCGCCGTCGACTTTGAAATCGAAGGCGAATTCCCTTGCTACGGCAACAACGACGACCGTGTCGACCAAATTGCGGTTGAACTCGTGGAAACGTTCATGGGCATGATCCGCAAACACAAAACTTACCGTAACTCGCTGCCGACGCAATCGATCCTGACGATTACCTCGAACGTCGTATACGGTAAGAAAACGGGGACTACGCCGGACGGACGCAAAGCGGGCGAACCGTTTGCGCCGGGGGCCAACCCGATGCACGGCCGCGACAAGAAAGGCGCGCTGGCTTCCTTGAGCTCCGTGGCCAAACTGCCGTACGAACACAGCTTGGACGGCATTTCCAACACGTTCTCGATCGTGCCTAAGGCGCTGGGCAAAGAACTCGACGCCCGCAAATCGAATCTGGTGTCGATGATGGACGGCTACTTCGGCAGCAAAGCCCATCACCTGAACGTCAACGTATTCGATCGCGAAACGCTGCTGGATGCGATGGATCATCCGGAAAATTATCCGCAGTTGACGATCCGCGTATCGGGTTATGCGGTGAACTTCATCAAGCTGACCCGCGAACAACAGCTGGATGTCATCAACCGGACATTCCACGGCAAAATGTAATCCCATTTCCTGCATACAGGCAGCCGATTTCAGGTTGAACCTCCGGTTCAACCTGCCACAGAAAGGGTGACGAAAATGCTAAAAGGTCGCATACATTCATTAGAAACTTTCGGAACGGTCGATGGCCCGGGTATTCGCTTCGTGCTCTTCATGCAAGGCTGCCTGCTGCAGTGCCAGTACTGCCATAATCCAGACACCTGGAACCTGTCGGGCGGAAAAGAAATGACGGTAGAGGAAGTGCTCAGCGAAATCGAACCCTACCTGAACTACTACCGCCCGTCCGGCGGAGGGCTCACGGTCTCGGGCGGGGAAGCGACACTGCAAGCCCCGTTCGTGACCGAGCTGTTCCGGGAAGCGAAGAAACGCTGGAACCTTCATACTACGCTGGATACAAACGGGTATAATGAAGGGGATAAAATCCGCGACCTGCTGGATGTGACCGACCTCGTACTGCTCGATTTAAAGCATATCGACAACGAAAAGCACATCAAGCTGACCGGCAAACCGAACGACCGGATGCTGAACATGGCCCGCTGGCTGTCCGATCATGGACGGAGCATGTGGATCCGCCACGTATTCGTGCCCGGCATCCATGACGACGAACAAGATCTGCGGGAGCTTGGGCGGTTTATCGGCAGCTTGCAGGGCGTTGAGAAGTTCGAGATTCTCCCGTACCACCAAATGGGGATCTACAAATGGCAGGAGCTTGGCTGGGATTATCCGCTTGACGGCGTTCCATCGCCGACGGAGGAACAAATCGAATGGGCGTACCGGATCATTCATGAGGGAGAACGGGAAGCGGCAGAGCAAAGAGAAGTTCATGTCAATTAACATGACGTAAAACTTAATAATCTTGACCAAAACGGTTAAATCGGACAATTATATGTCAGGTTTAACCGTTTTCATTTTGTCTTTTGGATGATATTATCCCTCTAAAAGAAAAATGTCCTCCTTACCAAAGAAGAAGACGCTTTCTATAATGGGGGTGTAAGTGAATCTACCGCGTTTGAGGAGGGGTCTAGAAATATGAGGAAAAGTTTGCTGCTGTTGCTGTCTTTGATTTTTATCGCCTCCGCGCTGCTCGCCGGCTGCGGATCATCAGGCAACGGGGGGAATAAAGCTCCGGCGAACGAAGGGCAAGGGACCGAGAATAAGGGGAATGCCGGATCCGGGACAGAGACAAGCAATGAACCGTTCGAGATTACGATTCGCCACACGCAAGTCGGGGAATCGAAGAAGTTCCGGTTAGCGATGCTCGAGGATATCGTCAAGCAGACGGAAGCGGCCGTCCCTGGCCTCACGATCAAGCTGGATGCGGTGGACTCCGAAGTCAACCGCAAGGAGAAGCTGCGCGGCGAAATGGCCGCCGGGAAACCGCCGGAAATCTTCGACGTGTTCGGCAGCCCGGATGCGGCACTGTATGCCAAAGAGGGCTTGATGCTCGATTTGACGCCGATTATCGAAGAGCTTGGCATCAAGGATAAATTTACGACCCTCGATCCGTTTACCCATGACGGCAAAGTGTACGGACTGCCGATCGGCGGATCGATCGAAGGTTTCTTCTACAATAAAGAATATTTTCAGCAAAAAGGGCTGCAGGTGCCCAAAACGCTGGGCGAACTGGAGCAAATCGCCGAGAAGATCAAGGCCGACGGCAAAATTCCGTTTGCGCAAGCCTCCAAGGACGCCTGGATTCCGTTGATGACCACCAACAATTTATGGTCGTATTACGCGGGGCCTGAAATTACGTACGGGTTCAAAAGCGGCGCGACAAAATGGACGGACGAAAATATGGTTAAAGCGATCGCCAAACACCAGGAATGGGTGCAAAAGGGATATTTCAAAAAAGGCGAGCTGGGCTTTGAATACGCGGACATGCGAAATCAGATCATCACGGGCGAAGCGATGATGATGATGGACGGCTCTTGGGCCAACTCCGTCTTCCGCGATCCCGAGCAGGCCGGCGACATGGTCGGTAAAATCGGCTACTTCAACATGCCGCCGCTAAACGAAGGCGACCCGGTCATCGTCATGCAGGACGCCAACAACGGTTACGGCTTCTCCAGCGCCGTCGCTGAAGATCCGCGGAAGCTGGCGGCCGTCAAAGAGTTCATCAAAAACATGTGGACGGAAGAAATGCAGCTGCGCGGCCTTAAAGAAGACGGCGTGCTGCCGGCGATGAAAATGGATCTTGAGCAAATGAAAACGGCGTCCGATGATCCGCTTATGCAGGACATTTTCAAGGGCGTCAGCGAAATCGGGACCTCGTTCCCGGCGTTTGACGCTCTGGTGCAGGCTGATGTCAATACGGCGCTGAGCATGGGGATTCAGCAAATTATCGGCGAAGAAATCAAGCCGGAGCAAATGCTGGAAAACGTCCAGGCCGCACAGGATGCAGCCAACGCCGTAGAGTAACCGATCACGAATGAATTTTGGCAAGGGCGCCGCTCGCCTCGATGGCGAGGGGGCGCCTTTGCTCCCGACTACGGAGGTTATTGGCATGAACAAAGCGCTTAGAAATCCCCTGCTGTACGTGCTGTTTGTTTTACCGGCTTTTGTGCTTTTTCTGGCTTTCTTTATATATCCGATTTTTACCGCCATTAATCACAGCTTTGCCAGCTGGAACGGAATCTCGAAAAATCTAAGCTATATCGGTCTGGACAATTACGCCACGGCCATGCATGATAAAGCTTTTTGGAAATCGGTGCGCAACAACGCGTATTTCATCCTGTTTTCCTGCCTGATCCAGGTGCCGCTGATCGTCTTTTTTTCGCTGCTGATCGCGAGTGTGAAAAAGCTAAAAGGCTTGTACAAGACGGCCGTGTTTATGCCGTCCATCATGTCGACCGCCGTCATCGGCATTTTATGGGGGTTCATCTATAACCCGGATTTCGGGCTGATGAACAAGGTGCTGGGCATGTTCGGGATTCCGCCGGTCTATTGGCTGTCCGACAAAAATTGGGCGATGCTTTCCATTCTGATTACCAATGCCTGGCAGTGGACAGGTTTCTACATCGTGATGGTGCTGGCGGCGATCCTCGCCATTCCGCGAGAGCTGGAAGAAGCGGCGGCGATCGACGGGGCGAGCGGGATTCAGCGGGCGTTAAAAATCACGATTCCGCTCATCATGCCGATCATTTCCGTCGTCATCATGCTGTCGGTCGCCGGGGCGATGAAAGCGGCGGACATCGTGCTCGTCATGACCAAAGGCGGTCCGGCGGGATCGACGGACGTGATGGCGACGTATATGATCCGCTACGCGATCACCAGCTTCCGCCACGGCTTCGGCAACGCGATCGCGGTGCTCATTTTCGTGTTTACGATCCTCATTACGGCGGCGTACCAGCTCTTCGTCTCCAGACGAACGGAAAGGATTGAATATTGATGAGAGCGCTCAAAAAAACGATCCCGCATATTTTTCTGATGGCTTATTTGCTCGTCATTTTATATCCGTTTCTGTTCGTGTTGTTTTCTTCGGTCAAAAGCGACAACCAGGCGATCGCTGCAAACCCGTTTGGGCCGCCGGGCTCGATCATATTTGACAATTACGTCAACGCCTGGGTGAACGCCAAGATCAGCACGTATTTTTTCAACAGTTTGTATATTGGCGTATTGTCGGCCTGTCTGTCCATCCTGCTGGCGGCGATGCTGGCGTTCGCGGTAACGCGGATGCGCTATGGCCGGATCAGCATGGTCATCTTTCAGCTGATTTTGCTGGGGATGCTGATTCCGAACAACTCGCTGTTGCTGCCGATTTACGGAATGATGCGCAGGCTGAACGTGCTCGACACGCATCTGGCGCTCATTTTGCCCTATGTGGCGAATGCGATTCCGCTTTCGGTCATTATCCTGGCCGCCTTCATGCGCTCGATCCCCGGGGAGATCGAAGAAGCCGCCGTCATGGACGGGCTCGGCTCCGCCAGGCTGTTCGCGCGGATCATCGTTCCGCTGACCGTTCCGGCTATCGTCACGGTGTTTATCGTCAATTTTCTCGGGAACTGGAACGAGTTTTTGCTGGCGAACTACTTTTTGTCCAGCGACGAGCTGCGCACGCTGCCGGTAGGCATGGTCGGTTTCCGCGACGCCTACAATACGAACTATGCCCAAATGTCGGCCGGGATTGTGTTCAGCGTGCTTCCCGTCATGATCATTTACGCCGTGCTGCAGGAAAAAATTATTGAAGGGGTGACGGCGGGAAGCGTTAAAGGATAAGCGGCGGCGTGGTAAAATGAGGTAAAACGCCTAAGTAGACGTCAAGCATATTCGCTCAAAGCATGGGAGCTGCCGCCGATGAATCTGCGCATTAAATTGTTTACCGCCTTTTTGGGGCTTGTCATTATTCCTTTGTTTATTTTGGGGATTATTACGTTTTGGGTCACGTTCCGTTCGATCGAAACGAAATACAGCCAGCAGGCCGAATATTCGCTGAAGGCGATCGGCTACAGCATCAAAAGCGCGCTGCATGAAATGGACAACGTAACCGACAACGGCATTGCCAAGGGCGTGTTCCAGGATGCGCTGGTGGCGAAGGATCCGGATTCGCAGGATTTGACGGCGACAACCCAACTGGAGCTCAACGCCAACCAGCGGAACTTCCGTTCCCTGCTGTACAGCCATCCCGCCATCGATTACGCGTTCTTGTACAATCTCCACGGCGGGGAACGCTCGAATGTCATCGCGATTTTTAACAAGGAAAATTTTCAGACACTGCCCTACGAAAAATTCAAAGAGCATCCTTTATATAATGAAGTGATGGCGTTAAACGGGATGCCGAAGTGGATCGGTCCGCACGAATATCCGGAACTGACCGGGTCGGACAGCGTGTTCACGCAGATTCGGCTGATCAAGAAGCTGAGCAATCTGGAGCGTGTGGGCGTGCTGGTGGTGCAGATCAAAAACTGGGAGTTCGAAAAGATTTTTCAAAACTTGAATCTGGGCAGCAGTTTGCAGGATACCCGGTTTATGCTGGTCAACGATCAGGGGCTTATTTTGTACGATTATCAGGCGGAGCTGGATGGCCGGCAAATCGGGGAGTATGTTTCGCACAAATGGCGGTTCCCCGCAAGCTATCACAGTTTCAAAGGGAAATTTGACGGGCAGGAAAGCGTCATTTCGATCTATAAGCTGCAGGATTACCCCTGGAGCCTGGTGTCGGTGACTTCCTGGAGTTATTTGTCCCGGGAGGTGACGACGTTCGCCAAATGGTTTGTGGCGATCATTTGCGTGTGCGTGCTGACGGCGATGCTGTTTAACGTCCTGTTCATGAACCGGATTACCGGAACGATCGGCGTGATCGTGCGTTTCATGCGCAAGGTCGAAAGCGGCGATTTGCAAGCCCGGGTCGACGAAAAGGGCGACGACGAGCTGCTGCTGCTGCAAAAAGGCTTCAACAATCAAATGGCCAAAATCAATGAATTGTTCAAGCAGGTTAAGCGGGAGCAGCTGCAGAAGGCCAATGCCGAGCTCAGGGTGCTGCAGGCGCAAATCAAACCGCATTTTCTGTTTAATACGCTGGAATCGATCAACGTGCTTGCCGTGCAAAACGAAGGGCGCAAGGTCAGCGAAATGGTCGTCCGCCTTGCCAGCATTTTGCGCATCAGTATCCAGGGGCGGGAAGAGATCGGGCTGAGCCAGGAAATCGAGCATTTGCGCAATTATTTGGAGATCCAGAAGTTCAGGTTCGACGACTTGTTTGATTATGAAATCAACATTCCGGATGAGATGCTGAATTGCCGGGTGCTTAAATTGACGCTGCAGCCGCTGGTGGAAAACAGCATTCAGCACGGCTTTGAAGGAATTGAGTATAAAGGCAGGATCACGGTAACGGGGAGCATGGAACAAGACCGGATTTTGCTGAAGGTAGCGGACAACGGAATTGGGATGACGAGCGAACAGCTGGCGACGATTCAATACGCGGATCTGGGGGAACCGGCTTGCGAGACGGTGGCGCCTTATCCGAGCCATGAGCGGCGGGGGCTGGGGCTGCGCAGCGTGTATGATCGGCTAAGATTTAAGTACGGCCGCAAATACGGCTTGTTTATTTGCTCGCAGCCCGGACACGGAACGATCATTCAATGTGTGATACCTAAATACGGGGCGGGTGATGAGGATGCGTCTAAAAGCGCTGCTGGTTGACGATGAAATTCATATTTTGAGCAATTTGTCGAAAATATTGCCTTGGCAGGATATGGGGTTTGAAATCGTCGGTTTGGCCCGGAACGGCAAGGATGCGCTGGAAGCGGCGAACTTGCATCGTCCCGACTTGATCTTGAGCGACATTCGCATGCCGGTCATGGACGGCATCACGCTGCTGCAAAAAATTCGCGAGCTGAATTTTCCCTGCGAATTTTTGCTTTTGACGGGGTATCAGGAGTTTGAATATGCAAGAACGGCGATCCGCTACGGGGTCAAAGATTACATCTGCAAGCCGATCCATTATGCCGAGCTGGAGGAAACGGTAGGCCGCATCGCCGGCGAAATTCGGGAAAAACGCAAAACGCTGGGCATGGAGAAACGCCTCCATCAGGCCAGGGATTTGGCCGCCGAAAATTTCCTGCTTCATGCGCTGCTGGGACAGGAAACGGAAAACGGCGCCTTGTGGGAGGAGGAGGAAGAACCAGCGGAAGAGCGGCGTTATGCCGTTATGCTGCTGGATTTCGAGGGCTACTCGCATCATTCCCTGCCCTGGAGCGCACATGAACGGAAAGCTTGGAATTTGCGGACCAAACACGCGATCAAAGAAATTTTTGGCGGCGTTTTCCCCGCGGGGGCCACGGTGCTGCAAATTCGCGAGGGGGAATGGTGTCTGGTGGTCCCGGCCAAGCCGGACAGCCCGCCGATCACGAAACGGTCGCTGCTCCCCGGGTTTGAACGCCTACGTCAGCGGCTCCGGGAAGGGGGCGAGGATGGCCTTGCGGTCCGTTTCTGCCTGGAACCGCGGCCGCAAGCGGCTCAGGAGCTGCGCGCCGCGTACAACCGGTTGCAGCAAATGCTCATCTTGAACCCGCCGGAGGAATGGTTTTTGGAGGCCGGGGGAGGACGTGCGGAGGACTTAAGGGAAATCTGGCCCGCGGAGGATTCGCGGATGCACTGGCGCTGGATCGAGCTGCTTGGCAGCGGCCTGCGAAGCGGAAATCAGGAGGTGCTGGAGCAGGTGGTGGCGGAGCTCAAACGGTATGTCGGGCACGCGGATGAGCACCATGCGTACGCAGCCGTTAAACTGCTGCATTACTTGCTGATCCATCTGCTGCGCGAAATGCGCGAACTGCAGATGCTGCCTGGCGAGCAGGAGGAAGCGTTGTGGCAAAGGCTGCAGCGCTCGCTTGATCTTAAGGATCTGCTGTCCCTGATCGTGTCGTTGATCGGGCAGTCGCGAGCCTGCCTCTCCTCCAAAAAGACCTCCGAACTGCTGATGATGACCGCGCAAAACTACATTCAGCGGCATTTGGGCGATGATTTCGGCATCGAGGAACTGGCCGATCACCTCGGGATCAGCACGAGTTATTTCTGCCTGCTGTTCAAAAACCACTTCGGGGAAACGTTCGTGGAATATTTGACCAAACAGCGGATCGAATTGGCCAAATGCCTGCTGCGTGAAAGCGAACGCTCGATCGCGCAAATCGGCAGCGAAATCGGGTACCAGGAGCGGCGCTATTTTACCAAAGTGTTTCAAAAATATACCGGGATGACGCCTTCCGATTACCGTCTGAAGGAGACAAACGCATCCTGAACGGGGAGATGACGGGATTTGAACTTAGGAGCACTCACCTTGGAGCAAAAGGTCGGCCAGCTGTTTATTTGCGGTTTTCACGGCACAACGCCGGATGAGCATATTCGGACGCTGATCCGGCAATACCATATCGGCGGGGTGGTCTATTTCCGCCGCAACATCGAATCGGCCGCGCAGCTTGCCGGCTTGTCGCGCTGCCTGCAAGCGATCAACCGGGAGGCGTCCCAAGTCCCGCTGTTCATTTCAATCGATCAGGAAGGCGGCATGGTCGCCCGGCTGGATCATGAAGGGATGAGCCGGATTCCGGGGAATATGGCGCTTGGAGCGGCAAACGATCCGAAGCTGGCGGAACAGGTGGCCGCGCTGGCCGCAAGGGAGATGGCCCTGCTTGGCATCAACTTCAATTTTGCGCCCTGCGTCGACGTCAACAACAATCCGGCGAATCCCGTCATCGGCGTTCGCTCCTTCGGGGAAGATCCGCAGCTTGTGGCGCGGCATGCGACGGCGGCGATCCGCGGCTACCGGAGCCAGGGCGTGATCGCCACGGCCAAGCATTTTCCCGGGCACGGCGACACGGACGCCGATTCCCACCTCGGGTTGGCCGTGGTGCCTCACGGCAAGGAGCGGCTGCGCGAGGTCGAGCTGGTTCCGTTCCGGCGGGCCATCGCGGCGGAAGTAGACGCGATCATGACGGCGCACGTCATTTTTCCGGCTTTTGAGCCTGACGAAATTCCGGCGACGTTGTCGCGCCGCGTGTTGACCGAATTGCTGCGCGAAGAGCTGGGGTACCGGGGGCTGATCGTCACCGATTGCCTGGAGATGCAGGCGATTTCCCGCCATTTCGGAGTGGCGGAAGGCGCCGTGCGCGCGATCGCAGCCGGGGCGGACCTGATCCTCGTCAGCCACACGATGACGGAGCAGATCGCCGCGATCCGGCAGGTGTGCGCGGCGGTGCGCAGCGGGCGCTTGAGCGAGGAGCGGATCGATGCGGCGGCGGCGCGGATTTTGGCGCTGAAGGCGGAGCGGCTTGGGCTCGGCGGCGGGCCTAAGCCGGAGAAGGCGCCGGAGCTGCCGCATCCGCTGACGCCGGAGGCGGAAAGCGCCGCGTTGCTCCGCCGCTGCGCCGAACGCAGCGTCACGCTCGTCTGCGAGGCCGGCAACCTGCCGCTCGATCCGGCCAAGCCCGTGCTTGTAGTGTGGCCGGAGCTGCGCCACCGCACCGAGGTGGATGAGCCGGCGGTGCACTCTTACACGCTCGCCGATGCGTTAAAGCCCCTGCATGAGCAGGTCGTCCTTGCGCTCATCGGCTCGCGTCCGGCGGCCGCGGAAATCGCCGCGGTGCTCCGGCAGAGCGAAGGTTTTGAACAAATCGTCGCGGTCACCTACACGGCGGAGGGAGAAATCGACGAGGGGCAGAAAAGCTTGGTGAATGCCCTCATTCAAGCCCGGGGTTCACGGCTGATCGTCGCTTCTTCGCGGAATCCTTACGATATCCGCGCATTTCCGGACGTCGGTACGTACTTGTGTCTTTACGAAAATCGTCCTTTTGCCCTTCAGGCGTTGGCCGGGGTATTGACCGGAAAACTTCGGGCGAACGGAGTCTTGCCGGTAAGCCTGAATGCCCGTTATTCCGCGGGGAGCGCGGGGGACAAATAGTTTGTCTAATTTTGTATATAAACTTTAGAAACTTTTCCCCTTTACATGCGTTTAATAGATTGTGAGATCGCGAGGGATCTACATAAAATGGGAGAGTAAAGGGAGTTAAGGCATGAATTTGAAACGAATGTTAATCACCACGATTCTGGCAGCATCGCAAATGGCCATGGTTCTTCCGGCAAGCGCCGAGGAGCTCGTCCAGGGGAATAATCCGAACGCGGGCAGCGTATCGGAGCAATCGATAGATCAGGTCGCATCGATTGATCAAAACGGAATGAACGAAAACAATGCGGGTCAGGTTCAAACCGAAGGCCAGACCGGGGACTTAGAACAGACAGGAAACGGCGAAACGGACGGAACTGCAGTTCCTGCGGAAGGGCAGGATGGAACGAACGATGGGAACGGCGAAGTGCCGGTAACGGATCCGGCCACGACGACAACTCCTGGCTCGCAAACGACAACGACGGCGGGTCCGGGCCAACTGATTTTGATGGTAAACAGCAATAAAATGTACCAAGACGGAAAAGAATACCTTGCCGGCTATCCAATGGAGGTTAAAGACGGCGTATCCTATATTTCGATCCGTGCCATCGTAGAGCGGGCCGGATTTGAACTCTCTTTCGATAATAGTACCAAAGAAACGATTATCAAGCGCGGCGGCGACGAGCTGCGTTTTAAACTGGACACGACCTACTACAAAGTCAACGGCGTGACGCAGACGATGCGGGGCAAATCGTATTCCGTCAAAAACAATTTCATGGTGCCGTTGACGGCGATCACCAAAGCTTTGAACATTGCTTATGAATATGATTCGGTAGGCAAGCGGGTCATCGTAAATTTGGCGATGCCGCCGGTCGCTTCCTTTAAAATCGGAAACCAGGAGATTATTGCCGGCGAGACGCAGGTGCAGTATATTACCGAATCCTCTTCTCCGAGCGGCCTGGACATCGTCAATGAGGAATGGACCGGCCGCCAGGACGTGTTCGCGGAGCCTGGAAGCTACACCGTTACCTATCGGGTTCAGGATTCCAGGGGCCAGTGGAGTAATCCGTTCTCCTTGACCGTAAACGTATCGAAACCGCATACGCCGCCGGTCGCCAGTTTCACGACCGACAAAGATACTTACAAAATGGGCGAATTGATTTTGTATACGGACCTTAGTACCGATGAAGTGGGCATTACCGATCGCAAATGGGAAAACAAAAAGCTGGCCTTCTTTACGCCGGGCCCGGTGACGATTCGGCTGACGGTCGTCAACCAGTTCGGTCTGTCTTCAACGACCGAGAAGACGATCAACATTACGAATGAACTGCTGTATCCTGAAGACGAATTCAACAAGATATTCGTTCCGGTCGGCGACAAATTCACCTTCGACGGCGGGCAAGTGCCAAGCTGGAACAAAATTCAATATTCCTATACTTCCGAACCGGTAACCCTGATTCGCAGCAACAGCCCGGAAACGGTTTACAGTAAAGGCTTGTTGTATCGGGAGAACGCGATCGGGGCTACCCGCTTTATGGTCCATCACGTGAACTCCACCGGTACGCCGAAGAACATGTACGTGATTGCCACAAACAATAATGCGGAAGCGACCCATCTGTCCCAATCGTTCCTTGGCTTCGGCGGACCAAGCCCTTTTGCCACGGCAGCGGGGAAAGTATCCGTGCAGCGGTATTTCGAATCGATGCAAAACGGCACCAAATATAAAGATATGTGGCTCGCTCCGGGCGAAAGTAAAATCATTTTGAACGAGCTGAGCGAAAAGCCCCTGAAGCAGGGAGATGTCATCTCTTTGTTTGCGGATTTATACAGCGATCATATGTTGCAATATAACGTAGTGATGGTCGATCAAGGAGAGGATCCGATTAGCGCGCTGCCTAATTTAATCGCTCCGCCGGAGGATGTTCACAACCGGGGAACGTACATGGAATCAACCCGGATCATCGAGGTTACGGATTTGATCGGGACGACGCCATCCCGCCTGGCGATCGGCGACAACGTAAGCGACCCGTTCCAGGTCGGTGCGGACGGAATTACGCAAGCCTATAAAACGAATGCCGGCAATTTTGGAATGTTGTATAAAATTAAACTGCACCGTGTTGCCCCAAATACGCTTGTGACGTTTAACCCGCGGGGCGGAAAATACATGGGCGTCATAATGGTGAACGGAAGCGTCGTACAGTTGGCCAACGGTTCCAGCCTAAGCGCGCCGAGTGAAAACGGCGTATTGTTCCGCACCGGGGACCAAGAACAGACGGTAGAGCTGCTGTTTACGGCGGCCCCGGGCAGCAACCTGCCTTTCAATATTCTGTTCCAGCAAATGCCCGCAACGAAAAATTAAACAATAAACAGGCACGGCGACGATCGCCGTGCCTGTTTATTTTGAAATGAAAGATTTATGGTTCAACCTAATCATCAGTGCTTGACAGTCAAGCCGACAACAGACCGTGGCCTGGAGCGAGACTCGCTGTCCGGAGGCTTTGCACGATTATCCCGTTTGACCAGGTGACTTGGCTTCCTGAACCAAAGAGATGATCGTGCAAAGTGGTTTGGAGAGACAACCCCCTTAAGGACTTCTATATGAATCATAAAATGTCGTTCCTCGCTGATCTATGACGGATTTTGCGCCCGCAGCCCTGTCTCATTGACGGGGCTTGCGATTTGCGGCATTATTAAAGAAGACGCATGTAGAAACGGTTCAAGACAGGAGGAATGTCACATGCTGTCGACAGAGGATATTATTAAGGTGATGTCCAGCCGGGGGTTGCGGATTACGGATCAACGCAGAAGTTTGGCGAAGCTGTTTGCCGGGACGGACGGTTATCTGACCCCAAAGGACGTTTATGACTATATGTGCAAGAAATACAGCGGGCTCAGCTTTGATACGGTATACCGCAATTTGCGCGTGATGGAGGAACTCGGTGTTTTGGAGCAGGTTGTATTCGAGGACGGGTTGAAGTTCAGGGTTTCCTGCAGTGAAGGAGAACATCACCATCATATGATCTGCCTGCAGTGCGAAAAGACGTACCCGATTCATTTTTGTCCAATGCCGCTGACCGATGCGCCCGAACAGTTTCAGGTAGTGAAACATAAATTCGAAGTGTTCGGGTATTGTGAAAATTGCCGTCCGGACGCAAAAGATAAGCAGGTTCCGGAGCAGCACGGGGTGTCCTGAAAATGGGCGTGGTTCGCAAGACGTTTCAGGCTCCGATTTACGTCTATCGTAAATTCATTTCTCCGCTGAAGCCGCCGACCTGCCGGTTTTATCCGACCTGTTCGGCTTACGCTCTTGAGGCGATCGAGGTTCACGGGCCGTTGAAGGGATCATGGCTGGCGGCTAAGCGCATCGCGAAATGCCATCCCTTTCATCCGGGGGGCATCGATCCGGTTCCGCCGAAAGCGGAGAAGCGCCGCGGGAGCGGCGGAACGCCGCCGGTAAGGGACGGTCGGGCCCGAAGTTAGGCGCGGAAGCGGCGGCACTTCGCTTGACACGGCCTGAAACTTTTCATAAGATATAGAAAGTTATATACTTCCAGTGAACGGATGAGTACGAAGAAGGAATTCAGCTACAGAGAGCCGGGGAAGCTGCAAACCGGTCTGAATCCGCTTTGGAAGATGGTCCGGGAGGAACCGTTTTCGAGCCGGCGTCCGCGTTTTACGAACGGGCGGGTAAGGGGACGGCGTAAGTCCGGCGTTAACGGAGGGGTCGTTAATCGACCTGCGGAGCCCGCCGCCTGTAAAGGCGCGGGGAATTTGGGTGGTAACACGTGAGCAATCTCTCGTCCCATAGGGGGCGGGAGTTTTTTTGTTGCATTTAAATGCGTGTTCAAAAAGGCGGGTTTTCTACCACCGAAGCCGATGCCTTCCGGACAACCTCATTAAGAACAAGGAGATGAAAAGAGTATGTCTAACAACAAACCAACCTTCTACATCACGACGCCGATTTATTACCCGAGCGACAAACTGCACATTGGGCACGCCTACACGACGGTGGCCGGCGACGCCATGGCGCGCTACAAGCGGCTGCGCGGGTACGATGTGCGCTACTTGACGGGGACCGACGAACATGGGCAGAAGATCGAGCGCAAAGCGCAGGAGAAAGGGCAAACGCCGCAGCAGTTCGTGGACGGTATCGTAGCTGGGATCAAGCAGCTGTGGGAGAAGCTGGATATTTCCTACGACGACTTCATCCGCACGACGGAACCGCGGCATAAGCAGGTTGTTGAAGAGATCTTCGACCGTCTAGTGAAGCAGGGCGATATTTATAAAGGCGAATACGAAGGCTGGTACAGTATTCCCGACGAAACCTACTATACGGAATCGCAGCTTGTCGATGTCGTCCGGAACGAAAAAGGCGAAATCGTCGGCGGTAAAAGCCCCGAAAGCGGACATCCGGTCGAATTGGTGAAGGAAGAGTGTTACTTTTTCCGGATGAGCCATTACGTGGACCGTCTGCTGAAGTATTATGAAGAAAATCCGGACTTCATTCAGCCGGAATCGCGCAAAAACGAGATGATTAACAATTTCATCAAACCGGGGCTCGAGGATTTGGCCGTATCGCGGACGACGTTCGGCTGGGGCGTCAAGGTGAAAGGCGATCCGAAGCATGTCGTGTACGTGTGGATCGACGCTTTGTCCAACTATATTACCGCGCTGGGATACGGCACGGACCACCAGGAGCTGTTCGAACGGTATTGGCCGGCTGACGTGCATCTGGTAGGCAAGGAGATCGTGCGTTTCCACACGATTTACTGGCCGATCATGCTGATGGCGCTGGGGCTGCCGCTGCCGAAAAAAGTGTTTGGCCACGGCTGGCTGCTGATGAAGGGCGGCAAAATGTCCAAATCGAAAGGCAATGTTATGGACCCGAACGTGCTGATCGACCGCTACGGTCTGGACGCGACCCGCTATTATTTGCTGCGCGAGGTACCGTTTGGTTCGGACGGTTCGTTTACGCCGGAAAGCTTTGTGCAGCGGGTGAATTCCGATCTGGCCAACGACTTGGGCAACTTGCTGAACCGGACGGTCGCCATGGTCGACAAATATTTCGGCGGCGAGGTGCCGGCTTACCGGCCTGACGTAACGCCGTTTGACGCGGGGCTGGTGAAAGCGGCGGAAGAAACGGTCCGCAAGGTGGAGGAAGTGATGGAGAATATGGAGTTTTCCGTCGCTCTGACCCACATTGGAGCGTTTATCAGCCGCACGAACAAATATATCGACGAGACGCAGCCGTGGGTGCTGGCGAAGGATGAGGCCAAGCGGGCGGAGCTCGCCTCCGTCATGGTTCATTTGGCCGAATCGCTGCGTATCGCCTCAATCTTGCTGCAGCCGTTCCTGACGCAGGCGCCGGCGAAAATTTGGGCGCAGCTGGGGATCGCTCCCGGGGAGCTGACGGCCTGGGAGAGCCTGCGCACGTTCGGCCTGATTCCGGCACGCACGAAGCTGGTTAAAGGCGAGCCGATTTTCCCGCGGCTCGATGCGGAGCAGGAAATCGAGTTTATCGTAAACTCGATGAGCGGGGGAGCGCCGGCCGCGGAGGAAGCGGCGGGAGCGGCTGCGGCGAGCGCTGCTTCGGCGGCGCCGGCGGCATCGGCGGCGGAGAAGCCGGAGCTGAAGGACGAAATCGGAATCGACGATTTCGCCAAGGTGGAGCTGCGCGTAGCCCAGGTGCTCGCCTGCGAGCAGGTAGAGAAGGCCGACAAGCTGCTGAAGCTGCAGCTGGATCTCGGCTTCGAGCAGCGCCAGGTCGTATCGGGCATCGCCAAGTTCTACAAGCCGGAGGAACTGGTCGGGCGCAAGGTCATTTGCGTCACCAACCTGAAGCCGGTGAAGCTGCGCGGCGAGCTGTCGCAGGGGATGATCCTCGCGGCTTCGCAAGGCGATCAGCTGACGCTGGCGACGGTGCCGGACTCGATGCCAAACGGCGCGGTCGTCAAGTAAGCTAAACGGAGCAGCGGCTATTCGCCCGCAAAACCGCCGGGAGTCAACGTACTCCTTGGCGGTTTTTGTTATTTGCCGGCTTTTTCGAGGAAGACTAGAAGATAGGCTCCTTGATTTCCGCGAAATGTCGGCGATGTGTGTCGAAAATATACAAAGCAGGCTGAATTTAATAGTTGACAATCGTTTGGGAAAGGTCCTATAATCCTTTTGGTAATCATTACGATTAAGAAAAGGGGAGTTAATCCATGCGTTTACATAAAAAGAGCTGGATTATGCCGGCGGTTTTGCTGCTTGCGGGAGCGTTGCTGCTTTCCGCGTGCGGGAAGAACTCCGGCGGGAACATTGTGGAGGGCAAAGTTAACGTAGTCACGAGTTTCTATCCGATTTATGAGTTCGCCAAGGAAATCGGCGGGGAGCACGCGAACGTCATCAATCTGCTGCCAACGGGCGTGGAGCCGCATGATTGGACGCCGCGCAGCCAGGATATTTTGAATACTTCGAAGGCGCAGCTGTTTCTCTACAACGGTGCCGGACTTGAGGGATGGGTGCCCAATTTCCTGAAAGGGCTGGGGAATGACGCCAAGGTTAAAACGGTGGAGGTCAGCAAAGGCATTGAGCTGATTCGGGCGGAAGGCGATGATGGTCATGGACATGGGGCGGTGGCTGAGGAATCCGAGGAAGCTGAGGAAGCCGGCCATTCGCATACGGAAGGAACCCAGCATTCGCATGAAGGGCATGACGTCGACGCATCCGTCGATCCGCATACCTGGGTAAGCCCCAAATCCGCGATGGTCATGGCGGAAAACATCAAAGACAGCTACGTCTCCGCTGACCCGGAGCACCGGGCGGATTACGAAGCGCGTTACGAATCGTTGGCCGCCAAGCTGAAGACGCTGGACGCCGAATTTACGCAACAATTGTCCGGCGTGTCCCGACATGAAATCGTCGTTTCGCATCAGGCGTTCGGTTATCTGTGCCGCGATTACGGTCTGACGCAGCATGCGATTATGGGGCTTTCGCCGGAAGCCGAGCCGCGGGCGCAGGATTTGGTCGCTTTATCGAAACTGGTAAAGGACCGCGGTATCAAGTATGTTTTCTTTGAGGAATTGGTCTCGGACAAATTGGCCAAAACGCTGGCGTCCGAAGCCGGCGTAAAGACGCTGGTGCTGAACCCGGTCGAAGGCTTGACCAAAGCGCAGGAACAGGCCGGGGACAATTATTTCACCTTGATGAAGAAAAATTTGCAAAATTTGATTCTCGCTCTACAATAAAGTAAGAAGAAACAGCCATCGACGTAATTCAAAGATAAATCACGTAATCCAAAGATAAATAAAGAAGACTCGTACCGGAAGGAAGACGTTATGAAATCCGATACTACCGCGGCCCTTGAGGCCGATTGCCATAACAGCATTATCGAGCTGGATCATGTCTCTTTTGCCTATAAAGAACAAAAAGTGATTTCCGACTTCAGCTTCGTTGTCCGGGAGCGGGATTTCGTCGGGGTAATCGGCTCCAACGGGGCGGGAAAAACAACCCTGCTGCGCATGATGGTCGGTTTGCTGTCGCCGACGGAGGGGGAAATTCGCTTGTTTGGCAAGCCGATCCGGCGTTTTCGCGATTGGGAACGGATCGGATACGTGCCGCAGAAAAATGCCTTTAACCCGCTGTTTCCGGCGACCGTTCGCGAAGTGGTGCTGTCGGGATTGTACAACAACAAGAAGCTTCTCCGCCGCATCGGGCGCGAGGAGCAGCGCAAATGCGACGATGCGCTGGAGGTGATGCGGATCGGCGATCTCGCGGGCAAGCGGATCGGCCAACTGTCGGGCGGGCAGCAGCAGCGCGTTTTTTTGGCCCGGGCGCTGGTCAACAAACCGGATTTGCTTGTGCTGGACGAGCCGACCGTCGGGATCGACGCCCAGACGCAGGCCGATTTTTTTGAATTGATCTTTCATATGCATGCTCACCATCATATGACGTTCCTGATGGTTTCCCACGATATTGAAATGATCGAAGGGCGCCTGGGGAGCGAACCGCGCGAGCGGTGCGGTGCGATCAAATTTTATGTGCGCCATTCGCATGAGCAGGATTGCGCCATCCCGGACCTGCAGCATTCGCTGATCTAGTAACCTTTAGGAGTTGTGAATCTTGGAAATCTTAACCGCTGATTTTTTTCAAAGAGCGCTGGCCGGGGGGCTGCTCATCGGATTGACGGCGCCGCTCATCGGGATATTTCTGGTGCTGCGCCGCTTGTCCATGATCGGGGATACGCTGGCGCACGTCACGATTGCCGGGGTCGCTTTGGGCTTTCTCGTGGGCGCATATCCCGTAGGGATCGGACTGGCCTTTGCCGTTGCCGCATCCTTTGCCATCGAAAAGCTGCGTAAAGCGTACAAAGGTTACGCCGAGCTTTCGATCGCGATCATTATGTCGGGCGGTGTTGCCCTGGCCTCCCTGTTCTTTACGCTGGGGATGGGGTACAATACGGATGTCACCAGTTATTTGTTTGGAAGCATTTATACGCTTGACACCACTGATCTGTATGTCGTAGGGGGCGTAACCGTCGTTGTCGTCGCGGTGGTGTCTTTGTTTTTCAAGGAATTCTTTTTGCTCACTTTTGAAGAGGACGCGGCGTCGGTCAGCGGGCTGCCCGTAAAGCTGCTCAATCTGCTCATCACCGTGATGACGGCACTTGTGATCAGCACGGCGATCAAAATCGTCGGCGCTCTGCTGGTGTCCGCGTTGCTTACGATTCCGGCGGCCTGCAGCCTGCTGATCGCCCGCAGCTTCAGAACTTCCGTCATTTTCTCGGTGATTGTGGCCGAAATCGCCGTGGTTGCCGGTTTACTGACAGCGGGAATTTGGAACCTGGCGCCTGGAGCGACGATCGTGCTTCTGCTGATTTTTATGCTGATCCTCACCTTGCTTGGCAAAAAAGGCTTGTCCGCTTAAGTGAGGTTTTGGCGGTTGGAACACCGAAATTTATGGCCCGGAAAGCCGCTTGCGGCTGCTAAGGCACGGATAAGCTGCTGACAAGCAGCGAAAAAAGACGCTTTGGAGGTTACGATGGCCGATATCAATTTGGGACTCGCTTTCGGCGCGGGGGTGGCTTCGTTTATTTCCCCGTGCTGCCTGCCTTTATATCCTTCCTATCTATCCTATATCACCGGGATGTCGGTTCAGCAGCTGAAGACGGAACAAACCAAGCGGGAGGTCCGCTTCCGGACGATGACCCATACGCTCGCGTTTATCCTCGGGTTTTCCGTCGTTTTTTTCACGCTTGGTTTTGGCGCGGGGTTGTTTGGCGAACTGTTTAACCAATACCGGGGTCTGATCCGCCAGCTTTCCGCCATTTTGATCATATTGATGGGCTTGTTTTTGCTTGGTATTTTCCAGCCCCAATTTCTGATGAAGGAGCGCAAGCTCGATCTCAAATTCAAGCGGGCCAGCTATGTCGGATCGTTCATTTTCGGCGTCGGCTTTTCCGCCGGCTGGTCTCCCTGCGTCGGACCGATTTTGGCGGCGATTATCGCGCTTGCGGTCAGCGAACCGGGGACGTGGCTTGGCCTGATTACGGCCTATACGCTCGGATTTGCCGTTCCTTTTTTTATTCTGGCGTTTTTTATCGGTTCCACCAAATGGATCGTCCGCTATTCCGCGGTGATGATGAAAATCGGCGGCGCCCTCATGCTGCTCATGGGCGTTCTTCTGTTTACGAACCGCATGGCTCAAATCACCATTTGGCTGCAGCAAATTACTCCGGAGTGGCTGAAATTCTGACGTGGGCGGAAGCGGGAAAGTGTGCAAAAGTGCACTTGCCAACGGACAATCATAACATGTATCATAAACAGAGTAGTGTTTTTTGCGTACAATGAAGTCCGCTTCAACTCATGGAAAAGAGGGAATCATCAGATGCCAACGCCCAGTATGGAGGATTATTTAGAGCGTATCTACAAGCTGATCGACGAGAAGGGATACGCGCGAGTATCCGATATCGCGGAAGGTTTGGAGGTTCATCCTTCGTCTGTCACGAAAATGATTCAGAAATTGGACAAGGATGAATACTTGATTTACGAGAAGTATAGAGGGCTGGTATTGACCAGCAAAGGCAAAAAAATCGGAAAACGGCTCGTGGACCGGCACCATCTGCTGGAGGAGTTTCTCGGCATGATCGGGGTCGATCATGAAAATATTTATAAAGACGTGGAAGGAATCGAACATCACCTGAGCTGGGATTCCATTACCCGCATCGCAACGCTGGTGGAATATTTCAAACGCGACAACTCGCGGATTCGCGACCTGGAAAACGTGCATCAGGAATTGTTAAACGAATCTTAGAAGAAGCATCTGTCTTATGAACAAGGCAGATGCTCTTTTTTTCGGGGGAACCGCAACTCTTCGGCTATCCAAAGCGTTAATAGAAATAGACGGATTTGTCCATACATAATATTTGTGGAGGTTACTGATGAAATTTCGCACTTGGTTTATTCCTCTTCTCGTTTTACTGCTTGCGTGGCCGATAGGCGGACAGATGAAGGCGAACGCGGCCGACGCCATTACGATTCTATTGGACGGGACGAAGCTGACCACCGATGCCCCGCCTTATATCAAAGCGCAGCAAAACGTAACGATGGTTCCGCTAAGGGTGATTAGCGAAGGTTTGGGCGCGCAGGTAGCGTGGTCGCAGGCCGCAAAAACGGTCACGATCCAAAAGGACGGCAGCACCCTGGCTCTTGTCGTAGGCGAGCAAACGGCTCAGGTCAACGGTGCTCCTGTAGGACTCGACGTTTCGGTGGAAAGTACGCAAGGGCGCACGATGGTCCCGCTGCGCTTTGTCGGCGAGCAGCTTGGGCTGGACGTAGATTGGGATCAGCAATCGAAGACGATCTCGCTTTCCACGGGACGGAAAGCGGAAACGCCTGCCGCCGATACGGATAAGGATACCGGCAAGGACGATTCACAGAGCAGCCTGCCGCAAACATCGCAGACGCCGCAGAAGCCGCAAACGCCGCAGGCGGGAACGCCCGTGGACGCGGACGGTCTGCGCGGCGTCTGGGTGTCCACCGTTGCCAATCTGGATTGGCCGAGCACTAGCTCGTACGGAAAAGCGGAAGCGCAAAAGGCGGAATACATCAAGCTGCTTGACGATGTGCAGGCGATGGGGATGAACGCGGCGTTCGTCCAGGTCCGTCCTTCGGCGGACGCCATTTACCCTTCCAAGCTTGTTCCGTGGTCCTCTTACTTGACGGGTACGGCCGGTAAAGATCCGGGGTACGATCCGCTACAGTTTTTGATCGAGGAAACGCATCGCCGGGGGATGGAGTTCCATGCCTGGTTTAATCCGTTCCGGGCCAGCACGGGC
This sequence comes from Paenibacillus macerans, assembly GCF_900454495.1. Taxonomy (NCBI): domain Bacteria; kingdom Bacillati; phylum Bacillota; class Bacilli; order Caryophanales; family Paenibacillaceae; genus Paenibacillus; species Paenibacillus macerans. The sequence continues at coordinate 408,997 of NZ_UGSI01000001.1, forward strand.
GGGAACGCCAGCAAGCTGCCGGCGAACCATGTCGCCAACGCGCATCCGGATTGGATCGTGAAATTCGACGGCAAGCTCTATATTAACCCCGGCATTCCGGAAGCCCGGGAGCATGTGATCGAGGCGATTATGGAAGTCGTCCAAAACTACGATATCGATGGCGTTCACCTGGACGATTATTTTTATCCGACGGGGGAAACGGCATCGAGCAAGTTTAACGATGACAGCACGTACAAACAATACAATGCCAAGCAAATTTCCAACAAGGGAGACTGGCGCCGGGATAACATCAATCAATTTGTAGAAGAACTTGGGGCCAGCATTAAGCAGGAAAAACCGAAGGTCTCGTTCGGCATCAGCCCGTTTGGGGTATGGCGCAACAAAACGAACGATATTACCGGCTCCGACACTAAAGCGGGGATCACGGCTTACGACAGCACTTATGCCGATGTGCGCACCTGGATCAAACGCGGATGGATCGATTACGTCGCTCCGCAGCTCTACTGGAGCATGACGCGCAAGGAAGTCCAATACGACGTGCTGGCCAATTGGTGGGCCGGCGAAGTGCGCGGCACGGGCGTGAAGCTGTACATCGGCCATGCCCCGTACAAGATCGGCACGCCGGAAATCGGCTGGTCCAGCGCATCGGAAATAATCAGCCAGCTGGAGTATAACCGCCAGGTTCCGGAAATCAGCGGCAGCATCTTTTTCAGCGCCAAAGACTTGCGCAAAAATCCGCTTGGACTGATTCCGCTGCTTAAGGATTATTACGGTATGTAAGATTTTTACTGAATTTGCTTGACAACGGAGTTTGGATCATATAAATTCGTACTCATACTATCTCATATGAAATAGCCGTGATTAAGGACATAAGCATCCATTTCGCGCCCCCAGAGAGGAGGTCCGTAGAGCTGAAAGGCCTCTGCCGCGTGGGATTGCTTCCCGCCTTAGGAGCTGTACGGGAGAACTTCGCATTAACCCCGTACCGGATTCCGCCGTTATCCGGATTAGAGCAGCGTTGCTTTTTGCGGTAACGGTGAAAATAGGGTGGTACCACGACACATTCGTCCCTGACGAATGTGTCTTTTTGCGTTTATACGGCTTATTTCATGAAACGATAAGGAGGTCATCTGCGATGCGTCAAAGCCAGTTATTGCTGCCTACGCTAAGGGAGGTTCCGGCGGAAGCCGACTCGGCCAGCCATGCTTGGCTGCTTCGGGCCGGTTATATCCGCCAATTGGCTGCGGGGGTTTATACCTATTTGCCTCTAGGAAGACGCGTTCTTCACAAACTCGAACAAATCGTCAGAGCGGAGATGGATCGGGCCGGGGCGCAGGAGTTGCTGCTGCCGGCGCTGCAGCCGGCCGAGCTCTGGCGCGAGTCGGGCCGTTATTCCCGTTACGGAGCCGAACTTATGCGGCTCATCGACCGTCACGGCCGGGAATTTGTGCTTGGACCGACTCATGAGGAAGCGATTACCAGCTTGCTTAAAGGGGAGGTTCATTCTTACCGGAAGCTGCCGGTTACGGTATATCAAATTCAGACCAAGTTCCGGGATGAACGGCGCCCCCGCTTCGGCTTGCTGCGCGGCCGGGAATTTTTGATGAAGGATGCCTATTCTTTTGACGCGGACTGGGCCGGTCTCGATGTTTCCTATTCAATGATGTACCAGGCGTACCGGAATATTATGCAGCGTTGCGAACTGAACTATCGCGCCGTGGAGGCGGATTCCGGCACGATTGGGGGCGAAGGCGGGTCCCATGAATTCATCGCTTTTGCCGGCATCGGCGAGGACGTTGTCGCGGTCTGCGATCACTGCGAATACGCGGCCAATATCGAAAAAGCCGCCTCACTGCATCACAACGCGACTATACCGCCGCTGCCCGGTGATGCCGCTTGGGAAAAAATTCATACGCCCGGAGTGCATAGCATCGAGGAATTGACACAGTTTTTGCAAGTTACGTCCGCCGCGCTGATCAAAACGTTGATTTACGTGCTGGACGGCAAACAACCGGTGGCTGTGGTCGTACGCGGGGATCATGAAGTCAACGAACTGAAGGTGCAAGCCTATATGAACGCCGAAAGCATTGAGCTTGCCGACCCGGCTGCGGTTGAACGAGCAACCGGCGCTCCGCCCGGTTTTGCGGGGCCTCTCGGATTAAAGATTCCGATTCTTCTCGACCGGGACGTCAGCACACTGCCGGAGGGGATTGCGGGAGCGAATGAACGTGATTACCACCTGCGGCATGTTAGTCCGGCCAAAGATATCGTAACGAGTTATATCGGGGATTTCCGCAATGTCATGGAAGGCGAGACTTGCCCGAAATGTCAGGCCGGCAAGCTGACGTTGTCTCGCGGAATCGAAGTGGGCCATATTTTTAAATTGGGTACAAAATACAGCCAGATGCTCGGGGCGTCCTATTTGGACCGGAACGGCAAGCGGCAGGATATGATTATGGGATGCTACGGCATCGGTATCTCGCGTTTGCTCTCCGCCGTGGTTGAACAGCATTACGACGAGCGCGGAATCGTTTGGCCGGCGGCCCTGGCTCCTTATCGGGTGCATATCATTCCCGTATCCGTGAAGGATAGGCAGCAAATCGAACTGGCCGAACAACTGTATGAGCAACTGGCCCGCAAAGGAATCGAGGCGCTGCTGGACGATCGCGACGAACGCCCGGGCATCAAATTCAATGATGCCGACCTGATCGGCATCCCCTACCGTATTATTGTCGGGAAAGCCGCCGGACAAGGCGAGATCGAATTTATGAAACGCGGGGAAGCGGAAGTGGAGAAGATGACCTTAGAGGAGGCGCTTTCCCGCATCACGGCTCCGTTAGAATAAATCTCCGCATACGTACAACCTCCGCCATCATACATAAGCAGTAGACTTGTGTATGGGATGGGGGGCTTTGGAATGCGATGCTGATGAACGGCGTGTTTGAAGGCGGGGGCGTCAAAGGCATTTCGCTGACGGGAGCGGTAAGGGCGGCCGAAAAATACGGGGGGAAGTTCTATCGCGTAGCCGGCACCTCATCCGGGTCAATCGTGGCCTCGTTGATCGCGGCCGGGTATACCGCGGAAGAGATGAAGGACATTATCTTGTCCACGTCGTTTTCCCGTTTTCTTAAACGGGCGCGGATTTTTAATATGGCCCTCGTCGGGCCGGCGCTCCGAGTGCTGCTGAAAAAAGGGCTCTACTCGGGCGAGGGGTTTGAGGATTGGGTCAGGCAAGTTTTGCTGGCCAAAGGCGTAAGGACGTTTGCCGACCTCCCCCAAGGCAAGCTGACGATCATCGCATCGGATATTACGAACGGCAAAATCCTGATACTGCCGGACGATTTGGCCAAAATAGGCCTGCGGCCGGAATCGTTCGAGGTCGCCAGGGCCGTGCGCATGAGCTGCAGCATTCCGTATTTTTTCGATCCCGTGCTGCTGCGCCTGCCGCCGAAGCTGGCCAAAGGCAAGCCTTTTTCCGAACAGTTCCTTCATATCGTCGACGGCGGCCTGCTCAGCAACTTCCCGCTTTGGCTGTTTGACCAGGAAACGCCGCGCAGCGGAGAGCGGATTCCGACGGTCGGGTTTCAAATGGTCGGCAAAAACACCAACCAGCCCCACGACATTCGCGGGCCGTTTTCCATGCTGCAGGCGATCGTGGAAACGATGCTGTCGGCGCACGATGAACGTTATATCGAACAATCGAACCGCTACCGGACGATAAAAATTCCGACGTTAGGGTTTCCGACGACGCAGTTTGAAATTAGCGAGGAGGAGAGCCTGCTCCTTTACGAGTCGGGCCTGCGCGCCGGCGAGCGGTTTTTCGGCAAATGGAACGCTCAATATTATGAGGAGCAATTTAATAAATATCAGCAGGCGAATCCGGGCGCTTTTAAATGACAGGTAAGGATGTCCCGGGAAAAAGACGGGCGAAATCCACTAGCGTTGCATGAACTGGGGAAATGATCATGTTTTCAAGCCGATAATGCGCCCGCCGGAAATCTAACGGTTGTAGCAGCGGCTAATTTGCGAAAAAAGCCTTTTTCAAAACTCTAGCTATGATGAACGTAAACAAAAGACAGCCCTCCATATTGCTACATCTCGTAGGTTAAAATGGATAGTGAAAACCAAACCATTTCAGAGCTACATAGCAAAGGAGAGCTGATACTATGCAGTCTACCACAAAATTCGTCGGTTTAGATGTATCCAAAGAAAAAATTTCGGTTGCTATTGCAGATGCAAGCGGTGAAACTCCTCGCTATTACGGGAGCATTCCTCACACCCCGGCGGCGCTGCGCAAGCTGATCAAAGAACTGGGACCGGCCGAAACGCTATCGTTTTGTTATGAGGCAGGTCCGACAGGTTACGAAACCTATCGCTGGATCACCTCCATGGGAGCCCATTGCGTTGTCATTGCTCCGTCGCTTATTCCCAAACGCCCTGGCGATCACGTGAAGACGGATCGACGGGACGCCGAGCAGCTTGCCCGTCTGTTTCGTGCAGGAGAATTGACTCCTGTCTACGTCCCGGAGCGGGAAGACGAGGCTTTGCGGGAGTTGGTTCGCGCCCGGGAGGCCGCCAAAGAGGACGCGCATCGGGCACGCCAGCGGATATTGAAGTTCCTGCTCCGCCATCAAATCGAACCGCCGGCTACGATAAAGCGTCGTTGGACCCGGAAGTACCGTTCCTGGCTGGAGCAACTGACATTCCCTTATGAGCCCATGCAAGTAGCCTTCGACGAGATGCTCCATACCTTAAATGAGATCGAGCAGCGGATGGGGCGTTTGGAAAAAGCCTTGGTTCAGCAAGCCACGGTCGGCTCCAAGGCAACTCTGATTCGGGTGCTTCAGTCCCTGCGTGGGATTGGACTACTGACGGCCGTCACTCTAGCTGCTGAGATCGGTTCATTTACTCGCTTCCGCTCCCCGGCCCAACTCATGGCGTATTTAGGGTTGGTTCCTCGTGAGAGTTCAACCGGCCTGAGTACTCGGCGCGGAAGTATGACCAAAGCCGGTAACGGGCGCTTGCGCCGATCCTTGGTGGAATCCGCCTGGAGCTACCGTCATCGGCCTGCGGTGAAAGGAGATCTCGCCAAGCGTTTGGATGGCATGCCGGCCGATATACAACTGTTGTCGTGGAAAGCGCAAGAAAGATTGCATTACAAATACCGTCATCTCATTTTTGGAAAGAACAAACACAAAAATGTGGCCGTAGGCGCGGTGGCCAGGGAGCTAACCGGGTTCATATGGGCTGTTGCTCGAACGGTGGAACAACCGGTGGCTAACTAACGCCCCTTCCGTCCCCTTTGGGGAGACGCAGGGAGCGTTGCCCCCTGCACCCCCACACTCGCCGTGAGGCGTTCCTCATTTCCAATGAGGAATAGGAAAAGTGTTGATTTGAACCTAACCGCTTGTCAAGAAAAGCGCTTGACAAGCTCACGCCTGAGCACGAGGCCCGGGAGCAAACGAAGGTTCCGGGAGAGAATTTGCGTCAACCGTTTGCACTAGGTGAGTAACTGAACGTGCGCTTCTAGCTTGCAAGAGCTCTCCTTGACGAAGGCATAACATGTGGTACCAACCCACGGATAGCAGCGTGCCGACCGTCGCTCGCATTTTTGCTCTCGCGCCACGTGCTCAGGCACCTCTCACACGGAGGGCTTGACAAAAACGTTCATAGCAACGGTTGTGATCGCCGTTATTTGCCTGAATCTAAGCAAACTAAGCCGGAATTCAGTGAAATAAGCGCTATGGCAACACTAGCCATGCGTAAAATCTAACATGAAACGTTAGGAATTAAAGGGAACGAAAAAGTTCAAACACTTTCCAGGATTTGGCCTTCCCAAGTAAAAAAAATTCTCCTAATGTGGAAGTGTGGCACACGTTATCCGTCACACTCACAAAAGGAGAAATTCCCATGGATAACGTACCGAATTTATCGACCATTTGTCAATGCCTAAAGTTGCTGGAGCTTCAAGATTTCCGTTCACTTCTGGGCGATCACTGGGCAAAGAAGCTCTTCACCGGCAACACCATTCAACTGCATGTCGCGGGCCAACTGCTCGGCGCCACGTCGTACGACATGATCACCGAACAACTGCAGGCGCATGTGCCGTTGCAAGAAATTACCGGGCTTTCGTCCATCAGCCCATCGACGTTGTCCCGGAAAACGACCACCCTGTGCACCGACACGCTGCAAGCTGTATTTGTGAAATTGGTCCAAGCGATTCAGCATCTCCATCCGGATCGACCGGACAAACTGCCCGGCGGAAAAAAGCTGCGCCTCCTGGATGCGACCGAGTTGACGCTGCCCCTGCAGCGGGCCAGTTGGGCGAATTGCTCCAAAAGCAAACACGGAGTCAAAATGCATACGCGTGTGGTCGTCGCGGATCCGGCGAAACTGGTCTATCCCGACCGCATCATCGCCAGCACCGTAGATGTAAATGAGACGGAATTGTCGCTTGAACTCGTGACCGACCCTGAGGCCATTCATATCATGGACCGCGGGTACCAAAAGCATGAACACTTTGAACGATGGGACCAGCCGGCGAACAAAATCAACTTTGTCTCCCGCATTCGCGAGAATACGCAGTTCGTCGTGACACGGGACTTCCGGATCCCCAAAGCCGATCGGAGCTTCATCGTGTCGGATCGCAAGGTGCTCCTCAACAAATGCAGTCGCAAGTTGCGGCTCATCGTCTTTCGCGACGAAGAGGAGAAGGACTATTTCCTGATTACCAACTGCTTTGAGGTCTCCGCAGCGGAGATTGCACAGATGTATAAGTATCGCTGGCTCATCGAACTGTTCTTCAAATGGATCAAGCAGCACTTGCGGATGGTGAAGGTGTTTAGCTACTCACCACAGGGTATCTGGAATCAGTTGTACTTGGTGCTCATTGCATTTGCGCTCTGCACGCTCGTTCGCCTTCAGACCGCGACCTCAAAGACTGCATGGGAGGTCCTTAAACTGATACGCATCTATGCCCATTATCCGTGGGCGGCGTTACTACAGGCGCTAGAACGAAAGCCGTCGCGCACCTCTAAGGGCAGGCAGCGCTTGCCGGCTCCCCGTGAGCCGCAACCGGTTCAAAAGAAAGTTATCGTGCGATAGGTCGAACTGCATATTTCCATTAAAAGGAAAACTGTGCCACTTCTCCGCGGACATTCTCCTTTTTGAATCTAAGACCGAAATAAACCTGTAAATATATTTCATTAATTACCAAAATAGCAATTAGACCATAATTTTAACTTTTCATGTCAGGTTGTTTGCATGGCTAGCGCTATGGCAACCGTTAGAATATTGGTGCGGCTAGAAAATGTATCTTGGCAGATTTAACGCAACGGCTAGTGGGTGAAATCTAAAAAAGCAGGGCGAAAGCCATCTTGTATGGCTATACGTCCTGCTTTTTTCAGATAGATTGCTTTAAGCGAAAGTTCTGAACAACCTATTTTAGTGGTATTTGGGCAAGTCGTCGTCATTTTTGCCTTTTTGGCCGTCAATGACTTGAAAAGGATAAGATTTGCGTCTTTCGCCGGAAGAACTGCGCCGTTGTTCAGCGGCCACTTTGGCCATCGTCCGCGCGGAAGGCTTGACTTTGGGCTGCTGCTTCTTCCGGTATTTCCGCGGCGGGAACTTGTATAGCAGAAATACTATGCCGACGATGGCGACCGGAACGATGATGTTCGCCAAACTGATGATATGGCTAACGAATATTCCGTTAACGATGCCGATTACGACCAGGAGCATGATGATCCAAAACATGATGCCTTGTTTTTTCATGCTTTCATCACCCTTTCAAAGGATCCAAAGCTGAACTTACCGGCGATTCCACGACATGAACTTTCTCCAGTTCGGCATCCAGCTCGCGCATGCGGTTGAAAGAAGCGATCGACACTTCCACTTGATCGTCGGTCGGTTCTTTAGTGGTCAGAAGCTGGAGCCAAAGACCCGGATACCCGAGAAAACGCAGCACCGGAATATCCCGCACGGCGTTGGTGAACCGCAGCAATTCAAAAGAGATGCCAATAACCAGCGGGAGCAGCAGAATCCGGATGTACATCCGTTCCCATACCGTATCCCAGCTGAAGATCGGCAGCGAATAAATGATGACGCCGACGATAACCGTCAAAATAATAAAGCTGCTGCCGCAGCGGTAATGCAAACGGCTGTATTTTTGCACGTTTTTGGGCGTTAATTCTTCTCCCGCCTCATAGGCGGAGATAACTTTATGCTCCGCGCCGTGATACTGGAACAACCGCTTGACGACCGGAGTTTGCGAGATAAGCCATAGGTAAGTCAGCAGCAGCGCGATTTTGATGACGCCTTCCACGAGCGTATGCAGCGTTTGGCCCGCAAAAGCGTGCTGGAACAAATACTGCTCAAGCAGGGCGGGAACCAGCGTGAAAATGAGTTTGCCGACGATAAAAGACAAAACCCCGGCCACGGCAACGCCGACCAGCATCGTCAGCGAAAAGCCGGACTCCTCCTTTTCCTTCTGTTTGGCGCGTTCCTCCGGTTCCACCTCGTCATCGGCCATGGCTTCGGCGGAATAATTGAGATGTTTGGAGCCTTTGGCGCTGGAATCGACGATGCTGACAATGCCACGGATGAGCGGAATTTTGCGCAGCATTTTGACCCAGTCTTTATCTTGTTTGGGAACTTCAAAGAAAGTAATTTCTCCCGTTTTACGGCGCACGGCCGTCACATTAACATGTTTACCACCGAACATAACGCCTTCTATAACGGCTTGGCCGCCGTAAATCGCGGGTGCAGATTGCTCAGGCAAGCATTTCACCTTCCTACAATGATATAAGTTATGTGCGAACGGACGGCGGGCGTCATTCGTAATAAATCCATTGTATCGAACTTTAGGGGCAAATTCTAGTTGTTTAGGCTTTTTGGAATTGAGCATACTAACCAACAAAATATTTCTAATTGGGAAGGATGAAAGCGCATGAATCAACCGCAGCGGGAAAGACGGGAACCCGAAGGGAACGAGCGGGAGCTTTCGCGGGGAGGCGGGCATGAAGAAAACCTGCAATTTTACGGGCAGGGCTGGCGCCAACACAGGAGGGAGCGGACGAACATTTGGATCTATTCGCTCGAGATCGGTTTTTTTGCCGGCCTGATCTGGGGAGGCATCAAAGGTTTTTTTTATTTCTTGCGGTTCACGACGGTTATCCCCGGATATCTGGTGGAGCCCTTTTTTAAAAGATCATTTTTATACAGTCAACCCGGCTATTATGTCGGATGGCTCTCCTTCATCGTTTTTTCCATTTTGGCAACGCTCATTTATACGCTCCTGTTCCGCAAGCTGAAAGGTCCGGGACCGGGAATTTTGTACGGCATCGTTTGGTGGGGGCTCATCTTCGGCATCCTTGGCCCGGCGTTCGGAATGACCCGCCCGCTGCTTGAGCTTTCGAAAGATACGCTTATCAGCGAATTTTGCCTCTATTTATTATGGGGGTTGTTTATCGGCTATACGACTGCGGAGGAATATACGGACGAGCGGGAACGCGAACCGAAGAAATCTCCGGGGGGCGTGCTGCAGTAAGACAAAAAGCTTCTCAAGCGGCTCTCTTCTATGTTAAAATTACTTTTGGTTATTTTTCGGGAAAGGGGAGAGCTTATGCACCGAATCCTGGTTATGAACGGACCGAACCTGAACCTGCTGGGCGTTCGCGAACCCGGCGTCTACGGATCCGAGACGCTTGGCGACATCGAAGAGCGTTTGCGGAAGCTGGCGGAGGACCATGAATTTGAGCTCTCGTTCTTTCAATCGAACCATGAAGGCGCGCTGATCGACCGGATTCATGAAGCCTTCGGGGCCGTTGACGGAATTTTGCTCAATCCCGGCGCGCTTACGCATTACAGTTATGCTCTGCGGGATGCTTTGACATCGGTGAACATTCCCGTCGTGGAGGTGCATTTGTCGAATATCCACGCGCGCGAGGCCTTCCGGCATACTTCGGTCATCGCCCCGATTGCGGTGGGACAAATTGCCGGTTTCGGATCGTACGGTTATGAAATGGGACTGCTTGCGCTCAAACGCCATCTACAGACGAAAAAGGCCTGAACTGGCGGATCGCGATAGCGGGCTCTAAGCGAAAATAAGGGAGAGTTTTTTATGGCGAGCACTCGAGTTGTTCGGCTTCGCGAAGCGATGAAGCTTCAGAATATCGAAGCGGTGCTGATTACCGGAGAGGTGAACCGCCGCTATTTGACGGGATTTACGGGAAGTTCCGGCTACGTGCTGGTTACCCTGGACAAAGCTTGGCTGCTGACGGACTTCCGTTACTTGACCCAAGCTGCCGAACAGGCGCCCGGGTTTGAGATCGTCGACCACGGCGCATCCGTTACGGGAGCGATCAAGTCTTTGCTGGCTAAGGAGAACCTGGATCGCCTCGGGTTTGAGGAAGAGCATGTCGTTTTCTCGGTTTACCGCACCTATGAACGCGAATTGCAACCGATCGCGCTTGTACCGGTGAGCGGGCTGGTGGAGGAGCTCCGGCTGTACAAGGACAGCGAGGAATTGGCGCTGATGAAAGAGGCCGCGGAACTGGCCGACCGCACGTATCTACATATGCTGGACGTTCTGAAGCCCGGCGTCAGCGAATGGGACGCGGCGCTGGAGCTGGAAACGTTCATGCGCAAGCACGGAGCCGAGGGCACTTCGTTCGATACGATCATCGCCTCCGGGGAACGGTCAGCTCTGCCGCACGGCCGGGCCAGCGGGCGCATCATGCAGACGGGCGAACTGGTGACGATGGACTTCGGCGCGTTTATGAACGGGTATTGCTCCGATATCACCCGTACCGTCGCTTTAGGCAAACCGGCCGACAAGCTGCGCGAAATTTACGATGTCGTGCTGGAGGCGCAGCTGCACACGCTGGAGCATCTTCGTCCGGGCATGACCGGCCGGGAGGCGGATGCGCTGGCCCGGGACGTGATTGCCCGCTACGGCTACGGCGAGTATTTCGGGCACAGCACCGGACACGGTCTCGGCATGGAAGTTCACGAAAATCCGCGCGTATCCAAAACGAGCGATACCGTGCTTCAGCCGGGCATGGTTGTCACGGTGGAGCCGGGCATTTATTTGCCGGGTCTCGGCGGCGTGCGCATCGAGGACGATGTCGTCATCACCGATTCCGGCGTGCGGCGTTTGACCGAATCGGCGAAGGACTATATCGCGATCGGCTGACAAGCGGCCTCGGCGGGTAGGCCAAAGGCAAAAGCCGGGGGAATGGCGGGGTTACGCGGGTACTCCCCGAATGTGGGGTAACAGCAGCTAACAAACGTCACTGTTAATTTAGGGTATTCTTTTAAAATAAATATAATAAATTTGTTAACCCACTTGAGGAGGTACTTTTGTGATTTCAGTAAACGATTTTAAAACAGGCTTGACCGTAGAGGTGGACGGCGACATTTATACGGTGCTGGAATTCCAGCACGTTAAACCGGGCAAAGGCGCGGCTTTCGTCCGCTCGAAGCTGAAAAACCTGCGCAACGGCAACACGGTGGAAAAAACATTCCGCGCCGGCGAGACGATCAGCCGCGCTATGATCGAAAACCGCGACGTTCAATACTTGTACGCCAGCGGCCAGGAGCACACCTTCATGGACAACGAGACTTACGACCAATTTACGCTGTCGTCGGATCAGTTGGAATGGGAGCTGAACTTCCTGAAGGAGAACATGAACGTTAAAATCGTCAGCTACCAGGGCGAAATTATCGGGATCAACCTGCCGAACAGCGTGGAGCTGAAAGTTATCGAAACCGAGCCGGGCATCAAAGGCAACACCGCCACCGGCGCAACCAAAAACGCCAAGGTCGAAACGGGACTCAACGTTCAGGTGCCGCTCTTCATTAATGAAGGCGACGTGCTGCTGATCGATACGCGCGAAGGTAAATATATTTCGCGGGCCTAAGCGGTTTAGCGATGAAGTTTCGGACGGGGGCGGCAGGGCGGTGAACCTGGCGTTCCCTTAAGAATGCTGCATCCTCCACCTTTCAAGGTGGGGGAATTTTTTGTAATGACCGCCAAAGCATTGACGACCTTCGGGTCCTTCGTATTATACTGGTTTAAAGCGTTACTGGTTCAAATGGTTGAATGCTCATAGGATAACGGGCACATTAGGGAGGGTCTGACTTGGCTTTATACGTGATGAAATTTGGAGGCAGCTCCGTCGGCGACACGGAGCGGATGCAGCGTGTGGCAAAGCGCGTTGTCGACAAGCAAAAGGAAGGGCACCAGGTCATGGTGGTCGTCTCGGCGATGGGGGACACCACCGATGATCTGATCGATCAGGCGAAGCTGCTCAGCAAGGAACCGCCGCTTCGGGAAATGGATATGCTGATGACGACCGGCGAACAAATTTCCATTGCTTTGCTGGCGATCGCGATAGATGCGCTTGGCGCCAAAGCGGTTTCGTATACGGGATGGCAAGCCGGCTTCCGCACAGAATCGGTTCACGGCAAAGCGCGAATCACCGATATCCAGCCGGAGCGCGTGCTGAAATCGCTGGAGGAAGGTTACATCGTCATCGTTGCCGGATTCCAGGGCATGACCGTGGACGGCGAAATCACGACGTTCGGCCGCGGCGGTTCCGATACGACGGCGGTGGCGTTGGCGGCCGCGACCAAGGCGGATACCTGCGAAATTTATACCGACGTGGACGGCGTCTATTCGACCGATCCGCGGATCGTAAAAAACGCACGCAAACTGAATGAAATTTCGTATGACGAGATGCTGGAGCTCGCCAATCTGGGAGCGGCCGTGCTGCATCCCCGCGCGGTGGAATACGCCAAACATCACCAGGTGCGCCTCGTCGTCCGCTCCAGCTTTAACCATAATGAAGGCACAGTAGTGAAGGAGGAAGCCAAGATGGAGCAAGGAGTAGTTGTCAGCGGGATCGCTTACGATAAAAATGTAGCCCGGATCAGCATTATGGGGGTTTCCCACGTTCCCGGCGTGCTCGCCAAAGTGTTCGGTTCGCTGGCGGAAGCGAAAATCGACGTCGACATTATCGTCCAGAGCGGCGTACAGGACGGCAAGGCCGATTTCTCCTTTACCGTTGCTTTGTCCGACTGCGAAAAAGCGCTGCAGGTGCTGGAAGGCATCCGCAGCGGGCTTCCGTATGAAGATGTGACTTCGGAAGACGGCTTGGTCAAGGTTTCGATCGTAGGCGCAGGCATGGTCAGCCATCCCGGGGTTGCCGCGCAAATGTTCGACGTGATTTCCAAACAGGGGGTCAACATCAAGATGGTCAGCACCTCGGAAATCAAAGTATCGTGCGTCATCGACGCCGACAAGTTAAATGAGGTCGTGACCGCGCTGCACACCGCTTACGGCCTGGATACGGAAACGCAGGCGTTTGTCGGCGGGCCTAAGGACCGTCGGTAGACCGGCGCAAAACGAAGCGGATATACGTTTTTTGCATAAGAGGCATCTTCAAGCCGGCGGCTTGGGGGTGCCTCTTTCCACAACTATTCTAACGGTTGCCATAGCGCTTATTTCACTGACACCCGGCATATTTTGCTTAGATTCAGGCAAATAACGATTCTCACCACCGTTAAAATTTTGAAAAGGGCTTTTTTCATAAATAGCCGCTGCTGCAACCGTTAGATTTCCTGCAAGCTCAATTTAATTCGAACACCTAAGCCTTTCCCGGGAAAACTGAAATGTATCAAGGCAACAAGTTGTCTTGTGCAGGAGCGGCAGGGGAAACCTCATACCCGCATACCCATCAATCCCTCCCCTTGCACACAACGTATATACGATGAAGGACCTCGCCGGCGGCGGGGTCTTTCTTTTCTATGTACGCCCAGCATGGGCGTCATCTATAGGGTGAAAGTCCCGAGCGGGGGCTGGCGAGCGCCTACCGCTAGCCAAGGGCAAGGGTGTCCATCGCGAGGTGGAATCTGAAGGAAGCCGGAGGCAAAAGCACGGGCCAAGGTACACAAACTGGATTTGAGGCAGGATGAACCGGATGAGCTGCCATAACACAGCGAAATCCAAAGCCGCCAAGGATCACTCCTGTAAACTCCAGTGGTCGTGGGCGGAAAGATGACGTTCTTATCTGGGGAGGCCTGCGGGAGAAAAAAAAAATGCGAAGTCACTTCGTAACCGCAACCGAGAGGCTGCGCTGAACCCGCAGGAGTCAGCAGAGGCCATAGTACGCAAGTACGGGACGCCGGAAAGCGGAAGGGCCGAACCGAAAGGAGAGAGGAAACCGATGCGTTCGCGTGAAGAGCAAAGACAGCCGAATATCCCAAAAGGGAGCTGCCAACAAAGAGAAGCGGTGAAGCCGTCAGGGTATGTTGGAGCGCCGAGTTCTTCATCGGCACAAATCGATCCTTCCTCTCACGAGGCAAGTAACGACTTGTTGGAGCGAATGCTCGAAGGGGAGAACCTCAGGCTCGCCTATAAGCGAGTGGTACAAAACGGAGGTGCCCCCGGTGTAGACCGAGTAACGGTAGCGGGGCTACAGGCTTACCTGAACACACGCTGGGAAACGGTGAAAGATGAACTCCTAACGGGAACGTACAGACCGATACCTGTCAGACGGGTGAAAATCCCCAAACCCGGAGGCGGTGTAAGGCTGCTCGGTATCCCGACCGTGATGGACCGCTTCCTCCAACAAGCACTTCTGCAAGTGATGAACCCGATTTTCGATGCCCCCTTCTCTTGGTACAGCTACGGCTTTAGACCGGGGAAGAGAGCACACGATGCCGTGAAGCAAGCCCAGCGATATATCCAAAGCGGTCTGCGATGGGTCGTAGATATGGATTTGGAAAAGTTCTTTGACCGGGTGAACCACGACATTCTCATGGCAAGAGTGGCAAGGAGAGTGACAGACAAGCGAGTCTTGAAGCTGATTCGGGCCTACTTGGAAGCCGGAATGATGGAAGGTGGCATCTGCCAGAAGACGGACGAGGGAACTCCGCAAGGCGGTCCGCTAAGTCCGCTTCTGGCAAACATCTTACTCGATGATTTGGATAAAGAACTGACAAAGAGGGGGCTGCGGTTTGTTCGTTACGCGGACGACTGCAACATCTTTGTAGCGAGCAGGCGAGCAGGTGAACGAGTCATGGAATCGGTCACACGATTTGTGGAAGGAAAGTTGAAACTGAAAGTGAATCGGGACAAAAGTGCAGTGGACAGGCCATGGAACCGGAAGTTTCTTGGCTTTAGTTTCCTGTCGAATAAACAGGCGACGATTCGATTGGCTCCCAAGACAATCTCTCGATTTAAAGAGAAGATCCGGGAGTTGACAAACCGTACCCAATCAGTCTCCATGGAGGAACGTATATCTAGACTGAACCGTTACCTCATGGGATGGATTGGATATTTCCGAATCGCATCGGCGAAGAGCCACTGTGAAAGATTCGACCAGTGGATTCGAAGAAGACTTCGAATGTGCCTATGGAAACAATGGAAGCGGGTACGCACCCGAATTCGTGAACTTCGGGCACTCGGAGTCCCAGAATGGGCCTGCTATGTTATGGCAAACTCCCGCCGGGGTGCATGGGAAATGTCTCGAAACACAAATAACGCCCTTCCGACTTCCTACTGGGAAGTGAAAGGGCTGAAGAGTTTGCTTTCTCGTTACCTGGAGCTTTGTTAACCTTTTGGAACCGCCGTATGCGGACCCGCATGTACGGTGGTGTGAGAGGACGGGGGTTAGTCACCCTCTCCTACTCGATTAATAAATAGAAAAATACGGGCATATCGTTAAGAGAGCACCATTTGGACAAGGAGGCGAAGGTGGATATGCTCGATAAATTTGTAGTCAGCATGGCGACGCTGCGAATGTTCTCCGGGACCGTCGAGATTTTGGCGGCCCTGCTCATGCTGAAGCTGGGAAGGGTGGATAAGGCGCTGGCCGTCAATTCGGCGCTGGCATTCGTCGGACCGACGGTTCTGCTTGTCACGACGTCCATCGGACTGGCCGGAATCGCCGACAAGCTGTCCTGGGGAAAAATGATTTGGATCGGCTGCGGCGTCGCCTGTCTCTTAATTGGGATTTTGAAGAAATGATAGATTGCCCGGAATAATGACAAAGTACAGGCATACATATGAGGTATAGCAAAAAAAATCATTAAAGTTAGAGTTCAAAAGTCAGGTATTTCGTGAGCAAAAGATGACTTTTTGAACAGCCTCTTAAGATTAAGAGTTTTGGGGGTACGCCATGAACCCAAGTTGGTTAACCGTATTTCCCGACAACATCCGGGCTTTGCTGCTCAAGCTGCCGCCTTCCATTTTTCCCGTTCTGGAAGAGATTCGCATTCGCGAGGGACGCCCGCTTGAGATTAATTCAGGCGGCCGCTACTATTTTGTGACACCGGACGGAAGCCTGACGCAAAATCCGGAGGCAGCCTACAAGCCGGGAAAACAGGACGGCAACCGGCTGCTGGATCTGATCACCAACCACTCGCTTTATACGATGGAGGAAGAGCTTCGCAAAGGCTTCATCACGATAGCGGGGGGGCACCGGATCGGACTGGCCGGCAGGACTTTGCTAAGCGGAGGTAAGGTGGAGCATTTGCGCGATATCAGCGGATTTAATGTGCGGATCGCCCGGGAGGTCAAAGGCATCGCCGACCCGATTTTGCCAAGGCTGCTCGATTTCAAGCGCAGAAGCGTATACCATACGCTGATTTTGTCTCCCCCGCAGCAAGGCAAAACGACATTGATCCGCGATTTGGCCCGGCAAATCAGCAGCGGAACCTGGGGGCACCCGGAGGCGTCCTGGCCGGGGCTGAAAGTGGCCGTCGTCGATGAACGTTCGGAGATCGCCGGCTGCAAAAAAGGCGTTCCCGGATTTGACGTCGGTCCCCGCACGGACGTCATGGACGGCTGTCCGAAAGCGGAAGGGATCATGATGATGATCCGCTCCATGTCGCCGGACGTGCTGATCGTGGACGAGATCGGGCGGCCGGAGGATGCCGATGCTTTGGCCGAGGCGCTGCATGCCGGGGTGCGCGTCATCTGCACGGCGCATGGGGCGAGTTTGGACGACCTGTCCTCGCGGCCGGCGTTGGCCAAGCTGTCGGAAACCGGCTTTTTCCAAATGTACGCGGTGCTTGCGCGGACGGAAAAGGGACTGGCTTTCAGGCTCTGGGACGGAAAACGGCGGGGAATT
The DNA here is from genome assembly GCF_900454495.1 of Paenibacillus macerans. NCBI lineage: Bacteria > Bacillati > Bacillota > Bacilli > Caryophanales > Paenibacillaceae > Paenibacillus > Paenibacillus macerans. Next base: position 426,135 of record NZ_UGSI01000001.1, read on the forward strand.
CAGCTGCACGGGGCGGAATGGAAAGGCAGGGAGGAGCATGCTTAAAATGTTCGGGGCCGCGCTCGTCATTTTGGCGGCAACTTTAGCCGGATGGGTGCAGGCGAGGCAGTTCGCCAGCCGGCCGAACCAGATCCGCAGGCTGATCCTGGCGCTAAAACGGCTGGAAACCGAAATCATGTACGGTTTTACGCCGCTTCCCGACGCGCTGCGGCGGATCGGGGAACAAAGCCAGGAGCCGGTGAGAGCCATCTTCGTCACCGCGGCGGACAACATGAGCGCCTCCAACCGTTTGAGCGCCCAGGAAAGCCTGGAGCAGGCCGCCATCAACGTTTGGCAATTTACCGCCATGAAGGCCCCTGAGCAGGAGGTGATCCGCCAGCTCAGCTATACGCTTGGGACAAGCGACCGGAAGGATCAGTTAAGACATCTGGCGACGGCCGTCCGGCAGCTGGAGAGCGAGGAATCCGCGGCCCGGGAAGAGCAAGCCCGCTATGAGAAAATGTACCGCAGCCTGGGGCTTTTATGCGGAGCGTTCATCGTCATTCTGTTCTACTGAATTCATTTCCCTCCAGGGCTGATTGTCGCCTGTGAAATCGATCGTGAGGTGCCAAATCAATGAACATAGAAGTGAACGCCATATTTCAAATCGCGGGCATCGGCATTATTATCGCCATGATCCATACGGTGTTGAAGCAGATGGGAAAAGAGGACATGGCGCATTGGGTAACGCTGATCGGGTTCGTCGTCGTGCTGTTTATGGTCATCCGGCTGCTGGACAATCTGTTTCAAGAAATCAAATCGATCTTTTTGTTTCAGTAGGTGAGCTCCGGTGGAAATTATCCAGGTTGTAGGGCTGGGACTGATCGCGACGGTGCTGATTCTGGTCATCAAAGAACAAAAGCCGATGTTTGCCTTTTTGATCGCCGCCAGCACGGGCATCCTCATTTTTCTGTATCTGATCGGCAAAATCGGGAGCATCATCGAGGTGCTGGAGGATTTGGCCGAAAAATCCGGCGTGCAGATGATCTATCTGAAAACGATCCTGAAAATCATCGGCATCGCCTACATCGCCGAGTTTGGGGCGCAAATCGTCCGCGACGCGGGGCAGGAAGCCATCGCTTCGAAAATTGAAATGGCGGGCAAGGTGCTGATCATGGTGCTCGCGATCCCGATCATCAGCATCATTATAGAAACGGTAATCAAGCTGCTGCCGGCTTAAAGTGAAAGTTCAGAAAGTCAGGCTTTAGCACCGAACAACCTCTTAAAGAGGGTGGGGAGACGGATGATAGGAACGACAAACGAGCTCTGGCGCTGCAAAACGCTGTTTCTGATCGTCCTCGGCGCTCTGCTGGTGTGGTTGATCCCGCAGGTCTCGCTTGCCGAAGGCGCGGACGGAGGCTGGATCAAGCGGCAAGCCGAAGAGCTGCCGACCGACCAGGTGGAGACTTACTGGCAGCAGTTGATGAAAGATTACGGCGGATTTTTTCCGGATCAGAAGCTCCCGTCCTTTATGGATATGCTGCTTGCGCAAGATCAAAGCTTCAGCCTAAAGACGGGATTAACCGGTCTGATGAAATATATGTGGCACGAGGTCCTGTATAACGGCCGCATTCTGGTAACGATCGTGCTGCTGTCCATCTTCAGCATGATCCTGGAGACGCTGCAAACGGCGTTCGAACGCAATCAGGTCAGCAAAGTCGCGTACTCCATCTGCTATCTGGTCATCCTTGTGCTGGCGATCAACAGCTTCCATGTGGCGATTACGTACGCCAGCAATGCCATCGGCGGCATGATCGACTTCATGATGGCGATGGTGCCGCTGCTGTTCACGCTGCTGGCCTCCATGGGCGGCGCGGTCACCGTCACGGTCACTCATCCGCTCGTCGTGTTTATGGTGCACGCGGTCGGCACGGCGGTGCATACGATCGTTTTCCCGCTGCTCTTTTTCTCGGCGTTGCTGCATATCGTCAGCTCCCTGTCGGACAAATACAAGCTGACCCAGCTCGCCGATCTGCTGCGCTCCATCAGCATGGCGTTGCTCGGGGTGCTGCTGACCGTCTTCCTGGGGGTCATCTCCGTGAAAGGCATCGCCGGTTCGGTGACCGACGGGGTGACGCTGCGGGCGGCTAAATATTTAACCGGCAATTTCGTGCCGGTCGTCGGCAAGGTGTTCGCCGACGCGACGGACACGGTGATCTCCGCGTCGCTGCTGGTGAAAAACTCGATCGGGCTCGTCGGCGTCATCATTCTGTTGTTTCTCTGCGCTTTCCCGGCGATCAAAATCATCACGCTGGCGCTGATCTTCAACCTTTCGGCAGCGGTGATGCAGCCGCTTGGCGATTCGCCGATCGTCACCTGCCTGGAAACGATCGGCAAGAGCATGCTGTACGTTTTTGCCGCGCTCGCGGCCGTCGGGCTGATGTTTTTTCTGGCGATTACGATCATGCTCACCGCCGGCAACATTACGGTCATGATGAGGTAAGCGCGGGGGGCGCCCCGCCGGAAACGGGAAGGTGATCCAAGCGATGAACTGGCTAGCGGAATGGCTGAAAGAAATCATTTTTATCGTACTCATCGCCGTCTTTGTCGATCTGCTTCTCCCCAATCGCGCGATGGAACGCTACGTCAAGCTTGTCGTGAGCCTGCTGATCTTGCTGACACTGATCTCCCCGGTCATGCGCTTCTTAAGCTCCGATGCCAAGAAAGAGCTGGAAACGGCTTTTTCCGAAAGCATCGAAGGGCTGGAGAACGAAGCGGCCGGGCAAAGCACGGAAGCGATTTTGCGGCAGGGCGAAGAACTGCGCCAGAAGCAGGAAGCCGAGGCGCTGCAGTGGGCGGGGGAAGAAACGGCGCGGCAAATGAAGGAGCAGATCGAACGCGAGACCGGGCAGCCAGTAGAGCGGGTATCGGTTAAACTGACCACAAAACCCGCGAAGACGGGGGCGGACAAGGAAGGCGCGAGCCCGCCGGCAGCGGAGCCGGTCATCTCCGAAGTTGAGGTGGTCATGGCCGAGGCCAAGACGGAATCGTCCGACGCGGACAGCAATGCTTCCGGGCGGGGGCCGGAGATAACGGTTGCACCTATCGAAAAAATAACGGTCCGCGTTGGCGCAAACACAAATGAGAGTTCCGAACAAAGGCCAAGCAGCGGTGCGAACGACCCAACCACTGAGGCGATGGCCGGCTCCGGTGGCGACACGGTGGAAAGGAAGCGTTCCGGAGAGAATGGGAATCTCGTGAATGAAGCGGTGCCGGAAATGCTCGTGACACAAATTGAGGAGCTGCTGAGCAAAAACTGGGGGGTTGCCGAAAATGCCGTAACGATCATCCGGCCGCAGGCGGAAAAAAGCTAGTCGGGAGGTGAAGGGACATGCCGGGATGGCTGAAAAAGCTTGAGCAATGGATCGGCAAAGGCGCGGACGGGAAGAAGCGCGCAAATACGTTCCGCCTGCTGCTGATTCTCGGATTGGCAGGCATCGCGATTATGCTGTTCAACTCTTTTGTGAACGTTAAGGAGGTGGATAACGGGGGGGAAGGCCGAGAACCGCCGGTGATGCAGGATCTGGCGTCCGAGGCCATGGAAGAGAGCGCCGCCGGCGGCGAATTCAACAGCATTGAGTTGTCGCTGGAGAACAAAACGAAGGAGATTTTGGAAAAAATCGTCGGCGTCGGCGCGGTGGATGTCCTCGTTACGATCGATTCGACGGAGGAGGTCGTCGTGCAGCGCAACGTAAAGGATACCCAGGAATTGACGGAGGAGAGCGACGCGGACGGGGGGAGGCGCCATGTGACGCAATATACCCGCGACGGTCAAATCGTGACTTACGAAAATTCCGGCAGCGAGCAGCCCATCGTCACAAAAAAAATCAAGCCGAAAATCCGCGGGGTTCTCGTCGTCGCGAGGGGGGCAGAAAACAAAACGGTGAAAGGCCTGATCGTGGACGCTGTCGAGAAGGGATTAAATGTTCCGGCGTACCGGATATCCGTCGTTCCCCGCAAGCAGTCCCAGTAGTTCTCAGAGCCGCTTTCTTAAGAAGAGGGAGTTATGCTCACAAACCAAAGCGGATGCTGCCGAAGCAAGTTTTGTTCGAAGCTTATTCAGGAAGCAACGCTCACAAAACTTTTAGGAGGAATCTTTTTATGAAATCCAAAAGACAAACGATTTGGCTTGTATCGATGCTCAGTTTGATGGTTGTTTTATCGGCTTATTATCTGTTTACGGAAGAAGGGCCGGCGCCTGCGGCGAAAACCGACGGCCAGCAGGTCAGCATGGACGGCGGAACGGCTCAAAACGGCGGCCTGGAGGGGTCCGGCTTGTCCGCCCAAGATGAAGTGATCCTTTCCGAAGTCGCCAGCGACGGCGAAGCCGGCAGCGCTGCCGTTACCGACGACGAAGCCGCCGCGAAGACGGATGATTCCCAGACTGCAAAAGAAGAAGCCGCAACCGAAGAAAGCGGCGCGGCCGGCGGCGCGGCGGACGCGTCCTCCCAAAATGGCGGAAAAGAAGCGGCCAAAGAGGGGAATAGCGCGGCCGAAGGGGACAAAACGGCAGAACCTTCCGCAGGCGCAGGGGGACCGCAGCAAACCAAAACCGACGAAGATGTGTTGAAACAAATGGAGGCGCAAGGCATCGCTTCCTCCGATTCGCTGACGGCCTATCAGTTTGAGCGGACGCAGGAAAACCTGAAAAAGCAGGAAGAGCTGATGCAGGCGATCAACGATGAAAAAAAATCGCTGGAAGAGTCCGCCATGGCGCAGCAAGAGTTAAGCGCTTTGGAGGAAAAAGAAGAGAAAATTTACGATATCGAGGAAAGACTGCGCCAGCAATATGCCAACGCCGTCGTGGCCGAAGATGGCAACAAATACAAAGTCGTGGTCGTCAGCGAAAAAATGGAGGCCAAAGAGGCCGTAAGCATTATGGACCTGGTGATGAAGGAGCTTGACGTGTCCCAGGATAAAGTAAGCGTGCAATACGTCACGCAGTAAAGCACGGCCGTATGTTGGGATGGAGAATATGCAAAGGTTAGGAGGAGTCCGGGGAAGCTTGGACTCTTTCCATTTTGATCGATTGTGATATAATACATAAAGCTATGAACTGATGGTCCAAGCAATAGGCTAAGGCTTTCCCGACAAAGTGAAGGAGAGAGTGAAGACATGTTTAATTTGAACGAAATTAAAGAATTGATTGAATTGGTAGACAAAACGTCCATTCAGGAAGTGGAAATTGAAAACGAAGGCGCGCGCCTTTGCATTCGCAAGCCGGGAAAAAGCGAAATCGTCCAAGTGCAGCCGCAGCTGGCAGCTGCCGCTCCGCAAAACGTTCCGGCGGCCTTGGCGGTCGCTCCGGCCGTGAACGAACCGGCGGCTCAGCCTGCGAAACCGGCCGAAAACGCAGCTAACCTGCATACCATTGCTTCGCCGATGGTGGGAACCTTTTATCGTTCATCCTCCCCGGATGCTCAGCCTTACGTCAACATCGGGGACAAGGTTGGCGAAAAAACCACGGTCTGCATTATCGAAGCGATGAAGCTGATGAACGAGCTGGAGGCCGAGGTCAAGGGCGAAATTATCGATATTCTTGTGGAAAACGGCCAATTGGTAGAGTACGGACAACCTCTCTTTTTGGTGAAGCCGGAGTAAGTCGGGGGCCAGCCGCCCCTGATTTTTAGTGAGAGGGCAAGGAGGATGGATGACAGATGAAATTTCATAAAATATTGATCGCGAACCGCGGCGAAATCGCGGTGAGAATCATTCGGGCATGCCGCGAGCTGGGGATATCCACGGTCGCGGTTTATTCTGAAGCCGATAAGGATTCGCTGCACGTGCGGCTTGCCGACGAAGCTTACTGCATCGGCCCGACGCTGTCCAAGGACAGCTACCTGAACCTGACCAATCTGATGAGCGTGGCGACGCTCACCGAATGCGACGCCGTGCATCCGGGCTATGGCTTTTTGGCCGAAAATGCCGATTTCGCGGAGATTTGCGGGTCCTGCAACATCACGTTTATCGGCCCGTCTCCGGAAGCGATCACCCGCATGGGGGATAAAGCGGTGGCCAAACAAACGATGAAGGATGCGAACGTTCCGGTTATCCCCGGTTCCGACGGCCTGATCGAGGATTTGGACGAAGCGGTCATGATCGCCCGCGATATCGGCTATCCGGTGATCATCAAAGCGACCGCCGGCGGCGGCGGCAAAGGCATCCGCATCGCCGAGGACGAAGAATCGCTGATCAAGCAAATCACCACGGCCCAGCAGGAAGCCCAAAAGGCTTTCGGCAACGCCGGGGTGTACCTTGAAAAATATTTGACCGGCATGAAGCACGTGGAGATCCAGATCATGGCCGACAAACACGGGAACGCCGTTTACCTCGGCGAACGCGACTGCTCCGTGCAGCGCCGCCGGCAAAAGCTGGTGGAGGAAGCGCCGTGCCCGGTGCTGACTCCGGACAAACGCCGCGAAATGGGCGCGGCCGCCGTGCGCGCGGCCTTGGCCGTCAATTATTCCGGCGCGGGAACGCTGGAGTTTTTGCTGGGCCCGGACGGCCGGTTTTACTTCATGGAAATGAATACGCGGATTCAGGTCGAGCATCCGGTCACGGAGATGGTCACCGGCATCGATCTCATTCGCGAGATGATTTCGGTGGCCGAAGGGAACCCGCTTTCCTTCACGCAGGACGATGTGCAGCTGAACGGCTGGTCGATCGAGTGCCGGATCAACGCCGAGGACCCGTCGCGCAATTTCATGCCTTCGCCGGGCAAAATCGGCTTTTACCTGGCCCCGGGCGGCCCCGGCGTTCGCGTGGACAGCGCCGCATACCCCGGATATACGATCTCCCCGCATTACGATTCGATGATCGCCAAGCTGATCGTTTGGGGGACGACAAGGGAAGAAGCGATTGCGAAGATGAAGCGGGCCTTGTCCGAATTCGCCATTGAAGGCATTCATACCACGATCCCTTTTCACCAGAAGCTGTTGAATCATCCGACCTTCGTCAAAGGCGATTTCGATATTAAATTTTTGGAAGAAAACGAGATTTAAGACGCTTGCCGGAAGTTTGTCATAATGAATCCAAAATGATATAGTATGTATAATAAGTGCGCAGTATCAAGGATTTGAGCAGCGTCATACTTATTGAGAGGTGGATGAATAGAAAATGAGTACATTGCCTACGGAATTCGAACGCACGGATATCGGGGAAATCCAGATCGCTCCGGAAGTGATCGAAGTGATCGCCGGTTTGGCCACCGTCGAGGTGAAAGGCGTGGCCGGCATGAGCGGCGGTTTCGCCGGCGGCATCGCCGAACTGCTGGGGAGAAAAAATCTTTCCAAGGGCGTTAAAGTCGAAGTCGGACAACGTGAAGCGGCCGTAGACGTATCCGTCATCATCGAGTACGGCAACCGTTTGCCTGAAGTCGCCTCGGAAATTCAACGCAACGTCAAGCGTTCCATCGAAACGATGACCGGCCTGAACGTAGTGGAAGTGAACGTGCATATCCATGACGTCATTTTTAAGGCGGCTGAAAAAGCCGAAGAAGCCGAACCGACTCATCGCGTAAAATAGTGAACTCTTAGGTGAAAGCCCCCGACCAATCAGGGTCAGGGGTTTCTTTTAAGGAGGCTGTACCCGTCGTGGCCAAAATTTTAGACAGACTTTTGCTGTTTATTTACAGCTTGAGCATCGGAATTTTATCCGTCATCGCGATCCTCCTGTTGACGGACGCCGTGCCGCCCGATTTCTATGCGGCCCAGGAAAGAAACCTGTACATAGCGGCTTGGGTGGTGGCCGTCGTGTTGTTTTTGCTGAGCATCCGCTTTTTTTACATTTCGGTAAAAAGAGAGCGCGGCTCCCTGCCGTCCATCAATCAACGTACGGAATACGGAGATATTCAAATTTCCGTGGATACGATCGAAAACTTGTCGTACAAAGCGGCTACCCGCGTGCGCGGCATCAAAGAGGTCAAGACGCGAATCCGGATTACGGAAGCGGGCTTGGAAATCGTGGTAAGAGCCCTTGTGGATGGAGAAACCTCGATTCCCGCCCTAACGGAGGAAGTGCAAAAACAGGTTCACGATCATGTGGAGGAAATTACGGGGATTCCCGTATCCTATGTTTCGGTTTACATCGCCAACCTGGTTCATTCGCCTGCCGTCAAAAGCCGGGTTGAATAGGGGTGAGTAGCGGGGTGTTCTGGAAGCAATTGTGGGAGAGTCACAGGGGACGCTTGCTGGGCGTGGCCGCGGCGGTGTTTCTATGCCCGATTTATCTGTTTTTCGGATTTTGGAATATGCTGTTTTGCGCGCTGCTTCTGTTTATCGGGTATACGATCGGCAAGCAAAAGGATTTGGATCAAGGCCCGCTGTTGCCCTGGGGCGAGATCTGGGAATGGTTGTCTTCGCGCTGGCGTCCTTTCAAATGATTCCTGTGATAAGCTTTCTCCGGAAAAAGACGATGTTGCCATTTTGTGGAGAAAGCTTGTTGCGGGTTTTTTTTGTGCGCAGAGAAGGTTTTGGCGAAAAAGTGATGATCGGCACGTTTTTGGTCCATGCTGAAAAGTAGGATCGTGATTATAAGGAGGAAGCAGATGAAACGGCGATTGGCGAGAGAAATTGCAATTCAAAGTTTGTATCATATGGAAATGAACGAAGTGGAAGCGGAAGAAGCGGTTTCGATGCTGCTTTCCGAAGCCGCGGGCGATAACGAGGGCGAAGTCAAATTGTCCGATGCCGAAGGAGACAAGGCGTTTGTCCTTGAGCTAGTCAACGGGACCTGGAGCCGAAAAGACGCGATTGACGGACTGCTGTCCGACTATTTGAAGGGCTGGCAGATCAGCCGGCTGTCGAAAGTCGACCGCCAAGTGCTGCGGCTGGCGGCGTACGAAATGATATTCCGCGACGACGTTCCGGGCAAAGTGGCCGTCAACGAGGCGATCGAGCTCGCCAAGCATTTCGGCACCGAGGAATCGGGCAAATTCGTAAACGGCGTGCTCGGCAAAATGATTCAGGACGTGGATCAGCTTAAAAGCAAAATCTAAACCATTATACCGGCAGAGGAGAGATGACAATGTCAGCACCGATTATTAACGGAAAACAAGTTTCGCAGGATATCCGCGCGAGCCTTCGCGAAGAAGTGGAAGAGCTTAAGAAGCAAGGGCTTACTCCCGGTCTTGCCGTCGTTCTCGTCGGCGAAGATCCGGCGTCCCAGGTTTACGTGCGCAACAAGGAAAAAGCCTGCCATGACCTGGGCTATTATTCCGAAGTTCACCGTTTGCCGGCTTCCGCCTCGCAGGAGGAGCTGCTGGCGCTGGTGGACAAGCTGAACCGCCAAAACAACATCCACGGGATATTGGTGCAGCTTCCGCTGCCGAAGCATATCGACGAGAAGGCCGTTATCGACGCGATTGCCGTGGACAAGGACGTCGACGGGTTCCATCCCGTCAATGTCGGCAACCTGGTGATCGGAGATGACAGCCTGCTCCCTTGTACGCCTGCGGGAGTCATCGAATTAATCAAGCGCGCGGGCGTAGAAATCGCGGGCAAGCATGCGGTAGTGATCGGGCGCAGCAATATCGTCGGCAAACCGGTGTCCCTGCTGCTGCAGCGGGAGAACGCGACGGTCACGATGTGCCATTCGCGGACGGCGAATATGAAGGAATTGACCAAGCAGGCGGACATTTTGGTCGTGGCGATCGGCCGGGCCAATTTCGTGGACGCTTCCTATGTGAAGCCGGGCGCGGTCGTGATCGACGTCGGCATGAACCGGCTCGATAACGGGAAGCTGGCCGGAGACGTCGATTTCGACAGCGTCAAGGAAGTTTCCGGTCCGATTACGCCGGTGCCCGGCGGCGTCGGCCCGATGACGATTACGATGCTGATGCAAAACACGCTGATCGCCGCCAAACGTTTGCAAGGATTGGCGTAAAGGGGCCGGTCTGTCGTGGAGCAGCGGATATTAACGATCAAGGAATTGAACCGCTATATCAAAATGAAGCTGGATTCGGACCGCCTGCTTTCGGAGGTGTGGATTCGCGGGGAGATTTCCAATTTTACGCACCATTCCAGCGGCCATATGTATTTTACGCTGAAGGATGAAAGCAGCCGGGTCAAATGCATCATGTTCGCCTCGTACAACCAGCGTCTGCCGTTCAGGCCGAAGGAAGGGGCGAAAGTGATCGCCCGGGGCAATGTGACGGTGTATGAGCGGGACGGGCAGTACCAATTTTATGCGACCCAGATGCAGCCGGACGGGATCGGCAGTCTGTATCTCGCCTTCGAACAGCTGAAACAGAAGCTGGAGGCGGAAGGACTGTTCGCGCCGGAGCGCAAGCGGCCGCTGCCGCGCTTTCCGCGCACGATCGGCGTCGTGACGTCGCCGACCGGCGCGGCGGTGCGGGATATCCTGACGACGCTGCAGCGCCGTTATCCGCAAGCGGCCGTGATCCTGTACCCGGTATTGGTGCAGGGCAAAGGCGCGGCGCCGTCTATCGTCAAGGCGATCCGGGCGCTGAACGCCATGGGCGAAGCCGACGTGCTGATCGTCGGCCGCGGCGGCGGCTCGCTCGAGGAGCTGTGGGCGTTTAACGAGGAGCAGGTCGCGCGGGCGATCTATGAATCGGCGGTGCCCGTCATCTCGGCCGTCGGCCACGAGACGGACTTCACCATCGCCGATTTCGCCGCCGACCTGCGCGCCGCCACGCCCACCGCCGCCGCCGAGCTCGCCGTGCCGCATACGGCCGAGCTGCGCGCGCTGCTGCGCCAGCGCGAGCAGGTGCTGCAGCAAGGCTTGCAGCACCGCCTGCAGCAGGCGCGCGAACGGCTGCGCCGGCTGCAGCGCTCGCCGGCGCTTCTGCAGCCGCGGCGCAGCCTGCTCCAGCACGCGGAGCGGCTGGACCGGCTGTCCATGCGGCTGGCGAGCCGCATGGAGACGCGCCTTACGCTAAGCGGCGCGTCCCACGACCGCCTGCATCAGCGGCTGCTGCGATACCACCCGCAGGAGGCGCTGCGGTTCGTCAAGCGGCGGCGGCAAGAGGCCGACCGGCTGCTGCGGCAGGCGATGCTTGGCGCGCTTAAGGAGAAATCCCGGCTGCTTCAGGCGGGCATCCGCCAGCTTGACGCGCTGAGCCCGCTCAAAGTCATGGGCCGGGGCTACAGCCTCGTCTACGATGAGCGGGGGGAAAAGCTGATCAAAACGTTGGCGGATGTTGAGCCCGGCGATATAGTAAAGGTGAAAATAACGGACGGGGAACTCGATTGTGAGGTAAGGAGCATGATGCGGGAAGGAGCTGGACAAGATGAAGGAACGGGAAGCGCTTGACTTGGGGATGGCGGAGCAACCGGAAAAGAACTTTGAAGAAGCGATGAACGAGCTGGAGAATATCGTTTCGGAGCTGGAGCGCGGCGATGTGCCGCTGGAAAAAGCGATCGATCTGTTCCAGCAGGGCATGCGGCTTTCCCAGCTGTGCAGCCAAAAGCTGGCCCAGGTGGAACGCAAGATCGAAATGATCGTTGAAGAGGATGGAGAAATAGGGAAAAAGCCTTTTCAGCCGCCTTCAGGCGACAGCGAAGATTTCTAAGGAGAGCGGTGAATAGCTTTGCAAAATTCGGCGATTGAACAATATATGGCGGAGGTCTCGGAACTGGTGGCCTCCCGCCTGCAATCCGCGATCCCCGCGGAATGGACCGTGCCGGAGACGCTGGGCAGTTCGATGAAATATTCACTTATGGCAGGGGGCAAGCGGCTGCGGCCGCTGCTCGTCGTGGCTGCGGCGGAGGCGCTGGGAGGAAGCCGGGACGCTGCGCTGCCCGTCGCCTGCGCCGTGGAAATGGTGCATACGTATTCGCTGATCCATGACGATTTGCCGGCCCTGGACAACGACGACTATCGGCGCGGGAAGCTGACCAATCATAAAGTGTTCGGGGAAGCGATGGCGATTTTGGCCGGGGACGGTCTGCTCACCCACGCTTTTTACAGCATTGCGCAGGCGGGACGGGGGTACGGGGTGCCCGCGGAGCAGGTGCTCGCGATTGTGGAGGATCTGGCGCGTTATGCCGGCCCTTCCGGCATGGTCGGCGGGCAGGTGGCCGATATGGAAGGGGAGCAGGGCTTAACCGAACTGGAGCAGCTGCAGTATATCCACGAGCATAAAACCGCGGATCTGATCGTTTTTTCCGTCAAGGCCGGCGGAAGAATCGCCGCGGCGGCGGAAGAACAGCTGAAAGCGCTTGAACAATACGGCCGCTGCCTCGGACTTGCTTTTCAGATTCAGGACGATATTCTGGATCTCGTCGGCGACGAGCGCAAGCTCGGCAAAAAAACGCAAAGCGACGTCAAGCAGCAGAAAGTGACCTTTCCTTATTTTCTGGGCCTCGAAGCTTCCCGCGCCGAGGTGGAAAAGCTCACGGCCGCGGCCAAAGCCGCGATCGGAAGCGGAATCGTGCCTCATCCGGAGCGTTTGTTGGATATAGCCGATGTCCTGGTGCGAAGGGACCACTAAGTTTATTTTTTACCGTTAGACGGGGCTTGATCGATTTCGACAACATCGTGACATATGGTATAATGAACGTTATTAACATCCAGAGGGAAATCCATTTTAGGAAAGCGGGGAATGGCTGTGCTGCTTTCACAAATTCATGAGCCTGCCGATCTGAAAAACCTGTCCGTGGACCAATTGACTTCGCTTGCGGCGGAAATCCGCCGGTTTTTGATCGAAAAGCTGTCGGCGACAGGCGGGCATCTGGCTCCCAATCTGGGCGTGGTGGAATTGACGATCGCCCTGCACTACTGCTACAACAGTCCCGAAGACAAATTTATTTTTGACGTCGGCCATCAGGCCTATGTACATAAAATATTGACGGGGCGGATGGACCGGTTTGACACGCTGCGCAAGTACAAAGGGTTATGCGGGTTTGTCAAGCGGAGCGAAAGCGAGCATGACGTGTGGGAAGCGGGCCATAGCAGCACTTCGCTCTCGGCGGCCATGGGCATGGCTTTGGCGCGCGATTTGAAAGGCGAATCGCACCGGGTCGTCGCCGTCATCGGCGACGGTGCGCTGACCGGGGGCATGGCGTTTGAAGCGCTCAATCATATCGGTCACGAGAAAAAAGATCTCATGGTGATCCTGAACGACAACGAGATGTCGATTGCGCCCAACGTGGGAGCGATGCATAACTATTTGACCAAACTCCGCTCCGACCGCAATTATCTGCGGGCCAAAGACGAGGTGGAGCAGTTGCTCAGGAGGATCCCGGCGATTGGCGGCAAGCTGGCCAGAACCGTGGAGCGGATGAAGGACAGCTTGAAATACATGATGGTTTCCGGCGTTTTGTTCGAGGAGCTTGGTTTTAAATATCTCGGCCCGGTGGACGGTCATGATTTGCCGGGATTGATCGAATCGTTTAAGCAAGCTAACAATGTAAGCGGCCCTGTATTGGTTCACGTGTTGACAACCAAAGGTAAAGGGTATACGCCGGCGGAAATGGATTCGCACAAATGGCACGGCGTCAGCACGCCGTACAAAATCGAATCGGGCCAGCTGCTCAAGGCGGTCGGCAATCCGACATATACGGAAGTGTTCGGACAAACGCTGATCGAGCTGGCCGAACAGGATGAGCGCATTGTCGCGGTCACGCCGGCGATGCCCGGCGGCTCGGGGCTGGTGAAATTCGCCGAGCGCTTCCCGGACCGGATGATTGACGTAGGCATCGCCGAGCAGCACGCGGCGACGATGTGCGCGGCGTTGGCGATGGAGGGCATGAAGCCGGTTTTCGCCGTGTACTCTACCTTCATGCAGCGCGCTTACGACCAGATCGTACACGATATTTGCCGGCATAACGCCAACGTAATGTTCGCCATCGACCGGGCGGGATTTGTCGGGGCGGACGGGGAAACGCACCAGGGAGTTTTCGATATCGCCTTTTTGCGGCATATTCCGAACATGGTGCTGATGATGCCGAAGGATGAAAACGAACTGCGCCATATGATGAAAACCGCGCTGGAATACAACGACGGTCCGATCGGCTACCGTTATCCGCGGATTAACGTTCCCGGCGTTCCGCTGGACGAGGAGCTCGCCTTGATTCCGATCGGCAGCTGGGAAATGGTCCGCGAAGGGGAAGGACCGGCGATCATCGCGGTCGGCCCGATGGTGCAGGTGGCCGAAGAAGCCGCCGACATGATGAAGCGGGAAGGCGTGACGGCCTCCGTCGTCAACGCCCGGTTTTTAAAGCCGCTCGACGAAAGCATGCTGCTGAAGCTGGCGCATGGCAGCGGCGAGCTGATCGTGCTTGAGGAAGCGTCCCAGGCGGGCAGCTTGGGCAGCGCCGTTCTGGAGTTTTACGCCGAGCGCGGCATCACCGGGCTGGACATCCGCCTGATGGGAGTGCCGGACCGGTTCATCGAACACGGCAGCATTAAAGAACAGCTGGAGGAAGTCGGTTTGACGGCGGAGGGCGTTATTATGGAATTGAAAAAATTCCGTTCCGATCAGCCGTATTCCCTCGCCAAGAAGGTTAAGCCGGTTTAAGTAAATGTGAGATAGACGGGAGATTTTATGTCGGTTTCCAAGGAACGCATAGACGTCCTGCTCGTGGAGCAGGGATTTTTCGACAGCAGGGAAAAAGCGAAGGCGGCCATTATGGCCGGGCTCGTGTTCGGCGGGCAGGAGCGGATCGAAAAGGCCGGCACGAAAATACCGCGCGATACGGAGCTTACGGTGAAGGGCGCGATCCATCCTTATGTCAGCCGCGGCGGGCTTAAGCTGGAGAAGGCGCTGAAGCGGTTCGGGATCGATTTGACGGGCCGGACGATGCTGGATATCGGGTCGTCCACCGGCGGGTTTACCGATTGTGCCCTGCAGCACGGGGCCGGCTACGTGTACGCCATCGATGTCGGATACAACCAGCTTGACTGGTCGCTCCGCAACGATGAGCGGGTTAACGTAAAGGAGCGGACGAACTTCCGCTATATGACGCCGGAGGATTTGGACGGGCCGAAGCCGGATTTTGCCAGCATCGACGTCTCGTTCATTTCGCTGAAAATCATTTTGCCCCCGCTCCTGGCTTTATTGGAAAGGCCTGCGGATATCGCGGCGCTGATCAAGCCGCAATTTGAAGCGGGGCGCGAAAAAGTCGGGAAATCCGGGGTCGTGCGGGATCCCAAGGTGCATCTGGATGTGCTGGAAACGGTGCTTTCCTTTGCCGAGGAGCTGGGGTATTGCGTGCGTGGATTGACCTTTTCACCAATCACCGGCGGGGAAGGAAATATCGAATTTTTGGCCCATCTTCGCCTTGAGACGAACGGCGGCTCAGCCGATCTGGACGGCAGCGGAGAAGCCGGACGGCGACAACGGATACGGGAAACGGCCGAGCGCGTCGTCATGGAAGCGTCCGAAACCTTTAGCGGAGGCCCATCGCAATGATGGGTCTTTTTTCTGTTGCAAACTATTGCCAAACGAACATTTGTTCCCTATAATAAAAGAAGATGAAGCTAGTCCCATATGACGATAAATTGTTGATTATTCCTGACAGGAGCTTGGGCGCAAGCGTCGAAATAGATTGTTTGAGGTGATTTGGAGTGGGGGCATTCTCTGACGGTCTATTGATGGTGCTTATCGCCGCGTTTGCGGTGTATCTGCTTTATCGCGGATTTCGCTCCTGGGTCCGCAAGCCGTTATCCTTAAGAACCAGCATCGGTTTTGCTTTGAACGAGGAAATCTTGGATCATCCGGCGGTCGACCTTCTGGAACAAGCCGGATATACGGTCGTCAGCGACAAGCTGAAGGTGCCGCTCGCCTTTCGGGTGAATCGGGATATTTTGCACAGCCGCTTGTTCATTGACTATATCGCGATCAAAGACGGGGAATTCTATCTGGTAAGGACGGCAAGGGACCGCATCGCGATCGAGTGGACGGGCAGCGGTGTGCGGAAAGAGCTTTTGCCTTACCTGCTCTTATATCCGGAATGCGCCGGCGTTCTTTATGTGGACGCGGAGCAGGGCGACATCCGGGAAATCTCCTTGACGACGGATGAAGACGAAGATGAAGACGAAGCAGCCTTGTAGGGCTTATGGAGGGCATTTATGAAAGGACAACGACATATTAAAATTCGCGAGATCATCGCAGCGAAGGAAATCGAAACCCAGGACGAGCTGGTGGAGGCTTTGCGTGAGGCCGGTTACCAGGTGACGCAGGCGACCGTATCCCGCGATATTAAAGAATTAATGCTGATCAAGGTGCCGACCGATGACGGCAGGTACAAATACTCGATGCCGACCGCGCAGCGTTACAATCCCGTGCAGAAATTGCAGCGGGCCTTGATCGACAGCTTCGTACATATCGATCACACGGGCAATTTGGTCGTGATGAAATGCCTGCCGGGGACGGCGAACTCGGTGGCTGTTCTGATCGACAACATGGAATGGCCCGACCTGCTTGGGACGATTTGCGGGGACGATACGATTTTGCTGATCTGCCGCAGCGAGGAGTACGGTTTATATGTGATTGAGCAGATTATGAGCTATATTTCCGGGTGAATTCCTGAAAATCTCTGATTTAAAGAGGGGAGTGGCCTTCACATGTTGGTTCATTTATCGATTCGCAATTTGGCTGTTGTTGAAGCGGTGGATATTTCGTTTGCTTCCGGTTTTCATGTACTGACGGGCGAAACGGGCGCCGGCAAATCGATTATTATCGATGCGCTTGGCTTGATTGCGGGAGGCCGCGGCTCGGCCGACTTAATCCGTTACGGCTGCGACAAAGCCGAAATGGAGGCATCCTTCGACCTGCCCGAGCATCATCCGGTTTGGACTGCGTTAAGCCGGTTAGGCATCGGCGGCGATCCCGGAGAACTGCTGATCATCCGCCGGGAAATCAGCATGCAGGGCAAAAGCTCGGCCAGAGTCAACGGCCAGCTCGTCAATCTGTCGATGCTGCGCGAAGTCGGCGATCAATTGATCAATCTGCACGGACAGCACGAGCATCAGACGCTGCTCCGCCCGGAGCGCCACCTGGAGCTGCTGGACGCCTACGGCGCCGGCGCGATCGAGCCGATCAAAACGAAATATCAGCAGACTTATGCCGAATTTGTCCGGATCGATAAAGAATACAGCGAGCTTCGCAATACGAGTCAGCAGGCCCTGCAAATGCTGGATCTGTACCGGTTCCAGATCAACGAAATCGCCGCGGCCTCCTTAAAACCGGGCGAAGATGAATTGCTTAACGAGGAAAAGGTCAAGCTATCCCATAGCGAGAAGATGATGGACTCGGTGTCCCGGGCTTATGAACTGCTGTACGGGCCGCAAGGGCTCGATGCCGTCGCCAAGGCGATCGCCCGCTTAAGCGAGGTCGCGGGCTACGACAGCAAAGGGATTGCTCCGCTGGTCGAACAGCTGCAGTCCGCTTATTACCAATTGGAGGACTCGGCATACGGTTTGCGGGGATACCGGGAGCGCATCGAATTTAACCCCGAACGGCTCGAGGAAGTGGAGGAACGGCTTGATTTGATTTCCACCCTGCGGCGCAAATACGGAGACGATGTTCAGGGGATTTTGGATTATTACGAAAAAATCCGCAAGGAAGCGGACACGCTTGAAAATAAGGACGAACTGCTGGAGCAGCTGCAAGCCAAACGTTCGGAAATGACGTCCAAGCTGTTGGCGGAGGCTGCCGAATTAAGCGCTGTACGGCAGCAAATCGCCACGGATCTTGCGGAACAAATCGAAAGCGAATTGAAGGATTTGCAAATGGAGCGGACCAGTTTGCAGGTCAAACTAACCTGGAATGAAGACCCGCAAGGCTTGGAGTGGCAAGGCAAAAAGGTAAGGCCCGGCAAGCAGGGAATCGACAGCGCGGAATTCCTCATTTCCCCCAACCCGGGGGAACCGCTCAGACCGCTGAGTAAAATCGCTTCCGGCGGCGAATTGTCCCGGATGATGCTGGCTTTAAAGAGCATTTTTGCCCGCCATGATCAAGTGCCTGTATTGATTTTTGACGAGGTGGATACGGGAGTTAGCGGGCGCGCCGCCCAATCGATCGCCAACAAGCTGTCGCGGTTGTCCGGCGCGTGCCAGGTTTTTGCCATTACGCATCTTCCTCAGGTGGCTTGTATGGCGGATCGTCAGTATTTAATCGAAAAAATTGTGGACGATGGCCGGACGATGACCCGCGTAAACCCCTTGGATGCGGCAGGGCGCGTAAACGAGCTTGCCCGCATGCTGGGCGGCGTGGAAATCACGAAAAAGACACGGCACCATGCTCATGAAATGCTGAAGCTGGCACAGGCGCAGAAGGATGGCTTATTAAGTACGGCACAATGATTGACAGTAATAAAAGACCTGCCCCGGGGTATCTTAAGGGTACGCAATTGGCGACCACCTTTTCGTCAAGCGAAAGAAGCTAAGGGAGCGTGACAGCCATTGAACCCGAACCTCAGGAAAAGAATGCTCGGTCTTTTACTTGCTTTCTTCTTTTGTTTCATCGGTACGTCCGCAGCAAAGGGACACGCGCCTGTTCTGCCGGACCAACTGCGCCTGTTCCAAGGCCAAGGCACGCAAATTTCGTTAGCACTTCCCGTACAGGCCGAAGTCAGCGTCGATCGGCCCGATGTCATCCGCTTAAACGGGCAGCCTAACCCTTCCATGAAAGTGTCTTTGGGACATCCGCTCAAGCTTTCGTCGCTTCGGAGCGGAGAAGCCAAACTCCGCATGAAATTATTCGGTCAAATTCCTCTTAAGACCGTAAAGGTCAACGTAATTCCTGATTTAAAAGTGATTCCCGGCGGTCAAACGATTGGAGTTAAAGTGAAATCAGCGGGAATTTTAGTGGTTGGCCACCATCAGGTGCTCACGGACACGAGCAAGCTGTCTCCCGGCGAGGCGGCGGGAATTGAGGCCGGAGATTTGATCACGCACATCAACGGCATTAAGTTGAAGGATGTTCGAGATGTGGCGGAAATCGCCGAAGCGGCCGGTAAGAGCAAACGACCGATGCAGGTAACCTACCAACGGGACAGCAAGGAATACACGACTTCTTTAACTCCGGCATTTGACAAGCAAGATCGCGCATGGCGGCTGGGGCTGTATATACGCGATTCAGCGGCAGGGGTAGGCACTTTGACGTTTTACGCTCCTGAACAAGGTGTATATGGGGCGTTAGGTCATATTATTACCGATATGAATACCCAAACGCCGATTGTCGTGGGCAGCGGTCAAATTTTGCAATCCAGCGTTACCTCGATTTCCAAAAGCGAAAGCGGGGAGCCCGGTGAAAAACGCGCCCACTTTTTGAAGGAAGGCAAAATGCTTGGTACTATTGAACGCAACACGCATTTTGGAATTTTCGGAAAGATGTCGCAAAATCCGGAGCACAGCGTTTATCAGAAACCGGTGCCCGTAGCGTTTGCCGAGGAAGTCAAAGAAGGTCCCGCTGAAATTTTAACGGTTGTGGAAGGACAGCGGGTCGAGCGTTTTAAAGTCGAGATCGTGCATGTTTCCAAACAAAGCGTGCCGGAAACGAAAGGACTGGTCCTGCGGATCACGGATCCACGGCTGGTCGAGAAAACCGGCGGGATCGTGCAAGGGATGAGCGGCAGCCCGATTATGCAAAACGGAAAGCTGATCGGCGCCGTGACCCATGTGTTTGTAAACGATCCGAAATCCGGTTACGGTTGCTTTATTGAATGGATGCTGCAGGATGCGGGAATATTGGAACGTCCCCAGAACACTTTCCAAAATCTTAAGGCGAGCTAAAAGCCTTAAGATTTTTTCCTTTTTGTCGACATGCGGCAAGCAGAATGATGTATAGGTTTGTCGAAAACATACGAACAACATCGCTTTGTGTAAATAAATAATTTATTATATCTTAACTCCGCAAAAAAATAAAGAAAAATAATTTTCGACAGAAGGAATTTACTTTTGTGTGTCGAATCCTTATTCTGGGAAGAAGAGAATAACAAAAAACTATCCATTTACTTGAAGGAGGAAGTTGGAAAGTGCAGAAAATCGAAGTGTTGTTGGCGGATGATAACCGGGAATTTACGAATTTGCTTGCGGAATATATTTCGGAGCAGGACGACATGATCGTCTCCGGAATCGCCTATAACGGAGAAGAAGTGCTGGAGATGATCGAAAACGCGGCCAAAGTACCGGATGTTCTGATCTTGGATATCATCATGCCGCACCTGGATGGTTTGGGCGTGTTGGAACGTATCCGTGATTTGAATCTGAATCCGCAGCCTAAAATCATCATGCTGACTGCCTTCGGGCAAGAGAACATTACGCAGCGTGCCGTCCAGCTCGGCGCTTCTTACTACATTTTGAAGCCGTTTGACATGGAGGTGCTCGCCAATCGAATTCGTCAGCTCGTTGGCGTACAGCATATGACGACCGGCGGAGCTCCTGCGGCCGTCTTTACGAAATCGAACGTTGTTCCGCTTGGCAAAGGCAAAAACCTGGATGCGAATATTACTTCGATCATTCATGAAATCGGAGTTCCGGCGCATATTAAGGGTTACCAGTATTTGCGCGAAGCCATCACGATGGTTTACAACAACATCGAAATTTTGGGTGCCATCACGAAAACGCTGTATCCGGCGATCGCGGAGAAATTCAAGACGACGCCATCCCGTGTGGAACGCGCCATCCGGCATGCGATTGAAGTCGCCTGGACGCGTGGCAACATCGATTCCATCAGCCATTTGTTCGGCTACACGATCAATATTTCCAAATCCAAACCAACCAACAGCGAATTTATCGCAATGGTGGCCGACAAGCTGAGAATTGAGCACAAAGTGTCGTGAAAGGGTAAGGAGTAATGGTACGGCAAAGGATTTCGGATTTTGGCAACGGCATCTAGCCAGTTTAATTTTGGAGGCAAATATCCAAAAAAACCAAAAATACCGCTTATTTATTGGTTCCTTCGGAAACCGGTAAAGGAGCGGTGTTTTTTAACATTATAGAAGGCTCAAAACCGAGATCAGTGCTTGACAAATAAATTATGACTGCCTTGGTATCCTGCATGCTGCTTTGCATGATTATCCCTCTTGTTCAGGGGGTAGAGGGTGGGGGATACTCACGGTCCTTTCATTTTTCTTCTCCTGAATTTATCTTCCTCTCTGCTTCCGGATCAAATGGGATAATCGTGCAAAGCGTCCGGACAGCGGATGTTGATCTGCTGACCAACTCTTTATGAAGCGGAACGCGAAGTTCCAAAAATTCGTTTACCTACAGGTTGTGCATAGAATGGCCTCCTTATTCTTCTGCAAATCAGCTGTTTTTTTGTTAAGCCGTGAGTTAATCCGAAATTGATATGGAGTCACGCATCGCTGATAACACTGACAGTAAGCTCGGAAAGTATTAATAACTTTTGAGCTTTTTTATTCGAACGGAATGCATGAAGCGTAACGGCGACACTAAGGCGGGGTCAAAGACAACAGATAAAACGAAATTTGTAAATCATCTTGCCGGAACATACATGTACTAGATCACCAATGCAAGCGGCCGCTTTTCATTTTTGCGGGTTGTGCGGGTTGACAAGATGCGCCGGCAGAGATATTCTGCCAAAGAACATATGCTCATGTACAATAATTGCTGGAGGCAGTTTTCATGGAAAAAGATGTGCATTCGTTTTTGAGTCCGGATACGCTCGAAAAAGTTTCGACGATTTTCAAAGCGCTGTCGGATCCTACCCGAATTAAAATTTTGTATTTGCTCTCCGAAGAGGAATGTTCGGTGACGCATATGTCGGAGGTGCTGAACTTGTCGCAATCGGCGGTATCCCATCAGCTTAGCATGCTGAGGAATTTGCGCCTGGTGAAATACCGCAGGGAAGCAAACACGCTGTACTACAGCTGCGATGACGGGCATGTCATCTCGCTGCTGACCCAGGCGATCCAGCACGCTAAATGCGATTAAGAGAGGATGAGGGGATGATGGAGAACGATTTGGAGTTGGATTTTGATTTGGAATCTTGCCGGGAATTGGCGGAGCGTTCCGGGCTAAGCGAAGCGGACAGACAACTTGTGCGCGAGCTGATCGGCCAAGCGGAAAAGCTGTCGGCGGAGAATGTCCGGCTGCGCAAAGCGCTGCTGCGGGCTTCCCGGAACGGGGCGCGGATGTCGAGCAAACTCAAAGAAGCGTTATACGAATAAACTAAAAAAAGCTGTCCCGCGTAAGTGAAGTCAATTCGCCGGGAACAGCTTTTATTCATGTGCCGGATTGATTTTGCTCTGTTTGCGCGGGTTCTTTTTTACGAAATCTTGGTCCAACATAATTGCGTTTGCGGTCGCGGAAAAAAATCCAGCCGCCCAAAAAGCCGACGCCTGCGGCAAACAGCAGCAATCCAAAACCGAATTGCAGCCAGTCGAACGTGACTTTGGCAAGCGAATCGTCACCGTGTTTGGACATATAATCAAATAGGGCATCCTTTATTTTAAGGAACCCGGTCATGGCGGCTATGCCTGGTATCACCAGCATAAGAATGGCAATGAACCGGGAAATCATCAGCTTCATGGAGCAGGATCGTCCTTTCCGATCAGAAATGGCATTCCTCTTCATCATACCTTGTTCGGCATGTTCTGTCCATTTCAGGACCGGATTTGTATTAAGGGCAAAACAGGGTAAAATAGGAGTTGGATTTATGGCGCAAACGCATGGGACTTATATATAGCGATTTTAAAAGAATGGTGGAGATTTGATTATGGCAATCCAATGTGATGTGGCGATTTTAGGAGGGGGCACGGGAGGTTATATTGCCGCGATTCGCGCTGCCCAACTCGGCAAGGAGGTCGTAATTATCGAACAGGACAAGCTTGGCGGAACCTGCCTGCACCGCGGCTGCATTCCGAGCAAGGCGCTGCTGCGGAGCGCGGAGCTGTATGCGCAAATGAAGGAGAGCGCCGCTTTCGGCATTGAGACGAGCGGACTGACATTGGTGTTTCCCAAAGTGCAGGAAAGAAAAGGGCAAATCGTCGAGCAGCTGCACAAAGGTGTTCAATATTTAATGCGGAAGCATAATATCAAGGTGATTCAGGGCAGGGGCAGGGTCACCGGTCCTTCGATCTTTTCTCCGAAAAGCGGGGCGGTTGCCGTGGAGCTGGCGAATGGTGAAATGGAGACGGTCGTCCCGGCCAATCTGATCATCGCCACCGGTTCGCGGCCGCGTACACTGCCCGGTCTGGTTCCCGACGGAAAGCATGTGCTTAGCAGCGACGAGGCGCTCGTGTTGGAGGAGCTTCCGGGTTCGATGATCATCGTCGGCGGCGGGGTGATCGGTGTCGAATGGGCTTCCCTGCTGAGCGATTTCGGGGTGGAAGTCACGATCGTGGAAGCGGCGGATCAGCTGCTCCCGGCGGAGGACGAGGATGTGGCCCGCGAACTGCGCAAGCAGTTGGAGAAGCGGGGCGTAAAAGTGCTGACCGGGGTGAAGGTGGATCCCGAATCCTGCGAGATTCAGGAGGGGCAGGTACATATAGCGGCACTGCAGGGAGAAAAGCCGCTGCGGCTGCAGGCGGACAAGCTGCTGCTTTCGATCGGCCGGCAGGCGAACGTGGAGAACATCGGGTTGGAAAATACCGACATTGGTTTAGACCGGGGCTTCATCCGGGTAAATGAAAATATGCAGACGACGGAACCGCATATTTACGCGATCGGCGATTGCATCGGCGGTTTGCAGCTGGCCCATGCCGCAAGCCATGAGGGGCTGACGGCCGTGCATCACTTGGCCGGAGAGAGCTCGCATGCTTATCACGCCTCCCAAGTGCCGCGCTGCGTCTATACCCGCCCGGAGGTCGCTTCAGTGGGGCTTACGGCCAAAGAGGCCAAAGCCAAAGGATATGAAGTGAAGGAGGGCAAAGTTCCATTTTCGGCGATCGGGAAAGCGCTGGTGCAGGGGGAAAGCGGAGGGTTCGTCAAAATGATCGCCGATGCTCGCACGAACGACATTTTGGGCGTTCACATGATCGGTCCGCATGTCACCGAGCTGATCAGCCAGGCTGCGCTTGCGCAGCTGCTTGACGCGACACCGTGGGAAATCGGACAAGCGGTGTTTGCCCATCCGACGCTCTCGGAAATTATCGGGGAAGCGGCCTTGGTTGTCGAAGGAAACTCGCTTTCTTTATAGAGGTTGTGCTGAAAACCCGACTTTTTGAACACGCACTTATAAGCATTTCGCGGATAAAGTTTTCTTTTTGGCGGAAAAGCGTTTATAATAAGGTTATTCCAAGTCTTAGTACCAGGTTTTAAGATTAGATGTAACAAGGTGCTAATCTTGCATTTCAACCCAATGTAAGTTAAACAAAGGAGGTAACTCCCATGAACGCCAAAAGTTCAGTGCAAACCAAACCGCAACATGAGCAACTCGGATTGTCGGACACGGAAGTCGTCGAGATGTACAAATACATGGTGCTCGCGCGCAAATTCGATGAGCGCTGTCTGCTGCTGCAGCGGGCGGGGAAAATCAATTTTCATGTCTCCGGCATCGGGCAGGAAACGGCTCAGGTTGCCGCAGCGTTTGCGCTTGACCGGCAGCATGATTACTTTTTGCCCTATTACCGCGACTACGGCTTTGTAATGGCGGTAGGCATGACGTTGGAGGAACTGATGCTGTCGGCGTTCGCCAAAGCGGGCGACCCGAACAGCGGCGGACGGCAAATGCCGGGTCACTTCGGCAGCAAGCGGCTGCGCATCGTGACGGGCTCCAGCCCGGTAACGACGCAGGTC
This sequence comes from Paenibacillus macerans, assembly GCF_900454495.1. Lineage (NCBI taxonomy): Bacteria > Bacillati > Bacillota > Bacilli > Caryophanales > Paenibacillaceae > Paenibacillus > Paenibacillus macerans. The sequence continues at coordinate 450,843 of NZ_UGSI01000001.1, forward strand.
CCGCATGCCGTCGGCTTTGCTTTGGCCGCCAAAATGCAAAAAAAGACGAGCGTTTCGTACGTAACGTTTGGGGAAGGCTCCAGCAACCAGGGCGACTTCCACGAAGGCCTGAACTTTGCCGGCGTTCAGAAGCTGCCGGTCATCTTCCTGTGCGAAAACAACCAATACGCCATCTCGGTGCCGATCAAGAAGCAGCTTGGCGGCCGGGTGGTCGACCGGGCCCAGGGCTACGGCTTTCCGGGCATCCGGGTCGACGGCAACGACGCCCTTGAGGTTTACCGCATCGTGAAGGAGGCCAGGGAGCGGGCCGTTAGCGGAGAGGGGCCGACGTTGATCGAAGCGATGATGTACCGTTTGTCCCCGCACTCCACTTCGGATAACGATCTGGCTTACCGGACGAAAGAAGAAGTCGATAAGAACTGGAAAAAGGACGGCATCCCGAAAATGAAATCCTATCTGATCGAACACGGCTTATGGAGTGAGGAACGCGAAGAAGCGCTGCTTAAGGATATCCAGCAGCAGCTAAAGGACGCGCTGAAGGCGGCGGAAGACGCGCCGTACCCGAAACCGGAGGATACGCTGCTGCACGTGTACGCCAGCGAAGGAGAGGTGTAAGTTATGCCGGTAATGGAATATATCGACGCGATTCGTCTGGCGATGAAAGAGGAAATGGAGCGCGACGAAAGCGTGTTTGTGTTAGGGGAAGACGTCGGCGTCAAGGGCGGCGTGTTTACGACGACGAAAGGGCTGCAGGAGCAGTTCGGGGAGATGCGCGTGATCGATACGCCGCTGGCGGAATCGGCGATCGCCGGCGTGGCGATCGGCGCGGCCATGTACGGCATGAAGCCGATTGCCGAAATGCAGTATTCGGATTTTATGCTGCCGGCCACGAACCAAATTATTAGCGAGGCGGCGAAGATCCGCTACCGTTCCAACAACGACTGGAATTGTCCTGTCGTGGTGCGCGCGCCGATCGGCGGCGGCATTTTTGGCGGGCTGTACCATTCCCAGTGCCCGGAATCGATCTTTTTTGGCACCCCGGGCCTGAAAATCGTCGCCCCTTATTCGGCTTACGATGCCAAGGGCTTGCTGAAAGCGGCGATTCGCGACCCCGATCCCGTGCTGTTCTTTGAGAACAAGAAATGCTACAAGCTGATTAAAGAGGACGTCCCCGAGGACGATTACATCGTGCCGATCGGCCAGGCGAAGGTGCTGCGCGAAGGCACGGACATTACCGTGATCGGCTACAGTCTGCCGCTGCATTTCGCGATGCAGGCCGCCGCGGAGCTGGAGGCGGAGCAGGGCATCAGCGCGCATATCTTGGACTTGCGCACGCTCCAGCCGCTGGACCGCGAGGCGATTATTGCGGCGGCCCGTAAAACCGGCAAAGTGCTGATCGTGCACGAGGACAATAAAACCGGCGGCATCGGCGCCGAGGTGGCGGCGATCGTTTCCGAGGAGTGCCTGTTCGAGCTGGATGCGCCGATTGGGAGATTGTGCGGGCCGGACGTGCCGGCGATGCCGATCAGTCCGCCGATGGAGAAGTTTTTTATGCTTAGCAAGGATAAAGTCAAAGAAGCGATGCTTCAATTGGCGCTTTATTAACGGGAGTGAGGATTTCATGCCAAACCAAAAAACGTTTACCGACGTCGCGTTGCCCCAGCTAGCGGAATCGCTCGTTTCCGCGACCATCGGAAAGTGGCTGAAAAAGCCGGGAGATCCGGTCGAGCAATACGAACCGATTTGCGAAGTGATCACGGATAAAGTCAACGCTGAAATTCCGTCGACGGTGGACGGGATTATGGGCGAACTCCTGGCCCAGGAAGGTCAGGAAATCCAGGTGGGAACGGTCATCTGCCGGATCGAGACGGCTGCGGAGGCGGCCGGTTCCACAGCCGGCGATACATCCCTGGCTACCGCCGGACCAGGTTCGACGGTGGCCCCTGCGCCGAGCCTCGCGGCAAGCGACGGTACGCAGCGCAGCCGTTACTCGCCGGCGGTGCAGACGCTGGCGGCCGAACACGGCCTGGATCTGCGCCAGATCGCCGGCACCGGGCTGGGCGGGCGCGTGACCCGCAAGGACGTGCTGGCCTTTATCGAGCGCGGCGGGGCCGCTTCGGCGGCTTCTGCATCCGCGGGAGCAGCGGCCAACCAGCCGGCGCAGCCATCGCAGCAGCAGCCGGCTCAGCCGGGCGCAGCATCTGCGGCAGCGGCACCGGTTGAGCCGGCCCCGTACGCCGCTCCGGCCAGCCCGATCCCGGCCGGACTGAACGCCGCCGTTTCCGAGCCGGTTCGCAATTCCGGCCTGCATTTGACGGAAACGCCGCGTATTCCGACGATCGAAGTGGAGAATGGCGACCGCTCCGAATATTTCATCGACGTGACCCCGATCCGCAACACGATTGCGACGCGGATGCGCCAAAGCGTGTCGGAAATTCCGCACGGCTGGATGATGATCGAGGTGGACGTGACGAACCTCGTGCAGCTCCGTAATAAGCTGAAGGATGAGTTTAAGAAAAAGGAAGGCGTCAATTTAACGTATTTGGCTTTCCTTCTTAAAGCCGTTGTCGGCGCGATCAAGGATTATCCGATCATGAACTCGGTCTGGGCGGTGGACAAAATCATCGTCAAACGGGACATCAATATCTCGCTTGCCGTAGGCACCGAAGATTCCGTCATGACGCCTGTGATCAAAAAAGCCGACCAGAAAAACATCGCCGGCCTTGCCCGGGAAATTGAAGAGCTGGCGTCGAAAGTCCGTTCCGGCAAGCTGAAGCTGGATGATATGCAGGGCGGAACGTTTACCGTGAACAACACGGGGTCCTTTGGTTCTATTTTGACGCAGCCGATCATCAATTATCCGCAGGCCGCTATTCTAACGTTCGAGTCGATCGTCAAAAGACCGGTCGTCATCAACGACATGATCGCCGTACGTTCCATGGCCAACCTTTGTTTGTCCCTTGACCACCGCATCCTGGACGGGGTCATTTGCGGCCGTTTCATGCAGCGGGTGAAGGACAATATGGAAAGCTACTCTTTGGATACTCAGGTATATTAATTCCAACCTAAAAGAGGCGAAAAGCAGATGAACAACATTCCCTTGAAAGTAATGTATTATCCGATGATGGAGTACGGGGAAGCGTGGGAACTGCAAAAGCGCTTGGTTAAAGCGATAGACGGAGAACAGCAGCAGGAGCACCTGCTGCTGCTTCAGCATCCGCCGACATATACGATCGGTTCCCAGCGCCACCCCGAGCATTTGCTGCTTGGTCCGGAAGAGCTTAAGCAGCGGGGGATTTCCGTGTTTGAAATCGACCGCGGCGGAGATATTACATACCATGGTCCGGGACAGCTGGTCGGGTATCCGCTGCTCTGGCTGGAAGCCGGCCAGGGCCTTAATTTGCACGGTTATCTGCGCCAGCTGGAGCAGGTGATTATCAATTATTTGGCCCGTTTTGGGGTGGAAGGCAGCAGGAAACCGGAATACACCGGCGTTTGGGTCGGGGATGTCAAAATTTGCGCCATCGGCGTGAAGTTTAATAAATGCCGTCATAAAAGAGGGTTTATTACGAGCCACGGCTTTGCTTTGAATGTGAAGTCGGGCATCCAGGAGGATGGCTTCCGCGGCATCATTCCCTGCGGCATTCAGGAATACGGGGTAACTTCGCTGGAAGACGTCACCGGCCGGAACTTTACCGTTGAAGAGGCTGCGCGCGATCTCGTTCCGCTGTTTTCCGCGGTGTTCGGCCGGTCCGGAGCGTTCGAGCCGGCGGTTAACGAATAAAAAGCGGCTCCAGGAAGGCGAGCAGCGTGGAAGCCAGCATCGCAAACAGCATCAAATATACGACGATTCTCATCCATTTTTTTTGCATAGAGAAAACTCCTCCAACATAAACGTATATTTTCACTTATTCTATCGTAACGAAGAAAGCGAGGAAAGTCCAATGATCAACGAAACCAGAGTCATCGGACAGTTTTTGGAGCTCGTGCAAATCGACAGCGAGACCAAACACGAACGCCTTATTGCGGATTATTTGAAAAACAAGTTGTCCGAACTTGGCTTAGGTCTGGTGGAGGACGGCTCGCAAGCCGAGACCGGCCACGGCGCCGGCAATTTGATCGCGACCCTGGCGGCCAGCGGAAGCGTTGACGCCGAGCCGTTCCTGTTCTCCTGCCACATGGATACGGTAGAGCCCGGGAAAGGGATCAAACCGGTCGTCGGCGAAGACGGATGGATCCGCAGCGACGGAACGACGATTTTGGGCGCGGACGACAAAGCCGGTCTGGCCGTACTGCTGGAAGTGATCCAGGTGCTGCGCGAACGGAATATCCCCCACGGAAAAATCCAGTTCGTCATCTCGGCCGGCGAGGAGTCGAACCTGAGAGGGGCAAGGGCGCTCGACGTCAAGCATCTGGACGCCAAATTCGGATTCGCCCTTGATACGAACGGCGAAGTCGGGACGATTTGCGTCGGGGCTCCGACCCTGGCGCGGGTCGAAATCGAAATTTTCGGCAAATCGGCGCATGCCGGGGTCAATCCGGAAGACGGCATCAGCGCGATTCAGGTCGCCGGCAAGGCGATTGCCCGGATGAATCTCGGCCGCATCGATGACGAAACGACGGCCAATATCGGAAAATTTGAAGGCGGCGGCCCGACCAATGTCGTACCGGATCACGTCAAATTGTACGGCGAGGCGCGCAGCCTTTCCCAGGTCAAGGTGGAGCGGCAGTTGGAGGAAATGAAGGAGGCCGTGGAGGCGGTCTGCCGGGAGTACGGAGCCAAAGGGAATTTTCACAGCGAGATCATGTACCGGGGATTCCTCATTTCCGAGGAGGAGACAGCGCTGCGGATTGCCCGGAAGGCGGCGGCAGCGCTGGATATGTCCGGCGATACTTTCGTCTCCGGGGGCGGCAGCGACGCCAACGTGCTGAACGGCTACGGGATTCCGACCGTAAACCTTGCGATCGGTTATGAGAACATTCATACCACCGAGGAAAAAATCAAGGCGGACGATATCGTCAAAGCGGCGGAATTCGCGCTTGAAATCGTCCGGCAGTCCTGCATCGTGTAAACGGTCCGGGAACGCGGCAGCCCAGGGCCGGAAAGGCTCCCTGGGCTGCCGTTATGTTAATGCAGCAGCGTTGCCGCCCGGGCCGGCCTGGGTTCCGTTTGTTCCGCGGAACTAACGGTGCGCCAGCCCGAGGTTTGAATAATATGTAGGGTTTGGTTGAAATCTTCCAAATACTTGCGGATTTTGATTCGCTCCGCTTCGGGCGGATGGTAGATTTCCATTCTGCGCCGCAGGTTTAACATCGCTTCCTGCAAATAACAGGAAGCCGCGCCGAAGCGGGCGGCGGCCAAATTCCCGCTCTGTTCGGCGATCGCCTCAAAGATCGCTGCGGCTTCCCGATAATATCCCTCGTCATAACGCATTTCCGCCCAAATGTAGCTAAGCTCCAAAAAAGGGGGAGATGGCCTGCTTAGCGTTTCGGGATCGATCAGGGCGATCCGTTTTTTGGCCAGCTCCGCGTAACCTGCTTTATATAAGGACTGCACCAGCGCGCTGAGCAGATGGATATCGCTTTGTCCTGCGATTTTATCGGCAAACTGGATTCGTCCTTTCTCAACGGAGTTTTGAATCAACTGGACCATTTTGGCCATGTTCTGAGGTTGTCCGATGGGACTACGCATAATTCACCCCCCGCTTTCTATTAACCTGAAACGATGCAACTGAATAACCGGGAGCCGGGAATCGATCAGATCCGTCAGTTTTGCCTCCGGCCCCGCTTCTTTCAGCCATTGCGCCAGCAAAACGCGGATTTGCCACGCCTTGCCCTGGGCCCGGACGGCGGTCGGAGAAAAGCAGCTTTTCATTTTCAAAGGCTCCTTTCCTGAGCAGGTTTGGTATAATAACAGCATATGCCCTTATTGGACAAGTTATGTGCAAGAATTCGCGCGTTTCTTTACGCGTTATATAAAAGGAGGACGTTAAACATGGCAGCTGATCAATTAAAAGAAACGACGGTTTCGACCGATCCGGTATTTTCCGGGAAAATGATCTCTTTGCAAGTCGACACGGTCAAGCTTCCCGACGGTACGCTGGCGACGCGGGAGGTTGTGAAGCATCCCGGGGCCGTTGCGGTGCTGGCGGTCCATGAGGGGCGGCTGCTGCTCGTCGATCAATACCGTCAGGCGATGGGGCGCTGCGAGCTGGAGATTCCGGCAGGCAAGCTGGAAAAGGGAGAAGATCCGCTGGAGGCGGCGGCTAGAGAGCTTCAGGAGGAGACGGGCTATACCTGCGGCAAGCTGACGCATCTGCATTCTTTTTACACGTCCCCGGGGTTCGCGGATGAGATCATCCATCTGTATTGGGCCGAGGAGCTAAGCGCCGGCGAGATGGCCCCGGATGCCGACGAATTTCTCGAAGTCCACGAGGCGACGCTGGAGGAAGCGCTGCAGCATATCGCCGAGGGCCGGATCGCCGATGCGAAGACGATTTTGGCCGTATACATCTGGCAGCTGCGGCTCACTTGGGAAACGGCGGTCCGCTAAATCATGCGGCTGGAAACAGAAGGACTGCACACCGTGTTTGCCGATCTGCACATTCATATTGGCCGGACCGGGCGGGGGGAGCCGGTCAAAATCAGCGGCAGCCGCGATCTGACCTTTGCCAACATTGCGAGGGAAGCCGCCTTGCGCAAAGGGATCGGCCTGGTCGGCATCATCGACTGCCATTCCCCCGGCGTGCAGGAGGACATTGCCCAATGTCTGGAGCGGGGGGAGATGCACGAGTTGGCCGAGGGAGGCGTCGCTTATCAAGAGACGACGCTGCTGCTCGGCAGCGAGCTGGAGATTCGCGAGCCGGGGATGGGGCCGGCGCATTTGCTGGCGTTTTTTCCGACGTTTGCCGCGATTCGCGGGTTTACCGGCTGGCTGGAAAAAAGGATGAAAAACGTCATGTTAAGCTCGCAGCGCGTATACACGCCGGCGCGTACACTGCAGGAAGAGGTGTATGCGCGCGGGGGAATGATCATTCCGGCGCATATTTTTACGCCGCACCGCAGCATTTACGGCAGCTGTGCGCCGCGCATGGACGACGTGCTCGACACGGCGCTGATCAGCGCCGTCGAGCTGGGCCTAAGCGCCGACAGCGAAATGGCCGGGCTGATCAGCGAACTGGATCCGTTTACGATCCTGACCAATTCGGACGCCCATTCACTCGGCAAGATCGGCCGGGAATACAACGAGCTGCTGCTTGTCGCGGCAAATTACCGGGAGTTCGCCAAAGCGCTGAAGCAAGAGGACGGCCGGCGCGTCGCCGGCAATTACGGGCTGAATCCCCGGCTCGGCAAATACCACCGGACATACTGCGGCAACTGCAGCTATATTATCGACGAAGCGGAGGCGGCGGTGGAACGCTGCCCGTATTGCGGCAGCCCGAAGCTGGTGCGCGGCGTATACGACCGGATTCGCTCGATCGCGGACCGTCAGGCGCCCGCTGTTCCGGCGCACCGGCCGCCGTACCACTACCAGGTGCCGCTGGAGTTTATCCCGGGCCTGGGCCCGGCGAAGCTGGAGCTGCTGCTTGCCGCATTCGGCACCGAGATGAACATCCTGCACCATGTCCCGGAAGCGAAGCTCGCCGAAGTCGCCGGGCCGGAACTGGCCGCCCGGATTGCCGAGGCGCGAAGCGGCAGGCTGGAGCTGGCCGCCGGGGGCGGGGGGATTTACGGCAAAGTGAAGAAATCCTGAGCGCTGGCAGGCGCTGGTTAGGCATAAGGAAGGAAGCTTGTTCATAAATTTTTTCTAAGGCACAAGTATTTGAACAAGCGAGGAGGCTTTCTTACATGCTTCAACCGATACGCCATGCGCTTAAGGATCAAACCCCGTTGTACGTATTCGTTGCGGTGCTGTTTTTAATGGGCGTCGTGTTCGGAGCGCTGATGGTCAATGCGCTGACGCTGGAGCAGCAGCAGGATTTATCGCGATATTTCGGCGACTTTTTCTTATCGATCAACGAAGGCGGAACGGAGTTTCAGCCGATGTCGTACTGGGAGGTCGCCGTTTTACATTTGAAATGGCTGGGTTTGATATGGCTGCTTGGACTTTCCGTGATCGGTCTTCCGGGGATACTGATTCTCGATTTTTTGAAAGGCGTATTAATCGGCTTTACGGTGGGCTGCCTGGTCGGGCAATACACTTGGAAAGGGCTGCTGTTCGCCCTCGTTTCGATTGCGCCGCATAATCTGATCGTCATCCCCGCTTTGTTGATTGCGAGCGTGGCCGCCGTCAGTTTTTCGCTGAACATCATCCGATCGCGGGTCCTGCTCAGCCGCAGCGGCAACGCATCGCGCCCGTTTCTCTCCTACACCGGCCTGACGCTGGCGATGGCAGCCGTGCTGCTCGCGGTATCTTCGTTCGAAACATGGGTCACCCCCGCGATGATGGCTTGGGTTACTCCTATGATATCGCCGAATGCCTTGTAGTCGCATTTACTGCAAATCGTCTGCATTCGGGATGCTACCGAAGTGAATTTTCACTTTTTCGGAAGCATCCTGTTTCATTTTCTCTTAGAAGGGAACGTTCCCGTCGCCGCGAACGAAATACAGATTCGGATCGTATAGGCCCGGGCAGTACGTCCGGAATATGACGGACGTTCGGATGCTGGTGCAGCCGCCTGCCAACCAAAGGCCGGCAGGGATTGTAGAATTGGGAGTACATCGGCCTTTAAAATAGCGGCATTTTATGTACTTATTTTTCTAAGAATGGTCCAGAAATACGGGGATTTCATTGCGGCGGGGAAAATAACGGCATAAACCGCCTCTATTTCTTTCGAACGAACGGAAATCTCCGGAATAGCGGGCTTTTTTTCCTTTATTTTTCGCTGGAGTTGCTTGGGGAGATTTTTGGCAGGTTTTGTTTCGGTGGCAACACAAAAAAGCACCGCTGCCGCTGATTTTAAGAGGAGTCCAGCTCCTCACAGCAGGCTCAGAATGCCGAATATCCAAAAAATTACACCTAACGCTATGCTGATAACCCCGGCAAATTTGATGTAGCCGATAAAGCCGGCGCTTGGGTCCGAGTCCTTTTGCAAACCTATTGGCCGAAAAAGCCAAGACGTTGGCTTCTTGATCGCAAATATGCCCAAACAGACGACTAGAGCTCCAAGCAGGAGCAGAAAAATAGTAAAAAGCACTGGATCATCTCCTTAACAAATGTTACGGGCAGGATGGGGTATGGTTTCAGACTCTAGCAAAATGTTTGACTTTGTGGAATGACTCCCCCTATAATGAAAGAAGTGGTTATTGAAGTTTAATTGGATGTGCGGGAATGGCTGGGGGAGGGAGAACATGGAAGCAAAGATCGAAAAAATCAAACAACAGCTGCAATCCCACGGTTACAAATTGACGCCCCAGCGGGAAGCCACGGTACGCGTGTTGCTCGAAAACGAAGACGATCATTTAAGCGCGGAAGATGTTTTTATGCTCGTTAAGGATAAAGCGCCGGAAATCGGACTGGCGACCGTATATCGCACATTGGAACTGCTCAGCGAGCTCCATGTTGTCGAGAAGATCAACTTCGGCGACGGGGTGGCCCGGTACGATTTGCGCACGGACACGACAAAACATCACCATCATCACCTGATTTGCGTGCAGTGCGGGGCGATGGACGAAATTCGCGAGGACTGGCTCGGCCCGTTAGAGGAGCGGCTGGAGAAAGAGTTTAATTTTACGGTGTTGGACCACCGCCTGGATTTTCAGGGGATCTGTCACCGGTGTAAAGATAAAAACAACGACCCGTCGGGGACTGGGGATACGAAATAATGTTCAAGGTGAGCTCCATACGGCTGCGTGCCGTAAGGGGCTTTTTAGTTGTGTGTCGGGACTTCTATGTCAGCGGAAGCCGAGCTAAAGCTCCCCGCTTTTTCCGAGGCTAACGCATACTCGTCCTTTCCTCTTTATATACTGAAAGAGAAGGCGCCTGCCCCTTGCCGGCAAGGGGGGCGAAGTTCGAGGAAAGAGGGATGACCGATGGTGATTTCGCTTCGCCGCTGGCTGCGGTCCGTCAAATATTTGCTCCTGTTTGCGGCGCTCACGTATACTTTGTATAGAACGTTTGGGCTTTTGGAGGCATATATGTTTTACGAGGATAAGTACCGGATTCCGGACGGTTCTGCCGTGAAGGTGTTTCATGCCGATCTTCCCGCCAGCGGGGAGAGGGCGTCATTGGCCGACCGGCTTAAGCTGTTTTATTGGTACGGAGAATGATGGACTTTTTTGTCCAACTTCTTGGGACGATCGGCAGGGAATCGGACCGTGAACGTGGAATATTGATCTGACCATAGAAAGGGGGGCGCGGAGCATGGAACAATATGCGGCCTCTTTTATTGCATTTTTGGTGGAGCGGCGGGAATTAAGCGGTTCGACGCTGGAAGCCTACGCACGGGATGTGAAGCAGTACATAAATTATTTGCGGCGGCGGCGGGTGGAGCATTTCCGGGAAGTGACGCGGGCCGGAATCCAGCTTTATTTCTCGGCGATGAAAGAGGAAGGCAAGGCTCCCGCCACGGTGATGCGCGTGTCGGTGACGCTGCGCGCTTTTTTCGAGTATTTGCTGCGGGAGCGGGTGATCGATCAGGACCCGTTTGTCATGGTGGAGCTGCCGAAGCTCGACAAAAAGCCGCCGCAAACATTAACGGTGGAGGAAACGGAGAAACTGCTGGAGACGCCGGATCCGGCCGCTCCGCTGGGCCTGCGCGACAAAGCGATGCTGGAGCTGCTGTATGCGACGGGAATCCGCGTGTCCGAGCTGATCTCGCTGGACGTTCGGCATGTGGATACGGCGCTGCGGTTTTGCCGCTGCCGCGGAGATAGCGGGAAGGAGCGCATCATTCCGTTTGGCAGTGTGACGGCGGAATGGCTGGAACGCTATTTGCGGGAAGGCCGGCCTCATTTGGCGCAAACGGAGGACGAACAGGCGCTGTTTCCGAATCGGCGCGGCGGGCGGATCAGCCGCCAGGGCTTCTGGAAGGTGATCAAGAAATACGGGCAAGAGGCCGGAATTAACGCCGACATTACGCCCCATACGCTGCGGCATTCCTTTGCCGTCCATCTGCTGGAACGCGGAGCGGACGTAAGATCGGTGCAGGAGATGCTGGGCCATGCCGATATGGCCACGATCCAGATGTACTTAAATCAAGCGAGACCGAACCTGAAATCGGTGTATGACGCCGCCCACCCGCGTGCCGGGCGCAAGCCGGAGCAGGGGAAAGGCACGGCGGCTCCGTCGTATTAACCGGCGGTATGGTTTTGGCCTGGCAAGGAATAACTAAGCAGCGAACATTAACGAGGTAGTTCAAAAAGGAGAGATCCCATATGCAAAACGGAAATCGGTTCAGAAAAATATCGGTGATCGTGCTGGACAGCGTCGGAATCGGCGAGCTGCCCGACGCGGCGCAGTTCGGCGACGAGGGGGCGCACACGCTTGGTCATATTTTGCAAACGGCTCATGGCACCAAGCTGCCGAATCTGCAAAAGTTGGGCCTCGGCAATATCGCGGAGCTGCCGAATTTGGCTCCTGCCACAGACCCTGCCGCCTATTACGGAAAGATGGCGGAGATTTCCGCGGGCAAGGACACGATGACCGGCCATTGGGAGCTGATGGGGCTTAAAACCGAAACGCCGTTTCAAACGTACCCGAACGGATTCCCTCAGGACTTAATCGCCCGTTTCGAGCAGGAGACCGGCCGCAAGGTGATCGGCAACAAGCCGGCTTCGGGGACGGAGATTTTGGTCGAGCTCGGGGAAGAGCACATGAAAACGGGGGCGTGGATCGTGTATACGTCGGCGGACAGCGTGTTTCAAATCGCCGCGCACGAAGAGATCATCCCGCTGCCCGAGCTTTATCGCGCGTGCGAAATCGCGCGCAAGCTGACGCTTGAGCCGGAGCATTCGGTCGGCCGGGTTATCGCCCGCCCGTTCGTCGGCTCGCCGGGGAACTTCCAGCGCACGCCGAACCGGCACGATTACGCGGTGAAGCCGCCGGAGCCGACCGTGCTGAACGCGCTGAAAAACGCCGGTAAAGAAGTGGTGGCTGTCGGCAAGATCGGCGACATTTTCTCCGGCGAAGGCATTACGGCGTCGTTCCCGACGAAGAGCAACCGGCACGGCATCGAGGAAACGCTGCAGCGCCTGGATCAGGATTTTTCCGGCCTATTGTTTACGAATCTGGTCGATTTCGATTCCCTGTACGGCCATCGCCGCGATCCGCAAGGATATGCCCGCGCCTTGGAGGAATTCGATGCGGCTGTGCCGGATCTGCTCGCCAAAGTCGGCGAAAACGACCTGCTGGTGATTACCGCGGACCATGGCAACGATCCGGTCCATTCCGGGACGGATCATACGCGCGAATACGTGCCGCTGCTCATTTACGGGCCGTCCTTAAAGAACCCGGGCAGCCTCGGGGTGAGGGGAACGTATGCCGATCTGGCGGCCACGATCGCGGACAATTTCGGCGTTCAGGCCCCTGAGCACGGCATCAGCTTTTTAAGCCAATTGAAATAAGATACGGGAGGACCATGTGTATGACGACAACTTTAACGATAGGCATGATCCGGGACGCGGCGGACTATATCCGCTCCCGGGCGGCGCACACGCCGAAGGTGGGCCTTATTTTGGGCTCGGGCCTCGGCGTGCTCGCCGATCACATCGAGCAGCCGGTCACCATCGCCTATAAGGACATTCCTTATTTTCCGCAATCCACGGTGGAGGGGCATGCGGGCGAGCTGCTGATCGGCACCATTCAGGGAACGGCAGTCGTGCTGATGAAAGGCCGTTTCCACATGTATGAGGGATACGGCCCGGAGCTGACGGCGTTTCCCGTGCGCGTCATGAAGGAGCTTGGGGTATCGACGCTGCTGGTGACCAATGCGGCCGGTGGCGTGAACACCTCCTATTCGCCGGGCGATTTAATGCTGATTTCGGACCACATCAACCTGACCGGCAAAAATCCGCTCATCGGGCCAAACGATGGGGAACTGGGACCGCGCTTCCCGGATATGTCCCAAGCGTACAGCCGGCGGCTGCGGGAAACAGCCCGCCAGGTCGCTGGCGAAAAAGGCGTTCCGCTTCAGGAGGGCGTCTATGCCGGGCTGCTGGGTCCGTCATACGAGACCCCGGCGGAAATCCGCATGCTCCATACGCTGGGAGCTGACGCGGTCGGGATGTCGACCGTTTCCGAAGTAATCGTCGCCAGACATGCGGGGCTTGAGGTGCTGGGCATTTCCTGCATCAGCAACATGGCTGCGGGGATCTTGGATCAGCCGCTTTCCCATGCGGAAGTCATGGAGACGACCGACCGCGTGCGCGAGAAATTTTTAAGCCTTGTTTTGGCCATTATTCCTAAAATGTAATCCCATAAGAAGAACGGAGGTAAGGATCGATGAGAGCTGTAGATCTGATCCGCAAAAAAAGAGACGGCCAGGAGCTGACGACCGAGGAGATCGGCTTTTTGGTCCGGGGGTACAGCGAAGGACGGATTCCCGACTATCAAATGTCCGCCTGGGCGATGGCCGTTTATTATCAAGGCATGAGCGCGCGGGAGACGGCCGATTTGACGATGGCGATGGCTTCGTCCGGCGAAACGATCGACTTAGGTTCGATTCGCGGCGTCAAGGTGGACAAGCATTCCACGGGCGGCGTCGGGGACAAAACGACGATCGTGCTCGGTCCCTTGGCGGCGGCGGCGGGCGTGCCTGTCGCCAAAATGTCCGGCCGGGGCTTGGGCCATACCGGCGGAACGATCGACAAGCTGGAAGCGATCTCCGGATTCTCCGTTGAGCTGGGCAAGGAGCGGTTCTTTCGGCAAGTGAACGAGCTCGGCCTCGCCGTCGTCGGCCAAAGCGGGAATATGACGCCGGCCGACAAGAAGCTGTACGCGCTGCGCGACGTCACCGCGACGGTGGACTCGATACCGCTGATCGCCAGCAGCGTCATGAGCAAAAAAATCGCCGCCGGCGCCGACGCGATCGTCCTGGACGTCAAAACGGGCAGCGGCGCGTTTATGAAGACGCTGGAGGATTCGATTCGCCTGGCCAAAGCGATGGTCGATATCGGCACCCAGGTCGGACGGCGCACGGTGGCGGTGATCAGCGATATGGACCAGCCGCTCGGCTACGCGATCGGCAATGCGCTGGAGATCAAGGAAGCCGTCGCCACGCTGCGCGGCGAAGGGCCGGCGGATTTGGAGGAGGTCTGCCTGATTTTGGCTTCCCACATGCTGATTCTGGGCGGAAAAGCGGCTGACGAAGAAGAAGCCCATGCGCTGCTGAAGGCTAAACTTCAAAGCGGCGAGGCGCTGGACAAGCTGAAGGGCATGGTTTCCGCCCAAGGCGGCGATACGTCCCAGATCGATCGCCTTGACCTGCTGCCGAGCGCCGAGCTGCAAATCGAGGTGCGTTCCGAAAGCAAAGGTTACGTCGATTCGATCCAGGCCGAGGAGATCGGACTGGCGGCGATGATGCTCGGTGCCGGACGGGAAACGAAGGATTCCGTCATCGATCTGGGCGCCGGCGTCGAACTGCGTAAAAAAATCGGCGATCCGGTCGAAATCGGCGACACGCTGGCCGTGCTGCACTTAAACCCCGCCCGCGAGAGCGGCCGGGCCGAGGCGGAACGCCGGGTGCTGGGAGCTTACGGCATTTCGGGGACGAAGGTTCCGAGAAGGCCGCTGGTGTTTGCGCTGGTCACGCCGGACGGCGTCAAAAGGTTCTGAGAGGTAGTTCAAAAAGTCGTCTTTTGAAGATTTAAGAATGAATAGTCACCGAAGCGTTTCTTCCTTAAATCGCAAGAAAAACTTCAACTCAGGGCGGTCTGTTTCTTTGATTGTTCGTCGATCATCCAACCTTCTCGGTGCTGAAAAGCCGACTTTTTGAACAATCAATAGAGCTTTATACGGCATTTTCCGGAAATCGCGGGGTTCGCGATTTCCGGGAGGTGCCGTTTTTTTGCGTTCAGGAATAAAATCCCACTTTGCAGCCGATACTAGGTTAGCAGAATCCAGAGTTTTTAAAGGGGGACTAATCTTGAACAGACGGCTGTTAATCTGGTTAGCCGCGTTCGTTCTGGCCGTTTCGGTTTGGCCGAATTACGCATTCGCCAACCACGGCGGCCCGCATGAAGAAGATGACGCTATCGCTCTGGCGGACAATGCCCGATCCGCCGTGCTGATCGATGCGGATACCGGCACGGTAATTTACGAAAAGCAGAGCCATGAGCAATTGCCTCCGGCCAGCATTACGAAAATCATGACGATGCTGCTGACGATGGAGGCGGTCGACAAAGGGACGCTGAAGCTGAGCGACAAGGTGACGGCCAGCGAATACGCTTCGTCGATGGGCGGCTCGCAAATCTTCCTGGAGCCGGGCGAAGTGATGACGGTGGATGAGCTGCTGAAAGGCGTGGCGATGGCTTCCGGGAACGACGCCTCCGTGGCGCTTGCGGAAAAAATCGCCGGCTCGGAGAAAGCGTTCGTGAGGCTGATGAATGAACGGGCCAAGCAGCTTGGCATGAAGGACACGCATTTTGCCAACTGCAACGGTTTGCCGGTGGAAAATCACTACAGTTCGGCTCACGACATCGCCATCATGAGCCGGGAGCTGTTGAAGTATGAGGGGATCACGAAGTATACCGGGGCTTATCAAGATTACTTGCGCCAGGGCACGGAAAAGCCGTTTTGGCTTGTCAACACGAATAAGCTCGTCCGCTTCTACAGCGGCGCCGACGGTCTGAAGACCGGCTACACCTCGGAAGCGAAGTTTTGCTTGGCGGCTACCGCCAAACGCGACGGACTGCGCCTGATCGCCGTCGTGCTCGGCGAACCGAATACGAAGACGCGGAACAGCGAAGTTTCGGCGATGTTCGATTATGCTTTTTCCCAATATACATTGCATCCGATATATCAAGCCGGGGAAACGATCGGCAAGGTGAAGGTGCAGAAGGGGATGAGCGCGCAGATCGACCTGACCGCCGCCAAGGCGCTCAATGTGCTGGTAAAAAAAGGCGCTCCGGCGGAAAGCATTACGCACAAGCTGATCGCTCCGGAAAAATTGGCGGCGCCGGTTAAAGCGGGGCAATCGATCGGCAAGCTCGTCGTTTATCAGGACGGAAAGGTGCTTACCGAATTTGAGCTGACCGCTCCGGCCGATATCGGTAAGGCGGGCTGGTGGACGCTGTTCAAACGGACGGCCGCACACTTGTTTTTTGTAGATTAATAGGGCTTTTCTTCTAGTTTTGTCACCCGGCAGGAATCGGCCGGCGGGCCGTAGAATTGTTGTGTTCATGTCAGGGAGGAGAGTGAACAAAACGTGAATTTGCATGTGGAAATGGAAACGCGCCGCGACACGCTGATCGTACGCTTAAGCGGAGAATTGGACCATCATACGTCGGACGGCGTCCGGATGCGGATGGACGAAGAGATCGCCCGGGGGAACTGCCGCAATCTCGTTTTAAGTCTCAAAGAACTGCAGTTTATGGACAGCTCGGGGATCGGCGTCATTCTCGGAAGATACAAGCTGATCAAGCAAAAGGGCGGCAAAATGGTCGTGTGCGACGTGAATCCGCCGGTTTACCGGTTATTGGAAATGTCGGGATTGTTTAAAATCATGCCGATCTTTGAAAACGAGGGATTGGCGCTTTCGGATTTGGAGGTGGCCCTGTGAGCATGAATCAAGGCAGCAATTTTATGTCGCTCAAGTTTGCCGCCAGATCCGAAAACGAATCGTTTGCCCGGGTAACGGTGGCCGCATTCGTATCGCAACTCGACCCGACAATGGACGAGATTACCGATTTGAAGACGGTTGTGTCCGAAGCGGTGACGAATTCGATCATTCATGGCTATGACGGAAATCCGGATGGGATTGTGACGATTTCCGCCGAGATTGAAGGCGATACCGTCACGCTGATCATCGAGGATCAGGGCCGCGGAATCGAAGACGTGGAGCTGGCCAAACAGCCGCTGTATACGTCCAAACCTGAGCTGGAGCGCTCCGGCATGGGATTTACGATCATGGAAAACTTCATGGACGAATTCGACGTCGTGAGCGAAGTGGGCGGCGGCACACGCATCCGGATGAAGAAAAGGATTGTATCCAAGAAAGCTTTATACAATTAGGGGTTGGATCTATGGATGCCGAAGTGAAGCAAACCTCGAGAGAGTTTTTGGACGACGCGGAAGTAAAGCGGTTAATCGCTCTGAGCCAGGCAGGGGACAACGCTGCCAGGGACCGGCTGGTAGGCTGCAATATCCGGCTCGTCTGGTCGGTCGTGCAGCGGTTTATGAATCGAGGGTATGAACCCGAAGATTTGTTTCAAATCGGCTGCATTGGACTGCTGAAGTCGGTGGACAAGTTTGACCTCAGCTACGATGTAAAGTTTTCGACCTATGCGGTTCCGATGATCATCGGGGAAATTCAGCGTTTTTTGCGCGATGACGGGACGCTGAAGGTCAGCCGGTCGCTGAAGGAAATGGCCAACAAAGTGCGCAAGAAGAAGGATGAATTGTCGAAGCTGATGGGCCGTCTCCCCACCGTCAAAGAGGTGGCCGAGGAGCTTGGGGTGACGCCGGAAGACGTTGTTTTTGCCCAGGAGGCCAATAAGCCGCCGGCTTCCATCCATGAGACGGTATTTGAAAACGACGGGGATCCGATCACGCTGATGGATCAAATCGCCGACGAATCCCAGGAACGCTGGTTCGACAAGCTCGCCTTGCACGAGGCGATCGACGGTTTGACCGACCGGGAACGGCTGATCGTGTATTTGCGGTATTACCGGGACCAGACCCAGTCCGAGGTCGCTACGCGGCTGGGCATCTCCCAGGTGCAGGTTTCCCGGCTGGAGAAAAAAATACTGCAGAACATCCGCGATCAGATCGCGCAATAACGGTTAAGTTAACGGGCAGTTAACAGGCAAATGAATAGAGCCGAACCCTTCCAGGGATGAAATCCCCTCCAAGCAGGCGTTGCCAATGCGGCGCTTTGACTTGGAGGGGATGTTTTTGTGTTCGCGACTGCAACAGCTCGCGTATTCTATACGGGCGATGCGACATCCTATATAATAGAAGCATGTTCGACTATAAATTGAAAGCAAGGAGATTTTAACGATGAGTGTACATATCGCTGCCAAACCGGGCGACATTGCGGAAACGATTCTTTTGCCGGGCGATCCGCTGCGGGCGAAATTTATTGCTGAAACGTATTTGGAAAATGCAATATGCTACAACGAAGTGCGCGGGATGCTCGGATTTACCGGAACCTACCAAGGCAAAAAAATATCCGTCCAAGGAACCGGCATGGGCATTCCCTCCATTTCGATTTACGTTAATGAATTGATCAAGGAATACGGGGTCAAAAATTTGCTCCGCGTTGGCACCTGCGGCGGGATGCAGGAGCATGTGCATGTGCGAGACGTTATTTTGGCCCAGGCTTCCTGCACGGATTCCAGCATGAACCGCCATGTGTTCGGCGGCTTTGATTTTGCCCCGATCGCCAGCTTCCCGCTGCTCAAAACCGCTTACGAGTTTGGCGTCAAAAAGGGGCTGAAGCTGCATGTCGGCAGCATTTTCAGTTCGGACATGTTCTACCGCGACGATACGACCGTCACGAAGCTGCTGATGAAATACGGCGTGCTTGGAGTGGAGATGGAGACGACCGCGCTCTATACGCTGGCCGCCAAATACGGCGTAAACGCGCTGACGATTCTGACGGTGAGCGACCACCTGTTGACCGGCGAGGAGACGACCGCCGAAGAACGGCAGACGACCTTCAAGCAGATGATGGAAGTGGCGCTGGACACCGCGGTGACGTTGTAAGATCAAGCCGGATTTCAGAAGTAGAGGGACCGCACTGCCTGCGTTTTATGGAGGCCGCGGAAATAGCGGTAAAAATGATCCTTATTTTCGTCAAAAAAGGCGACATGACCCCAATAAAGGCCTTTTTTACCATTGCCATTGCATTAACTTTTGCTCAAGGTTTTTTTACAAGCGTTGGCTTTCCGAATCGATACTGTCCGCCCGCCGGAAATCTAACGGTTGCAGCAGCGGCTATTTGCCGAAAAAAGACCTTTTCGAAATGCTAACGGTTGCCAGCGCCGTTATTTGCCTGAATCCAAGCAAAAATTACCGGTTTTCGGCGAAATAAGCTCCATGGCAACCGTTACAATTTGAAATCAACGGTATTGGAACAAATAGCGCTTGTGGCAACCGTTAGAATATTGGTGCAGCTAAAAAATGCCGTCACCATCCACACTTCAAAAAACCGCCTGAGAAAATTCTCCGGCGGTTTTTTGGCGTTATGGGCATTCTCATTGAATTTTGTTGGCCTTATGTTAAACTCATGGATTGACCGATGGCTTTAGCAACGGCTGCCGTTTCAAACTAAAATAAAATGAGAACGCTTTCCTGACGTATGGTGCGAGCCGGCTGCCGCTAATGTTATCCAAATTGTCCTGGGGAGGAGACAAGCTATGAAAAGAATTTTTACCGATCGGCCGATCCAGTCCAAACTGCTGATTTCTTTTTTGCCGATATTGGTGCTGTCGGTGGCGATGACCGGATGGTTTTCTTATCTTTCGGTTGCGGGGAAGCTGCAGCAGACGACTTATTATTCGCTGTCCGATCTGGTCCAGCAAACCTCGCTGTTTCTGGACGACAAATTCGCCACGGTGTTCGAGCAGTTGGTGAGCATTGAGGACCATCCTTCGTTCCGCAGCATTTTGGCGGGGGAAGGGCAGGGCTACGACCAGCGCCGTTATGACGACATCATCGGGCTGCATGACCGCTTCGAGGAGATTTACCATACTTATTTTCAGATGATCGATTCCATTTATGTCGGCTTCAACAATGGGCGTTCATTTAATTTGCAAAAAGAATTCGTCCCCCGCCGGGTGAGCGCGGACCTTGCCGATTGGGTGGGCGAATATCAGCAGGCCGAACGCGGTTATTACTGGCTGAACAGCCATCGGGACAGGGTGTTCGATACGGTAGAGTCGCGAAAGGTGCTGAGCAATTTCAAGATCATCGGCACGCCAAGCTCGGAAGTGAGCGGACTGATTCTGATCAACCTGCGGGAGAGTTATTTTCGCGACATTATGGAAAACGTCAAAATCAGCCCAAGCGGGACGCTGGCGCTGATCAGCCCGGACGGGACGCTGTTCTCCAAGCCGCTGGACGAGCGTTACGAAGTTGCCGAGGAGACGATCGCAGAGCTGCGGTCGCTGGCCGGAGAACGGGGGAGCCTGACCGCGCGGAGCTCCAGGGGGGAGAAGCTGACCATCGCCTACGACACGCTGCCGCTGAATCAGTGGGTGCTGGCGGCGATCGTGCCGGAACGCGATATTTTGGCGGGTGTCCATTCGATTAAATACATATCTCTTGGGATTACGCTCATCGTCCTGCTCGTGTTTATGATCGTGGCCGCCTGGGTGGCCCGCAAGCTGACGGACCCGATCCGTTACTTGTCCAAACAGGTGAAACGCTTCGAGCAAGGCAATATGCAGGTGAACTTTCAGCTCGATGAGCGCAACGAAATCGGGGTGCTGGCGAACGGTTTGGCCAGTCTGTCGGAGGCGGTCCGGCAGCTGCTGCAGGAGGTCCGCGACAAAGAGCGGCAAAAACGCCGCATTGAGCTCCATGCCTTGCAGGCGCAAATACAACCGCATTTTTTGTACAATACGCTGTGTTCGATCAAGCACCTGATCGATTTGCGGGAGAAGGAGAAAGCGTCGCAAATGGTCGCGGCGCTGACCCGTTTTTTCCGCATCGGCATCAGCAAAGGGAAAGAGGTTATTCCGATCGGTGAAGAGATCGAACATGTCCGCAGTTATTTGCAAATCTTGCACCTGCGCTACAGCAAAGATTTCGAGTTTAGGATTGATGTGGCGGACGAGCTGCTTACGCTATCCATCCCTAAGCTGACGCTGCAGCCGTTGGTGGAGAACGCGATTTACCACGGCATCAAAACGAAGCGGGGCCGGGGGACCGTTTCCATTAGCGGGCGCCGGACGGGCGGTAAAGCGATCCTGGAAGTGTACGACAACGGCTCGGGTATCGCCCCGGACAAGCTGGAGCGGCTAGCGGGTTCTATCCGGGCCGACAGAATCGATGAAGCCGAAGAGCCGATCACTTACGGTCTGCGCAATTGCCACCGGAGGCTGGCGCTGCATTTTGGCGCTCCGTATGGTCTAAAATTGGAAAGCGTGCACGGGGAATACACCCGGGTGATCGTTGAATTGCCTTTTACGGAGAAGGGGGAGGAATATGACAGTGAAGCTGCTGATCGCTGACGACGACGAGTGGATTTGCGAAGGGCTGAAGCGAAATATCGATTGGAGCGTGGCCGGGGTAGAGTTGGTCGGCACGGCCTCTGACGGTGAAGCCGCCTGGGAGCTGGCGCTTGAGCTTACGCCGGACATCGTGCTGACGGATATCCGCATGCCTTTTATGGACGGGCTGGAGCTGGCCGCGAAATTGCGGGAGCTGAGCCCGCGGGTCAAAACGATTTTCCTCACGGGTTACGACGATTTCAACTACGCCAAACAAGCGCTGAACTTGCAGGCGTTTGACTATATTTTGAAATATGAGGACAACGGCAAAATTTTGCAAACGGTCGTTGCCGCCGGAGAGCGTCTGCTCCGGGAACGGCAGGAGGAGGAAAAGTTAAGCAAAAGCCGGACGCTGATGGAAAATCAGCTGTTTGCCCATCTGTTTGAAGGCTGCTTTAACGGGGAGTGGGTGTCGCGCGAGCTGGAGCTGTTGGGCTTGAAGCTGTGCGGGAATGATTTTCAGGTGGCCGTCATCCGGCCGGAAAATTTGATGCGTTACTCCAGATCCGCCGATTACGAAGAAATCGACCTGCTGTTATTCTCCATCCGCAATGTATGTACGGAGTTGCTGGTGGACGGCGGCGATGGCGGCGCCTGGCCGCAGTGTTTCTTCGCGGTTTACAACCGGCAGGCGAATTTGGTCTTCTGCTTGCCCCAGCCCGGCGCTGCGGTCGAGCTGTTGCCTTTGCTGGAACGGACGCGGCGGGCGCTTGCGCAGGTACTGAAAATTCCGTTCAGCATCGGATTGGGCGGATGTTTTTCGGGGTATGACGGGATCGCCGCATCATACCGTGAAGCGCTGGCGGCGGTTCAGGTCCGGGAGGTGGCCGGCGAACCGGGGGTTTTTGTCAGCGGCGAGATTTTATCGCAGCAGAGCTCGCATCAGCTCTTGCTGAAAAAAATGGAAGCCTACATTCACGCCCATCTCTGCGACGAGAGCCTGAGTCTCACGGCCATCGCCGCCGCGGTGCACATTTCGCCCCCCTACGTCAGCACATTGTTTAAAAAATACAAACAAGTCAACCTGGTCGACTACATCATCTCGGCACGGATGGAGCGGGCGGCGGAAATGCTGGTGAAAACCGATTTCAAAGCGTATGAAATTGCCGAAAAGACAGGTTATTCGAACCCGCACTACTTCAGCGTTCTTTTTAAAAAGCATCACGGGCTGTCCCCGACGGATTACCGGAAGAAGCATCAGCCGCCTCAACCATTTTGATCATTTAAAGTGGTAGTTCAAAAAGTCGTTTTTTGATCACGAAGCTGGTCAGGAAACGGGCTCGACATCGAATCTTGAAATTCAGCCGGGCCTTCCGGTGCTCACGTACCCAAAACGTACGCGCTCCTGACGTCCCTAGCTTCATCCAACCTTCTCGGTGCTGAAAACCCGACTTTTTGAACACGTATTTAAAGAAAACAAACATTATTTAAAAAATATTGAATTCCGCCGTCTAACGGGTCTGGATTACGATAGACGCGGAGGTGCTGTTATGGAGACAACAAGACAGGCGCAAAGCGCGGGGTCAGCCCCGGCTGCTGGCTTAACGCGGGGCGGCAGGGAAAAAGAGAGATTTCTGCCGTATCTGTTTATCGCGCCTACGCTGCTGTTGATTGCGGGAGTGATGGTTTTTCCCATCCTGCGCGTGTTTGACCTTAGCCTGCAGAGCTACGATTTCACTCGTCTGCATGAGGCCGGGTATATCGGCCTGGCTAATTTTCGCCGTATTTTCACGGAGGACGCGCTATTTTACGAATCGCTTGGCATCACCGTCAAATGGGTGCTGCTGGAGGTGGCGCTGCAGCTGATATTTGGGCTGATCGTTGCTTTGCTGCTTCATGAGAGCTTCAAGCTGCGCGGGCTGGTGCGCTCGCTCGTGCTGATTCCGTGGGCGGTGTCCGGGGTGCTGACGACGATGTTGTGGTCGCTGATGTATAACCAGCATATCGGGGTCATCAACGATCTGCTGATGCGGCTTGGTTTGATCAAGGAAAATATCGCCTGGCTGGCCAACACGGACACGGTGTTCGGCTCGGTCATCGTGGCCGAGCTGTGGCGCGGCATTCCGTTTTTCGCGATTACGCTGCTGGCCGCACTGCAGACGATTCCCCGCGAAGTGTACGAATCCTGCGAGGTGGACGGCGCGGGCAGGTTCCGCAAACTGCTGCATATTACGCTGCCGTATTTGAAGGAGTCGATCGTGTTCGCCACTTTGCTGCGGGCGATTTGGGAATTCAACTCGATCGACATGATTTTCACCATGACCGGCGGCGGACCGATGAATATGACGACAACGCTGCCGATTTACATGATGAAGACGGCGATTCTGGAAGGGAATTACGGATACGGATCGGCGCTCGGAGCCGTCACCTTCCTGCTGCTGCTGGTGTTTGTCGTCGTTTACTTGAGACTGAACCGATCGGAGGCGGTGTAAATGAGCCGGCGATGGGGCCGTATCGGGGCCAGGCTGCTGCTGTTTTATGTCCCGCTGGCGTTAACGCTGTTGTTTGTGCTCGTTCCGTTTTTATGGGCGCTGTCGACTTCGCTGAAGCGCGAGTCCGATGTCATAAGCAGTGCGGTTTCTTACATCCCGCAACCGGTAACGCTGGAAAATTACGTAAAAGTGTGGACGCAGAACAATTTCTCCGGTTATTTTCTCAACAGTTTGCTGGTGTCGGTGGTGTCGGTCGCGGTGATCACCGTGCTGGCCCTGCTGAACGGTTATGGGCTGAGCCGCTTCAAGTTCCGGGGACGGGGGGCGTTCATGCTGATATTGCTGGCCACGCAAATGATGCCGGTGATCCTGTTCGTCATTCCGCTGTTTCTCATTTTCAAAAATTTAGGACTGATCAACTCGCCGCTGGCGCTCATCCTGTTTTACATCGTGTCGCAGGTGCCGTTCAACACGATCCTGATGCGCGGGTTCATCTCCGGCACGCCGCAGGAAATCGACGAGGCGGCGATGGTCGACGGGGCCGGGCGGATGCGGATTATCTTCTCCATCATCACGCCGATTGTGCTGCCGGGGATCGTGGCGACGAGCGCGTTTGCGTTTATCGGCGTGTGGAACGAATTTTTGGTCGCTTTTTCCTTTATTACGACGCCGGAGCGCTTTACGATACCGATCGGGCTGAAATTTATGATCGGCGAATTCAGCGTCGAGTACGCCTCGCTTGCGGCGGGCAGCATCATCGGACTGATCCCGCCGGTACTGCTGTTTATGTACATCCAGCGCTATTTGATCCAGGGCCTTGGCGGGGGCGCGGTTAAAGGTTAGTCCGGGCCCGGCGCCAAATCTATTTTACAGGGGGATGAAGTATGAAAAAAACAGGTTTTCGCTCATTATTGTTGTTAACGCTTTCTCTGGTGCTGGTGCTTGCCGGCTGCGGAAGCGCGGCCAAAAGCGGGGAGGGCGGTTCCGGCGGCGGGGTGCAGGGGGAGGCCGCCGCGCCAACGAAAATCAGCTTTTGGGCCGCTGCCGTTACGCCGGAGCGCAACGCTTTTTTTGAACAAATCATCCAGGAGTTTGAGCAGCAGAATCCGGATATCCAGGTGGACTATCTCGGCGTTCCAGGAGACCTGTCCGCCTATGAGCAGAAGGTCAATGTGGCGATTTCCGCCGGACAGGCGCCCGATATTATGAACGATTTCAAGGCCGATCTGATCACCCGCGACGTGCTTGAACCGCTGGACGATTATTTTGCGGCTTGGGAAGACAAGGACTTGATTTCGCCGGAGATCATCGCGAGCAACCGGAAGCTGGATGCGAAAGAAGGAAAGCTGTACGCGCTGCCCTACAGCTCGCAAACGTGGAATTTGTGGGTGCGGCCGGACTGGTTTAAGGAAGCCGGGCTTAAGCTGCCCGAGACATGGCCGGACTTCTTTACGGCGGTGGAGAAGCTCACGGATAAGGGGAAAGGCCGTTACGGGCTTAGCATCCGCGGCGGGGCGGGCAGCGCCAACACGCTGGAGATGCTGATGTATTCCTATTCGGGCATTACCGATTATTTTACCGCGGATGGCAAGCCTACGATCAATGACCCGCTGCATGTGGAATTCGTCGAAAAATATTTGGGCGCCTATAACGTGTTCACCCCGGAAGACGACTTGAACAAGGGGTGGAGCGAACTGGCGGCCACGTTTCAGTCGGACAAAGCGGCGATCGTCGTGCACAATCTTGGCTCGGCCAGTTCGCATGAAAAGGCGTTTGGCGGCGACCGCAATAGATTCGCGGCGGTTCCTTTTCCGGCCAGTGTGAAAGGGTATAGGGAGCATCCGGGCCTTGCGCCGCTGGGGCTGACAATGTCGAAATCGGCGCAGCACAAAGACGCGGTGTGGAAATTTATGACCTTCTACTTGTCGCATGACATCAACAGCCGCTACTCCAAGCTATATGGGGAAATTCCCGCCAACAAGGAGGCGGCGCAGGATGCCTGGGTGCAGGAGATTCCGTACATGAAATCGGCTTCCGAGCTGCTAAACTCTCCGGACACGAAGTTCGCCGACACGCCTTATTATTTGCCGGGATACAGCAATGTGCAAAAAGCGGTGGAGCCGTTGATTCAAAAGACGATGGCCAAACGGATGAGCGCCCGGGAACTGCTTGACGAGTGGGCGGACCTGCTGGCTAGAGAAAAAGCGAGCTACGACCAATCCGCCAATTAACAGGGCGGAGGTCATCATGCGATTGGAGGAACATGTAATGCGGATCAATGAGATCGGGCGGCGGGGGTGGGCTCCCGACCTGGGGGACGGGACGTACCGGAATCCGATTATTTTCGCGGATTATTCCGACCCTGATATCATCGCGGTTCATGATGAATTTTATATGGTCTCGTCGAGCTTCAATCATATGCCCGGCTTGCCGCTGCTGCATTCCCGCGATCTGGTCAATTGGACGATCATTAATCATGTGGTCCCGAGTTTCGATTGGCCCGGATACGACCGCGTGCAGCATGGGAAAGGCATCTGGGCGCCGAGCCTGCGCTATCATGACGGGAAGTTTTGGGTGTTCTTCAGCACGCCGGACGAGGGGATTTTTATGTGCCAAGCCGCCGATCCGTTTGGAAAGTGGACCGCGCCCCATCTCGTGCGCGCGGCCAAAGGCTGGATCGACCCTTGTCCGTTCTGGGATGAGGACGGCCAGGCCTACCTGGTGCATGCCTTCGCCTTCAGCCGCTCCGGCCGCAAGCATTTGCTGCAGCTTTTCCGCATGGCGCCGGACGGCACCCGGCTGCTGGATGAAGGGCGGATCATTATCGACGGCACGGCTCGTCATCCGACGCTGGAAGGCCCGAAAATGTATAAACGGGGCGGGTATTACTATATTTTTGCCCCGGCGGGCGGTGTGGAGAACGGCTGGCAGAGCGTGTTCAGAGCGAGGGCGATTGACGGGCCTTACGAGGACAAAATCGTGCTGCATCAAGGAGAGACGGATGTAAACGGCCCGCATCAGGGCGGTTACGTCGAGCTTGAATCGGGCGAGTCATGGTTCGTTCATTTTCAGGACAAGGGCGCTTACGGGCGGATCGTTCATCTGCAGCCGATGCGGTGGGTCGACGATTGGCCTGTGATGGGGCGGGTTTCACCCGGTTCAAGCGGTGAACCGGGCGAACCCGGTGAGTCTGCTGGAGCAAGTAGGGGAGAGCTCGGTATAGATGAAGCAGGCGAGGGAGAACTCGGTGATGGTGGGCCAAGTGCGAGAGAGCTAGGTGAGTGTGGATTAGACGAGCGTGCGCCCGATGAGTACAGGTCAAGAGCGAGCGGGATAGGTGAAAATAAGTTGCACAAAAGTGGCCCCGGGGAGCCGGTGGAGCGCTGGAGCAAACCGCGGACGCGGGCAGTATTATCCGGCAGCGTGAATCCGGATATTCCGCAGACCTCGGACGATTTTCGCGCCGGAGCGCTGGGGCTGCAGTGGCAGTGGCAGGCCAATCCGGGGGCGGAGTGGTACGAGCTGCGGCCGGAGGCTGGATGCCTGCGTCTTTACGCGCTGCCGCTGCCGGACGGGTGCGAACGCCTATACGATGCGCCGCCGCTGCTGCTGCAAAAGTTCCCGGCGCCCTCTTTCAGCGCGACAACGCAGCTGACGCTGGAGCATCTTACCCCGGCGGGCCGGGCGGGGCTTCTCGTGTTCGGCCGGCGGTTGATGGCGCTGCTGGTTACACCGCTTGAGGACGGACGATTCCTGCTCGAGCAGGTCGCTTCGGAAAGCGGGCGGCCGAACGACGCGATCGTCGCGGGCGTGGCGGTGGATACCGCCGGGATTGTGCTGCAAGCTGTCGTGCAAGAGCCGGGGAACTGCCGGTTCAGGTATAGTCTGGACGGCGGCTGCCGGTTTATGGATATCGGCGAATCGTTTATCGCGGAAAAAGGCGTATGGGTCGGAGCGAAGGTGGGCATCTGCGCGTTTGAGGCGAACCGGGCCAGACGTTCGAGCCAAGCGTCTCAGGCTGGCTGGCCGAGCCAGGCCTCCCGGGAGGGCCGGCCGGCGGCGCCGTCAAGAACCGCTTGCTCAGGCTTAAGTTCAAGTTCAACGCCTTGCGCCGATTTCAAAGGCTTCGATATCCGGGTAATTTGAAGCAGCGGCGAGAAGGAGGCCCAAAAGTGTCGATTTCTGATTGCAACGGTATTAGGGCGCCTAATTCGATCAAACCAGGTCGATTCGTATTTAATGGACTTCTAACGGTTGCCATCGCCGTTAAATCGTGGATTTTGTTCGTTTAAAAAATCTAACGGATGCCACCGGCGTTATTTGAGCTATTTTCGTCCGTTAAGGGTGATTATGGGGCAAATAGCGTCGATTACATTCGTTAGAAATTCGGATGCCTCATTTTTGCGGGAATAACGCTTGTGGCAACCGTTAGAACATTGAAGCACGAGCAGATTACACAGCAAGAACATAGCAGAGGAGCATCACAGCAAGAGCATCACAGCAAGAGCATCACAGCAAGAACATTTAAAGTACGTTCCTGAGCCGATATGTGCGGTATCGCTGTGTTCCGCTGGCGACCATCAGCAGTTTCTTGTTTACTAGTGAACGGAGCACAATCCTCGTGCGGTTTTCCGACAGGTGCAGGTGTGCGGCCAGTTCGCGAGTTTCAAATTTACGCAGCAATCTGCGTCCGAACCGCAACGTTTCCGCTTCCGCCCAGCTTAGTTCGGAGGGGGTGTCCATAGATAAAAATTTTCCGACAAAAGAAAGGACCAGTTGCTTGCACATTCCGGGATCATCACGTATGGACAAGTAGGCGATAGGCAGGAAATACCAATCGTCAAGAACGAGCAAAGCTTGTTTCATACATAAATCTTTAAATCGGGAAACCTCTACGTCCCGGGCGTGGAAGCGATAACCGTGGATTTCAATACATCCTTTAGCATCGCCGGGCATATAGGCTAGATCGAGATAGCGATAACCGTTGTTAAAGTCTCGCACCTCATATTCGGGATATAATGATCAAAGCTTCCAATGGCCGGAAACCAGATACCGCGCAAAAAATCAACCGTTCCATGACCTAATCCACTCTGCAGCAATTCTCTTCTTCTTGGACTTTTCTCTTCGGCAATTTGCTTTTCTAGCCAATCCTGATAGACCTCTTCAAACAAAGCATCTGCACCACCTTAACTTTTGGAATCAAACAAAAAGCCGCCCTGACAGACAACCCGAACAGAGTTGTATGGCCAGAGCGGCATGTGCTTCACACCGTTTTTTTCAAAATATCATATTTCGGGCAGTTCATCAAGCAGGTCTTGAGCGCGCAGAATGTGCCCTCCGCTTCTACGATGTATCCCGGTTCCGGATTATGGACCATTCGCGGGGGGATGGTCCTGTTCATTTAAGGCGGCTGTCCGGCACGCCTTTCAATCCGCTTTAAATCCGCGATACGCAGCTATCCCGGAGCATCAGTTTGGGTTCGACCAGGACGCCACGTCCCGGCTGGTCCTTCTCGATCAGGTCAAGCAGCAATTCGGC
This sequence comes from Paenibacillus macerans, assembly GCF_900454495.1. NCBI lineage: Bacteria > Bacillati > Bacillota > Bacilli > Caryophanales > Paenibacillaceae > Paenibacillus > Paenibacillus macerans. Next base: position 480,188 of record NZ_UGSI01000001.1, read on the forward strand.
GGCCCATTGGCCGATTTGCTCCTTGTCCTGTCCGGCGGTCGTGAGCTTCGGCGATGAAAACCGGCCGGCGTCGATATCGTCGCAGCCGATAACGGAAATATCGCCGGGGACGTCCAGACCGCAATCTTTGATCGCCTCGATGGCCCCCAGCGCCATAAAGTCCGAGCAGGCGAACACGAGCTCCGGCCGCGCTTTTTTCTTCAAAATCCGCCGCATGCAGGCATAGCCGCTTTGGTCAAAATAATCGCCGTACTCCACCCATTCTTCTTTCACTTCCATTTGGTATTTCTGCATCGCCCGGCGAAAGCCCGCTTCTCTTTGTACCGTAATATACGAACTCTTGTTGCCGCCGATAAAAGCCGCGGAGCGAATAGAGTTCTCCCAGGCATGCCGCACCACTTCCTCGGCCAAAAGGAAATTGTCGGTCATCACATAGCTTGATTTGTTGCCGGTCAGCTCCATGTCCACGCCGACGGTCGGTATGCCGCTGCGGTCCAGCGCCCGGCTCCCTTTGTCCCGGTGGTCCCCGGAAATGATCAGGCAGCCGGCGACATTGTAGTAGCCGCATCTTTCCACGTAATCGCTGTTTTCCGAGAAAAAAATAAAGTCGTAGCCCATGGCGGCGATAATATCTTTAAAGTTGTTCAAGATCATGCTGAAGAAGGGATGGGTAAACCCGACGTTGTATCTCCCGCCGATGATCACGCCGATCAGCTTCGATTTCCTGGAAGCAAGCGCTTTGGCGGAGAAGCTTGGACGATAGCCCGTTTCCGCGATGATTTGGCGGACCTTGTTTTTGGTCTCCTCGCTGATGTTTCCCGTATCGTTGATAATCTTGGACACGGTGGTGGGCGTGACCCCGGCCAACCTGGCGATGTCCCGAATGGTATATTTCTTCTCCATCATTTGAGCCCCGACAGATTGAACCCTTGAATAATGTACCGCTGGAACACGGTGTACACGATCAGCACCGGAATGACCATAAAAGCGGATCCGGCCATCTGCAGCGCGAAGTCGGTGGAGTATTGGCCCTTTAACAGTGACATTCCCACCGACAAGGTAAAGAGCGCATCGTCATTTGCGACGATGAGCGGCCACAGAAAGCTGTTCCATGCCCCGATAAAGGTGAAAATGGCCTGCACCGCCAGCACGGATTTGGACAAGGCCAAAATCATGGTGGCAAAAATCCGGAACTCGCCCGCGCCGTCCAATCTCGCCGCTTCCAGCAGCTCGTCGGGGATGGTAGACATGAACTGCCGCACCAGAAAAATGTTGAAGGCCGACGCCAGCCCGGGAATGACGATGCCGGCCATCGTATTGGTCAAGTTCATTTCGCTGACGATAATGTACATTGGAATCATTTTAACCTGCCCGGGAATCATCATCGTGGCCAGCACCAGCACAAACAGCGCCCGGTTGCCGCGGAAGCGGAATTTGGCGAAAGCGTAGCCGGCCATCGTATCCAGCAGCAAGCCGAGCATCGAGAACAATACGACGATGAGGGTGTTGGTTAAATAAACGCCGAAATCCAGCCGCTCAAACAGACCGATATAGCTTTGGAAGCTAAACGTCTTCGGGAAGAGCGTCGGCGGCACGGCCAGGGCTTCGCTTTCCGTTTTGAACGAGCTCAAAAGCATCCAAATGAACGGGAGGGCCATCGCCAGACCGCCTGCCGCCAGAACCAAAGTCACGGCCGCTTGCTCCCATCGGCTCTTTATCATTTCGTATATCACCTCGGTATCCCTATAGGTCGTGATTTGACCGTGTTACTCTTGTTTTCTTAATTTAAACTGCGCCAGCGTAACGATCATGATGATCGCGAACAGCACGGTTGAGGCTGCGGCGGCATACCCGAATTTGCTGTACTGGAATCCTTCCTGGTAAATGAACAGAGCCATCGAGATCGTTCCGTCCAAAGGACCTCCGCCCGTCATGACAAAGGGCTCCTCAAAAAATTGCAGCCAGCCGATCAGCTTGGTGACCACAACGAAGAAAATCGCGTAACGGATCGAGGGCAGTGTAATGTAGCGCAGACGCTGCCAGCGGCCCGCGCCGTCGATGGCGGCGGCCTCGTAATACATGGGCGGCACCGCTTTAAGGGCGGCCAGGAAGATGATCATGTTCACGCCTAGGCCCTGCCAGACCGCCAGAACCAGCAGGGAGATCTTCGCCATAAAGGGCTGCTCCAGCCAGGGCACCGGACCTGTACCGGCCAGCGACAACAAGTAGTTGAACAGCCCGTATTGCTGATTGTACAAGTAGCTCCAGATGACGGCGATGGCGACGATGTTGGTGATCGTCGGCAAATAATAAACGGCGCGGAATACGGAGAAGAGCGCACTTGTTCCGTAGTTCAGCAGCAAGGCGACGGCCAGCGACAGCGCCACCACGGCGGGAACTCCGATGAGCACGTAAAAAAGCGTGTTTCCGAAGGATACGATAAACGTCTCGTCCCGGAACAGTTCGCGGAAATTATCCAGCCCGACAAACCCGATATTCGCCCGGTTTGCCAGGCCGGCCAGATCCAGATCGGTGAATCCGGCGGCCAGGGAAACCGCGATCGGAATGATGGAGAAAACGAGCAGCAAGACGGCGGACGGGCCGACGAACACATAAGGAATTATTTTTTTGCGTACATTGCGGAAACCGTACAAGATTCGTCCCCCTATAGAATCGCTTTATTTGGCTAGAATTTTGCGCACTTCTTCCCGGTAGCCGGTCAGTGCCTGGTCGATATCGGCTCCGCCGCGAATAACCTGCTCCAAGGTTTTCAGCAGCTTGGAAGCGATGAACTCGTATTCGGCGATGACCGGGAAAGCCTGCGTTGTCTTCAGTTGCTCGCCGAAGGTCTGCATGGTCGGATCGCTTGCGAATACCGGGTCTTCCCACGCCTTTTTCGTTGTCGGCAGGGTGGAGGCGGCTTGATACCAGGCCACCTGGGTTTGCGGGTCGGCCATGTAGTCGATGAATGTCAGCGCTTCGTCCACTTTGTCCGTATTGTGAAACACGGCGAGGTGGGAACCGCCGGCCATGGATGCGTTACTTTCGACCTTCGGCATAACGCGCACCGCCCATTTCCCGCCGATTTCCGGCGCTTGCTCTTTAATCGTGTTCACCATATAAGGTCCGCTGATGAACATCGGATAGGTGCCGTCTTTAAAGCCCTGGACGGTTTCCTTACCGGCTTCCAACTGGGCCAGTCCTTCCTTAAAAAACTGCGCGTAGAGCTCCATCGCCGCTTTGAACCGCGGATCGTCGAAGCTGTCCGCGCCCTTCGCCGGATCGTAAACCCAACCGTGCTCCCAGGCCATCATCATCGGGATATGGTGGCTGCCCTTGTCGATGTCGATCCCGTACAGTCCTTTGCCGCGTGCGGCCAGTTTACGCGCCGCATCCACCGCCTCGTCCCACGTTTCGGGGCCCTTGGGATAGCCGGCTTCCCCAAGCAGATCGGTGCGGTAAAACAGCACCCGGGTATCGATAATATAAGGGATGGCATACGTTTTTCCGTGATACACCGTCGTTGCCGCAGCGCTTTCGAAGAACCGCTCCGGCTGTAAATTCGGATAATCCTTCAACCGGTCGGTCAGATCCAGGAACGCTCCCGCTTCGGCGAATTCGGCCACCCACGTGTTGCCGACCTGCAGCACGTCCGGCCCCTTGCCGGCGGCTACGGCCGTCAGCAGCTTATCGTGGGCGTCGCCCCACGGAATCGCCAGCACGTCCACGTTGACCCCGTGCTTTTTTTCAAAATCCTTGACGAATTCCTGCATCTGTTTTCCTTCCGATCCCATTGCCCATACCTTTAGCGTTTTGCCGCCTGAAGCCGAATGCGGTGAACATCCCGCAAGAACGATGGTCAGGGCCGTTATGCAGGCCGCCAGCGTCCTTATCCAATGCCTCTTTTTTAACATGCTTTCCCTCCGTTAATACAAATAGGGTAACCGGTTACCTAACAAGAAGTATAAGCGGGATAAGTCAGCGAATGGTTAGGGGGATGTAAATGGAAAGTAAAACTTGGTCTACGTCTGTCAAATTGCCGGGCCGACTTCCTGCTCAGCACTCCCGCCTAAGAGTAAACCTCCCCCTCCCTTGGCATACTATGGGCATATGTTAGTGAAGGGGTGAAACGGTTTGGAGAAGGATGCCGCTTCGGCCGTCTATTTGCGTCTTCGCAAGCAGGCGGGCCTGCCTGCCGGAGTTCCGATCCGGCTGGGGGATGTGGCCAGCGTACTGGCGGATTCCGGGCTTGAACGGAGGCTGCTGGAGCTGGTGCTGATCCGTCCGGAGCAACGTGACGGAAATTTGATCGTGATTGACATGATGCTGGTGATCTCCGTGATCCGGGAGCGTTTCCCCGGTCTGCGCGTCGAATTTATCGGCGAACCCCAGGTGCTTGTCGAGATGGTCAAAGAGGAGAAAAAACCTTCGCTGATCTTGTTTTGTTTCGTATGGCTGCTGCTGTTTTTCGGAGCCGCGCTGACGATTATGAACTTTCATGCGGATGTGAGCATGCCGGAGGTGCAGGTGCGGATCGTGGAAATGCTCACCGGCGAGCGGGACGAGCATCCTTACCTGTTTCAGGCTGCTTATTCCGTCGGCATCGGCCTAGGGATGATCGTCTTTTTCAATCACTTGTTCAAGAAAAAATGGAACGAAGAGCCTACCCCGCTGGAAGTGGAAATGTTTTTGTATCAAGAAAATTTGAATCAATACGTCATCGCCGAGGAATACAAAAAAATGCATCAAACCGGCGCGCCGAAGGAGAAGTCCTGATGCCCCCTTTAACCGCGGGAGTGGCTGTTTTTATCGGCCTCTCAGGAGGCATTGCCGTCGGGGCGGGCATGATCGCGTTTTTTATTGTGCTGGACATCATTCCCAGACTGGCTCAGCTCACGAACTCTTACGGTAAAGTTCATTGGTATGAAGGCGCGATGGTGAGCGGCGCTTTTTTGGGAACGGTCGCCGATTTCTGGAATTGGAAGATGGCCGGTTCCTGGACGGCCGAAGGGCTCGTCGGCCTGCTGAACGGGATCTTCGTCGGCATGCTAGCGGCGGCCTTGACCGAGGTGCTTAATGTGCTGCCGATTTTGGCCAAACGCTTGCATATGCAACGGTATTTATTTGGACTTATGCTGGCCATGGTGTTCGGCAAGATGGCGGGCTCTTTATTTGAATGGTTTGTTTACGGACCTTAAATTTGTATAGTAGGGAGGTTGACCGGTACAATGATGGAAAATGAACAAAACGGACCGAGGCAAGATGATGCGGACCATCCGCAGGTGATTCCGGATTTCGTTCCGGGTGAAGAGGAGAATGTGCTCGTCAGCGATCACCACCCGGAGAGCGGAACGGAATATCGGAAAAAGGAGATGGAACGGTCCGATAACATCAAGGAATCGATCATATACTGGCAAAAAAGCGACAATATCAGCAGAAGCTTGTCCACAACGAAACATACGCTGAAGGAAGTCGTCGGCCTGGGCGAAAGCTTTGACATGGTAATCCGGGACATGGCTTTCGGCGGCAAAAGCACGTTTTTGTTTTTTATCAACGGTTTTGCCCGGACTGAAGTAATGCAGGAAATCCTTAAGCGCTTGACTTACCTGACTGCGGAAGATCTCACGGAGGGAGCGCTGCGTTCATTTTTCGAGCTGTATATCCCCCATATTCAGGTGGAGAAGACGGACAAATTAAGCGATGCGGTAAACAAAGCGCTGACCGGCATGAGCGTATTGTTCATCGACGGGGAACAAACCGCCGTGCTGATGGATACGCGCAGTTATCCGATCCGCAGCCCGGAGGAGCCGTCGCTGGAACGGGTCGTTCGCGGCGCCCGCGACGGATTCACCGAAACGCTCGTCACCAACGTCACGCTCGTACGCCGCAGACTTCGCGACCCCGGGCTCAAGTTCGAAGTAGTGAGCGTCGGACGCCGCACGCGTACCGATGTTTGCATCGCCTATGTGGACGATATCGTCGATAAAACGCAGGTGGATTCGGTTCGCGAAAAAATCAAGGCGGTTAATATCGACGGTATCCCGTTGGCCGATAAGCAGTTGGAGGAGGCCATCGTGCACCGGGGCTGGAATCCGTACCCGCTGGTGCGCTATTCGGAACGCCCCGATGTGGTCGCTTCCCATTTGCTGGAGGGCCGGGTCGTCGTGTTTGTGGACACTTCGCCCAGCGTCATGATTTTGCCCACGACCTTTTTCGATTTGTGCCAGCACGCGGAGGAAAACCGGCAAACGCCGTTTATGGGCACTTATTTGCGGTGGGTGCGCTTTTTCGGCATCCTGGCATCCTTGTTTCTGCTGCCGCTCTGGCTTCTGATCGTCGTTCATCCCGAATACAAACCGGCGCTGCTCGCTTTTCTCGGACCGGAGAAAACCGCGAAAATCCCTTTGATCGCCCAGTTTCTGATCGTGGAATTCGGCGTCGATTTAATGCGGATGGCCGCGGTCCACACGCCAACCCCGCTGGCCTCCGCTATGGGTCTGATCGCGGCCATCCTGATCGGGGACATCGCCGTACAGACCGGCTTTTTCGTCAATGAGGTCGTATTGTACATGGCCGTGGCGGCGATCGGGATGTTTGCGACGCCGAGTTATGAGTTGGGCTTGGCCAACCGGATCATCCGGCTTGCTCTTTTGCTTGCGGTGGCGGCATTCGGGGCCCCTGGATTCATTGTCGGGGTAACTGCGTTTATCGTGCTGCTGACGATGCGGCGCTCGTACAACGCTTCATATTTGTGGCCATTTATACCATTTAATGCAAAGGCTATGGCGGCCGTGTTGGTCCGCGTTCCGGTCATGACTTCCAAACAAAGACCGTCGTCCAACAGAACACGGGACAACACGAGAATGCCGAAAAAATAAGGGTTATTGGCTTGTCTTGCACAAAACACAAATGTTATTCGAAAAAATCCATTTTTCAGCGCACCGGTTGTTTGCTATACTGGTGTAAAATTGAAAGTGGAGGACTGCATAGAATGTATTTACACGGTACCAGCAAAATCAACGCAAAAGGCCATCTCGAGATCGGCGGTTGCGACACGGTTGAGCTGAAACAACAATTCGGCACGCCGCTATATATCGTAGATGAAGCACTCGTTCGGCAAAGATGCCGTGAATATATGGATGCTTTCCGGGCATCGGGGCTGTCCTTTCAGGTAGCTTACGCCAGCAAAGCATTCTGTGTCATGGCGATGTGCCGGCTGGCCGAAGAGGAGGGATTGTCGCTTGACGTCGTCTCCGAAGGCGAATTGTATACGGCTTTGCAAGCAGGCTTTCCCGCGCAGCGCATCCATTTTCATGGCAACAACAAGACGCTGGATGAACTGGAAATGGCCATGTCGGCAGGCATCGGCTGTTTTGTGGCGGACAATTTTACCGAGCTCCACATGCTGCAGGCGCTCGCCGCGGAGAAAGGCATCAAGGTTAACGTGCTGCTGCGCGTGACGCCGGGCGTTGAAGCTCATACGCATGAATATATTTCCACCGGGCAGACGGATTCCAAATTCGGATTCGACATTGGCAACGGTTCCGCGTTTGAAGCGGTGGAACTGGCTTCCCGGAGCCTTAATCTGAATCTGCTCGGGGTTCATTCCCATATCGGATCGCAAATTTTCGAAACGGAAGGTTTCCAGCTTGCCGTGGAGCGCGTTGCCGCGTTTGCGATGCAGGTGAAAGAGAAGCTGAACGTCGTATTTAAGGTGGTCAACTTGGGCGGCGGGTTCGGCATCCGTTATACGGAAGAAGATACTCCGCTTAAAGTGGCGGACTACGTCCGCGCGATCACCGATGCGGTGAAGCAGCATTTTTCGAGCTATCCCGAGCTTCCGGAAATTTGGGTGGAACCGGGCCGGAGCATCGTCGGCGACGCCGGCACCACGCTGTACACGGTGGGAACGAGCAAGGACATCCCCGGCGTGCGCAAATATGTGGCGGTCGACGGCGGGATGACGGACAACCCGCGTCCGGCGCTGTACGACTCCAAATACGAAGCCATGCTGGCTAACCGCGCTTATGACGAGAACGAGGAGACCGTATCGATCGCCGGCAAATGCTGCGAAAGCGGCGATATGCTGATCTGGGACGTGGAGCTGCCGAAAGTGAATAGCGGCGACCTGCTTGCCGTCGCTTGCACGGGGGCTTACAACTACGCCATGGCCAGCAACTACAACCGGATTCGCCGTCCGGCGGTCGTGTTCGTCCAAGACGGGCACAGCGATTTGGTCGTGAAGCGGGAATCGCTGCAGGATCTGGTCGCGTGCGACGTGATTCCGGAGCGGATTTCGAAGCAACCTTCGCTGAAATAATCAGATCTTTTATAAGAGGCGGAACCGGTTGCGTCTTTCCACCAGCGAAAGCGGACCTGTTCCGCTGTTTTGCGTGCCGGGCTTTTTTCTAGTAAACTGAAAGAGGTTTGTCTAAGACCTTAAAGAAGAAGGGTGTGTAACGATATGAAAAAAGGCAAAATCGTCTTGGAAAAAGGCGGAGAAGTAGAAATTCAGTTTCTGCCGGAAGAAGCTCCGGGTACGGTAGCCAACTTCGAGAAGCTGGCCAACTCCGGATTTTATAACGGACTAACGTTCCATCGCGTGATTCCGGGCTTCGTGGCGCAAGGCGGCTGTCCAATCGGCACCGGCACCGGCGGGCCTGGCTACACGATCAAATGCGAGACGGCAACCAATACGACGAAGCACGAACGCGGCGTACTGTCGATGGCGCATGCCGGCAAAGACACGGGCGGCAGCCAGTTCTTCATCGTGTATGAGCCGCAGCCGCATTTGAACGGGGTTCACACGGTATTTGGCAAGGTTACTTCGGGGATGGAACTCGTGGATGAAATCCGCCCTGGCGACAAGATGAAGGAAGTTAGCGTTTGGGACGAAGCCTAAACGAAAAGCATAGCGAAGGGGTGCCCGCATGGCTAAACAACTTGGCCGTGGAGCACCCCTTTTCTTGGTTTAATATTTTTGAACAACCTCTTTAGGATTTTCTCTGATGCGCAGCCTCATCCTTCACTTCTTCGCGCATACCTTCAATGGCGTTCAGCCGTCTTTCGTTTTTCTCCTCGATATGCTGTTTCTCTCCGCCGGAGATTTCGTCGGCATGCTCGCTTAGGTAATCCTGTCCTTCACGGAAGTTTTCGATCGTATCTTGAATGCTATCCTGCAGTTTCTCCACGTTATCGGAACGGTCATCTGGTTTGGCCACGTTAAATTCCTCCTGAAGTGTAATGATTATTCGTTGGGGATTTCCGTGGTTATGGTTGCCTTTTTCGGCGCGATTTATTCACTTTTGGCGGGCGTGGTGATGATTTTTCGATATTCCAATGGGGTCATGCCGATTGATTTTTTGAATTGCTTGCAAAAATAGGACGTATCGGAGAAACCAACGGAAGCCGCAATCCAGTTTACCGTTTTATCCTGGTCCGCGAGCAGTTGCTTGGCTTTGTTCAGACGGATCGACAACAACAATTGCAGAGGGCTCATACCGTATTTATGTTTTACGCAGCGAATAATATGCGCGGGATGGAAGGCGTATTGCTCGGCGAGCTCGTTCAAAGTAAAACTTTGCCCATAGTTTAAAGTAAACAGATCGTAAATCTCCGCCGCAACGTCTTTTTCAACGGTACGTTCATTAGAGTCGCAAAAAATGGTCAATATTTTAAGAAACAGCTGTTGATATTGTATTTGCGAAATGGTGGAAGGGTAAAACAGCTTTTCATTGTGATATTTATCGATTTTGACTTGCGAGATATCGTCCATGTGGCTTTTTAGGACGTCGTGTAGGCTCTTATCGATCATTCCGTACTGCGGCAGTGAAATGTAAAAAGTATCTTTTTTATAATACTTGTGTTTGTTCATTTTGGCGGATGCATAGGAAATGGGACTTTCCGAATAAGAGTAACTGCCCGTTGTGGAGAAATGAATCCAGGAAAAGGCAGTGTCGGTCGTGCACGGTTTGTATCCCTTATGCAGATTGTCCGGCGGCAAAATTAAAAATTGCCCAGGCTCCACGATATATTTCCGTCCGTTTTCCTCCAGATAAAGCGCTCCGCTAAATACGAAGATCAAATCAAAGGTATTGTTAAGAATGCGCCGTTCATGAATATCGCCTTTCCGAAAAAGTGAAATGCCCCCAACAATCAGATGGGGCAGTGGAGGACAACTGAAATTGATATATAACATTCCGAATTCCTCCCATGTTCATTTTGTTTTATTTAAGATATCACTTTAAATGGGGAGAAATCAATGACAAGAGTTGGAGACCGGATTCGGCGAAGGTGCTGAAGTTTATAAAATGCTAATAATGTTATATTTTAAAAGTTAATAATGAACTATTCTTTGCTAATTTTAATAATTTTAAAAACCCGTCCCGGCTTCCATACTTAGGTTATAAAACTTTTTCATTCCGTCGACGGTGAAGCAGTTTTGTAAGCGTTATTATCCAAGGTAAACAACATCATGAATGAGGTGAGAGCAATGCTGGGTGTTTTAAAAAATTATAAATTTTCGATTATTTTGCTGGCCGGCGTGTTGGTCGGCGGGATTGCCGGTACGATTCTTTGGCGAACGCTCATCCGTATTGCAGCCCTTTGCGGATGTTTTTCTGAATCTGGTGTTCTGCATTATCGTTCCGCTGGTTTTTGTGTCGATTGCCAGTTCGATCGCCAGTATGACGAACTTGAAAAAGCTAGGAAAAATTCTTGGCATCTTTTTTATGGTGATTGTGGTTACGGGCTTGATTACTGCCGTACTGGCGCTGATCAGCGGGCTCATTTTTAATCCGGCGCTGAACTCGCACGTAACTTTCGGGGAAGCGGTGCAAACCGACAACAGCTCTTTGGATCTTGTGAGATTGTTTACGGTTTCCGATTTTGTCGAGCTTTTGTCTTTAAAAAATATGATGGCCTTAATCGTGTTTGCCATCTTGTTCGGGATATCCGTAAGCTCGATCGGGGAGATTGGAGAGCCTGTGGTCAAGCTGCTAAACAGCTTGTCCGCCGTGCTGAACAAAATCGTATCGATCATCATGTATTACGCGCCCGTCGGCATCGCCTGTTATTTCGCCACATTAATCGGAAAAGTCGGCAACCAGGTGGTATGGTCCGTGGCCCGGGCTTCCATTATTTACTCCGTCTTCTGCATCTTGTTTTTCATCTTATTTTCGGTTCTAGCCTCATATTACGGCGGGGGGACCACCGGGCTTAAGAGGTTCTGGAAAAATATATGGCTGCCGCTGACGACCGCCATGGGAACCTGCAGCAGTACGGCTTGCATCCCGGTCAACCGGCTGGCTGCCAAAGATATGGGCATCCCTGATGAAATCAGCGATATCATTATTCCGCTAGGGGCCAGCGTGCATAAAAACGGGGTTGTCAGCGTTCAAATGATTAAAATCGTGTTTTTGTTCGGAATTTTAAACATAACGATGGGGCCGGCGGATATGGTTACGGCGATTCTCGTGGCTTTGATCAGCGGAATTATCGTTGGCACGATCCCGAGCGGAGGATTCATTGGCGAGATGTTTATCTGTACTGCTTTTGGCTTTCCCATGGAAGCGGTTCCGATTCTGGTGATTATGGGCACGATTACGGATCCGTTCTGCACGATGGTGAACGTGACGGGTGACACGGCTATAAGCATGGTCATTGCGCGGATTATCGAAGGGAAGAACTGGGTGAAAAACAAAATCGGCAACTTGACACAAGCTTGAGATTAGAGAGGATGTACGCATATGGATAGGGAAGAGGTCAAAAAACACCGCCAGGAGATCGTGAAACTGGACTGCGATAGCATTTATATAGGTAATTTGTATACGGTGGATACCGATCTGGAGCTGCCTTCCACAGGCAAGCATGGCTCATCCATTACCTGGGAATCGAAAGAAATTCTTTTTTTAAGTCATACTGGCAAGGTCACCAGACCAACTTTTGGCGTTGGAAATCGAATCGTTCCTCTGGTAGCCACGGTTACCTTTGAAGGGGAATCCCTACAGAGAACCTTTGATGTCACCGTGCTGGAAGAAGAGTATAAAGCCGAAATCGTTGAGGTCTATCCAGTTGAGGTCCAAACGGCAGCAGGAATCAAGCCGGAATTGCCGACCGTCGTTGTCGTCCGAAACGATACCGGAAGCCGGACAGTAAGCCATGTCTCCTGGGAGCCGATCGAAAGGGAAAGGTATCAACAAACGGGTGGCTTTACGATCCAAGGCAAGCTGGAGGAAACCGGATGGCAGGCTGAAGCAAAAGTGACAGTGATGACGGATACGGATGAAGTGATTCCGCACACCCCAAAAGTATATGCTTTTGGCGGTCAAAGCGTACGGCTTGAGGCGGATACGGAGTTTGCAGCGGCGATGAACCGTTCACTGGAGTATCTGTTATCCGTGGATGACGATCAGATGCTGTATAATTTTAGGGCGGCCGCCCATTTGGATGTTAAAGGCGCCAAACCGATGACGGGCTGGGACGCTCCGGAGTGCAACCTAAAGGGGCATACGACAGGGCATTATCTATCCGCTTTAGCGCTTGCCTATAGTGCTACAGGGGGAAATTCGGCCATCAAAGACAAAATGGACTATATGATTGCCGAGTTGAGCCGCTGCCAAAACGTCATGTCGGAGCTGCCCGGTTATCATCAGGGATTTCTTAGCGCTTACTCGGAGGATCAGTTTAATCTGTTGGAAGAGTATTCCACTTATCCGACGATTTGGGCGCCTTATTATACCTTGCATAAAATTATGGCCGGACTGCTGGACTGCTATACTCTGGCCGGGAATAAACACGCCCTGGTGATGTGTGTTCGCTTAGGCGATTGGGTATACCGGCGGCTGAGCCAGCTCTCCAAGGAACAACGCCAGAAAATGTGGTCACTCTATATTGCCGGAGAATTCGGCGGCATGAACGAGGTTTTGACGAACCTGTACCTGATCACGCAGAACCGGAACTACTTGGCAGCCGCAAAATATTTTGATAATGAGCAATTATTATTCCCGATGAAGGAAAATATCGATACCCTCGGCGATATGCACGCCAATCAGCATATTCCGCAAATCATCGGCGCTTTGAAACTATTTGAGGCGGAAGGCGAGAAAGCCTATTATGAGGCGGCCAAAAACTTTTGGCGTATGGTTACGGAAGACCACGCTTATCAAATCGGCGGCGTCGGCGAGACGGAAATGTTCAAAGAGCCCGGCAAGATCGCCGCTTATTTGACCGATAAAACCGCAGAGACCTGCGCCAGCTACAATATGTTAAAGCTGACCAAAGAACTGTTCTGTTTCGAACCTAAAAAGGAATACATGGACTATTATGAGAGAACGCTTTACAATCATATTTTGGCAACGGGAAACAGCAAGCGGGCAGATGGGGGAAGCACCTATTTCCTGCCTTTAGCCCCGGGTTCTTGCAAGAAATTCGATACCCATGAAAATACCTGCTGCCATGGCACCGGTTTGGAAAACCATTTTAAATATCAGGAAAGCATTTATTTCCATGATCAGGATAACTTGTTCGTCAACCTGTATATACCGTCCACTTTGTCGTGGAAAGAGAAGGGGATTACCGTATCCCAAAAAAGAAATAGAGGAGAGTTTGCCGAGACCGTGCAGTTTTTTGTTGACGGCGGGAAGGAGTTAAACATCCGCTTTAGAATTCCCGAGTGGGCGGCGGAGCGCTCCATCAGGGTAAAGATGAACGATGAAATTGTAGCGGCCCCGCGCCAAGAGGACGGATATATTCAAATCCAAAATGTCTGGGAACACGATAAAGTAGAACTTATTTTTCCTTACTCTTTAAGATTGGTAAGCACTCCGGACGATGCTCGCATAAAAAGCGTTTTGTTCGGGCCTTATGTTCTGGCGGCGATCCATGAGGAACAGGATTTTATCGCCTGGCCTTACAGTGAAGAACAATTCGTAGAGCGAATGAAAAAATCGGAAGGAGATTTGCATTTCACTCTGGACGGCACGCGGTTTGTTCCGTTGTATCAAATCCAGGATCAGCGGTTTCATGCTTATTTTAAGTTTTGAAGATCAAAAGGCCAGTTTTGTGATAAACTGGTCTTTTTTTGCATGAGTTGGTTGCAGATCAACATCCGGTGGCCGGACACTTTGCACGATTATCCCATTTGCTCAGGAGGCAAAGAAGAAGACAAATTCAGAAGAAGGGGATATAATTGGGCAAGGTAGATATATTTGGAGTAGGGGATATGTCTGAGATAGGTGGGCATGTTTTCTTCCGCTCCGGGTAGGCTCAGCCGACGCCGTCCGGTGTACTCGTTTAGGTACTTCTGCAAGTGCTTCAGTCCCAAAGCTACATACGTACCCTTCAGCGATTCTCATGCCTAGTACTCTACTCAAGCCGGAAATCTCGCTTGAACCGCCTCATTTATTCCCTAAACTCTTTTTCTTTATCCCGTCACAGCCCTCACCCCCCTGCCCCCCTGAACGAAAGGGATAATCGTGCAAGCAGCATGCAGGGACACTAAGATATGAACGATGTATAAGATTTTAATTTTGGAGATGAAAATTTGCCCTTTTTCAACAATGGGATGGGGAAAATGAAAGATTTTTCAGTATGATGCATGAGAATAAAAAAGATTGTAAGTTGAAGATTAACAAACTGAATAAAGCAAATCCCTCAGCCGATGAGGAAATAATAAGGAAGATACCGTTTTGAAAAAATTATTAACTGTACTAATTTGTGCATTAACTTTAATAGGGTGTAATCATGAATCCAGTATTATTGAACCAAATGCAACTGATCCCGAAAGCGAAACAAAATCAGTTTCGCCGATAGTCTATAAAACTTTTGCAAATGAAGAATTCACCATCCAATATCCGGAGGATTGGGATGAGTTCGATATCACTATATTTAATAACCCCATGATCAAAATGGCTGTGAAAAACAATAATTCTGAAAATTCGTTTGCTGACAATATCAATGTGGTAGTCGAACCCAACAATTTCTCGAGCATGTCGGCCAAAGATATTGCAGAGTATGCCGTAGAAAATTTAAAGCAAAATCAAAGTGCTGCGGGGATGGATAATTTTAAGAAGCTGAAATTCGAGGATAAAATGTTCTTTAGTAGGGATGCAGGTATTTTAATATGTGAATACAAGCACAGCGCTACTGGCGCCCAAGTTATTTTGACTCAGTTTATTGTACCGCTAGAGTCAAATATCTACACAGTTTCTATCTCTTTATCAAATGATTCTTATAAATCGATCGGAGAAGATTTAGTCAAAAATGTATTTGGGTCGTTCGTGGTCAGCGATATAGAAAAGAATGCCGAGGAGAGTCAAGCAGCGTCTCAAAATCAAGCAACTAACGGTTCTTATGAATGGAACCTTGCTGATGAAAACCCAGAGACGAATGGAAATGTTATCATTGCTTTAGATTACTTAATTGAGTCTGGACCATTAACGGAAGGCAGTCATGAAGATATTGCCAAAGTTTTTAAGGCTCCGTGGGATTATTATGGAAAGCCCATTGCCTTTGAAGGAATCGTTAGTTTAGTCCAAGACTACCCACCTGAATCTGAAACTTTTTTACGTTCAGAAGTATTACTGTCAACTGAAGATAACACTATTATAGATATACTTTCAACAGTTCCAAGTGGTAACTTAAAAGAAGATGACGCAGTGTCGATTAACGGATTGGTCGTCGGAAGAATGGAAGTAGAAAATGCAATCGGCGGCACCTTTACCCACCTTATTGTTATCACAAATAATCTGGAGTAACTAACTTATCTCATTGATGCGCAGCTTGTGAATAATATCTAAACTTAAACGTTGGCTGGACCATGAAGATTTGCAGTTAGCGGTGATCGTCCGAATCGAGCTGCAAAAGAAACAGGCTATGGTGCTCTAGAGCCTGTTTCTTTGGATTCTATTGGGAAGAAGAGGTGAAGTCAATGACCATACGGCCCTGGATTTTGCCTTCCTCCATCTCCTCAAAGATATGGTTGATGTCCTCAATCGGACGTTTGCTGACGATCGGCACGACTTTGCCTTCCGCGGCGAAGCGGAAAGCCTCCTTCAGGTCTTCGCGGGTTCCAACCAGGGAACCGATGACCTGAATACCGTCCAGAACGAGACGGGGAATGTCCAGGTCCATCTTGTCCGTCGGAAGGCCTACGGCTACAACACGAGCGCCTGCCTTGACCACGTCAATCGCCTGGTTGAACGGCTTCTTGGCCACGGCGGTAACGACAGTGGCGTCAAGGCCGGCTCCGTTGGTCAGCTCCTTGGCTTTGTCGGCCGGATTCTCCTTCAGGCTGTTCACGGCATAATCCGCACCGACACTAAGCGCCAGCTCCAGCTTCTCGTCGCTAATATCGAAAGCCACTACTTTGGCATTGAATACGTGCTTCGCGTATTGCACGGCGAGGTTGCCCAAGCCGCCGATACCGAAGATGCCAATCCACTGTCCGGGCTGGATGCCGCTGACCTTAACCGCCTTGTAGGTCGTCACCCCGGCGCATGTGACGCTGGTCGCAGCGGCCGGGTCGAGCTGCTCCGGTACTTTGACCGCGTAATCCGCCCTGACGATGCATTGCTCCGCCATCGCGCCGTCTACGGTATATCCCGCATTTTTGACCTCTCTGCACAGCGTTTCCCGGCCTGTCAGGCAATATTCGCAGCGTCCACAGCTCTCGAACAGCCATGCGATGCTGACCCGGTCTCCAACGCGCAGGTTCGTGACCCCTTCGCCCAGTTCAACGACTCTGCCGATGCCTTCGTGGCCCAGCACCCGGCCCGTTACGTCGCCGAAGTCCGCGTTTTTAACGTGCAGATCGGTGTGGCATACCCCGCAGTATTCCATTTGGACCAAAGCCTCGCCGTGCTTTAGGGGACGAAGCTGCTTGTCCTCGATATGGACGTTTTGATCCTTCGTGACAACTGCTGCTTTCATGATCATAAATCTCCTTTGGCTGATATCGTTGGTATCACTGCTTCATACAGAGACTACCCGATATCATTCGAATTCTGTTTTGGAAATATACCTTAAGAATAAGAACATATATGGTTACCCCGTAATTGATATGAATTATCAACTACGGGGTAACGGGGGCAATTCCATAGCAATTTTTATCGGCAATTAAGTTTAGAGAGTAAAACAAAGAATGTTTCTTTATTGAGCTGTCTTTCCCATATTGGTGAACCTGTGATGAGATTCTCACTCGGAAACTTGGTTTAGCTTGCGTAGAAGCAAAGCCAGAAGGGCACCGACAATCCCCAGCCCAAGCAGTTAATGGAGGAGGGGGTAGTCACAGGAGTTTGCCGTAAAGTGGATCCGTGTTATCCCCAGCAGTATGAAAGCTATTGTCTAACGTATATTGAACCTTTGTTTAATCCAAACCTTGGAGAAAGTACGAGCTCTTACGAAAGATGAGACAAAAATTTAGGAGAAGAAAGAATGTAAGTCACTTCATTAAGCCATCGGGAAACGATGGCTTATGCCATTAATTATCCATTTCAAACAAAGCCATAAGCAACTCAATCGGAAGAACTGGCATACCAAGTCCTTTGCATCTCTTGAACTTTTTGCGGATCGTCCATGAGTAGAGTCTTGTACTCCAGCATCTTGTTAAGGGTGTCCAGCATTTGGTCGTATTCTTTCTTCTTGCTTTCCGCTCGACAGCCTCTTCCGAATAGTTACGGTAATTGTTGCTTTCTCACCGGACATGCCGAGCATCCAGCAAGCCTTCCTTTTCATAAAAGCGGATCGTATGGATCGTTAATCCCATCTTGTCCGCCAGTTCCTGAATTCTCATGATCATTTCTCCTTTGGGCCGCTTGCCCTAGAGTTCACTTCATAGTTTATACTTAACACGTTCAAGCAGTCAACTCATGAAGGAGGATATCATTATGCATGTTTTTGTTACAGGAGCAACAGGGTATGTCGGTTCCGCAGTTGTCCGGGAACTGATCGGCGCGGGACATACAGTAACGGGTCTTTGCCGTTCTGAAGCGCAGGATTAAAGGCAGCGGGAGCTGAAGCGCTATACGGCACGCTGGACGATCTCGATACTCTGCGCAGCGCCGCTGCAGCTGCGGACGGCGTGATTCATCTGGCGTTCACCGGCGACTTTTCCGACTTTGAAGCTGCGCTGGCTCTGGATTTGCGGGCCGCCCAAGCCATGGGGGCGGCGCTCGAAGGCTCCGGGAAGCCGTTTATTACCACGGGTCACCCTCACGAAAATGGACATACCGTGGACGATGCCGTGCTCGCCATGGCAGAGCGGGGTATTCGGGCATCCATCGTCACGCTTGCACCGACCGTGCACGGCGAAGGCGATAGGGCCCTTGTGCCGATGTTGATCAACATCGCCCGGGAGAAGGGCTTCGCCGCCTACATCGGCGACGGAATGAACCGCTGGCCGGCGGTTCACCGTCTGGATGCGGCGGTTCTGTACCGACTGGCGCTGGAATCCGCCCCGGCGGGCTCACGGCTGCTTGGCGTCGGCGATGTAGGCATTCCGTTCCGCGAGATCGCCGAGGTCATCGGGCGGCAATTGAACGTGCCGACGGTTAGCATCACACCTGAAGAAGCAACCGCCCATTTCGGCTTTCTTGGCCCCATTGCGGCATTCGACATCGCAGGCGTGTTCAACACTGCGCAGGGGAGTCTGGCAACACGGGAGCTTCTGGGCTGGAAACCGGTGCAGCCCGGACTGATCGCCGATCTCGAAGAAGGGCATTATTTTGGGGTGTAGAGATTAAAGTGAAATTATTGATCCGTATGCAAAGTGGAGACGGCGAGATGAACCGATAAATAAAGAAAAAATGAGGCGGCAAGAAACTGATTAAAGTTCCAAGAGACCCGTTCTTTCGGTGGCTGTAAGGCACGGATAATTCAGACATGTAATTTAATTTGGGGATGGGAGTTGTTGCATTTTTTATTTTGTGGTGGTAACATTACCGCAGAGCCTATGACATGTCATAGGACCACAACCAAATAAGCTACAATCCTTCGGGGCAGGGTGAAATTCCCTACCGACGGTGATGGCTGAAACGGATAGCGGCGATTTTCGCCGGTCGGTATTAATCCCCTCCGTTTCAAGCACGAGTCCGTGACCCGCGAAGCGCTGAACAAGCGCAAGCGGCTGAGCCGGTGCGATTCCGGGACCGACAGTATAGTCTGGATGGGAGAAGGAAAACGCGAAAAAACACGCACGTTTTAGTTATTCTTTATTATTTACTATTTCGGTGTGTTTGCAACCAAAGAGCTTTTTGTATTTCAAGTTCCGCATTTCACAAAGTTTAGTTGCGCGATGAAATGACGGCTTGAAAATACGGCGTCTTTAGGCTACCCGTCTTTTTGGCGGTATTGTCTTTGCCGTCCGCTCTTTTGGCTTGCGTCTTGCGTAGGATAACTCTCATACAACCCTGCCGGATTGGTTTCGGCAGGGTTATTTGGTTTTGTTTGGGGTTTTGGTTTGAGATTTATGTGATTTTGGATTTCGGCGGGAGGCGAGAGGCAATGCAAGTGATCGACGATGAATACTACATGGGGCTGGCCCTGGATATGGCCGAGCGGGCCCAAGGCCAAACCGGCGTCAACCCGGTGGTCGGCGCGGTGGTCGTAAAAGACGGCGCGCTCGTCGGCCTGGGGACGCATCTTGAGCGCGGCACGCCGCACGCGGAGGTTCACGCGCTGAACATGGCCGGAGCGAACGCCAAGGGCAGCACCGTTTACGTCTCGCTGGAGCCCTGCAGCCATTACGGTTTGACGCCGCCTTGCGCCGAGCGGCTGATTACCGAGGGGGTCAAGCGGGTCGTGATCGCCTGCGAGGATCCGAATCCCCAGGTTGCCGGCAGGGGCATCGCCATGCTCCGCGATCAGGGGATTGAGGTAAAGGTGGGCGTGCTCCGGGAAAGGGCCGTGAAGATCAACCGGAAGTTTATCAAATTTATTACGACGGGGCTCCCCTACGTCACGGTCAAAACGGCCAGCACGCTCGACGGCAAAATCGCCTCCCGCACCGGGGACAGCAAATGGATTTCCAATGAAAGCGCGCGGGAAATCGTGCATACGATGCGGCACCGGCATCAGGCGATTATGGTCGGCGTCTCCACCGTCGTTGCCGACGATCCGCAGCTCACAACCCGGCTTTCCGTTCCGGGGCTGTCGCCGGTCCGGTTGATCGTCGATTCCACGCTGCGGATTCCCGAAACGGCCAAGGTGCTGCAGGATCATGCGGCCCCGACGATCCTGCTGACGACGGAGCGGGCCGATCCGGCCAAGGCGGAGCTGCTAACAAGCCTGGGCGCCGAAGTGATGCGCTGCGGAAACGGGCCGCAGGTGGACCTCAAACTTGCCCTGGAACAGCTCGGAGCCAAAGGCATCTCGTCCGTGCTGGCGGAAGGCGGCGGCCGCTTAAACGGCTCGCTTTTGCAAAACCGGCTTGTGGATGAAATCGTGTTGTTTTTTGCCCCCAAGCTAATCGGCGGCGGCCAAGAGGCGGCGGCGAATTTCAGGTTTGCCGGCTTCGATTTGATGCGGGACGCCGTCACCTTGCGGGATATGGAAATAACGCAAATCGGAGATAATGTGTGCATCCGGGGTTATCCGGTTTGGAGCGAAACGTAAATGAACCAGAGGAGGGAAAAGAGATGTTCACGGGACTTATCGAGGAAATCGGAACGATGAAGTCGATCGGCCGCAAGGGAGAGGCGATGCTGCTGGAAATCTCCGCGCAGGTGGTCAGCGAAGATATCAAAATCGGGGACAGCGTCGCCGTCAACGGAGTCTGTCTCACGGCCACCGCCGTAGGCGCCGCCTCCTTTACGGTCGATGTGATGCCGCAAACGTACCGGAATACGAATTTGAAAGATTTGAAGCCGGGCAGCCGGGTCAATCTGGAACGGGCGATGGCGGCAAACGGGCGCTTCGGCGGCCATATCGTTCAGGGGCATGTCGACGGCGTCGGGAAAATCGTCGGCACAGGCCGGGACCAGAACGCGGTCGTATACGAAATCGCACCGCTTCGATCTTCTTTGTTCAAATACATCATTCCCAAAGGTTCGGTTACGGTGGACGGCATCAGTCTGACGGTCGTGGAGGCCGGGAGCGGGAAATTTGCCGTTTCGATCATCCCCCATACCCTTTCCGAGACGGTGCTTGCGTTTAAACGCCCGGGAGATACGGTAAATGTGGAATGCGATGTGCTGGGAAAATACGTGGAGCATTTGCTGAAATACGGAAGAAATCACGGCGAACCTGAGGATGAAGGTCCCGGCAGCCCAACCGGCCAATCCGGAATCGATCTGCCGTTTTTGACCGCCAACGGTTTTGCCTAAAGTTTGTTGAAACAGGAGGGGAAAAAGAATGAGCGAGATACGATTGGACCGTGTGGAGGATGCGATCTACGAGTTAATGCGAGGCAAAGTTATCATCGTCGTGGACGATGAAGACCGGGAGAACGAAGGGGACTTCGTCGCCCTGGCGGAAAAAGCGACGCCGGAAGTGATCAATTTTATGATCACGCAAGGGCGCGGGCTCGTCTGCCTGCCGATCACGCAGGAGCGGGCCGAAGAGCTTGATTTGCAGCCGATGGTTGCGCAAAATACCGATTATCACGGGACGGCTTTTACCGTGTCCATCGACCATGCAAATACGTCGACCGGGATTTCCGCCTATGAACGTTCGCTTACGGTCAAAGGGATTATGGACCCGAACGCGAAGCCGGCGGACTTCCGGCGGCCCGGCCATATGTTCCCCCTGATCGCCAAAAAAGGCGGCGTGCTCCGGCGCGCGGGCCACACGGAGGCCGCGGTCGATTTGGCCCGCATGTGCGGCTCGTATCCGGCGGGGGTCATCTGCGAGGTGATTAAGGAAGACGGGACGATGGCCAGACTTCCGGATTTGGCCGAGATCGCCAAAACGTTTGATCTGAAGCTGATCAGCATCAAAGACTTGATTCATTACCGCAACGAAAAGGAAAAGCTGGTCAACCGCGAAGTCGAAGTGCGGATGCCCACCGATTACGGCGAATTCCGCGCGGTCGCTTATACGAACGAGGTTGATTCGAAAGAACATGTGGCGCTGGTTAAAGGCGAAATCAACAGCACTGAGCCGGTGCTCGTCCGCGTTCACTCGGAATGTCTGACCGGCGATGTGTTCCATTCGCATCGCTGCGATTGCGGCCCGCAGTTTGAAGCGGCGCTGCGGCAGATCGAGGAAGCGGGGAACGGCGTACTGCTGTACATGCGCCAGGAAGGACGCGGCATCGGGCTGATCAATAAACTGAAAGCCTATAAGCTGCAGGAAGAAGGTTACGATACGGTCGATGCCAATCTGAAGCTCGGTTTTCCGCCCGATCTCCGCGATTATGGGATCGGCGCGCAAATCCTGAAGGATTTGGGCGTGCGGAAAATCCGCCTGCTGACGAACAACCCGCGCAAAATCAAAGGCCTGGAGGGATACGGCCTGGAAGTGGTCGAGCGGGTGCCGATTCAAATGAAGGAAAACGCCGATAACGCCAAGTACTTGCATACGAAGCAGACGAAGCTCGGCCACCTGCTGAAGTTCGACGATCTGGAGCAAGACGAGTCGCCCCGGGTCTGACAGGCCGGCGGACGAACCGCTAGCGATTTTCATTCCAATAATGAAAGGTATGATTCGATATGGTTAACGTAAACGTATTTGAAGGGCATTTAATATCGGAAGGGTTAAAATATGCGATCGTCGTGGGGCGCTTCAACGAGTTTATCACGAGCAAGCTGCTGTCCGGCGCGCTGGACGCGCTGAAGCGGCACGGCGCCAAGGACGAGGAAGTCAGCGTCGCCTGGGTGCCGGGCGCATTTGAAATTCCGTTTGCGGCTCAAAAACTGGCGGAAAGCGGCAAATACGACGCGGTCATCACGCTGGGCACCGTTATCCGCGGCTCCACCTCGCACTACGATTACGTCTGCAACGAAGTCGCCAAGGGCGTCGCGGCGGTTGGCCTGAAAACCGGCGTTCCGACGATCTTCGGCGTTTTGACGACGGAAAATATCGAGCAGGCGATCGAACGCGCCGGCACCAAAGCCGGAAATAAGGGGTGGGACGCGGCGATAACGGCGATCGAGATGGCAAACTTGACGAAACAGCTAAAATAGTGCTTATTTAATGTAGTACTCTAATCGACGTTAGGGTACTACTTTTTTCATTTTTAAGGTAAACTTATTTACATATGTATGGTTACGGGTGGAGGATGTTCATTGACGACAGTATTGTACAAGCTGGAAACCTTCGAGGGGCCGCTGGATCTGCTTTTGCATTTGATCGACAAGGCGGAGATCGACATTCAGGATATTTCCGTCAGCGAAATTACGGATCAGTACCTCGAATATTTACAAGACATGCAGGAGCTTGAGCTCGAAGTGACGAGCGAGTTCCTGGTGATGGCGGCGACGCTGCTGTCGATGAAAAGCAAGATGCTGCTGCCCAAGCCGCCCGTAATCGAATTTGACGATGATTTCGATTATTTGCTGGAGGATGACGAGGACCCGCGGGAAGAGCTGATCCGCAAGCTCATCGAATACCGCAAGTATAAGGAAGTCGCCGGGCATTTGCACGAGCGCGAATGGGAGCGGAGCCTGATCTTCTCGAAGGAGCCCGAGGATTTAACTCCATTTATGCCCGAGGTGGTGGAGAATCCGGTCAAAGGACTGCACGCCGCCGATTTGATCGCCGTGTTCCAGAAAGCGCTGAGACGGGCGGCCAAACGAAATACGGTAGCGCGAATCCATCGGGATGAAATATCGGTCAAGGACCGGATCAAGGAAGTGGTGTCGGCCCTTCAGGAGTTGGGGAGGGGCGGAAGACTGCTGTTTTCGAAGCTGCTGCATGACGGGATGTACCGGCATGAGATCGTCGTAACCTTTTTGGCGGTGCTGGAGCTGATGAAGATGAAGCAGATCGTTTGTTACCAAAACAGATTGTTTGATGATATTGTCATGGAGTGGAGAGGGGAAGGAAACATCGATGAATTTTCAGGAATTGAAATCGATTATTGAGGGGTTGCTGTTTCTGGCCGGGGAAGAAGGCCTCAGCTTGAAACAGCTGGCCGAGGTAACCGAGCAGCGGCAGGAACTCGTCGCCGACGCGCTGGAGGACATGAAGTCGTCGTTCGAGCGGGCCGGGAGAGGGCTGCAGATCGTGCAGATCGCGGGCAATTATCAGCTTGCGACGCTGCCGGAGCACGTTCCTTATTTCGAGCGGCTGGCCTACTCTCCGTCCCGTTCTTCCTTGTCCCAGGCCGCGCTGGAGGCGCTGTCGATCATCGCCTACCGGCAGCCGATTACACGGGTTGAAATCGAAGAGATCCGCGGCGTGAAATCGGAAAGGGCTATCCATACTTTGGTGAATAAGGATCTGATTGAAGAAGTAGGACGTGCGGATGCGATCGGCCGTCCGATATTGTACGGGACAACCAAAGCGTTTCTGGATTATTTCGGACTGGCCAGCCTGGACGACTTGCCGGATTTGGCCGATTTCGAAAGTCCGGAACAGCTGGAGGAAGAGACGCAGCTGTTGTTTCAAAAGCTGGAGGAGCAGCAGCTGACCTTCGACGACGTGGACGGCGAAGAAGGCGCCGGATCCAAGGAAAATTTTTGAATGCAGGCCGTTTGGAAGGTGGCTCCACCTTTTGAACGGCCTGTTTTGACAGGAATACCCATCCCTTCAATCGCTCAAATGTAGAAGTCAGAGCCATAAAAGAACGCCGTCAGGCGTTTTTCTTAATTCGCGAATTTTTTCCTGTCCGGGAAGGCATACTACCATGGAGAATTTTATTTGATAGGTATGGAGGGCTTTCCCGTGTGGATTTGGCTCGGAGGCATCCTGATCCTGCTGCTGCTCATCATTTTTTTGATTTTGATATCCAAAGTCCGCCTGCGTTTGTTCATCCGGAAAGTAAACGATGACGATACGATAAAGCTCGATATTACGATGCTTTACGGGCTGTTATCCATGCACTATCAGGTGCCTTCCATCCTGCTGAAAAACTGGCGGGCAGGACTGGAGATCGAGCAGGAGCGAAGCGAAAACATGATTTTTGATTCGTCCGACAGCAAGCGGGACGTCAACAAGGATAAGGTGAATTCGTGGATCGATGATTTGGATCGAATGATAAAGGCGACGAAGGGGTTTAAAAAATGGCTGAAAAAGACGCTGCGCCGGGTTACTTTTCAAGGATTGGAATGGTCCACAAACGTCGCGCTGGACGATGCCGCCCATACGGCGACCTTAACGGGAGCGCTTTGGGGACTTAAATCGACGCTGGTCGGATGGTTGACCCGCCATATCTCTTTACAGCAAAGACCCAAGCTGTTTGTCGTTCCTGTATTCGGCGGCAAGCCGTTATTTACCACGGAACTCAGCTGCATAGCGGAAATTCGCTGCGGTTATGCTATATATGCAGGACTGGTACTTATAGTTCGCGTGTTAAAAGTGAAGGGAGGAGTGAAAAAATGGCTGAACATCCTATCCAAGGGTTAATGCAAACGGCGATGGAAAACATCAAGGAAATGGTGGATGTCAATACGATCGTAGGCGAGCCGGTGCAAACGGCGGACGGCGGCGTCATTTTGCCGATCAGCCGCGTCGGTTTCGGATTTGCCGCCGGGGGCAGCGATTTCAACGTGGACGAAAAAAACGGTGCTTCCCATGAAGGGGGCAGACTTCATCCGTTTGGCGGCGGCAGCGGCGGCGGCGTTTCGATTAATCCGATCGCCTTTCTCGTCGTCGGAAAAGCGGGCGTTCATATCGTTCCATTGGACAACCAAACCCATCTGGTGGAAAGAATCATCGATTCTGTTCCGGGGCTCATCGACAAAATCCAATCGATGTTTCCGGGCAACGGCACCGCAAATGCAGGCATGATGATGGGCCAAACCTTTCAGGCCGCGCAAGCCCCTCAGACCGCTCAAGCCGGCATGAACGAGCCGAATGTGAACCCTGCCCCTGCCGTTAATCCTTTCGCCTGACCGACCGATCCTTTCCGGGACCTCCGGGAGGGGTCTTTTTTTGGCGGAAAGCTTGGACATACTCCCTCTTTCCGCCGCATATAGTTAACCAAGAACTCGCTACATATTACCGGAGGAATCTATGATGAGGAATTTATCACGATCCCGCGCGCTGAGAAGCTTCTGCGGAAAGGTGGCGGGGATACTGATTTTGCCGCTTCTGTTGCAGACCGGAACGGTTCAGGCCGCTCCTGCCGCGGCCGAGCCGCAAATTCACGCTCAGGCGGCGGCGTTGATCGATGTGACATCGGGGCGGATTTTATACAGCCTTGAAGGGGACAAGGAGCTGCCGATCGCAAGTTTGACCAAAATCATGACCGCCATCGTCGCCATTGAGCACGGGAAGCTGGAAGATACCGTCACCGTGGGGAGAAACGCTTACGCCAAAGAAGGGTCGTCTTTGTATTTGCGGTTGGGCGAAGAGATGAGCCTGGAAAATATGCTGTACGGGCTGATGCTCCGTTCGGGCAACGACGCCGCCACGGCGATTGCCGAGCATGTCGGCGGCTCCGAGGAAGGCTTCGTATACCTGATGAACGAAAAAGCCAAATTGCTGGGCCTGGCGCATTCGCATTTTCAAAATCCGCACGGTTTGGATGCGAAAGGCCACTACTCTTCGGCGAACGATTTGGCCAAGCTGACCGCCTACGCGCTCAAAAATCCGCAGTTTAAGGAAATCGTCCGCACGCCGAGCAAAAAGGCGCCGAATCCGAACGACCCTTGGGACTATAAATGGCTGAACAAAAACAAAATGCTCCGTTTCTACGAAGGGGCGGATGGCGTGAAAACCGGGTATACGAAAATCGCCAGACGCTGCCTTGTCAGCTCGGCGACCCGGGCCGGCCAGCAACTGGCGGTCGTCACGCTAAACGACGGGGATGATTGGAACGATCACCGGAAGCTGCTCGATTACGGGTTCGCGAATTTTCCGCTGACGAAAATTATCGAGGAGGGCCAAACGGTACAAAGCGGTTTGATTACGGGAACAGGCTTCAGTTACCCGCTGGCCAAAGGGGAACAGGAGAAAGTCGAAAGAAGGCTGAAGCTCAGCTCGCCGGCCGCCGCCTCGTTTGGCTATCGGGGAAAAATCAGCGTGATGCTGGACGGCAAAGAAATCGGCGCCGTTCCCGTTTATGAACAAGGGACGGACCGGCAGACACCGGGCCGGACGGCCGATACCCGGGGGGCCAAAGATTCGGGCGGGGCGTATGCCAACCGGGTAAAATTCCCGGAAGCCTGGGGCGGAACGTTCAAAAAAGTAATCCAAACCCTGCTGCTGGCCGATTAATGCGGCTGCCTCATGCAGGGAAGGCTATGGGAAGATATATATTGGGCAGAGGAGGGGAAACCATTTGGTCAATAAAATATGGCTTGCACTTATTCTGATCGGATTTTCGTTTGCGGCGGCCAAAGGGGAAATCGGGACGGTGACGCAGGCCGCCTTCGACGGGGCGGCAACGGGGGTTACCGTCTGCTTCGGACTAATCAGCGTACTGGTGTTTTGGCTTGGCATCATGCGGCTGGCGGAGGATTCCGGCCTCGTCAAGGCGATTTCGCGCCTGCTCGGTCCGGTGGTCGCCTATCTGTTCCCGGACGTGCCGAAAAACCATCCGGCCATGGGATACATTTTGTCCAACATGAGCGCTAATTTGCTGGGCCTAGGCAACGCCGCCACGCCGATGGGCATCCGGGCGATGCAGGAGCTGCAGCAGCTCAATCCCGACAAGGAGACGGCGTCGCCGGCGATGTGCACGCTGCTGGCGCTGAACACCGCGAGCATCACGCTGATTCCGACGACGCTGATCGCGATCCGCATCAATTTCCAATCGGCGAATCCGGCCGAAATCGTCGGCTCCACCTTGCTCGCTACCGCGATTGCCACTGCGGCCGCCATTGTGGCGGACCGCTGGTACCGGAGGCGAAGCCTGCGCAGGACGCCGCCCCAGGCCCCCCCGACCACACCGTCTGCGACTTTGCTGGAGAGGTGATGCCGCTTGCTGGATTGGCTTAACGTGGTATCCGCTTGGGCGGTGCCGGTAATGATCGCTTTTATACCGTTATATGCTTATTTAAAAAAAGTGCCTGTCTATGAATCATTTGTTGACGGGGCCAAGGACGGTTTCTCCACCGCGATCGGCATCATCCCTCACCTCGTAGGCATGATGGTGGCGATCAGCGTGTTTCGCGCTTCGGGGGCGCTGGACGCGCTGGTCGGCTGGATGGCGCCGCTGCTCGCGCGGCTGAACGTGCCGCCCGAGGTGCTTCCGCTCGGTTTCCTGCGGCCGTTGACCGGAACGGGATCGCTCGCTTTTACGACCGATCTGATCAAAACGTACGGCCCGGATTCGATGATCGGCCGCATCGCCTCGACGATTCAAGGAAGCACGGACACGACGCTGTATGTGCTGACGGTTTATTTCGGCGCGGTCGGCATCAAAAACGGCAGGTATGCCTTGAAAGTCGGGCTGTTTTCCGATGCGGTCGGATTTGTGGCCGCGATCGCCGTTTGTTTAGTGCTGTTCGGATGATTAGACGATTATATGAAGCCAGGGCCGTTCATGGCGTTTTCCAAGCCGCTGTGGGCGGCTTTTTTCTGTACGTGCGGCGGCTATTGTGATTTTGTGCGTCTATGGGTATCATGTGTATGAGGTGACTATTGATCATGGAAAGATTACAGAAAATATTAGCCGGTGCGGGCGTGGCTTCCCGCCGTAAATGCGAGGAACTGATTTTGAGCGGCAAGGTGCAGGTGAACGGCGAAACCGTCACGGAGCTGGGCACCAAGGCGGACCCGGCCGCCGACGTCATTACGGTGGACGGCAAACCGATCGGCGCGGAAAAGAAGCTGTATCTCGTATTCAACAAGCCGAAAGGAGTTATTACGAGCGCGGCGGATCCGCAAGGCAGAAAAATCGTCACCGATTATTTAAAAGGCGTCAAGGAGCGGGTTTATCCGGTAGGACGGCTTGACTACGATACCGAAGGGCTGCTGCTCCTGACCAATGACGGGGAATTCGCCCATTTGCTGACGCATCCGAAACACCATGTGCCCAAAACGTATCATGCCACGGTCAAAGGGGTGCCGCACGGCGATGATTTGGAAAAGTTGAAGAAAGGAATCATGCTTGAGGACGGCATCACGGCTCCGGCCGAAGTAGAGTACCATGACGTCGATCCGGAAGGGAAGTTCGCCACCATTTCCATCACGATTCATGAAGGGCGAAACCGTCAGGTGCGGCGCATGTTCGATGCGATTTCTCACCCCGTGTCCAAGCTGAAGCGGATTTCCTTCGGCGATCTGTACCTCGGCAATTTGAAGCGGGGGCTGTACCGCCACTTGACCAAAGAAGAGGTCGACGGCCTCTACAAGCAAGCCCGCAGCGCCTCCCCCACCTCCCCCAAGCGCAAATAGTGCGTGAATGAAACGGCGGTAAAGGCAAGAGGGTGAAATGATTCTGAAGAAGCGGCAGCGTTCGCCTTTGTGAGCGGATTTCTACAGCTTGTGAATTTACATGATCAAAGAAATCCGCGAACAACAGCGATCGTAAGAACATTTCACCCGGCTGCCCCTATCCGCACGATCATTTCGAACCGCACTTTTGCGCGTCACATAATATTCATATTTCCCAAGGCTGAAATTGTGGCAATTTTCGTTATAATGTTCATAGAGTGTTCACGATTTGTTCAACACTTTATGATTATGTTCATAGAAAGGAAGTTTTCGATGGGAAAGGCAAGACGGCCGATTCAGATCGTGATCTTAATGCTGATCGTTATCCTTGGCGGTTATGCGATCAGCAACGCGGTGTTTGGCGACGACTCCGGCAAGCCCGTCGTAGGAGAGAAGCCGCCGGCGTTCAAGCTGCTGGGGCTCGACGGCAACGTACATACACTTGGCGATTACAAAGGCAAAGCGGTGGTCATCAATTTCTGGGCGACCTGGTGCACGTATTGCGTCAAGGAAATGCCCGCTTTGCAGACCCAGTGGGAAAAGTGGAAGGATCAGGACGTCGTCATCCTCGGGATCAATACGGGGGAGGACAAGATGACCGTGGAAAACTTCGTCAAGCAGACCGGCGCCGGATTTCCTATTTTATTCGACAGCGACAACACGGCGGTGCGCGATTATGGGATCGTGCCGATGCCGACGACGTTTTTTGTGGACAAAAAAGGCAAAATCGCCTCCATCCATCAGGGAGAGCTGAATCTTGACACCCTCGACGATCAAATTGCTCAGTTGGTTAACCCTTGATAGGAGAGGAGGGGGAAAATGGCGTTCATCGAAAATACAAAATGCGAATGCGGCCACCAGAACCGGGTCGGCACCGTACTATGCGAATCTTGCGGAAAACCGCTGCAGGATGACGGAGCTCCCGGAGAGTTGCTGGAAATGCGCTACGACGGCGTGGCCAGAAGATCGCAGCGGGCCAACCCGAACTTTATCGACCGGATATGGAATTTTTTCTCCTCGGTGAAAGTCGCGGTTTATCTGATCATCATCACCCTGATCGGCGCCAGCCTCGGCACGATATTCGAGCAGGAAAGCAATTTTATCAATTTCAATCCTTCCACCTTTTACAAAAATAAGTACGGAACGATCGGCGAGATTTACTACAGGCTGGGCTTATCGCACACGTACGAATCGTGGTGGTTCATTCTGCTGCTGGTGATGATCGGGGCCTCCCTCGTCATTTGCAGCCTGGACCGGGTGCTGCCGCTTTACAAAGCGCTTTCAAAACAGAAGATCCGCAAACATCCGGAGTTTTTGACCCGGCAAAAAATCGTCTACCAGGGCCAAATCGGCGAGGACGGCAAGGCCTGGGTCCAGCGGGCGGTCCAGCCGCTCCGCAAAAAACATTACCGCGTCCATACGGACGGGGATGCGCTGCTCGCCGAAAAACAGCGGTTCAGCCGCTGGGGGCCGTATGTCATCCACATCGGGCTGATTGTTTTTTTGCTGGCCGTATTGTTCCGCGGGCTTCCGGGACTGCACATGGACAAACATTACTGGTTCCCGGAGGGGGAAATCACCCGGATTCCCGATACGAACCTTTATTTGAAGAACGAAAAATTCACGGTGGAATATTACAACGAGGACGAAATGTCGGAGGACTTCAAAAAGACCGGCAAGATCGTCCCGAAGCTGTACGAAACGCAGGCCGTGCTGTACGAATGCACCGCCGATTGCGACGATCCCTCGAAGCAGCCGCAGCTCAAGGAAGTGGAGCGGCATGCGATCCGGGTCAACGACCCGCTAAGCTATAAAGGCCTGAAGGCGTATCAGTTCGACTTCGATCTGACGCCGAAGCTGCGCTCCGTGCAGCCGGTGCTGGTGGACAAGGGGACGGGGGAGCAGTACGGGAAATTCAAGCTGGAGATGAAGAATCCGCAGCGCGAATTTAAGCTGGGGCCTTACACGCTGGAGCTTCAGAACAAATACATGGAATTTTCCTTGAATGAACAAGGGCAGCCGGTCTCCTTGTCCGGGGAGCCGAACGCGCCGGCCTTTTTATTTTTGGTCAAAGGTCCGGATTTGCCCAAAGAAGGCGCGCAATACATTTACTTCCCGAAACAGGTCGACAAGGAACGCTTCCAGCAGGATGCGATCAACGAGAAGCTGGGCGGTTTGCAGAACAAGCTTACGCTTGATGTCCTCGGGATGGAGGATGTCGATTTCATCAGCGCCTCCAGTTACCTGAACATCCGCGTCGACCGGGCGATGCCCTTTGTCTGGCTGGGGCTGGCGATCGTCATGCTCGGGCTCGTTCTGGGATTCTACTGGCAGCATCGCCGGATTTGGCTGCGCGTGGACGGCGGCAAGCTGACGCTGGGCGGCCATACGACGAAAAACTGGTTTGGCATGCGCCGCGAAGTGTCCGCGTTCCTGAAAGCGATGGGCATCGATGTGGATGAGAAGTCATTGGAAAACGGGGGGAAACGTCCATGATATTTTTGGAAATCAGCCGGGCAGCTTTTATGATCGCATTTTTCCTGTATTGCGCTGCCTTTATTTTTTATATCGTTGCCGTGACCGGGAAAACGTGGAGAAACCGCGACCCGAAGCGGCATGAGCAAAAATGGGGCCGCATCTCGTTTGCGGCCTCCTCGTTGGGCCTCGTCTCGCATTTAGTCTATTGCGGAACGCGCTGGGCCTACAGCGGGCATGTGCCGGTCAGCAATATGTACGAGTTCATGACGTTTTTGTCGATGATGATTATGATCGCCTTTACGGTCGTCTTTTTGATCTACCGCAAAATTTTGCTCGGCGTGTTCGCGCTTCCGCTGGCGATTATCATTATGGCCTATGCCGCCGTGTTTCCGCAGGAGGTTCAGCCGCTGATTCCTTCGCTGCGCTCCATTTGGCTGTATATCCATGTCACGCTGGCGGCTACGGGAGAATCTTTTTTTGCCGTCGGCTTTATCGCCGGATTAATGTATTTGCTGCGGGTCATCGACTTTAGAGGAACCGATAAATCCGCGCGCCGGCAAAAACGGTGGATTGAATTTACGTTTTTTTCGATTATGATAGTAGTGGGCTTTCTTGTTTCCGTATTCGCTTTCCGGGCTGCCGGATATGAAGCGGTGTTCATACAAAATGAGACAAAGATTGACAGCCAAGTACAAGGGGATAGTACAATAGGAAAAGAAGTTTATCAACTTCCGCCGATCGTAGCACCGTATCATAGCGAACCTGAGCAAATCAAACCGTTTTTGGGAATGGCGCAGCCTTTGTTCGAGGCCCCTTCCTGGATGAACGGCGCCAATGCCGGACGCAAGCTGAATACGATCATCTGGGCAATATTAACGGGAGCGGTGCTTTATGTACTGATTCGTGCGCTCCTTCGCAAACCGCTGGCTCAGGCGCTGACTCCGGCGGTGCGGGCCATCGATCCGGACGACCTGGATGAAATCAGCTATCGGGCGATCGCGATCGGGTTTCCGATCTTTACCCTGGGCGCGCTTGTGTTTGCGATGATCTGGGCGCAGCAGGCCTGGGGAAGATTTTGGGGTTGGGATCCGAAGGAAGTATGGGCCCTGATTACATGGCTGTTCTACAGCGCGTATCTGCACCTTCGTTTATCGAGGGGCTTTCAAGGCCGCCGGGCTTCCTGGCTAGCGGTTTTGGGTTTCCTCGTGGTCATGTTCACATTGGTAGGGGTTAACCTGGTTATCGCCGGCCTGCATTCTTATGCGGGCACCGATTAAATAGCAGCAAATCAAATGGAAGCTCACGCGCAATAGGTAAGAAGATGAAGGGGTTGTTGTTAATGTCAGATGAAACGAACCGCATTTTGGTAGTCGACGATGAGGAAAGAATCCGCCGGCTGCTTAAAATGTATTTGGAAAAAGAAGGCTACGACATCGATGAGGCCGAGGATGGCGAAACGGCTTTGAAAAAAGCGACGGTCAACGACTACGGGTTGATCGTGCTTGATGTTATGCTGCCGGGAATCGACGGGGTCGAAGTTTGCAGCCGCCTGAGACAGATCAAATCGACGCCGGTGCTGATGCTGACGGCCAAGGGCGAGGAAATCAACCGGGTTCAGGGATTTGAGGTGGGCGCCGACGATTACGTCGTCAAGCCGTTTAGCCCCAGAGAGGTGATTTACCGGGTGAAAGCGATCATGCGCCGGGCCTCGGCGACAGCCTATTTGTCCAAAGAAAGCGGGACTAGCAACAATATCGTGTTTCCTCATCTCGTCATCGAGCATGACGCTCACCGGGTTACGGCAAGCGGCCAGGAGGTCAGCCTGACGCCTAAAGAATATGAGCTTCTGCATTATTTGGCGGTTTCCCCGGATAAAGTGTTTTCCCGGGAGGAACTGCTGAAGGACGTCTGGAACTATGAATTTTTCGGCGACCTGCGGACGGTCGACACCCACGTAAAGCGGCTGCGGGAGAAGCTCAACAAGGTTTCGCCGGAAGCCGCCGCGATGATCACTACCGTATGGGGCGTGGGCTACAAGCTGGAGGTCGCGAAGTAAGTGAATTTCTGGAGAACGCTGGTCGGCAAGCTTTGGATCACGATAACCTGCCTCGTTGCTTGCGTGTTGATGTTGATGGGGTTGTTTCTGCTGCCTTACATCGATACGAATTTCACCAATTCCGGAGCCGTGAAGAGACTGTTTGTCATCGTCGCGATGATCGGGTTCTCGCTTACGACGTTTTTTGCGTTGTTTCTGTTCACAAAAATCACGCAGCCGATGCAGAAGCTGATTCAGGCTACCGATTCGGTGCGCAAAGGCAAATACGATACCCGTCTTTCGCTGAGAACGAGCGACGAAATCGGTGAATTGGCGATTGCGTTCAACCATATGGCGGAAGAGTTGGAAAATACGATCCGCAGCCTCAGGCACGAGAAGGAGCATTTGTCCAGCGTGCTGCGCAGCATGAATGACGCGGTCATTACGCTGGACCGGGAAGGCGCCGTCATCTTGACGAACCCGCCGGGGGATCAAATCCTCAGCATGTGGGGAGATTTGGATGAAGAAGACGCCCGCTTCGAAATAGGCGGAGAAGACGCCGGGGGAAGGTTGGCGCCGCAGCCGCTGCTGCAGATGTTTCGCCGGGTGCTGGACCGGGAAGGCGACCAGCGGATGAACGTGCATGTCATGAAAGGCGTGTGGTCGGTCCATATGGCCCCCTTGTCGTCGGACGGGGAAATCCGCGGCGCGGTCGCCGTCCTGCGCGACGTTACCGAAGAGGTGCGCCTGGAGAAGATGCGCCGGGATTTTGTGGCCAACGTCTCGCACGAAATCCGCACGCCGCTGTCGATGATGCAGGGGTACAGCGAAGCTTTGCTGGACGGGATGGCGGCTTCTCCCGAGGAAAGCGCGGAACTGGCGCGGGTGATCCATGAGGAATCGCTGAGAATGGGCCGGCTTGTCCATGATCTGCTCGACCTTGCCCGGATGGAAGCGGGGCATATCGATATGGACAAGCGGCCGGTCGATTTTCGCGGGCTTGCCGAGCGGGTGTACCGCAAGTTCATGGTCCGGGCCAAAGAGCATGGCATCGATCTGAAGCTTGAGTTGGGCGAAGGCCCGCTTTGCCTGGAAGCGGACGAAGACCGGATGGAGCAGGTGCTCACCAATCTGCTGGACAACGCTTTCCGGCATACGCCGGAAGGGGGGACGATCGGCATTTCGGAGGCCATCCGGAACGGCGAGCCCGGCAAAGAGCTGCACATTTCGATTAAGGACAGCGGGGTGGGGATTCCAAGCGACGATCTGCCGTTTATTTTCGAGCGTTTTTACAAGGCGGACAAAGCCCGGGTGCGCGGAGAGAACGGGGGAACGGGACTGGGCCTCTCCATCGTGAAGAACATCATCGACGCCCATCACGGTTCGATTCGCGCCGAAAGCGGCGTCGGCAAAGGCACCGTTTTTCACATCGCGCTCCCTGTCGAAACGGGACAATAATCGTAAAAAGAAAAACATCCTTCGCAAGAGAAGGATGTTTTTTTGTTGAATACCGCAGATAAATCTTGTTCACCGTGGAACATTATTCAAAAATAATTTGCAGCGCCTTATTCAGTTCGGGCAGCTTCGTCAGATCGTCAAGCACTTCTTTCGTCACGGCCTTGTCCACCGTCAATACCATGATCGCTTCCCCGCCGACCAGCTTGCGGCCGACCTGCATGGAGGCGATATTGACGTCGTTTTTGCCGAGCAGGGTGCCGACGTTGCCGATAATCCCCGGTTTGTCATTGTGCGAAATGAAGATCAGATGCCCTTCCGGAGCAACGTCGACCGGGAACTTGTCGATTTGCACGATGCGGGCTCCGTAACCGTTAAGCAGCGTGCCGGCGATCCGGCGTTCCGCGCCGTCCTGCGTTTTCAGGGTGGCGCTGATCAGGTTGGTGAAGCCTTTCGTCGCCGAAGCCTGGGACACGACAACGTTAATGTCGCGGACTTTCGCCAGATGCATGGAGTTGACGATATTTACGTCGCTGCCGAAATGGCGGGACAATACGCCCTTGATGATGTAGCGCGTAAGCGGCTGCGTATCCACCTCGGCCAGGTCGCCGGCGTAATCGACGTGAATTTCTTTGACCGCCTGATTGTTAAGCTGGGACAGGAACACGCCGATTTTTTCGCCAAGCTCGAAATAAGGCTGCAGCTTGTTCATAACGCTAGGTGCGACAGGCGGCATGTTGACGGCGTTTTTAAACGGCTCGCTGCGCAGAATATGCAGCACCTGCTCCGACACGTCGATCGCAACGTTTTCTTGAGCCTCCACCGTGGAAGCGCCAAGGTGAGGCGTGACGATGATTTTCGGATGGTGCAGGAAAGGATGATCCGCTTCCGGCGGTTCTTTTTCGAAGACGTCAAAGGCGGCGCCGGCCACGATCCCTTGATCGATCGCTTCAACCAGCGCCTGCTCGTCGACGATGCCGCCGCGGGCGCAGTTGATGATCCGCATGCCTTTTTTCATCACTTCAAATTGCGGACGGGCGATCATATGCTTGGTTTCCGGCGTCAGCGGCGTGTGGACCGTAATAAAGTCGGCGTTTCTAACGATGTCGTCGACCGTGGCCAGCTTGACCCCAAGCTTCTCGGCGCGATCTTCCGTCAGGAACGGATCGTAGCCTAAAATCTCCATCCCGAACGCCTTGGCGCGTTTGGCCACCTCGCTGCCGATCCGGCCCA
Source organism: Paenibacillus macerans (assembly GCF_900454495.1). Classification (NCBI taxonomy): domain Bacteria; kingdom Bacillati; phylum Bacillota; class Bacilli; order Caryophanales; family Paenibacillaceae; genus Paenibacillus; species Paenibacillus macerans. The sequence goes on from NZ_UGSI01000001.1 coordinate 516,870, forward strand.
TGCCGAGCACGCCCAGCGTTTTGTTGCGCAGCTCGACGCCGAGGAACTTGCGGTCCCACTGGCCCGAGATCGTTTTGGCGTAGGCCTGCGGGATATGGCGGGCGAGCGCCATCATCATGGCGAAGGCGTGTTCGCAGGTCGTGATCGTGTTGCCGTCCGGCGCGTTAATCACGATGATGCCGCGTTTCGTGGCGGCTTCCAGGTCGATGTTGTCGACCCCGACTCCTGCGCGGCCGATCACCTTCAAGCGGGAAGCGGCGGCCATGATTTTTTCGGTGACCTTCGTTTGGCTGCGCACCAGCAAACCGTCATACTCGGCGATGATTTGTACAAGCTCGTCCTCGCTGAGTCCCGTTTTCTTCTCGACCGCGATGTCGTCTGCATCCATCAGCTGCTGAATCCCCATATCGCTGATCGGATCCGATACTAAAACTTTAAACATGTTTGAACCTCCTAAAAGTTTTGTATAGCAAGGCTTCCTCGAAAGTTCTTCGTACAAAACTTCCTTCGGAAGCATAAGCTTAAGTTTTGTATAGCAAGGCTTCCTCGAAAGTTCGCCGTAAAAAACTCTCTTCGGAAGCATAAGCTTACGGTAGTGCATTAGCGCTTTTTTTCGTTACTGCAGAAAAGAATGGAGATAATGGGGGGCGCCCCACAAGATGCCAGCCCATAAAAGGGCGTGCGGGCATTAAAAAAACTCCCGATCCGCACACTACTTCCGTAGTAAGGGACGAGAGTTGTTCGTGGTACCACCCTAATTCGCTGCGCCTTCGCAGAAGCAGCCTCATTTGTCATCGCTGACAGACTGATAACGGAGTTCACCGACTGCGCCTACTGAACGTTCAACGCAGTGACTCAGGATCGCTAAAGTTCATCGTTCCGCTACCGGTTTGCAGCACCACCGGCTCTCTGGGAGCTTTCCGACAACTTCCTTCCTTCAAAGCCTTTCGTCAAATGTAATTTTTCATAATGTAACACGCCCCGCCTCAAGGTGTCAACTACTTCCCGAATAAATAGCGGCAATAACCCGGGCCCGTATCCCGGGGCTTTTGCCAAACTTGAACCCGGCTGATTTTTTGGTTATGATTTTGATAATGTCGAAAAACGTCTGTTATCCCCGGGGAACGGCCGATCTTCCGGTTAGTATTCCATGAAAATAGGGAGCTCGGGCAGCAGCTCGGACGCATAATACGACGATTTGAAGCGGGAAAATTCATCCCCTTTGACAGCTTCAGTTTCTGTGACAATTTTCACAATGGAAGACACGGTTTTAAGATTTAAAGCCTTGGCTCGGCCGCTTTTGATCATTTGGTCAATTTTCGCGGTCATGTCTTGGGGAAGGTAGGCTTCATACCGCTTTTCGCTTTGCATCATATCGGCGACAGCTTTGTTTTTGACGGCCAAGGGATATTTGGACCATTCCTGGACCGGGATGTTTGCTTTATAATCGAACGTGGCCGGGATTCGACTGTTCGTCTTCGCCGTCCATTTAAGAATCGACGAATAAAATTTATTTTGCGCCTCAAGCCCGAAGTTTACCGCTTCAACGGTGAACTCGTTTTGTTTCAGCGCAGCCGCGAGCGCTGCTCCTTTTTTGTGTTTTACCGCTCCGGCGCCTTGATTGAACAGCTTCAAGCTTTTCATATAATCGGTTTGCGCCTCCTTAAGCAGAGGAGAAGAATCGGTTATGTATTGGGCTGCGATCTGCTCATACCCACGGTCGGCAATTTCGCGGATCTCCTTCAGATAAGCGCTTGATTCGGATGAAGTTGCGTCCTGTTCCAATAGCTCCAGGCGGGAAAGATAGGCTTCCTTAAACTGCTGATACGGCTGAAAGACAACGTAATAAAAAGAGACCAAATCCTGCTGCTGATAGGAGACGGCCGTTTCCTGCCCCGGCGGCACGACTTTGAGGTAAGCGTATTTTGCTTCGATTTTTTCCATGCCCGTCTGAAAGCCCCACAGAAACGTGCCGAATCCGACGATCAGCGTGAACAGAAAGCCCATGATAAAAAACGCTTCCTGACGGGTATTTTTTTTGCTGTTCATTATGAATTCCTCCTTACAAATGGTATTGAATAGGCTAGAATAATAATAAAGGACAGGGATTGACAAAAACTATGAAAAAATTCAAATTCGGCAAGGTGAAGATCCAGAAAGTCGATCCCGGGCAGCTGGACGATCGTTTGCTTTTGATCAATTTATATTTGACGCAAGGGCTTACTTTATTTATCGGCTTAATCATCATTTTTTTTCAAAAAAGAAATCCGCTGTCTTTGCTGGCCTGGCCGGAGCATGCCGCATTCCTCTATTGGAGCCTGGGGCTTGCCGCGGTGATGTTCGGCGCCGATTTTCTGCTCTCCCGGTTTATTTCGGAGGAAAGCATGGATGACGGGGGGATCAACGCCAAGTTGTTCCGGGGCCGCCCGGTCTGGCATATTGCCGTTATTTCGGCGATGGTCGCCGTCTGTGAAGAACTGCTGTTTCGCGGAGCGATCCAGCATGGCATCGGCGTCTATTGGACGAGCATTTTGTTCGCCGCCATCCACGTCCGCTACCTGCGGCACTGGATTCCGACCGGATGGGTATTTGCCAGCAGCTACGGGTTAGGATTTATATACATGCAAACCGGAACGCTATGGGCGCCGATTGTATGCCATTTTCTGATCGATTTCGTATCGGGATTAGTGATCAAATTTCGGAGGGAGTCATGAGCGAACGTTTGAGTCGATTGGAACGTTACGGCCGCGGCAGGTCGAAAACAACGCCAAGAAGCCGCCGCAGCCGCGTTCACCTAGTGGAGAAAACCGAAAAATCCCGGGAAAAGCCAAGTCCGCCAGACCATAACACAACAGCCGCGGAAGCGGAGGTTCCGTTCGAGATGCCGCGGCTGAGGACCTCGGTTTCGCCCGCTAGGGCGGCATCCGCTTTGACCGGAACAGAGCAGGACGTTATGGAATTGCCCGCCCGCAGGGAATTGTTTCCTTCGCAAAGGCTGAAATGGACAAGATGGTTTTTTAATTCGCTATTATATATATTCGTCATCATTTTAGTTTTTTTGCTGTGGTGGGGGGTCAGCGATTCGCCTTGGGGCCAAAGCCATGGCTTGTGAGGTCCGGCCGCTTGTCTCTCGATTCGAGGAAGGAAACGCAGGGAGCCCGCGCCAAAATGCTGCCAAATGCAAAAGTGCAGGCGATTTTCGGTCAAAAGCACTGAAAGTGGCTCACCAAATGTAAAAGTGCATTTCATTTTCGGTCCAAAGCATCGTTTTTTGTCGAATGGACTTCAATGGAATGTACTTTTGCATTTCAACAGCATAAAACGGGAGATTCGCGGGGAAATCAAATGCACTTTTGCAGTTTACGCCCCTATTCACACTAGCGCCGACAAGATACATTTTCACGCCACCACATTCTAACGGTTGTCACAGCCGCTATTTGCTCTAATATCGCCGTTTTCGAATTCTAACGGTTGCCATAGCGCTTATTTAGCTAAAACCCGGCGATTTGGGCTCAGATTAGAGCAGATAGCAGCGCTCGCAACCGTTAAAATTTAGAAAGGGGCTTTTTTGGCAAAATAGCGACTAATACAACCATTAGATTTCTGGCGTGATCTCAAATGGATTAGCGGGCAAGGTGTACCGGAGATTTTGTGTAGGCGTTAATGCAACGCCAGTGCCCTATTGTAGCTTAAATGGAGGCCATTTGAGCAAATTTGAGCGTAATATGAACAGCTGGGTCTTGCAATTTGGAAACCTTTCGTTCGGGGGCCGATTAGAGTCTCTGATGTCCGTTAGCGCTGCTGAAGGCCACCCGCTAGGGCGGCCTTTGTTTATCTTTTTCCTCCGAATTACTTCGCTTTCTGCCGGCCGGCGTCCGTTTGCCCCGCTGTCTGATCCGCCGCCGGAGCGGGCCCGATGCTGTCGGGGTCAACAAAGCCGTAGCCTTTATCTTCCAGTTTCGTCAGCAGCTCGTCCAACGCCTCCACGGTCCAGGGGAGTTCATGCATCAAAATGTTGCTTCCGGCGTGCAGTTGATCCAGCACATTTTGAATGACGGCGTCGGGCTTGTTTTTGTTTTTGCTGTCCCAATCCAGAGACCCGTTGGACCATGTCATGTAGATCAAGCCATTGTCGTCGGCGATCCCGTGCGTAACCTCGTTCCCGGAACCGAACGGAGGACGGAAAAATCTCGGGGCTTCGCCGATCGTCTCTTTGACAATGGTTTGCACATCCTCGATTTGTTGGCGCATTTTTGCTTTGCTCTCTTTTTTGAGATCGATGTGGTCCCAGCTGTGATTGCCGATGGTCTGCCCACGGTCGTGAATAAGCTGCAGGAGCTCGGGATGCGCTTTGACCCGGTAGCCGTTGACGAAAAAGATCGCCTTGGCGCCGTGCTTATCCAGCGTATCGATCAATCCCTCGATCATTTCCCGTTCTTTCGGCCCGTCGTCAAACGTCAATAGAACCACTTTTTTGTCGGTTTCTTCCTCGTTGGGCACGACGTTGTACGCTTTGTTGATGTGGTACAGCAGCTTCGGCTGCTCAGGCTTCGCCGCTTCGGCGGCTACTCCCGGTCCGGACGCGGAATTTTCATCCTGCGGCGTCTCCGGGATTGTCCGGACTTCGTTTCCGTCAGGGGAGCCGGCGGTTTCTTGAGACTCCGGCGCGGAAGCGGCGGCACTCGCCGCATTTTCTTCGCCGGGCGCGCTTGAATCGGGCTGCCTAACGCGGGAATCGGGCTGGCCGCAAGAGCCGAGCAAAACGCAAGCCGCCAAGGCGAGCAGGATTTTTTTGTAAAGCAAACGGGTCATCTCGCTTTCCTGTATTTATGCCGCATGAGTTTGTCGCAAACCGCGAACACTACAGATGATTTTAACATATCTAAGGAGGTATTTTGGTGAGATCTTCCACATTTTTAGGCGGAGTGTTGGTCGGAGCCATTGCGGCGATGTGGGCCTCGCGGCGGAGAGGCGGGATGATGTCCATCATGAACGGGGCGGGGAGCGCCCTGAAGCTTGCGGGTCTGAAAACCGATTTCCTGGGAGGCGGCCAAGGGCGGCATGGTTCGGAAGGTTCCGAATCGCATCATAAGGGGTATACTTCCAAGGCAACCGAAGAACATCGGGCCGGGGCAGGAAACGCCCAGGTGTATCCCAGTTCGGTTTCTGCGTCCGATGAGAAACATTCGAAGGAATACAATTTAAAGCAAATCACCGATTTTATTAAAGGCGACGCGGATGTGCGACGGGAAGTGGAATCGATCCTAAAGGAGACGAATACGGTTATTCCGGGACTATAACCCCCAAAATGACGGAATCATTTTCCGCTGCGGTAAAGTTCGGCGGAAAATGATTCTTTTTTGTCTATTTTATTGCGTGCATTTAAGGTGAATAAATGATAACATACATATCAAAGAACCATTTCCATCACACATTACAGCAGGTTTCATAATCTGTTATTACACGGTATAAAGAGAGGAGGATCCTGTATGAAGATAGAAAGACTTGGCCAGGATAAAATACGGATTTTCCTCACGTTCGACGACTTGAGCGAACGCGGCATTCAGAAAGAGGACATGTGGCAGGAAATTCCAAAAGTCCACGACCTGTTCACCGAAATGATGGATCAGGCTTATAACGAAGTGGGCTTTGACGCCACGGGCCCTCTCGCCGTGGAAGTGTTCGCCCTCCCCGCTCAAGGGATGGTTGTCATCGTAACGCGCGGTAAATACGATCATCATCATCACGGGATCGGATCGCCATATGAGGATGAACTGCCGGAAGAAGTTTATGAAATGGAAGTAACGCTGGAACAAAGCGACACGATTCTGTATTCGTTTGACGATTTCGAAAACTTGATCGAAGCAGCTCACGTTTTGCAGCCTATGCTCCAAAATGCTGGCAGACTGTATAAATATAATGGGAAATGGGTTCTTCAACTGGAGCCTGACGAGTTGGATGAAGGCAAACATCCGGCTTTAATCGCGGTATTGGCCGAGTTTGGCGAAGCGACGTCGGTCACCACGGCGATGCTTGAAGAATACGGAAATCTGGTCATGGCCGACAACGCGATCGAGGTTATTTGCAGCCATTTCAAACGTCAGGATTAATCGGCGTGCCAGGAACGCGAGTATGGATTCATGATGAGAGAGAGACAAGGAACAGCAAGCGGCAGACAAGGGGGGGATAACCGTTGCTCTTTTTCTCTATTGCCACTGCAGCGGTAGCTCCCGGCCTTGCCCTGCTTACTTATTTTTATCTTAAGGACAAGTATGACACGGAACCGCTGCATATGGTCGTCAAAGTATTTTTGCTTGGCTTTTTGATCGTATTGCCGGTCATGATCATTCAGCGCGGTTTGACGCTGTGGCTTGGCGACAATCCATGGGTTTCCTCGTTCGGGATTTCGGCCGGCGTCGAGGAAGCCTTCAAGTGGTTTGTCCTGTATCACATGATCTACAATCATACGGAATTTGACGAACCCTATGACGGTATTTTGTATGCGGCGGCGATTTCGCTTGGCTTTGCCACGGTCGAAAACGTCATTTACGCCTTTGCCAGCCATGCCACGCTCGGATCTTTGCTGGTGCGGGCGCTGCTCCCGGTTTCCGGGCATGCCATGTTCGGCGTCATGATGGGGTACTATTTGGGGCGGGCCAAGTTTTCGGAAGGTGCGGTAAGCCGGAAGTTTTTGATTTTTTCCTTGTTGCTGCCGGTTATTTACCATGGGGTGTACGACTGGATTCTTAATAATACGACCCAATATTGGCTTTGGTACATCGTTCCTCTAATGGTCTTATTGTGGTACGGCGGATTGGGCAAGATGACCCGGGCGAACAGCCGCTCGCCGTTTCGCTTGACGACGGGGGCCAAAGGGCAAGATTAATTTTAGGACGAATAGGGCATCCTATTTTCAGGAATGGCTGCGGAATTGCGGCTTTATGAACTGGAAAGGGGTGCCTTTTTCGTGCGCGTCAAGGTGAAAATCACGTGCAAATCATGCGGAGAACGGTTTGTGCTGCGCGGTAAAAAAGAGCGTGGCCATATCGAAACCGGATTTAAGCAATGCTTGTGCAACAATCGGCACGACTTCGAAATCGAAGAAGAAGCGCCCTTATAACATGTGTTCAAAAAGTCAGGTTTTCAGCACCAAGAAGGTTGGATGAAGCTAGGGACGAAAGGAGCGGAGCGTTCGTTTTGGGTACGTGAGCACCGGAAGGCCCGGCTGAATTCAAGATTCGACGCCCGATCCACTTCGTGACCTGCTTCGTGATCAAAAGATGACTTTTTGAACGACCTCTTTAGCATGCATAAAGTTCCTTCCTTCTTGTCAAACTAATTCCAACCAGTTAAAGAAGGGAGAGAGCACTAGCCTAATGTATACACGTCTGAGTGCGATATTATTTCCGGTTACGGCGATTTTATTGATCGGCGCCTTAGTATGGGGTTACCAGGAAAACCAGGAAAAGAATTCGATCTTGATCAAAGCGGAAAACCAGTATCAGCGGGCGTTTCACGATCTGTCCTACCATATGGACAAGCTGCATACCGAATTGGGCAATACCCTTGCGGTTCACTCGGCTTCCACCGGAGCGCATCGGAAAAGTCTGGTCAACGTGTGGCGGATTACGAGCGAGGCGCAAAACGAAATCAACGAGCTCCCGCTAACTTTATTACCCTTTAACAAAACGGAGGAGTTTTTGTCCCGGATCTCGAAATTTTCCTATCAGACGGCTGTCCGTGATTTAACCAAGCAGCCTTTGACCGATAACGAGGTCAAAAACCTGAAGGAGCTGTATAAAAGCTCGGCGCTAATCTCCCAGGATTTGCAAGGCGTTCAGCACAAGGTCATCGCCAACCGCCTGCGTTGGATGGACGTCGAGACGGCGTTGGCCAGCGAGAGAGAACCCCGGGACAACACGATTATCGACGGCTTCAAAACGGTGGACAAAAGAGTTGGCGAATACCCTGAGCTCGATTGGGGGCCGTCCGTTTCCAGCATGTACAACAAACGGTCGGTCAAAAAGCTGGGGGGCAAACCGGTCACGATTCAGGAGATCCAGCGTAAAGCCGCTGATTTTACGGGGATGAAAGATCCGTCGGCGATTCAGGTGGCGGAAAACGGACGCGGCACGGAATGGGCTTCATACACGGCGAACGTTCCCGGAGGACGCGACGGGGAAGCCTGGTCGCTCGATTTTACGAAAAACGGCGGACACTTGATTTCCTATAACAATAACCGCCCCATCGGCCAGAAAGCGGTCGATATGAACACGGCCAGAACCCGCGCCGACGAATTTTTGGCCAGCAAAGGCTATTCCGGTTTAACCCCGGTTTCCTACGACGAGTACGGCAACGAAGGGAACTTCACTTATGTAAGCAAAGATGGGGACGTGCTGATTTACCCCGAAAAAGTCACGCTTCGCGTCGCCCTCGACAACGGCCAGGTAACCGGGCTCCAGGCCAGCGACTATGTATACGAGCGCGAGAACAGAAGCGCGGTCAAGTCGCCGAAATTAACGCTGCAGCAAGCCCGCAAATTTTTGAATCCGGAATATAAGGAAACGTATCACCGGCTGGCGCAGATCGAAAACGACCAAGCGGAAAAAGTGCTTACTTACGAATTCGGCGGAGCCATTAACGGTTCGAACTACCGGATTTACATCAATGCGGATAACGGCAACGAGGAAATCGTCGAGGAAGTCAGAAACAAAAAAGGGGCCGTTCAGTCCTAAAGTCAAGGTTCAACCTATTAAAGGAACACGCGAGTATGCGAGGGTTTATCGCCTTTAAATGCTCGCGTTTTATATTTATGCGCTTTTGCGAAGATTTCCGCTACAATCCCGTCCAGGCGTGATATAATCAGGGGGAAGCCAACAACTGAAATAGGACGGTGGGAAAACTTGTTTCCTAAAGTGAACGATCTCGTATACATTCAGGTCGCCTCGACAGACAAGCAGGATACGGATAAGGAATGTAAATCGCGGATCGCGGACGTGGAAGAAGAATCGTTTCTGATCGAGGTTCCGATCGAGAGCGGAAGCGGGCGCATCAAGAAGCTTTACATCGGGGACGAGCTTTCCATTTATTTTTTGACCGATGACGGAGTTAAAAATTACTTCAATACATATGTGCTCGGTTTTGCCGACGAGGTCGTACAGCTGGTGCGCATCCGCAAACCGGAAGCGGAGACGATCACCAAAATTCAGCGCCGCCATTTTTTGCGGGTTGTCGCTTCGCTGGAAATCGCCGTTAAAACGAAAAACAATCTTCGCTTTGTTACCTATACCGAAGACGTCAGCGGAGGCGGCGTTTCTTTTATTTGCGACGGCACGTACAAGCTCGTTCAAGGCGACCAGCTGTTCTGCTGGCTGCTGCTTTCGTTCAAGAACGGATCGATCGATCACGTTCCTTTCGAAGCCGAAGTGGTGCGCACGAAGAAGCTGGAAACCGGAAAAGCGATGATCATGATCAAATTCGTCAGCATCTCCGATATGGAGCGGCAGAAATTGATTCGCTACTGCTTCGAGCGCCAGTTTGATTTCAAAAACCGCTAATCCGGCGGGTTTTCTCCTTTTCGCATTTGGAGAAGCTATATTTTAACGGCTGATCATGAAAATGGCGCGAGGAGGAAATGAAGATGGTGAAATTGAACGATGACGAAGCATATACAGCGCTGTTTATAGAGTTTTCCGGGAAGGTTGAAAAGGCGCTGAAGAAGGCGGCGATCGCATTGCTTGCGGCGCTGTGCCTGTTCCAGGGATTGCTGCGGATTCCCGAACTCAGGCCCTTTCTCGCTTCGGCGGATCAATTCGAAGGTGCCCCGCTTTATAAGGACGAGTTCAAAAAGCCGGGTTTTTAGCACCGAAGCTTATGCTTCCGAAGCGCGTTTTTTCAAAACGCTTTAGGTTGGATGAAGCTAGGGACGAAAGGAGCGGAGCGTAGGAATAACCTGCGTGAGCAACTGAAATGTTTCCGCAGGAAACATGCGCCGGAAGCATATGCTTAGGCCCGGCTGAATTCAAGATTCGACGCCCGATCCGCTTCTTGACCTACTTCGTGATGAAAAGCCGGCAGGATAAATCGGGCGGCTAAGCCTTTTGTTTCTTTTGCATCCCTTTGCTATCTGTGGTATAATTTTCACGTCGCAGGCAATGCCTGCTTTTTTCTTGAGGATCAGTTTTGAGGAGGAATGCCCCTTTGGCAAGCGAGGCGTCAACATCACAGGCTAAGATCAACATCGCGATCGACGGTCCTGCTGGGGCAGGGAAAAGCACGATAGCCCGCATGGTTGCCGGCAGATTGTCCTACGTATACGTCGATACCGGCGCAATGTACCGGGCGGCGACATGGTATTTCCTGCGGCAGGGCATTGAACCGGACGAGGTGGACAAAGTGCTGCAAATCGTCCCCGATCTGGTTATTGAATTATTGCCCGGCGAGCAGGGGCAGCAGGTGATTGTGAACGGCCAGGACGTGACGGAAGAAATCCGTTCCATGGCGGTAAATGCGAAGGTGTCCCGATATGCGCAAATCGAGGGGCTGCGAACCAGGCTTGTCTCGCTGCAGCGGCAAATGGCTTTGCGCAAAGGCGTCGTGATGGACGGGCGCGATATCGGCACCACCGTGCTGCCCGACGCGGAAGTCAAGATTTACATGACGGCCAGCGTTGAGGAACGGGCGCGCCGGAGATACAAGGAAATGAAAGAGCAGGATCGGGTTTCGTTCGAAGAACTGGTGAACTCTATCGCGGAACGCGACCGTCTGGATCAGGAACGGGAGGTTTCCCCCCTGCGGCAAGCGCATGACGCGACCTATCTGGATACGACCGAGATGACCCTGGATGAAGTCGCCGACCGGATCGTTTCCTTGTGCAGAAATTATGGAAGTGAGAGAGGAACAAGATGATTTACCGCTTCTGCCGCGCTGTGCTTCGCGCGCTTTACAAGCTGCTGTTTCGCCTTGAAGTCACCGGTTTGGAGCATATTCCGCGAGAGGGCGGCGTGCTTCTTTGCTCCAATCATCTTACGTTGCTGGATCCGCCGACGATCGGCGTCATGCTGAAACGCAAGGTGCATTTTATGGCCAAACAGGAACTGTTCCGGATATTTGGCTTCGGTTGGCTGATTACAAAACTTGGCGCTTTTCCCGTCAAAAGGGGAGGCGTGAGCAAGGAGTCGATCAAAACGGCGTTAACGCTGCTCCGTTCGGGGCATGTGATGGGGATCTTCCCCGAAGGCCGCCGCGTCAAAAACGGGGAAGGCGGCGGGATCGGCAAGAAAGGTGCGGCCACGTTCGCTCTTCGCAGCGATGCGGTCGTGATTCCGGTAGCTATCGTAGGCGATTATAAATTGTTTCGCAAATTGAAGGTGGCGTATGGTCCGCCCGTCGACTTGTCCGAATTTAAGGAGAAGGATGTTCCGGATGCGGCCGAGCAAGCCACGGAGAGAATTATGGCGGCCATCGCAGCGCTCAAAAATCTGTGAGAATGACCGGCCCTGCCGGAGCAATGCATGAAGGCGGGGAACTTTTGGGAAGCTATATTTTAGAAATGTTTTGAACTTCGCTTCATGCGGGTTTAAATAAATGGGTTTTTGAATTGAGGAGGTTATTGACATGTCGGAAGAAACAAAAAATGTTCAGGAAGCTGCGGAAGTGGCAAGCCAGGACGAAATGGAACAAATCGTTTCCTTGAAAAAGGGGGACACCGTCAAAGGGACGATCGTCAAAATCGAGGATAACCAAGCTTACGTAAGCATTGGATATAAATATGACGGTGTTATTCCTATCCGCGAATTGTCCTCCGTACACTTGGACAATGCGGCGGACGCCGTTCAAGTCGGCCAAGAAGTCGAAACCAAAGTCGTGAGCATCGACGACGAGAAAGAACGCCTCGTGCTTTCCAAACGCGCGATCGACAGCGAAAACGCTTGGGAAGACCTGGAGAAGAAATTCGCCAGCCAAGAGACGTTCGAAGTTACGGTGGCCGATGTTGTCAAAGGCGGTATTGTGGCTGACGTAGGAGTCCGCGGCTTCATTCCGGCATCGATGGTGGAGCGTCACTTCGTGGAAGACTTCAGCGACTACAAAGGCCGTACGCTGCGCGTTAAGGTGAAGGAACTGGACCGCGAGAACAACAAGGTCATCCTTTCCCAAAAAGACGTGCTCGACGAGGAATTCGAAGCCAACAAACAAAAGGTCATGAGCGAACTGCAGGAAGGGCAAGTGCTGGAAGGCACGGTTCAGCGTTTGACGCAATTCGGCGCGTTTGTTGACGTAGGCGGCGTAGACGGCCTGGTCCACGTGTCCGAAATCGCCTGGAGCCATGTCGACAAACCGGCGGACGTTCTGAGCGAAGGCGAGAAGGTCAAAGTGAAGGTGCTGAAAGTCGACCCGGAAAAGGGCAAAATCAGCCTCAGCATCAAAGCCGCTCTTCCAGGTCCTTGGGATACGGCAGCCGAGAAGTTCCATACCGGCGATATCGTGAGCGGCGAAGTGAAACGCCTCGTCAATTTTGGCGCGTTTGTGGAAATCGCGCCGGGCGTGGAAGGACTCGTTCATATCTCTCAAATTTCGCATAAACATATCGGTACCCCGCATGAAGTGCTGAAGGAAGGCCAAACGGTGCAAGTCAAAGTGCTTGACGTCAATCCGGCCGAAAAACGGGTTAGCCTCAGCATCAAGGAAACCGAAGAAGCTCCGGCTCCAGCTCCGAGAAGCGAAAAACCGTCCAAAGGCAGCGGCGTGAGAAAAGAAGATTTGGGCGATAACCCGAATGTTTCGCTGAGCAACCAAGGCCTTAGCATTACGCTCGGAGAGCGCTTTGGCGACAAACTGAGCAAATTGAAATAAAATGGTGTAGCAGGCTCGATCATCGGCGGACCCTGAAGAAGCGGGTTCGCCGATTTTGTTTGCCGGCCTTGGGGCCGGGGACTTAAGGGCGTGTTAGCCATTTTATGTTTTTTTTGCTATGATGAAATACGTGTATTGCGACGAAACAAGGTGATTTTAATCATATAAGATGGAACGCTTACAAACCTAGGAGGAATGTCTATGGCAAGACCCGTAGTGGCTATTGTCGGGAGGCCGAACGTGGGGAAGTCTACCATTTTCAACCGCATTATCGGCGACCGCCTCGCCATTGTAGAAGATAAGCCGGGAATTACGCGCGACCGGATATACGGGGTTTCGGAATGGAACGGCAAGCCCTTCAGCATCATCGATACGGGCGGTATTGAGCTGGATGACGAAGAACCGATTTTGAAGTCGATCCGGATGCAGGCGGAGCTTGCCATCGAAGAAGCGGACGTCATCGTCTTTATGTGCGATGGCAAAACGGGGGTTACTTCTTCGGACGAAGAGGTGGCGGCCTTGCTGTACCGCTCCGGCAAACCGATCATCGTGGCCGTCAACAAGGTGGACAATATCGGGCGGATGGAGAACATCTACGAATTTTACAATTTGGGCTTCGGCGAACCGATCGGCGTCTCCGGCAGCCATGGAACAGGCATCGGCGATTTGCTCGACGCGATTACGGACAATCTTCCGGAAGAGACGGAGGACGAATACGACGAAGATGTCATTCGCGTAGCTCTCATCGGCCGGCCCAACGTCGGAAAATCTTCACTGGTGAACGCCATTTTGGGAGAAGAACGGGTGATTGTCAGCGACATTGCCGGTACGACGCGCGATGCGATCGATACCCCCTTCGAGAAGGATGGTCAGCGTTATGTCCTGATCGATACGGCCGGGATGCGCAAGCGCGGCAAGGTTTATGAAACGACCGAAAAATACAGCGTCATGCGCGCGATGAAAGCGATTGAACGCGCGGACGTGGTGTTGGTGGTGATCAACGGCGAGGAGGGCATCATCGAGCAGGATAAGCATATCGCCGGTTACGCCTATGAAGCAGGCAAAGCTTCCGTCTTCGTCGTCAACAAATGGGATGCGGTCGAAAAGGATGATAAAACGATGCACCAGTTCGAGCAAAAAATCCGCGACCATTTCCTGTTCATGACCTACGCGCCGGTCGTATTCCTGTCGGCCAAAACGAAGCAGCGCCTGCACAAGCTGCTGCCGGTCGTGCAGCATGTCGCCGACCAGCACGCTAAACGGGTGCAGACGCATTTGCTCAACGACGTCGTTTCCGATGCCATCGCGATCAATCCGCCGCCGACGGACAAAGGACGCCGTTTGCGTATCAACTACGTGACCCAGGTAGCCGTGAAGCCGCCGACAGTCGTGGTGTTCGTGAACGATCCGGAGCTGATGCATTTCTCCTACGAACGGTATTTGGAGAACAAAATCCGGGCGGCATTCGATTTTGAAGGAACGCCGATCCGGCTGTTTACGCGGCGCAAGTCTGATGAAGGTTAGGGGAGAGTAAGGTGATTTTACCCATCGTATCAGTAGTTGTTTGTTATTTGCTGGGCTCGGTCAGCTTCAGCGTGGTCCTGTCGAAGCTCTTGAAAGGGATCGACATCCGCCAGCACGGCAGCGGCAACGCCGGAGCGACCAATACGCTGCGCGTGCTCGGCAAGGGTCCGGCGATTTTGGTGCTTGCGCTTGACGTATTAAAAGGGATCGCCGCCGTATGGCTCGGACGCTGGCTGGGAGGCGGCGACGCGTGGACGGCGGCGCTTTGCGGTATTGCGGCGATCATCGGCCACAATTGGCCGCTGTATTTTCGCTTTCGCGGGGGAAAAGGGATCGCCACCACGATCGGCGTGATGGCCACTCTCTTTTTCTTCCCGGCCTTGTACGCCGGCATCATCGCTATTCTCTCGATTGTGTTTACCCGTTACGTATCCTTAGGTTCCTTGATCTTCGTGTTTTTGACGCCGATTTTTCTTGCGGTTTCCGGCGAATTCGGCCCCTATTTTTGGACGAGTCTGATCATTGGCGTGTTCGCCTTCTGGAGACATCGCACGAATATCGTCAAAATCGTTCAAGGAAAGGAAAACAAGCTGGGTTCCAAAGGAGGAAAACGAGTTGTCTGAGAAAGCCGCCGTGCTGGTGGCGGGCAGTTGGGGGACGGCACTAGCCAGCGTGCTCGCCGACAAAAATATGGAAGTGTCCCTATGGACGCGAAATGAAGCGCAAAAGGAAGAGATCAACGTCTTGCACCGCAATGAGCGTTTTTTGCCGGGGGTGGCGTTGCCGGGCAACCTGAAGGCCACCACGGATTTGGAAACCGCCGTCAACGGGGCCAAAGCGGTGGTCATGGTCGCCCCTTCCTCCGCCGTGCGCGAGGTGGCCCGCTCGCTTAAACCGTATTGGCGCGAGGATATGCTGATAGTCCATGCCACCAAAGGCTTTGAAATCGAAAGCCTCAAGCGCATGTCGACGGTCATCTCGGAAGAGCTTGGCTGCGAGGAGGGCCGGATCGTCGTGTTGTCCGGACCGAGCCATGCGGAGGAGGTCGTCAAGCGCAGCCCGACCACGGTGGTGGTCGCTTCGCTGGTGGAGGAACAAGCCGATTTGGCCCAAGACTTGTTTATGAATTCGTATTTCCGCGTCTATACGAACCGCGATATGGTCGGGGTCGAACTGGCCGGAGCGCTGAAGAACATCATCGCGCTTGGGGCCGGGATGTCCGACGGGCTTGGCTTTGGAGACAACGCCAAAGCGGCGCTGCTGACCCGCGGGCTTGCGGAAATCACCCGGATCGGTGTGGAAATGGGCGCCAATCCGCTGACGTTCGCCGGACTGGCCGGCATCGGCGACCTGGTCGTGACGGCGACGAGCCGGCACAGCCGCAATTGGCGGGCCGGATATATGCTCGGACAGGGCAAGCCGCTCCCGGAAGTGCTGAGTTCGATGGGCATGGTGGTTGAAGGGATCCGCACGACGAAAGCGGCCCATGCCATTTCGCAGAAATACCAGGTGCAGATGCCGATCGCCGCGCAGCTGCATCACGTCTTGTTCGAAGGGCTGGACCCGCGGACGGCGGTGGAAGCGCTGATGGGGCGCGACCGGAAGACCGAAATGGAGGTCATGTCGCTGGAGACCTGGGAGCAGTGGCATTCCTAGAGCCCGTTTTGCATAGACAGCTTCACCTTTACGCAAGCCTCCTCATACATTGGTGAAGAGGACAGCGGAGGAGGCGAATGCATGAGCAAAATATCCAAGGAAGCCCTGAACACCATCAACAAAAAAACGGGCAAAAATATTACGGAAAGCTCGGTAAGAAAACTGGCCAGCACGGTTAAACCGTCAACGATGCAAAACGAAGCGGAGCTGCGGAAGCTGATCAAGCAGGTGTCCGCGATGGCCAAAATCCCCGTTTCGGAAAGCACCGTGTCGGAAATCGTCAACGCCGTGAAAAAGAGCGGCATGAACCCGGCCAATATGGAAGCCATGATGAAAATGATGATGAAAAAATAATGATACGGGGCCATCCCCCAAACATCGGCTCTGCGGCGTGAAAGCTGCAGGGCGTTTTTTTAAGAATATAGAAATTTAGGTTTTCATCCGTCATTTTTGCAAGTACGTCGGTAGACGTTTTTCTTAAGTCCCTTCGGCGCGTAGCCTATAAAGCGGCGAGATGCTATAATATGGATCATATCAATCCAAACGAAATGGGAGAATCAAACCGATGGATGCAATGACGAAAATGTGGCTATCGATCGCAGCCGTTTTGATTATGGGATTATCCGTGTTTTTGATTACGTTTGCACGGGCGAAAACGAAAGGCATCGTTAAGGGAATCCTTTCGTTGCTGGCTTTTGTCATCATGCTGGCGGGCTTTCTGACCGGCCTCGTTTCCATCACATAAATTTCGTTAGGAAGCAGCGTGAAATTCTTGGCAGGAAAGAGAAGAGGGAGTTAACATGAATGGAAATCGGAGCTATGCATTTCCGGGACTAACCGCGGCCATCGGGCAAATGGCCGGGCTGTGCGCGGGGGCCGAGGCCAAGTGGCTGCTCGGGGGCAGCTGCGGCTTGTGGCTGCAGGGCGTCCGGCTCGATACGCGGCCCAGGGATATCGACGTGTATGCCGATGAAGGGGACGCGCGGCTTGTGCATGAGCGAATGAGCGAGTATGCTACCGATATCCCCAGGCAAGACCGGACCGGCTCGTACGCGTCGCTGCTTAGCCATTACCGGCTTGACGGCGTGACGGTTGAACTGGTCGGCGGATTTGAGGTGAAAACGGACAGCGCATATTACCGGACCGAAATCGCGGGGATTCTGGACGAGAACGCTCCCCTTGTCCGTTTGGGCGAGGCGGAGCTTCGCTTGATGCCGCTCGCCCATGAGTTTGTTTTTAACGTGCTGCGCGCGCGGCCGGACCGGTATTTGGCGATTGCCGAAGTTATCCGCGGCGAGGCTGACCGCCACTTGCCGCTGCTTCGCGAACTGCTGCGGAGAAATCAATGGACGGCCGGTATCGTCGGAAAAATGGCCGAGGTGCTGGATCGCCCGCTGCTGTCCGGGCCGTGGGGCGAATACGGCGGCGGACAAGCATAAGGAGGTGCGCCGGTGGAGGTTCAGGTCATGTTTTGGCCGCAGGGCAAAAAGGTGAAGGTACGGCAGGGAACAAACGTGTTGAGGGCGGCCCGGGAGGCCAGGCTCCATATCGCGACCCGCTGCGGCGGCCAAGCCGCCTGTCTGCTGTGCAAGGTCCGGGTGGAGAAGGGAGGCGGGAGCGCGTTATCCCCGCTCTCCGCGGCGGAAGCGCGCAAGCTTGGCGCGCTGGCGGAGGAAGGCATCCGGCTCGCCTGTCAGGCCAAAGTGATCGGAAATGCCGAAATCCATCTCCCGGAGGACCCGTTAAAGGCGGCCGTACGCAAGAAACTGCTGGAACAGCAGGAAGACGACAGATTGTGGTAATAATGCCACAGCCCCGATCGGGGAACCGGAAGAAAGAAATGAAAAGGATGGAAGCGAACAATGCCGGGAAATCGAAATATCCGTAGATTCGAAGAAACCATGGCGCGGCAAATCGGTTTGGGCATGCTGCTGCTCGCCCTCATAACGCTCCTGTCAGGATGTATGTATCGTGGAGAGCAGCAGGCCGGACCGGTTTCCTATATGGATAGCGTCGACCGCGTCCAGCGGGCGCTGGACCGTTTTCAGGAGCGGGAGGGGATTCTCCCGATCATCACCGCCGGGGAGGAGACGCCGCGGTACGAGAAGTACCGGATCGACCTGGACCGCCTGAAGCGGCTGGGATATCTCGACGAAATTCCGTCGGCCGCCTTTGAAAAAGGGGGCAGCGTCTATTTTCTCGTTATCAATGAAGAGGTGGACCCTGCGGTAAAAGTGCTGGATCTCCCTACCGTGCAAAAGGTCAACGATGTCCAGCGGAGCGTAACCGCTTACCGTTCCTCCCACGGCGGCCGGCTGCCGGGAGAGGAGGCGGGGGAGACGTATCCGGGGCTGTATACGGTCGATCTTTCGCTCATCGGGGCCGAGAACGATGAACCGGTCAGTGTATACTCCGGCGAAACGTTGTCCTACATTATGGACTCCCAGGGCACGGTATATGTGGACTATGCCTTTGACATGATGCAAATCATCGACAAGACCCAGGCGGCTCCAAAGCAAGGCGAGGACTTAAGAACGATATTAACCGGCAATTCGTATTTTGTGCCGGTCAAGTCGCTGCCCTACCGGTTTATCGACGGGGCGCCGGTCCCGGTAGTCGAGGCGGATTGACGGGCCGCGGGCCAGGTGAGGCGATGGATGGCAAGGCCGCTTCGGAATATTTTCCGGACGGCCTTTTTTGCTAGGCAGCTTATACAGTCATACTTTTTTCAATAGAATCATACAAATGGAGCATGGCGGATAAATGCCCGTCTTGTTCGGCGCGAATCGGACGATAAATTGCCAGTTCAAAAAGCTTCGTGATCAAAAGATGACTTTTTGAACTACCTCTTAAAGCAAAAAAAATGGGCTTGGACGGTTAATGCCGTCATATTTCCGCATCTGGTACATATGCTGTTACTAGTCCAAATGCAGGTACGAGTTTACGCCGCTTCGTTCAGCTTCGATCCAAGCCTTGGTTTACGGCGGCGGACATGGGCAAGAGGAGCTGCCGCTCCTGCCGTAACAGTGAAGCCCGAAATATTGGTAAATCAACGAAGCGGATGCTCGGGGAGCATTTTTCCTTCGGCGAAATTTGAGGAGGGGATATCATTGGTATTGGAGAAAGTGGACATTTTTAAGGACATTGCCGAACGAACCGGGGGCGATATTTATCTGGGCGTCGTTGGAGCCGTCCGCACCGGAAAATCGACGTTCATCAAACGTTTTATGGAAACCGTCGTGCTTCCGAACATCGCGAATGAAGCGGACCGGGTTCGCGCCGTGGATGAACTTCCGCAAAGCGCCGCCGGAAAAACGATCATGACGACCGAACCGAAGTTCGTGCCGAACAATGCGGTTCAGATCAAAGTGGCGGAAGGTTTGGAGGTCAACGTAAGGCTCGTCGATTGCGTCGGATACGCCGTGGAAGGCGCAAAAGGCTACGAGGATGAGAACGGGCCGAGAATGATCTCCACGCCATGGTTCGAAGATCCGATCCCGTTCCAGGAAGCGGCGGAAATCGGAACTCGCAAAGTAATTCAGGAGCACTCCACGCTGGGGGTTGTCGTTACGACGGATGGGACGATCGCCGATATTCCGCGCTATTCCTACGTCGAATCGGAGGAACGGGTCGTTGCCGAATTGAAAGAGGTAGGCAAACCTTTTGTGCTCGTCATCAACTCGACGCGCCCGAACAGCGAAGAAGCGCAGCAGCTGCGGGGAGAGCTGGCGGCGAAATACGATATCCCCGTCATCGCGCTCAGCGCGGCGACGATGACCGAAGAAGACGTGACCGGCGTGCTTCGCGAAGTGCTGTACGAGTTCCCGGTTCACGAAGTCAACGTCAATCTGCCCAGCTGGGTTATGGTGCTGAACGAAAATCACTGGCTGCGCAGCAATTATGAAAACTCCGTCCGCGATACGGTGAAGGACATCCGCCGGCTGCGGGATGTCGACCGCGTCGTCGGAAACTTCATGGAATACGATTTCATCGAACGGGCCGGCCTCAGCGGCCTGAACATGGGGCAGGGTGTCGCGGAAATCGATCTGTACGCCCCGGACGATCTGTACGACCGCATCCTGGTGGAAGTGGTCGGCGTGGAAATCCGCGGCAAAGACCATCTGCTGCAGCTGATGCAGGAATTTACGCATGCCAAACGGGAATATGACCGGTTTGCCGAAGCGCTGGAGATGGTCAAAACGACCGGCTACGGCATCGCCGCTCCGTCGTTGGCCGAAATGATGCTCGACGAGCCGGAATTGATCCGCCAGGGCTCCAGATTCGGGGTCAGACTGAAAGCGACGGCTCCGTCGATTCATATGATCCGCGTCGATGTCGAATCGGAATTCGCCCCGATT
This sequence comes from Paenibacillus macerans, assembly GCF_900454495.1. Classification (NCBI taxonomy): domain Bacteria; kingdom Bacillati; phylum Bacillota; class Bacilli; order Caryophanales; family Paenibacillaceae; genus Paenibacillus; species Paenibacillus macerans. Next base: position 537,260 of record NZ_UGSI01000001.1, read on the forward strand.
ATCGGCACCGAAAAGCAAAGCGAGGAACTGGTCCGCTACCTGATGCAGGACTTCGAAAACGACCCGATCAAAATTTGGGAATCGGACATTTTCGGGCGCTCGCTGCACTCGATCGTACGCGAAGGCATCCAGGGCAAAATCGCCATGATGCCGGACAATGCCCGCTACAAGCTGCAGGAAACGCTGGGGCGGATCATCAACGAAGGTTCCGGCGGCCTCATCGCCATCATTTTGTAGCTATAATTGCCTCCTCAATGACCGTGCGCGTGCTGATCTTTGGCCGCGTGCGGTTGTTTTGTTGCGTCCAGGTTCGATCTGGGCAAAGCGGCTATCGACTTCGCGGATCAGAACGAGCCGTTGTAGGAAAGCGATTTGTCCTACCCGAGCGGGCCTGCTCTTTACTCCAGCTTTCTTGGTCCCTTGTTGAATGGATTAGTTGCAAAACATACAGCAGCTTATCCGGAAATGCTGCCACAGCGCTTGATGAAGTGTAAAACCTGCAGTTATTCCGCTATCTTTCGAAGAAGAGGCAAAGACACGAAGAAGTAGTTGTACGAAATGCAGTTAAGCGAATGGTTGGGTAAATGGATATAAAGTTAGTTGTATGATTTGCGATTGGTTAGACGTTTTTCTTATATCGCGGCAGGTGTTTATATATTAAACTTACATAATGATCCAAGTTAATAGTTTCCAAAGGAGCAAGACATGTCAAACCGTAAATGGACTTTGATCCTTATCCCTGTCTTCCTGCCATTCGCCTGGCTGCTGTTACAATTTACTCTGTCTTCTCTTCAAATTCACCAATTTGCCGAGCAATTGAAGACGGTTTCGCCAACAGACGGCGGTTCCGGAACAAAAGTGGTCTTGATATCGCAGGAATTGGACAATTTTTTCTGGCGGTCCATCGAACAAGGAGCCCGAAAGGAAGCGGAACAGTACGGGATGCGGCTCGATTATATCGGGCCGGGCCGCATCAATCCGTCCGAGCAGATCAAGCTGCTGGATAAAGCGATCGCCGCCAGGGCGGATGCCATTCTGGTTCAAGGCATCAATGATCCGGAGTACCGCCGATTAATCGACAAAGCGGCCGGACTTGGCATCCCCGTCATCACGATCGATACGGATGAGCCGGATTCCCAAAGACTGGCTTACGTCGGAACGGATAACGAGGGGGCCGGAAAGCGGATGGGCGAGCTGGTGGCGAAGGCTTCCGGGGAGCGCGGCGACATTGGAGTTGTGATCAGCAACGAGCGGGTCGAGAACCAGCGGCTCAGGCTGGCCGGCTTTCGTTCCGTGATCGGCCGTTATCCCGGGCTCCGCATTGTGGAGATCCGCTCCTCGGACATTTCGCGGCTTCAGGCAGCCCAGCAAGCTCAGAACATGCTCGCCCGGTATCCGGAGATCCGCTACGTGGTTGGATTCAGTGCGCTGGACGGCCCTGGCATTCTGGAAGCCTCGGAGCGGATTGGCTCGAGGAGTCTGCATATATTCGCTTTTGACGATATGGCCGAAACGCTGGAAGCCGTCAGGGATAACAAAATCGAGCTGACGATTGTTCAACAGCCCGTGGAAATGGGGGCCATGGCCATAAAACTGCTGAATGATTATTTAAAGGGGAACGATCCCCAGGAAATAACATACACCAGGGTTTATGAAATACATGCGGACTCTTCCGACAAAACGTCCGGAGATGGCGGCCGATGACGATTAGAACAAAGCTGCTGCTGTTCATCCCCCTCCTGGTAGTGTTCGCCAATTTCATCGCTTATTTTGTTTTTCAAAGCGGAAAGGTCGTACAACAGAGCTACGATGAAATGCTTGGCCGCATTCTGCTCATCGAGCAAACCTCCGAAGCGGCGGAGAGCAGCTTAAAGCTCCTGTACGCTTATCTGCTTAATCCAAGCGACGATAAGGCCGTGCAAGGCCCGGCAGAACGCCAATTGATGCAGCTGCAAGGCAAAATCCGGGAAGTCTCCGGCACGGCGGATTCTTCTTTCTCCGAGGAGGACTACATGAACTTGCTGGCCACATTTCTGGAACAGAAACAAGCCGCCGTTTTGGATGCGAATGCGCAGGATCCCGGATCGGCTTTTGAACATTATATTGAAGCGGAGAAAACCGTAAGCTACATCCATGAGGAGGGACAGCGGCTGATCGACGCCGAACTGGCTTATTACCGGCCGATCATCGAGAACATCCGCGATCAGAATGCGCGAATGAACGGACTTGGAGCGGCGTTGTTCGGCATGAACGCGCTGCTGGGGGTATTGCTTGCAATCTGGGTCTCGCGCAGCATTACCGGCCCTGTCGGCCGGCTTGTCGGGCTGGCGAAACGGATCGCCACGGGCGACCTGAATATCGGGCCCCAGCCGCGGCGGGACGATGAACTTGGCGTATTGTCGGAGGCCATTTCGCAAATGTCCGCCGATTTGAGCATCCTCATCGAGAAGGACAAACAGAGCCTGGAAATGCGGCGGCTCGTGAAGGAATTGGAGCTTAGGGCCCTGCAAAATCAAATTAATCCGCATTTTTTGTTCAATACCTTAAATGTGCTCTCGCAAATGGCGATTCTGGAAGGGGCGGAGGAGACCAGCGACCTGATCGTTTCGCTGTCCAATCTGCTTCGGTACAGCCTGCAAAAGCTGGACAAGCCCGTCACTCTCCAGGAAGAGCTGGATCATATCCGCGAATACGTAACCATCCAGCAGGCCCGCTTCCGGGACAGAATTCGCTTTGATCTTCACATTGAGGCTTCCGTCCTCCATCAGCAGATTCCGGCCCTGACGATCCAGCCGCTCGTTGAGAACGCTTTTCTTCACGGTGTGAAGGATATGGAAGACGGAGCCGTAATCGCGTTGACGTTGTCGAGAACGGGTACGGATGTGCAGATTGAAATTTCGGACAACGGAAAGGGCATGCCGGAGGAAACCCGTCTGTCCGCGCTCCGTCTCGAAGGCGGAGCCGAAAGCGGCGGTTCAACAGGACTGGGAATGCGAAACGTGTTTAAGCGGCTGCAGTTGTTCTACGGAAAGGAAGGAATGGTTGAAATCGGCAGCAGCAACGGACAAGGCACGGCTATAACAATACGAATTCCAGCCAGGAAGGAGAGTGAGCGGACGGATGTATCGGTTGTTGATCGCGGATGACGAGGCTTTGGAAAGGGAGGGGCTGGAATTGACCGTGGAACGGGCCATGCCGGGGGTATTCCGGTTTATGCATGCCGGCAACGGCCGTATGGCGATCGAATGCGCGGAAGAGCATCGGCCCCATATTGCCATGCTGGACATCAACATGCCGGGAATCGGCGGGCTTGAAGCGCTTCGCGAATTAAAGGAGCGGCTTCCCGATACCCGATTCGTGCTCGTCACCGCTTATGACTATTTTGCCTATGCCCGGGAGGCGCTCTCTTTAGGCGTAAAAGAATATATCCTGAAGCCGGCCAAGCGGGAAATGGTTGTCGGTACGCTAAAAAGGCTGATTGATGAAATTGAGCGCGAGAAGCGGGGACGCAAAGAAGAATTGGAGCTTAGGCACAAAATTTCTCAGCTGATGCCGCTCGCGGAAAACGAGCTGGCTTTAATGCTTATGGTCGACCAGACGGTGGATTCCAGCGCTTCCCAGCTGTCGGAATGGCTGGACTTTCCCCTTGATCGGGGGAGCGCCCTCGTTGCCGCCTTTGACGGATATACGGACGAGCAGGACAAAAAGAAAATTTACGATCATTTCCGAAGTTATGTAAAAACGCACGGCCCGGATTCCCTTGTCAGCTCCTTGATCGACCATCATATAGCCGTTTTTTTGCGAAAGCCGCCCGCCACCGGAGACAACGGCTGGCGGCAGTTGGTCGAATGCCTTGTCCGCCAGCTCCACGATCTGGCCCGGCAGCAGCTTGGCATACAGACGGCCATTGGCATCGGATCGCTGCATAGCGGCGAGGAAGGGTTCCGCAAGTCCTATTTCGAAGCCGTTTTTGCCTCCACCCTGCACAAGCAAGGCGAGGGTTATTGCCGCTTTGACGAACTGAAGCCGTCAGAGGCCGGAAACGCTTCTTTGCTTGCCGTAGAAGCGGCGAAAGGATTCCAGCAGCAGACCTACGTCATGTCGGCGCTGCAACGGTTGCGTGAACAGCGGGAGGTCCAAACGCTGTCCGTGCTGGCCAGGGCGAAATTGTATATCGAGGAACGGTTCACCGATGATCTTTCGCTGGAAGAAGTGGCTGATTACGTCCATTTGAATGCTCACTACTTCAGCAAAATTTTTAAGCAGGAATACGGGGAAACGTTCATCGACTTCGTAACCCGGCTGCGCATTGACAAGGCCATTTCTCTGATTAAAGCCGGCAATCTTACCCTTAAGGAAGTCAGCTTTGAAGTGGGGTATAAGGACCCGAACTATTTTAGCCGCGTGTTTAAGAAGATCATGGGCGTCCCGCCTACCGAGTTCAAAGGCCAAAAAGAATAGACTGATTCGTCCATGCCGGCCATCGGCATGGATTTTTTTAAGCTCGAGTGTGAAAGTAATGCTAGGTTTAGCCCACACGTCTCCAATTCGGGAGCCGAAGCCAAAATCGTGCATGAAAAGGTCTGTTTAGTGCAGACGATAACCGGCCTTCCTGCCCTCAGCGCATGCTATACTTCTCCTCGAAGAACGACGATAGGTTTAGAAATCCGGAGGGGAGATGATAAGATGGCAGTAGCCATTAAGTCTGAAAGCGCTAAACGGAAAGCGCTTCAAGGGGAAAAACAGAGTATGCTTTTTGTTACGCTGGTATCCATCGTAGCCGCGCTCGGAGGTATCCTGTTCGGTTTTGATATCGCGGTTGTTTCAGGGGCAATCGACTTCCTGCAGCAGCGTTTTTCGCTGAACGAATTTCAGGTTGGCTGGGCGGTGTCAAGTCTGATTGTCGGGAGTGTCACGGGGGCGGCTTTATCCGGCTACATGAGCGAAAGGATCGGCAGAAAAAAGGTATTGCTGGCCGCCGGATTTTTGTTCATCGTCGGCTCGATTTGCTCGGCGCTTCAAGACACATTCACCGGGTATGTTATCTTTCGCATGATCGGCGGCGTTGGGATCGGGATCACTTCGACCATTTGTCCGGTGTACAACGCGGAGATCGCTCCCGCCAAATACCGGGGCCGTCTGGTTGCTTTAAATCAACTTGCGATCGTAACGGGCATTTTCCTGGTTTATTTTCAAAATTCGTGGATCGTCAGCATGGGGGATGAAGCCTGGGGCGTCTCGACGGCCTGGCGCTGGATGTTCGGCGCGGGAGCCGTTCCCGGGCTGGTCTTTATGATCTTGATGTTTTTTATACCGGAAAGTCCAAGATGGCTTATTAAACAGAATCGGCCGTATGAAGCGCTGCCGATACTGCTGAAAATTCACGGTGAAGAAGCCGCTAAACAGGAAGTGCTTGAAATCAAGGAATCGTTTCAAAACGAGAGCGATTCATTCAAACAATTGTTCGCTCCCGGCATTCGGGTTGCTCTGTTCATCGGTGTTATGCTTGCCATTATACAGCATATTACCGGCATCAACGCCATTTTGTATTACGCGCCGGTTATTTTTAAAGGAATGGGTCTCGGTACGGACGCCTCTTTGACCCAGACCATCTGGATCGGATTGATCAATGTGTTGTTTACCATCGTCTCCGTATGGCTGATCGACAAAGCGGGGCGAAAAGTTTTGCTGATGATCGGCACCTCCTTAATGACTATTTGTTTGGCCGTTATCGGAGCCGCTTTTAAAATGGATTTGACCGCCGGACCGCTGGTGCTGATCATGATTTTGATCTACGTGGCCGCCTATGCCATATCGCTCGGACCGATCGTATGGGTAATGATTTCGGAGATTTTTCCCAACCGCGTTCGCGGCAAAGCGGTCGCCATCGCTTCGATGGCATTGTGGGCCGGCGACTATCTGGTATCCCAGTTATTCCCTCCGCTGCTGAGTTCGGCCGGTCCGTCCAATACCTTCTGGACATTCGGAGTCATCTCGCTTTTCGTTGTAGTTTTTATATGGCGCAAGGTTCCCGAAACCAAAGGCAGATCGCTTGAACAGATGGAACATATGTGGCTTGGAAAATGACCTTTGTTCCAAAGACGCCTCTAAAAGCCCGATCGCTTAATCGGCGATGCTTTAGAGGCGTCTTGCTTGCGCGGAAACGGGGCGTGTACCGGAGGTTCACGGAAAAAGTTGGCCCGCGGCTATGAAATCACTTGAAATTATATATGGGCTGTATTACTATAAATTTGTTCCGAAGCCCCTGGGAACGTGCCATTTCGGTATTTTTTAGGGGATTTGTACGCATAGGATACGAAAATTACGTATATTCTGCGGTAAAACGGAAACACAAATAGCAAGAGGTATTATTTTCCTACAGTGGGAGGTGAATCAACATGAACAAATCCGATTTGATTTCTCAAGTAGCAGAAAGCACGGAGTTGTCCAAAAAAGATGCGACGAAAGCGGTGGATGCTGTTTTCGAAGCGATTTCTACGGCGCTTCAGAACGGTGACAAAGTTCAACTGGTAGGCTTCGGCAACTTTGAAGTCCGCGAGCGTTCCGCGCGCAAAGGCCGCAACCCGCAAACCGGAGAGGAAATCGAAATCCCTGCGAGCAAAATCCCTGCGTTCAAGCCGGGCAAAGCGCTCAAAGACGGAATTAAATAAAGATTTCTACATATCTTCCGTGCACAAAAAGACCGTGGGCTTCTCGTTCACGGCTTTTTCTTTTCGCGTGAACCAAAGCATGGCACAAAGATAAGTTGAAGGGAGAGGCGCGGCAAATATGGATAACCATCAGCAAGCAGGCGGAAATGAATATGGCGCGGCCAGCGGGGATTATTGGGTGATTAAAGCCAAGGAGCAGGGAGTTACCGTCATCGGGCTGACCCGGGGCAAAGATACCCGTTTTCATCATACCGAGAAACTGGATAAGGGCGAAGTGCTGATCGCCCAGTTCACGGACCACACCTCCGCGGTGAAGATTCGCGGCAAGGCTGTCGTTTACACGAAATACGGTACGATCGATACGGAAGAGTGAATTTTCTTTCGGCAGGCATAGCCTGCTTTTTTTCTATGTACAATGGGGTATAGGAGTACTCGGATAACCTCGCGCCGAATGGCCGAGCATATCAAAGGGGGATGCCCCATGAAGTATACACCGCTCATAAAAACGGCTCTGCTGACGCTCGGCTGTGCGGCGGCGCTGGCTTTCGTCTCGTGGCTCGGCGAACGAAGCGGAACGCCGCCGCATACGGCCGCCGTGTTCGCGGGGCAGAAGCCGGCCGAATTAACAAACGACAACTTGGTGGACGGTCTCTCCTCGCTGGATCTTCCGGTGCCGATCGGCAAGGTGGATTTGACCGGAGGCATTTTGTCCGTGGACCTTAAAGTCACCGAGGAGGATTTCAGCGCCGACCGCATTTATCAAGGGATGGCGGAAATGCTTGCGTTTTCGTTCGAACGGACGAGCAACGTCGATCAACTGCTGCTGCGGCTGTTTGCCGAGGACCGTTGGCTCGGCACGAAATATTTGCTGCTCGCCGCCGATGTCCGCCGCAGCGATTGGCGGACAACCGATTTGGCGGAGCTGCGGCAAACGGGCGACCGTCAGCTGTCCGAGGCGCTGAGGCAGCGGCTAAGGGTGACTGAAACGCAGCTGTGGATGTCGCGTTTTCTTCGCGCACCGGCGGGCCGTTAACCGGCCGCCGCCGTCGCCGGAGGCTTGCTCCCGCCGCGATTGCCGCCCGGCCGGTTGGCGGGATCCTGCGCGTCCAACCTCTGTGCGCAGGGAATTAACATGTGATATAATATACAAGATTACGACCTATTTTTAATTTGAAACGTGGTAAGAACAAGCGGCTCGGACGGAGGCAAAGGATGAAACCTTATCGCATAACAGAATTGGCAAAAAAATATGTCTCCTATGACATGATCTCAGCCCACACGGCGCTTCCGGATTTTCCGGTGCCCCGTGTTCGTTTGCTTTATGCCTTTTTAAACGACCGGCAGAGCCGGGCGGCGGATGCGGCCGAAACCTGCGCGCTGGCTGCTTTTCTCGTTCAGCTCGGCATGGATACGCACGATCTGATCGATGTGGAGGAACGCTCGGGGAGGGAAACCACCGCCATGCGTTCGCGCCAGCTCAAGGTGCTGGCGGGCGATTATTTCAGCGGAGTGTTTTACGACCTGCTGGCCCAGGCCGGAGAAATCGGCATGGTGTCCTCCATGAGCGCGGCGATTTGCGAGGTGAACCGCCTGAAGGTCGAACTGTACAGCAAGCTTAAGAGGAGGCTGCTGTCCGCGGAAGAGTACCTGAAAGAATGCGTCCATGTCAAAATGGGGCTTTTTCTTTCTTTTTCCCATCTGCTGGACAAGCCGGCGCAAAATTTGTGGCGCCTGCTGCTGGCCGAATTAAGCCGCTGCGAAGTGATGCTGGACGAGATGAAATCGAGCGGCGAGCTTCCTCAGAACCGCCAGGGATACGCTTTTTTGCGCATCCTGGAGACCGGTACCGCCGAGGATCTTGAATCGATTGCCGAGCGGAAGGTCGGGGAGCGGGATTGGTCGCTCCTGCTGGTCAAGTACAACGTGAAGGAACAGCTGATGTCCATGCTCCGCCAATCGGTGGACCGGGTGCAGGCGCTGCTTCATGAATGCAAGATGGAAACGGCGCAAAGCGAGCTGAAAGCGATTCTTGAGCCTTTTATCGCCGCTTTGTCCCCGGCGCGCCGTTCCGCGCAAGAAGGGTAGGTGTTATTCATGAGACAGATGTCGCCCGACTCGAAGGGACAGTATGTACACGAAGTGTTTGAGAACATCGCGCCCAAATACGACATGATGAACGATTTGATCAGCTTCGGACGCCATAAGGCCTGGCGCAAATTTACGATGGCCAAGATGAACATGCCGCCGGGGGCTACGGCCATCGATTTGTGCTGCGGCACCTGCGACTGGACGATTAGCATGGCCGAGACGAGCGGCGGGCAGATTACCGGGCTCGATTTCAGCGAACACATGCTGGAATACGGCCGCCGCAAAATCAAGGAACGCCGTTTGGAGCAGGCGATTACCCTGGTTCAAGGCAACGCGATGGAGCTGCCGTTTGCCGATGATTCGTTCGACTACGCCACGATCGGCTTCGGCCTGCGCAACGTGCCCGACCTGCACCAGGTGCTGCGGGAGATGAAACGGGTCGTCAAGCCGGGCGGGATGGTCGTTTGCCTTGAGGCGTCCAAGCCCACCTGGCAGCCGTTTAAGAGCATTTATTATGTTTACTTCCAAAAAGTACTTCCGATGCTGGGCAAGCTGGTGGCCAATCGCTACGAACAGTACAAATGGCTGCCGGAGTCCCTGATGCAATTTCCCGGCCGCGAGGAACTCGCGCAAATTTTCCGGGAGACCGGATTAACGAAGGTCGAAGCGTATCCTTTAACCGGCGGGGTTGCCGCCTTGCATCTTGGAACAAAGGAGACGCCTCATGTTTAGAAAACTCGTAATTTTCCTGCAAATGATCAAATTCGAACATACGGTATTCGCGCTGCCTTTCGCCTTCATGGGCGCGCTGCTCGGATCCCAGACCATAAACAACCACCTTCCTTCCTGGCCGCAGATCGGCTGGGTGCTGCTGGCGATGTTCGGGGCCCGGAGCGCGGCGATGGGGCTGAACCGGCTGATCGACCGGGTCAGCGACGCCAAAAACCCGCGCACGAAAAACCGGGCCATCCCGGCGGGACTTTTGAAAATCGGGGAAGTGGTCGCCTTCGTCATCGTTTCGTTCGCGCTGCTGTTCTGGGCCGCCGCGGAGCTGCATCCGCTGGCTTTGAAGCTGCTGCCGATCGCGGTCTTTATGCTCGTGTTTTATTCTTACACCAAACGGTTCACCTGGCTCTGCCATGTCGTGCTTGGCCTGACGATCGCGCTGGCGCCGCTCGGCGGCTGGGCGGCCGTGACCGGCACGGTGGATTGGACGGCCATGGTATTTTTCGTGACGATCACGTTTTGGATCGCCGGCTTTGACGTTATTTACGCTTGCCAGGACGTAGAATTCGACATCAAGGAAGGGCTGCATTCGATCCCCGTTCGCTTCGGCGTCGCCAAATCGCTGAAAATCGCCCAGGCCTTCCATATCATCACGGCGCTCGGCTTTATCGCGCTGCTGCTGATGACCGATCTCGGCTGGTGGTATATCGCGGGCATGATCATCGCTTATTTAATTTTGTTCTACGAGCATCATATCGTGTCCCCGGGCGATCTCAGCCGGCTGCAAACCGCTTTTTTTACGATGAACGGCGTGCTGAGCATCGTGGTCTTTTCCTTTACTTTGATTGATTTGGTGGTGCGGCATTACTGATGGACAGACAAAAGGCTATCGTCGTTGGGATCACGGGGGCCAGCGGCTCGGTATATGGCGTCAAGCTGATCGAAACGCTGCTGGAGATGGAGTTTTCGGTGCACCTGGTCGTGTCGGGCGCGGGCTGGCGCGTGCTGAAGGAGGAGCTTGGCTGGAATACTGCCAGCCGGGAGGAAACGCTGCAGGAGCAGTTCGGGCGTCTGCCCGGAAAGCTCGTGTACCACAACGTGGCCGACATCGGCGCGTCGATCGCCAGCGGCTCTTTCCTCACATGCGGCATGATCGTGATGCCGTGCTCGATGGGGACGCTCTCGTCGATCGCCAGCGGCGCATCCGATAATTTAATGGCCCGGGCCGCGGACGTTATGCTGAAGGAAGGCCGGCCGCTTGTGCTCGTTCCGCGCGAAACGCCGCTTCATGCGATCCATTTGGAAAACATGCTGAAGCTGGCCAGGTTGGGCGTACGCATCATCCCGGCGATGCCGGCGTTTTATTTCGGACCGCAAACGATCGACGATCTGGTTAAATTTTTGGTCGGCAAGGTGCTGGATAATTTGGGCATTGAGCATGCCTTGTTCAAAAGATGGGGGGATGACCATGTGCAACCGGGAGAATAACGACATCCTCATCGGAAAAATCAAATACAGCAACGTATGGCCCGTATTTCATCATTTCGACGTGCCGCGCCTGCCGCAAAGCAGCCGTCTGGTCACCGAGGTGCCTTCGGCGCTGAACCGCAAAATGCTGAGCGGCGCGCTGGATATATCCCCGGTGTCTTCTTTTGCTTACGGCTACGGTGCGAAGCGGTTTTTGCTGCTTCCCGATCTTTCCGTCAGCTCGGACGGCCCGGTTAAATCGATTTTGCTGTTTTCGCGTAAACCCCCGGAACAGATTGCGGGCGGAACGATCGCGCTGACGAATACGTCGGCGACCTCGGTCAACCTGCTGAAAATCATTATGGAGAAAGCTTACGGCGGGCGTCCGACCTATTGGGACAGCGAACCCGAGCTCGATGCCATGATGGATAGGAGCGACGCCGCCTTGCTGATCGGGGACCATGCCATCGAAGCTTCTTGGCGGGATCACGGTTATATCGTGACCGATTTAGGGGAAGTCTGGAAAAAATGGACCGGTTACGGCATGACCTTTGCGGTGTGGGCCGTGCAAAAGACGTTTGCAGAAGCACACGGCGAATATCTGGCCGCGGTATGCGAGGCGTTTGAGGCGAGCAAACGGCAAAGCCTGGGCGATTTGACGCCGCTCGTCGAACGGGCTTGCCGCGAAATCGGCGGAACGCCGGAATATTGGACCCGGTATTTCGGCAGCCATATCCGTTATGATTTCGGCGAACAGCGCCGGGCCGGCCTGGCTTTATATTTTAGGTACGCCTACGAGATGGGCCTGCTTGACCATCGGGTGGAAATAGAGATGTGGAGTGACAATTCGTTGACGCGGGTGAAGAAATGAAGATTATGGACATTTTCGGCGCACTCAAAAAGGATATGGATTTTATCGAGCAGCAGCTGTACCGGAGCATCGACGGCGATGACGGCATCCTAAGCGAAACGTCCCTGCATCTGCTGAAGGCGGGGGGGAAGCGGCTGCGGCCGGTGTTCGTGCTGCTCGGCGGCAAGTTCGGCAACTACGATCTGCAGCAGCTGCAATATATCGCCGTTCCGCTGGAGCTGATCCATTCGGCATCGCTCGTGCATGACGATGTGATCGACGATGCCGAAACCCGGCGCGGCAAACCGACCGTCAAATCGAAATGGGACAACCGGATCGCGATGTATACAGGAGATTATATTTACGCCAAAGCGCTAATGCAGGTTACGCAGCTAGGCAACCCGTACATACACCGGACATTGGCCAAAGCGATGGTGCAGATGTCGATCGGGGAAATGGAGCAAATCCGCGATTTCTTCAACACCGAGCAAAGCGTCCGCGATTATTTGCTGCGCATCCGCCGCAAAACCGCGCTGCTGATCGCCATCAGCTGCCAGCTTGGCGCGATGGCGGCGGAGGCCCCGGACAAAGTGAACTTATTGCTTTATCGTTATGGTTACAATGTCGGAATGGCGTTTCAAATCCGCGATGATCTGCTGGATCTGTTCGGCACGGAGAAGGTGATCGGCAAACCGCCCGGCAGCGATATGCGGCAAGGGAACATTACGCTGCCGGTCCTTTACGCCCTGCAGGAGCCGGAGCTTCGGGAGCCGCTGCTGCGGGAAATCCGCGGGATTCAAGCGGGAGACGGCAGCGGCGACGTGTCCCGGGCGATCGAGATGATCCGGACCAGCCCGGGAATCCGCCGGGCCGAGGAGCTGGCGGACCGTTTCATCCGCAAGGCGCTGGACGCTTTAAGCGAACTTCCCGACAACAAATCCCGGGCTCATTTGCAGGAAATTGCGCACTTTGTCAACAAACGCTCCTATTAGCGGTAGTTCAAAACACGAATTATTTAGCTTTACGGGTTTCGCTTTTTTTTGGTAAAATGCAGGTGAAACCGCCTTCTTCAAGGCGATGTTTATAAAGTTTATAACGACGACGCGATTTTTCGGGAGGGAATCCATGGAACGAACGTTTTTGATGGTTAAGCCGGACGGGGTACAACGCGGTCTGGTCGGCCGGATCATTAGCCGGTTTGAGGATAAGGGGTTTCAAATGATCGCCGGCAAGCTGGTTCAAGTATCCGAAGCCCAAGCCAAAAAGCATTATGCGGAGCACGAGGGAAAGCCTTTTTTTGACGAATTGGTCGGCTTCATTACGTCCGGGCCGGTATTCGCCATGGTGTGGGAGGGCGACGATATCATTGCTTTATCCCGGATGGTCATCGGCAAGACGAAAGTGACGGAGGCGCTCCCCGGCACGATTCGCGGCGACTTTGCCGCCCATACGCCGTTTAACCTGATCCATGGTTCCGACGGACCGGCAAGCGCGGAACGCGAGATCGCCAATTTTTTCGCTCCGCATGAACTCATCAATTATTCAAGAAGTGTAAGCCGATGGATATGAACCGGATCATTCCCGACCTTGCTCGGACAGACAACGCAGAAACGGCACCGGATCCGGATTACCTCGGCTTTATTCAAAACATCAAGAAGAGCACGGGCATCGATCTGGCCCAGTACAAGGAAGCGCAAATGAAGCGGCGTTTGACGACGCTTCGCAACAAAAACGGCTTTTCCTCGTTCGCGGATTTCTATGCGGCGATGATGGGGAACAAGGCGCTCTTTTACGAATTTCTCGACAAGATGACGATCAACGTCTCGGAGTTCTGGCGCAACCCGAATCGTTGGGAAGTGCTGCGGGACAAGGTTTTGCCCGAGCTCGCAAAGGACGGGGGCAAGTTGCGGGTTTGGAGCGCCGCCTGCTCCACGGGGGAAGAACCGTATACGCTGACGATGATATTGGCGGATATGGGCCTGCTCCCCCGCACCTATCTGCTGGCTTCGGACATCGATGACGGGGCGCTGGCCAAAGCGCAGGAAGGGCTGTATTTGGAGCGTTCGCTCAAGGATGTGCCCAAGGACGTAGCGCAGCGCTATTTCGCGCCGGATGGCGCGATGTACCGGTTTGACGCCAAATTGAAGAAGGCCGTGACGTTCAAGAAGCAAAACCTGCTGCTGGACCGGTTTGAAGAAGGCTTTGACCTTATCGTCTGCCGGAACGTGATGATTTATTTCACGGAGGAAGCCAAACAGGGCCTTTATCATAAGTTTTCCGAAGCGCTCCGCCCGGGCGGCGTTTTGTTCGTCGGCAGCACGGAGCAGATTTTTTCGCCGGGCCAATACGGTTTGGAAGCGACCGAAACGTTTTTTTACCGGAAACAAGCTTAGAATCCTGAAGCCATCAAGGTTGAGTCGGGGTTTTGAGGGGCGAGGCAGATGCAGATGCTTTCGAAGTGCGTTTTTTTCAAAACGCTTTAGGTTAGATGAAGCCAGGGAGTGAGCAGCGGAGCTAAACGGTATCGTAGAAAACGGCCTCGTACACAAGCGTTGCATTTAAATTTGGCAAGATACATTTTCTGAGCACACTAATATTCTAACGGTTGCCACAAGCGCTATTTGTTCCAAAAACGTTGATTTCAAATTGTAACGGTTGCAATGGAGCTTATTACACTGAAAATCGGCAATTTTTGCTTGGAGTCAGGCAAATAACGGCGTTGGCAACCGTTAGCATTTAGAAAAGGTCTTTTTTCGATAAATAGCTGCTGTTACAACCGTTAGATTGCCGGCGGGCGACTGTATCGATTCGAAAGCCAACGCTTTTAAAGAAATGTTGAGCAATAGTTAATGCAACGCCAATGGGCCTCGCAAGCATTGGCTGGTAAATCCTACGTGAGCAACGGAGATGTTTCCGCAGGAAACATGCTTCGGAAGCATCCGCCCCGCCCCACCCGGCTGAATTCAAGATTCGATGCCGAATCTGCTGCTGCGAGATACTTCGCCATAAGTAAAACTCATCTCGATATACTTTCTAAAAGGCCAGCCAGACCGTTTTAAGAGGAAGTTTGTTCTTGCGATATAAGGATGCGAAAATTCCAAGCGGTTTCATTCTTATATCTTCAAAAGCCGACTGTATATTCCAGGCTGTATTTTCCAATACTTGTAGCCATAAGGTCATTTGGCATTGGAGGACAGGCCATGGACAAAAGAAAAGTGATCGAAGCTTACAGACGCGGGTTTTTGACGCCGCAGGAATGCGCTCAGGTGCTGGGCATCGAAGGCTCCCATCTGAAGCGGATGCTTGAGGATTTCCCGGCGGATTCGCGGCGGCCCGCCGCTTTGGACAACCGCCCGGCTTCGGGGTAAATGTCCGTGAAACACAGGAATAACGTTAAATTCGCGGTGCTTGAATGTTTAAGGCATAGCCTGCTCTCTTGAAAGGAACCCCAGGAGATGGCAGGTTATGCCTTTTTGCGCTGCGGAGTAGAAGTTCGGATAACTATTTGGGGCTAGCGGAACTTTTTGTTCTTGTTAGCCGGATTATCCCGGGTTATCCGGGTTATCGGGGTTATCCGGATTGAGCATGTTTATAACGGACTTCAAAAATAGCGGCACTTTATGCACTAGCGTTGCAAGAACACTAACATCAATTTTCAGCAAAACCCACATTTGGATTATTGAAACTATAAATGGATTTTTTTACAGTCATTTTTTAAGCTTAAGACCAAAAAGTCAAGGTTACCTAATGCGTAGGTCGCGATGTCCCATTAAATGTATATAATGGATATTATTACTTGAATTTGCTTGGCTTAATTATCCCAACCATTGTGCGCACCGATAACGCTTTGGGACCTGACCCCGGACGTCTCCCCGGACTACTTCGACTGGGTTTCCGATCCAGTTCGGTTCGAAAGGATCGCCATGAACGGTACAAGTACTCGCGGAGAATCCGGAGCACTTGCCAGTTTGTTTTTGCCGTTTGGGTGCTGTGCCGGATGTGCTCCACGAGCAAGGCAGTAATTAAAGCCAAGAATAACTGGTTCCAAATAGCCTGTGGTTTATGACTGTGCAGCTTCTTCAATCGCAAATGTTGCTTCAGCCATTTAAAATACAACTCGATGAGCCAGCGATTTTTATAGATCTGCGCGATTTCTTCAGCGGTCTTATCCCATACCGATGTAAAAATACGATAAGTCCGTTCCTGCTCGTCATAAAACTCCACCAAACGAACGGAATGTTCCATGGATCGGAAGGAACTGCCCACGCAAACCTTGGCGTCCCGCGTGATGTTCGAGCCTTCCGGAACAGGATACTCCTCAATGACGGTGGCAAGCGCGCGATCTCGCATACGGATCACAAACTGGATGTTGTCCTGGACCCATTGATCCATCCGGGCATAATCATCATAACCGCGATCCATCACATAAATCGCATCCGAGGGGACGACCAGTTCAACGGCCCCCGCACGATCCCCTACATTGAGCGAACTGGGGATCATGGCATCAGGAAATAGCTTGTCGGGAGCTGTAACAACGAGGCGCAGATGCATCTTGACGCCGCTACTCTTATTTGACATCTTGGCCCAACTTCCAAGTTGAAGCGGCAGTCGAATGCTGGAAGAATCAATGATGTGCAATTTCCCGCTCTGGCCCTGGTGGCAAGCACGTTGCTGTGTTTGTGATGCCAGATGCTGAAACATCCACTCCAACAGCTCCGTTGGGATCTGATCGAGTTTTCGGGATAATTGCGAGCCGCTGATACTCTCCAACTGTAGAAGCTGCTGAAGTTTCGGCTCAGCACGAAGTGCAATTTCCATTTCACCGTAAGATGACCATTGTTTCAACTGAGCATTGATGAAGAGCATGATCGCTTTCATCGTGGTAAGTTTCTTGGTGT
The DNA here is from genome assembly GCF_900454495.1 of Paenibacillus macerans. NCBI lineage: Bacteria > Bacillati > Bacillota > Bacilli > Caryophanales > Paenibacillaceae > Paenibacillus > Paenibacillus macerans. The sequence goes on from NZ_UGSI01000001.1 coordinate 553,960, forward strand.
AATGGTCGAAGAGTAAACGTTGATGCACATCGATGGGCAGTAAGGAAATCAGTTGACGAATGACCGTTTTAGCTTTAACGTTATCCATGGATGGTCTCCTTTTGTAGAGAGTTATGGACAACGTACCTACCTCTTTACAATAGGAGATTTTTTATGCTTTTTCCATGAAAAATGATCATAATTACCCATATTTAACTAATATTTGATTATTCGCGTTAGGTTTTATGCAACGCTAGTGCACTTTATGTACTTATTGTACGGAGTCACGTATATTCATCCCCATTAGCGGCATTTTTTGTACTTATTTTTCTATGTATGGTGCAGTTCGCGGGCATTTCCTTGCGGTTCGGGAAAATAGCGGCATAAATTGTCCCTATTCCTCTTTCAATGGGCGATAGCGCCGGAATAACGCCCTTTTTTGCCCTTAAGTTTTCGCCGGGGCTCTCGGACGGCATTGTTTTTTTCCTGTCTCGTCCGCAAAGGAAGAGGCGGAAACAAAGAAGAAATTGCCGCAATGTTGAATCGCGCGCGTGACAGACCCGGTGATAAATATTATAATGAGCAAAGAAATTATCGGATTTTAGTTCTTTACAGTTTAACAGTTTAAAGGGGGAACGCATCATCATGAGTTTACGTTATTTGACCGCCGGGGAGACGCATGGACCCCAGTTGACTGCGATTATCGAGGGATTGCCGAGCAATCTTCAGCTGGATCCCGACGCGCTCAATTTTGAGTTGGCCCGCCGTCAGAAAGGGTACGGCCGCGGCCGGCGGATGCAGATCGAGAAGGATACGGCGCAAATCGTCGGGGGCGTACGGCACGGCTTTACGACCGGGGCGCCGGTGGCGCTGGTGGTGGAAAACAATGACTGGAAGCATTGGCAAAAAATTATGAACACCTGGCCGATCGAAGGGACGGACGAAGAGAAGCGCAGAGTGCACCGGCCCCGTCCCGGACATGCGGATTTGAACGGGGGCTTGAAATACAACCTGAAAGACCTGCGCAACGTGCTGGAACGCTCCAGCGCGCGGGAAACCGCCGTGCGGGTAGCCGTCGGCGCCGTAGCCAAGCAGCTGCTGGAGCGCTTCGGCATGCGGATCGCCGGGCATGTCATCCGCATCGGCGAGATCGAAGCGCCGCCGCATAACTTGCCGCTGGATGAGCTGGCGCGGGTCACGGAAGCGTCGTCGGTTCGGGTGGCCGATCCGGAAACGGAGAAGAAGATGGAAGCCTATATCGACAAAATCAAGGAGGAAGGCGACTCCATCGGCGGGATCGTCGAATGCATCGTGGAGGGCGTGCCGGTCGGGCTCGGCAGCCACGTGCAATACGACCGCAAGCTGGACGGCCGGATCGCCCAGGCGGTCGTGTCGATCAACGCCTTCAAGGGCGTGGAGATCGGGATCGGCTTCGAAGCCGGGACGATTCCGGGCTCGCAGGTGCACGATGAAATCCTCTACAGCGAGGAGCGCGGGTATTACCGGGCGACCAACCGCCTGGGAGGATTTGAAGGCGGCATGACCAACGGCATGCCGGTCGTGGTGCGCGGCGTGATGAAGCCGATTCCGACGCTTTACAAGCCGCTGCAAAGCGTGGACATCGACACGCGCGAGCCGTTTGCGGCTCAGGTGGAACGCTCCGACGCCTGCGCCGTTCCGGCGGCCAGCGTTGTGCTGGAGCATGTCGTGGCTTGGGAAATCGCCAAGGCGTTCCTGGAGAAATTCGGCGGCGACTCCATCGAAGAAGTCGAACGGAATTATCAGGGTTACCTGAACCAATTGGAGAGTTACTGATGAGAACGCTGCAGGTCGATTTGGGAGAGCGTTCGTATCCGATCTATATCGGCGGCGGTTTGCTTGGGAAAGCGGGAGAGTTTTTCGAGAACCATCAGTTGTCCAAAAAAAGCCCGGTGCTGCTCGTAACCGATGAGCATGTGGCTCCCCTATATTTGGAAACGGTGGAATCTTCGCTGCAGGCAAGCGGGTACACGACGGTGAGCAAAGTGGTGAAAGCCGGGGAAAAATCGAAGTCGCTGGACGTTTACGAAGACGTCATGACGACGGCGATCGAAGGCGGTCTGGACCGCCGCTCGGCTGTGGTGGCTCTCGGCGGCGGCGTCGTCGGCGATTTGGCCGGCTTTGTGGCGGCCAGCTACATGCGCGGCGTGCCGTTCGTGCAGATGCCGACGACGATTCTGGCGCATGACAGCAGCGTGGGCGGCAAAGTGGCCGTCAACCACCGGCTGGCCAAAAACATGATCGGCGCCTTTCATCAGCCGGAAATGGTGCTGTACGACGTGGATAGCTTGCAAAGCTTGCCGCCCCGGGACGTGCGCGCCGGCTTGTCGGAGATGGTAAAGCACGGGCTGATCTGGGACGCCGAGTTCGCCGCCTGGTGCCGCGAACACGCGTCCGAGCTGCTCGCTCTTGACCCGGAGGCGCTCGGCTTCGGGCTGACGCAGGGCTGCGCTATCAAGGCGAAGGTCGTGTCCGTGGACGAACGGGAGCAAGGCCTCAGGGCGATCCTGAATTTGGGGCATACGCTGGGACATGCGATCGAGGCGATCGGCGGGTACGGCGAATTTTTGCACGGAGAAGCGATTTCGATCGGGATGGCGGCGGCGGCGAAGCTTGCGGTGAACCGGGGCCGGGATGCCGCCCTGTATCAAGAAACCGTCGCTTTGCTGCAGCGCTTTGAGCTGCCGACGGCAATGCCGCGCCATTTGGACGAGGAGAAGCTGATCGGAGCGATGATGCACGACAAGAAGTTCAAGGAACAGCAACTGGTGTTTATTTTGCCCGTCGCTATCGGCCAGGTGGAAATCGTCAGCGATGTGGCGCTGGGCGAGGTGCGGCGGGTGATCGCGGAATTGAAAGAGGAGGAACCCCATGTATAACCGAGGAATTCGCGGGGCGACGACCGTGACCCGCAACGAAGAGCAGGAAATTTTGCAGGCGACGGCCGGATTGCTGAAAGAAATCGTGAACCGGAATGAAATCGTACCCGAGGATATCGCCAGCGTCTGGATTACGGTAACCCCCGATCTGGACGCCACCTTTCCGGCCCGGGCCATCCGCGGCCTGAGCGGCTGGGATATGGTGCCGCTGATGTGTTCGACGGAAATCCCGGTGAAAGGCGGTCTGCCGAAATGCATCCGCCTGTTGATTCACGTGAACACGACCAAAGGGCAGCGGGAAATGAAACACGTTTATTTGAACGAAGCGAAAAGCCTGCGCCCGGACTTGAGCGCGTCCAATTCTTAAGGAGCGGCCGGGCTGCCTAAAAACCGGTGTTGCCAAACGGGCTCGACATAAGGTATAGTAAGTTTAAGATTTTAGATGAGCGAGTTTTTGCATCGTATAGTTCAGTTATTGTGAGTTAGTGTTTGCCTAGAGCCAGCTAAGTTTTTGAGATGATTTAGAGCCGAGTAGAGTATAGTTGAGATGAGTCGAGTTTAGTTGAGCGATAGCCAATACGCACTATAGCAGTTCACGCAGGTTATTGGTTTGCCGTATGTCGAGCGCAGGGCAACCTTTGACATTTGCAGTGCGGGACACGTGGGCGGGATGGCTTTCCTTATAAACCGCAAATCTTTGGACCTCTACTTCGGTAGAGGTTTTTTTATTTTTATATCCCGATAAGGAAGTGAGAGACATGGCAACCCCGCAAGTAGAACAGGTCATTGCTTTGGCTAAAGATTACAATCTGATCCCGATTACCCGGACGCTGCTCGCCGATTTGGAGACGCCGATCCGCATTTTCCGCCGCGTCGCCCAGCGGGAGCGGGCATTTTTGCTGGAGAGCGTGGAGGGCGGGAGCCAGTGGGCGCGCTATTCCTTTATCGGCACCGACCCGTTTTTGACGATTGCGGCGAAAAAAGGAGAAGTGGTGCTGGAACGTGCAGGCGGCAAAGAAACGCTGCGTTCGGCGAAGCCGCTCGATGAGCTGAAAGCGATCCTGCGGAGTTACCGCAGTCCGAAGCTTCCGGAAATGCCGCCGTTTACCGGCGGAGCGATCGGGTTTTTCGGCTACGATTTGCTGCAGTATTACGAAAAGCTTCCCGCCCACCGGGTGGACGATCTGAATATGGACGATATGCAGTTTATGTTTTGCGATCAGGTGATCGTGTTCGACCACGTCAAGCAGCGGATTCTGCTGGTCGCCAACGTGCACGTTAAGGAAGGCGACCGCGACGAGGACATCCGGCGTTCTTACGAGCTGGCGGAACGGAAGCTGGACGAGGCGGCCGACCTGCTGCACCAGGAAGGACCGGGCGAAAGCTTCAACCGCCGCCCGATGCCGGTCGTGACCGATTTGGGCGATGTCCGTTCCAACCTGACCAAGGAGCAGTTTATCGCTAATGTGGAGAAAGGGAAGGAATACATCCGCGCCGGAGATATTTTTCAAGTGGTGCTGTCGCAGCGGTTCCATATCGAAACCGAGGTCGATCCGCTCCATGTGTACCGGGTGCTGCGCACGCTCAATCCTTCTCCTTACATGTACTATCTCAAGCTGGACGGCGAGATCATCGTCGGAACGTCGCCGGAGGCGCTGGTGAAGGTGGACAGCGGGCGGGTCGAGACGCGGCCGATCGCCGGCACCCGGCCGCGCGGGGCAACGGAGGCGGCCGACCTCGCCTTGGAAGCGGAGCTGCTTGCGGACGAAAAAGAGCGCGCCGAGCATCTGATGCTGGTCGACCTGGGCCGCAACGATTTGGGCCGGGTTTCGGAATTCGGCAGCGTTCAATGCGAGTCGTACATGGAAATCGAGCGATATTCGCACGTGATGCACATGGTTTCGAAGGTTTCCGGCCGGCTGCGCGGCGACAAGGACTTTTTCGACGCTTTTCTGTCCTGCCTGCCGGCGGGCACCGTATCCGGGGCGCCGAAGCTGCGGGCGATGGAGATCATCGCCGAGCTGGAGAACGAAGCCCGGGGCACCTATGCGGGGGCGATCGGGTATCTCGGATTTTCCGGCAATATGGACTCGTGCATCACGATCCGGACGATCGTGTTTAAGCACGGAAAAGCTTACGTGCAGGCCGGCGGCGGGATCGTCTGGGATTCCGTGCCGGAAAACGAATATCAAGAGTCGGTGAACAAGGCCAAAGCGCTGCTGACGGCGATCCGCACGGCGGAGCAGATGTTTCCGCCCGCAGCCAAGGACGGCGATGTGCTGAACCAAGACTATTTATACGAATATATCCCGGGAAAATAAAGAAAGGAGCGAATGGCCATGGCAGGACAGCAAGCGGTGCAGGACGGGATCAACCGCCTGATTCAAGGACAAAATTTGGGACGGGAGGAAGCGCGGGGCGTCATGCAGGCGATCATGAACGGCGAGTCGACGCCGGCGCAAATCGGCGGGCTGCTGACGGCGCTGCGCATCAAAGGCGAGACGGTCGAGGAGATCACCGGTTTTGCGGAGGCGATGCGCGGGGCGTCGAGCCGGATTGCGACGGAAACGAGCCGGCTGCTGGATACTTGCGGTACGGGCGGATCGGGCATCCACAAAATCAACATCTCGACGACGGCGGCGATCGTGGCCGCGTCGGAGTCGGTGCGGGTAGCGAAGCACGGCAACCGCTCGGCCTCGGGCCGTTCGGGCAGCGCTGACGTGCTGGAAGCGCTGGGCGTGAACATTCAGCTCGACGCCGAGCAGGCCAAGCGGTGCCTGGACGAAATCGGCCTCTGCTTTATGTTCTCGCAGCTTTATCATCCTTCGATGAAGCATGCGGCCGGCCCGCGCAAAGAGCTCGGCATCCGGACCGTGTTCAATATGCTCGGGCCGCTCACCAATCCGGCGGGCGCGGATCGCCAGGTGCTCGGCATTTACGACCGCACGAGAACGGAAACGATCGCCGAGGTGCTGCGCGAGCTCGGTTCCAAGCGGGCGCTGGTCGTCAGCAGCGAGGAAGGGCTGGACGAAATCAGCCTCTCGTCGGCAACGCGGGTATCGGAGCTGAAGGACGGCGTGGTGACGACGTACGAGCTGCAGCCGGAGGATTTGGGACTTGGCAAGTATCCGCTCGGCGCAATGATCGGCGGCGATCCGCAGACGAACGCGGCGATTGTGCAGCGGGTGCTGAGCGGAGAAAAAGGCGCTTACCGGGACATTGTGCTGGCGAACGCCGGCGCTTGCATTTACGTCGCCGGGCTGGCGGACAGCATCCGCGAAGGCGTCGCCATCGCCGCGGCGGCAATCGATTCGGGCAAGGCCTACAGCAAATTGGAGCAGTTAATTCGGACAACGGGGGAATTAAGTTATGTATCTTGAGCGGATTGTGGAGACCAAAAAAAGCGAAGTCGAGCATCTGGCCGCCGTGTTTTCGCTGGCCGACGCCGAGCGGCGCATCGCGGAGCTGGCGCCGGCGCGGGGCTTCCACCGCGCGCTCGCTTCCGGGCGTAAACGGGAAATGGGCTTGATCGCCGAGGTGAAGAAGGCATCGCCGTCCAAAGGCCTGATCCGCCCCGATTTCCATCCGGTGGAGCTGGCGAAGAGCTATGAAGCGGCGGGGACGGACTGCATTTCCGTGCTGACGGACGAGACGTATTTTCAGGGGAGCGGCGCCTATTTGTCCGCCATTCGCGAGGCGGTTAAGGTACCGCTGCTGCGCAAGGATTTCGTCATCGACGAGCGGCAAATCTACGAAGCGCGGCTGCTTGGCGCGGATGCCGTGCTGCTGATCGCGGCCATCCTCAGCGATGCGCAGCTGCGCGATTATCTGAAGACGGTGGCGGCGCTTGGGCTCGATGCGCTCGTGGAAGTGCACGACCGCGAGGAGATGGAGCGGGTGCTGGCGTTAGGGACGGCGGGGCTCATCGGCATCAACAACCGGAATTTGCGGACGTTTGAGGTGTCTCTAGAGACGACGGCCGCGCTTGCCGAGCTAGTGCCGCCCGAAGTGACGCTGATCAGCGAAAGCGGCATCCGGACGCGGGAAGACATCGCGTATTTGGCGGCGAACGGAGCCAAAGGCGTGCTGATCGGCGAAACGTTTATGCGCCAGGCGGATGTCGGGCAGGCCGTTCATGAGTTGATGGGGCTTTTGCCGCAAGCGGCCGCGCCCGGGGGGACCGCGGAAAGAAGGGCTGCTCATGAGTGATGCGGCAGCGGTTAAACAGCGGGAAACGGCGGTAAAAATTTGTGGACTTCAAAGCGTTGAAGTGCTAAAATCAATGGTGAACTTGCCCGTGGATTACGTCGGATTCGTGTTTGCGCCAAGCAAGCGGCAAATCGACGGCGCCCGGGCGGCGGAGCTTCTTCCGGTGCTTCGCGAGTGGAGCGGGGGAGAACGTCCGCAAAGCGTCGGCGTTTTCGTCAACCCCTCGATCGAGGAACTGGCGGGTATTATACGGCAGGCGCCGCTGGATATTTTGCAGCTGCACGGCACGGAAAGCCCGGAGTTTTGCCGGGCGGTCAAAGCGGCGTTTCATGTGAAAATTTTCAAAGCATTTTCCGTAAAACAAGACGGATCGGTTCATGGCGAACGGTCCTTGGCAGCATATAGCGGCATATTGGATGGGATCTTGCTCGACACTTACGATCCGAAATACGGCGGGGGATCGGGTGTGACGTTCAATTGGAGCGCCGCAGCGCCGTACCGGCGTTGGGCTAAGGCACAGGGCATTCCTTTTCTCGCTGCCGGCGGGCTGCATCCCGGAAATGTGCGTGATCTGCTTGATGCACTTGGCCCCGACGGGGTCGACGTATCAAGCGGCGTGGAGACGGATGGGGTTAAAGATATCGCGAAGGTTGCCGCCTTCGTAGAGAGGGTGAAGCATAACATGAAGCAAGCGCAAGTGCCTGATGAACACGGACGCTTTGGTCCGTTTGGCGGCCGTTATGTGCCGGAAACGCTGATGAACGCGCTGATTGAACTGGAAGAGTCCTATTTAAAATATAAAGACGATGCTGATTTTCAGCAGGAGATCGCTTATTTGCTGAAGCAATATTCCGGCCGGGAGACGCCGCTGTATTTCGCGGAGCGTCTGACCGAGCATTTGGGCGGAGCGAAAATTTATTTGAAGCGCGAGGATTTAAACCACACCGGAGCCCACAAAATCAACAACGCGATCGGTCAGGGGATTTTGGCCAAGCGGATGGGCAAGAAAAAAGTGATCGCCGAAACCGGGGCCGGGCAGCATGGCGTAGCTACCGCCACCGTCGCCGCTTTGCTTGGTCTGGAGTGCAAGGTGTTTATGGGCGAAGAGGATACGAAACGCCAGCAGCTCAACGTGTTTCGGATGAAGCTGCTGGGCGCCGAGGTTATCCCCGTCATGTCGGGGACGCGGACGCTGAAGGACGCCTGCAATGAGGCGCTGCGCTATTGGGTCAGCAACGTGCACGACACGTTTTACATCCTCGGTTCGGCGACCGGGCCGCATCCGTATCCGATGATGGTGCGCAACTTCCAGCGCATTATCGGCGACGAGACGAGACGGCAAATGCTGGAGACTGAAGGACGGCTGCCGGACATGCTGGTGGCCGCGGTCGGCGGCGGAAGCAACGCGATCGGGATGTTTTACCCGTTTATCGAGGACAAGGACGTCCGGCTCGTCGGCGTCGAAGCGGCCGGGAAAGGCGTGGATACCGAATTCCACGCGGCCACGATGACCAAGGGCAAAAGAGGCGTGTTCCAGGGCTCGATGAGCTATTTGCTGCAGGACGAATACGGCCAGGTGCAGCCGGCGCATTCGATTTCGGCCGGGCTGGATTACCCGGGCATCGGGCCGGAGCATTCTTATTTGAAGGATATAGAGCGCGCCAAGTATTATCCGATCACCGATCGGGAGGCGCTGGAGGCGCTGCAGTTGCTCAGCCGGACGGAGGGCATTATCCCCGCGCTGGAATCGGCGCACGCCGTGGCCCAGGTTGTGAAGCTGGCGCCCGGGATGAGCCCGGGTGAGATCGTCGTCATTTGCCTGTCCGGCCGCGGCGACAAGGATGTTGAATCGATTATGGCATATACGGAAGGCAGGGGATCGTTATGAGTACGGCGCTGGTCAATTTGCTGGATGCGACGTTTGCGAAGCTGAAAGCGTCCGGGAAAACGGCGCTCATTCCGTTCATTACCGTCGGGGATCCCGATCCGGAAACGACGTTGGACATTCTGGCCGTGCTGGAGCAGGCCGGAGCCGATATCGTCGAGCTGGGCGTGCCTTATTCCGACCCGCTTGCCGACGGTCCGGTCATCCAACGCGCCTCCGAGCGGGCGCTGGCGCACCAAATTACGGTTGAGACGTGCATTCAAACGGCGGTAAAGGCCAAGGCGCGCGGGATCAAGCTGCCGTTCGTGCTGTTTACGTATTACAATCCCGTGCTGCAGATGGAGCTCCCGCGCTTTTTTGACCTGCTGCGGGAAGCGGGGATCAGCGGGCTGATCATTCCCGACTTGCCGTACGAAGAAGCGGCGGAGGTGCTGGAGCTGGCGGATGACGCAAACGTCAGGCTGATTCCGCTCGTGGCTCCGACCTCCAGCGGCCGGATCACGCAGATTCTGGCCCGCGCCCGCGGTTTCGTGTACTGCGTGTCTTCGCTCGGGGTTACCGGGGAGAGAGCTTCTTTTCACGCCAGCGTCGACGAATTCATCGCTTCGGTCAAAGCCGAGACCGATCTGCCCGTGGCTGTGGGCTTTGGCATCTCCAACCGGGAGCAGGTCGAGCGGTTTGCGGACATTTGCGACGGAGCCGTCGTTGGCAGCGCGATCGTGCGAAAAATCGAAGAAACGCTGCCGCTGCTGGGAAGCGAGTCTTCCAAGGAACAGGGATTGTTGCAAATTCGCGACTTTGTGGCACAATTGAGGGTATAGCGGCTATTTAAGTTGAACTTTTGAATGCAGATGATAGGGCAGCCGTGAAATGTTCTTACGATCGCTGTTGTTCGCAGATTTCTTTCGATTGGCTAACTCACCGTTTTTCATTAGTTCAACTGATTATAGCAGGGAGAAAGTTACAAAGGGAGGAAAAATGCATGTTGCCCAAACCCCAGATCGTGGGTCTGCCGGTATATCAGCCCGGTAAACCGATCGAAGAAGTAAAAAAAGAGCTCGGCCTTGATGATGTGATCAAGCTGGCCTCTAACGAAAATCCGTACGGCTGTTCCCCGCGCGTCCGCGCCGCCATTGAGCAGGAGTTTATGAACATCAGCCTGTATCCGGACGGCAGCGCGGCGGAATTGACGGAGGCGGTGGCGGGGCATCTTGGCGTCAACCGGGAGCAAATTATTTTCGGCTGCGGCTCGGACGAAATTATCGCGTTGATTGCCCGTGCGTTTTTTCTGCCCGGCGACGAAACGGTGATGGCCGATCAGACGTTCAGCGTTTACAAGAGCAACGCCGATATCGAAGGCGCGGTCAGCATCGAGGTGCCGCTGAAAGACGGCACGCATGATCTGGAGGCGATGCTCGCCCGCCTCGGCACAAAAACGAAGATCGTATGGATTTGCAACCCGAACAATCCAACCGGAACGATTGTTCCGCACGAGCAGCTCGTTTCTTTCCTGGATCGGGTACCGGGCCATGTCCTCGTCGTGCTGGATGAAGCTTATGCCGAGTATGTGACCGATGCCGCTTATTCCGACGGAATCGGTTTGCTTGAGAAATATCCGAACTTGGTCGTATTGCGGACGTTCTCGAAAATTTACGGGCTCGCCTCGCTGCGGATCGGTTACGGCGTGGGCCAGCCGGCGGTGATCAAGCTGATCAACCAGGTGCGCGAGCCGTTCAATACGTCCCGCATCGGGCAGGCGGCGGCCAAAGCGGCTTTGGCCGACCAGGAGTACGTGCAGGGCTGCCGCGAGAAAAACCGCAGTGGAATCCAGTATTTATATGAGCAGTTTGATCGCTTGGGCTTGTCCTATTTTCCGGCTCACGGGAATTTCATCATGGTCGATGTTAAACGCCCGGCCGCGGACATGTTTCAAGCGCTGCTGAAGCTTGGCGTTATCATCCGCGCCGGTTTTCCCAAATATCCGGATTCGATTCGGGTGACCGTCGGTTCGGCGGAGCAAAACGCGAAATTTATAGACGCTTTGGAACAGGTGCTGAGCAAGTCGGCCACAGAGGTATAATTCAATTTTTGGTTTGCATATTCGCAGAAAACGAGTGAGATTACATGACAACAAAAATCGCCATATTTGGGGTAGGTTTAATCGGAGGATCGCTGGCGCTTTGCCTTAAGGGCAAGCCCGGCATCACCGTCGTGGGGCACGCGCATCGTCCCGAGTCTTTAAAACGCATCGTGGAGCGCGGCGTCGTGGATGCCGCGACGCTTTCCATGGAAGAGGCGGCCGAGGATGCCGACTTTATTTTTTTGTGCGTACCGGTCGGAAACTTGGAAGAGTATTTGGTGAAGCTGAACGGCCTTACGCTCAAGCCGGGCTGCATCGTAACGGACGTAGGCAGCACCAAAGCGGCGGTGGCCGCCCGTGCCGCGGCCATTTCGCGCCCCGGCGTGCATTTTATCGGCGGCCATCCGATGGCCGGGTCCGAGCGCTCCGGCGTGGAAGCGGCCTCTTCCTTGCTGTTCGAGAACGCCTATTATGTGCTGACTCCGTCTTCGGACATTCCGGAGGAGGCATACATACGCCTTGAGCGGCTGTTGTCGTATACGAAGGCGCAAATCGTCCGCGTCGATCCGATGCTGCACGATGAAATCGTCGGTGCGATCAGCCATCTGCCGCATATTATCGCGGTTGCGCTGGTCAACCAGGTGTGCGATTACAACAGCTCCAACGGGCTGTACCGGATGCTTGCGGCAGGGGGGTTCCGGGATATTACCCGCATCGCCTCCAGCGATCCTGTTATCTGGCGGGATATTTTGCTCAGCAACCGCAAGGTGGTGCTGGATTTGCTGAACGATTGGAACCGGGAGATCGAAGGCTTCGTCAAGCTGCTGGAGGACGAAAACGGAGCGGGGATTGAGGACGCTTTCCAAAAAGCGAACCGCTTCCGCAGCGAGCTGCCGGAACGGCGCAAAGGCGCGATCACTTCCTTGTTCGATATCTACATCGACGTGCCCGACCATCCGGGCATTATCGGACAGATCGCCACGGAGCTGGGAACGCGCCACATCAATTTAAGCAATATGCAAATTATTGAAAGCCGGGAGGACGTGCCGGGGGTGATGCGCCTTTCTTTTCGCCAGGAAGCGGAGATGGAGCGTGCGAAAGAGCTGCTGCAGGGGCTTGGTTACTCGGTCTATGTCTAAGCCGGGGGACAGGCAGCCCGTAAGGTGGTCCGAGAGATGACTAAAAGAACGCAGCGCCCGGGAAAAGCCGGGCGTGTGCGTCTTAGAGGCCGCAATTTGGGTAAGCCGTATTATACCGTATTTCGCTGTGCGCAAGGCCGTTTAGGCTTTGAGTACGCCCAAATTATGAAAGCGCTAAAAAAAGTTGTTGACAAAATGAAAACGGATACAATATACTAAGACTACAGTATGGTTTCTCTCCACTCCTATCCAATATCTGTTGCTCCAGCGTGAGCAAGGGCCGCTTCGAAAGAAGCGGTCTTTTTTTTGCTTTTGGCGGCCTGTTGGCGGCCGAATGGAGGTATTGGATGAGGCTAACGGACAGGGAAATCTTATTCCGAAAATACAGCCGCTATAAAATTGTAACGGACTCAAGTGCACCGGCGTTGCATTAACGCCTACACAAAATCTCTGGTACACCTTGCCCGCAATTCCATTTGAAATCACGCCAGAAATCTAACGGTTGTATTATTCGCTATTTTGCCCAAAAAGCCCCTTTCTAAATTTTAACGGTTGTGAGCGCGGTTATCTGCTCAAATCTGAGCCCAAATCGCCGGGGTATAGCTAAATAAGCGCCATGGCAACCGTTAGAATTTGAAAACGGCGATATTGGAGCAAATAGCGGCTGTGGCAACCGTTAGAATGTGATGGCGAGATTTAATACAACGCTAGTGACTCAGGCGCACTTATTTAGCTGAATTCACCGGATTTGTCGGGGAAATGCTCGGAAGAAGGTCGATGGTGTCTTAACTAGGCTGGAAAATGGATGTAGACTAAAATAACCGGGGAAATGAGCAAATAACGGCTCGATGGTCCCTTAGCCAAGGGGCTCATACCCCGGCAGACGTTGCAAGGCAAACGTTACCCTAGCTAGATGTTGCTCTAGCTAGACGTTGTCCCAGTGAGATTACCCCTACCGAGGTTCCTCCCGGCCCAAATGCTGTTTGCGGTAGGCCTGCGGGCTAACACCGTGGTTTTTCTTGAATGCCTTGCTGAAATAGTAAATATCCGGGAAGCCGGACTGCTCCGCCACCTCTTTGACCAGTAGCTCGGGCTTGAGCAGCAGCTCGCAAGCTTTGGCCAGGCGGATCCGGTTCATTTCCTCGATGAGGGTTCGCCCCGTCTTCCGCTTATAAAGCCGGGAAAGATGGCCGTAGCTCATGTGCAGGGAAGCGGCCAGTTCCTCCACGTTCAGGCGTTCTCCATGAAAATCCTCCAAATAGATTTCCACCTTGCGAACGAGGGCGTCCTTGGTTTCGCCCGGCTCCGCTATGGCCAGGCGTCCGGAGCCCGGAATCGAAGTTAAAATTTCCAGGAACTGCACGAGCAGCAGCTGCAAATAAAGCGGGGAGCGGCCCGCTTCCGCCTCGTGAAACAGTTGGACCAGCAGCGGCCGAATCCCGTAATCGTCGCGGTAAGCGCCGGGAGGCCAGTCTTTGAGCAGGCTCAGCCGTTCGAACAAGCCCTGCCCGCCCGCATCCGGGCGGGTGCCTGATACGGGCCTGAACCGCCAACGGAAACAAACGCCCTCGTGCGGATCGTCACGATAGTATATATGGGAATGGGTCATGCCCGGAGGGATCAGGAAAAATTCGCCTTCGCGGACCATGACGTCTTTGTCCATAAACCGGGTTTGCATCCGGCCGGACAATACGTAGTTAAATTCGTACCAGGTGTGGGCGTGGGCCGGGCATCTTCCGGCGCCGCCGGTTTGTTCGATCACGATATCGGCCCAGTCGATCACGGCGTCATCGACCCGGATTTCGCGGCACAGCCCGTTCAGCACGGAGGCCAGCTCTTGCCTCCATTTTTTCAAGTCCATAGAGATGCTCCTTTTTGTTCCTTTGCCCCAATCATATCATAATAGGACAAAAATTGATGAGGATTAGTAATTTACTTCAGGCCGTCCCGGAACGCAAAATGGGGGTGAAGTCAAAAGTTGAAACTTGCTCCAAGGGAGGAACGCAGTTCATGTTTTGGACGGAAGAAAAATTAAACGCGCGGATTCGCGAGCTTGAAGCTTATCGCTACCGCGATGGGGTGCCGATCGCCGAATTCCGCGCGTTGGTCGACGAGGAAGGGCGGATCGCAGCCAGACCGCCGAAGGGCGGGGAGTGGAGCGCGATGCCGGCCGGTGAACGCTGGGAAGGCCGCGACCTTTACTTGTGGCTGGAGGCCGAGACGGTAATTCCCCAAACGTGGAAAGGCCGCCGGGTCGTCGGGGTATTTGATTTCGGGAAGACGGGCGGAGGGAACAACTCCGGCTTCGAGTCATTGCTGTATGTCAACGGAGAGCCTTATCAAGGGGTGGACTCCAACCATCAGGAGGTGTTTTTCCCCGCAGAAGCCGCCGGAACTTCCGTGCTGCTGCAATTTCGGCTTTGGTCCGGTCTGGAGGGCGGAGGTAAGCCGCAGGTTCAGGAGCACAGGCTGAAGCGGGCGGAAATCGCTTGGCTCGACGGGACGGTCGACCGTCTGTATTATACGGCCCGGGCCGTGATGCAGACCGTGGAAGTACTACATAAACACGCTCCCGAACGGACCGACCTGCTGACGGCGCTGGACCGGGCGTTTTTGCGGATCGATTGGTCGCAGCCGGGCTCCGAGGCGTTTTACGCCTCGCTGGCGGCGGCCGAAGAGCAGCTGACGCGGACGATTTCGGCGCTGCCCAAGTCGTCGCCGGTCACGGTTCGCTGCATCGGGCATACGCACATCGACGTGGCCTGGCTGTGGCGGCTCAAGCATACCCGGGAAAAAGCGGCCCGCTCCTTCAGCACCGTGCTGCGGCTGATGGAAATGTTTCCGGAGTACGTTTTTTTGCAAACGCAGCCCCAGCTGTATGAGTATTTGAAACAGGATTATCCGGAGCTTTACGAGCAAATCAAGGAGCGGGTCAAGGAAGGACGCTGGGAGGCGGCCGGAGGGATGTGGCTGGAGGCCGACTGCAATTTGACGAGCGGCGAATCTCTGGTGCGGCAGCTGCTGTACGGCACCCGTTTTCTGCGCGAAGAGTTTGGTGCGGAATGCACATATTTGTGGCTGCCCGACGTTTTCGGGTACAGCTGGGCCTTGCCGCAAATCCTGCGCAAGTCGGGTTTCGATACGTTCATGACGACCAAAATCAGCTGGAACCAATACAACCGGATGCCGCACGACACATTTAAATGGCGCGGGATCGACGGCAGCGAAGTGCTGACCCATTTCATCACTACCCCGCAGGACGGCAGTTTCTGGTGGTACACCTACAACGGCAATATCGAAGCGTCCAGCGTGCAGGGCATCTGGGATACGTACCGGGACAAGGAAATCAACAAAGAGCTGCTCCTGTCCTACGGTTACGGAGACGGGGGCGGCGGCGTCAACCGGGAGCATCTGGAGCTGCGGCGCCGCCTCGAAGCGATGCCGGGGCTGCCGAACGTCGTCACCGGGCGGGCCGACGAATATTTCGCCAAACTGCACGAGACGGTGGAAAAGGCGGACCGTTATGTCCACACTTGGGACGGCGAGCTGTATCTTGAGTACCACCGGGGCACTTATACGAGCCAGGCTTACAACAAAAAAATGAACCGCAAGCTCGAACTGCTCTCCCGCGACGCCGAATGGCTGCTCAGCCTGGAGGCGCTGCTGGGCGGGGGTGACTGGGCCGCGTACCCGAAAGCGAAGCTGGACGAAAGCTGGAAAACGATTTTGCGCAATCAGTTCCACGACATTATTCCAGGCTCGTCGATTCCCGAAGTGTACCGCGACTCCAAGCTGGAATACGAGCATGCTGCGGCGCTGCTGCAGGAATGCCGCAGCCAGGCGATCCGCGCGTTGACCGGGGGCCGGGTGGGCGGCGATGCAGCAAACGGTGCCGCTGCGGCGGGCGCTGCCGTGTCCGGCGATGCTGTCATCGGCGCCCCGGAAGGTGAGCCGACCTATACCGTTTGGAATCCGTCTTCTTGGACGTATAGCGGCCTGGTCCCGGTCCATGGCGCCGAACCCGGCGGCCGCTGGACCGATGCCTTCGGCCGGGAGCTCGCCGCCGAGTTTGACGGAAGCACGGTATGGGTAAAGGTGGAAAACGTTCCTCCGTTGGGATTTATGGCGATAAGCCGCGGCTCTGAAGGCGGGAAGGAGGAGGCAACCGCTTCGCAAGGAGCGTCTGCGGGAAGCGAAGCGGCCATAGAAACGCCGTTTAATGCGCTGCCGAACGGCATCGAGACTCCGCTGTATCGGATCGCTTGGAACGAACATGGCCAGTTGACCTCGGTGTTCGACCGGGCTGCCGGCCGCGAGGTGCTCGCCCCGGGGGAACGCGGCAACGTCTTCCAGGTGTTCGAAGACAAGCCGAAAATGTTTGAAGCTTGGGATATCGATATTTTTTATCAGGAGAAGATGCGCGAGGTTGAAGATCTGAAGGAATGCCGGGTTGCGGCCGGCAAGCTGCGGGCGGAAGTCGCTTTTACCTGGCGGTATATGAACTCCACGATCAGCCAGCGGATGATCTTGTACTCGGGTGACCGGCGGATCGAGTTCCGGACGGAGGTGGATTGGCAGGAGCGCCAGCAGCTTTTAAAGGTCGCATTTCCGGTGGATGTGCGGGCGACGGAGGCCACCTACGACATCCAGTTCGGCAACGTCAAACGCCCGACGCATTGGAACACCTCCTGGGATTTGGCCCGGTTCGAAACGGTCGGGCATCAGTGGGCGGATCTGTCGGAGCACGGTTACGGCGTCAGCCTGCTGAACGACTGCAAATACGGGCATGACATTAAAGACAATGTGATCAGGCTGTCGCTGCTGAAATCGGCGACTTACCCCGATCCGGAGGCCGATCGCGGGGAGCATACGTTCACGTATGCGCTGTATCCGCACGAGGGGCATTGGTCCGAAGGCGAAACCGTACAGGCCGCCGCGCTCCTGAATCAGCCGGTGTACGCTACGCGCGGCCAAGCGGCGGCATCCAATTTCTCCTTGCTGCGGGCCGTGCGCGTCAGCGGCAGCGGCGAAGCAGCGATCGACGCGGTCAAAAAAGCGGAGGACGGCGACGCTCTGATCGTCCGCTTCCACGAGTATAAAGGGGGCCGGGGGACGATTCGCCTGGAGAGCGATCTCACTTTTGTCTCCTGGCAGGAAACCGACCTGATGGAACGCCCTGCCGGCGAACTCAATCGGGGTCCTGCCGAACTGCAGATTTCGCCGTATGAGATCAAAACGGTCCGGCTCGAGTTCCGCTAAGGCGGCGGGGGTGCCCGGCAACCATTCAACGCGGATTGACACTCCAGGAAGATCCAGGTAAAGTAGTGATAGTGAATCGAATAGGAAATTCCACTAGGGGCGCCGTATTCGGCTGAGACAAGAGCGTATCTTGGACCCTTTGAACCTGATCTAGTTCGTACTAGCGTAGGAAAGTGGAGCCGGTATCGCGCCGTCCGCACGTTATCGCAAGTATCATGCGACAGGTTTTGCGCGTTCAAGCCGCTCCCTCTACGGGGCGGCTTTTTTGCTGTCTCGTAAGCGGCCCGCCTCTCACCCGACCCTAAGCCCCTACGCCCTTACGATGGATGCTCCTGTATCGCAGTTCACATTTTATCGGAGGTGGAGACGATGAGTTTTACGCAAACGCTGCGCCAGCGGGCGGACGAGGTTTTTGAAGCGATTTTTGAGCATCCTTTTGTGCGGGGAATCGCCGACGGCAATCTGCAGAAAGAGCAATTGATTCATTACGTCAAACAGGATTACGAGTATTTGAACGCGTACATGCGGATCTACGGGATCGCCATATCGAAGTGCGAAAGCCGCGGCGATATCGCCCTGTTCAACGAGCAGATCTCTTTTATTTTGAACAGTGAAATCCATCCGCACCAAAATTTTTGCGCTGTCGCAGGGGTCCGTTTTGAAGATCTGCAGGGTTTCCCCTTGGCGCCGTCTGCGCATCATTACATCCGCCACATGCTGACGGTAGCGCATGAAGGCAGTTTGGGCGAAATCTTGGCCGTGTTGCTGCCCTGCCCCTGGACGTATCTGGAAATCGGCCGCAAGCTGCTGGCGGAAGTGAGGCCGGCGCCGGAACATCCTTTTCACGATTGGATCCAGTTTTACGGCGGCCGGTTGACGGACGTGACGCAGCGGTTCCGGGACGTTCTCGACCAATGGGCGGAAACCGCGGCGGAAGCGGAACGGCGGAGGATGGAGGAGCATTTCATGCAAAGCTGCCAACTGGAGTACCTGTTCTGGGACATGGCCTACAAGTTGGAGGAATGGCCGGTGCAAACGGGCCGGCGGAGCGATGACCCGTTGTCGCGGGCGAATTAACGAAGGGGGCGAACTACAAATGAGCATATTGGAAAAAGAATTATCCGCTTTGCTTACAAAAGTGCAGAACGCGAAACCGCTCGTGCACAATATGACCAACGTCGTCGTAACCAATTTTACGGCCAACGGCCTGTACGCGCTTGGCGCATCCCCGGTGATGGCTTACGCACCGGAGGAAGCGGCCGATATGGCCAAGATCGCCGGCGCCCTCGTGCTGAACCTGGGAACGCTGTCCGCCGCCCAGGTCGAGGCGATGATCATCGCCGGGTCGTCGGCGAACGCCCATGGAGTTCCGGTGCTGTTGGACCCGGTCGGGGCGGGAGCGACGCGCTTCCGCACGGAATCGGCGCTGCGCATCCTGCGCGAGGTCAAAGTGTCGCTACTAAGGGGGAACGCGGCGGAAATCGCCCACCTGCTCGGGGAAAGCCGCGACATCAAGGGCGTGGACGCCGGGGAGAGCAGCGGCGGGGATCAGGTGGAGCTGGCCGTGCGGGCGGCACGGAAGCTGAACACCGTCGTCGCCGTCACCGGACGCGAGGACGTGATCACCGACGGGAAGCTGTGCCGGGCCGTCAGCGGCGGGGACGCGCTGCTGACGCAGGTGACCGGCACGGGCTGCCTGCTCACGTCGGTGCTTGGCGCCTTCGCCGCGGTGGAACGCGACGTGCTGCTGGCCGGCACCGCCGGGCTGGCGTTCTACGGCGCCGCCGCGTCCCGCGCCGCGGAGCGTACTGCGTCCGCCGGGCCCGGCAGCTTCCAGATCGCCTTCCTCGACGAGCTGGCCAAGCTGCACCCGCACTCGCTGAAAGGCCATGCGGCGGTCAGCGAGCGGGAAGCCTCCGCGGCCGGCGGGTGGTGGCTCGGATGAGCGGCGCGGTCCGGAAGGCGCTGACGATCGCCGGGTCGGACAGCGGCGGCGGGGCCGGCATTCAAGCCGACCTCAAAACGTTCCAGGAGCTGGGCGTGTTTGGCATGTCGGCGATTACCGCCGTCACCGTCCAAAACACGCTGGGCGTGCGGAACGTGTACCCGCTGCCGCCGGAGGCCGCGGCGGAGCAAATCGGGGCGGTCGGCTCGGACTTGGCCCCGGACGCACTGAAAACCGGGATGCTGTTCAGCGCCGAAATTATCCGCGCCGTGGCGGGGCAAATCCGCGCTTTCGGCTGGGCCCGGGTCGTCGTCGACCCGGTTATGATCGCCAAAGGCGGCGCCGCGCTGCTGCTGCCCGAAGCGGTTGCGGCGCTGAAGGAGTATTTGCTGCCGCTGGCGCAGGTGGTGACGCCGAATATCCCCGAGGCCGAGGCGTTATCCGGCATCCCGATCACCGGCATGGCCGGCCGGCGCGAGGCGGCTAAGCGCATCCACAGCCTCGGGGCGAAGCACGTCGTCATCAAAGGCGGGCATGACGAGAGCGGCGGGGGGCGGATCGTCGACCTGCTGTATGACGGCGCCGGTTTTACCGAGTTTGACGGACGGCGGATCATGACGCGGCATACGCACGGTACGGGCTGCACCTTCTCCGCGGCGGTCGCGGCCGAGCTGGCGAAGGGAGCGGCCGCCGCCGAGGCGATATCGACCGCGCGGGCGTTCATTCAGGCGGCGATCGAAGACGAGCTTGGCCTGGGGCTGGGGCACGGCCCGACGAACCATTGGGCGTACCGGCGCAGGAAGGAACAGGGGGTGCGGCCGTGAACGGGCGTATTTCAGCAGCGGCTATGCGCAAATCTCTCGGCGTGTACCTGGTGATCGGCAGCGCCAACTGCCGGCAAGATCCGCTGCAGGTGACCGAGCAGGCACTGGCCGGAGGCGCAACGATGATTCAATTCCGGGAAAAGGGGCCCGGCGCGCTGACCGGGGGGCCGAAGCTAAGGCTCGCCGAACAGCTGCAGGCCGCCTGCCGCAGGGCGGGGGTTCCTTTTATCGTTAACGACGATGTCGACTTGGCCCTGGCGATAGATGCGGACGGAATTCACGTCGGCCAGGACGACGAAGCGGCCGGCCGGGTCCGCGCGCGGATCGGGGAGCGGATTCTCGGCGTATCCGCGCATACCGTGGAAGAAGCCCGGCTGGCCATTCACAGCGGCGCGGACTATCTCGGCATCGGGCCGATCTATCCGACCGCGTCCAAAGCCGATGCCCGCGAGCCGCAGGGCCCCGGCTTCATCCGGCGGCTGCGCGAATGCGGCATCGAGGCGCCGCTCGTCGCGATCGGCGGGATCACGGCCGCAAGCGCCGGGGAAGCGATCCGCGCCGGGGCGGACGGAATCGCCGTCATTTCCGCCGTAACGCAGGCCGCCGATGTCCGCAAAGCGGTGGAGGAGCTTCACGCCGCCGCCGCTTTAGGCCGCGGATGAAATGACCAGAAAGCAAAGCAGGGCCATCCATGACCGGACGGCCCTGTAATATTTTTCAACAAATGACCATGGGTTTATTTTTTAAATTCCGGCTCCTGTGGTATAATATGAATTGTTTTTGGCTATAATGTATGGCTTCGCCAAACGATCTCCAACGGAACAAACAGAAGTTTATATAAACGACCGCAACTTTTTTGATCCTGTTCGGTAATAATTAATGTAAGAATCGAACGGGAAGAAGCACATGGAAGTGCGAGGAGGTTTCGCCCCGAAATGACCGATTCCCAGATGATACGCGAGATTAAAGAAGGCAACACGGAACTGTATTCGGAGTTGATGCGAAGGTATCAGCGAAAAATATTGGCTTTCGTTTATCACATGTTGAAAAGCGCTCAATTGGAGCAGCTTGCCGAAGATTTATGCTCGGAGACGTTCTACAAAGCGTTTCGCAGCTTGCATTCGTTTCGGGAGGTGGACGCTTCTTTCTCCACCTGGCTTTACACGATAGCACGGAATACAGTGCTTAGCGAACTGCGCAAACAGCGCAGCGGAAGTGTTCCGCTCGAAGAGAGCGGGTACATTCCTTTGGCGCCAATCGAGGTCGCCCCGGAACAAGCCGTTCTGCGCAGCGAGAAGGTTGGTATGGTGCGTGAAGCGATCAACAAATTACCGGAGAAACAAAGGTCCGCTTTGATATTGCGCGAATACGATCAATTGGACTACCAGGAGATCGCCAGTATTTTGGGCCAGAGCGTCAGCGCCGTAAAATCGCTTTTGTTCCGCGCACGAAGCAGCGTCAAAAGCCAGCTTGAACCCTACTTTTACGAACCGGTCTACGAGCATTACGAAGGGATGAAAAGCAGATGAATTGTAGAGAGGCCCAAGAACTGTTCGGTTTGATGCGGGATTTGCCCGAACAACATCCCCAGCGTATAGAGCTGGAGCGGCATCTTTTGGGCTGCGAGTTTTGCAATACTGAGTACCATTACTGGCGGGAAAGCATGGACATGCTGCAGTACATACCCATAGAAGTGACCGAGGAGCAGGCCGAGGCCGTAAACCGTAAGGTCATGGACCGTATTTATGCGGAATCTCCGTGGCTGGCGCCGGATGTCAAGGCCGGCGTGACCCGAGGCTACCGCCGGCGGATTATCGGCTGGGCCGCTAGCTTTTTGGTCGTGTTCCTGTGCAGCTTTATTTTTCTGCTCGTGGACCATTCTGGCCAGCCCGAGGCTTCGCAACCGGCGACAGGCATCCTTCCCACAGCCGTTGCCGCTCCCGATGCGAAGACATCCGAGCCCATGTCGTTTACTCTGCCGAGCATTTCTCCGGGGATTGTTGAGCCGTTCGCCGCTCAAATGGGACCGGCCTATCCACAATACTGGATGCTGCTTTCGATGGCGGGCATGCTGCTTGCTTTGATTTCTTGGAAAGGAATCCGCCGTTCCAAAAGATAATAAACGGGTTTGAAACGCTTCTTTCGCTACAAAAGCGGGCGGAGCGTTTTTTTCGTATACTCCTGTACAGGCATCACTTTAGAGTGGAAAAAAAGAGCTGCCGAGCGAGCTCGACAGCTGATCATTATTCCGCTTGCCCGGTTTGCATCGGTTCGTTATTTTCACTAAGAACATTTCCGTCCGTATCGAGAAAACGGATTAGCGGTTGTTTATCGTTTTTATAGTAATCGGAGTGTTCATACAATTGACGGATAATAGGATCAAACAAGGCGGTCATAATCCCTACACCCAGTTCTCCGCCGGATTCGGCCGGGTCAAGAACAAATTCAATGGTTTGATCATCAACCATCGCTGCGCTTTTAAAAGGTGTCTCTTCTCCGTCTTCTGTGGGTTTAGCGAGTTCATCGAGAAATGCCTTGAAATCTTTGTGCGATAGATGTACTTTTTCCCAATCACTGGCGTCCATGCCTTCCAAACCTTTGGAATCGAGCAAATCCTTGCCTTGGCTTTCGTTTTCTTCATCTGCCGTTTCCACATGGTTTCCGGAATTCTCTTTGACGGACGCGTTTGTTGGAGTGGAGTTTGCGGGAGCGGTGTTTGCAGGCTCGCTGCTATCGCTTTTTCCCCCGCCGCAGGCCGCTAATGCGGAAAGCATTAGGATTGATGTCATCATTACAGCTAAACTTTTTTTCCATGGTTTCATCTTCTGTTACTACCCCTTTTCCCAAATGAAAATAAGGGCTCTGCCGAAAAAAAAGGCGCTTAACCCATCGATGGAGCACGAAACACACTTCAATTTCTGACGGGCTGTAAAGCCGCCATTTCAGTAAAATCGGGAGATTTCAGAAGTTACCGGCCACCAGAGCCGCTATTTTACCTGGAACTGCCGGTTTCTAGATATTTTCGGGCCAATAAGGTCTCTGCGGTCCCTTAGAAAATAAAACTCCTGTTTTTAGCAAAAAAAAGAGCGTCTCAGTCCGTCAGCCGAAGTTCGGCGACCACGGCTCTCTCAAAGGTCATCGTCAAGCGCTTTTTTTAAAGCCGAGCCCTTTTGCCGCCTTGCGCGGGCAAAAGACCTAATCACAACCTATGTATAAGAAAAAAATAGTCTTATAGATTTAGTATACGTTAGTTTTTCACAGAAGGCCAACCTAATAATGGAAAATGGCAGAGCTGAATAATTCTATAATCGCAAGAAAAATTTCCTTAGAACGCGGTCTGTCTTCTATGGGTGTACGCCGATATGAATTTTTCTTATAATAAAGAAATACTCGCTAAAGCCATAAACGTTGAATGCGATGCACACATAAGGAGGATGATTATGCTTGTCGGGTTAATACGCCATGGACTTACCGACTGGAACGCGGCGGGAAAAATCCAGGGTCAAAGCGATATTCCGCTGAATGAAGAGGGGAGAAAGCAAGCGAAACGGCTGGCGCGCAGATTGCAGGAGGAAAAGGAGTACCGCTGGGATTTTGTCATTACAAGCGGTCTGTCGCGGGCTCAGGAGACCGGCTCCATCATTGCCGAAGCGCTGGGCATCCCGCTGTACGATCCCGATTCGCGGCTGATGGAGCGCGCGTTCGGCCAGGCCGAAGGGATGACGGCGGAAGAGCGTGAAACGTTATGGGGCAAAAATTGGGATGACCTGGAGCTGGGACAGGAAAAAGACGCGGATATTCGCAAACGCGCGCTTGCTTTTATGAAGGATTTGGCGGAGCGGTACCCGGACAATAACGTGCTCGTCGTTTCGCACGGCGGATTGCTTGCCCAACTGTATATCGCCTTGTACCAAAATAAATACAGCGAGCGGATCGGCAATTTGTCGTTGACGATTTTGGAGAAAAACGATGAGGATTGGCAAATGAGGTTGTACAATTGCACCCGCCATTTGGAAGAAGCGATCGAAGAAAGGTAAGAGGATTCGGATTTTCATAGGGGAAAAGGGCATATAATTCGCCCTTCTCCAATTTCTCGATCTTCCCGCTTTTATCACCACAGCCACCACCAGGAACAGCCAACTTCTTCGCCGTCTCTGATGATATAGTTATCTTTGTTCGTTTTATCATATACATATAAGCTGCATCCATCGGGCTTTTTCGTCTTGGCAAAATCGGTTCCAACAGCGCGCCGCAAATCCTCGCCGTGGATCGCAGATAAATCCTTTATCTCGGCAGCGCTAAGCAGAAAGACCTTGTCCTCCATATCCGGGCAGCCTTCTCCGTTGTCCGCGCAATAAGTCGTCTTTATGAATTGCTTTTCGGCGGCATGGAATGCGGTGTTATAGAATTCATCATTCAGCCACTTGCGCAAATCGCTGTCATGCCATGTAATTTCCATGCAATCGCGCCACTTCAGATCAGCGCTTTTGCCGTGATACCTCTTGCAGTCCCAAACATACTCACTCAAAACAAACAGCTCGCTTTCTGAATTGTGAAGAACACGCCATTTAATCGCCAGTTCTTTACCGTCTACATGTTTGCGGATACGTACCAAACGTAATGAAGTCGCCGGGCTTTAGGTTCCGGTACGTTAAAGCAAAATGCCCCTTTTCCATTAAGTTTTGCCTCCCTGATTTTTCATTCCAACTTCAATCATATAACATTCGTGCAAGATTTCAGGCTTGAGGACAGGGAAGGCCGGTGGGTTGGTGGGCAGATCAATATCTGCTGTCCGGACGCTTTGCACGATTATCCCATTTGATCTGGGCGCTTTGCACGATTATCCCGTTTGATCCGGAAGCAGAGAGGAAGATAAATTCAGGGGAAGAAAATAGGTTTGGGAGAAGCAGACATGTTCGAGATCGTTAGACAGGTTTGTGAGAAGGAGGTTTAGGAGAAGTGAAGCAGACCTGACGGGAGGAATGGGGCAAGACACCGGGAAAAATGAAAGGACCGTGATATGATTAGCCCCCCCACCTTCCCCCTGAACAAGAGGGATAATCGTGTAAAGCAGCATGCAGGGATACCAAGACACGATCGCTATTATAATTTATTTTGTCAAGCACTGATCTCGGTTCTGAGCCCTTTTTTTGCATAAATTCGCATGCCGCAGAATAAACGCCGGTAAATAATCCCATAATGGAATTAAAACGGCGAGGCGGTAAACTATGAATCTGGCGGATATGCTTTCTTTTGCCGATATCGGACAGCTAAGCAGAATAGCGGATCATTACAGGTGCGAGTGCAGCGGTCATTCCAAGCATGAACTGATCCAGTCCATCCTGCAAACGGTGGGACGCCGCGATTTTATCGATCGGCACGTCAGCGCAATGAGCATGGAGGACTTGCGTTTCTTGAATTCGCTGTTATTCGACGGGCGCCGTCAGTTCAGCCTGGAGGAGCTGGTCGCTTGCGCGCAGGCGTCGCGGTTTACGCAGGATGCCAAAGACCGCGAGAGTCCGCGGGAAATGATCGCCAGGTTCCGGCAGCGCGGCTGGTTGTTTAACGGAACCACCCATCAGACCCGCTACCTGTTTGAAGTGCCCGAGGACTTGAAGCGGCGGTTCAGGGAAGCGCTGGAGGCCAGGTTTAAGTCCGAAGTGGCATCGGCGCCGGCCGAACCGCCGGTCTACCGGGAAGAGCCGGACATGCTGGCTGCCGATCTGCTGGTGTTTTTACGGTATGTATCCCATCATGACGTCCCGTTGAACAATGAAGGCGTGATGTACCGGCGAAACCAGCTGCAAATTTTGGAGTCGCTGCACGTGTCCGAGGCGCTGGCCGGCAAAGGCTGGAGGTTCGGGTATGGAAGGCGGTTCAAGGATTATCCCAACCGGTTTGCTTTGCTGTACGATTATGCCTACCATTGCCGTTTCATTCAAGAGAATGGCAGCCAGCTAGAGTTGACGGAGACCGGAAACTCGTATCTGGCGGAAGGCAAAAAAGAGCCGGCGATCCAGCTCGTCCGTTTTTGGTTAAGGCTGTACAAAGGTCCCATTCCCAATTTGCTGTCGCTTGTCTATTGGATCGAGCGCTGTTCGAAACAGTGGGTGACGGTGTCCTCGCTGTACGGCAGAATAGAATCGCTGATCAAGCCGTTTTATTATGACGCTCCCGCGTCGATATTCGAGGAACGTATCCTGATCATGATGCTGCATCTCGGCATGGTGCGCATCGGGGAGGACGAACAGCGCGAACGCTACGTTCAGGCGACGCCTTTTGGCCGCGAAGCGGTGGCGCAGCTGCACGAGAAATAGGTTTGACAACGCCTGAAGGTACTGCTACAATCACTCCCAAATTCTAGGCTAAAGGGGAGCGTGAGCAGTGTGTTGATTCGTTATCAAGGAAAGCTGCCGGTCGTGGATGCAAGCGTGTTTGTCGCCGATGGTGCCAAACTGATCGGCGATGTAACGGTGGGCAGTATGGCCAGTATTTGGTACAATGCCGTGCTGCGCGGTGATTTGGCGGAAATTGTGATCGGAGATCGGACGAACATCCAGGACGGCGTGGTCGGACATGTCAATACATCCCAGCCGTTGATCGTAGGAAACGACGTATCCGTCGGACATTCCGCGATCATTCACGGTTGCCGTATAGGCCATGGCACATTAATCGGGATGGGGGCGATCGTCCTAAACGGCGCCGACATCGGTGAATATGCTTTAATAGGAGCAGGTTCGGTAGTTACGGAAAACAAAAAAGTTCCCCCCTATACTCTTTCTCTGGGCTCGCCGGCCAGAGTCGTACGCGAACTGACGGAAGAAGACCTGCAGCGCATGAAGCGGACGGCGGAAAGTTATGTGGCCAAAGGAAAGGAATATAGGGTCACTTAAACTTTTTAAACTTGTTTTAAAACCATGGTTTGGAGGTGCATCCTATGGATCAGATGAAGGTTACTTATGAAGCAATGCTTGGTTTGGCGGCAGAAATGATATGGGACGAAGCGCTCCGGAAGCATCGCTCGGAACAAATCTACAGCGAAATCGATACCGCCTTGGCGAATGGCGATGAGGTTGCCTTCCGGCTCCTGACGGATGAACTGAAGACATTGGAAGAACGTTGAAAATCGGATCATCCGCAGCAATATATAATGTAGAAAAAGGTCGATCGGCGACGAAAAAACGCTGCTCGATCTTTTTTTATCGAAGATGGCATTGTCAATCGTTCGTGTTTATAATTGGGAAGGAAAATCATCAGTAAAGGGGATATGGATGTATGAAATTCAGTGAAGTGGAGGCTTCCGGGTGGGAGGAGCTGCGCCCGTATTTGGACACCTGCCTCGTCCCGGTCACGGGATTAACCGGTTTGGAACGGCCGTATGAAGTGACGGAAAAATTGGAAAGACTTCAAAGTGTCATG
Organism: Paenibacillus macerans; assembly: GCF_900454495.1. Taxonomy (NCBI): domain Bacteria; kingdom Bacillati; phylum Bacillota; class Bacilli; order Caryophanales; family Paenibacillaceae; genus Paenibacillus; species Paenibacillus macerans. The sequence continues at coordinate 581,617 of NZ_UGSI01000001.1, forward strand.
GATTGGGTGGAAATCCCTTTTAAGGGCAGAGTCGTCACATATCCCTCGATTCAATATGCGGGAGATCGTTTATCCCAAGCGATCAACAAGGTTTGCGAAAATGTCAAGCGGAGCGGATTTGCTTATGCGATCGTTGTATCCGCCGACCTGAATTGGGCTGACGAGGAGCTGCCGAATGCCGATCTTATTATCACGCCGGGACGGTTTTCCAATCCCGATCCGGATGGCGGATCTGCGGCCGGACGGGTTAAGGAAAAAGTCCAGCATTTGTGGACAGGCGGGTCAAGGGACTGAATGTGACAAATTGTTGACATTTTTAAGTAGGGCAAGGTTTTGCCGCCGGAAAAAGATGTGTCAAATTCTTGACGCTCCTAAAACGCTAATATATTATTAATATGTCTTAGATGATGTTGTGATTATTGTCATTGAAAGTCAGGAAGAATTGGTTGCAAAGGGGGTTGAAGACATATGAGCAATCAGCACGACCAGCATGAATCATCGCACAAACCGCCCATTCGCAAAGAAATGTCCCGTCGGCAATTTCTTACATACACCCTTGGGGGCGCCACTGCATTTATGGTGGGTGGTGTGACGCTGCCCATGGTTCGGTTTGCCGTAGATCCAATTCTGCACAAAAAAGGCGAAGGCACTTTTGTAAAAGTGGTTGAAGTCAGCAAAATTACAAATGAGCCGCAGGAATTTTCCTTTGAATTGCAGCAGCAGGATGGATGGTATCAAAGTACGGCATCGCTTACGGCGTGGATCCGTAAAGACGAGAGTGGAAAAATTTATGCGCTTTCACCGATCTGTAAACATTTGGGTTGTACGGTTGGCTGGAACAATGACAAAAATTTTCCGAACGAATATCATTGCCCATGCCATGGAGCGCATTACACGATCGAAGGCAAGCAGCTGGCGGTTGCGCCGAAGCCGCTTGACGAGTACAAGGTCATGGTGAAAGACAATTGGGTGTATTTGGGTCAGACGGTCCCGAATACGATCGTGAAATAAGGAGGCGTAGATACGGATGTTTAAAAACGTATACAACTGGATTGACGAACGTCTGGATATCACGCCGATTTGGCGGGATGTCGCCGATCACGAGGTTCCGGAGCACGTTAACCCGGCGCATCATTTTTCCGCTTTTGTTTATTGCTTCGGCGGCTTGACGTTTTTTATTACGGTCATCCAGATTTTATCGGGGATGTTTCTGACGATGTATTACGTTCCCGATATCATCAACGCTTACGCCAGTGTCGAATATTTGCAGACGCAGGTGGCCTTTGGCCAGATCGTCCGCGGCATGCACCACTGGGGAGCGAGCTTGGTTATCGTTATGATGTTCTTACATACCCTTCGCGTGTTCTTTACCGGTTCCTACAAGGCGCCGCGCGAAATGAACTGGGTTGTGGGCATGCTGATTTTCTTCGTCATGATCGGGCTCGGCTTGACGGGATATTTGCTGCCGTGGGATAACAAAGCATACTTTGCGACAAAGGTTACTTTGGAAATCGCCAACTCCGTTCCGGTGCTCGGCCCGGTCATTAAAGAACTGCTGCAGGGCGGTACGATTGTCGGCGCGGAAACGCTGACCCGTTTCTTCGCGATTCACGTGTTCTTCCTTCCGGCCGTGCTGTTGATCCTTCTGGTGGGGCATTTCATTATGATCCGCCGTCAAGGGATTTCCGGCCCGCTATAAGCTACCTCTAACTAAAAATGGAGAAGGGAGGGCATAGAGGTTATGGCCCACAACAATTCGAAGGAAAAGATCGTATACGTCGGAGATTCGCGTGTGCGTAAAGGCAACGGATTTATCACGCCTCCGGATTACACGGCATACCCGGGTAAATCCGAAGCGTTTATCCCTAACTTCTTGCTGAAGGAATGGATGGTAGGCGTCGTGGTGCTGGTCGGCTTTTTGGTGCTGACGATCGCCGAACCGGCTCCGCTGGGTTATCCGGCCAATCCGACCGCTTCGGTCATTCCGATGCCGGACTGGTATTTCTTGTTCCTGTACCAATTTCTGAAATATCCGTACGCATCGGGCGATTACGTCGTGCTCGGCACGCTCGGGATTCCCGGGGTTGCTTTCGGGAGCCTGCTGCTGGCGCCGTTTTTGGACCGCGGTAAAGAACGCCGCTTCTACAAACGTCCGATCGCTTCCTCGCTGATGTTCCTTTCGCTGGCGTCGATCGTTTATTTGACGAACTTCGCCTGGACGCATTACCAGGAGGAACTGAAAGCTACGGGGCAAGTTCCGGAGCATATTCAGCGGGAAGAGGAAGCCCGGGAGAAACGGGAAAAAGGCTTGCCGACTTCCAATGCGACCAAACAGCAGGAAGTGGCGATCGTGGACAAGGATGATCCGGCGATGGAAACCTATAAGAAAGCGACTTGCGTTTCCTGCCACGCCGCCGACCTGAAAGGGGTTGCCGGTCCTTCCTTGCGCGGTGTAGGCGACAAGCACGGCAAGGAAGAAATCATGTCGATCATCAAAGAAGGCTACAACGGCAGAATGCCGGCCGTGTACGACACGGCGATCGGCGCCGGCGTAACGGACGAGGAACTCGACCACCTGGCCGAATGGCTTGCGAAACAAAAAACGGAACAGTAAAATAGGAAGTATGCGAAAACCTGATCGTTGATTCGATCAGGTTTTTTTGAGGAAGGAGCAGTCCGTTGAAATTATCGTATTTCTGGAGCCGGGCCTTTTTGGCGTCCCGTCCGATTTTATGGGCCTTATTCGTATGCAACTTGCTGGGCACGGTTTACGGGTATATTTGGTACGATGGGCAGCTGCGGTATACCTGGGAGAACCATCCGCATTGGCAGATTATATTTGTGCCCGACAGCCCAACGGCCAGTCTCTTTTTCACGTTAACGCTGTTGTTTCTCCTGTTTCCGCAGGCGCTGGGGAGGTTTACGGGGGTTCGATCGCTGCTTGAAGGACTGGCTGTCGTGACAAGCGTGAAGTACGGCGTATGGGCGGTGTCGATGATCTTTGCCGGCGCTTACCAGGGCGGCCCGCTGGTCTGGCAGGATTGGATGCTGGTCGCATCGCATTTGGCGATGGCCGTTGAAGCGCTGCTGTACGTGCGTCTGTACCGGTTTGGGCCGATCATGCTGCTTGGCGCCGGGGCTTGGACGCTGCTGAACGATACGGTCGATTATACATATGAAGTGTATCCGTGGCTGCCGGAAACGTTGTGGGACGATGTGCCTGCGGTTACGGTGTTTACCGTCGCTTTGACCGCCGCCAGCGTTGTCGCGGGGTGGTTGGCGCTGAAAGGCGCAAAGAGAGCCTAGTAGACGATTTTGGAAATAATGTCGGCAAAATTAGTCTGTTGAAGATTTCGGGTGACAACATCAAGGAAAAAAAGGGCGCTATTTCAGCGATATCCCCCTTGTTGCGTGAAATAGAGGAATTTTATGGAGCTATTCTCACGATTTAGTGGCGAAGGACCGTCTTTCGACCTGTTCATCGAAAATTAAGACCCAAAAGTTCCGCTATTTTATGGGGACGATACTGAACACAAGACTAATATAGAACAAAGTGATCAACTTTTAATCACGAAACAGGTCACGAAGCGGACTTGTCATCGAATCTTTGAACAGGTACTTAAACGTTGAAGGTTCTACCCATGGACAGCCTGCCATACGATGATGGTAGGGAGGGATGTCCGTGAAAACGAAAGGAAAGCTCGGGTGGCTTTTTGTGCTGTTGCCGCTGCTGCTGCTGGCAGGCAGTCCGGCGGCCGCGGCCTCCCCGGCAGGGAAGGGGTTAGACGGCGGCCGGGCCCCGGCTCCGGTCTCGCAATTGTCCGACGAAGAGCGCGGGGATAAACTGAAGCAGCTGGAAACGGCGGCGGAAGCGCTGTACGGCCATATGCAGCAAGGGCGCGTCGAGGAGGCCCATGCCGAGATGGAACGGTTGATCGCCGCGCTTGAAGGCGTTTCTTTTAAAGGCTTGACCTCGGTGGAAGGCATTCATGCGCTTGCGGAAAGCATTATGGACGCGAGAGAAACGCTTGCCCGGTCCGAGATCGTCCCCGATGAGTGGTCGCGCTCTTCGGCCGTGCTGCGGCTGGCCGTAAACAGCCTGCTTCATAAGGACAAGGGGTTATGGCTGCAATATTACAAAGTAATGGCCGATGACATGCAGCGGATGAACAACGCCCGCGTAGGGGGGCAATCGGAGAAGCTGCGCGCGGCGTTTGGGAATTTGCAGCAGCATTACGAGACGATCCGCCCGGCCGCCGTCATTCGCCGCGATCCATCCACGGTCAACCGGTTTGATTCGTGGCTGTCTTACGCCGAACGGCTTAGCAATGACCAACCGATGGACGAAGCGGCGCTTATGGAGGCGATTCGCCAGGGGGAAAGCGCGTTAAAGGCGCTGTTCGGCCGCAAAGGCGAAGAGCCTGTGTTCCTGCCGATCGCCGGCTACGAAAATCCGTGGTATTGGAGCGGTTTGATCGGATTATGGATCGTGCTCGCTTTAGGATACACGGGCTTACGTAAATTCCAGGCTGCTCAGACGGTCACAGCGGTAGGCAGAACCGACGAGGATTCGTACCGGCACCGCTTTTAACACCGCGAAATAGCCGGCGGCAAGGGATCATTCCACTCCCTTGCCGCCGGCTATTTTTTGGTCTTGTAGACGGTAGCCGTGGTATTTTTCGTCTTAATCTTCCTTAAACCCTTCCCCGTGCACATCATGCACATCGCTGATAATGACGAACGCCCGCGGATCGACCGACTTGGCGATGCGCTGGAGCCGCCGGATTTCCTGCCGCGACACGACGCAGTAGGCCATATGCTTCGCCTGCTTGGAGTAGGCGCCGATCGCCGGTATCAGCGTGACGCCGCGCTCCATCTCCTTCGTGATGATGTCGGCGATTTCCGGGGCGTGATCGCTGATGATCGTAAACGCCTTGGCGGAATACGCGCCTTCCTGAATGAAATCGATCACTTTGGAGGCGATGAACACGGCGACCAGTGTATACAAAATATTCTCCTTCCTAATATAGAACAGCGACAGCCCGATGATGATCACGTCCAGCGTCAGGATGACCTGGCCCATGCTGAACCCGAATTTCCGCCCCAAAATCCGGGCAACGATGTCCGAGCCTCCGGTTGTGCCGCCGAAGCGGAAGACGATGCCAAGGCCGGCGCCCAGCGTCACTCCCGCGTACAAGGAAACGAGAATATAGTCGGTTTTTGTTTCAAACGGCAAAATCCAGCCGTGATCGATCAGCCGTTCGAACAGCCACAGGAAAAAAGAAAGCGAGCCGATGCCGATGCCGGTCCAGACGATGGAGCGGCCGCCCAAAACTTTCCACCCAAGAAGAAAAAGCGGAATGTTCAGCAGCAGGTTGGAGAGCGACGGCGAAATGCCAAACGCATAATTGAGCAGCAGCGTAATCCCGGTAACGCCGCCTTCCATCAATTGATTCGGCAATATAAAATAAAGAAGTCCAAACGCGTATACCGCGGTTCCGAGCAGTATCGGCAAAAGCGTTTTGAAAAAAACGGCCAGCTTGTTGGAAAACATCCGATCCCTCACCTGTTCCAAAGGATGAACCTTTGCATTTTTTAACCTATATTAGTATACCTTTTTCCGCCCCGATTAAAAAAGGATTTGTTTTCGCCCCGCCTTTACGATAACATAGGGAAAAACGGGAATATTGTCGGAGGGATAGGCGCTTTATGACGTTGAAAGAAAAAACTCTGGCGGAGATGCAGCGCGAAGTAGACCGGTACATATCGCAGTTTAAGGAAGGCTACTTCAGCCCGTTGTCCATGCTGGCCCGCATGAGCGAAGAAGTAGGCGAGCTGGCCCGAGAGGTAAACCATACGTATGGGGAGAAGCCGAAAAAGCCGGATGAAGCCGAAAACTCCATCGAGCTGGAACTCGGCGATATTTTATTTATTACGATCTGTTTCGCCAATTCCCTGGGCATCGACCTGACGGAGGCGCATGACAGAGTGATGCACAAATTCGCGACCCGCGACGCCGATAGGTGGACGAAAAAGGACACCGAACAACCATAACTTTCATATGCTGTCAGTATGATCATCCCTACAAGAGGATGTTCAAAAAGTCATGACTTTTTGAACACGCACTATAGAATAGGGGGGCGGCGTATGAAGGCGGAGGAATTTTTGTATAAAGCTTACCGGAGCATCTACGAAAACGACTTTGAGCAAGCGCAGCATTGGTTTGAGCAGGCGCTGGCCGCCGAGCCGGATCATGCGGATATCCATTACCGTTACTCGATTACGTGCGCCCGCAGCAACCGCTTGGACAAAGCGCTGATGCATGCCAGGCTGGCTGCGGCTTTGGCCCCGGACCAGGAGGAATACAGGCTGCATTATGACCGGCTGCAGTCGATGGAATTGACGCATATGGCCAAGAAACGGCTGGAGGGCCGCGAAGAGAGCGGCAGGAACGCGGCCGAACCGGCCACGCGCATGCTCAAGCGGGCCGTGGAGCTTGATCCGTTATCCGCGGATGCTCAGGTATGGCTGGCGATTGCCTACGGGGAGCTGGGGCGGTATGAGCAAGCTTTGCACGCCGTGAGAGAAGCGGCCGCGCTGCCTGTGGACCCCGGTATAGCGAAAGAGCTGCAAGAGTTGGAGCAGCGTTTCAAGTCCAAAATCAAACAATCATCATAGTAAAGAATGCGAGGAGATGTACATGTCGGATCCGATTAAAGTTGCCGTGGCCGGCGCGGCTGGCAGAATGGGGAAGGAAGTCGTTAAAATGGTGCTTGAGGACCCCGATCTCCAGCTGGTGGCGGCCGTTAGTGTATCGAAAGCCGGGCTGGACGCCGGAGTTGTGGCCGGCCTGCCGGAATGCGGAGTGGCGCTGTCAGACAACCTGGAACAGGCTTTGGCGGAGCATCGCCCGCGGGTGCTGGTTGATTTCACGACGCCGGCGTCCGCTTTCTCCAACACCGAACTGGCGATCCGGCTCGGCGTTTCTCCGGTTGTCGGCACGACAGGGTTCACCCCGGAGCAAATCGAAGAGTTGGACAAGCTGTGCCAAGCCCGGGGGATCGGCGGATTGATCGCTCCGAATTTTTCGATCGGGGCCATCCTGATGATGAAATTCGCGGCGCAGGCGGCGAAGTATTTCCCGCATTTGGAGATTATCGAATACCATGGGGATCAGAAGCTGGACGCCCCTTCGGGGACCGCGGTGAAAACGGCCGAACTGATCGCGCAAAACCGGCAGGAGCTGCGGCAGGGCAATCCGCACGAGGAAGAAACGATCGAAGGGGCGCGCGGCGGGTATTACAACGGCTTCCGGATTCACAGCGTGCGGCTGCCGGGCGTGTTCGCCCAACAGGAGGTTATTTTCGGCGGCTTTGGCCAAACGCTGAAAATCCGCCACGACTCTTATGAACGGGCCGGATATATGCCGGGGGTTAACCTGGCGATCAAGAAGGTGCTGGAATACGAAGGCATGGTTTACGGATTCGACTATTTTGTTGAATGATAAGGAGATTATGACCGTATGATAAACATTGCATTTATTGCTCATGATCGTAAAAAAGAAGATATCGTTAATTTCGCCATCGCTTATGAACATGTGTTTAAGGATAAAAAGCTGTACTCCACCGGAACGACGGGCAAACAAATTATGGAGAATACGAGCTTGAAAATCCACCGTTTCCTGTCCGGCCCGCTGGGCGGCGATCAGCAAATCGGATCATTGATCGCCCAAAATGAAATGGATCTGGTCATTTTCCTCCGCGATCCGCTGATGGCTCAGCCGCACGAGCCGGACATCACGGCGCTGCTGCGCCTGTGCGACGTGCACGGCATTCCGGTCGCCACGAACATGGCCACGGCGGAAATTTTGGTGCGGGCGTTGGACCGCGGCGATTTCGCCTGGCGCGAGCTGGTGGAACAGTATAAACCGGGGCTGGGACAATGAACGGGCCGCTGGATATTTTGATTTTCGGCGCGCATGCCGACGATGCCGAGATCGGAATGGCCGGCACGATCGCCAAACACGTTCACGCCGGATACCGGGTCGGTATTTGCGATTTGACGGAAGCCGAGCTGTCCTCCAACGGCAATCCCGAGCTGCGCAAGCAGGAAGCGGAGCGGGCCGCGCAGGAGCTTGGTCTGGCCGTGCGCCTGAATTTGGGATTGCCGGATCGCGGGCTGTCCGGTACGCCCGAACAAATCGCCGCCGTGGCCGAAACGATTCGCGAGCATGCGCCGCGCATTGTGTTCGCCCCTTATTGGGAAGACCGGCATCCCGATCATATCGCCTGCAGCAAGCTGGTGGAGGAGGCGGTGTTTAACGCCAAGCTGCGCCGTTATATGCCGGACAAGCCGACGGTTCCGGAGCCGGAGCTGTATTTTTATTTCATCAACGATTGGAAGACGCCGGACCTGGTAGTGGACGTCAGCGATTTTTATGAGGTAAAAGAGCGGGCGCTCGGCTGCTATCGTTCCCAATTCGGGCAAGGCGCTCCCGGCGAGGATGTCGCCGAGACGCCTTTGAACCAGGGCTATGTCGAACGCGTCAAGGCCCGGGACGCGCTGCTCGGGCAGCGGAAGCTCATTCCGTACGCCGAAGGTTTTGCGGTAAAATCGGCTTATCAAGTTAATCTATTCGGGTCCCGACGCACATAATCATAATCAGGGAACTAGAACATGAAGGAGGCCCCCGCCATATGGATCCATTTTTGAAAATAGGCATCACCTGTTACCCTTCTTTGGGCGGTTCGGGGGTTGTCGCCACCGAGCTTGGGAAACTGCTGGCGGAAAAAGGGCATGAGGTGCACTTTATTTCGCATAGCGTTCCTTTCCGTCTGGGTGGTTACCATAAAAACATTTTTTATCATGAAGTGGAAGTCAGCGATTATTACGTGTTCCGCTACCCTCCTTACGATTTGTCGCTTGCGACGAAAATGGCGCAGGTCGCCAAAACGCAGGGGCTGGATGTGCTGCATGTCCATTACGCCGTTCCCCATGCCGTTTGCGCTTTTTTGGCCAAACAGATGATCGGCGACTCGCTGAAGGTCGTCACCACGCTGCACGGGACGGACATTACCGTATTGGCCCAGGACGAATCGCTGAAGGACCTGATCCGGTTGGCGATTAACGAGAGCGACGCGGTCACGTCGGTTTCGCTGGATCTGACGCGGGAGACGCGGGAGGTGCTGGACATCACCCGGGATATCGATTTGACGTATAATTTCGTCGACGAGCGGGTGTATTACCCCCGGGACGCGGCCGGCTGCCGCGCGGACTTCGCCGAACCCGGCGAACAAGTGCTGATGCATATTTCCAATTTCCGCCCGGTCAAGCGGGTGGCGGACGTCGTGGACATCTTCCATCGCGTCAACGAAGAAGTGCCGTCGAAGCTGCTGCTTGTCGGCGAAGGACCGGATCTTCCGAAAATCCAGCTGAAAATCAAAGAGTTGGGGCTAAGCGACCGGGTGCATTTTCTCGGCAAGCAGGACGATATCGCACACGTCATTTCGATGGCCGATATTTTGCTGCTGCCATCGGAGAAGGAAAGCTTCGGCCTGGTCGCTTTGGAGGCGATGGCCTGCGGCGTGCCGACGGTCGGAACGATTGCCGGGGGCATCCCGGAGCTCGTGAAGCACGGCGAAACCGGCTTCCTCGCCCCGATCGGCGATACGAAACGGATGGCCGAATACTGCCTGACGCTGCTGAAAAGTCCGGAGCTCGGGGCAAAGATGCGGGAAGCCTGCCTGACCCGGGCGAGAAAAGAATTCAGCAGCCAGCAAACGATGGCCAATTATGAAGAGATTTATTACCGTGTGTTAAACCTTGAGGCTCCGCAGTTGAAGCCGGCGTGCAGCTAAAGGGGCACGGCGCGCCGTACCCGCCTATGCCGGCCGGGAGCGAAGGAACGTTTGGAGGCAAGCCAATGAATCGCTGGACACAGGTAGACCCCCTGATGGTGAATCAGGGGGAAATGGTGCTGCATACTTTGCTGGAACGCGGGTTCCAGGCTTTTTTTGTCGGCGGCTGCGTACGCGATGAGCTGATGGGCCGGCCGGTTCACGATATGGATATCGCCACCTCGGCCAAACCGGAGGACGTGGTCGCGGTTTTTGAGCGCACGGTTCCGACGGGGATCGAGCACGGCACGGTTACGGTGCTGATGGATGACTATGCGTTCGAGGTGACGACGTTCCGCAAGGAGTCGCAATACGAGGACCATCGCCGGCCGGCATCGGTGGAGTTCGTGGACGCCGTTAACGAGGATTTGCTGCGCCGCGATTTTACGATGAACGCCATCGCCCGGGATATCGATGGGGCGCTTATCGATCCGTACGGAGGCCAAAGCGACATCAAACGCGGCTTGATCCGCTGCGTCGGCGCGGCCGAGGAGCGGTTCGAGGAGGACGCCCTGCGCATGCTGCGGGCGGTCCGCTTCGCTTCGGTGTTTGGCTTCCGCCCGGCCAAAAGCCTGTGGAAAGCGCTGCTGCGCGGCAAGGACAAGCTGTCCTACATCGCGATGGAGCGCGTGCGGACCGAGCTGGAGAAGGTCGTGCTCGGTCCGCGCCCGCTGCGCGGCCTGGCCTTGCTGGAGCGCAGCGGGCTGCTGCGGCATGTGAAGGCGGCGCTGCCGGAGGCCGTGGCGGGCGACGCGGAGCCGGAGCGGCAGAGCCAGGCGCGGCTGACGCGGCAGCTGCTTGCGGCCGCGCCGCGGCGGGAGCTGCTGACCGCGCTGCCGGAGCTGCCGCCGGAGCCGCAAGCGCTGCGCTGGTCGCTGCTGCTGCAGGCGCTTGGCACCGGCGGCGAAGACGTCATCCCGCTGATGAAACGGTGGACGTTTCCGAACAAGGCCGCCGAGGAGACGGCGGCGATCGTCCGCTTTGACGAGGCTTGGCGGCGGGCCGGGGCCGAGGAGCGCGATGCGGCGTCGCTTCGCCGCCGCTGGGTCGTCCTGCAGGTGACGCTCGGTCAAACGGCGGCTGCGTGTTGGCTAGGCCGGCAGGCTGCCGTATTGGCGGCTGCGCCTCTCTCCGAAGCGCAGCGGATAGCTGAACGGGAGCGGCTTGACCTCGCCCGGCGCTGGCATGGGGAAGTGCGGGCGCACGCCTTGTCCGAGCTGGCCGTCAGCGGCAAAGACGTGCTTGAGCTGACCGGTCAAAAAGGCGGCCCTTGGCTCGGCGAACTGATGAAGCAGCTTCTTTTATCGGTCGCCGCCGGGGAGGTACATAACGATAAACAAGCGTTGCTGGAGTACGTGAAAGCGGGGTTAGACGTAGCATGGAAGCAAACCGATTGATCGACATGCTCCTGGAGCATCCGGGGCAATATATATCCGGAGAGGAGATCAGCCGCCGCCTTGCGATCAGCCGGACGGCGGTATGGAAGCAGATCGCCAAGCTGCGCGATGAGGGGTATGAGTTTGAATCCGCCCCGCGGCGCGGTTACCGGCTTATTCGCAAGCCCGACAAAATTGCCCATTCCGCCTTGGCGCGGGCGCTTGAGGGCCGCGCTCTGTTCGGGCGGCAAATCCGGCTGCTCGAACGGACGGTCTCCACGCAGGCGGAGGTTCGGGAGCTGGCCGAGGCCGGGGCTCCGTCCGGCACCCTGGTCGTCGCAGAGGAGCAGACGGGCGGCCGCGGCCGTCAGGGCCGGGCGTGGTATTCGCCGCCGGGCAAAGGCGTGTGGATGAGCCTGCTGCTTCGCCCGGACCGGCAGCCGCTGTCCTTTGCGCCGCAGCTCACGCTGCTGATTGCGGTGGCCGTATGCCGCGCCGTGCGCCGGGCCGCCGGCGTCGATGCGGGGATCAAATGGCCCAACGATCTGCTTGTGCACGGCCGCAAGCTTTGCGGCATCCTCGTCGAATCGGTCGGCGAGGACGAGCTGATCCGCTACGCCATCGCCGGTATTGGGATCGACGTCAATCTGGAGGCCGAAGATATCCCTGAAGAGCTTCAGGACGTCGCGACGTCACTGTACATTGAAAGCGGCCGCCGCATCGACCGGGCCGAGCTGATCGGGATGGTGCTGGCGGAGCTGGAACAGCTGTATGAGCTATACATTCAAGAGGGCTTTGCGCCGATCGGCCATCTGTGGGAAGCTTTATCGGTTACCCTGGGCCAGCGGGTCACGGTCAAAACGCCCGCCGGAGACGTCAGCGGGCTGGCTACGGCTCTCGATCCTTCCGGGGCGCTGGTGCTGGCCGAAGATGACGGAAACATGCGCACTATTTTTTCCGGCGAAGTGCAAATTGGCGGATGAAAAACGTGACGCAATTTGTTATACTGTGCTCAGGAGGCGGTATCGGCACACGTTCGAACTGCACTCCCCAGCAGCTGTAGGTTAATGTGATGAAGCCTGCGTTGGATTCTGCTCTGAGCCGAAGAGGACCGAGACAGAAGGAACGAAGCAAGTGACTCCTTCTATGCATTCGGACCTTTTTAGTGCCAAACTAAAAGGTTTTTTTGTCGTGCGCGTTTTTTCGTTGTACAAAGGTACGCGGGTACGCGAATGGACGCGGCGCGGCAGGCCAAACCGAAGGAGATGGGAAAATTGGCTGGAAAACAAGCATTAAACATCGTGAAATTGAAAAAAATGAAGCAGGACGGTACGCCGATTGCGATGATTACCGCCTACGATTATCCGTCGGCGCAATTGGCGGAAGAGGCCGGCGCGGATATGCTGCTCGTCGGCGATTCGCTCGGCAATGTGGTGCTGGGTTACGATACGACGATTCCGGTGACGCTGGACGATATGGTCCATCACAGCCGCGCGGTGGCTCGGGGGGCGCAGCATACGTTTATCGTGACGGATATGCCGTTTATGACGTATCACGGCAGCGTTGAAGAGACGCTGAAGAACGTCCGCCGCCTGATGCAGGAAGGGCATGCGCACGCGGTCAAGATGGAAGGAGGGGCGGAAATCGCCCTGGCCGTCCAGGCGATCGTGCAGGCCGGGGTGCCGGTGCTGGGCCATATCGGGCTCACGCCGCAGTCGGTCAACCAAATCGGCGGCTACCGCATCCAGGGCAAAGATGCGCAGGACGCCCGGCGCCTGCTGGAGGACGCCAAGGCGCTGGAGCGCGCGGGGGCGTTTGGGATCGTGCTGGAGCTGGTCACCGAGGAGGTGGCGGAGGCGATTTCCAAGGAGCTTTCCATTCCCACGATCGGCATCGGCGCCGGCCGCGGCTGCGACGGCCAGGTGCTCGTGTTTCACGATGTTCTTAAATATACCCCGGATTACCGGGACAAACGTTTCGTCAAAACGTATGCCGACATCGGAACGCAAATCCGCAGCGGCATTTCGGAATACGTACGCGAGGTCAAAACCCGCGCTTTCCCGGCTCAGGAGCATGTGTTCGCCGCGGAAGACGGCGTGCTTGAGACGTTGTACGGCAAAGGAAAGGTGGAAACAAAAGCATGAAGACCTTTACGGAAATCCGGGCGCTTCGGGAGCATTTGCAGGCGGAGCGTTTTGCCGCGGCGGGGAAAGGGGAGGACCTGCGGGTTGGACTCGTCCCGACGATGGGCTACTTGCATGAAGGCCATGCCAGCTTGCTGCGCAAAGCGCGCGGCGAGAATGACCTCGTCGTGCTGAGCGTGTTCGTCAATCCGATCCAGTTCGGACCAAACGAAGATTTTGAACGGTATCCGCGCGATGCGGAAAAGGATTTGGCGCTCGCCGAACGGGAAGGCGTCGATGCTGTATTTATGCCGAGCGTAGAGGAAATGTATCCCCGCCCGACCTGGACCAAGGTCAAAGTCGCGGAGCTGACGGAACGCCTCTGCGGCGCTTCGCGGCCGGGGCATTTCGACGGCGTGACGACCGTCGTGAGCAAGCTGTTTCACATCGTGCAGCCGGCCCGCGCCTATTTCGGGCAAAAGGACGCCCAGCAGGTGGCCGTGATCGCCCAGATGACGGAGGATTTGAATTTTGACGTGGAGATCGTTCCGTGCCCGATCGTACGGGAGGCGGACGGCCTCGCGCTCAGTTCGCGCAACGTATATTTGAGCCCCGAGGAGCGCAAGGCGGCGCTCGTGCTGTCCAGAAGCCTTCTTCAGGCGCGGGAGAAAGCGCAAGCGGGCGGGGCGGTCACAGCCGGCGAAATCCGCGCGGATCTGACCCGGAGCATTGGCGGTGAACCGCTGGCCGATATCGATTACGTGGAGATCGCCGATTTTCCGGGACTGTCTCCGCTCGCCGACACTGAACGCCTTGACGATGCCGGCCGCGGCGCCGACGCGCTTATCGCGGTGGCCGTGAAGTTCGGCACGACGCGACTGATCGATAACGTGATTTTGACCAAAAAGGGGATGGCCTAATTGTTCAGAACGATGATGAAATCAAAAATCCACCGCGCGACCGTGACCGAAGCGAATTTGAACTATGTCGGCAGCATTACGATCGATGAAGAGCTGATGGAGGCCGCCGATATTCTGGAGAACGAAAAAGTGCAGATCGTCAACAACAACAACGGCGCGCGCCTGGAAACGTACGTGATTCCGGGACCGCGCGGCAGCGGCGTCATCTGCCTGAACGGCGCGGCCGCGCGGCTCGTGCAGCCCGGCGACAACGTCATTATCATTTCCTACGCGGCGATGTCTCCCGAGGAAGTGCGCAGCCACCAGCCGACCGTCGTTTTCGTGGACGAAAGCAACCGGCCCGTGGAAAAAGCCCATCAGGAGCTGCACGCGGCCATTCGTTAAATAAACCCGTACCGCGCGCCTGAATTTCGCCGCCAATCGGAAGCAAATATATGCAATTGACGCTTGCGGGAATGAAAAGCCCGCCCGAAACAAAAAATGATCTTAAGGCTCGGACTGATTTCATTTTCGTTAAGGGTGGGATGCGAATGATGTTTCAGCATGTTTTTGCGGAAATGAATGAGATGTTGGATGATATTTCGCGTAAATATCCGCTGGCCGCGGGCGCCCAAAAGCAGGAGCTCGCGCAAGCATGGCGACTGCTCAAGCACATGAGCGACGGGATCATTGAAGAGTGGCTTTGTTTCGAAGAGAAGATGGCCGCGCTGCGCCAAAAATGGGGCAGCCTTGAAGCCGAGGAGGTCCTGTCGCTCCCCGAGATCGAAACGGGTCCGTTTATCAAAGGACAAGGTTATTATAAATTGATGATGTTTCCCCAAGCGCTGGAGCAGTTTGAGCAGGTGCTGAAGCAGTATCCCGGCAGCGCGCTTGGCCGTACCTACCTGGCCATGTGCCATCTGCATCTGGAGCGAAGCGAGGAAGCCGCGCGGCAGTTTTGGCTCGTTCTGGAGAAAGCCGGAAACAAAAGGCTTCGCTCCATCATTTATAATGCGCTCGGCTGCATCGAGGCGCAAAAAGGCATTTTGGCCAAAGCCAAGGAATACTTTACCCTGGCTCATCACAGCGATCCGTCCCTCGCCGAGCCTTTGGCGAATCTTGAGGCATGTTTGAGCAGCACGGGCAAATTGTATTATGGCAATGAATTGGCCTCTTTGCTGTAAACCGTCTTAATCGTTGGCATGATCGAACTTTTTATGGCAGAACCGGTTGAGCGATGCGTAAGTCCGCCCATGAGCGCGGGCGCATCGCTCTTTTATTTTGTGATTTTAATTACACATAACGCCCGGCATGAATTTTCAAATCGCTCTTCTTCTGTTATGCTGTATTAGAGACTGGAACGAAAGGGACTTAAAAAGCAATGAAATATGCCGTGCTCGATTTTGAAACGACGGGCAACCAGTCCTCCGATGAAATTATTCAAGTGGGACTTGCCATTATAGAACCGGATAAGTCGATTTCGCAGGTATACAACTCCTTCGTCAAACCGGGAATACCGATTCCGCCGTTCATCACGGGGTTGACCGGCATCACCGAAGACGATGTCAAGGATGCGCCGGACCTCGACGAAGTGATGATGGAGATGGTTCCGCTGCTGAACGATGTAGTGCTGGTCGGGCACAATGTCGCTTTCGACTTCAACTATCTGCAAAGCGCTTTGGACAAAACGGGTTATCTGCCGTTTACGGGGCGGATTCTGGATACGATGGACTTCCTGAAAATCCTCTTTCCTTCGCTGACCTCCTATCAGCTGGGGCTTGTGGCCGCCGAATTCGAGGTGCAGCACGAGCGTCCGCACCAGGCGGACAGCGACGCCTTGGCGACGGCGCTGATTTTTCTGAAATGCCTGGAGGAATGCGAGCGGCTGCCGCTGTTGACCCTGCAGCGCCTGGCGGATTTGTTTGCGGGCGAGGACAGCGACCTCGGCTGGTTTTTCGATGCCATGGTCCAGGAGAAGGAACGCGAAACGGAGCAAAGCGATGACGGTTACATCTTTTATCGCCAGTTCGCGCTGCAGGCCGAGGATTGGATGGATATCGAATCTCCGCGGGGCGCTATGGCGGACAATCCGCTGGAGGGTGTGTCCTTTGAGCAGTTCATGGAGCAGGTGAGGGAGCGGCTGCGCGAAAGGCTGCCCCAATACGAGGAGCGCGATGCTCAGAACAAGATGCTGGAGGAAGTGAGCCGGGCTTTTAACGATGACAAGCATCTGCTGATCGAAGCGGGGACCGGAACGGGGAAATCGCTTGGTTACTTGCTGCCCGCGATCTACCATAGCGTCAAACGGGAAGAAAAAGTAATGGTCAGCACGCATACCATCAACCTGCAGGAGCAGCTTCGGGAAAGAGACGTTCCGCTGCTCGCCGAGGTGGTGCCGTTTCCTTTCCTGGCTGCCGTATTTAAAGGCAGGCAGCATTATTTGTGCTTGCGCAAATTTGAACATAAAATAAATAGAAGAGACTTTGCCACGCCGAAAGAAGAGGTGATGACGGCGGCGCAATTGGTAGTGTGGCTGACGCAAACGGTCAACGGCGACGATGAAGAGCTCAATTTGGGCAATCGCGGCGGCGATTTCTGGGAAACGGTGGCCAGCGAGTCGGACTCCTGTCTCGGGCGGTCCTGCCCATGGTTCCGCAAATGCTTCTACCATCGGGCCAAACATGAAGCCGGGGTCGCCGATGTGGTCATTACGAACCACTCCAAGCTGTTTACCGATATCCAGGCCGGGCATCAGCTGCTGCCGGGATACGAGCGTCTGGTCATCGACGAGGCCCATCATTTGGAGGATGTGGCGGGGAAACACCTGGGCATTCATATGAAGTATTTTACTGTCATTCATACGCTCACCCGGCTGTTTAAAGACAGCAAGACCGGCCAGCTGCCAAATCTCCGCATCGCTTTGCAGGCGGCGGGGGGCGAAAAAACGGGCGAATGGTGCCAGGTCATCGACGAAATGTACCCGACGCTGATCGATGTGAAGGAAAGCTGGGACAAGCTCAGCGAGCTGCTGTTTGCCCTGATGCCGGAACGGAGCGACGCCGCGCCCGGCGATCCGGGCCAATTCGTTTACCGCCTGCTTCCGCTAAAGAAACCGAAAGAATGGGATAAGCTGCTGGCGCTGGAGAACCAGATCTATGTCTCGCTAGGGGACGTGCTCCGCAAAGGCGACCGGATGCTGGCGCAAATCCGGGAAGAGCAGGAGGATTACGGTTCCGAAAGCCTCCTGACCGACATCAACGGGTTATTCAAGGATTTGGCCAACGAGCGGGAGGCCCTGCGTTTCTTCATGAAGCTGGAGAACGAGGAGACGGTGTACTGGATGGAAGCGAACGGGAATTTCCGCAGCCGCTCCCTGCAGATGTATGCCGTTCCGATCGACGTTAGCGCGCAATTGAAGGAATACTTTTTCGACAGAAAAAAAAGCGTGGTGATGACCTCGGCGACGCTGTCGGTCGACAAGTCGTTCCAGTATATGATCGAACAGCTGGGACTGACGGAAGCGGCCGGGGAAGGACGGCTGAACACGGCGATGCTGCCGTCGCCGTTTGATTACCGCAGCCAGGCGCTGCTCGTCATCCCGCGCGATTTTCCGAGCGTAAAGGGGAGCGTGGGCGACGACCATTTCGTCAGCACGCTGGTGCGTTCGCTCGCCGATACCGCGGTTGCGACGCAAGGCCGCATGCTGGTGCTGTTCACATCGTACCGGATGCTGCGGCAGGTTTACGAGCCGTTGAAGGAGCTATTGTCGGCGCAAGGAATCACGGTCATCGGCCAGGGGATGGACAGCGGCAGCCGCAGCAAGCTGACCCGGCGCTTTCAGGGCCAGGCGGCGTCCGTGCTGCTGGGGACGAGCAGCTTCTGGGAAGGCGTGGACATTCCGGGCGAAGCGTTGACGAGCCTGGCGATCGTCCGCCTGCCCTTCCAGCCCCCCAACCATCCGCTGGTGGAAGCGAAAAGCGAACGGCTGCAGAAGGAGAAGAAAAATCCTTTCATGAAACTGTCCGTGCCCCAGGCGGTCATCCGCTTCAAGCAGGGATTCGGCAGGCTCGTCCGCTCCTCGCAGGACCGGGGGATCGTGGTTGTTTACGATACCCGCATCTTGGAGTCTTACTACGGGAAATACTTTTTATATTCACTGCCCGGGCCGAAGATGGAGCATATGCCGCTCACTCAGATGGTTCCGCGCATATCGGAATGGTTAAATCCGGGAGACGAAAACGTCTCTAAGTCCGCGTCAGAATAGGGGGATAAACGTATGAAATCCGAAAAAATTTCCGATGCCGTCGTCCGCCGGCTGCCGGTGTATTTGCGGTTCCTCAACGAGCTGAGCCGGCGCGAAGTGCCTACGGTGTCCTCGCAGGAGCTCGGCCAGAAGCTGGACCTCAACCCGGCCCAGATCCGCAAGGATCTGGCCTACTTCGGCGATTTCGGGCGAAAGGGCATCGGCTACGATGTCGCGTATTTGATCGAGAAAATCCAGCAAATCCTCAACTTGGACCAGCAGATCAACGTTGCGCTGGTCGGCGCCGGTAATTTGGGGCAGGCGCTTTCGAATTACAACGCTTATTTGAAAGACAACATGAAAATCGTGGCGGTGTTCGACGCCTCTCCGGCCAAGATCGGCACGCAAATCAACAACATCACGATCCAGCCGATCGAAGACCTGACGGAAACGGTGCGGGAGAAAAATGTCCGGATCGGGATCATTACCGTCCCGGATTACGAAGCGCAGCGCGTGGCGGATCAATTGGTGGCGGCGGGAATCGGGGCCATTCTGAACTTCGCTCCGACGATTTTGAAGGTGCCGCCGGAAGTCCGCATCCATGCCGCCGATTTCACGACCGATTTGCTCAGTCTGGCTTATTATTTGAATGATGGAAACGGAAAGGAACAACCTGCCCATGAGTCGTAAATGGTTAATCAAGAACGGAACCTTTGTCGTGTTCGAACAAGATCGTTCCATTGTACAGGGCTATATGCTCGTTGAGGGCGATACGATTTCCTATATCGGCGAGCAGCTTCCTGAAGGGGCGGAAGACGCGGAAACCTTCGACGGAAAAGGGCTGCTGTTCATGCCGGGGCTGATCAACACGCACGGCCACGCGGCGATGTCGCTGCTGCGCGGATACGGCGACGACATGGTGCTGCAGACCTGGCTTCAGGAAAAAATGTGGCCGATGGAAGCCAAGTTCACCGCCGGCGATGTGTACGCTGGGACGGCGTTGTCCGTGCTGGAGATGCTGAAAGGCGGAACGACCACGTTCCTGGACATGTACGACCATATGGATGAAGTGGCCAAAGTGGTTCAGCAGTCGGGCATCCGCGCCGTGCTGATGCGCGGCGTCATCGGGTTGTGCCCGCCGGACGTGCAGCAGCAGAAGCTGAACGAAGCGATCGCGTTTGCGAAAAATTGGCACGGTCAGGCGGACGGCCGAATCACGGCGATGATTTCGCCGCACGGGCCGTACACCTGTCCGCCGGAATTTTTCGAGAAATTCGTGCAAGCGGCTAATGATCTGGATCTGCCGATGCATACGCATATGTCGGAGACGCGGGCGGAAGTGGAGCAAAACGTGAACGATTACGGGGTCAGACCCGTTCAGCATTTGCTGAACCTCGGGATGTTCTCCCGTCCGTCGCTGCTTGCTCACGCCGTGCATTTGACCGATGAGGAGATCGATATTTTGGCGGCCCATAACGTGGCGGTGTCGCACAATCCCGGCAGCAACCTGAAGCTGGCCAGCGGCGTGGCGCGGGTGCCGGCACTGCTTGGCAAAGGCGTGGTCGTTTCGCTTGGAACGGACGGCGCCGCCAGCAACAACAACCTCGATATGCTCGAGGAGGTCCGCCTCGCCGCGTTGATCCACAAAGGCGTTTCCGGCGATCCTACCGCCGTTCCGGCGCTGGAAGCCCTCAAAATGGGCACGGAATACGGGGCGAAGTCGGTGTTCTTGGCGAATACGGGGAAACTCGCGGCCGGCATGAAGGCGGATTTTATCGCGCTGAATACGGAACAGGCCCATTTCCTGCCGAAGACGGATTACGTTTCCCATGTCGTCTATTCGGCCGGCTCCAAAGATGTAGAGCATGTGTGGGTTAACGGCGAGCAGTTGGTCAAACACGGGGCTTGCCTCACCCTCGACGAGGAGCGTATCCGGCGCGAGGCGCAAGAGGCCTTCGAAGGGCTGCTGGCCCGGTAGGCGCTTGGAGGCTTGGCACTGGTTGCTTGCTGCTTTTTGAATGGCGCGTGAAGCTGCGGCCGTGGACGTGGACGTGTCATGTTCGTGGCTGCACCTGTGGCTGTGCCTGTAATTACGGCGATTTAGCGGTAAAAAAGGGCGTTATTTTCGGATTTGAAGAGGTTTCCGCTGCAATAAGGGACTTTTTTGTCGCTATTTCCCGGCATAGGCCGTGATATTGACGATATCGCCGTCCTCGGGGAAAATAAGAACTAACATAGCCGTTATTTTAACGATGCGGAGGAAAAACGGCGGAATAACGACCGGAATTAACGTTATTTTTCTGCGACTGTGCGAATGTGCGCGAATGTGGGTTTAGACGACTGGCTACAGGGGAAAGGAAGAGAAGGTTGAGAAAGAGAACCAAGTGGCTCCTGCTTTCGCTGCTGATTTTAGTGATCGTGCTTTTTGCCCTTCACCGTTTTTATATCTACGTTCTTCAGGATACCTGGGCAAGCGAAAATGCAGTGATTGAGCAGGCGAAACAGGAGACGGACCTGGTCCAGGGCGATAAAGTGTGGAAATCGGTGTGGGACGATGTGTGCTGGGTGGTCCAGGGCAAAGACGGGTCAGGCCGGGAGATGATGGTATGGCTCCGGGAAGGTCATGAACCCGTGGTGCGGCTGCTCTCGGAAGGTGTGTCGGAGACCCGGGTGCGGACGATCATTAACGAAAGCCTGCCCGGGATTACTATCGTCAGGCTGGTGCCCGGCATCTACAATGAACGGCTGGTATGGCAGCTGTTTTATAAACAAAAGGATCACCACTACTACCGTTTTTACGATTTCGGCACCGGTGAGGCGTTGAACGATGTATTTACGCTTCCGAACCGCTGATCCGCCATGAAGTGAACCGAATAGGAGATTTGAAGCATACGGTTTCTATGTTCAGCAACTTGGACGTGGAGGCCGTTTTTTGTAATATGAAAACATACGTTCGATTGAATTTTAATATTTTCATATTAGGAGGGCATGCGCTTGGTGAATTCCGATCAACCGCCGTGCGAGCAAAGGATTTATAACGATGTAATGAAATCGTTCCAGGATTATTTTGGATTGCGTATCCTGCAAGCAACCCCAATCAAACGCGGCTGGCTTAATTTAAAGTGGAAAGTTGAAACGGATTCCGGAGAATACGTGCTAAAACAATACAATAAGGAGAGGTACCGGCTGTACAATCCAAGCCAGCTTTCGACGGCGCTTTCCGAACAAATCAGATTATTCCGCCAAGGTATCGCCTGTCCTCAGCTTTTTACATACCAAGACCAAATCATGCTGGAGTCCGAGTGTGGGGAGAAGTTCGTGGCCATGCAATATTGCAAAGGCAAATTGATCTCTCCCGGGGAAGCCAACGCCTCCCAAATTCATGATTTGGGGAGAATGACGGGGAAAATGCACCTGCTGCTAAACGACGGGACGCTTGGAAGGGGACAGGCCCCGCAATTTATCCCGCCTAGCCGTGAGGAACGTTTGGCTCATTGGAAAGCGGTCCGGGCTGAAGCGGAATCGTCAGGCAAAACCGATATTCTCGAACCTGTCGAAAAACAACTGCTGGCCACGGAATCGGTGGATCCGCAAAGGTTTGAGGGGATCCGGCAAGGCTGGGCGCACCGCGATTTGTGGGCGGACAACCTGTTGTTCGACGATGATCGCTTATCGGCTATTTTGGATTTTGACCGGCTCAATTTTGAATATCCCTGGCTGGACGTCGCCCGGGCGGTCATGTCATGCGCCTTTCAGGAGACTTTGGACGTTTCGTTAGCCGCGGCGTTTCTTGAAGGATACGGCAAAGAATGCCCGTTGCAGGAAGGATTATTGGTCCGCTCGCTGGAACTGCTTTGGTATATGGAAAGCGCTTGGTGGATTCATGAAAACATGGATCGGCACAGCGCTCCGCCTGCCCGGTTTGCCAAAGAAATGATTTGGCTCGCCGGCCATCTGGGCGAGTTGCCGCTTCTGCTTGAGAATATGTAGCAGTCTACCCATTTAAAATTTGAAATATAGCCATACTTTTTTTCGATATTTGATAGATCATGTGATATACTCTTATTTGTGGATTTGATATAAGAAATGATATATCAAATTATATATCCGACTAAGCGACGGTTCTTGAAAAAGCAACCACTTCAGAAATATAGATAAGGGGGACATCACGTGAAACTGCGTATTGGACCAGTTGTGTCGAGTGTTGTCATTTCCGCCGTATTGCTGTTTGGCGGATGGTTCATATATCGGCAGTGGGCGATTGAGCGTCCGCTGGAAAATATCGTAAAAACTTATGATGGCGTAAACGATGTACAGTTGGACATTAAGCCGAACGAACTTGCCGTGAAGCTGGACCTCGCACCCGGGACGGATCTCGGCGATCTGGTGCGGAAAATCGAACAGGACGGAAAACGGCAAATCGGCGGACGGACGTTGAAGCTGGACGTGAAAGACCATTCTTCGCCGATTCTGGACGAGCTGTGGCAGAAAGCGCTGTTCAGCGTGGCGCAGGCGATGGAGACGAAGAAATATACGGAAATTACGTCCGCGCTGGAGCAAATGGAGCAGGCGAATTCCAAAGTGACGGCCAAGGCGGAGATGGATGAGGACAATGTTTACATTACGCTGACGGACGGACAAGCCAGCAAGTTTATCATTTTGCCGCGGACTCCACAGCGATTGGGGGCATGGCCGAATGCGTAAATGGATGGTGGAGGCGGCCATAGGATTTATTCCGGTGCTGCTATTGTTCCTGGCGATCGTTGGCTACAACGTCGTACCGCTCGTGATTTTGTTTGTTTTGTTCGGCGTGTTGTTTGCGGCGATCAAGATGCGCGGAGGCGGAATAGCGATTGGGGCGGCCCAGGAGCGGAAGCGCCGGCAGAGAGGCCCGGACAAGCTGACGTTTGAGGAAATCGGCGGCCAGGAGAGCGCCAAGCAGGAATTGCGCGAAGCGCTCGATTTTATGGTGCGCCATGAGGAAATCAGCAAATTCGGGATCCGGCCGATCAAGGGGATTTTGCTGACCGGACCTCCCGGAACCGGTAAAACGCTGCTGGCGAAAGCCGCCGCCCAGTACACCAACGCGGTGTTCGTGGCGGCTTCGGGCTCGGAATTTGTGGAGATGTATGTCGGCGTAGGCGCGAGCCGCATCCGCGAGCTGTTTAAGGAAGCGAAGATGCGCGCGGCCAAAGAAAACAAGGAGAACGCGGTCATTTTCATCGATGAGATCGAGGTGATCGGCGGCAAACGGGAAGGCGGGCAGCAGCGCGAATACGATCAGACGCTGAACCAGCTGCTGACCGAAATGGACGGAATTTATTCGTCGGACACGCCGCGCATTCTCCTGATCGCCGCGACCAACCGCAAGGAAATGCTGGACGGCGCGTTGCTCCGGCCGGGGCGGTTCGACCGTCATATTCAGGTCGATCTTCCCGACAAAAAGGGCCGGCTCCACATTTTGGAGCTGCATGGGAAGAACAAGCCGCTGCACGAAAGCGTCAGCCTGGAGAAGGTGGCCGAGGAATCGTTCGGGTTCTCGGGGGCGCAGCTCGAAAGCGTCATGAACGAGGCGGCCATCTACGCGATGCGCGAAGAGGCGGCCGAGATCATGCAGCCCCATCTGTCGATGGCGATCGATAAGGTGATGATGGGTGAGAAGACGGACCGCCAGGCGAACGAGGAAGAGAAGCGCCGGGTGGCGATTCATGAGCTTGGCCACGCGATCGCCGCCGAGGTCGTGGCTCCGGGCAGCGTGAATCAAGTGGCGCTTAGCCCGCGCGGAAGGGCGCTCGGCTATGTGCGGCATAATCCGCAGGACGAAAAGTATTTGTACACCAAAGACTATCTCGAAGGGCAAATCATGGTTGCCCTGGCCGGCGCGGCCGCGGAAGAAATTTATTACGGCGGACGCAGCACGGGCTCGAGCAACGACTTTGAGCAGGCGCTGAAAATCGTTCATACGATGATGACCTCCGGGCTGACTTCACTTGGCATCGTGAATATGGAAATGGTAACGACGGAGGTTTTGATGCATGAAAATGCGCGGATACTGGATGAGCTGGCCGCTAGAACGAAAGAAATGCTGATCCAGCATTCGGCAGTATTCGACAAATCTCTCGAAATTTTATTAATAGAAGAGCGCCTTTCGGGCGAGCAATTCCGTTGTCAATTTCGTGACAGCGTGCATTTACCGGCATAAAACATGATGCCGGTTATTTTTTTTACTTTTTCGTCATGCTAAGATATTATTATATGTTGGGTGTAAAAGATGTATTATTCGACATCTGGGGAACAATATTATGCAGAGATCATGAAAGGATGGAGCGAGAGGACCATGAATTACAAAAAAATAGGCGTCATCGGCGGCGGTACGATGGGGCAAGGCATCAGCGAAATGCTTGCGGGCAAAGGGCTCGATGTGCTGCTGGTGGAGGAAACGACCGAAAAATTGAACCATGCTTACAGCATGATTGAGACGAGTCTCGATAAAAAACTCGAAAAATGGGCGATTACGCAGGCCGAGAAAAAGCTGATTTTATCCCGGATCCACAAAGTGACTCATTTCGCCGAACTCGGCACCTGCGATATGGTCATCGAGACCATTTCGGAAGATGTGAACGCCAAAAAAGAAGTTTTCAAGCAGTTGGATCAGGTTTGCCCAAGCCATATCATTTTGGCGAGCAATACGTCGACCCTCAGCTTGACGGAAATCGCCGGTTCCACGAAATATCCGGAACGGGTGATTGGCATGCACTTTATTTATCCCGTTGCCAAAATCGATCTGGTTGAAATTATCCGCGGCCTGAAAACTTCGGACTCCACGTTCGAAGAAACGAAACGTTTCGTGGAGGAAGTTGTGGAGAAGCGCGGCATCATGGTATATGAATCCCCGGGCTTTGTTACGTCCCGGATTATTTGCGTTATGATCAATGAAGCGCTGCATGTGCTCGGCGAAGGCGTCGCTTCCGCGGAAGATATCGACGAAGCGATGCGCATGGGCTACCAATTCCAATACGGGCCGCTGGAAATGGCCGACCGCTTCGGCCTGGATTCGGTGCTGGCCGCGCTGGAACGGATGTTCCGCGAATTCGGCGAACTGAAATACCGTCCATCCTTTGTGCTGAAGAAAATGGTTCGCGCCGGCAACCTGGGCGTGAAAACGGGCGAAGGATTTTTCAAATACGATAAGGACGGTGACCGTTTGTGAAAATTTTAGTTATTAACGCGGGCAGTTCCTCGCTGAAATACCAGTTGTATGATATGACGGACGAATCCGTGTTGGCGAAAGGCCTTGTTGAACGGATCGGCATGGACTCCTCCATTTTGACCCATAAACCTACAGGGAAGGAAGAGGTTACCGAGGTCAGCGATATTTTGGAGCACACCACGGCAATGCGCAAAGTGCTGGAGAAACTTGTGGACAAAACGCACGGCGTTCTGAACTCCATCGATGAGATCGATGCGGTGGGCCACCGCGTCGTTCACGGCGGGGAAGCTTTCAAGAGCTCGGCGCTGATCACGGGGGAAGTGAAATCGGAAATCCGCCGCCTGTTCGACCTGGCGCCGCTGCACAATCCGCCAAGCATGATGGGGATTAGCGCGGCTGAAGCGAACCTGCCGAACGTACCGCACACGGTTGTATTCGACACGGCGTTTCACCAAACGATGCCGGAGAAAGCTTATCTCTACGCGATTCCGAAGGTGCTCTACAAGAAGCATAAGGTTCGCCGTTACGGCTTCCACGGTACTTCTCACGCTTACGTAAGCAAGACGGCCGCCGAATTTTTGCAGCGTCCGATCGAAGACCTGAAGATCATTACTTGCCATATCGGCAACGGCGCCAGCCTGACCGCGGTTAAAGACGGGATCTCCGTCGATACCTCGATGGGGATGACCCCGCTCGAAGGCTTGATCATGGGCACGAGAAGCGGCGACCTTGATCCGGCGATCGTTCCGTACGTGATGAACAAAGAGGAACTTACGATGAACGAAGTGAACTCGATGTTGAACAAGCACAGCGGACTTCTGGCCATTTCCGGCAGCAGCAGTGACATGCGGGACATTACGGACGGTTGGGAAGCCGGCAAGCCCAATGAAACGCTCGCGTTTGAAATGTATGAATACCGCCTGCGCAAATATATCGGCGCTTATGCGGCGGCGATGAACGGCGTCGACGTGATCGTCTTTACCGCTGGGGTCGGCGAAAATTCGGCGATCGTCCGCGAGGCGGTGTGCCAAAACCTCACTTATCTTGGGGTCGAAATCGACAAAGAGCTGAACAAGGTTCGTTCCGGCGATCCGCGCCGCATCTCCACGCCGAATTCCAAAGTCGAGGTTCTGGTCGTGCCGACGAACGAAGAGCTGATGATCGCCCGCGACACGCTCCGGATCGTGCAGGAATCGAAGGGCTGATTGCCGAACATACAAAGGAGTATAAGTTAAATATCCATATTGCGACGTTAGAGGAGAGATAAAGACATGGCGATCAAAACCGTGATTCGTCAAGTGAATGAGCATGTCGGAGAGACCGTCGTCATCGGCAGTTGGCTGAACAATAAACGCTCCAGCGGAAAAATCCAGTTTCTGCAGCTGCGGGACGGTACGGGATACATCCAGGCGGTCGTCGTGAAAAACGAAGTGTCCGAGGAAACCTGGAACGCCGCCAAAAGCTTAACCCAGGAATCCTCGCTGTACGTGACGGGCGTGATTCGCGAGGAGCCGCGCAGCAAGTCCGGTTACGAAATGACGGTAACGGGCCTGGAAATCATTCATTTGACCGAAGACTATCCGATAACGCCAAAGGAACATGGCGTCGATTTCTTGATGGACCATCGTCATTTATGGCTCCGTTCCAGCAAACAGCGGGCGATCATGGTCATCCGCGCGGAGATCATCCGCGCCGTGCAGCAGTTTTTTGACCAAAACGGATTTACATTGGTTGATCCTCCGATTTTGACGCCAACCTCCGCGGAAGGCACAACCAACCTGTTCCATACGAAATATTTCGATGAAGACGCCTATCTGACGCAAAGCGGACAGCTTTACATGGAGGCGGCCGCCATGGCTCTGGGCAAAGTGTACTCTTTCGGTCCGACGTTCCGGGCCGAGAAATCGAAAACGCGGCGCCATTTGATCGAATTTTGGATGATTGAACCGGAAATGGCGTTTACGGATCATGAAGAAAGCTTGGTGATCCAGGAGAATTTCGTTACCCATGTCGTCCGGTCAGTGCTGACAAACTGCCGCGCCGAGCTGGAGACATTGGAACGCGATATCTCCAAACTGGAGAACATCCAAGCTCCGTTCCCGCGGATTACCTACGATGAAGCGATTGAATATTTGCATACGCAGGGCTTCGACATTCCTTGGGGCGAGGATTTCGGAGCGCCGCACGAAACGGCGATCGCGGAACGTTACGACAAGCCGGTGTTTATTACGCATTATCCGGCGGCGATCAAGGCGTTTTACATGAAACCGGACCCGAACCGGCCGGAAGTGGTGCTGTGCGCCGATATGATTGCGCCGGAAGGATACGGCGAAATTATCGGGGGCTCCCAGCGGATCGACGATCCGGAATTGATGGAGGACCGGTTCCGGGAGCATAACCTGTCTCCGGAAACCTATCAGTGGTACCTGGATTTGCGGAAGTATGGCTCGGTGCCGCACTCCGGATTCGGGCTTGGCCTCGAACGCACCGTCGCCTGGATTTGCGGACTTGACCATGTGCGGGAGACGATTCCGTTCCCGCGTATGCTGTATCGTTTGTATCCGTAACGGACGGCGGAAGAGGAAGGTGGGACAAGGGCGATGGCCGATAGTAAAAAATCGCTGATGAAGGGCATCGCTTTGGGGATGCGCAGCGGATCCGTGACTGTGCCTTATCCGCTGCTGGTCCATTACCGCGATCTTCATTTAAGCGATACGGAAGCGATGCTGCTGATCCAATTGCTGGCGTTCCAGCAGGCCGAACAAAACGATTTTCCTTCGATGGAGCAATTGGAGCGGCGGCTGGATATCGCCCCCGGAGGGCTTGCCGCCGTTTTGCGCCGCCTGCTGAAGGAAGGCTGGATCAGCATCGATGAAACGGTCGATGAGATTACGGGAGTTCAGGCGGAGCGCTACAATTTATCGGGGATGTACGAGCGGCTGGGCCAATTTCTCGCGGAAAGGCAAAGCTCCTTGGAAAGGGACCTGCTTCGGGAAGAGCTCGGGGCCGAGCCGCCGGAAGGCCAGGAGCGCAATCTGTTCGTCATTTTCGAGAAAGAATTTGCCCGCCCGTTGTCTCCGATGGAATGCGAAACGATCTCCGGCTGGGTGGACCAGGATCAATATCCGGAAGAGCTCATTTTGCTGGCTTTGAAGGAAGCCGTGTTTGCCGGGAAAGTGCATTTCCGTTACATTGACCGTATTCTGCTTGAATGGAGCCGCAACCGCGTTCGGACGGCGGAGGACGCAAGAGCCTACACGCAGCGGTTTCGCGGCGGCATGCGATAACAAAGGAAGAAGAGACCCTCGCTTTCGGAAGAAAGCGGGGGTCTTTTTTTTGCATTTTACATGAATCTTGATTTAAAAACATACTAGTAACTATCTATCATCGTATGATGGGATCGGGAGATTGTAAATTTAACTGGAGGTCGTTCGTATGCAAGGCTGGATCATTTACAAAAGCTCCGCCAATGATGTAAAGCCGGAAACCTATGAAATAAAACGGCTGATGGAAGAGGCTGAAAAGCAAGGGGTCAATGTGCGGGTGTTTACTCCGGAACAGTTTGAATTGATCGTGACCCGGGACGATCGCAAAAGCGTGATGGTGGGCGGGGAAGTGCTGCAGCTGCCCGATTTCGTGCTGCCGAGGATGGGTGCGGGAACGAATTATTTCGCGTTGGCGCTGATCCGCCACTTGGAGCGGCTGGGGGTGCGCACGTTTAATTCGTCACAAAGCATCGACACGGTCAAAGACAAGCTTTTCACCCTGCAAATCTTAGCCGAATACAATTTGCCCGTCCCGAAAACGATGCTGATCCGCTCGAAAGTGGATGTGGACCTGGTTGAGAAGCATTTGGGTTTCCCGGTTGTCGTCAAGACGATTTCCGGCTCGCAGGGGAGCGGCGTGTTTTTGGCGGAAACGAAATCGAAATTCATCGATTTGCTGGAGATGATCAACGCTTATAAAGAAAATGCCACGATGATCCTTCAGGAATTCGTCGAGTCCAGCCGGGGAATGGACCTGCGCGTACTGACGATCGGCGGGCGCGTCGTTGCGGCGATGAAGCGGATGTCCGGCAACGACAGCTTTAAGGCAAACTATTCCCGCGGCGGGTCGGTCGAGCCGTTTGAAATCAACCCGGAAATCGAGTGGCTGGCGCTGGAGACCGCAAGGCTGCTAAACCTTGACATTGCCGGCATCGACCTGCTGTTCGACGGAGACCATTACAAAATTTGCGAAGCTAATTCCTCCCCGGGATTTGAGGGGCTTGAATCCTGCTGCCGGGCCAATATCGCCGAGGAGATCTACAATTTTTTGCGGGTGCGGTTGAACGTGTTTGAATAGGATTAAATTCGGATCGAGAGGGGGACTCGAGAGAGGGACGAGGGACGCTGCCTCGCTGCCTGCGCGCTTTTGCGGAGACCGCTTTGAAATAGCGTATTTTTATGTGCTTATTATTCGGATATGAGCACGTTTATCCCTATTAGCGGATTTTTTTGCACTTATTCCCTATGAAAGGTGCGGAACTGGGGCATTTCCTTGCGTTTCCAGAAAAATAGCGCCATAAAACGCCTCTATTTCCTCTCAAATGGATAGATATGACCGGAATAGAGACATTTTTTGCCTTTATGCTTTTGCTGGAGCTTCTATTGCCGCCGGAGTGAATTTCTCCGGCGGTTTTTTGTGCCTTCTTGCTTTTGTTCAAGTTGACCGGGGTTTATCCCTGAATTGCCGCCACCGCGAAAATGGCCCACCCGATCAGGAAGCACACGCCGCCGAGCGGCGTGATCGCGCCAAGCTTACGGATGCCCGTCAGGCTTAGGGCATACAGGCTGCCGGAGAACAACACGATCCCGGCAAGCAGAAACCAGCCGGCCAGGACGATCTGCGAGGCGTGCGCAGACTGAGCGGCGGCAAGCCCCAGCAGCACCAGCCCCAAACCGTGGGCGATATGATATTGGACGCCGGTTTGGTATGTCTTCTGCTGCTCCCCGGTGAGGATTTTTTTCAAGGCATGGGCGCCGAACGCGCCTAGAGCCACGGCGATAAACATCATGATTCCGCCAAGCGCAAGCAATGTTTGCACGACTGATCACCTCGTTACTATATTACTCTACTGCAGATATGGGAGCAATCGGTAAAAATAAATGGCTTGTCGTTCATGGGCAGCCAAGCTATAATTGATCATGATAATCATTATCAACATCATGTACATGGATTTACGCTTAAGCATCTGGGGTTCCAGCTCTAAAATTGGGAAAGGGTAGGATTCGGTTTCACCATGAAAAGACCATGAAAATACCAGGAAACGTAATGCGCATAAGTTTTTGCTACCTGGCTGCTGTATCGATATTGCTCGTTACGATGTTCCTCGCCATATCATATGGGGCTAAAGAGATGACGCTGGGTACGGTGTATTCGGCCATTTTTCGTTATGATCCATCCGTTACCGCGCATCAAATCATCCATGATTTGCGGCTGCCCCGGGTATTTGGAGCGGCGCTGGTAGGCGCGGCTTTGGCGGTGGCCGGCGCGTTGATGCAGGGGATTACGCGCAATCCGCTGGCGGACACGGGGATTTTGGGGATCAACGCAGGATCGGCCTGCATGGTAGCTGTAAGTTTCGCCTTTTTGCCGGGGCTTTCTTATTCCTGGCTCATGCTGTTGTCCTTTGCGGGGGCTGCCGCGGCCTGTCTGATCATTACGGCGCTGGCTGCCTTGTCCGCCGGCGGAATGACCTCGCTGCGCCTGACGGTTGCGGGGACGGTAATGGCTTCGATCCTTAGTTCGGTCAGCAGCGGCATCGCCATTTATTTTGACCTTAACCAGGATCTCGCCTTCTGGTACGCCGGAGGCGTGGCCGGCGTGACCTGGGAACATCTTCGCGTGCTTTCGCCGGTCATCGTTTTAACGCTGCTCGGGACTGTTGCGTTAGGCAGACCTTTATCTTTTTTGGCTTTGGGCGAAGAGTCCGCCGCCAGTTTGGGCGTAGAGATCGGAAGAATCCGGCTGCTCGGCATGGCGGCGGTCGTCATCCTGGCCGGTTCCGCCGTGTCCGTGGCGGGATCGATCAGCTTTGTCGGCCTGGCGGTTCCGCATATCGTCAGAAAACTGGCCGGCGTAGACTACCGCAACATTATCGGGTTATCGGCTTTGCTGGGGCCGGTGCTGCTGCTGTGGGCCGATTTCGGAGCCCGCATGATCAATCCGCCGCGCGAGCTGGCGATCGGTATTCTCGTGGCCATCGTCGGCGTGCCCTTCTTTTTGTACCTCGCCCGGCAGGAAAGGAGGGAGCTGTAAATGGCGGCAAACCGTTTGCGGCGCGCTGTGGCGGCGGGCATCGTTTTATTTGGAATCGCGGCCGCGGTGGTGCTGATCAGCATCAATACCGGAACGATCCGCTTGTCTCCCGCGGCGGTGGCGCGAACGCTGTTTGGAGACGGTACGGCGGAGGAAAATTTGATTCTCTTCGATTACAGGCTGCCGCGAATTATCATCACGATCCTGGCGGGAGCGGGGTTGAGCATTGCGGGGGCCGTTCTGCAGGGGATATCGCGCAATGCGCTGGCCGATCCCGGGATCCTCGGCATTCATTCCGGCGCGGCGTTTGGCCTGATGGTGTTCGTTTCTTTTTTTCGGACGATGGAAGGTCCGTTATCGCTGTTTATTCCGCTGTTTGCCTTCGCCGGCGGCCTGGTCGCCGCGCTGGTCATTTTTGCCGTTGCTTACGACCGGCACCGCGGCATCGTCCCGATCCGCTTGATTTTGGTAGGGATTTGCATCGGCGCGGGGCTCAGCGCTTTAACGCTGATGTTGTCGCTTCATCTGGACGAAACGACTTATGCGTTTGCGGCCCGCTGGCTCGCGGGAAGCGTCTGGGGGAGGGAGTGGGTTCATGTCTGGACCCTGCTGCCCTGGATCGCCGTTTTGACGCCGATCGTATATTTAAACTCCCGTACGATGGATGCGTTTGGGTTGGGAGACGAATTGGCGGTCGGCGTCGGCACGAAGCTGACGTTCAAGCGCATGATGCTCTTGCTGCTGGCGGTCGCTTTATCCAGCATCAGCGTCGCCACGGTAGGCGGTATCGGCTTCATCGGCCTGATCGCCCCGCATATCGCCAAGCGGCTGGCCGGTCCGGCGCACCGACATTTCCTGCCTTTGGCCGCGCTGATCGGCGTCATTATCCTGACCGGCGCCGATACGGCCGGAAGGGCGTTGTTTCAG
This sequence comes from Paenibacillus macerans, assembly GCF_900454495.1. Lineage (NCBI taxonomy): Bacteria > Bacillati > Bacillota > Bacilli > Caryophanales > Paenibacillaceae > Paenibacillus > Paenibacillus macerans. The sequence continues at coordinate 614,591 of NZ_UGSI01000001.1, forward strand.
CCGGTTTCCATTCCGGCGGGCGTGGTCGTTTCGCTGATCGGGGGGCCTTATTTTCTTTATTTGCTGTTTCGTTCCAAACATGAATAGATTTATCGGGAGGTCTTCTTGGAAAATGAAAAAAATGTTCAGTATGCTGCTTGCTTTAATGTTCATCATGGGGGTACTTACGGCCTGCGGCGGTGCCGCCAAATCGGCGGCGCATTTGGAGGGCCAGCCGGCCGCAAACGGTTCGGGCAATCGGACAGGCGGAAATCCGAAAGGGGACGGACCGTCTTCGTCGGGCGCCGATCTCGTCATCGATCCTTCGACCGCCAAGATCGCCTCAATGTCCATCCATATTACCAATAATTTGCTGGCTCTGGGGATTAAACCGGCCGGTTCGGTTATCGGCGGAGATGTGAAGGATTTTCTGCCTCATGTGAAGGAGCGGCTGGAAGGGACGGTTAAATACGGCGTCGTTGCCGACCCGGATATGGAAGCGCTGCTGGCCAGCAAACCGGATTATATTTTCATCGATTCCACGTATTCGGGAGCGGACCTCGCCAAATTCGAAAAAATCGCGCCTACGATCTCCATCAATCTGGATGAGGGCACCTGGCGCGACCATTTAAAGCAAATTGCCGGATACTTCGGCCGCGAGGCGGAAGCGGAGAGCTTTATCGCCGATTATGACGCCAAAGCGCAGCGGGTAAGCGAAAAGATCAAAGCCAAGCTGGGCGAAAACGCCAAGGTGATGGCCGTTCGAATGACCGCCAAGGAATTGCGCGTGATGAGCACCGCCAGACCGCTCGGTCCGATCTTGTTCAAGGATCTGGGGCTAAGCATGGCGGACGGCGTGGACAAAATTTCCGCAGATGAGCCTTATGAAGTGATTTCCAAAGAGGTGTTGCCCGATTTTGACGCCGACGCGATATTTGTTATCGTCAGCAGCGGCAACGAAGCGGCCGCCAATTTTGCGGAACTGGAAAAAAACGCGGTTTGGCAAAATTTAAAAGCGGTGAAGCAAAAACACGTTTACGTGCTGGACGGCCAAAAATGGTTGGATTACTCGTCCCTCGGCCAGACAATGGCTTTGGATAACGCGGAGCAGCTGTTTAACAAATAGCTCCCGGATTTCGATATCGAACGTTTAAGCCAAAAGACCGCCCCGAACGACTTATCGCGTTCAGGGCGGTTTCGTTTACTTCCGGTTGTGCCGTTCCGTCCGGAGCGAGTCATGGACGGCCGCGGGGAGCAGCAGCGCCGCGGCGAGGCTAACGGCCAGCATGATTTTGAGACGGCTCGATTTTTCCCGGCGCATATAGCGATTCCCTCCTTTACAGGCTGCGCGTTCGCCCTCTTGCAGCGGTATGATCCGGTTATTTTTCCGGAAGTTCGATTTGTCCGTAGCCGATCGTTGTAAACCAGTCTTTGACCGTGTCGAAGTCGCTTGTAAAGGACAGGCAGAGCAAGAGCAGGATGCGGGCGTGCGCCGCGTTCAGGTTGTCGCCGGCGATGATGCCGTCGCCGCTCGAGTAATTGCTGCCCGAGCCGGTGCGGGTCGTCGTGACGAATACGACGCCTTTTTCGATCGCGGCTTTACGCTCTTCGCTCATCGCTTTGGAAATGCCGCCGGCGCCCGTTCCGGCGGTGACGATCCCTTTGGCTCCGCCCGCCACAAAACCGCTGATCGCCCCGGGGCCGGCATCCTGATAGGAGTAGGCGATTTCGAGCTTGGCCAGATCGGCTTTGGAGATTTTGCCCAGGTCAAACGGCGTGGCCCATTCGCTTGCCGGCTTCAACGCCCGAAAGGGGGCGCGGTACACGCGGATGTTGTTTTCATCGATATATCCAAGCGCCCCGATCTCCGGTGTTACGAAGGTGTCGGTCCGGTAGGAATTCGTTTTGGTCACGTCGCGGGCGGCATGGAATTCGTCGTTCAGCATCAGCACGGTGCCGAAATATTTCGTTTTCCCGCTGGCCGCGAGCTTGATCGCGTTGTACAGGTTGGCCGGAGCATCCGTGCCGATAACGGTCCACGGTCTCATCGATCCGGTGACGACAACCGGTTTCGGACTGCGTACGGTCAGATCAAGGAAATAGGCGATTTCCTCCATGGTGTCCGTTCCGCTCGTTACGACGACGCCGTCCTGGGTTTTAAGCGCTTCGTCAACTTTTAAGGATAGATCGTATAATTGCTCAATCGTATAGGCGCTGGACCCGGAATTGCCGAATTGATAAGTGGTGACTTCGGCGATTTGCTCTTTATTCGGGAGGGAAGCGACCAGATCGGCGATCGGCAGCGAGCCGGCCTTATAGGTCTGAAAGCTCGTTTTATCCGTGGATAATCCGGCGAGCGTTCCGCCGGTGGCGATCACCTGAACTTTGGGCAGTTCTTTGGCCGCTTCGGTTGCCGCTGTGGCGTTTACGGCCGCTTCGGCGGCGGAAGCGGGAGAAAGGTACAGATTAGGCAGCAGAGCGGTTACGGCAAGTCCGGCAACCAATAAATTTTTTAAATTTCGGGAACTCCATTTCTTCATTCGATCAGCCTCCAAGATGTGTGATCAAGTTAATGGCATGTAATGTATAATGACATAATATGTGTTAACTTGAAACGATTATAGATTTATGTCAGGTTATTTGACAAACTGCTTATGGTTTGAAGTAAGCGGTTAAAATCCGTATTTTTAAGTTAAATCGGCTAATTTACTTTAATTTATGCATGGAGGAATGAATGGTTCAGTTTTATGGTCGTTTTTTTATGTTAGATAAACTCACATAATAACTAATGCGAATAAGGTTTATTTAGGAAAATTCTTTTGGGGTGCACAGGATATACCTATAAGATTGTAGAAAATCGGCGTTCTTAAACGTTAATTAAAAAAGAGTGCAGGGGCAGAAAGAACGGCCGACGTCTATTGTTAGGGAGGAGGGGAGAGCGATTGACGAAGCGTCGTTTATTTTAAGATTCCGGCAGGGGGATCGCAGCGTGTTCCGCTGGCTGGTTCAGGAGTATGGAACCTACATCTACCGCGTAACTTACTCGGTGCTGCACGATGCCAAAGAAGCGGAGGATGCCGCTCAGGAGACCTTCCTGCAAATCTATAAATCCCTCCCGGAATACCGGTCCCAGGGGCTTAAAACCTGGATGACGCGCATCGCCGTCAACAAGGCGATCGATCTGAAGCGGCGCCGCGACCGCCGCAAGGAAGAGCACTGGGATCCGGCCGATTTGGCTGTAAAGCTTCCCGTTCAGGATGACGAGATTTTGCTTAAATTAATGGATGCGGAACGAAACCTGGAGCTTCGCCGCAAAATCGCCGAGCTTCCGGAGGGACACCGCGAAATCGTGACGGAGTTTTATTTGAAGGGAAAAAGCCATGAACAAATTGCCGCGGACCTGAGCCTTGCGGTAAAAACGGTGGAATCGAGGCTGTACCGGGCCAGGGCATACATACGCCGGCATTGGACAAGGGAGGGATGGGGATGAGCGTGGAGAAGAAAATGGACCGCCGGCTGTGGATCGATTATGTTCGCGGGAACGTGGAAGCCGGGACGGCGGAGCGGATGGAGGCGCTGCTGCTCGGCGATGAGGCGGCTTTTGCCGCTTATGGGGAAGCTTTGTCATCCCTCGAACAGGAGCTGCCGCAACCTGTGGACGAGCGTGCGTTTATGCGAAGCGTGCTCGCGGCGCTGCCGGAAACGGAGCCGCGGTACATGGATAAGCAAGCCAAACGCTGGAGCAGGCATCCTCTGTTTCATTATATGATCGCCGCGTCCGTGACCGTGCTGCTGCTTAGCGGCGGCTTTTTTGACCGGCTTGCCGCCGGCGCAAACCATATGATGGACTTGAACTGTTCGCAGGACGCTTCGATCAGCCGGCAAATGATGGATGCCGCTTCGGGCTGGCTTGACAAATGGAAACGATAAACATTCAGACAGGTAGAAAGGATGAATACACATGCCGTATGAGCGCAATCGGCTGCTCGGTTTGCTGTTGAATTTTATCCCGGGTTTGGGCCATTTATATTGGGGGAACCGGGGGAGAGGAGTTTTTTATTCAGTTTGCTTTTTTGGAGGATCGCTGTTTGGTTTTACAGTGGCGCTCATGACCGGTGCTGAGGATTTGGCACTGTTAACCTTTGTTTTGACGGTAGTTCTTTGGCTGATTTCGATGGCCGATCTGCTCATTTCCATGCTTCGCGAGCCGGCGGAAGTGAAGGCTTATCGCGATCATATGCGGCAGATGTCCGGAGAAGGGCGGGAGTCGGAAAAATTTTTCACGATTCTGCTGTCGTTCGTACCGGGCTTGGGGCATTTTCAGCTTGGGCTGATGCAGCGGGGTTTGTCGTTTCTGGTCGCTTTTTTCGGATTGATTACGGTCTTGATTTTCGTTACGAGCGTTACCCATGAATCGGGATTTCTGCTGTTTTTGGGCCTATTGCCGATCATCTGGCTTTACGCCATGTTTGATGCGGTGCAGTTGGTGCACCGGAAGCTGGCCGGGGAAATAATCGTCGACCGCACTTTGCTGGATGATTGGGAATCCGGGCGGATCGAAGGGCGCCGCAGCAAAGTGCTGGCCACGCTGCTGTCCGCTTTCCCCGGCGCCGGCCAAATGTACCTGGGCCTGCAAAAACGCGGCCTGCAAATGATGGTGCTGTTCATAGGGAGCTTCTACATCATCGACATACTGCGGTTGTCGGTATTTCTGTTCCTTATTCCGATCATTTGGTTTTATTGCTTTTTTGACGGCCTGCAGCAAACGAGCCGCTACGGCATTTTGCCGATGGAGGACAGGCCGCTTATTGAAACCGGGGGAAATCATCAGCATTTGCTGGGCATCGTTCTAATCGTGCTGGGGATCTATTTTATCGGCATGGAGCTGATCGTACCGGCGATCGACGCCCAGTTCCCCGAGCTTAGGCTTCACAGCCGGATTCGCGAATATTTGCGCCCGCTCGTTGTGGCCGTGGTTCTGATCGGCGGCGGATTGAAACTGCTGCTCAAACCGAAGCGGCGAGACCATCTCTGGAGCGGCGAGGATTTGTGATAGATTAGAGAGATTTTTGCCCTAGTGGCGGGAATCTCTCTATTTTCTTTTCATAGTCCGAATTTGTTACAATGCAAAAGTAGGTCCTGCTAAAAAGGAGAATCGAGCGATGTTTAAAATATTTATCGTCGAGGATGACAAACAGCTTGTAGTCTTGTTGGAGCAATATTTGCACAAGTTCGGCTACGGCACTTTTGCGGTAACGGATTTCGGCGCAGTGAAAGAGGAGTTCGAGCGCTACGCTCCCCATCTCGTGCTGCTGGACGTGAACCTGCCGAAATATGACGGGTATTACTGGTGCCGCCAGTTCCGTAACTTATCCACCTGCCCGATCGTGTTTTTATCGGCGAGAGAAGGAAAAATGGATCAAGTGATGGCGCTGGAAAACGGCGGGGACGACTACATCACCAAACCGTTTGATTACGACATCGTTATCGCCAAAATCAAAAGCCAGCTGCGCCGCGCGTACGGAACGTACGCCGGAAACGGGAATGAACGCCACGTCACGGCGGCAGGGTTGCGCCTGGATCGCGACCGGCTGCAGCTCAGCCTGGGCGAGAACCGGGTGGAGCTCAGTTTGACCGAAATGAAAATATTGAATGAATTGATGAGCAAAAGCGAACAGGTGGTCAGCCGCGACCGGCTGCTAGAGAAGATATGGGACGACCAGGCTTTCGTCGACGACAATACGCTGAACGTTTACGTCACCCGGGTGCGCAAAAAGCTGTCCGCGTTAGGCATCGACGATGCGCTGCGAACCGTGCGCGGCCAAGGCTACCGGCTGGCGCCGAACTGGGGGGAATAGGGAATGCGCCTGTTTATGCGGGAGCAGCGTCCGCTGATCGCGGTATATGCGCTGCAGCTCATCGTAATCACGCTCGTATACTGGCTGGACGGCTACCGCCATTGGACGATCAGCTTGTATGCGGCGCTGCTGAGCACTTGCTTGTTGGCCGCCTACCTCGTTTTCCGCTACGTAACGAACCGGTCGTTTTACCGCCGGTTGGAGGATCCGCGCGCGGCGATTCGCGGGTTTGGCGAAGCAGAGCCGGGCTCGCCGTTGTCCGACAGTTTGCAGCAGCTGCTGAAAACGCAGCACCGTTATTATTTGGCGGAAATCAGTGAACAGCAGAGCAAAATCGAGGGACATCGGCATTTTATCAATCAATGGGTGCATCAGATGAAGACGCCTTTGTCTGTGATTCATTTGATGGTGCAAAACGACGACGACCCCAAAGCGGTGGCGATCGGCGACGAGGTGGACCGGCTGCGCAAAGGCTTGGAGATGGTGCTTTATACCGCCCGTTTGGACACGTTTGAGCATGATTTTCTGGTCGAAACGCTTGATTTGGAGCAGCTTGTGAGGTCGGTGGTTTCAGCGCAAAAACGTCTGTTCATCCGGCGCAAAGTGTTTCCGGTGATCGAGATGGAAAAAACGCTAACGATCGCTTCCGACGAAAAATGGCTGTCGTTCGTGCTGACGCAAATCGTAACGAACGCCGTGCGTTATACGACCGAGGAAAACGGCAAAATCCGCTTCCGCGGGTTTGCCCGGGGGCGCGAGGCGGTGCTGGAAATTGCCGACGAAGGCGTGGGCATACCGGAGAGCGATTTGCCGCGGGTGTTTGACGCCTATTTTACCGGGGAAAACGGACGGAGTTTCCAGGAATCCACCGGGATGGGCCTGTACCTCGTCAAACAGGTTTGCGGCAAATTGGGGCACCGGGTGGAGCTGGAGTCCCGGGCCGGCCGTGGAACGACGGTGCGGATCGTGTTTTTCGGAATCGTTCAATCTTACAACCCTGTAAGGTAACTGTAAGATTGAGCCATGGTGCCGGGCGCGGCCGTCTTTATATAATGGAGACATCCCACCGAAGTAAAGGAGTTTAAGGCCATATGGCGGTGCTGGAAGTGCATGGACTATCCAAAATATATGAAGGCAAAATCGCCACCAAAGCGCTGGACGGCGTCACCTTCCGGATCGATAAGGGGGAATTTGTCGGCATTATGGGGCCGTCGGGCAGCGGCAAAACGACGCTGCTGAACGTCATCTCCACCATCGACGAGCCGACCTCGGGAGAAGTGATCTTGAACGGGCAGGATCCGCACCGGCTGAACAAGGAGCAGACGGCTTTGTTCCGGCGGCGCGAGCTCGGGTTCATTTTTCAACATTTCAACCTGCTCGACACGCTGACGGCGGAGGAAAACATCGTCCTGCCCTTAACGCTGGACGGGGCGCCCGTCCCGGAAATGAAGGCGAAGGCGCGGGAAATGGCGCGCCGGCTCGGCATCGAAGGCGTTCTAAGCAAGCGTACCTATGAAATGTCGGGCGGGCAAATGCAGCGGACGGCGATTGCCCGCGCGCTGATCCATGAGCCGTCGCTGATTTTGGCCGACGAGCCGACGGGCAATCTCGACTCCAAAGCGTCGCGGGACGTGATGGAGGCGTTCGCCGCCATGAACGGGTCGTACGAAGCGACGATCATGATGGTCACGCATGACGCGCTGGCGGCAAGCTACTGTCACCGGGTTATTTTTATCAAAGACGGCAAGCTGTATAACGAGATCTACCGCGGGGACAACCGTCAGGCTTTTTTCCAGAAAATCATCGACATGCTGTCGCTGCTGGGAGGGGACAGCCATGACCTTTCGTCAATTCGCCTTTAACAACGTGCTCCGCAACAAACGGACGTATGCCGCTTATTTCCTGAGCAGCTCGTTTTCCGTGATGATCTTTTTCGTCTGCGCGCTGTTTCTGTTTCATCCCGGCCTGCGCGGGCAGGTCGTGTACAGCTCGGCGCTGCTCGTGCTCGCTGCGGCGGAAGTGGTCATGTATGTGTTCGCTTTTTTCTTTGTGATCTATTCCGTGGGCTCGTTCCTGCGTTCCCGTAAACGGGATTTCGGGATCATGCTGCTGCATGGAATGACGGAAAGGCAGCTTCGCAAGCTCGTATTTCTGGAAAATATGCTGATCGGCGCAAGCTCGATACTGTGCGGGATCGGCGTAGGGCTGCTGACGGCCAAGCTGTTTTTGCTGGCCGGCTCCGAGCTGCTGGGCGTATCTCCGCTGCCGTTTCACGTTCCCTGGCCCAGCCTGCTGCTGACGGTCGCCGCGTTTTTGCTCTTGTTTCTGCTGATCTCGCTCTGCACGACGCTGCTGCTCGGCTCCCATCGGCTGATCGAGCTGTTTCAGGCCGGGATGAAGCCGGCGGGGCCGCCGCAGACGTCGGCCGCCTTATCGCTGCTCGCGGCCGGGCTGCTTGGCGGCGCATATGCGCTGGCGGCGACGGCGACGGCCTCGAGCGTGCTGGTCCGCATGCTTCCGGTAACGGCGATGACGATCGTGGGAACGTATTTTTTCTATACGCAGCTCAGCGTCTTTTTGATCAGGGCGGCGCAAAAACGGCTGCGTTTTTATTGGAAAAAAACGAATATGGTCACGGTGTCGAGCCTGGCCTACCGGATGAAGGAAAACGCGCGGATGTTTTTTCTCGTCACCATCATCGCGACGATGGCGTTTTGCGCGGTAGGAACTTTTGCCTCGATCAACCGGCTGGCGGACGGGTTTGCGGCGGATTATCCGGCCGATATCGGGTATGTCGCCAAGGCGGGAAGCAGCGTGGAGGAGAACCATCTGCGGCGGATTCGCGGCGAATTGGACGCCAAAGGGGTGGCGTATCGTACGGAAAGTTTGCCGATTTTTTATGCCAAAGTCGTATCTTCGACATCCGATTTTCCCGTAGCGTGGATGCCGCTGATTTCGTTTTCCGGTTATAAACGGGCCGTGACGGCGGCGGGGATCGCTTTTGACGAGAAGGAGCCCGCGGACGGGGAAGCGCTGGTGCTGCTCGGCTCGGAGCGGGAATTTCGCCTGCTGGAGCAGCGAAAACCGGCCGGCTATGTGTTTGCCGGAGGGGCGGCGGGCACCCGGGTCCGGGAAAGCGGACTGACGCGGCATGTGGCGATTCCGGAATCTTTGATCGAGCGGGCGGGGAACGATCTGGAGGGCTCCTTTTCCGGCCTGGTCGTAAGCGACGGACTGCTGAAGCGTCTGGAGGCGGCGGCGAAGGATGGGGAGCGGCGGGTCGACCGATTTACCGGCTTCTATGTTGATAAAGTGGAATCGACGCTCGGCGTAGCGGCGGAGTTGACGGATCACGGAAGAATGCGCTACGACATGGATAAGCCCTATGCCTTGACGGTAAGCGGCACGTTATACGAGGTGCAGCGGACAACGTACCGGGCGCTGCTGCTGTTTGCCCTGCTGGTCGGTACGGTGTTTTTCATCGCGGCGGGAAGCTTCCTTTATTTCCGGCTGTACAGCGATCTGGAGTATGACCGGCGGCAGTATGGGGCGCTGGCGAAGCTGGGGCTGACGGAAAAAGAATTGGCCGGCATCGTCACCAGACAGGTGGGCCTGTTGTTTTTCGTGCCGATCGCGCTGGCGATCGTGCACAGCTTATTCGCGTTCAAGGCGATGCAGAGCTTGTTCAGCTTTTCCGTGGCCTGGCAGACGGTTGCGGTTTTGGCCAGCTTTTTGCTTGCGCAAGCCGCCTATTTTCTGCTGATTCGGGCCCGTTATTTGCGCAATGTGAAAAAAGCGATTCGATAAAACGGTTTGGAGGTACGACGTGGAAAATAATTGGATTACGGATTTTATGGAGCAGTATGGGTATTTCGGTATTTTTCTGCTCATCGCCCTGGAAAATGTATTTCCGCCGATTCCATCGGAAGTGATTTTGACGTTCGGCGGATTTATGACCACTTACACCAGCCTGACTCCGGCCGGTGTCATCCTCGCCTCCACCTTGGGTTCGATCTTGGGGGCGGTGATCCTGTACGGGATCGGCTTGCTGGTTAACGTGGACCGGCTGGAAGGCTGGGTTGAACGCTACGGGCGTTTTCTCCGCCTCAAAAAGGAGGACATCCGCAGAGCGGACGCCTGGTTTGACCGCTACGGCTACTGGACGGTGCTGTTCTGCCGCATGATCCCGCTGATCCGCAGCCTGATTTCCGTGCCGGCGGGGATGGCCAAAATGAAGTTCGGACTGTTCCTGCTGTTTACAACGGTCGGCACGTTGATTTGGAACGTAACCCTCGTATTGGTCGGTGCGGCGGTGGGAGGCAACTGGGGAAAAATCGTCGCGTTTATGGACGTTTATTCCCATATCGCCTACGGAGTGATTGCCGCCGCCGCGGCGGCCGTGCTGGTATTTTGGCTGCGCAAAAGAAGGGGCGGCGGCGCTCGCCGGACGCCGGAGAAGTCGGCGGACTGATGGACGAAATCATAGGCGGAATGGTAGAATGGACGAATGGTAGAATGACGGATGGGATGATTGACTAGCAAAGGAGAAGTTGAAATGATTGATTTTTTGCATCTGATCAAAGCAATTATTCTGGGGATGGTGGAAGGACTTACGGAATTTGCCCCCGTCTCGTCGACAGGGCATATGATCATTGTGGACGATATGTGGCTGCGAACCGAACAACTGCTGGGTTCCAAATACGTAGCCAACACGTTTAAAGTTGTGGTCCAGCTCGGCTCGATTTTGGCCGTGGTAGTCGTGTTCTGGAACCGGTTTATGGAACTGCTCGGACTGTCCCGTTTTATGGGAAAGAAAGGGAGCGCTTCGGCGTGGTCTGACGAGATGATCGTGGCGGAGGACGGGTCGTATCGGCCTCGGCAGCTTAAACATGGCGGCGGATCGCGGCTCAAGCTAACCCAGGTCATTGTCGGGCTGATTCCGGCCGGCGTATTGGGCGTCCTGCTTGAGGATTTTATCGATGAGCATCTGTTCTCGACAGCTACGGTATTGATCGGTTTGGTGGTTGGAGCCTTGCTCATGATTGCGGCCGACCGGTTTGCGCCGAAGGGGGCCAAGGTGGAAACCGTCGACCAAATCACTTACAAGCAGGCGTTTGCGATCGGCCTCTTCCAATGCTTGTCGATTTGGCCGGGCTTCTCCCGTTCGGGATCGACGATTTCCGGCGGGGTGCTGCTGGGCTTAAGCCACAAGGCGGCCGCCGATTTCACCTTCATCATGGCAGTGCCGATTATGGCCGGAGCCAGCGCTCTTTCGCTGGTCAAGAACCTGCAATATTTTACGCCGGATGTACTGCCCTTTTTCATCGCCGGGTTTATAAGCGCATTTGTGTTCGCTTTGCTGTCGATTCGCTTTTTCCTGAAGCTGATCAACCGCGTCAAGCTGGTGCCGTTTGCGGTGTACCGGATTTTGCTGGCGATCGTAATCTATTTCGCGTTTTTCTTCTAAGCCGGCCGGATCCGGATTCAAGCCTTGTGTTAAGGCAACTGCCGCGGCTTATAAAAGCAACAGTAAAGCGCCCTGGTTTTTGGGCGTTTTTTGTTTTTTTGCGCGCTCTTTTTCATGTGAGCTTCGCTGAAGATGGTATAATACGGATAGGTTAACTGGATCCGAATTACCAGGTGGTCCGGAGGATAACTTAGGCTTGCCAAGGAGTTTACATGGAACAGAAATCGCTTATTTTGCTCGGGAAACGGCAGCTGAAATGGATCACAAATGAGCTGCCCTGTTAACCATATTGTCTTGCGATGCGGCCAAAGGTGTTTTAAAGCTTCTTCCGGGGGAAAAAGATAAAGTATTAGTTACCGGTATGGGGACCATGGGGCTATTAAGCGTTTATTTTTTGAAGCAATATATGAGAGTTAAGCAAGTGGATGTTTTAGAGCCTAATTCCTCAAGAGGCGCTTTAGCCAAAATATAGTGCAAAAGTGCAGTTGTTTGGCTTGATATCGGTAAAAAATTAGTAGATTTGTTGTGAATGAGCTGCATTTTTGCACTTCATCAGTCTAGGCAGGGGATTTTGGTCGAATCCAACTTCACTTTCCCCACGCATTTCGCGCGATTTCGGGGGGAGCACGCATGACAGGATATTCAGAAAGTACCGAGAATATAGTTATTCAGAAAACCATTGATGGAGGGTGATCCAAGGATGAATGCCGTTGGACCAAGCTTTGGTATGTTCGAGATTCTACCTGTATTGATGCTGCTGGTATACATTGTAGTTGTTTGTTTAGGGATTTATGCCCTTGTCTTGTTTATCAAGCTCGCCCGCCGGGGAATCGAGGCCTTGGATATTTACCTGTACGAAAAGCGGGGAAGGTAATCGCCGTTGAAATCGAGAACGGAGGAGGGGCCGCCCAATGGATATCCGCATAACGGAAATTCTCCCCGAACAAAAAGAACTTTTTCTAAACCTTTATAACCTCTATTTGTACGATTTATCCGCATTTACGGGCGAGGACCCGGCGGAAGACGGAAGATTCGATACGTCGAACAATGACCTGTATTTGGAGCGAAACGAATTGTTCCCTTACTTTATATACTGTTCCGGCAAAGTAGCGGGTTTTGTCCTTGTCTGTTCGCCTCCGTTTGTTCCGGATGAGGTCGATTATGCGGTGCAGGAGTTGTTTTTGCTGAAAAAATACCGGGGCCGGCAGATCGCGCAAACGGCGGTGGCGGAAGTCATGGGGCGGTTGACGGGACGGGTGAGGGTAGAGCAGCTTAAGAACAATGCAGCAGCCGCAGCGTTCTGGCGGAGTTTCTACAAGCAGCATTCGATCGTTTATACGGAAACCTCCGAAAGCGTGGAAATCGAGGGTTTGCCCGGGGTTCACGAAATGCTGGCGCAGACGTTTGCGTTGAGTCCAAACTTCCTCAAATAGAGTATAATTATGGGGAACGTGTTGCGTCCGTTCAAATCAAAGTGAAGCCAGACGGAGTTGAATATGAACCTGCCAAATCAAGCAATCAGTCTTAGTTTATACGATCAAAAATACCTCGAGGCGCTAGAACGCTTTGAGCTTCCCGAAAATCAGGCCGGTTTCACCGCTTTGCCTTCCGGGGCGTTGGAAATGTCCGTGAACGATCCGGACCGTTACCCGATAGTTATATTGGCCGATGGGAGGGTGCCGGCCGGATTTTTCGTGCTGCATCGAAACTCGGAGTTCGTCCCCCTGGTCGGGAATCCGCGGGCCCTGCTGCTGCGCGCGCTATCGGTCGATTTCAAGCACCAGGGAAAAGGCTACGCCAAAGCGGCAATGCTGCGGCTGCCTTCGTTTGTGCGGAAGCATTTTCCGGAAGCGGATGAGATCGTGCTGGCCGTCAACCATCAAAATTACGCCGCACAGAAGCTGTATGCCGGGGCGGGCTTTGAAGATCGCGGCTTAACCAAGATGGGCCCCAAAGGCCTGCAGCATATTTATCATTTCCGGGTGAGGTGAGCGGACACTTGAAAATATACCCTTTCGGAATCGAAGCGGGGAAAACGGTTGCTGCGTTTGAAAGCCAAAATTTGATCATGTCTAAAATCTTGAGTCAAATACAAATGGAGGCCCATACAAATTGATTACATATCGGGAAATTAGGGAAGAGGATGCCGAGCGGCATTTGAATTTATGTTTGAAGCTGGATCAGGAAACGAAATTTATGCTGTTGGAACCGGGAGAACGCAAAACGACCGCGGAGACGCATCAAGAACGGATTCGTTCGATTACCGAATCGCCCAATTCCACGATCATCGTGGCTGAAGCTAATGGGGAGTTGGTCGGCTATCTGGCGGTAAATGGCGGGGGCGCCAACAAGATAAAGCATCTCGGCCACATCGTAATCGGCATTTTGAAGGACTACACCGGGAAAGGCGTCGGAACGGCCCTTTTTCAAGCCGCCGAGGCTTGGCGGACTCGTTCCGGTTCCGGCATCACGAAGTTTGAACTTACGGTCATGGTGCCGAATGAATCGGCCATCGCGCTGTACAAAAAGGTGGGTTTTGAAATCGAAGGGACGAAAAAAAATTCCATTCGGATGGACGGAAACTACGTCGACGAGTATTATATGGGCAAGACGTTTTAGTTCATTCCCCGGAAGGAGGCTCTCATGATTCAATGTCCGTGGTGCGGAGAGCGGGTGGTACTGATTGGCGATGTTTGCCCTGAGTGCAAGCATGAGGTGCTGCCTGAGCATTTGGAAGGTCGGGAAAACGCTGCTGACAAAACGCCGGTTGACGCCGGCGGCGATATGGAGTATTTCGATCTGGAGACAGTGCTGGAAAATCGCTTTAAATGCGTAAAATGCGGCAGCCGGGAAGGTTCGGTTAAGGAAGTGACCATGAGCGGCACCGGGATTAGCAAAATCATGGACATCAATTATAACCACTATCTGTTTGTCTCTTGTTTGAATTGCGGCTACGTGGAAATCTATAATCCGGATGTGCTTAGCGGGCATACATCGGGCAAGTTCTCAACGATCCTGGATCTTTTGTTTGGCCGCTAAAGCTTGGTTAACAAAACAATTGAAAAAGCTTGCTTGCGGGAACCAGGCTGCCCGAGAAACGCTGGCGAGAAAAGATAAGGGCAAAAAAGGGCGTTATTCCGGCGATATCTGTGAATTGTAGAGAAATAGAGGAAATTTATGCCGCTATTTCCCACGTCACAAGAAAATGCCCGCGCTCTGCACCATTTTTGGAAAAATAAGGACAAAAAATGCCGCTAATAGGATGAACATGCCTGGCTACGGCGAATAAGCACAAAAAATGCCGCTATTTTGAAGGCCCAGCGGCCAACGGTTCGTCCATCCCGTATCCGGCTGTCGAGCAACCGATTTCTAAGCGGGGTCATAAATTCGAGGAAAGTTGGCCTGTTATGAAACGAACGGATGTCGTGTACCTGCTGATCACAAACGAGGCGAAGACGCAGGTTTTAATGGTGAAAAACGAAAATGAAGCCTGGACGTTGCCGGGAGGCGCGGTGGAAGCGGGCGAAACGCTCCAGACGGCGGCGATCCGCGAAGCGAAGGAAGAAACCGGGCTGGATGTCGACGTGTTTGGCGTTGTCGCCGTCAATGAATTCGTGCATACGGAAAAAATGGAGCACGTCGTACTGCTGACCTTCCGCGCCGAAATCAAAGGCGGCAGACCGGAGATTACCCGGCCCGAGGAGATCCTGGACATCGCCTGGGTGGACGTGAAGCGAGCCGATAAGCTGATGCCTTATTATCCGGAAGGAATCAGCTCCATTGTCGCCAAAGGCGTGGAGGTTGCTTATTTTGATGAAGGAGAAATTTAAGCAGCCCCGATATAAGAAAAAAGGCCTGCCGGGATGATAAGCCGTCACCGGGAGGCCTTTTTCGATCTAGTGCTCCAATGAAGTTGTTTTGCGCCGGCCGGCGCGCAGCCCGATGACTAGGAACAGCAGCGCGATCAGCAGCGGATACAGCATCGCCCAGCCGGTGAACGGAAAAACGGCGGCCGTGGCGATAAAGGAAATCCAGCTGATGATAACGCCGGCGCGGTTGCCTTTTAGCAGCTTGATGCCGGCCGCGCACCCGCCCATATACGTCAAAATGAACGTGGCGTTCGGGAACTGGATCAGCGTAGCCAAAGAGAGCGCCCCGCCGCCGTACAGCAGGATCACCACCGCAAAGCAGAAGGCGAGGAACAGCAGCGCGCCAACCGGCGTGTGAAACCGGGGGGAAAGGCCGCTCCACCATTTGGGCGCTTTTCCTTCCCGCGCCATGGCGTAAGCGACTCGGGCGGCGGCGCCGGTGTACGCGATAATGCCGGCCATGCAGATGAACAGCCCGGTCACCCCGGCGACGATTCCGCCCCAAGCGCCAAGCGGCTGGCTGATGATCCACACCATCGAAGAATCCGAACCGCTTTTTAAATAGCTTTGCGTCCCGACGGTGGCCAGCGCGGACAGGAAGTACAGGATGCCCACGATGATCGCGGCGGCGGTCACGCCTTTAATCGCCGCTTTTTGCGGATCTTTAAATTCTTCGGACATATGCGATACCGCTTCCCAGCCGATAAAGCACCAGAACAGCATGGACGCCGCTTGACCGACACTAAGCCAGCCATGCGGCAAAAACGGCGTAAAGTGGGCGCTCTCCATCCGCGGCAATGCCGCCGCAAAGGAAAAAACCAGCACGGCGGCGATCGCGATCACGACGGCGATTTGGATTTTGCCGGCAAGCTGCATGCCGATCCAGTTCGTGAACAGCCCGATTGCCAGCATAGCCGCGGCTACGGCGATTTTGGCCCCTTCGCCCCAGCCCAGCGCGGCCGTCAGATAGCCGGCCCCCGTCAGAGCGGCCACGGGCGCCCCGATCGGCACCGACATCAGAAAAAACCACCCGACCAGCGTCCCGGCCCGCTCGCCGTAAGCGAGCTTAACGAAGTGGGAGACGCCGCCGGCGTTCGGATATTTGGCGGACAGCAAGCCCATGGACAAAGCCATCGGCAGAATCAGCAAGATCATAAAGCCCCAAGCGAGCAAGGAGGCCGGGCCGGCCAGTTCGGCCGCCAGGCCGGGAACGATCAGCACGCCCGAGCCCAGCACGGCTCCGATATAAAGGGCGATGGCCTGCGGCAGGCCGATCCCCCGTTGTAGTTTGGTTGAGTCTTCTTTCATTCGAGTTATCCTGCTTTCCTTGTGTTTTTTTCTAGCGTATCAGATAATCTATTCATAGGAAAAACAGAATTATTGAATATTATCCATTCGATTTTTCGATGGTTCGATAGAAGGAGGCCGTTATCTATGGAATCCCGCCATTTATTCACGTTTTTGGTCGTGGTGGAAACCGGCAGCTTTACCCGCGCCGCGCAGAAGCTGGATTACGCGCAGTCCAGCATCACGGCGCAAATTCAGGCGCTGGAGTCCGAACTGGGACTGCCTTTGTTCGACCGGATCGGCAAAAAAATCATGCTGACCGATGCCGGACGCCGGCTGCTGCCGTATGCGCAGGAGATCGCCAAAATTCATTCCATGGCCAAGGATGCCCTGCATGCGGAAGCGGAGGTGTCCGGTTCCCTGAAAATCGGCGCCCCCGAATCGCTGGCCGCTTTTCGCTTGCCGGAGATTATTCGCGATTTCCGCCTCCGGTATCCGGAGGTGCAGATCATTTTGCAGCCGGGACAATGCTTGGAATTAAGGGAGCGGGTGCGCTCGGGGGAATTGGACGTGGCTTTTCTGCTGCAGCCGGAGGTGGAGGACCGGGACCTGCATATCGAGACGCTCGTTCAGGAGCCGATGGCGCTGGTGGCTCCGGCCGATCATCCTCTGCAAACGAAGAAGGAGGTCCAGCCTGCGGACCTGAAAGATCAAACGATTTTGCATACCGAAAGCGGCTGCTCCTACCGGACGTTGTTTGAACATTATTTGAACAGCCACGGCGTTTTTCCCGACCCGAACCTCGAATTTTGGAGTATCGAAGCGATCAAGCAGTGCGTCATTTCGGGCCTTGGTTTATCGTTCCTGCCGCTGATTGCCGTCCGCACCGAGCTGCGCGAGGGCAAGCTGGTCAAGTTAAACTGGGACGACGTATCGCAGCGCGTGGCCACACAGCTTGCCTATCATCAGAAAAAGTGGAGATCCCCGGCGCTCGCGGAGTTTTTGGAGTTAATCCAGAATTACGCGAAGCGGTGGCGGAGCGAGGAAGAGACGGACGCGAAGACGGAAAAAAGAGGCGCATAACCTTTAAGGCCAGACGCCGTACCTCAAAAAGGAAACGTCTAACTTGAGGCGATAACATACTTTTGCTGTAATTCGCAAATACTTCCAGTGATCTTAAGTCGGATGCTGGAGGGAGTTATTATGGCAAAGACGGGCGAAGCCAAGGCAGGCTTAACGACCTTTCATTTAACGATGATGGCGCTGGGAACGGTGGTCGGAGGTTCCTTTTTCCTCGGTTCGGGGGTAGGCATTAAAGCGGCGGGGCCTGCGATCCTGCTTGCTTATCTCATTGGCGGCGTGTTGGTATACATCATCTTGTACGCTTTATCGGAAATGACGGTGGCCGATCCGGTTTCCGGCTCTTTCCGGACGTATGCCGAAAGGAGTTATGGAGCGGGGGCCGGGTTCGTCACCGGTTGGGTGTACTGGATCGGCTTGATCTTTGCGATGTCCAGCGAATCGATCGCGGCTTCGACGTTTCTGCGGGTGTGGTTCCCCAACCTTTCGCCGGGGGTTGCCGGGACGGTGATCATTGTTGGCGTTACGCTGCTCAATTTATTGGGCGCCCAACATTTAAGCAAGCTGGAAAGCAGCCTTGCGGCGGTCAAGCTGATCGCCATCGCCGGGTTTATCGCGATCGGCCTGGCGATTATAGCGGGCCTGATGCCCGGCGCTCCCGCCGTCGGGGCCGGCGAGCTGCGCTCCGAACCGTGGCTGCCCGGAGGAATCGCGGGCATTGCCGGCAGCATGCTCACGGTCGTTCTCACCTATGCCGGCTTTGAGGTGATCGGGCTGGCCGCTTCGGAGGTGCGCAATCCCCGGAAAACAATTCCCCGCGCGATTAATTTGACCTTAATCAGCCTGATCGGCCTTTACGTCGGAGCGATTGCGGTCATTTTGCCGCTGTTTCCGAGCCGGGGAATCATCGCGGACGAAAGCCCGCTCGTGCTCTCCCTAACCCGTTGGGGGATGGGGTGGGCCGGCACGCTGATGAACATCGTCATGATCACCGCCATTTTGTCCACGATGCTGGCAGCGATGTTCGGACTGGGCCGGATGATCCGTTCTCTGGCGGGGGAAGGGCATGCTCCAAATTGGCTAAAAGATGAAACGGATGTTCCTTACCGGGGAATTCTTTTTTCGGGCGCGGCCATGTTGGCCGGCTTGGGTCTCGGCTACCTGCTGCCGCAGCAGGTCTATCTGTTCCTGCTCAGCCTCGGGGGATTTTCGCTCCTGTTTTCCTATTTCATGATCCTTGCTGCCCATTATAAGTGGCGCAGGCGCACCCCCTGCTCCCCGGAAGCCGCCTGTCAGCTCCCGGGTTTTCCTTATACCTCCTGGCTGGGGCTGACCGCCTTGGTTGCGATCATCGCCAGCATGCCTTTTATTCCGGGACAGGGGACCGGCTTGATCATCGGCCTCATTCTGGTTGCTTTGCTGGCGGGAACGTACTACTTGAAAACATGGATTGCCGGCCGGCGAGCCCCGGGCATGGGGCAATATTCCGGCAACGCCCCGGGACGAAAAGGCCGAGTTGGCATGCCGCTGGCGCAAATGGAAGCCGCCGAAGAAGTCGCCAACTCGGATCGGCCCTCCCGAAAGGGTCCGGATGAACCAAAGTAACACCTTTCCAAGCCGGAGGTTCTTCGTTAGTAACAATTTCATAGAACAACACAGCTGCAGATGATATAGTAAAAGTCGTACTATCGTTTGCAGCTTTTTTTGCGGCGGATATTGACGGCAAAGCCCGCGTACATACGGAAAGTGAGGAGGATTTCCAATGGATTCGATAAGTCTGCAAACGTTGGTATGGTTGTTTATCGTCGCTTTTGTCATTCATGATTTGGAAGAAATCATTTGGGTGGAACCATGGATGAAAAAAAACGCGCGCCGGGTGGCGCCTGCCCTGCCGCTCCGCATGAGGCCGGCGTTCGAAAAGATGTCGCGGTTGACCAGCAGCCAATTTGCCGTGGCGGTCCTCATGGAGTTCATCATCTTTATTCCCTTTACGTACATAGCAGCGGAGAAAGGCCGCTTTTTCATGTTTTTGGCGTTTAACACCCTGTTCTTTTTGCATGTGTTTACGCATCTCGGACAGTCGCTTTACTTGAGGAAGTACACACCGGGCGTCGTGACCGCGGTATTGGTCGTTCTTCCCTATACCGTATATCTGTTTTCCCGGCTGCTCGGCGAAAAATGGGTCACTTGGGGAGAGATTTTGTTCAGCGTCCCCGTCGGGTTCATCCTGGCCCCCTGCGTCCTGCTTGGGCATGAGTTAGGGAGAAGGATCGTGAAATAGAAGAAGTCCATAAGAAGTCCATAAGGAGGCCTTTTGAAAAATGCAGGATATCTTCAAACAGATTCCCTTATACCGGTTTTTAATGTACTGTCAGGAGACGGAGATGCCCAGGCGGATATTGGATTGCGGGGCCGGCGGCGATATGCCGCCTTTAAGTTTGTTCCGGTCCTATGGTTACACGACTTACGGTATAGACGCTGACCCGAAGCAATGCGAAATTGCCGGCGATTACGCCAAACAAAGAGGGCTGGAGTTGAACATCCGCCAGGGGGATATGAGACGGTTGGAATTTGCCGATGATTCGATGGGGTTCGTTTACTCCTATAACACGATATTTCATATGCGTAAAAAGGATGTCGAACAAGCTTTGAAGGAAATGAAGCGTGTGCTGATGCCCGGGGGCCTTATGTTCGTTAACTTTCTCACCACGAATGATTTCCGCTGCGGTCAAGGTCCTCATCTGGGAAATCATGAATATGAGCAATTTGACGATGACTTGCCGGTGATTCATTCCTATTACGATCCGCAGGAACCCGACAGTTTGTTCGCCGGTATGGAAATCTTATACAAAGAGGACAGGGTGCTTGAGCGCATTTATGAAGGGGAAAAAATCAGGCAGGGCTTCGTGGATTACATTGTTAAAATGCCTAATTGATTTCATCGGATTGGGGTAGCGTTTACCGTAGGCGGCAGTGTATCATAGTTTTGTAAACATAGGTTAAGGCGTAAGGAGCAACGACCCGGCTGGAGATAGGCTTATCTGTCGGCTGGGTCAAGTTATTTACAGAGAAAGGATTGAAGCAGATGGAGGCATTGCAGATCCGTCCGGCACGGCTAAATGATATCGACGGAATTCGCGAGGTTGCGGTCGAAACCTGGAACAGCACTTATGAAACGATTTATCCGGAGCATTTTATCGCCACATTCCTGAATCACGCCTATTCGAAAAGCAGCCTGGAGCACAGCATCACCCGGGATGAAGCGGACCCGGCCCGAAAGTTTTTGGTCGCTGAGCTGGCTGGGGAAATTGTCGGATTCGGACAATTGAGCGATCCCGTGAACGGGGAAAGCGAGCTGACCCGATTGTATATTTTGAAAGAACATCAAAGGAAAGGAATCGGCAAGGCGCTGCTAGGCGAATTGATCCGTCTCAATGCGTCCCTGAAGGAGATATTTGCTTGGTGCGAACGGGAAAACGGAATCGGCACTTTATTTTATAAATCAAACGGGTTTGCATTTACCGAAGAGAGCGAAAAAGTGGAATTCGGCTACCGCATGACGCTGGCCAAATACGTGAAGAAAATTTAACCCGCCGGCGCGAGGCGGGCCGACCAGAAAGGAAGCGATGGGCGATGGCGGATCATGTACCGCAGCCGTTGTGGCTGGAGTGGGCGAAGCAGATCCAGGCGATTAGCCAGGCGGGCTTGGCTTATTCCAAAGATAAGTACGACCTTGAGCGCTTTGAAATGCTGCGAGACCTCAGCGTGGACATCATGAACCGCTACACCGAGGTGGAGACGGAGAAGATCCGGTCGCTGTTTGCCGCTGAAACCGGGTATGCGACCCCAAAGGTGGACGTCCGCGGCGTCGTGTTTCAGGACGATCGGATTCTGCTCGTTAAGGAGCGGATCGACGGGGCGTGGGCTCTGCCCGGCGGCTGGGCCGACATCGGACTGTCGCCGAAAGAGGTCGCCGTCAAAGAGGTGAAGGAAGAGTCGGGGCTGGATGTCGTGCCGGTCCGCTTGATGGCCGTGTTGGACAAAAAATTCCATCAGCATCCCCCGGAGCCTTGGCATGTATATAAGATGTTTATTTTATGCGAGCAGGTCGGAGGCCGGGCGGAAGCCGGGATGGAGACGCTGCAGGTCGGCTTTTTCGGGGAGGACGAACTGCCGCCGTTATCAACGGAAAGAAACACCTTGGAGCAGATTGGGCGCCTGTTTGCTTTGCGCCATCAGCCGAACGAGGTTTGGTTCGATTAGATTTGCGGATAAGAACCTTGGAAAGGGTGGCGAGGGATGGCCAAACGGAAAACGATGCTTTTTCTCATCTTGTCGCAGATCGTATATGTGTTGTTTATGGCCGTTTGGCTCGTCGTGCTGGGCATTTCCGCGTTTCTGTCCGATTCGCCCGGCTCGGCTGGCGACAGGGGAATGAGGAGCTTTTTATATTACCTTGAGGCTTATCCCGGCGGGCTGCTGCTTGCCCTTATATTAAGCTGGTATTTTTTCGCCAAAGGCAAATGGAAGCGCTCGGTATGGTGGAATATGCTCCCCCTGCTGTGGGTGGTCCCTTATATTGGAATTATGATCTATGCCCAGTTTGCTTAATGTTCGGGAGGAAAGAAGGTTTGGAGTATGCCGCATATTCACGGAAACCGGATCACGTTAAGGGAGTACCGGATGGAGGATCTGCCTTATATCCGGCAATGGGTGAACGATGAGGAAATTACCGGCACGCTGAGCGGTATTTTTACGTTTCCGCATACGCTTCACGAAACCGAGTCTTTTCTGAAAATGACGATGGAAGGGAAAACCGGGAGCAAAGGTTTTGTCATTGCGGAAAAAGATACGCTGGAGTACATCGGTCAAATCGATCTGCATAAAATCGACTGGCAAAACCGTTCGGCCGTGCTTGGCATCGTTATCGGACGCAAGGAGCTGCTGGGACAAGGGTATGGCCGGGAAGCGATCGAGCTGATGAAACGGTTCGTGTTCGAACGGCTGAACTTAAACCGGCTGGAGCTGGAGGTTCTTGATTTTAACGAACGGGCTTACCGTTGTTATCTCGGCTGCGGCTTTAAAGAAGAAGGACGGCTGAGGCAAAAAGAGTTCAAAAACGGAAAATACAGCGATTTGATCATCATGAGCGTGCTGGTGGAGGAATTCCGGTAATAGCCGCTCCATGGAAGAATGACGAAACGGTAACCCCGGATCGTCATTCTTTTTTTTAGCCGAAAAATGGGCTTAACCTAGAAATCAGCTTCATGACGGTCGGCCGCCGGAAAGACCGGTTAGCACGGCCTTCAAATTAGCGACATTTTATGTACTTATTATCCGGAGCCCTGGCATGTACATTTCATTAGCGGCATTTTATGTGCTTATTTTCCTATACATGGTCCAGAACACGGACATTTCCTTGCGACGAGGGAAAATAGATACATAAATTGCCGCTATTTCACTCAAATGAATGGATTTCGCCGGAATAACGACATTTTTGGTTCTTATTTTTTTGGGGCTGATTTGGAGCCGAAAAATGAGACCCCCAATACGAAATCTGAAGCCTTACCCTCGCCCTCATCCCCGTTTACAATAAATACAGGGAATTGGAAGTGCTTACATAACTAGCTTTTGAACAGCATGGAGGTCAGAGGAATGGATATAGAACAGATGACGGAACAGATGGCGGAACCGGCGGCCGCTCCGGAAAGAAACAAGCCGCCATCGGTATGGGGCAAACGGTGGGGGCGCCTGTACGCGCAAAGGCATATTCAAATCATGGCGCTGCTGGGCGTCGCCTGGATGATCGTCTTCAACTACGTGCCGATGTACGGCATTATCATCGCTTTTAAGGAGTACAACATCGTGAGGTCGGTCGCCGAGGCGCCGTGGGTGGGCTTTGACCATTTTAAGGAGTTTTTTCAGGACGACAATTTCGTTAATGTGATGAAAAATACGCTGGGCATCAGCCTGATCAAGCTGATCGTCGGTTTTCCGCTGCCGATCATCTTCGCGTTGTTTCTGAACGAGATGCGTTCGGTCCGGTTCAAAAAGGCGGTGCAAACGATCTCGTATCTGCCGCACTTTCTGTCCTGGGTCGTCCTCGGCGGGATATTGACCACCTGGCTGTCGGACGTCGGGATTATCAACGATCTTTTGCTGGCTTTGCACTTGATTCAAGAGCCGATTTCGTATCTGGCCGAGCCGAGTTATTTCTGGGGCATCGTCGTCGCTTCGGATGTCTGGAAGGAGCTGGGCTGGTCCGCCATCATTTATTTGGCCGCGATCACGAGCATATCGCCGGAAATGTACGAGGCGGCCACGATCGACGGGGCCGGGAGATTTCAGAAAATGTGGTATATTACCCTGCCTTCCATCAAGGCGACGATTTCGATTTTGTTCATTCTTGCGGTGGGCGGCGTGCTGAACTCCAACTTCGATCAAATCCTGGTGCTGCGCAACGCGCTGAACGAAAGCGCCAGCAACGTCATCGACATCTACGTTTACCAAACCGGGATGTTGTCCGGGCGTTATTCCTATTCGACGGCGGTGGGGCTGTTCAAATCGGTGATCGCGCTCATCCTGCTGCTGCTGGCCAACCGGGTGACGAAGAAGCTGAACGACACGTCCCTGTTTTAGCCGGTGAGGCCAAGTCCAATTCATGAAGGAGCCCTGAGAACATGCTGAATCTAAAAAGAAGAACCAAGGGAGAAGCCTTCTTCGACCTGTGCAACAATATCGGAATGCTGCTGATCTGCTTCGTGACGCTTTATCCGGTCTGGTACGTGCTCGTCAATTCCCTCAACGAGGGGATGGACGGGATGCGCGGCGGGATCTATTGGTGGCCCCGCGCGTTCAGCTTCGAGAACTACGGCGCCGTGTTCCAAAGCCCCGGCATCATGCTGGCGATGGGCATCACCGTGGCCAAGACGCTCGTCGGGACGCTGCTGCACGTGCTGTTCACGGCGATGGTGGCGTACGCTTTCTCCCGCAAAGATTTGATCGGCGGGAAATTATATATCCTGCTCGGCACGGTCACGATGTTTTTCGGCGGCGGGTTGATCCCGACGTACCTGCTGATGAGGGACCTCCACCTGTTGGATAATTTCTTGATCTACATCATTCCCGCGTTGTTCAGCTTTTTCGATCTGATCATCTTTATGACCTTTTTCCGCGAAATCCCGGACGGGCTTGAAGAAGCCGCGAAAATCGACGGCGCCAACGACTGGGCGATCTTCCTCCGCGTGGTACTCCCGGTATCAATGCCGGTGGTGGCGACGATCGCGTTATTCCACGGCGTGTATCAATGGAACGACTATTTTACCGGGGTCATTTACCTTAACAATATGGACCTGCAGCCGATCCAAACTTACTTGTACCGGGTCGTGGCCCAGTCCAGCTCCAACCAGATGGCGGCCCAGGTGCCGGGAGGCATTTCCAAGACGGTGACCTCGCAGTCGATCAAACTGGCGACGATGGTCGTCACGACGCTGCCGATCGTGTTCGTCTACCCGTTTTTGCAGCGTTATTTCGTCAAAGGCATGATGATCGGCTCGATCAAGGGATAAAACGTTTTGCCTAATAAGCAAGGTAGCTGCTTCTTGCCTATCCAGGCAGGGGTTCTATATAATCATATTTCTAAACGAGAAAAGGGGAAAACACATGAGCAAGATGCATAAGCCAAAAAGCCTGCTGCTGTTAATGTTCGCGCTGGTCATGGTCTTTACGGCGGCATGTTCGTCCGGCGGCGGCAGCAAGGCATCCGTGAAAGGAGGGGAAGAGCAGCCGGCGGCGGAGGAAGTGAAGCTGACCCGGGACGATCCGGGCTGGAAGGTGGATACCTCCCCGATTACGTTCGACTGGTACATCAACTTTGCCTGGTTTCCGAACAAATGGGGCGAGGACATTACTTCCCAATACGTGACGGAGAAAACCGGCGTGAACCTCAACTTAATCGTACCTGCCGGCAACGAGACCGAGAAGATGAACGCGATGATCGCCTCGGGTTCGCTTCCGGATTTCATCACGATCGCCTGGAGCGAGGACGCGGTCAAAAAAATGATCGAAGGCGGTTTGGTGCTGCCGCTGAACGAACTGGCGGACCAATACGATCCGTATTTCCATAAAGTGACCGATCCGGCCAAGGTGTCGTGGTATACTCAGGAGGACGGCAATATCTACGGCTATCCGAACGCGTCTTCTTCACCGAAGGATTACGAGAAATTCGGCGACAATTTCACGTCCACCCAGACGTTTCTCGTGCGCAAGGATATGTACGAAGCGCTTGGCAAGCCGGATATGCGCACGCCTGAAGGGTTTTTGAAAGCGCTTGAAGACGCGAAGAAAATGTTCCCTGACGTGAACGGGCAGCCGCTGATTCCGTTCGGCCTGCACGATTTCCACGAGAAAGGCAATTACTCGCTCGAAGCCTACATCCAGAACTTCCTGGCGATTCCGCAGGAGAAGGACGGCAAGCTGTACGACCGCACCACCGATCCGGAATACGTCAAGTGGCTGAAAACGCTGCGCCAGGCCAATGAGAAGGGGCTGCTGGCCAAAGATATCTTCGTGGATAAACGTCCGCAGATGGAAGAGAAGATTGCGCAAGGCCGCTACTTCGCGATGCTGTATCAGCGCAGCGACATGGCCAACCAGCAAAACGTGCTCTACGCGAACGATCCGAACTCCGTCTATATCGCGGTTGACGGACCGGCGAACGCCGGGCTGGACCAGCCGACGCTGGCCGGACCGTCCATCTCCGGCTGGACGGTGACGCTGATCTCCAAAAACGTCAAGGACAAAGCGCGGGCGATCCGCTTTCTGAGCTATATGATCTCCGAGGAAGGACAACGCGACACGTACCTGGGCAAGCAAGGCGTCACTTGGGACACGATTGACGGCAAAGACCAGTTCCTTCCTGAAGTTGCGGAGCTGCTCAACAGCGACCGCGGCGCGTTCGACAAAAAGTACGGCGCGTCCCACACCTTCTGGATGCTGATGGATACGAACACGACCCTGGCTTGGGCGCCTCCGGCCGTCGAGCCGTTCAAGCAGACGGAAGATTGGACCCGCGGCAAGTCGCATAGCTTCTCGCAATTCGACCAAATCGATCCGCAAGGCAACTCCGAGGAAGGCGTAATGAATACGAAAATTTTGCAGGAATGGGGCAAAGTGGCGCCTAAGCTGCTGTTGGCGAAATCGGATGCCGAGTTCGATCAGATCTGGAACGATTACTTGAAGAAACGCGATGAGCTCGGATATGCCAAAGTGTGGGAGTACAAACAGAAGAAATACGAGGAGAACATGGCGAAGCTCGCCGAGTTCATCAAATGACTATATAAATGAAGCAGGACAATCCTGGGGTTCCTTGGCTGGCGGCTAACCCGCCCGCGAGGTTCCCCTTTGTCCGCATTCCCCGGGAGAAATCGCAGCGATGAAACGATGGATTCAGTCAACCGCGGATCATTTTCTATACTGGCTTGGACGCAGATCGATGCAAAGCCGGCTTGTGACGGCTTATATCGTTATTTTTTTTATTCCGAGCATTATTGTATCGAACTATCTGTTTAACCAGATTCATCAAAACTATATCGCCGATGCGCTCAAGAAAAGCCAATTCACGATCGAGCTGGAAAGCATTCAAATCCAAAAGCAGATCGAGGCGATGGAGCTGGCGGCCCAAATCTCCATATCCCATCAGGATTTGATGGATTATTTGACTCTGGACCGGGAGCCGGAGACCAGCGAGCTGATCGATTGGAATATGGGGAAGTTCGCCGATTTCGGTCTGATTCAATTAGGCACGCCGCAAATCGTTCACTGGCGGATATTTACGAACAACCCGCTGACCCATGAAATCTGGCCGACCGTGTTCCGGGAGAACCGGATCTCCGCCGAGCCGTGGTACCCTGAGGTCAATGAACGGGATGGCGGACAGCTGTGGGTGCTGCAGCAGACCGACCGCGACATCATGAAAAGGTATACGGCCGAACCCGCGGAAAACCAGCCGAAAATCTCGCTGTTTCAAGAGATCAATTCGGGCGGAGCGCATATCGGGATCATCGGCATCGAAATGCTGCTGAAGGATTTTGCGCCCAGGGTGTATACGGGCATTGCGGACGATGAATCCCAGATGGCTTTGCTTGATGCTCATGGCGCGATATATATGGATCGCGGGCAATCTCTGCTCGGCGGCAGCGGCATTATGCGGCAAAAAGTGCGGGAACTGCTCCGGGAACAGCCCGCGGACGCCGCCTTGCAAACCCAATTCGAACTGGAGGGGGCTGAGTTTTTGCTCATCTCCGCCCCGATCGAGCGGATTGACGCGCACCTGCTGTACGTTGTGTCCCTGGAAGGCGTGCTCGATAACATCCTGCGCTCCAAGCAGCAAATCATGGCCGCCAATATCCTGTTGATCGTGCTTTTGTCGACCATTACCTTTTTGCTGAATTCGATTATCCTGAAAAATTTGCGGCGTTTGACCGAAGCGATGAAAAAAATGCGCAAAGGCGATTTCCATATCGACGTCCCGCGCATTAAAGGGGGAGGGGAAGTCGGGGAGCTGGCGCATCATTTCAGCAAGTTGATCCAGACGATAAACGAACTGATCGCCCAAGGGGTCCGCAAGCAGGCGATGACCAAGGAAGCCGAACTAAGGACATTGCATAGTCAGATCGATTCGCACTTTTTGTACAATACGCTGGAAAATATCAAGATGATGGCCGAGATCGAGGGCCAGCGCACGATTTCCGACGCGCTGACCTCCTTGGGCGGCATGATGCGCTATAACTTCAAATGGTCGGGCGAATACGTCAAGCTGCGCGATGAAATCCGCCATATCGAAAATTATTTGGAGGTCATGAACATCCGCTTTGACGAGCCGGTCGCGCTGATCACGGAGATTAGCGACGGCGATCTGGAGCTGGAGGTGCTGAAAATGTCGCTGCAGCCGATCGTGGAAAACGCGGTGAAGCACGCCTGGACGGGGGAGCCCCCGGGAAAGCGGGAACTTCATATCGGCGCTGTCTGCGAGGAAGACCGGATGCAAATTACGGTTACGGACAACGGCTGCGGCATCGAGGCCGCCATACTGGCCAGATTGAATGCGGAATTGGCCGCGGCCGGGCTAAGAGAAAGGTTAACGGGCACCTTTGAAACGGGCGTCCGCTCCCGCGGCATCGGTCTGCTGAACGTCCAGGAACGGGTGAGGCTGTTTTTTGGCGCGGCTTATGGTCTGAAAGTAATCAGCGAACCGGGGCGCTATACCCGGGTTGTGATGACGATTCCGCGGATGTTATTGACAGGAGGGATGGGCGAACATGCGAACACTCTTGATCGTGGATGATGAGAAAAATATCCGCTTGGGGTTAAAGACGATGATTGAGCGCGAGTATCCGGGCCGGTACCGGCTGATCACCGCCGGCCAGGGCGGGGAAGCGCTGGAACATTACCGCTCCGAAGGAGCCGATATTGTCATCACGGACATCCGGATGCCGGGGATGGACGGGATCGCCTTGATCGGCAAATTGGCCGAGGAACCCCGCGCTTCGGGACACCCTCAGCCGCTGGTCATCATTCTGAGCGGTTATGAGGATTTCGAATACGCCAAAGCGGCGATCCAATACCAGGTGAAGGACTACTTGCTTAAGCCGATCCGCCGGGACGAGCTGTTTGCGGCTTTGCGCAAATGCGAAGAGCATTTGAACCAGCTTTCCCGCATGGAGGAGCAAATGGCGATGTCGGAGATGTACCGCGCCGAACTGCAGTCGAGAAGTTTGCAGGAGCTGCTGCAGATCGGGGAAATAGCCGGGGAGGAAACCGGGAAGCTGGGGCAGGAGATCGGGTTTGACCGTTACGCCGTACCGTTTTCGGCGGCAGTGCTGATGTATAAGTACGATGATGGGCGGTGCATGAACAAGGAAGAGCTGAAAGCGCTGGCGGAACACATGCTGCTAACCGTGAACGGCTGCCTGAACGCCGCGGTGTTCGACCGCGAAGGGCGGGTTGTGCTGATCGGGGGGCCGCAAGCCAATTTTGCCGAACTGTCGCGGCTTGCCGCGGAGAAGGAGCTGGAAGGCCTGCTGATGGGCGTCAGCCGGGAAGGCCGCCTTTTGGAGGATATCCCCCGCTGTTATGCGGAGGCCAAAAGATCATTGGAACACACGTTTATCTATCCGGGCACGAGCCTGATTTGCTACAGTGAGCTGCCGGGCGAAAAACGCGTTTTCCCCGTACCGGAGGAGGAACTCCGCAAGCTGGGCAACATCCTCGGCACGAAGCGGGAAAAGGAGATCGGGGCGCTGCTCCGCACGATCTTCCGCGTCGGCGAACTGCCGGATGTCGATGTTTCCTATCTGGAAACGGTTGGCCGGCGCATGAACGAACAGGTGTTGGACGAAGTGTTCCGGTTGTACGGCGAAGCTTCGGTGGAGGTATTGAAGCTGTACCGCCAGGTGGGGACGATGAACAATTTCCGCCATTTCCACGACTATTTTCGCGCGCTGGAGCAGCTGCTGCTAAGTTTGGACGATTACATCCGGGAAATCCGTTCCGCCCACAGCGAGCACGGGGATATGAAGGAGGCCATCGCCTACATCGAAGAAAATTATCACCGGCCGCTGAACATGGCGATGGTCAGCAACCATGTTTCGCTGAATTACTCGTATTTCAGCGAGGCTTTTAAAGCTTATGCCGGAGAAAGCTTCGTGCTGTACTTAAAAAAGGTGCGCATCCGCAAAGCGAAGCAGTTGATCGGCGCCGGGAGCCTGAAATTGTCGGAAATCGGCGCGGCGGTCGGCTTCGAAAATACGAAGCAGTTTTCCCGCGTCTTCAAAGAGCTGGAAGGAATTTCGCCTTTCGAATACCGCGACAAAATGTTTGCCGGCCAGAGATAAACGTTGGGCCGAGCCGTTTCCTTTTGGGGATGCGGCTCGGCCCGATTGTTTCCGAACATTTCAATGTTTCTGGCCCGCTCCCTCGAGCAGCTTCTTCAATTTCGCCTCCGTGGCCGTGCCTTCGATCGGTGTATAGATGCTGCAGCGCAAATCGGCCTCTCCCTGCACCTGTAATGAGGTCAGGTTAAACAGCATTTTTCCGGCTTTGGCGTGGCGGAATTCGATCAGGACTTCGGGAGCGGCCTTGACTTCGCTTTGCTCCCACAAATCGTGAAAATCGGGGTAGCTCTGCGTCATTTTCTCGATAAACCCGGCATACCACGGATCGGCCACGTATTGGCCGTAATACGCGCGAAAAATCGCCAAAAAACCTTTCACGAAATGCGGCCAGTTGACCGCCAGGCTGCGCAGCTCTTTTTTGGCGAATACGAGGTAGATCAGATTCCGCTCTTCGCCTTTAAGATGCTCGAAGTCGACGAATACGTGGGACGCGGCGGCGTTCCAGCCGACGATATGGCAATGGCGATCGGAAATGATCGTGGGACAAAACTTCAGCTCCTGCAGGATTTTATGCAGCGAAGGGCTGATGGCGGTGTTTGGCTCCTGAGTGAAGGAAGGGTGCAAGCCGCTGTCCATCGCCAGATCAAACAAATATTTGCGTTCATCGGCATTCAGTTTGAGCGCCCCGGCGATGGCGTCCAGGACCGAAGCGGACACCTTGATGTCACGGCCCTGTTCCAGCCAGGTGTACCAGGTTGTGCTGACCCCGGCCAACTGGGCGACTTCTTCGCGCCGCAGTCCAGGCGTCCGGCGGCGCCCGCCCGGCGGCAGTCCGACCGCCTGCGGATTCAGCTTGGCCCGCCGGGTTTTTAAAAATTCGGAGAGCGCTTTAAGTCTCGGTTCCGTACTCACTTTGAGATTCTCCTTTAACGTCGCTTATTGTATTACCTATTATACTAGGATAATTAAAAACTTGTAATAGGATAAGAAGCGGATAAAATAGGGGACAACAGATGTTTTTTTGAAGGAGGATTTTGGTATGGAACGGGTTGTCATTACCGGTATGGGCATTTTGTCTCCGCTGGGCAACGATGTGGATACGTTTTGGAACGGACTTAAGGAAGGGAGATCGGGAATTTCCCGGATCGATCGCTTTGATGTTACGGGATTCGGCACCCAAATCGCCGGCCAGGTGCGGGATTTCGATGCGGAGGGGCTGTTCGGCCGGAAGGAAGCGCGGAAAATGGACCGCTTTTGCCAATACGCGATGTATGCCGCCGAACAGGCGTTGCAGGATGCGAGGCTGCAGCCGGAACGGGTTGACCGGGAACGGTTTGGCGTTTACGTCGGATCTGGCATCGGCGGGATCGAGACGCTGGCCGAAAACATGAGGGTCTTGGATAGCCGCGGACCGGGCCGGGTAAGCCCGAGCCTTGTCCCGATGATGATTTCGAATATGGCGGCGGCGCAAATCAGCATCCGCTACGGCGCGCTTGGGCCCACGCTGTCGCCGGTGACGGCCTGTTCGATCGGCAATACGGCGATCGGGGAAGCGTTCCGGCTGATTAAGAGCGGCGAGGCGGATGTTATGATCGCCGGCGGGACGGAGGCGGCGATTCATCCTTTGGCCTTGGCCAGCTTCGGGAACGCTACGGCGCTGTCGAAGCGGAGCGGCGAGCCGGAGCAGGCCAGCCGCCCGTTTGACGCGGCCCGCGACGGCTTCGTGATGGGCGAAGGCGCCGGCATCGTCATCCTGGAATCGCTGGGGCATGCGCTGCGCAGAGGCGCGCGGATTCATGGCGAGGTGATCGGATACGGGGCCAGTTCGGACGCCTATCACGTGGTCGCTTCCCATCCGGAAGGGGAAGGCGCCGCTCAGGCGATGAAGCGGGCGCTGCGGTCCGCCGGGGTGTCCCCGGAGCAGGTTGACGTGATCAGCGCTCATGCCACAAGCACGGAGGTGGGCGACCGCGGGGAGACCCTGGGGATCAAAAAAGCGTTCGGCGAGCGTGCCTGGCAAATTCCGATCACGGCGAACAAATCGATGATCGGCCATATGTTTGGCGCGGCGGGCGGCGCGGAAGCAATCGCTCTGATGCAGACGCTGAACGAAGGGGTGATCCCGCCGACGATCAACCTGACGAATCCCGATCCCGAATGCGATCTGGATTACGTGCCGAACGCTGCGCGAAAGGCCGCGCTTGACATCGGCTTGTCCAACTCGTTCGGGTTCGGCGGACATAACGCGGTCATAGTGCTGAAGAAATATCATGAATCGTGAATTATGAATTATGAATTATGAGACATTTCATTAAACTTTAAACTGATTTTCATCTTGTTTTAAGTATAGCCTTGTAGTATAAAGCCATCCCCCTTAACCATAGATGCGGAGACCCTGACTGTACAGCAGGGTCTCCGTTGTTTTTTTCATACATATGTGATTGATCGTAGGTTCTCCGGACACAACCTGGACATCTGTGCTCGGCAGCCGGCTGCCGGACGACGAACCGTCGGATGCTGGACGACGAACAGCTGCAGGAACAACGAACCGCAGGCTACAGCAGCGATGAACCGTCCGGCGCAGGAAGCGAACAAGTGGCTACAAGTTCGATGACCGTAGGCTACTTGGACGACCTACCGCCGGCCATCAGAATAGCGGCACTTTATGTACTTATTATCCGGACCTAGGGATGTTCATCCCCACTAGCGACATTTTATGTCCTTATTTTCCTATAAGTGGTCCGGAATGTGGGCATCTCCTGGTGATCGGGAAAAATAGCGGCATAAATTGCCTTTATTTCTCCTTGAATGGGGGTTATCGCCGGAATAAGGACATTTTTTGCACTAGCGTTGCATAAAACCTAACGCGAATAATCAAATATTAGTTAAATATGGGTAATTATGATCATTTTTCATGGAAAAAGCATAAAAAATCTCCTATTGTAAAGAGGTAGGTACGTTGTCCATAACTCTCTACAAAAGGAGACCATCCATGGATAACGTTAAAGCTAAAACGGTCATTCGTCAACTGATTTCCTTACTGCCCATCGATGTGCATCAACGTTTACTCTTCGACCATTACACCAAGAAACTTACCACGATGAAAGCGATCATGCTCTTCATCAATGCTCAGTTGAAACAATGGTCATCTTACGGTGAAATGGAAATTGCACTTCGTGCTGAGCCGAAACTTCAGCAGCTTCTACAGTTGGAGAGTATCAGCGGCTCGCAATTATCCCGAAAACTCGATCAGATCCCAACGGAGCTGTTGGAGTGGATGTTTCAGCATCTGGCATCACAAACACAGCAACGTGCTTGCCACCAGGGCCAGAGCGGGAAATTGCACATCATTGATTCTTCCAGCATTCGACTGCCGCTTCAACTTGGAAGTTGGGCCAAGATGTCAAATAAGAGTAGCGGCGTCAAGATGCATCTGCGCCTCGTTGTTACAGCTCCCGACAAGCTATTTCCTGATGCCATGATCCCCAGTTCGCTCAATGTAGGGGATCGTGCGGGGGCCGTTGAACTGGTCGTCCCCTCGGATGCGATTTATGTGATGGATCGCGGTTATGATGATTATGCCCGGATGGATCAATGGGTCCAGGACAACATCCAGTTTGTGATCCGTATGCGAGATCGCGCGCTTGCCACCGTCATTGAGGAGTATCCTGTTCCGGAAGGCTCGAACATCACGCGGGACGCCAAGGTTTGCGTGGGCAGTTCCTTCCGATCCATGGAACATTCCGTTCGTTTGGTGGAGTTTTATGACGAGCAGGAACGGACTTATCGTATTTTTACATCGGTATGGGATAAGACCGCTGAAGAAATCGCGCAGATCTATAAAAATCGCTGGCTCATCGAGTTGTATTTTAAATGGCTGAAGCAACATTTGCGATTGAAGAAGCTGCACAGTCATAAACCACAGGCTATTTGGAACCAGTTATTCTTGGCTTTAATTACTGCCTTGCTCGTGGAGCACATC
Organism: Paenibacillus macerans; assembly: GCF_900454495.1. NCBI lineage: Bacteria > Bacillati > Bacillota > Bacilli > Caryophanales > Paenibacillaceae > Paenibacillus > Paenibacillus macerans. The sequence continues at coordinate 649,006 of NZ_UGSI01000001.1, forward strand.
CGGCACAGCACCCAAACGGCAAAAACAAACTGGCAAGTGCTCCGGATTCTCCGCGAGTACTTGTACCGTTCATGGCGATCCTTTCGAACCGAACTGGATCGGAAACCCAGTCGAAGTAGTCCGGGGAGACGTCCGGGGTCAGGTCCCAAAGCGTTATCGGTGCGCACAATGGTTGGGATAATTAAGCCAAGCAAATTCAAGTAATAATATCCATTATATACATTTAATGGGACATCGCGACCTACGCATTAGGTAACCTTGACTTTTTGGTCTTAAGCTTAAAAAATGACTGTAAAAAAATCCATTTATAGTTTCAATAATCCAAATGTGGGTTTTGCTGAAAATTGATGTTAGTGTTCTTGCAACGCTAGTGCATTTTTTGTTCTTATGTTTTGCGCTATGGGGCAGTTGAGCTTCTCAGACAACCTGGTTACGAAGGTTTTCTCGGCGCTATACAAAAGGGCACCGGGGACTTAACGGCGGATGCTTGCTTTAAATGTTCAGCGGAGTCGCAGCCAAGTTAGGGGGCCTTTGGTCCAAGTGCCACCATGCTGGAAGGTTCGACTATTTTTATTTTTCGAAGACGGCAACCTTCCAGACTTTGGAGGCGTCAAGACAGGTAAGAGACGTTCCGCGATAAAACAGTACAGAGCAGATAAGAAAATGCGGAGCGCTCAAGCCTGTTTATGACAAGGGGGGCATTTCATTGGGGAAATGGTGTAAAAAGATTGCGGTATTAGGAGCGGTCATTTTAGGGTTATGGCTGCTGGGCGGATGCGGGAACGCAAGCGATAATTCGGGCAGCGCATCCCAATCCATGGAAAACGCTTTACCGGCGGCTGACATGGCCGTAGGCGATCAAGCTTCCAATGAGGCCGCCGATGGCGGAATGGGGCTGGGTGGAGCCAGGAGCACGGACAAATCGGTCGCGGAGAAGTCCGATGCGGCCGATGGGACTGAAGAAGCCGAGTCCTCCGGCGGAGGGGCCGGATCTTCGGCGGGAGCGGGGGAAGGCGGACGCACCGCCAATGCCGCTGCGGGAGCGGGGCAAACCTCCCCGGGATTTCAAGGGGCAACAGCGGACACCGGCTTCAACAAGAAGCTGATATACCGGGCCAACGTCGCGATGGAAGTGGAGGATTACGCTAAAGCGCAATCCGAAATCCGCAATCTCGTGACATTAACGGGCGGCTATATCGTCGAGTTCTCCGAAAATCAGTCCCAGCACGAGCTTGGCGGGAATTTTATCCTAAAGGTGCCGGCCGCCGGGTTTTCCCCGTTCCTGGACAAACTGGAACAGCTCAAGCTCAAATCAATGCAGCGCACCATTCAGGGACAGGACGTTTCCGAGGAGTACGTGGACCTGGAATCACGGCTTAAAGTCAAGGAAGCGATGGAGGCCAGGTACCTTAAATTTGTGGAGGAAGCAACTCAAACGAGCCAACTGGTTAAGTTCGTGAATGAGCTGGAGCGGATTCAGACGGAAATCGAGCAGATCAAAGGCCGGATGCGGTACATCGACAGCAACGTCGCCTATTCCACGGTCGAAATCCGTTTGTATCAACCGGAGCAGGCGGGATCCGCCATGGCAGAGGGCGATGAGCCCCCGCTCTTGGAGCGAGCCAAGCAGGCGCTGACGGGAAGCATCGAAGTGCTGTCGCTGATCCTGCAGTGGCTGATCGTCTTGTTGGCGGGGGCGCTGCCGGTGATCGCCATCGCTGCGGTTATCGTGGTGCCGCTTTGGCTTCTGCGCCGCCGTCAGGCGCAGAACAGAGCCGCGCAGCGGGAAGCCTGGAAGCAAGCGAACGGGATGCAAACGAACGCGATGCTAGCGAACGGGATGGCCGTGCAGGCTCGTCCCAACGAGGCGCAGGTTCCGCAGGAACCGGCAACGCAGACAGCGCCCGCGCAGACGCCGGCCGAGCAGTCAGCCGGCTCACAGGTGCCGCTGTCGCAGGAGCCTGCCCCGCAAGCGCCGTCCTTGCAGGTGCCGCCGCCGCAGGACCCCGCCCAGCAGGCGCCAGCCTCACAAGTGCGGGCGCCGCAGGAACCGGTCTCCAGGGAAGCGGCCGGCATGGACGTTCCGCCGAAAACGCCGGACAAACCGGAGTAAGTCATTATTCGCTGCAATCCACCAAAACGGCAAAAGCTTTCCCCGTTCCACTAGTTGGAGCGCGGGAAAGCTTTTTGCATAAATTGCCGGACTTTTTGGCTAACTAAAATGCGGCTTCGAACGTCCTATGGTAAGATAGTTAAGATTTTATGAGCAGAAGGGGTTTAAACTTTGAAATTTGAAACGTATTTGTTCCCTATTTCCTATGCCTTTATGGCTTTTCCTTTCGCCGCGCTGCTGTTCACGATGCCTTTTCTCGTCGTCCAGTACCGCCGGCACGGGTATATCAACAAAGTGCGGGCGTTCGTCCTGTACCTGTTACTGCTGTACCTGATGAACGCCGCGTTTCTGATCATGCTGCCCTTTCCTGCCACGCGGCACAATCCGCCGCTCGCCCAATCGCCTGTTCAGCTCGTTCCGTTTCATTTCATCCAGGATATCCTGAAGGAGACCAGCGTCGTTAAAGGAGAGCCTTCAACGTATTGGCGGCTGCTGAAGGAGCGGGCTTTTTTGCAGGTGGCCTTCAACGTCCTGTTGACGGTGCCGTTCGGGATGATCATACGTTACTACTTCCGGTTTGGGCCGATTCGCTGCCTGCTGCTGTCCTTTTTGCTGTCCCTGTTGTTTGAAGTGACGCAGCTGACGGGCATATTCGGCATTTTTGACAACGCCTACCGGGTGTTCGATATCGACGACCTGATGACGAACACGCTTGGCGGAATGATCGGCTTTCTCGCCGCCGAATGGCTGTCGCGCTTTTTGCCCAGGATCGAGCATCTGGACCGGGGTGTGGATTTGTCCGCCAAAAGGGTGAGCTACACCCGCCGCGGTTTGGCCTGGATGTTTGATGTTGTCATTTGCGCGGTGCTGTTGGCCGTCTGCCACGTGCTGCGGATTCCGGCGGCTTATTTCGTCGCGACAGGTCTTTACTTTATGCTGCTTCCATACCTAACCGGCGGCTGCACCTTCGGCAAATGGCTGGTTCGCATCAGGATCGAGGAAGCGGAACCGACGGAAAAGCGGGATGCCGATGCGGGTTACGCAGCCCAATTGACCCGAGGCAGAAATAAGCAAGGTGATGAAGCGCGGCCGGGAACCATGTCGATCATCGTCCGCTACGGCCTGCTTTATTGGGGGATTTTCGGCATGAACCGTTTGGTTGCCTTTCCTTCCGGATCGTTGCCGGAGGGAGCAAGGGCGTTATTGGCCATGCTGGTTCTGCTGATGGATCTGGCGTTTTTCATTCACGTCGTCATTCAAGTATTTCGCAAAAACTCCACGCTGTTCTACGAGAAACTAAGCCGGACACAGCACCGGATATTGTGGAAAAGCGCCGCTTCGAAATCGGAGGGGAAATAAGGTTTTCCTGGGTTGCCTGTTTTTCCACAACGTGGAAAAATAATTGCTCCCGGCCAAGGAAATATTTTAAAGCAAAGGGAAAGCTTCACCATTCCATAAAAAGAAGGGGATTCGATGAAGATGTTAGACGAAGCCCGAACCTTTGCGCCGGGAGATATCGTTTATGTGTTTTACCGCAACCCGCATACCCAGGACGTCGCCAACATCCAGGAGGCCGCGGTGGTCAACAACCCGGAGCGGCCGGGGGAGCTCGCCGTTTTTTTGTACGAAACCTATTACCCGTTGACCAGTGAAATGGCCGTATACGCGTCGGCGGATGAGGCGGAGCAGGCCTACAGCTACTACTTCGGGGACGCCGCCGAGGGGGGCCTGGAATGAAGCCGTTTGTTCCCAAGCTCGTTTACTTTGAGCCGGACGCGCTGGATTATCCGCTCGGTCAAACGCTGTATGACAAATTCAAGGACATGGATCTCGACATCCGGTACACGACTTCCCACAACCAGGTCAGAAACCTGCCGGGCGAAAGCGATCTGCAAAAATACCGGGTGGCCAAGTCCACGCTGGTCGTCGGCATTCGCAAAACGCTGAAATTCGACACATCCAAACCTTCGGCGGAGTACGCCATCCCTTTTGCCACCGGATGCATGGGGCATTGCCATTACTGTTACTTGCAAACGACGATGGGGAGCAAGCCGTATATCCGCACTTATGTCAACGTGGAGGAGATTTTGGACGCCGCCGACCGGTATATGGCCGAACGCGCCCCGGAATACACCCGTTTTGAAGCTTCCTGCACTTCGGATATCGTCGGCATCGACCATCTGACCCATACGCTAAGGCGGGCGATCGAGCACTTTGGACAGTCCGAGTACGGCAAGCTGCGGTTCGTCACGAAGTTTCATCATGTCGATCATTTGCTGGATGCGAGGCATAACGGAAAAACACGGTTCCGGTTCAGCGTCAACGCCGATTACATCATTAAAAACTTCGAACCGGGCACCTCGCCTTTGGAGCAAAGAATCGAAGCCGCGGGGAAGGTGGCCCGGGCCGGATATCCGCTTGGCTTTATCGTCGCGCCCATTTACATTCACGAAGGATGGGAGGACGGGTACCGCCATATGTTCGAACGGCTGGATGCCGAACTGCCGGCCAAGGCGAAAGAGGACCTTACGTTTGAATTCATTCAGCACCGCTTCACAAAACCGGCCAAACGGGTGATCGAGAAAAATTACCCGATGACCAAGCTGGAACTGGATGAAGAAAAACGCAGATACAAATGGGGCAAATACGGCATCGGCAAATATATCTATCCGAAAGAGGAAGAGGAGGATTTGAAAACGCATCTGTTCGGTTATATGAAAGATTTTTTTCCAAAGGCGAAGCTGGAGTATTTTACTTGACCGGCGGCCCGCCGGACGCCGGAGGATGGCGCTGCAGCTTACGGCGCCTGAAGCTCCGCGTAATATTCGGCCAAAAACCGGCCGAAGCTGCGGGCGGCTTTGGGAAGATACCGCCGCTCCAGCCAGGCGATCCGGAAGACGCGCCGGCATACGGGGGTTTCGAGGCGCAGCATTTTATAAGGCGGCGTCTCGTCTTTGCGGCATGCGGGCATAAAAGCTACGCCAAGTCCGGCCTGCACCAGGCTGCCCAAAGCGGACGGTTCGTCCACCTCGCAGACGATGTTCGGCGAAATGCCCGCTTCGCGGCAAAATGACGCGTTTATTTTCCGGAACGGATGGCCGGTTTTATATTCGATGAAAGGCTCGGCCGCCACCTCCTCCAGTCGGATGCTGCTGCGCCGTTCCAAGGGATGGCCGGGCGGCACCGCCAAAAACACCTCGGCGTCCAGCACCGGCTGCTCGCGGATATCCGGATGATCGATGGAAGCGGCGGTAAAACACAGATCCACCTCGCCGTTTTCCAGCAAATTTACCAACTCCTCCATGGAAGCGGGCGGCGTTTGCAAAATGCGGAAATTCACTTCCGGATGCTCAGTCCGGTAGGCGCTTATAGCGGAAGTAATCCGGCCCAGGTTGTTCGTCGCCAGATGAATGCTTCCCCGTTCGGTTCCCGCCAGATCGGCGACTTCCTTCCGACCTTCCTCAAGCACGTTCAACGCGAGATTCACCTTTTTCAAAAACGCTCTGCCGAAGTGGTTGAGCCGGATTTGCCGGCTCTGCCGGTCAAACAGCGGCACGCCCAAATCCTGTTCCAGGCGGGCGATCGTTTTGCTCAGCGCGGGCTGGGCGATATGAAGCTCCTGCGCGGCTTTTGTCATATGCTCCAAGCGGGCGACCGTCTGAAAATATTGCAGCTGCAGCAATTCCATACCGTTCGTTCCTTTCTATTAATATACTGTAGTATATGATTTTATAATTAAATATATATTTTTAATTATCAATATGCAAATATAAAATATCTCATAACAAAGGTTTTTGAGGGGGCATGATTTGTTATGAGAAAGCAGGCAGAGGGCGATTCAGCCGAAAAGCTGATCCGTATTTTGGCGTTTACGATGGTGCTCTCGTCGATGAGCGCTACGATGTTTAATATCGTGCTGCCGGAAATTAAAAACGAGTTCCAATTATCCGTGGCGCAGGTCAGCTGGGTATCCACCATTTATATGCTGATCTATGCGATCGGATCGGTCATCTACGGGAAATTGGCCGACGTATTCAGGTTCAAAAATTTAATCACGTTTGGCTTGGCCGTGTTTTGTCTGGGCTCGCTCGCCGGGCTTGCCGCCCAGGCGTTTTGGATGGTGCTGGCCGGGCGGGTTTTGCAGGCGGCGGGAGCGGCGGTCATTCCGGCGGCGGCGATGATCATTCCCGTCCGCCACTTTCCGCCCGAACGCCGCGGATACGCGCTCGGCATCACGGCAACCGGACTGGCTGTCGGGGGGGCGATCGGACCGGTCGTCTCGGCGCTAATCGTCAGTCTGGTCGATTGGCGTTGGCTGTTTTGCATTCCGATGCTGATGCTTGTCACCTTGCCGTTTTACCGCCGTTATTTAAGCGAGCAGGCGCCCAAATACGCCAAAGTCGATTGGCTGGGGGCCGGTCTGCTGGGCGGTGCGGTTGCGTTGCTGCTGCTGGGCGTTACTTACGGCCGAATTACCTTCTATCTGGGCAGCCTGCTCCTGTTCTTGTTGTTTTTTATCCGCAACCGGACTGCGGCTCACCCGTTCGTGGATCCGCAGCTTTTCCGCAACAGAAGTTATTCCCTGGGGCTGCTCATAGCCATACTGGCGATGGGGATCGGTTACGCGCTCCCGTTCTTGACGCCGCAGCTGCTGGCGGATGTCAACGGGCTTGCCTCGGGCTGGATTGGCTTCGCTATGGTTCCGGGGGCGGCGGTGTCGGCTGTTCTGGGCAGAGCTGGAGGCAAGCTGGCGGATGCCAAGGGCAACCCGTTTGTGTTTTGCAGCGCGTCCATGCTGCTGCTGGTTTGCTTTACCCTGATCTCGATCTTCGCGGGAGCGGCGGTCCCCATCATTGCAATATTATTGATCCTTGGCAACGTCGGACAGATGTTTATGCAAATTGCCTTGACAGGCACGATATCGCGGACGCTGGCCAAGGAACAGACCGGGGTTGGCATGGGGCTGTTGTCGATGTCGAACTTTCTTTCCGGCGCGGTGGCGGCCGGCGTCTACAGCAAGGCTGTGGATCAAGGCGGCAGCGTGCATTGGAACCCGTTAAACCTGTTTGCGAATTCCGGTGTTTACAGTAATATCTATCTCATTCTCGCAGCTTTGGAGATGATTATGGTACTTTTTTATTATTTTTACTTTTTGCGAAATGAACGGCCCCGTCTGCAAAGTTCGTCTATCAACTGAGGCTAAAGTCGCAAAAAAATACTAAAAATTTTAGATTTTTTCGTCTTATTGGGCTAATAAATGACGCCAACGCTTCCGATAGAGATAGAGAAGGACATAAAACTTTACACGATAATGGCAAACCTGTCGAAAGGCAGGGACGCAAAGCTACAGGGCCTGTAAATTTTTTACTGGCAGCCAGTTACCGAAGGAGGTTTTATTTTTTATGCGTAAATTGATGTTTGCAACGTTGACCCTTGTACTTTTGTTTGCCGGTTTCGGCGGGACAGGGGCGCGGGCGGCCGAACTTGAGGGCTGGCTCAATAAGGACAACCTGTCTCAGGGAGCGGTGACCATTCATTACGACGTGAAGCTGAATGTCAAGACCAAGCTGGTGATCGAGAAAGGGAACAATAAGTATACCTATAATCTGACCTACGGTGCCCAAGGAGAGACGTTCCCGCTGCAAATGGGCAACGGGGATTACACGATCAGCCTGTTGGAACAGATTAAAGGGACTACGTACCGCCTTGTGCAGAAGGATACGGTGAAGCTTGATTTGCAGGATGAGACGCCGGTCTATCTGAGTTCGACGCAAAATGTGAATTGGAATATAGACGGTCTGGCGGCAAAGAAGGCGGCGGAGCTGACGAAAGATGCGGCTGCCGATGAAGATAAAGTGAAGGCCATTTATAATTACATCATCCGCACCATCAAATACGACGACAGCCTGGCGTTTACCGCTACATCGAATTACCTGCCGAATATCGAGCGTACCTTGACTGCCAAGAAGGACACCTGCTACGGCTTTTCCTCCCTGTTTGCGGGGATGCTGCGCAGCGTTGGGGTTCCGGCCAAGCTGGCGATGGGATCTTCCGACTATGTAAAAACATATCACGCCTGGAATGAAGTTTATATAAACGGACGCTGGGTGGTTATCGACACGACGGCCGATGCCGGCTGGAATGGAACGACGACCGCTTTTACAATGATCAAAGATGCTTCGAAATATAAGGCGGACAAGTTATACTAAGCCAGTTCAATAATAAGACGAATAGGAAAAAAAAGAGCCTTGAACGACTGTTCAAGGCTTCTTTGTTTGGGCGGGATATGCTAATCTTCTTATAAAGGGGAAGAGTATCCAAGCGGGGGAGTCTGGCTCTTATGAGAGTAATACTTGTGGATGATGAACAACTGGCCTTGAATTATATGGAACGGTTATTGCTGAAGCTTGCCGACGTGGAGGTTGTCGGGAAATTTACCGACCCCGTCAAGGGGATGGGCGAAATTCTCCAAGAACGTGTGGATGTGCTGTTTTTGGACATCAGCCTGCCGGAAATCAACGGTATTGAACTGGCGGAACGGATTTTGGAAGCAAGACCGGAGATACATATCGTTTTTGTCACGGCGTATGATGAATATGCCATAAAAGCCTTTGAGTTAAACGCTCTGGATTATGTGCTCAAGCCGATCAGAGCCGAGCGCCTGGCCAAAACCGTGGATCGGATTCAGGAGCGGCTGAAAGCGGGACAGGAGCAAGTCGCCGGTTCCGAACAGGATATCAAAATATGCTTGTTCAAACAGGTAAAGGTGGAGGCGCGGCATGGACAGCCGACCCTCCTGCAGTGGCGCACGACGAAGGCGCAGGAGTTGTTTCTCTATCTCTTGCAGCACCGGGGAAGGTTGGTCCGAAAGTCTACTTTGATCGATGTCTTATGGCCGGAATACGAGACGGACAAGGTCAACTCGCAATTATATACGTCCGTGTACCATATTCGGAAAACACTTAAGCCTTACGGAGACCATTTTCAAATTGTGAATACGATGGAGGGTTACATCCTGAATACCCATCAGGTCCGCTTGGATATCGACGAATGGGAGGCCAAGCTGGCTGCGCTGCCGCCCGTGTCCGGCGATTCGCTGGACGCATATTTGGAGACGATGAAAATCTACACCGGAGATTATCTGCAGGAATACGATTACTGGTGGACGGAAAGCGAGCGCCAGCGGCTCAAGGCCATTTGGCTTCACACTTCGCTGGCGATCGCCGATTGGTACCTCGGGCAAGAGCTTTGGGAGAAGGCGGGAGCTTACTATCACAACATCCGCACCCTTCATCCCCAGGAAGAGGCGCCTTATTTTGCCCTCATGAAAATATACGCACTGCAGCAGAACTTTGCCATGGTGCACCGTCAGTACCGCGAACTCGCAGCCGTACTGAAGGAGGAACTGAACGTGGAGCCCAGCCACTACATAACGGAATGGTATGGACAATTTACGGAGAAAGCGGGGCAGGCACGTTAAGCCGCCCGCTTCCGGCGTTTTTTTATCATAGAACAAGCAATCTTGACCGGCCGTTGGCCGGTTTTTTTGTTCAGAATTTGTATAGATCTTGCGCGTATACTCCGAATGAACCATTTCAGTCGAATTTTCTGCGGCCTTTTCGCAACGTTCGCAATTAAGGGAGTTTTTTGGAGATGAATGTAGTCGGCCATTTCAGGGACGATTCACGGGGGGTGGAACTGCCCTCGCTTACGGAGATCGAATTGACGAAACAAGATAAAAGGAAACGGAGCAGGGGTTTCTATATGGATTACCGGGGGAACCGGGTAGGGATCGTAGCCACGCGGCATGGCCCTGTATTTTTTTGCAACGGTCAGTTTTATCTATTGCAAGAGCGGGAGCGGGACTATCATTTTTCGCTGCAACGCCGGAAGGGCAGAAATTTTTTTCGTTTTGAGTGGCGCGGCGAGTTCAAGCTGAGGTTCGTTTACCCCCAGGTAGTCTATCGGGACGGCCGAAGCCGGGAAACCGACGAAGTTAGCGATTTTTGCCACTGGCTGGTGGAGGCCGTAAAGAAAAAAAATTTCTTTGCGTTTTATACGTTGGGTTTTGAAGCAGGGGATCAGACAACTTTCACAATAGAACTGCGGGAGCTATTAAAATAATCATAATTTTTGTTGAATTTTTTTATAATTTGTTGAGAATTTGTTCAGAACGACGAATTAAGATGAAAGCGTCGCCCAATTACATAAACCGGACGAGGAGGGAATTGGAAAAAAATTAAGATATTATAAATGAACACATTTGAGATAAGGAGGGAGTGCTCTAAAAGCATGAAGAAAAAATGGATGGCTTTACTCATGGCCGGCGCGTTGTTCTTCCAAGGCGTCTTTGGTATGGGAGCGGCGCAGGTCAGCGCAAATCCGGATGAAGCTTCCGGCGGAGAGGCTGCGTACAGTGCGACCGATGCTACGTATGGACTGGCTGCCCCTGCAGGTGCGGCTGCGGCTGCGGCCGAAAATGCAGACAGCATCATTAAGGGAGTCCTAGTTAAGGATGCGAAGGGGACGGTAATCGACGCGGTTTACAATCCCGCCAATCAGCAGCGTTCCAAGTTGGGAGACGCCGTCAGCATCGAATACGAATGGGAGCTGCCGGATGGACATGGCTACACAAACGGCAGCACATTTGAATTCAAAATCCCTAAGGAGTTTAAAATTTTCAACGAGGTAAACGGCAAGTTGACGATCGACGACGGCAGTTCAATCGCCGATTTCACGGTTGGCACGAACGGCGATGTGAAGATCGTGTTCAACGAAAACGTCGACAATTCGAGAGTCTGGGGCACCTTTAAGGTTAATACGGTGCTTAGCGAAGAGATCAAGGGCAGAGCGGATGTGCCGATTTCTTTCCCGATTCAGGGCGGAGAGCAGAATGCTGTGATCAAGCTCGCGCCGAAGGACGGATCGCTCCTGAAAAAGACCGGGATTGCCGACAAGGACAAATCCATCACCTGGACGATCGACGTCAATACCTCGCTCGACAAGATCGACAATGCGAAAGTATCCGACCAGATTCCGCCGGGACTGAAGCTGGATGAAAGCTCGATCAAGGTTTACGAGCTGCTGCCGAATGTCGACAGAGGGCCTGACTTGGGGAATTTGGTCGAACCTGGCTCCACAACCTACGGAACGGCCGTTGAACCGGACGGTTCGGGATTCCAGGTCAATTTTAATCAGCCAAGCATCAATTCGGCTTACCGCATTCAATACACGACTTTGGTAACGGGTGAGGAAGAGACCGAATTTACGAACAGCGCGAAGTTGACCGGAGACAATGGCGTTTCGAAGGCGGATGATGAGACGATTACGATTACCCGCACGCCGCTTTTCACCAAAAAGGACACCTCCTACGATAAAGAGACTCAGACGGTGACCTGGAGAGTGCAATACAATTATGGTGAAAAGACGATAACCCCAGCCGGCGAAAGGCTGATTCATGACCGTTTCAACAACAGCATGGTGCTGGTGGAGGATTCGGTCAAAGTGCTTAAGCCAGGAACGAACGAACCGGCTGACGGCATCACGTACAAAGTAATTCCGGTGACCGATGACAACGGCAAAAACGGGTTCGATTTGCAATTTGAATCAGAGGTTACTACCGCCTATGACATTGAATATCAAACCAAAGCGATAGACCGCATTTATAAGGATACTCCGGTTACTAACGACATCTATGCAACGGTCGACGGCAAGGAGAGAAAGGGTTCCGATTCGTTCACCTTTAAGAGCGGAATTGGGGTAAAATCATTTGGCGGTGTCGATTACAGCGCTAAGATAATCACCTGGAACATCGTCGTCAACGAAGATAAGCAGCCGATGACGAATCTGGTGATCAAGGATACGTTTACGAGCGGCGGTCTGGAATTTATTCCGAGCAGCGTTAAAGTAACCTCACCGGGGAAAACAGTAACCAGTTCCACATACGATTTAGAGGTTGAAGACCCAACCAAAGGGTTTACTTTAACGTTTAACGAAGAAATAACGGATAAGTACACCATTACCTACAGTACGAAGTTTACTCCGGACAAATATCCGTATCTGAACGAGGCAACATTGGATTGGACGGAAAACACGCCTGGAGTTGCGTACCCACTCCAGGCTCCGTTTAAACCGAATACCGAAACACAGCAAAACGGCCGTAAAGTTGGAAAAAGTTATGATCCGAAGACCAAGGTACTCACCTGGGAGATCGTAGCCAACTATAACGGCAACCTGGTCAACAACGCGGTGTTGACCGACAAATTAGAAGCGGATCAAAAACTGCTGAAAGATGAAGTGAAAGTTTATAAAGCGACCATAGGGGCTGATGGTTCGGTAGTTCGGGGAACCGAGGTAACGGATCCCGCCCAAATTACCGAGGCGGCGGATAATACGTTCCGCATCGAACTGGGAGATATCAACTCGCCTTACGTAATCACGTTCAAAACCAAGCTGGAGAACGTGCTGGTCGTCGATAAAGTGCCGAATACGGCGGTTATGACCGGAGGCGACGGTAAACTCTGGAGCTGGCACGCCGACTTGCCGATCCCGCGCGGCGGCGAATACGTCAACAAAAGCGGTACGCAAAACGGCGGCAAAATCGATTGGAAAATCGTGATCAACGGAAGCCAATCCTACGTCGAGAACGCAACCATCATCGATACGCCGAGCCCAAACCAGGTTTTGCTTCCCGACTCCTTCGAACTATACGAAGCGGTCGTGAACTCGGACAAGAGCGTGACTCCGGTCGGGGGGAAGCTGACGAAGGACCAGGATTACTTCCTGACGATCAAGACGGACCCGGAAAACGACAGCCAAGCGTTTGAGCTTAAGTTTGCCGCAGAGTTCATAGAAAACGCCTGCGTTCTGCAGTATTCGTCGGAAATCGCGGTCTCTGCCGACCGGGAAGAAGTAACGAATACGGCAAGCTTTGCGGGCGAAGGTATCAAAAACGTTTCCCAGGAGTCTTCGAACAAGATTCAGGTGCGCTTTACCGACGGTTCGGGCACCGGTTCGGGCCTCCGCGGTTCTTTGGAACTAACGAAGGTCGATAAGGCTGATCCAACCCAAAAACTGGCTGGCGCTACCTTTGAACTGCTGGACAGCGACGGTAAGCTGCTCGGAGAGAAGACCACCGATGAGGAAGGCAAACTGACCTTTACCAAGCTGCGGTACGACCAAGTTTACAGCCTGGTGGAAACGGGAGCGCCTGCCGGATATCTTCTCAACGGTACGCCGCTGACCGTTAAGCTTGACGAAAAAGCCAAATCGACCGGCGGTGTCACAAAACTCACGGTAGAAAACGAGAAGCGGACCGGTCCGCCGGTGGACCCGGCAGAGCCGAAAGGCAAGCTGGTCATCACCAAGGTCGATAAAGCCGACCACGCAAAAGTGTTGGCCGGCGCCACCTTCGAGCTTCAGGACGAAGCCCGGTCCAAAGCTCCGATTGCGATGACGACGGATGTATACGGAACAGCGGTATTCACCGATCTTCCGTACGGCAATTACATCCTGAAAGAAACCGCAGCACCGGCAGGTTATCTGATTGAAGGCCAGGCTGAGCGGCTGATCACGATCGACGCTAGCCTTGAACAAACGGATAACACGCTTGCCATTACGGTAGAGAACCGTAAGCGGACGACGAATCCGAGCAACCCGGGAAGTCCGAGCGATCCGAGTGATCCAAGCGATCCAAGCGATCCAAGCACTCCGGGCACCCCGAGCACTCCAAACGATCCGGCCGACCCGGGTGTACCAACCATTCCGGGTACGGTGATTAATCCGCCGGTGGACAACTCAAACCCGGACGCCGACGATAATGCCGGGGTTCCGGACGGTACGATTCCGGCTGGCGGAACGGATGGCGGCAAGCCGAAGGGCGGCAAGCCAACCGTGGACAAGCCGAAGGATTCGGAGAAACCGACGGACCTGGAGCTTGACGACGAAGGGAATCCGCTGGGTGGAACCCGCGGCGATCGTCCAGCGGGCGAGGAATTCCCGGGAGTCAGCGTCCTGCCGAAAACCGGGGAAGGCAGCCCGTTGCCGTTCCAAGCGGCGGGGGCAGCCCTGATCTTGTTGGGATTGCTGCTGAGAAAGAAATACTTGCAGCGCAAATAGCATAAACGCCGAGGGGGCATCTCCAAGAATCTGAGGACGATTTTTGGGGATTGTCCCCTTTGCTTTTTATGTTCAGAAATTGTTGAGATGCTGCTGATATAATATAATACGTTGTGCAAATTGGAAGTAATTGTATTAAAACGAAGTGGAATACCGGGTTAACGATAAGGAGCCGATCCTATGCGAAAGCTGTCTTATTTATTGATTTTGCTCGGCATTGCCGTGATCGTGGCGCCGATGCTGATGGAATGGCAGGCGGACCGCGAGCAGCAAAGGCTGCTGGCGGAGGCGGAACAGGCGCGGAAACAGCGGGAAGCAGCGGCGATGAGCCGCGAGCTGGCCGCCGGTTTCGAGCGGCTCTCACATTTGCTGGAGGAAGGGTCCTCCGCCGCCGATTCCGAACCGGCCGCCGTCCCGCAGCTTATGACGGTGGACGGGAAAACGTCGATCGCTATGATCGAAATCGCGGCGATCGATGTAAAGCTGCCCGTCTTGGAAGGGGCCACAAAGGCTAACATGAAGCACGCGGCCGCGCATATGACCGAAACGGCGCCGCTCGGCGCGGAGGGGAACGCGGCGATTGCCGCCCACCGGGCGCGTACAAAGGGCCGTTTGTTCAACCGCTTGAACGAAGTCGAGATAGGAGATAAGATCGTCATAACTACCGAATCTGATCGCTACACCTATGAGGTTTATAAAATCTCGATAGTCGAACCGACGGAAGTCTCCGTCCTCAAGCCGAACGGGAAGGATAAAATCCTGACTTTGATCACATGCGATCCTCTGAAAAATCCAACCCATCGTCTTATCGTTCAAGCCAAGATGAAGCAGGTTAATGTGCCATTAAATCGTGATATGGTTGGTGAAAAGGGATGAGTATTACGGGGTCTTATATTATATACGGGGTAGGCTGTGTATTGCTGGCCGGCGCCGTACTCTATTTGCGGTCTTTGTATTCGGAGATTGCCGCGCTCCGGGTGCTGGCCTACCGCGATCCGGTGACGGGTTTGCTGAACCGGAACGGGCTGGATCATTTTTGGACCAAATACAAAGGTAAGGAAAACCTCGCCGTTCTGAATCTCGATCTGGATTGTTTCAAGGAAATCAATGATACATACGGACATCAAGCGGGCGACCAGCTGTTATGGGAAGTAAGCCGATATCTGGAACAGTTGACGAATAAGAACCAACTCGCGTTTCGGATCGGAGGGGACGAGTTTCTGTTTATCATGAAAAATTGCGATCCGAACCAGGTGAAGATTATGGCCGGATTGCTCCTGGGTCAAATCTCCAGGCCTTATTATATTGCAGGAAGGGATATGTCCATTACGGGAAGCATCGGCATCAGCATTTGCCAGGGGCACCGGGCCGAAAAGACGCGCATGATGCAGGAAGCCGACGCCGCGATGTATCATGCCAAACGGCTTGGCAAAAACCGCTATTGCGTTTTCGGCGAGCGGGTGCTCCCGGAAGACCTCGTTCAATCCAACCCCGGCGTTAATAAACCGTGGCGCCAAACACAATTCAATCTCCGATAAAACTCACAAAAATCCATATAGAAGATCACTTTATTATCGTTACTCCTCCCGGATAAGATAGTAGAATGGAAAAAAAGCATACAAGAAAAGTCAGATTAGCACATTTCCAGGAGGACCGCGAAATGCCTATTTTTTTCGATGAAACTAAAGGCCTTTTCCATCTGCAATCCCGCAATACAAGCTACATGATTCAACTGGTCCGGGGGTATGCCGCCCATGCGTATTTCGGCGCCAAGCTGCGCCAGGACAGCAATCTCGATGAACTGTTGACGTTTAAGGAACGGGCTTCCTTCAGCCCGAATCCGCTTCCGGACGACAAAACGATCTCGCTCGATACGCTGCCGCAGGAATATCCGCAATACGGCACCGGCGATTTCCGCAGCCCGGCGTACCAAGTCCGGCTGGCGAACGGCGCCCGGGCGACCGAGCTCTCTTATAAGTCGCACCGGATCATTCCGGGCAAACCGGCGCTGGAGGGGCTGCCGTCCGTCTATGTCGAGCGCGAGAGCGAAGCCGAAACGCTGGAGCTTGAGCTGTTCGACGCGGTGTCCGGGTTGACCGTGTATTTATGCTATACCGTCTTTGAAGATTTTGACGCGATCGCCAGATCGGCCCGGTTCCGCAATGACAGCGGCGAAGCGATGCAAATCGAACGCGCGCTGAGCGCCTCGGTGGATTTTGCGGACGCGTCTTACGACGCCTTGTATTTGTCCGGCGCGTGGGCGAGAGAACGCCACGTGCAGCGCAGACGGCTTGCGCCGGGCCTCACCGGCATCAGCAGCCGGAGAGGGGCCAGCTCGCACCAGCAAAATCCGTTTCTCGCGCTGCTGCGGCCGGAAGCCGACGAACGGCAGGGCGAAGTATACGGCTTTAGCCTGATCTACAGCGGCAATTTTACCGCCGAGGCCGAGGTGGAGCAGTTCGGGACGACCCGTGTGTCGCTGGGGATCAATCCGTTTGAATTCAACTGGAAGCTGGCGCCGGGCGAAACGTTCCAGACGCCGGAAGCCGTGCTGGTCTATTCGTCCGAAGGGCTGGGCGGCATGTCGCGCACGTTCCACCGCTTGTACCGGACAAGACTTTGCCGCGGGCAGTTCCGCGACCAGGAGCGTCCGATTCTCGTCAACAACTGGGAAGCGACCTATTTCGATTTCAACGCGGATAAAATCGAAGCGATCGCCAAGGCGGGCAGCGAGCTTGGGATCGAGCTGTTCGTACTGGACGACGGCTGGTTCGGGCACCGGGACAGCGACAACAGCTCGCTTGGCGACTGGTATGAAGACCGCCGCAAGCTGCCGCAAGGGCTTGGCGATTTGGCCCGCCGTGTGAAGGAAACCGGGCTGCAGTTCGGTCTGTGGGTCGAACCGGAGATGGTGTCGCCGGACAGCGAGTTGTATCGGGCCCATCCGGATTGGTGCCTGCACGTGCCGGGACGGCGGCGGACCGAAGCCCGCGATCAGCTCGTGCTCGATATGTCGCGGGAAGATGTGCGGCAGTATTTGTACGAGCGGCTGAGCGATATTTTCTCCAGTGTGCTGGTTTCCTACGTCAAATGGGACATGAACCGGAACATGACGGAGGTCGGTTCGGCGGCCAGCCCGGCGGAGCGGCAAGGGGAAATCGCCCACCGTTACATCCTGGGGCTGTATGAGCTGCTGGAGCGGCTAACGAGCGAGTTCCCGCACATTTTGTTCGAAAGCTGCTCTGGCGGAGGCGGCCGTTTTGATCCGGGCATGCTCTATTACATGCCGCAAACCTGGACGAGCGACGATACGGACGCCGTGGAGCGCCTGAAAATCCAATACGGCACGAGCATCGTTTACCCCGTATCGACGATGGGGGCCCATGTTTCCGCGGTGCCGAACCACCAGGTGGAACGCACGACTTCGCTTAAGTTCCGGGGAGACGTAGCGATGTCCGGCAATTTCGGTTATGAGCTCGACCTGACCAAGTTTACGGACGAAGAGAAGGAAATTGCCAAGGCACAAATCGCCATATATAAGGAAATACGCGGTCTCGTGCAGCAAGGGGAGCTGTACCGCCTGAAAAGTCCGTTTGAAGGCGGCGAAACGGCGTGGATGTTCGTCAGCCCGGACAAAAACGAAGCGCTGCTGTTCTATTTCCGCGTGCTCGCCGAACCGAACGGCCCGCTGCGCAGCGTCAAGCTGGAAGGGCTTGACCCTGCCAAGGACTACGCCGTAGTCGACAACGGCAAAGTGTACGGCGGCGACCGCTTGATGTCGGCGGGGTTGTCCGTCGCGTCGGTGAGCCGCGATTTCAGCAGCATATTGGTGCGGTTGAAAGCCGTGCACTAAATAAAAACCTGAAGGAGGCGAAATGGCTTCCTTCAGGTTTTTTTAGCGAGAATGGAAAACGTTCGGATGATGAGAGGAGTATGTAGATCGGCTTATTCCAAGGTATACCGGGATGCGAAATTTGCTTTCGAAGATCAATACTCGCTGTCCGGACGCTTTGCATGATTATCTCGTTTGATCAGGTAGCAGAGAAATAGACAAGCTTGGGAGAAGAACATATTTTGTGAAGAAGCAGATAGGATCAAGATAAATTAGATGGGCATAGGAGAAGAAAGCAGGTTTTTCGGAGAAGTAAGGCAGATCGAACGGGAGATGAAGGACCAGATGCGGGGGAACGAAAAGACCGTGACATTGCTGTAGCTTGAACTCTTCCGTCAGCAGCAATGCCCCTGCCGATCATGCTAACCCACACCAATCAAGTTGATCCGCATCAAATAACCTCTACCGTTCAAGTGCCACGATCAGGCCGCAGCCGCAAGGGGCTGGTTCGGTTGGCGCGCGATCAGCTTGCGGTAAGGGATCGCCGGAATCGCCACACACATGCACAGTAACTTCTGTCGCATCGTTTCTTCCGCTCCGGGCAGTCCTCCGGACAGGCGCAATCGGCGGCGTCCGGTGTATTCGTTCAGGTACGCCTGCAGATGCTTCAGTCCCAAGGCTCCATACGTACTCTTCAGCGATTCCCACGCCTCTCTCACCACTTTCCGCAAGGGCGCATACAGCCGAAAGGCCTGAGGGAACAACTGCACCGCCGATGTACAGACATCCACATGCCCATTGATGAACGCGGCGAGATCGTGACGGTTTGCCCTTTTTTCGCCTCCCCGCTTATTTGGAACCAGGCGGATTTTGACCTGTTCCGGCTCGCCCGACTCCGTGACCGTGCATCCCGCTACGACCGCCGAGGCGTACGGATGCGAAAGCTGACACCGGGACGGATTACGCCCATACTGATCGCTGTTCACCTTCACGTCTCCGGAGAGCAGCTCCCGGGCATCGAACTCCCCCACGGCATGGCGTATTTTGTGCAGCATCGACCAGGCGGTCTTGTAGGTAACCCGGATCACCTTGCTCAGCCGCAGCGCCGAGATGCCGCCCTCAAGCAGGAACAACTCCAGGGCCTGAAACCACTTCACCAGGGGGAGGTGCGTTCCTTCAAAAATCGTACCGACCAAAGGCGATGTTTGATGCTTGCACTTTCCGCACTCGAACAAAGGGATATGCCGGGAAGTCAGACGGCTGCACCGGGTGTGAGCGCAGCGCGGGCAGACGAAGCCGTTTGGCCATTTCATCGCGATCAGCGCCTCCATGCAGTCCTGCTCGCTGTTAAAACGGCTGCTGAATGGTTGAAGTTCCGTTCCCGCATTGGCTTCCATATCCGCTTACCTCCCGAATCAAGAATACACGAACATAAATTCCATTTATTTCATTATAACAAACGTACGTTCTCTAATCAAGCTAAAAATCTCACCTGAAACGCCTCATTTTTTCCTCATCTTTATTGTTTTTTCTTCTCTTTTTTTTGGAATCCTTGACTTGCTCTAGCCCCACCCCTGCTCCCTGCTCCTGAACGAAGGGGATAATCGTGCAAAGGCAAGCAGCATACAGGGACACCAAGACACGAACCCTATAAACATTGGTTTTAAAGCTGGCCTCTACCGTACCTCACGGTTCCGCAAAATATCACCGGGAATCAGACGGGGAAATGCCCATCACCTACGGCAACTGCTTTTGATTTTTTTAATCTGATGAGGCGATTGAAGCGGAAACGAAAAGCCCTGTTTTCCGCATATGCGCAGATAACAGGGCTTTTTTAATTAATCGCGGCAGCCCGGGAACATCCCCGTAGAAATAGCGATGCGGTTCCAGCAATTGATGACGTTGATCGCAAAGATCAGATCCATCGTTTCTTTTTCGCTGTAGAAGGAGCGGACCCGGTCGAACACGTCCTGGGGGACGCCGCGCTCTGCGATAAGCGTGACCGCTTCCGTCAGTTCCAGCACGGCTTTTTCCTGATCCGTATAGCAGGGCGATTCCCGCCACACGCTGATTAAATTGATGCGCTGTTCGCTTTCTCCAAGCTTGCGCAGCTCCTTCGTATGCATATCGAGGCAAAAAGCGCAGCCGTTGATTTGCGATGCCCGGATTTTCACCAGCTCGTAAATGACGCGGTCCAGCCCGCTTGCGGTCACCTGTTTCTCCAATTGGCTCATCGCCCGGTAAATGTCCGGGTTGGCTGCGTAATGGTCAATTCTTACTTTCATATACATCAACCTCCAAATGATAATGGATAACTGGAACTAGTTATCACAAGTAAGACAAGGGAGGGGGTGTTTTTGTGACAGAAACAAGGTCATACGAGACTTGGGACTTTAAAATTTGAAAATATGTATCGTTTTCTGCAGTTGGAATACGGCGTTTTTCATCGCTTCAATCTCATCGGCCATCGCGCGGATGGAGGTGATCTGCTCGTTCATCGATGCGGACACCTGCTCGGTTCCGGCAGCCGACTGCTGCGTGATGGCGGAGATGTTCTGAATGGCCGAAGAAATGTTGTGCGCGCTATCCAGCATCGCTTCGCTTTCCCGGGCAAAAGCGGAAATTTCTTCGGAAATGTACTGGACGCTTTGGACGATTTCCTGAAAAATTTGCTCCGCTTCGAGAAGGATGGCGCTTTGCTGGCGCACGACTTCCTCGTTGATTTTGATGTTTTGACCGGCTTGCTTCACATCCTGCTCAATGCTGCGGACAAGGTTAAACACCTCTTTGGTGGAGGCGCTCGATTCCTCGGCCAGCTTGCGCACTTCAAGGGCGACGACCGCAAATCCGGCCCCGTGCTCGCCGGCCCGCGCCGCTTCGATGGAGGCATTCAGCGAAAGCAGGTTGGTTTGCTCGGCGATCTCCGAAATCGCCCGGGTAATTTTCGTGATGCCTTGCGCATTTTGCGCCAGCGCTTCGATCGATTCGGCGACTTTTTCCGTCGCCTCGATATTTTTGCGCATACCCTCCGCTTGTCGCGACACGGATTCCCGGCCCCGTTCCACAAGCTGCAGCGTTTCCGCAGAACGCTGATTCATCTGCCGGGTCGAATCGGTGTAATTGCCGACTTTCTCTTCAATTTCGCCGATCGCCTCCGTCATGCCGCCAACGTCCTCGCTGATGGCGCTTGCGCCAAGCGCCAATTCATTGGACGATTGCGTCACCTGGGTCATCACCTCAATAAGCCCCTGATTACGTTCCGAAATGCTGCGGCTGGAGTCCATCACTTTGCGGGTAATGTCCGAGGTTTCCTGCAAAATTTTGCGCAGCTTGTCCACCATACCGTTAAACGAGCGGCTGAGCTCGTTCATCCCGCCGCTTTGGTTCACCCGGGCGGTGAAATCTCCCTTGGCGATCTGCGCGGACGCGCTGGAGATGTCGGAAAATGAATCCGTGAGCTCTCGCTCGAGATAGCGGGAGAGCGGGTAAGTAAGCGCTGCCAAAAAAATGATGAGAATTAATCCGACCCAGATGTGGCCGAGAATCACGAATACGATCAGGGCGGGAACGGCGAACAGCGCGGCCACGAGATAGCAGGCGGCGTTAATTTTTCCGCTAAGGGGAAGTCTGTTGAACCATGACATTGGATTCATTGCCTCCTTCGAAAGTAGGTTATTTTTACCATGATTATAACATCCGAACTAAAAAGGGTATAGGACGAAATATTCCGAGAAATGCTACCTTCAGGTTGAAAAAATTCCGGCGAATAAAATCAGGTTGATCGTATTGACAAATATCCCGAAACGTTGTTACATATATTCAGAAAATATTTCGTATACGAAATATTAAAAAGTATAATTAAATTTTTAAGGATGGAACCGGTTTGGATCAAAAACAACGCATGCACGAAATCGTGGAATCTTTTCGGGAAGTCAAAAAAGCTTTCTATCAGCTGTTGTCCAAACAAGCGGACAAATACGGGATTACCGGCATTCAGTTCAAGGCCCTTAAAACGATCCAAGACAATCCGCAAATCGGGATCACCGAGCTCGCGGATTTAATGCGTTTGGGGAACAGTACGGCGAGCGGCGTCATCGATCGGCTTGTCAAAGCCGGGCTGGTGGAAAGAAAGCGTCTGGAGAGCGACCGCCGTTCCGTATCGCTGGAGGTGACGGAGCAGGGGAAGGAGGTCTACCGGCTTACCGATCTTCAATATTCCAAAGCGATTGCGGCCGTACTGGAGAACTCGGAAGAGGATTTTGAGCATTTATTGCAGACTCATCGAAAAATTATAGCTTCATTAGAGAAAGTGAGAGAAGAAACCAATGAATAATACCGCTGCTGTAGAGGGCGCCGCTTTTAAAAGATGGCCGATCGTCATGGCGCTGATTATCGGGGCGTTTGTGGCGATTTTGAACCAAACCTTGATGAATGTGGCGCTTCCGCAAATGATGAGAGATCTGAATGTAGGGACTACGACGATTCAATGGCTGACCACCGGCTTCATGCTGGTGAACGGGGTACTTATTCCGCTTAGCGCTTATTTTATGGAACGTTTTACGACGCGGATGCTGTTTATTTCCGCCATGGCGATCTTCGCTGTCGGAACGGTGATTTGCGGGATTGGCACAAGCTTTCCGATGGTGCTGATCGGACGTTTGTTCCAAGCGGCCGGCGCCGGGGTGCTGATGCCGCTGATGACCGTGGTGTTCCTGACGATATTTCCGATTGAAAAACGCGGCCAGGCGATGGGGATGATGGGGATCGCGATGGTTTTCGCTCCGGCGGTCGGACCTACGCTTTCGGGGTGGGTTATCCAGCATCAGTCCTGGCATGTGCTGTTCTGGATCATTTTGCCGTTTGCCATCCTTTCCATACTTCTTGGGATTATTTTTCTGCGGAACGTGACCGAGGTGGCCCGGCCGAAGCTGGATATGTTATCGGTCATTTTGTCGACGTTGGGCTTTGGCGGCGTGCTGTACGGCTTCAGCGAAGCGGGCAGCACAAGCTGGGGCGAACCCGAGGTCATCATCGGTCTGTTCGTCGGCGTGATTGCGTTGGCGTTGTTCTTGTGGCGCCAGCTGAAATCGGAAAAACCGATGCTGGAGTTCCGGGTGTTTAAATACGATATGTTTTCCCTGACTACGGTGATCAACGTGGTTGTTACGATGGCGATGTACGCGGCCATGATCCTGCTGCCGATCTACCTGCAAAACATCCGCGGCTTTTCGCCGCTGGAATCCGGCCTGCTGCTGATGCCGGGCGCGATTCTGATGGGGATTATGTCGCCGATTACGGGGATGATCTTCGATAAAATCGGGGCCCGTTGGCTAGCGGTCGTCGGTCTGGCGATTACCGCCGTCACGACATGGGAATTCAGCAATTTGACCGACAGTACGACTTATGCTCATCTGATCCTCATGTATACGCTTCGCATGTTCGGGATGTCCATGCTGATGATGCCGATTCAGACCGCCGGCTTAAACCAGCTGCCCGCAAGCTTGAACGCGCATGGCACGGCCATGGCCAATACGCTGCGGACGATATCCGGCGCGCTCGGCACCGCCTTGCTCGTCACGATTATGTCCAGCCGGACAAAGGATCGGGCGGCGGAAATGATCATGTCCGCGGGCATCAATCCGCAGGACCCGGCGAACGCCCAGCAGGTCGCGCTCATTACCAAAGAAGCGACGATCAACGGCATCGACTTCGCCTTTGTGGTCGCTACGGGAATCACGCTGGTGGCCTTTGTCCTGTCTTTCTTCATCCGGAAAGTCCAGGTTGGCAAAGACGGCCAAAACAAAAAAGAGCCTGGCATGAAGCACGCCAAGGCTTGAGATACGGGACGAAAAAAAGTCGACGCCGATCGTGGCGCCGGCTTTTTTCGTGTGGCCGATAAAGCGGAATATGAGAAAAAATGAAGCCTTAGAAGGAAATATGTATATAAGTGTAGAAATATATCAGCAGCGAAAGCAAACGGGTATCGCCGGGGGATCGTCGGAATAACGACGTTTTAAGCCATTACTAGAGGTGTAAAATGAAAAAATCCATTTTATTATTTTTTTTGAGTTTGATTTTTCTGATCGTTCTATCGCCGCATGAAATCGATGCGAAAGCCGCGCAATCCAAGATTGTGCTGGATGGTCAGGAAATCGCTCTTCCGGAGAATGTCGAAGTTGCCAATATAGATAATAATGTGCTGATTCCCATAAGAGTTGTTGCTGAAAATCTTAAATTTAAGGTCAAGTGGGACCAAAAGACTCAGAATGTTAAAATCCATAATAATTCGAATGCGATATCTTTAAATGTGGGGCAACAAGAAGCGGAAGTCTCCAATGAGCCCGTATTATTAAACACTGCACCTTTGATGCGGAACAATACGGTTCTGGTTCCTATTCGTTTCGTTAGTGAACAAATGGGGCTTAAGGTAAGTTGGAATAATACCGATAAGACGGTTTACTTGACGAGCAATGGAGAAAAGGCGGTGCTGTCCGAAGCAAATACCGATGACTCCTTGATACATATCAACGAAATCCATTTTAGCGATCATCAGCTTGTTGCATCAATGGACGGTCAAGTTACTCCAACCATATTTACGCTGCAGGACCCGGAAAGAATTGTAATCGATTTGCCGAACACGGTATTTTCGGATACGTTCCAGTCATTAAATGCCGGCTTAAACGGAAAATTGGATGTAAGCGGATCTTCACAGATTGCCGACATCAGATTTTCGCTATTTAGTCAGGAGCCGAAGCAAGTCCGGATCGTTGTTGAGTTAATGGAAAATCAAGAAATTCCGTTTAATTATGAATTTAATGAAGGTAACCTTGTTGTTAATTTAGGCCTTTCGGAGAATAACTCTGATCTTTCCGATTCCGGCCCCGTTAATCCCGTTAATCCCGTTAATCCAGCTAATCCTGTTGATCCCATTGATCTAGTTGATCCTGTTGTTAAACCAGGACTTAAAACGGTAGTGATTGACGCGGGGCATGGCGGCAGCGATCCGGGGACAACCAGCTTCAGCAATCGGCACGAAAAGGAATTTACTTTGGCTTTAGCTTTGAAAGTTCAGGAGCTTCTTTTAAATGAGCCGGGCATTAATCTCGTGATGACTCGTGAAAGCGATGTTTATCCCACCCGTTCAGAGCGCGTGAAGTTGGCCAATGAATTGAATGCCGATATTTTTGTTTCGATTCACGGCAATAGTGTTCTTTCCTCACCGCAAACGACCGGGACGGAAACCTATTATTATGAGCGAAGCAGCAGCAAAGAATTAGCCAATACCATTCATAAGCGGTTAGTGGAAGCCGTGGGTTTTAAGGACCGCGGAGTGAAAAACGGTAATTTTCAAGTCATCAGAGAGACCAAGATGGCGGCGGTTCTTTTGGAGGTCGGATTTCTTAGCAACCCGGCGGATGAGGAAGCGATGTTTTCCGATGAAATGCAATATAAAGCGGCTCAAGCCATTGTGGATGGCATAAAGGAATATTTGGGTTCGTCTCGTGCGGGCCAGCATACTAGCTGATAAAAAAAGCAGGGAAGGGGTAATAATCACCCTTTCCCTGCTTTTTCATTAGCCCAGTACCACTTCAACTTGGTGCACGCCGCCGTCGCCGGCCGGGGCGATAACGTTGCCCTGGATCGGCTGGCCGTTCACGGTGATGCTGGCCACGCCTTTTTCCACGTGATTCGGATTGCTGATCCGGATCACGTACGTGTCGCCGCGGAAGACGCGGGTGATTTCATAACCGTCCCAAGCGGACGGAATGCAAGGATCTACCTTGAGGCCGTTAAAATCGGCCTGAATGCCGAGGATCGCCTGCGTGATCGCAACGTAATTCCAGGCGGCCGTGCCGGTCAGCCAGGAGTTTTTCGCCTCGCCGTGGCGGACGGCGTCTTTGCCGGCGATCATTTGCGAATATACATAAGGCTCCATGCGGTGGATTTCGCTGATGTCCTCCAGGTAAGCCGGAGCGATCTTCGCATATACCTCAAACGCGCGGTTGCCGTGTCCGAGCACCGTTTCGGCGATCATGATCCACGGGTTGTTGTGGCAGAAAATTCCGGCGTTTTCTTTGTAACCCGGCGGATAGCTGGAGATTTCGCCCAGGTTCAAATAATACTTGGAATACGGCGGCTGCTGCAGCACGATCCCGTATTTCGTGTCCAGGCGTTCGGCCACCGAGGCCAGCGCCTTGCCGGCCAAACCTTCTTCGACGCCGATGCCGGCCATGACGCACATGCCTTGCGGTTCGATGAAGATTTGTCCCTCCGCGTTTTCTTTGCTGCCGACCTTTTCACCGTAGTGGTCGTAGGCGCGCAGGAACCAATCGCCGTCGAAGCCGTGTTCGAGCGTGGTCTTCCGCATTTTTTTCACTTGCGCATCCGCCTCGGCCGCTTCGGATTCAAGCCCGCGTATCCGGCACAGCTCGGCGAAATCCGGACCGACGAACACGAACAATCCGGCGATGAAGACGGATTCGGCCACCCGGCCTTCGATATTGGCTGTCGTTTGGAACGATTCGCCCGGCTCCTTGGAGAAGCAGTTCAGGTTCAGGCAGTCGTTCCAGTCCGCGCGTCCGATCAGCGGCAGGCCATGGGGCCCGAGATTTTCGACGACATGGTAGAAGGAACGTTTCAAATGCTCGAACAGCGTAGCGGTGTTGTCGGGGTTGCTGTCGAACGGAACCTGCTCGTCAAGGATGCTCAGATCGCCGGTTTCTTTAATATAAGCGGCCGTGCCGAGAATGAGCCAAAGCGGGTCGTCGTTAAAACCGCTGCCGATCTCGTTGTTGCCTTTTTTGGTGAGCGGCTGATATTGGTGATAGGCGCTGCCGTCCTCGAATTGGGTGGCGGCGATGTCGAGAATCCGCTCGCGGGCCCGCTCCGGAATTTGATGCACGAACCCGAGCAAATCCTGGTTCGAATCGCGGAAGCCCATCCCGCGGCCGATGCCCGACTCAAAATAGGATGCCGAACGCGACATGTTGAACGTAACCATGCACTGATACGGGTTCCAGATGTTGACCATCCGGTTCAGCTTGTCGTCGCCGCTTTGGATTTGGTATTTGGAAAGCAGTCCTTCCCAATAAGCCGCCAGCTCCGCCATCGCCCGTTCCACATCGGCATCGGTGGCAAACAGTTCAATCATTTCAAGCGCCGGTTTTTTGTTGATGATTCCGGGCGCCTCCCATTTCTCTTCCTCGGGAACTTCCACGTAGCCGAGGATGAACACAAGGCTCTGCTCCTCGCCGGGGGCGAGCTGCAGCACCACTTCATGGGAGCCGATCGGCGACCAGCCGCTGGCCACGGAGTTGGAAGCTTTGCCGGCTACGACAACCTGCGGTTCATGCAGACCGTTGTACAGGCCAACGAACGCTTCGCGATCGGTATCGAAACCGTCGATGTCCCGGTTGACGGAGTAGAAAGCATAGTGGTTGCGGCGTTCACGGTATTCCGTCTTGTGGTAAATGACCGAATCCAAAATTTCCACTTCGCCGGTGCTCAGGTTGCGCTGGAAGTTCGTATTGTCGTCCTGGGCGTTCCACAAGCAGAACTCGGCAAAAGAGAACAGGGATACCTTTTTCGCCTGGGAGCCGGTGTTTTTCACCGTCAGACGATGCACTTCGCCGTTGTAGCCGAGCGGCACGAACGCCAGCTGGGTGACGGAAACGCCGCCGCGTTCGCCGGTGATCGAAGTGTAGCCAAGGCCGTGGCGGCATTCGTAAAAGTCCAGCTCGCGTTTCACGGGCATCCAGCCCGGCGTCCAAAAGTCGCCGTTGTCATGGTCGCGGACGTAATAGTAGCGGCCGCCGGTATCCAGCGGGATGTTGTTGTAGCGGTAACGCGTCAAGCGGCGCAGGCGGGCGTCACGGTAAAACGAATAGCCGCCGGCCGTATTGGATATGAGTCCGAAAAATTGCTCGTTGCCGAGGTAATTAATCCAGGGATAAGGGGTTTGCGGCGTGTTAATCACATATTCTTTACGCTTGTCGTCAAAAGCTCCGAATTTCATGGAAACAACACTCTCCTATCATTTGTGAACGCGCGTTTATTTTATTCGGCAAGCCGCCTGCGGACAGGCTGCTTCGAAAGATGCAGGGGAAGCAGTCCGCCGCAGCCGGATCAGCGGACGGGCGGCTTGCAAGTGTCCCGGACCACAAGCTTGGTCGGGAAGCTGACCGTGCTGAACGTCGCCTCGTCGGCTTCGCACAGCTCGATCACCTTCAGCACCGCGGCTTTGGCCATTTCATCGACCGGCAGCCGGACGGAAGTCAGCTTGGGCGTAATCCGCGAAGCCAACAGAGCATCGTCGAAGCCGATGATCGACAGTTGGTCGGGCACGGCGATCCCGTGCTCGGCAAACGCTTCCATCGCGGCGATAGCCATGTCGTCGTTGGAGCAGAACAGGGCGGTCGGCAGTTTCTCTTGCAGCGCAAGTCTTTTCGCTTCGCGATAGGCGCTTTCCTTCAGAAATTCTCCCTCCAGAACAAAGTCATCCCGAAGCGGCAGGCCGTGTTTTTGCAAGGTGCTTTCGTAAGCCAGATAGCGCTCGCGCCCGGAGTAGGTGTTCATGCTCCCTTTGATGATGCCGATTTCGCGATGCCCCAGGCCGATCAAGTATTCGATCGCTTCGGCCGTGCCTTCGTAGTCCATCGAGTTGATGACGGCGAGATGGTTTTTGTTCAGCCGCTCTGCCATGATTTCCGAAATGTCGTAATCGACCAGCACGAGCGGCGCTTTCTGATCGACCATTTCCCGCACCAGCTCGATGTCTTTTTGCGTGCCGACCAAAATGCCGCCGTCGATCCGCTTTTGCTGAAATGCCTGCTTGACCTTTTGAAACTCGCCGCGCGAGTATACGGTATGTATCAGAACGTAAAACCCGCGGGCGTTCGCCGTATCGACGACCATGTCGACGATGGGGGCGAAGTAGCTGTTTTGATAAATCCGGCTGGCGGTTTCCTGTTCCGACATGCTGATCGCAAACAGGCCGATCGTATCCGTACGTTTGCCGGCCAGCGCTCTGGCAAAGCTGTTCGGCTCATACTGGTGCTGCTCGATGACCCGGAGCACCTTGGCCCGCGTCGCTTCGGGAACATTCGGGTAATTGTTGATCACCCGTGATACCGTGCTGCGGGACACCCCGGCCAATTTGGCTATGTCTTCGCTGCGCATATAGGTCCCCACTTTCGTAAACGCGCGTTTATGAGGTTATTGTAAAGGATATCCGGAAGATAATCAATGGTGAAAAAGCGGCGTTGGCCATAATAAGTTGAACGAATGATTGTACGGGTAAAGGCAGCGGGGATATAGTCCGCCGCCTAAGGAAGGTGTTCGAGGTATTCGCGGATCATCTTGAGCGCTTTATCGGCGTTTGGCGTGTCCGCCCGCAGCGAGATGATCATTTGTTGTTTCGCCAACGGCAGCTGGTCGGCGAGGGCACTGCCTGTGACGTCGATGCCGTAGACATGCTCCTGTCCGTCCTCCTCGGATTTGGCTTTGAGGATCCGGTCATCGGTCAGCAGCGGCTTCAGTTCGGCCGTCTCCTTGTCAAGGCTGAGGAAGGCGCCGCCTCCGGACAGCCAATCGAACGAAGCTTTGTCCGTAATATAAATATCCGGCGACGAGGTGGCGATCACGGCCAGCGCTTTCTGCTGGTAGGCCATGTCCGCGCCGCTCATGCCCGATTCGCTTTGCCCCGGCAAGTACAGCATCTCCAGCTCCAAGCGTTTGAAGTCCGGAATCTGGGCGGTCATCGCCTGCTCCAGCGCGTCCGTCCCGCCGCTTACCTCATCAGTCAGGAAATTGCCGACCATGATGATGGACAAGTCGACAGGTGGAAGAGCGGCCAGTCTTTTTTGCTCCTCGCGGTGATCCAGGTAGGCGTTAAGGCCAAAAACGATTGCGATCACGGCCACAAGAGCGATGATGCAGTGCGTTTTGTAAAGCCGGAAAAAATCGTCGATCTTCTCCGCGGTGCCGGCGAATTTTCCCCATTTCGCGTATCTTTGGCGGCTCATTTCCTCAACTTTGCTTCGCTCTTCCGCTTCGATAATCATTTTGTAGGCTTTGACCTTGGCTTCGTACTCCTGCTCGAACCGGTCATCCTGCTGACGAGAGCGGGATTTCCGCAGCAGAATGTCGAACGCTTTATCGACATCCTCGCGGGGCGCGTTTTCGGGCAGGCCCAATTGCTCATATGCCTGTTTTAAAATGTCTTTCTCCATCGCCCTATCTCCTCTGATTTAGCTCTGAAATCCTGTCATATTATTATATGGAAAGTAACGCTTACATTTATTATACTTTGTATTTGTAATGAAGGGAAATAAGCTGAACAAGCGAAAAAGCCGGGCGGCCTAGAGCGGCGCTCGGCTTGCGAATTCGGGCGCTGATGAATCTTTCAGCGCATGCGGCGCATCGAGAGGATGACGCTGCTCCAATGCCCGGTATCCAGCGGGCTGATCTCCACACCGGGATCTCCCCAGGTATGGATGAATTGGCCGTTGCCGATGTAGATGCCGACGTGGCCGGGAATGTTGTCGGTTTCAAACCGGCCAGGCACGGTGAAAAAGATCAGATCTCCGGTTTGAAGGTTGTCCCGGGTGACGGGGATGCCTTCTTTCGCCTGATCTCTGGCCAGCCGCGGCAAGTCTTGCCCGAATTTTTTGAACACATGGCGGGTGAAGGACGAGCAGTCGAACGCTTTCGATTGCTCGTAAGGCGCTGCTCCGAATTCATAGGGAACGCCTAAAAAACTTTTCGCATAGGCAACCATCTCGCCCCGGTGTTCGGCGACCCCGAGGATGCCGTAGCGGTTCGATTCGCCGATCTGCGGGTTCTTTTCGGCAACGCCGCCGTCGGCGTTAATCGGTCCGATATTAAGCCGTCCCGACAGCGGGTCAACCACGGCTTTGCTTTGCAGCAGGGCGGAGACCGATGCGGTCGTCATATACAGCTCGCCGTTCTGGCGGATGGGCGCTTGCGGCAGCGATACCGGCTTGCCGAAAGAAACGGCGTGCCGTTGGCTTGGCTGAACCTCAAACATGACATCGGTATAGCCGATCCGGGCGGAGCTGTCCGTTTCCAAAGCGCGAAGACCCAACGTGTCGGCTACTTGGGAAAGCGGAATCCATTGGGTGCCGCGGACATCCGTAAACGCTTCCGTTCTGACCGGGGTGGAGGCGGCCGGGGGAACGGAATTGGCTTCGGGACCGGCCTTGTTGCCGCAGGAGACGGCGGTAGTCAGCAGCACGGAAGCGAGCAAAGAACACAAGATTGTTTTCCAAACCGAGATGCGCATTAGTGCTCTCACTCCATTCATCTTTTTTTCGAACCATGTTCAGTTGAAGTATGCATAAATCAGTAGATAACTATTCGAGTGGAGCAAGGAGAATTCGACATCATGCTGTTACGCGAAAAGCAAACCGTATACGCGCCGCAAAGTTTCCAAGCAGCGCCGCAATCTGACTACCGCTACCTGGGAAGGCGTGCCCCCCACCATTTTTCAAACGCTGCTGGGCGTATCGCTGGGCCGCCGTATTTTGCGCGACGCTTCATAGGCGATTCGTTTTGATGTGCGGGTTTAAGGTGACTTTTGCACGCGCTTTAGGTATATTACTAGTTGAATGTGTTAAGGCCAATCATGGAAGGGAGAGTTGCAACGATGGCAGAAAGAACGGCTTATGAAGGAACTTATCAGGGAGAAAAAGCGGTATGGCTCAGATCCGGACGGTATGAAGCGGTCATGCTGCCGGAAATCGGCGGCAATCTGATTGCGTTCCGCGATGTCGAAAGCGGTTACCGTTTTCTGCGCGAACCGGCGGAGGACGAAATGGAAAGCTTCAAAAGCAATCCCGGCGTGCATGGGATCCCCGTGCTGTTTCCGCCGAACCGGTACGAGGACGGCCTGTTCCCCTGGAAAGGCGAAGTGTACCGTTTTCCGGTAAACGAAGCTTCGACCGGCAACCATCTGCACGGTTTTTTACATACGACGCCTTGGCAGGTGGAGGACTTTGGGCAGACGCCTTTGGAAAGCTATGTTACGGTCAAAGTGACCGTCGACGAGCAGCATGATGTGTACCGGTATTTGCCGTTTAAATTTACGGTAAGGCTGAAGTATACGCTCAGCGAATACGGCTTGTCGCAGCAGTTGTTCGTGCGCAATGACGGGGACAAGGAGATGCCTTGCCTGCTCGCTTTCCATACGGCGGTGAACGCTCCGTTTGCGCCGGGAAGCAACGCTAAGGATTACCGCGTCAAGCTCACGATCGGCGAGCGTTGGCAGCTTAGCGAACGGATGCTTCCGACCGGTTCGTTCCAGCCGCTTACCGGCGAGGAAAAGCAAATGCAAGGGGAGGGCGTGTATCCGTTTTTCGCGTCGCTGGACAATCATTACACCGCCGCGCCGCAAAACGGCCGAAACCGAATGGAACTAACCGATACGAAGCTTGGCGTCACTCTGGTGTACGATGTCGGGACGTCCTACAAGCAGTGGATGATCTGGAACAACGGGGCGAAGGAAGGTTTTTTCTGTCCCGAGCCGCAAATTAATCTGGTCAACGCCCCCAATGTCAAGCTGCCGAGCGAAGAAATCGGCTTGTTCAGCCTGAACGCCGGGGAAATTTGGGAAGAAACCGCCCGTTTTTACGTGAAGTAGAAGGCAAGCATGAACCAAGAAAAAGCAGCCCGCCGGCGTCTGTAGAGACGCTTAAGCGAGGCTGCTTTTTCTCTGGCCATTCGGCTCCGAAGATATGCCGGTTTAGTTGACCCCAGCGGTTACGTTACGTCGGGTGGACGGAATCAGCCGCTTCATTTGCCCCAGATTGCGTTTGGGCACATGGATCGTTTTGATGCCGTGCCGTTCATCGCGAAAATAGACGACATTGTCCTGGATGTCCGAGACTTTGGACAAATTGACGTAACAGTTGGTGCTAATGCGGTAAAAGTTAGGGTCCGAGATCAGCTTCGAGGTCTGTTCGGCGGATAGTCTCTGTTTGATGCTGTAATTCCTGCCATGAAAGCAAACCAGTCCGTGAACTCCAATCTTGAAGAAATACGTGTCATGGGGATCGAGATCCTCATAGACGTTTCTTTCTTCCAGTCCGACATTCATCATTCCAAATCCCCCTTTAGATGATGCTACGGAAGCGCTTACAGTATATCATGTTTTTCAAAATTTGGGTAGGGAAAAGGGCGAAATATTAAAAATTTTGGGCTTTTGCTGCCGGGAATCTCATGGGGAGGACTGGACTTTTATGGCAAAGTGGGGAACAATATAGGGAACGACAACTTTAGATTTCAATTTACCAGGAGGTATGCGAATTGTCACAGACACAACGTTTGCTGTTATTTGTAGGGTCCTACGCCGAGGCGGCGGATCCGGGAGTTTATGTATACGAACTGGACATGTCCAGCGGTAAAATGAACCGGTTAAGCGCGGTATCCGGACTTAAGAACCCGACGTTTGTCAGCGTCGATGAAGCGAATGGCCGGTTGTACGCCATTTCGGAAACCGTTTCGGAAGGCGAACGCATCGGCGAAGCGGCCGCTTTTGCCATTGATTCCGCGAAAGGGGAGCTAAGCGAACTGAACCGCACCTTGACGATTCGTCCGTCTTCTTCGCATATTCAACTGGACCTGAGCAACCGTTTTGTGGCGGTATCGGGGTATCATGGAGGGAACGTCGGCCTCGTCAATGTCGGGGCGGACGGGCTTGTCGGCAAGCTGGCCGATGAACGGCAGCACGAAGGGAAAGGAGCCGATCCGTCGAGACAGGACCGGCCGCATCCGCATTCGGTTATCTTCAGCCCGGACAACCGGTTTGCGCTGGTTGCGGATTTGGGACTGGATCTCATCGTAGTGTACGAACTGGACGCCCAGGGCGGGCGGCTGGTCCGCAAGAGTGAAGCGCAGACGCCGCCGGGAGCGGGGCCGCGCCACATGGCTTTCCATCCGAACGGCCGTTTCCTGTATTCCATCAATGAGGTGAATTCTTCGCTCTCCGCTTTTTCGTATGATCCGGAATCGGGCCGGCTGGAACTGCTGGATACGGTGCCGACCCTGCCTGCCGGGTTTACCGCGGAGAACACGACGGCGGAGGTCGCCATTTCCAAGGACGGCCGCTACCTGTACGGCTCGAATCGCGGCCATGACAGCATCGTCCAGTTCGCCATCGACCCGACGAGCGGCAAATTGACTTACGTGGAGCACGTATCCAGCGAAGGCGGACACCCGCGCCATTTTGCGCTGACGCCGGACGGGAAATATTTGGTCGCGGCCAACCGCGATTCCAACAACCTGGCTTTGTTCACGGTGGATGGGGAAACCGGCCGGCTGAAGTTCACCGGCCACACCGCCGAAGTATCCAAGCCGGTATGCGTCAAGCCGGTGTTTTTTTAACCTGTAGGCGGCCAGCGTATAGAACCCCCCGAACGCAGGTCCGGCCCTGCTCGTCACTAGCGAGCAGGGCCGGTTTTGTTATACTGGGACTTGACCTAATAATCAGCGCTTGACAGTTAAGCCGGCAACCGATTGTGCAATGCATGAAGGGCGTTGAAAGCTAGAGAACAGGGAAGGCCAGTGGGTTGGCCGGCAGATCAACAACCGCTGTCCGAATGCTTTGCACGATTATCCCGTTTGATCAGAAAGCAGAGAAGAAGATAGGTTCAGGAGAAGCAGATACATTTGGGAGAATTAAATATGTTTAGGAGAAGCGGACATGTTCGAGATCATTAGACAGGTTGGTGAGAAGGAGTTAGGAGAAGTAAAGCAAATTTGACAGAAGGGATGGGGCGAGACACCGGAACAAGAAAAAAACGTGATTTTGCTGCATCCTGAATCCGTTTGCAGTAACGTCCGTACCGTTAAAAAGCATTTCTATCAGGCTGCAGCCGCAAGGGGCTGATTCGGTTGGAGGTGCCTTGTAGGTGCCCCGATCAGCTGGCGCAGCCGCATCGCTGAGATGCCGCCATGCAGCAGGAACACATCCAGGGGCTCGAACCACTTCAACAGAGGAGTCGGATTCCTTCAAATATCGTGCCGACTAAAAGCCCATGTTTGATGCTTGCACCTTCCGCACTCGAATGGGGGGATACTGCCCTCCCTGAACAAAAGGAATAATCGTGCAAAGCAGCACGCGGGGACTCCAAGTCACGAACGCTATAGCCCCCCATCTTTGCACTTACCTCAGCCGCCTCAGTCCAGCATACTGAATCAATAGAGTCAAAATCATAATTTTGTCCACAGACTAGAAATAGCCTCAGTCCACGGCGCTTCGGCTCTTAATAGAAGGGTAACGGTACTCGTACGTAGTAGGACAGAAAGAGGGAATGGGTATAGGGTGAAAACCCATCCCCATCCCTATCCCTCCAATCGCTCCAACTTAGAAGTCAGAGTCATAAAAGGACGCCGGCAGGCGTTTTTCTTATCTGCCTGATCATTCCTTAAACAGTCCGGATTCGCGGATTCCGGCCCAAAGCTGCTCGAACTGCGGAATATCGAGCTGCTGCGCGGCATCGGACAAGGCGGTTTGCGGATCGGGGTGCACCTCGACCATAATGCCGTCCGCTCCGGCGGCCAGCGCCGCTTTGGCGCAGGGGAGCAGGATGTCCTTCCGCCCGGTGGAATGGCTGACGTCGACCAGAACCGGCAGGTGCGTTTCCTGCTTGAGCAGCGGAACCGCGGAAATATCGAGCGTGTTGCGCGTCCACTTCTCGTACGTTCTGATGCCGCGTTCGATCAGCATCACGCGGGTGTTGCCGCTGACCGCGATATATTCCGCGGCATGTACGAACTCCTCCAGCGTCGCCGATATCCCGCGCTTGAGCAGCACCGGGATGCGCGCTTCGCCGGCGGCTTTGAGCAGCTCGAAATTTTGCATGTTTCTCGCGCCGATCTGGATCACGTCGATATATTGTTCGGCCAGCTCGATAT
The DNA here is from genome assembly GCF_900454495.1 of Paenibacillus macerans. Classification (NCBI taxonomy): domain Bacteria; kingdom Bacillati; phylum Bacillota; class Bacilli; order Caryophanales; family Paenibacillaceae; genus Paenibacillus; species Paenibacillus macerans. The sequence continues at coordinate 685,002 of NZ_UGSI01000001.1, forward strand.
GGGCGGGGTGAACGATTTCGCTGATCGTGGCCAGCCCGAATTCATCGGCGACTTCCTTCAGCATTTTGAGCCCGTCGACGCCGAGCCCCTGGAAGTCGTACGGGGAGGTACGCGGCTTATAAGCTCCGCCGCGCATGATTTTGACGCCGGCCGCTTTCAAGGCGGCCGCGACGGTGCGCAGCTGCTCGTAAGATTCGACCGAGCACGGCCCGGCGACCATCACCTGCGCGCTTCCGCCGATGATATTGCCCTTGACGTCGAGGACCGTATCCTCCGGCTGTTTTTTCCGGCTGACGATCAGTTGTCTGGTATGGTCTTCCTCCTGAAGGTTCAGCGAGGCTTTGAAAATTTCCTTGAAAATATGCTTGACCGCCGCATCTTTGAAGGGGCCGGGATTGCGGCGCGTCAGCTCCTCCAGCATCGCTCTTTCGCGGACGGGGTCAAATTTGGGGACCCCCTGTTTTTCCTTGATTTCGCCGATTTCGCGGACGACGGCGGCGCGTTCGTTCAGCAGGCGCAGCAGCTCATCGTTGATGGCGTCCAGCTGTTGGCGCAGTTTGTTTAAGGCTTCGCTCACTTTGCTCTCTCCTTTTTTAGATTGTTCAAAAATAAGTGCCAAATAAACAAAAAAAGCCGTCCATCAAGGGACGGAATACAAGCGATTCCGCGGTACCACCCTCGTTAGACAACTTTGGTTGCTCGGCTTCGGGCACGGATAACGGCGTGCGGCCGGATCCTCCTACTGGCCGGAGCGCCCGGAAGTTCAGAGGTCGACTCGGGAGCGAACTTCGGCGGGGCGTCTCCTGCGGGGTGCTTTCAGTCTATGGCACCGCCGTCCCTGACAGGGCGTTTCCCCTTACTCTTCTCCTTCATCGTCGCTTTTACGTTTTACGAAATTATATGCCGAACCCTTATGAGATGCAATAGGCCGAGGCAACGCATCAAAACTTTGAATCTGCGGTACGATAAAGCATGAAATCAGGCGGCCAATGCGGTCAATGAAAATTTTACAATGAATTTACCTAATTTTTAGGCATTTGCATTTGCAAAGTGGCAAAGCCTCGCTTAAGATTAACGTCAGAGGTTTTTTTAGTTTTTTATCCGACCGACGAAGGAGCAGGTAGCCGATAATGACGTTTTTTAGAGAGCTTTTTCAAATGGCGGGATTCCGCAGAGCGCTGGCTCTGCTGTTTGTCGTCCTCGTGCTGTATTTTGCCCGCAGCATGCTTAATATGCTTTTGATCACTTTTATCCTCACTTATTTGATCAATCGGCTGCACAATTTTATCAGCCGCAACGTGGCGAAGGTCATCCGCATCAATCGGGCCGTGACCCTGGTGTTCATTTATCTTGTCATGATCTCGCTTTTGGGCGTCGCGCTTTACTACTATTTGCCGGTGTTTACCGTGGAACTGACAGATCTGGTCAACCAGGTCATGTCCTTTTATGCGAACCCGCCCGAATTTCCGGATAACACCATCCTGAATTACGTAGTGGAGTACTTGAAGGATTTCGATTTGTCCGCTTACATCCATAACGGGGTCGATTTCCTGCTCAGCACGTTGTCGGACATCGGCAAATGGAGCCTGAATTTGTTTGTCGCGATCATCCTCAGCTTATTCTTCCTGCTGGAAAAGGAAAAAGTAACGAACTTTACGGTGAAATTCCGGGAGAGCCGTGTGGGCGGCCTATTTAAGGAACTGGAGTATTTCGGCAAAAAATTCGTGCAGTCCTTCGGGAAAGTGATCGAAGTGCAATTTTTGATCGCCCTCGTCAACTGCATCCTATCGACCATATTTTTGTGGATTTTCGGATTCCCGAATTTGTTCGCCTTGGCGATTATGATCTTCTTGCTCGGTCTGGTCCCGGTTATGGGCGTGATCGTATCGCTGGTTCCGCTGTGCGCGATCGCCTTTAAAATCGGCGGTGTGGTCAAAATCATCTACGTACTCGTGATGGTGGCCGTGGTGCATGCGGTGGAAACGTATTTCCTCAATCCAAAATTCATGTCCAACAAAACGCATCTGCCGATTTTTTACACGTTTATGATTTTGCTCGTTTCCGAGCACTTTCTGGGCGTATGGGGGTTGATTGTCGGGGTGCCGATTTTCATGTTCCTGCTCGATATTATGGAAGTGCCGGTCGGAAAAACGCTGCCTAAGCGAAGCCTGCCGAAACCGGTCAAGGAAAAGTAATCCGCGCGAGGCATTTTGAAAACCGCTGGATGATGTGTCCAGCGGTTTTCTATCGCCTTTTCGTTCAGACTTAATTTTTCCATTTCACCTGGTTGTTCTGATAGTCTGCCGCGGGATGCCCGGGCATCCGGTCCTTCCAGGAACGGTTGATCGCTTTTTTCAGCTTTTCCGGAAGTTGCGCTTTGATGCGGTCTGCTTTATCCCGGTCAAGCTTGCCCTCGGCGACCGCTTGGTCAATGTTCCGGTTGGCGGTCTCGGTCAGCTTTTTCAGATACTCTTCTTCGCTCCAGCCCTTTTGCGCTTGAACGACCTGCAGGAGCGTTTTGCCTTGTTTCAGCTGCTCCACCAATGCCATGGGTTCCATGCCCAGCATTTCGGCCGTTTCCTTGACGATATGGCCGCCGCGGAAGTGGCCGCGGTGATGGTGAAACCGCGATTCGTTTGGCTTGGGGCTTGGGGGTTGCGGGGGCTCCTGCGTTTGGCCTGCAAGGGCTGTCGCCTCTTCCGCGTACGCGGGGATGGCCGCCGCCGCGAGGCTGCAGCCCAACAGGATGGCCAGGGCGCTTTTCATCGCAAAAGGTTTTCGTTTCTGCTTAACCATAGACTTTCTTCACCTCTTCGTTTAGAATAATTTGGTCCTCGCCTCCATCAGTCTTGACCAAAATCGCGCCAAGTATCTTAATGGAAGCTTAATATTTCATAAAATTCCGCTTAAAGCGCGAGTTGAATAAGTCAGGTTTTCAGGCTGAGAAGGGATAAAATATACGAAATGTTGTTGATCATGGGAGGAATTATCCGTGACATTTGGTCCAAGAATGCTCAAAACGGGCATTGCCGTAACGCTGGCTTTATATGCCGGCGTGCTGCTGAATCTGTCTTCCCCCGTCATCGCGGCGGTTGCGGCGATTTTTGCGATGCAGCCGACGATTTACCGTTCCTGGCGCTATTTGATCGACCAACTGCAAACGAATACGCTGGGCGCCGTTTTGGCGATGCTGGGCGGAATGCTGTTTTCCAATGAACCGATCGCCGTCGGATTAATCTGTGTTCTGGTCATCATGATCTGCTTGAAGCTCAAAATGGGGGATACGATAGGCTTGACGCTGGTTACGGTCGTATCGGTGATGGAAGCTTCAGGGCAGTGGGAGTTTGCGCTAAACCGTTTTGCGCTGAGTATGATCGGCATCCTGTCCGCGTTTATCATTAACATTCTTGTTCTCCCGCCCAAACCGAAGGTACAGTTCGAGCGGCAGGTCCGGGAGACGTTCGACCAGCTGTCGCTGCTGCTGCGGACGGCGATTTCCGACGAGATGAAGGAGACGGTGTTCCGCAGCGAAAAAAGAACGCTGGAGGATACGATAGGTTCGCTGTCGGACAAGTACAAGCTGATGGAAGAGGAGAAAAAGAAGCTGCGCAAGCCGAAGTTCAGCGACAATCGCCAACTCGTCGTCTACAAACAGATGCTCAGCGCCCTGCGCAAGGGCTTCGAGGTGCTGAATGCGGTGGACCAGCATTATTTTCAGGCGGTCCGTTCCCCGGAGCTGAACCGGGAATTCGATGAGCACTTGGAGAAGCTAACCAAGTTCCACGAGCATATCATGCTGAAATTCGATGACAAACTGAAGCCCAATTACGGGGAGGCCATGCAGTTCGAACAGGAAAACGACGCGTTTTTGCGGCGGATGCTGGACAGGTACGCGGCGGAGCGGACCGGGGTATTGCGGTTGTCGATCGTATCGGCGGAAATGTACGAATACGGCCATCAGCTGGAGAGGCTGAACAGGCTGGCGGACCATGCCGGCGCGGCCGCGGGGGAGTAAGATTTCGGCGCATAACGCAGAAAAGTCCTGCCAAAGCGGCAGGACTTTCATGACGGAAAAAATAATACATAGATTGAAAATTAAGGGCAAAGTTGATACAATAAAAAACGGACTGCAAATAGAATGAAATAAAAATGTTCATCCTTTTAGATTATATCATGTATTTATTTGATTGTCAATAGTCTGAACGAAACCAAGGGAGCGATTGAATTGGACAATAAAGACCAGGCTTGGCTTGAAGAGCAGCGCCGCATAGAATATGTCGCCGATCAAATCGACGCCAGAATCCGCAAACTGGAGCGGGAGGTCGGTTCGGTTCGCGGGGATGTCGTTGCCATGCGCAAAGATTTTTGGGATGAAGTGACCGTCAATTTCAGCGAGGCCGATGATGTGGGGGAAACGTCCACGAGCTTGCGGCAGCAATCCCAGGTGCTCGCGGAGCGGGAAAAAAGCCACCTGCACGCTTCCACCATGCTCGGAAAAATGAAGCGGCTGAAAGAGTCGCCTTATTTCGGCCGCATCGATTTCGCCGAAGCAGGAGAAGCCGCGGCCGAGGCGATCTATTTGGGCATTGCCTCCCTGCTGGAAGACGGAGACGAGACATTTCTCGTTTACGATTGGCGGGCGCCGATCTCCAACCTGTATTATGACAGCGTGCCCGGGCCGGCTTCTTATGAAACCCCGTCGGGGACCATATCGGGCGAGATGAAGCTTAAACGGCAGTTCGTCATCCGCGGACGCGAACTGAGGCTTATGTTCGACACGGGCGTGACGATCGGGGACGAGCTGCTGCAGCAGGTGCTTGGGCGCAGCTCCGACGCGCAGATGAAAAGCATCGTGGCCACGATCCAGCGGGAGCAGAACCGCATCATCCGCAACGATCGCAGCCGGATGCTGATCGTGCAGGGAGCCGCGGGCAGCGGCAAAACGTCGGCGGCCTTGCAGCGCGTCGCTTATTTGCTGTATAAGCACCGCGACGTGCTGCAGGCGGATCAGATGATTTTGTTTTCTCCAAATCCGATGTTTAACAGCTATGTATCGACGGTACTGCCCGAGCTTGGGGAAGAGAACATGCAGCAAACGACGTTCCAGGAATACCTCGAGCACCGGCTGGGCCGGGATTTCCAGCTTGAGGATCCGTTCGTCCAGATCGAATATGTCTTGTCCGCGAGGGAAGACGAGGCTTATCAAGCGCGGATCGACGCCATCCGCTTCAAATCGTCCGTTCAATACCTGGAGGCGATTGCCCGCTACAAAGAGCTGCTGGAGAAGAAGGCGATGAAGTTCAAGCCGCTGCGGTTTCAAGGGCGCGAGGTGATCGGCGCGGAGGCGATCGCCGCGCAATTTTACGGTTACGATCCGGCGATCCGGCTCGGCAACCGCTGCGAACTGCTGAAGGAGTGGCTGCTTAAAGAACTGGCCGCTTTCGGCAAAAACGAGCTGAACCAGCCGTGGGTCGAGGAGCAGATTCAACTTCTCGACACCGAGGATTACCAGCGCGCTTACCAGCGGATGCGCCGCAAAAATCAGGGGAAGGGAGATTCCTTCAGCGACTACGAGGACGAAAAAACGATCTTGGCCAAAATGGTCGTGAGCGACCGGCTCAAGCCGCTGCGGAAATGGGTGAAATCGCTGCGCTTCGTCGATGTGACCCGGCTGTACACGCAGCTGTTCAGCGACGTTTCCTTGTTCCGCGAAGTGCATCCGGGAGCTTTGCCGGAGCGCTGGGATGAGATTTGTTCCCAGACGCTGCGGAAAATCGCCGAAGGGGAGCTGTTTTACGAGGACATCACGCCGCTATTGTATCTGAAGGAGCTGCTCCTGGGCTTCAGATCCAATACGTCCATCCGCCATGTCATCATCGACGAGGCCCAGGATTATTCGGCATTTCAGCTGTTTTTCCTGAAGCGGCTGTTCCCGCGGGCCAAGATCACGGCTTTGGGCGATTTCAACCAGGCGATCTACGCGCACGGCTCCGTGCTGCAGGAATCCGGCCTTTTGGTGGACCTGTACGGTCCAGAGGAAACCGAGGTCATTTCGCTGACGCGCAGCTACCGTTCCACCAAGGAGATCGTCGAATTTACGCGGGGCATGGTTCCGGGCGGAGAGCACATCGTTCCATTTAACCGGAGCGGGGAGCGTCCGCGCGTAACGGTTCTGGACACCCGGGAAGGGCTGCTCCGGGCTATAGCGGAGGAATTGAAACGCCTGGCGGAAGAAGGATACGAGTCGGTGGCGGTCATTTGCAAAACGGCCGAGCAGAGCGCGGAGGTCCAGCGGGCGCTGGAGCCGCTGTTGCCCGCGCCGCCGAAGCTGGTGAAGAAGACGACGCTCGGTTTTGAAAAAGGGGTGCAGGTAATCCCCGCCTATTTGGCCAAAGGGGTCGAATTCGACGCCGTACTGATCTATGACGCGTCGGCGGGCCAGTATTCCCGGGAGAGCGAGCGGAAGCTGTTCTATACGGCCTGTACGCGGGCGATGCACCTTCTATATATCTACTCGCTTGGCGAGCCCAGCCCGTTTGTTACCGGCCAGGACGCCGCCCTTTACGTGAGCGAGCGGCAGCCTGTCTGAAGCGGGATAAAGCGGTTTTTCGAAAGCGGGATAGCGATAATGAGAATCAAACGGACAACCCATCTATTTAAGTTGAAAATATGGAATCGACGGGGAAGGCTGCCTCTTTCCGTTCGATCAGTAGTTCAGCTTTTATAGATTTTGGTTGTCCGTTTTTTGTACGCGAATTCATAGTTCTGTAACAATAGATTGCAAATAAAATCTTGCGCGCGGAAACAAAACGGATACAATATAATGGTAACGTGAACATTTAAGGGTTGAGATGACCATATTGCCGGCAATTATGTGATTTTTTTCTCACCTCACCTGCGCGCAGTTGTTTTTTTTGAATCAAATTGTTCACGTTAACAATATTTAATGGGAGGATACGGATGTGGTAAAGAAATTTATGGACGAGAACTTTCTTCTCTCCACCGAAACAGCCGTACGGTTATACCACGATTGGGCCAAGGACATGCCGATTATCGATTACCATTGCCACTTGAGTCCCCAGGAAATTTATGAGAACAAACAGTTTGCCAACATTACCGAGGCCTGGCTTTATGGCGACCATTACAAATGGAGGGTAATGCGCGCAAACGGCGTGGACGAAGAGTGTATCACCGGCGCGGCCAGCGATTACGATAAGTTTTTGGCCTGGGCCCGCACCGTGCCGACCTTGATCGGCAACCCTTTGTATCATTGGACGCATCTGGAGCTGCAGCGCTTTTTCGGGGTATACGAGCTGCTGAGTGAAGAGACGGCTCCGCTGATTTGGGAGAAAGTAAACCGTCAACTGCAAGGCGAAGGGTTCGGCGCTCGGGACTTCATTACGAAATCGAAGGTGGCTGTCGTCTGCACCACGGACGATCCGGCGGATTCGCTGGAATACCATTTCAAGATCCGCGAGCTTGCCGGTTTTGAAACCGCTGTACTGCCAAGTTTCCGTCCGGATAAAGCGCTGGAGATCAAACGCGCGACGTTCCTCCCGTGGATCGAAAAGCTGTCCGGCGTAAGCGGAGAAACCATCGCCGATTACGACCAGTTGCTTAAAGCGCTGGAAGCGCGTATCCGCTTCTTTCATTCGGCCGGGGGCCGGGTATCCGACCACGCGATCGATGTGCTTGCGTATAAGGATGCGACGCGCGGAGAAGCCGCCGCTATATTTGCCAAGGCGCTCCGCGGGGAAGAGGTTACGGCCGAAGAGGAAGCGATGTACAAATCGCACACCCTCCGCTATATGAGCAAGCTTTATGCGGAGCTCGGCTGGGCGATGCAGCTGCACATTCACGCCCTGCGCAACAATAATACGAGGATGTTTAACCGTCTGGGACCGGATACGGGATACGATTCCATCAATGACGGGGCGATTGCCAAGCCGCTCGCGGCGTTGCTCGACGGACTCGAGCGCGAAGGCGCGCTTCCCAAGACGATTCTTTATTCTCTGAATCCGAACGATTACCCGGTTCTCGCCAGTGTGATGGGGAGCTTCCAGGAATCCGGCGTTCCCGGTAAAATGCAGTTTGGAACAGCATGGTGGTTCAACGATCATATCGACGGAATGACCGAGCAGATGAAGACGCTGGCGAATTTGGGCGTATTGTCCGCCTTTGTCGGAATGCTTACAGACTCGCGCAGTTTTCTGTCGTATACTCGGCATGAGTACTTCCGCAGATTGCTGTGCGCGGTGCTCGGAAACTGGGTGGAGCAGGGAGAAGCGCCGGATGATATGAAGCTGCTCGGCAAAATGGTGCAAAATATTTGCTATGAAAACGCCAAACGCTATTTTGCTTTTCCGGCCATGGCGACGTTCCCGGGTTAAGGGCGGCGGTTCGAAGCCTTTTGCCGCTATCTTTTGCCCTAATGTGAATACCGCAAAAGAGGGCAAAAGGCTGCGAATAAGCCGCTTTAACCGGAAAATACCGCCCGCTGCAAATTTACAAGTGAATATTTTCACATTTATTTTCACACAAATAGAAAGAAGGATAGCATATGGGAGTGGCTGTTGCTGAACAAGCGGAAACCCTGAACAACACGGGGAGCCCTAATCGGGGTATTGGATTAAAAGAGAAGATTTCCTACGGTTTGGGCGACTTTGGAAACGGATTCATGTTTGACCTTGGACAATTGTATTTGTTGAAATACTTTACCGACGTCGCGGGGATTTCCTCGCAAGCGGCGGCGGGCATCTTTCTGGTGAGCAAATTATTTGCCGCTTTTGTCGATCCGATCGTCGGCTCTTCCATCGATTACCGCAAAAAAATCGGCCCCCGGGGCAAATTCAGACCGTTTTTGCTGTACGGTAGCTTCGTGCTCGCCGTGCTGACGGTTCTGACGTTTATTAGCCCGGGACTTTCTTCCGGCGGCAATTTGATTTACGCTTACGCCTCTTATATGATCTGGGGCATCGGCTATTCTTTCGTAAATATTCCTTACGGTTCTTTGGGGGCGGCCATTACGCAGGACACCAAAGAACGGGCGTCGCTGTCTTCCTTCCGGCAGGCCGGCTCGCTGGGCGCGTTGTTTGTGACGAGCGTTGTCGTCATGCCGCTGATCGTCCGCTTCCCGAACGAAAAAATCGGGTATCCGGTCGTGATGGGACTGATGTCCGTCATCGGAGTCATTGCCTTCTTCTTTTGCTACCGCGGAACCAAGGAGCGGATCGTAAAGCAGGCGGCTCCGCAGGAAAAACTGACCTTCATGACGATCGTCCGCACCTTCATCTCCAATAAACCGCTGCTGGTTTTGGTGCTGATGACGATTTTTACGATTTCCGCCTACAACTTGAAATCGGCGATGCTGGTGTATTTCGCGGAATATAACCTGGGCAATGTGGAACTCATGGCTTATATGAACTTCATCATCATCGGTTCTTCTTTTATCGGCGTGCTTTTCCTGCCTAAGCTGGTCGCTAAATTCGGCAAGAAGAAAACGGCTTTGATCGGGATGGCCGTCAGCGTTGCCGCCGATCTGCTGAACTTCTTTATGCCGTCCAATGTGGTGGTTTTTACGGTGCTCGCAAGCATAGCTTTTATCGGCATCAGCATTCCGAACGGCGTAACCTGGGCCTTCGTCTCCGACATTATCGATTACGGGGAATGGGTGTCCGGCGAACGCAAAGAGGGAACGACCTACTCGCTGTTTAACTTCTCGCGGAAGCTGGCGCAGTCGCTGTCCGGATTCCTTTCCGGGATCGGTCTCTGGCTGGTGGGGTATGTCCCCAATGTGGCCCAGAAGGCGGGCACTTTAGTCGGCATCAAGGGACTGCTGCTGCTCTATCCGGCGGTGGCTTTAACGCTGGCGGCGCTGGTCATCGGTTACATGTATAAACTGACGGACAAAAAACACGAGCAGATCGTACAGGAGCTGCAAGCGGCCGGCAAATAAGAAAAATGTGTGAATGTGTTCCCCAAGTCTTATGAGGCGTTTATCTGCTTGCCCGGATTATGCTATTGTTAAAAGAAAATACGGCAAGTACAGGATGCTTGATAAGAGAGGGCTCATTCGTATGACAGTAACGATTAAAGATCTCGCCAAGCTGGCGAACGTATCCCATACAACGGTATCCCGGGCTTTGAACAACAGCCCGTTCATCAAGGAAGAAACGAAACGTAAAATAATGGAACTCGCGGCGCAAATGAACTATACGCCAAACGTCAACGCCAAAAGCCTGGTGATGCAGAGGTCGTACACGATCGGCCTGTTTTTTACCAGTTTAAAAAGAGGGACCTCCTCGAGCTTTTTTGCCGACGCGATGAGCGGCGTCAATCAGGTGATCGATGTCGAATACAATTTGTTTACGCGCGGCATCGAAGATTACGCGGATTATGCCTCGATCCACCGCAAACGGTTTGACGGCATTATCGTGATGAGTCAAAGCGAGTCGGACAACGCGTTTATTTACCATGTGCTGCAGCAGGAGATTCCGCTCGTGGTCCTGAACCGCCAAGTGGCGGATTCGCGGATTATCAATATTTTGTCGGATGACAAGGAAGGGGCGTACGCGGCGGGAAAACATCTGATCGCCGCAGGCCATACGCGCATCGCCATGATCGAAGGAGTCGAGGGATTCAAGTCGACGCAGCAAAGAAGGGAAGGACTGCTGAATGCGCTGATCGACAGCGGCATTCCGATCGTCGGCGATTATTTTGTGCATGGGCGTTATGATATGGAAAGCGGGTTCCAGGCCATGCTGGATTTGCTTAAGCTCGAGCAGCCTCCCACCGCCGTGTTCTGCGCCAATGACGATATGGCGATCGGGGCGATGAAAGCCGCGTTTGAGCGGGGAAAAAGAGTGCCGGAGGACATCTCGGTGATCGGCTTTGACGATATTGAGTTTGCGCAGTTCACCACGCCGTCGCTGACCACCATTAAACGGCCGATCGAAGAGATCAGCGCCGAGGGCGCGCGTAAGCTGCTTCGGCTGATCGACGATCCGTCGGCCGCGGGAGAGACGCTGTTCCTGAAGACGGAGCTGATGCGGCGGAATTCCACCGCTAAGCCGGCTGGGCTGGAGGCGATTTAACTTTAGGTTGGACCGGTTGCTTAGCTGTAACCGGTCGTCCAATCGCCGGTCTATTTTAACGTGTGCATAATTTGTGAACATATTGATGATTCGATTGATTTACTTTAATAGTTTGTTAATATGTTAACGTGTGCAATTATGAATCAATATATATTCGAATGATCTTATAGTCTGATGCGATGGAGGAGTTTTAAGATGAATCGATTAACGCAAGCTATGGCGCCGGGGCGCGCTGTTCGTCCGGCGAAAGTGCTGCAGTTTGGGGAAGGCAACTTTTTGCGGGCTTTTGTCGATTGGCAGATCGATATCATGAACAAGAAAACCGGTTTTAACGGAAACGTAGTAATCGTCCAACCTCTGCCGGCCGGGCTGGCCGAGGCGCTGAACGAGCAGGACGGACTTTATACCGTTTATCTGGAAGGGATGAAGGAGGGACGCCCTGTCCGGGAGCATTCATTGATCGAGTCGGTGGCCCGGGGCATCAATCCCTACAGCGAATACGAGGCTTATGCCAAACTGGCGGAAAATCCCGATCTGCGCTTTATTATCTCCAATACGACGGAGGCGGGGATCGCTTTTGCCCCGGCGGACCGGCTGGAGGATCAGCCGCAATCCAGCTATCCCGGCAAATTGACCGCGTTGTTGCACCGCCGTTACCAATACTTTGGCGGCGACCGGTCCAAAGGCTTCATTATCATTCCTTGCGAACTTATCGACCGCAACGGCGATGAGCTGAAAGCGATCGTGCTGAAGTATGCCGAACTTTGGAACCTGGGCGCCGATTTTGTAAACTGGCTGCATGAAGCCAACACGTTTTGCTGCAGCCTGGTCGACCGGATTGTGCCGGGGTATCCGAAGGAACGGATCGGGGAAATTACGGAAGAGCTGGGGTATGAGGACCGGTTTGTCGTTGTGGGGGAGCAGTTCCATCTGTGGGTGATCGAGGGGCCGCAATGGATCAAGGAGGAATTTCCGGCGGAGCTTGCGGGACTGCAAGTGCTGGTGGTGGACGATATGACTCCGTACCGGACCCGCAAAGTGAGAATACTGAACGGGGCGCATACCGCCTTAACCCCGGTGGCTTACCTTTACGGGCTAGACACGGTGGGCGAAAGCGTCGATCACCCGGTCGTCGGAAAATTCGTAGAGTCGCTGATTTATGACGAAATCATTCCCACCCTGGAGCTGCCGAAGGAGGAACTGCAGTCGTTCGCGGCGGCGGTGCTTGAACGGTTCCGCAATCCTTTTGTCCGCCATTACTTAATGAGCATTGCGCTGAATTCCGTGTCCAAATTCAAAACCCGGGACCTGCCGACATTGCTAACCTATTCCAAAGAGCAGGGGAAATTGCCAAGGAAGCTTACGTTTGCGTTCGCCGCGCTGCTGGCGTTCTACAAAGGAAAACGCGGCGGGGAGCCGATCGAGCTTGCGGACGACCGGGATGTGCTGGATCAATTTGCCGCATTGTGGCGGGTTTGCGACGGTTCCCGTGAAGCCGTCCGGCGTCTTGTGGCCGAGGTTCTTGCCTCGAAGGAACGCTGGGGCATGGATTTGAACGAGGTGAACGGGCTGGCCGGCCAATTGGCGGAAGATTTATATCATATCGAATCGGCAGGTATGGTACGGGCGCTGGAAGATTTGCTTGGGGCATCCGCCGGTGCCGAGCAATGACCGGGAGGGGCTGCGAATGAAAGAGTATATCCGGATTCACGAACGAGACAATGTGGCCGTTGCGCTTCGGGATTACACCCCCGGCGAAACGCTCAGCGTCGACGGGCGCGACATCGAATTGACGGAAGCGATCGGACGGGGGCATAAGGTTGCGCTCACCCCGATTTTTAACGGCGAAAATGTGATCAAATACGGCTATCCGATCGGCCATGCCACACGGGACATCGCCCCCGGCAGCCACGTGCATACGCATAATACGAAAACGAACTTGACGGGCGTGGAGGATTACAGATACACTCCAAAAATCGCGCCCAATCCGTATTCCTTCGAGAATCGAAGCTTTGAGGGGTACAAACGAAAGGACGGCAGCGTAGGCATCCGCAATGAGCTGTGGATCGTGCCGACCGTGGGGTGCGTGAACGGGGTGGCCGACCTGATATTGTCCGCTTTTATCCAGGAAGTCGGCTCGACCCTGCCGTTTGAGAACGCGCTTGTTCTGAAGCACAATTACGGCTGCTCTCAACTTGGCGACGACCATGTCCATACCCGGACGATGCTGGCCGACGCCGTAAAACATCCGAATGCCGGGGGCGTGCTGGTCCTGGGATTAGGCTGCGAAAACAACACGATGAGCGAATTTAAAGAGGCTTTGGGCGATTACGACGCTTCCCGGGTAAAATTTCTTGTCTCGCAAGAAGTGTCCGACGAGGTTGGCGAAGGAGTACGGCTGCTTAAAGAGATTTATGAGGCCGCGCGCGAAGACCGCCGGGAGACCGTTCCGCTGTCCGCGCTTAACATCGGGCTGAAATGCGGGGGTTCCGATGGGCTGTCGGGGATTACGGCCAATCCGCTGCTGGGGCGCCTTTCGGATTATATGGCGGCCCAGGGCGGGACGACGGTGCTGACGGAGGTGCCGGAAATGTTCGGGGCCGAAACGATTTTGATGGAACGCGCCAAGGATGAAGAGGTATTCGGCAAAATCGTGGAACTGATTAATGACTTCAAGCAATATTTTCTCGATTACAAGCAGCCGGTTTACGAAAATCCTTCGCCGGGCAACAAAGCGGGAGGCATTACGACGCTGGAGGATAAATCGCTGGGCTGTACGCAGAAGTCGGGAATTTCTCCGGTCAATGACGTTCTTCGGTACGGCGAACGCCTGAAAACGAAAGGCCTCAATTTACTAAGCGCGCCCGGCAACGACTTGGTTGCGGCTTCGGCGCTGGCGGCTGCGGGATGCCAGCTGGTTCTGTTCACGACCGGCCGCGGCACCCCGTTCGGCACATTTGTGCCGACGGTAAAAGTATCGACCAATTCGGCATTGTATCGCGAAAAACCGCATTGGATCGATTACAATGCCGGCGTTCTGGTTGAGGAAGGGGATCCGGATCGGGTGCTGGACGAATTTCTCGGCTTCATTATCGATATCGCCAGCGGCAGGTTGGTTAATAACGAGAAAAACGGATTTCGGGAGATTGCCATTTTCAAAAACGGAGTAACCCTTTAGCAGGTATAATTTCGCCGTAAATTAATACACTAACCGGGTCGGTTATATACGTTATACGGAAGGACGGCGGATGACCTTATGGTTAGCAAAAAAGGCGATTTGATTGCGTTGGCTTCGATACCGCTCATCATGACGCTGGGAAATTCCATGCTGATCCCGATTTTACCGGAAATTGCCCGTGCGCTCCGCGTCACTTCGTTTCAGGTCAGCATGCTGATTACGGTGTATGCGGTTGTCGCGATTTTGTTGATCCCCGTGGCCGGTTATCTGTCGGATAAATTCGGCCGCAAAGCGATCATCATTCCCAGCCTGATCCTTGCCGGGATCGGCGGCGCCGTGTCGGGCGTTGCCGATTGGTTTGCCGATGGCATCGCCGTGTATTGGCTGATTTTGGCCGGGCGTTTTTTGCAGGGAATCGGAGCCGCGGGGGCCTTTCCGATCGTGCTGCCGCTCGTCGGCGACCTGTTCGAAGACGAGGAGGAGGTTAGCCATAACCTCGGCGTCATCGAAACGTCAAATACGTTCGGCAAGGTGCTCAGCCCGATTCTTGGCGCGCTTTTGGGCGCTTGGATGTGGTACGTGCCGCTGCTGGCGATACCGGTGCTTTGCCTGATTTCGCTGCTGCTCGTCCTGTTTTCGGTCAAGGAACCGAAGGAAAGGGACAACGCGAAGCCGCTGCCCGAGTTTTTGCGCGCGGTCAAGGAAGTACTCAAGCTGAAGGGGCGGTGGCTGTTTGCCATTTTCGCCATCGGCGGTATCTGCATGTTTTTGCTGTTCGGCGTCCTTTTTTACTTGTCGGAGCAGTTGGAAGTCAAGCACGGGTTGAACGGCGTAATCAAAGGTCTGGTGCTGGCCGTTCCGCTGGCCGCTTTATGCCTCGCCTCGTATTTGACCGGGAAAAAGATCGGGAAAAACAAAATCCTCATGAAGTGGCTGGGAGTGGCGGGGCTGGTGCTCGCTACAGGGGCCCTCTTCGGCATCGGATTTTTCAATAACATTTATTTCGTCATCGCTTGTCTGATCGTTTGCGGCACGGGGATCGGCATGGTGCTCCCCAGCCAGGACGCGCTGATTACCGAAGGCATAGACAAAGAAATGCGCGGCACAATCACTTCCCTCTACAGCAGCATGCGTTTTATCGGGGTGTCGGCCGGGCCGCCGGTGATGTCGCTGCTGATGAAGCGGGGGCATATGACGATGTTTTTTGCCATCGCGGGGGTGGCTTTGGCGGGGATGCTGCTGCTTCTGCTGATGGTTAAACCCCATTCGGGGCGCGGCGGAGTCTCCCGGTCCACGAAAGCGCCGCGGCCGCTGCATCAAGGTTAAACTCCATATGGTTCGCGCCTGGACAGCGGAGCGGAAATCGCCTCCGCTGTTCTATTGTGCGGGCTTTTTTGGTATGATTAAAAGCGAGTGTCATGAATGAATGGACAGGTATTACATAGGCGTTAGGGCCATTATTTTTTGGAGGGGAATCATATGAATGCAAAACAGGCGGCGGGGTACCGCGCGGCGGAGTGGGTTAAGGACGGGATGAAGGTAGGGCTTGGAACCGGCTCCACGGCCTACTACGCGATTGAGAAAATCGGCCAAATGGTCGCCGAGGGACTGCGCATCCGCGCTATCGCCACTTCCAACGCTTCGGAGGAGCTCGCCGTAAAATATAATATTCCGCTGCTTCAGGCCGGCGAAGTCGATCGTCTGGACATCGCCATCGACGGGGCGGACGAGGTTGACCCGGGGCTCTCGCTGATCAAAGGCGGCGGCGGCGCGCTGCTGCGCGAAAAGCTGGTCGCCATGAATAGCGAACGGTTTATCGTGATTGCCGACAGCGGGAAAATCGTGCCGCATCTGGGGCAATTCAAGCTGCCGATTGAAATTGTGCCGTTTTGCTATGAATGGACGCTGAAGCAACTCGAAAGACGCTACAGCGTTCCGTTTGAGACGCGGATGCGGGGAGCGGAGCGGTATGTCACCGACAACGGAAACTATATCGTAGACGCCGCGTTCGGCAAAATCGCAAACCCGGCCGTGCTGGCCGAGGAATTAAAAGCGATAACCGGCGTCGTGGATCACGGTTTATTCGTCGGAATTGCCGATACGGTTGTCGTCGGCTACGATGACGGGCATACGGAAATCAAGGAGGCCGCATGTTCAAACCAATAAATTCGCGGGTGGACGAGCCGCAAATCCGCGAGCTGCTGGAATACGCCGTCGTTTTGGAGCCCGATGCGCTGGAGGAGGCGCTAGCGCTGTACCGCTCCGGCGCCGGCCAATTGTACGGTTATGAGGACGAAGGCGAAGTCGTTGGGCTGATCGGTTTTCGGGTCAATGACTCACGCGTGCTGGAAATCATTCATCTCGTCGTGCGGCCCGAGAACCGGATGCAGGGGTATGGCCGGGGATTGGTGCTGCTGGCTTTGTCTCATGCCAATCCGGAAAGCATCGCCTCGGTCACGGACGAAGAGGGGGCCCAGTTTTTCCGCAGCATCGGCTTTCAAATTACCGGACTTGGCGGCGGCCCTTACGGCGAAGAGCGTTTCCGCTGCGTGTACAATGTGGACGAGGAGAATGAGGATTAATTCTCGGAGAGCAGTTATTTACGGTCTGTGTGGATCAACTGCAAAAGTGCATTCCATTTGAAGGAATTCACCTGCTTTGGGACGATTGAAATGCAAAAATGCATCTGTTTTGGCGCAGTTTGATAAAAAAGACTGTTTTAATCGAAAATGAACTGCAGTTTTGCATTTGATAAACTATTTCCGGGGCATTTGGGCGTTATCGAACTGCACTTTTGCATTTCGAGGAATTTGTCTTCAACGGGATTCCGGCAAATCTTTGCGGGCACAGAAATATAGGTTAGGATATTGAAGGACCGCCGGAGAAATCTGCTCTGGCGGTCTTTCTAATCCGGTGTTTTAGTTCAAAGCGTTTTAGTTCAAAGTGCTTCGTTTAATCAGGCTGCGCAGCGCCCACTTGCGTTCCTGCCGTTTTTTGTATTTCGGCAAGCTGCGGTAAACGGCGATGGATTCATTGAGCGCCTGTCTTGCTTCCTCCTTGCGTCCGAGCGACTGATAAAGGCCGGCGAGCAAATAGTAGGCTTCGCTGGAGGAGGACTGGATTTCCCCGAATTTGGCCGCGTACTCCAGCGCTTTTTGCGGGTCCTTGTCGCGAAAGGCGGAGGCGAGCTGAAGATAGGGCTGTCCGTATTTGACGCGATCATTTAGAGAAAGCGCGCGAAGCATTTGTTCTTCGCCTTCCTCAAGTTGCCCCAGCCCCAATGAAGCCGTACCCAGATCGCTCCAAAACTCGGCTGAGGTTTCCGAGGACGACTTGACATCCTCAAGCAGCCCGAAGGCTTCGCGATATCGTTTTCGTTCCAGCAGCAGACGGGCAAGCTCGCGTTTGGAAGAAACGTCAAAAGGGCTTAGCGCAAGCTGCTGCCGCAAACGGGAGATGCTGCGTAAACGTTTGAATGGCTTTGTTACGCTGGGGAAAATGCCGATAAACCGCCGGTCCAGGAAATAGAAAATGAGGAGCAAAATCACGATGGCGACAATCGGACTTCCGGTCAACCAGGTTAAGGCAAAAAACAGAATAAACTTGCTCATAAGCGTCCTCCAACAAATGAATTAATTCCCATTATAACATAGGGCGGGAGAGCGCGAAAAAGAACAAGCCGTCCGCACCGGACGGCTTGTTCTTTTTGAAATTACTGAAATCCGCGCATATGGCCGCCGGAAGCCGTCGAGGCGGAGCCGGAGCCGGATGCTCCGGACGCAGCGCTGCCAATGCCGCTGCCGGAAGCAGAGGAGATTCCGCTGCCGATGCCGGACGCCCCAGACATGCTGCCAATGCCGCTGCCGATCCCGGAAGCAGAGGAAATGCCGCTGCTGAAGCCTGAAGAACCGGAAATCGAATGGCTGATGCCGGAAGCGCCGAAGCTTCCTACGCTTCCCGGATTGTAGCCGGATGCTCCGATATGCTGAACGCCGTACGAGCTTTGCCCGATTCCGGCTTGGCCGAAGTTTGCGCCAGCGTTCATCGAGTGAATGCTGTTTTCCAACTGGCTGCAGATTTGGACTACGCGCTGATAGGACTGCACCGCCGTTTGATGGCCCTGAAGCGCGTTTTGGATCGATTGCGACGCTCTGCGCTCGCGCTGCGCCAGCTCTTCAAGCTGCATCGCATTATGCTGCTCCTGCTGCAGCATTTGCTGATACATCATCGTAGCTTGGCGCGTTTGCTGCTCCAATTGGCGCATCGTTTGCTCGATTTCGCGAAGCTGTTGACTTACATTACTGTACATAAAATGAGAATCCTCCTCTAAAAGATATAGGTTGGTGATTGAACCAAAGTTAGGTTGCCCTGGTCGTGCAGCGATATGCATACCGAGGCCGAATGGACGCAGTCCGCAAAAATTTGCAACTGTGCGGAAAGGAGAGTATGTTTGAAGCAGAGAAAGGAAAAAGGAGGGGAAAGTACATGCATCAACTAGTGCTTGTTAGACACGGTGAAAGCGAATGGAATAAATCCAATTTGTTTACCGGCTGGACCGATGTCGATCTATCTGAAAAAGGCGTTATGGAAGCGAAGGAAGCAGGGCAGCTGCTGAAACGGGAGAAATTCGAATTTGACATTGGGTTTACCTCTTATTTGAAACGTGCCATAAAAACATTGGACTATATCCTCGATGAAATGAACCTGCTCTGGATTCCGATCCACAAAACTTGGCACCTCAACGAGCGGCATTACGGCGCCCTTCAGGGCTTAAGCAAAGAGACGACCGCCCGCCAATATGGCGAGGAACAGGTGATGAAATGGCGGCGCAGCTATGATGTTCTCCCTCCGGCTCTCACCGCCGAAGATGAGCGAAATCCGCGCAATGACCCCAAATACCGCGACGTTCCAGAGCGATTCCTCCCGTTAACCGAAAGTTTGAAGGAGACGGGCATTCGGGTCGAGGACTACTGGGAAAAGGAAATCGTACCCCAAATTAAATCCGGTAAAAAAGTCATCATTGCGGCCCACGGCAACAGCTTGCGAGCGCTCATCAAATATTTGGAGAATATCAGCAACGAAGCGATCGTCGATGTCAATATTCCAACCGGAACACCGCTTGTTTATTCCCTTGACGAGCATTTAAAACCCGTCGAAAAACATTATCTCGGAAGCGAAGGCCGTACTTCGACCAAAATAGAAAAAGCGGCCAATCCCGACTGGATTCTTGAATAACAGCCTTGCCTTATCGTACTTAAAGGGTCCCGCCTTTAAGTACGATTTTTTTTATGGACCGATCACGAGAAGGGTGTAAAAATAGACTAGGCTGCCATTTTGCGCACGATCGGCTTTGAATAGGACATTTTCATTGATTTATTAGTCCAAATTCAATATTCGGCGATTTACATAAAATAAATTAGCTCTTGTTCGAAGGGAGGAGCACCCTATGAGACGTCATCATAAAAAGGTTATTGTTGTGATTCTCAAACCCGGGCAAACGGCAGTAGTTAAATGCGAAAAGCACAAAAAGCATCACTACTAGGAGTACCTTACTGTGGTGGGCCTTATAGTTGTTAGATAAGGTTCACCACTTCCAAAGGGCTGTTTGGTTGAAGTCAATACATAATTGAAAGCCGCTCGTACCTTGAGCGGTTTGTTTGTTTTGCCGGATAAAGCGCGGCTAACTGAAATGGGAGTTTATATGAATTGTAGGAAAATAGCGATTGGATTATAATTGAGGGAATATGAATTGGAGATGACTATATGATTTTAAGAAAAAGAATGATTTTACTCTTGATGTCTATTACGATGGGGTTTGGTTTCGCCGTATCTTTAGCTTCCGCCGCTAAGGTCAATGTAACCGTTCAGGTTGACGGGAAGACGGTCTCTTTTCCGGATGCCCAGCCATACTATGAAGATAACCGGGTGATGATCCCTTTACGGTTTGTCAGCGAGGCGCTTGGAGCGGAGGTAGGGTTTAAGAAAACCGTGTCCGGATCTATCATGAATCAGACGGTCATTACCTCTTTAGGGGACAAAAAGATGAGCATGAATATTAACAGCACGCAAGTTGTAGTCGGAGAAACCGTCGTAACATTGGATGTTCCCGCCCGGCTGCAGCATGAGCGCACTTACGTGCCGCTTCGGTTTGTTAGCGAAGCGCTCGGGGCAAAAGTCGATTGGGATCAAAGCAAGAAGCTTGTTAGCGTCAGTACCGGGAAAGAAGTGACCGATCCGGACCCTGTACCGGAAGGGAACAACAAATATAATGATGATTTTGCATGGGATGAAGGTTCTACAAAATTAGCTAAAACGCTGTTTACAGATAATATGAAAGTAACCAACGGCAAGCTGACTTTTACTTTGCCGAAGGAAGCGGCCGCCGTCTATTCAACGCCCAAAGGAGCTAAGACAAATTTGATCCCTGGAAAAACCTATACGTATCCGATTGGAGAGGGCCAAGGCTCCATATCCATATCTCAAGTTTACCCGGGCAGCGACAAGCAGGAGGCTTACGTTGTATTTCTCAATAGTAAAGACGACGAGGATCTGGGAAAGCTGTTCGGACGATACGATGACGCCATCGTTATTGTCGGCGGCAATAATTCCGGCGCCCCGCTTTCCGAAGTTCAAAAGTCGGCGCAGGAACTGAAATAAATAATTGCCCGTTCCGGTCAATTTTGAAATTTTGCGGCAACAAAAAGCGGAAAACTAAGATGTGAAATATGTCTTGGTTTTCCGCTACATGATTAAACTAATATTTTCTTTAGTTCATTAACTGCTTGTTAGTTTCAACTCCATAAACACATCTGCTCTTACATATGGCATTGGCCCGATTTGCTCGATTGGAACATGTTTGAACCCCACCGATTCATAAAGATGAACGGCGTTTGGCAGCTTGGTGCTACTGCCCAAAAAGAGAGATTCTGCGCCAAGATCTCGTGCACGGTTAATAGCGGCCTGGACTATCTTCCGTCCGTATCCGTGTCCTCTCGACTCGGGTTTCACGCTCATCTTCGAGAGCTCGAACACCCCAGCTCCGCTCGGCACAAGTGCAACGCAACCTACGATCGAATCTCCTGCACGCGCAATAAGTACATCCCCACCTATGTTTACGATGTTCTCTACCGGATTATCTAGGATAACTTGGTCCGCATCTTCGATGGCGAAGACGCGGGTGATCCATTCTTCGTTAAGTGTTTTGAATGCACGAGCTTCATCGGGAGTCTTCAGTGAAGTGATTGTAAGCACTGGTTCAAACATGATAGTTTCCTCCTCTTGTATAGTTATTACCACTGTAGAAAAAAGCGAACGATTGATCAATGTCGATATTTATATTATTGGCATTGATAATATCTATGATCGAATGTAGGCAACGACGATATTTGCGGATTTAGTCATCAATTCAATTGAAAACAAGTAGAGATTGAAGAACGCTTCTGGTACAATATCCTCATAAAGTTGAAGGAGCGGAACTTATGGAAAATGATTTAACTGAACTGTTGCGGTCCGTTATCAAAGAAGAATTGGCTCCAATGAATGAGCGCCTTGATAAGATTGAAGCTGAACAGAAAGAAATGAAACAGGACGTACAAGGAGTCAAACAGGACGTACAAGGAATCAAACAGGAAGTTCAAGGAATGAAACAGGACGTTCAAGGAGTCAAACAGGAAGTTCAAGGAATGAAACAGGAAGTTCAAGGAATGAAACTGGAAGTTCAAGGAGTCAAACAGGACGTTCAAGGAATCACACAAGACATTCAAAAAATCAATCAGGACATTCGAGAAATCAAAGAGGATCAACATTTAATTAAACGTGCAGTGTTGGACACCAACGAACGAGTGATGAAAATGGAATCCGTCCTGGAGAACCAGCATAAAATCATTGAACTGCTCTCTACTCGCTCTATCCAGCAGGAAGCAGAACTGAAAAGAATCAAGTAAATCAATCCGATGCGGCGGCAGCGGATTTTCTTTTTTACTGGTGATTTCTTCCGGCTGGAATTAGTGAAAGCGCGATCCGAAGAAGGATGAACTCTTCGTTTGTAAGATTGAAAAGAGGCCAATATTGAACTTGGAATTCTCTCTGCATATTAATGACTGGTGGAGTTGACGCTGAAAACCGGGTTTATCGTTTTTTATGGGAAGAGGGACGGCCCGCTGGGATCAACTGCAAAAGCTTTTGCATTTCGTGGGATATCCCCTCTTCCTAGTAGCCCGTACGTGAAAACCAACTCAACACAAACTAGAACTAGTCCTAAAATTTGGAATTTAATTGCCGATAATTAACATATATCCGTATTGGGGGAGTGATGTTTTTTGATGATTAGGAGAAAGTGTATTTCTGGATTGATGGTTGTCTTTTATCTGTTGTTTTCCATTGTGACACCCGTCTCAGCAGAGGGTTCTAAAAGTTCATCCTTAGCGTTTTCGATTCCAGCAAATACTTTTTGTGATCAGTCACATACCTTAGAGCTATCACTGAACATAACAAATCTAAACCGTTCAAGCTCTAGCGTAAAATTAGAGCTAAACCGTTACGATGGAAGTTCATTTGCGGAGGCAGGCTCCTCATATAATGGAGTTTCTTCCAGCCTTGTTCCAGGTGTGGATGTAACTTTATCCCCACTTGAAACAGCGACCTATCACGTCTCTTTTGGGGGTAAATTATCGAATTGCGAGGACAGACCTTTTTCCGGTGCATTTGTTGCTGGGGGTGACGATGCAACGTTCGTTGCATCAGGGTTTGTATTTGGTTCGCTTGGGAGTGTTCCGATCATAATCAATAATGGATCTCCGTGGCAGTACGATGGGGGCGATGGTGAAAATGGCGATACTCCTATAAACAATCCGATAAATACTCCTATTGATGTTTGCAGTGTAGAAAATAACGATTCATTAATCCATGCAATGACTTCGAATAGCGATCAGTATGGGGTTGCTGCGGCAAGCAGCTATGACACATATTATGATACGCAGCCGTTCCATGCTTTCGACAACAGTTGTTTTCCTTGGGAATCCGCAAATGGTGAAAAGTCAGGTTGGATTCAATACGAGTTTTTTGATGCAAAAGTAGTTAATAAATACTCGATTCGTATGAAACAAAATGATCCAAATCACGGCTTTGTACAATCACCGAACTCTTGGTTTTTTGAAGCATATGATGGTCAAGAATGGGTAGTGTTAGATACTCAGAGCAATGTTACGGACTGGAACCCGGATATCACCAAAGAGTTTTCGTTCCAGAACGCAACCCCGTATAATAAATATAGACTTAGAATAACCGCCAATAATGGAGGGAACTTGGTTAATATAAGCGAAATTGGCATGATGGGTTATTAGTATACATTTAAAAGCACCTTCGGGTGCTTTTTCTTTTGAGAAAGGCCCCGATCTGAATACAGGTGCATCAAGGGGCTTTCATTTAAGGAAAAGTTACTTGTAAAAGTAAGAAGAGTGGTATAAACCTGTCGGTTCATAAAATTCGTCATGCGAATACTTGAAACCTAACTTCAATAACATTTTTTTAGAAGCTTCGTTATTGGGGTTATGGCCTGCAAATAAGTTATCAACTTTCTTTATATCGAAGGCATATTGAATAACAGCATTTACGGCTTCTGTTGCATAGCCGCTCCCCCAATGACTACTTTTAAGATGTACTCCAATCTCACAAATATTTTTTTCTATGGCGTACGGGCGCAGGCCACAACAACCAATGAATTCTTCGTTTGTTAGACTGAAAAGAGGCCAGTATTGAACTTGGAATTCCTTCTGCATATTCATTTCTTTATTCAATCTATCTTTAACTTGTTCGAGTGAAAACAAGCCATTTGCAGAAATGTATCTTGTGACAGCTGGATCTCCCCATAGTGTATATGCCAAGTCAATGTCATTATTATCCCAGTGGGAAAAAGCTATGCGGGAAGTTTTTAAAAAGTACTTTCTCATAACCAATTACCTTCTTCCATCTATTTCTTTCTTTAGACTAACATAAAATCTCGAAAAATGAATGTGTTTCATTCTGCGAAAGTCGAGTTATAAAATGGGGAGTTTTTCTGCCGTGATCATAAAAAAATCGGGGCCCCCTTGCGAGGGCCCCATCATGGGAGAGGAGAAACCGGACGAAGAGCTTATGGGGAAACGTAAGTCTTCTCCGCGGTTGTCTACGACATTTGGTGATGTCGATACTACAATTGTGTCCGGGAAGTACGATTATATACCTCTCACGAAGAAAAAAATTATGATCTATTGATTTTTCAATCCGCGGCGGATTGTGGTACGATATCGACAGGAATTTTCAGGCATACATAAGGGTGTGAATATTCATGAGAGTCATTTCGGGCAGCGCCCGGGGCCGGGCGCTTAAGGCGGTTCCCGGTATGGGGACGCGGCCCACGACGGATAAAGTGAAGGAAGCGGTGTTCAGCATCATCGGTCCTTACTTTGAAGGAGGAGCGGCGTTGGATCTGTTTGCCGGCACAGGGGGCCTCGGCATCGAAGCGCTGAGCCGCGGCATGGACAAGGCCGTATTTATCGACAAAGAGTACAAAAGCATTGAAACCGTCCGCGCCAATTTGCAGGCAACCGGGCTGACGGAGCGGGCCGAGGTGTACAAAAACGATGCGGAAAGAGCGCTGAAAGCTTTGGCCAAACGCGAAGCCGCCTTTGATCTGGTATTTCTGGACCCGCCTTACCGGCTAAAGCACGGAGATAAGCTGATGGAGCAAATGGACGAGCTTAAGCTGCTGAAGGAAGGGGCTACGATCGTTCTGGAGTACGAATCCTCCTATGCGTATCCGGAACGGTTTGGAAACTTTACGCAGCGCCGCAAGGCGGAATACGGGGAAACGGCCGTATCCGTTTATGATTACGAACGAGAAACCAGCGCGGTCTAACCGCTAAGATTGGAGAGGAACAAAAGGCATGAAAGAACCAGGAAATAATCATCCGCGAATCGCCGTCTATCCGGGCAGCTTCGATCCGGTAACCAAAGGGCATATGGACATCATTCAACGGGCTTCGCGCCAATTCGACAAGCTGATTGTGGCGGTGCTGAACAATTTAAGCAAAAACCCGTTGTTTACGGTAGAAGAACGAAAACAACTGTTGACCGAGGCCACCGGACATTTGCCGAACGTGGAGATCGACAGTTTCCGCGACCTGCTCGTCAACTATATGAGCCTCAAGCAGGCTCACGTCATCGTGCGCGGCATCCGCTCCGTCACCGATTTCGAATACGAACTCCAGCTCGCGTCAACCAATCACAAGCTGAACAGCGACGTGGAGACGATTTTTATGATGACGAATCCGAAATATTCTTATTTAAGCTCCAGCATTGTCAAGGAGATCGCCAGCTTTCACGGAGACGTCAGCGACCTTGTGCCGCCGGAAGTAGAACTGGCGCTGCAGCATAAATTCGCCGGCCGGACGGGCAAAAATTAACGTTCGCTCCGGCGGCTCCATACGAGCGCAATGGTAGCGAATCCGAGCGTTAACAGCGCCAGCATCCATAGCTGCCATCCCATCACCCCGAACGCTTGCTGCCAGGTCGGCAGCCAGGCCGCCGGGGTGTCGTGTCCTGTGCCGGTTTGTCCTTCCTGGGCAAAGGCAAAGGCGGGAAAGGCGCCGGGCAGCCAGCCGTTAAGCGGCTTCCACAGTAGCAGCGTAATGGCGTACGCATAAGCTCCATGCAGCAGGCGGTTCAGCAGGAAAAAACGTTCGCGAATTCCGGCCGGCCCGAGAATCGCCCGGACCTGAAGGTAGGCGCATAAACCGCTCCAACCGAGGGCGGCGCCCAGCAGGGCGGTGAATACCGCCGGCGGCAGCGCCGGGGAAGACAGCCGGGACATGGCGTACGAGCCGAGGTGAACCTCCAGCAGGCTTTTGACGGTGACGGAAAAAAAAGTTCCCGGCAAAGCCAGGAGTATGACATGAATCAGGATCGAAAAAATAAGCATGTAGCCGCCGGTGATCATCAGCGTTTGCACGCCGGAAGTCACGGTATCGCCAAGCAGCTTGCCGAGGCTGCGGCCGTCCTCCTGGCGGGCACGCTCCGTATTGCGGAGCGCCTGGCGAAGCCGGGACGAGCGGCGCCGGCTGCAGCTGTTCGAAGCGGACGGTTCCGCGGCGTTCCGGGCCGGGGTACGATCCCGCCAAAGAACATGCAGCGTGACCCCGGCGGCCAGTCCGGCGGCCCAGTGCACGGCGAGCAGAAGCAAGCCGAATTCGGGGCGGCCGAAAAAACCGGCGCCGATGACGATCACCAGCAGCATCGGGCTGCAAAAATGGGCCGCACCGGCGATTCGTTCCGCTTCGTTTGCGGAGATTTTACCCTGCTTGAATAAAGTTGCCGCCGTATCGGCGGCGGCCGGAAAGCCGGCGGTCATGCCAAGCGGCAGCACCCAGCCGAAGGAGCCGGGAAGACCGAGCAGCCTGCGCGTAAAAGGTTCAAGCAGCGTGCCGATGCCGTGGGCGAATCCGCCTGCGAGGAGCATTTGCGATAACATCACGAACGGGAGCAAAGCGGGAAAAACGATGTGCCACCAGATAGAAAGTCCCTGTCCGGAGGCTTTAAACGCTTCGCCCGGAGCATATACGACGCACACGACAAGCAGAACGGCCAGCAGCCCCGTGAAAGCGGTGGAAGCGCGGCTGCCGGCGAAGCTTTTTAAGTTCATTCGGATTCACCTTCTTCATAAGTAGATCATATAGTACATGCTATGCAGCAGCCGTGAAATGCAGACTAGCCGTTTGCGGCCGGGCGCTACGCCCGTCCGGCCATCAACCGTCTGCCGCCGCGTCATGAAGGGAGAGCGAATCATGCGTCAATCAAGATCCATAGCGATAAAAGCGGGGCTATACGTCCTGACGATGGCCGTGATCGTATATGTGGTCGTTTTTATGAATACGCCGTACATGATCAATCAGCCGGGGACCGCCGAGGAGGTTAAACCGATAGTCAGCATCGAGTCGGGGGATAAGGAGGAGAAAGGCGCTTTTATGCTAACGACGGTATCCGTCAGCTACGCCAATTTGTGGATGCTCGCCACATCCCCGTTCAACAAGGATGCCGAAGTGGTCCGCAAGGAGCCGGATCGCAACGATGCGGAATATGAGACGGAGCAGCGCTATTATATGAGCAGTTCGCAGTCCAGCGCGGTGATGGCGGCCTACCGCAAAGCCGGGGTGAAATACGACGTGGTGTCCCAGTATGTTTTTATTATCGGACTGTCCAAAGAAAGCGAACCGAAAGGCAACTTCCTGTCCGGAGACATTATTCGCGCGGTGGACGGCCAGCCGGTGAAACGGTTTGAGGATCTGGCCCCTTCGCTTCAAGGGAAAAAGCCCGGGGACATCGTTCCCGTGCAGCTTTCGCGGGATGGAAAAACGGTCGAGGAGCAGGTGGAGCTGGTTCAGATCGTCGATGCGGAAGGCATACGCAAAGCGGGGCTGGGCGTGAGCGTCGGGGAAGTGCTGAAAGTGGAGGCGGCGGACAAGGCGAAAGAAGTCACTTTTGCCGATACGGAGATCGGCGGTCCTTCGGCGGGACTGATGTTTACGCTGGAAATTTACAACCAGCTGACGCCCGGGGATTTAACGAAAGGACACCGCATCGCCGGAACCGGCACGATCTCGGAGGACGGCACCGTCGGGCCGATCGGCGGCGTCCAGTTCAAGATCGTCGCTGCGGAGCGGGAGAAGGCCGAAATATTTTTCGTTCCGGAAGCGAATTATAAAGACGCCAAAGCAAAAGCGGAGAAAATCGGTTCGAAAATGGAGCTCGTGCCGGTCAAAAAGCTCGACGACGCGCTGAATTATTTGCAGGCGCTTAAGCCGAAAGCCTAAACCCGAATCGGGGGCTGACGGTATTCCCGGAACAGCTGCTCGGCCTGGCGGACGGGCATGCCGTTGGCATATGCGGCGGCGGCCCGGATATCGAGCGTTAGCTGGGGATGATCAAGCTCTGCGGCCCGGGTAACGACCGGCAGTTTGGCGCGCTTTTTCATTCGCTTCAGCAGTTCCTGGCCCCGGTTGCTAAACGCCAGCACGCGCAGGTAGCCCGGACCTTCCGCCAGCGCCTCGGGTGTCAGCAGATCCCGCGGATGCTGCAGCAACGCATGCAGCAAGGTGCGCTGCAGCTTCGTGTAGGTGTACCGTTTCGTCTTGAGCTTGGCCAGCAGCTCGGATACGGTCGGCTTTTCCAGCAGCGGCAGCGCTTTTTTGATGCGGTACTCCAAGCCTTCGGTCATTTCGTGGCAGGCGCGGAGCTGCTCGGGCGAAGCGAGCAGCAGCTGGTGAAACAGCGGCGCGGCCAGGTTCTCCCACGTCACGGGGCCGCGTCCCGCCGCGAATTCGCGGGCGAGGATGTCCGCCGTGAAGGGCGGGAGATACGGCACAGCCGCGTCCAGGCCGCCGCCGGCGATCAGCCGGCGCACGGCGGTGGCGCTGGCGATGCGCGCGTCCGTCGGCGCGGCATCGTTGTACCCCGCGGCCCGGCGCCGGACCGTGACCGGCGCGATGCCGCTGTGGAGCCGCCGCAGCGCGATCAGGTAGTGCAGCCCCAAACTGTTGTTGGGCTGCTCCAGCAGCGCGCGCGCTGCGGCGGCGTCGGCGCCGGCGGCAGGGCCTCCGGCGAGCAGGCGCGCGGCCGCGGCGGCGTAGGCGGCGGGGAAGCTCGCCCCGGTGGCGAGCTCCTCCGCGACCGCCGCCTTCAGTGCGCCGCCGCCGGCGGCGAGCCGCTCGGCAAGCGGCTGCAGCGCCTCAAGCGCGCCGGCCTCGCTGCCGAAGCACAGATGCGTCGCGACGCCCGTCGCCTCGAGCAGCGCCACCGCGCCGTAGGCGAACCACTCCGCCGGCTGCGCCGCGTATGCGATCGGCAGCTCGAGCACGAGATCGGCGCCGAGGCGCAGCGCCATTTCCGCCCGCGCCCATTTGTCCACGATCGCCGGCTCGCCGCGCTGCAAAAAATCGCCGCTCATGACGGCGATGACCGCGTCCGCCGCCGTCAAGCGCTGCGCCTCGGCGAAGTGGTAAACATGCCCGTTGTGGAGCGGATTATATTCAACAATGATTCCGACGACATTCACGTTGCGGATCGACTCCTTTGTGAAAGACTTATTTGGCTCAACCTAGAAATCAGCCATGACTAACGGGTTAATCACGAATGATCTGGCTGATCTGGCTATCCGGGCATTGGCATTCTCTGCGCTAACGGTTGTCACCCGTGCTTATTCGAGCGAAAAACAGTGGTTTCTTTTTTTAACGGTTGTACTCGCGCTTATTTAGGCGAAACCGCCCCAATTCTGCCGGAAAACGGGAATTAAGCTCGGCGGTAACCGTTACATTTTGTACTCGCTCATTTTTACCCAAATAGCGTCGCTCACAACCGTTGGAGTTTTTTCGTGCTTATTACGCTTCTGCACTTGTCCTGCGGTTATGCGCCGATTTATGTGTTGAGCCGCTTTTCCTACAAAATATACCACGAATTAAGCTATATTGTTGACAAAACTTGCTTGAAATCGGTATAATAAATTTTGTTTGTTTGGAGTGATGCTGATGTTTATTCATTTTCGCCAGGTGGCATCGTCGGAAGCTCCGGTGGAGATCCATCAGACCTTGGATGTCAGCCGGATTATTAAAGGCCGCAGGGACATCACCGGGATCAGTCCGCTTCAGGTTGATCTGCGGGCGGAAGCCTCCGGCGGCGGAGTGGTCGATGTCAAGGGCAAGCTGACGGCCGAACTCGACATGACTTGCTCCAGATGCCTGAAGCCTTTGAAACGCACGGTCGCAGCGGAATTTGCGGAGAGCTTCAAACAAAGTGACGATCCCGAGATGGACATGCAAGCGCAGGATGAAGACGACGATCTGCAATATGTCGCCGAGGACAAAGTGGACTTGACGCCATATGTGGAGGAAACGTTATTGCTGAATCTGCCGTTTGCCGCTGTCTGCAAGGAATCCTGCAAAGGGCTTTGCCCCAACTGCGGAGCCGATCTGAACGAACGGGAATGCGGCTGCAACACCGAAGTGATCGATCCGCGCCTCGCAGCGCTCGGTGATTTTTTCAAAAGTAAGCAGTAAAACACGAATAAAGCACACCGTGAAATGGGTTGACTTGAATAAGGAGGTGGGAACCATGGCAGTACCTCAACGGAGAACGTCCAAAACGCGCCGCGACAAACGCCGCACGCACTTCAAATTGGCTGTGCCGGGCATGGTGAAATGTGAACAATGCGGAGAATTGAAGCTTGCTCACCACGTATGCAAAGTTTGCGGAACATACAAATCGAGAGAAATTATTGGCCAATAAGCTGTATCATGAATTCCAAGTAGTACTTCATTTCGGTGAGGTGCTATTTTTTTTGCCGGGAGGTTCCGCGTGAATGGCGGAAGAATATGCGGGCAGCCGCTTCCCGGCCGCTCCGCGGAGGTTGCCCGAAAGTCCCCGGCCCGCAACGTTTCCGGCAATGCCACTTTCTTTTTGCCCTGGGATGTTTTATACTAAAATTTAGTACCAGGTTCTAATGCTAAAAATAGATTCCTGCAAAAGTGCAGTTTTTTTCGGCGTGAATTATGAACGGCGAGGGAAGGCCTGCAGCTCCTGCATTTTTGCGGGAATTTGCGTTAATTCGCTTGGACAGCCGAAAAGAACTGCAGTTTTGCAGACTTTGGACGACATGTTTTGGAAATTTGGAAGTATAGAGGCTTAGCCGGTTCAGTTCAGTGACGAACTGTCTCTATGATCATCAGGGAGGGGAACACCCATCGAACGTTTGCCCAAAAAGGCGAGACAACAGCAGCTCGTCCAAATTATCGAAGAAAATCCGTTCATCACGGACCAGGAGCTCACCCGGCGGCTGAAAGTCAGCATTCAGACGATCCGGCTCGACCGGATGGAGCTCGGGATCCCGGAGCTGCGGGAGCGGATGAAGCTGATGGCGGAGCGTTCTTACGACCAGGTCAGGTCGCTGCCGCTCCATGAAGTCATCGGGGAAATCGTGGACCTGCAGCTGGACAAAAGCGGGATCTCGATCTTTGAAATTCGCGAGGAGCATGTGTTTTCCCGGACCGGCATCGCCCGCGGCCATCATGTATTCGCCCAGGCCAACTCCTTGGCCGTCGCCGTTATCAATGACGAAATCGCGCTGACGTTTTCCGCGGATATCCGCTTTATCCGTTCGGTGCATTTGGGGGAGAAGTGCATCGCCAAAGCGTATGTGCGCTCCTCGGGGCAAAAGGGAAAAGCCCGGGTAGAGGTTTTTACATATGTCGGCGAAGAGATGGTGTTTCAAGGAAACTTCGTCATTTACCGTTCTACGGGAGAGGACAGACATGAAGGAGGAAAATCATCATGAGAATCGCCATTGATGCCATGGGCGGGGATCATGCGCCGCAAAGCACCGTCGATGGGGCGCTGGCCGCGGCCAGGGAATGGAGCGACACGGAGATCGTGCTGGTCGGCAAAGAACAGGTGCTAAAGCCGATGCTGGAGGGCGCTCCGGCCAATCTGCGCATTCATCCCGCGGAGGAAATTATCGAAGCGGAGGATGAGCCGGTCAAAGCCGTCCGGCGCAAAAAGGACGCTTCGATGGTCGTCGCCGGCCGGCTCGTCCGCGAGGGCGAAGCCGATGCGATGATTTCGGCCGGCAACACCGGTGCGCTCATGACCACCGGGCTGCTCGTCGTCGGCCGTATGGAAGGGATCGAGCGGCCGGCGCTGGCGCCGATGATCCCGACCGTTGACGAGCGCGGCGTGCTGGCGCTCGATCTTGGCGCCAACATGGACGCGAAGCCGGAGCATTTGGCGCAGTACGCGCTGATGGGCAGCGTTTACCGCGAGAAGGTGCACGGGATCGCGAAGCCGCGCGTCGGGCTTTTGAACGTCGGCACCGAGGCGATGAAAGGCAATGAGCTGACCAAGGCGGCTTATCCGCTGCTGAAGGAGCTGCCGGTCAATTTTGTCGGCAATGTGGAAGCCCGCGATATTTTGACCGGTGCTTGCGATGTGCTGGTGTGCGACGGGTTTGCCGGCAATATTTTGCTCAAATCGCTGGAAGGCACGGCGGGCACGCTGTTTTCGATTTTAAAGCGGGAATTTACGAAATCATGGAAAAACAAGCTGGCCGCGGCGGTGCTGATGCCGTCGCTGCGCGGGCTGAAGCAGACGCTCGACTACAAGGAGCACGGGGGAGCGCCGCTGCTTGGGCTTGGCGGACTTGTCGTCAAAGGGCATGGCTCTTCGGACGGAGGAGCGATCAAAAACGCCGTGCGCCAGGCGCGTTTAGCGCTGCAAAACAAACTGACGGAGAGCATAGCACGGGAAATCAGCGGGAAGTGAGTGATTGAAGCTAATGAAGTTAAGTTCGGTAGGGATTATCGGGACCGGGAAATACGTTCCCGAAAAAGTGTTGACGAATGCCGATTTGGAAAAAATGGTGGATACCAATGACGAGTGGATCGTGTCGCGGACGGGCATCCGGGAACGCCATATCGCCGCTCCGGAGCAAGCGACGTCCGACCTGGCGTATGAGGCTGCGGTGCAGGCGTTAAAGTCCGCGGGCTTGGCGGCGGAGGATCTGGATCTGATTATCGTGGCCACGATTACGCCGGATATGGCGTTTCCGTCCACGGCCTGCATTTTACAGGATAAGCTCGGAGCCAAAAAAGCGGCCGCGTTCGACCTGTCCGCCGCCTGTTCGGGGTTCGTCTACAGCATGGCCGCAGCCAACGGTTTTATTCAGACGGGAATGTACAAAAACGCATTGGTGATCGGCGCCGACACCTTGTCCCGCATCACCGACTATACGGACCGCAATACATGCGTGCTGTTCGGCGACGGGGCGGGCGCGGTTGTACTTGGCGAGGTGCCGGAAGGACGCGGGTTCCTCTCCTTCGACCTGGGCGCGGAAGGCGCCGGCGGCGTGCAGCTTAACCTGCCTGCGGGCGGCTCCCGGCTTCCGGCTTCGGAGGCGACGGTTGCGGAGCGTAAGCATTACCTTTATATGAACGGCCGCGAAGTGTTCAAATTCGCGGTACGCGTGATGGAGAATGCGACCGAGGAAGTCTTGCGCAAAGCGGGCAAGAGCAAAGAGGACATCGATTTGTTCGTGCCGCATCAGGCCAATATCCGCATTATTCAATCGGCGATGCAGCGGCTGAATTTGTCGGAGGAGAAATGCGTCATTAATGTAGACAAATACGCCAACACGTCGGCGGCTTCGATTCCGCTCGCGCTCGTTGAAGCGGCGGAAGAAGGCCGGATGAAGGAAGGCGACACGCTGCTATTGGTCGGCTTCGGCGGCGGCTTGACCTGGGGGGCTTCCGTGCTGGTGTGGTAGGCCGCCGGGTTTGACAAAGGGTATTTTTTAAATGGGGAGTGCTGCAAGATGGGCAAATTGGCATTTGTTTTTCCCGGACAGGGTTCCCAAAGCGTCGGAATGGGTAAGGATATATATGACGCGCTGCCTTCGTCCCGGAACTTATTTGATATCGCGGATGAAAAATTGGGTTTTCCGCTGACCCGGCTTGTTTTTGAAGGGCCGGAAAGCGAATTGAAGCAGACGGCCAACACGCAGCCGGCGCTGCTTACGACCAGTGTGGCGCTGCACCAGGCGTTTGCGGCCAAAGGCTTTGCGCCGGATTATGTCGCCGGACACAGCCTGGGCGAGTACAGCGCGTTAACGGCGGCCGGGGCGCTTGCTTTTGAAGACGCCGTCTCGATCGTGCGCGCTCGCGGCGAATACATGGAGCAGGCCGTACCCGGCGGGCAGGGGGCGATGGCCGCGGTGCTTGGCGGCGAACGCGAGGCGCTGGCCCAGCTCTGCGCCGATATTACCGCCGGCGGAGCGCTGGTGGAGCTCGCCAACGTCAACTGCCCGGGGCAGATCGTCGTCTCCGGCAGCAAGGAAGGCGTGGCGCAGGTCGCCGAACGCGTCAAGGAGATCGGGGCCAAACGGGCGATCCCGCTTGAAGTCAGCGGACCGTTTCATTCCTCGCTGATGAGAGCGGCGGCGGAGCGTCTGAAGGACAAGCTTAAGGGCGTAACGTTCAAGGATGCTTCCGTTCCGGTCGTTGCGAATGTGACCGCAAGCCCGGTTCAAAGCGCGGGCGATATTTCCAAGCTGCTTGTTGAGCAAGTGTATTCGCCCGTGCTTTGGGAGGACAGCGTTGCCTGGCTGATTGCGCAGGGTGTAGACACCTTCGTGGAGATCGGGCCGGGAAGCGTGCTTACCGGACTTATCAAAAAAATCGACAAATCGGTGCGTCTGTTCAACGTAAGCGGCTTGGAGAGCCTGGAGCAGACCGCGGCCGCGCTGGGATAGCGTTCAGACCCGCATCTGATGCTACGGTGCGGATCGCCGCAAAGGAGCGATACGGCTGGCTGAAGGATCCCGCGTTCGGCGGCAAGCCGGCCGGATGGAGAGCAGCGGGCCGTGCTTCAAGAATGGCGACATAGACAAAATGGAAATTTCATAAAGTACGAGTTCAAAAAGTCAGGCTTTCAAAAGATGACTGTTTGAACGACCTCTAAAATTTGCTGAAAGGAGATGAACATGATGAATAGACCGCTTCAGGGCAAAACCGCCCTCGTTACCGGAGCGTCGCGCGGCATCGGGCGCAGCATCGCGCTGGCGTTCGCCGCAGCCGGGGCCGATGTGGCCGTCAATTATGCCGGGAACGAACAGGCCGCGGCGGGCGTTGTCGCGGAAATCGAGGCGTTTGGCGTCAAAGCGTACGCCGTCAAAGCCCATGTCGGAAGCAGCCAGCAGTTTGAGGATATGGTCAAAGGCATGCTGGACGCCTGGGGCCGGATCGACATTCTGGTGAATAACGCGGGCATTACTAGAGATAATTTAATTATGCGCATGAAGGAAGAAGAGTTCGATCAGGTCATCGAGACGAATCTCAAAGGCGTATTCAACGGCATTAAAGCCGTGACCCGGCCGATGATGAAACAGCGCTCCGGGCGCATCATCAACATTTCCTCGGTCGTCGGCGTGCTCGGCAATGCGGGGCAGGCCAATTACGTGGCGGCCAAAGCCGGGGTCATCGGTCTGACGAAATCGTCGGCCCGCGAGCTGGCCTCGCGCGGTATTACGGTGAACTGCATTGCGCCCGGGTTTATCGAAACCGACATGACCGACAAGTTGTCTGATGAACTGCGTCAAAGCACGCTGGCCGGCATTCCGCTGGCGCGTTTGGGCCAGCCGGAGGAAATCGCGAATGTCGCCGTATTTCTCGCTTCGGACGGCGCGTCCTACATGACCGGACAAACGCTCCATGTCGACGGCGGGATGTATATGTAATTGCATCCCTCGCTTCTATGGCATTTTAGCGGCAATTCTCGTATAATACCAAAGAGGAGGTGAACCGGATGTCCGATGTATTGGAACGCGTAAAACGCATTGTAGTGGATCGCCTCGGCGCTGACGAAGCCGAAGTGACGCTGGAAGCGTCTTTCAAAGATGACCTTGGTGCTGATTCGCTCGACGTAGTTGAATTGGTCATGGAGTTGGAAGATGAATTCGATCTGGAAATTTCAGACGAAGATGCTGAGAAGATTACGACCGTAGGTGAAGTTGTAAACTACATACAATCTCATACCTAATGTCATTCCAAAGTCCCGTACCTCCTTATAAGTAGGCGGGACTTCTCCTCATTTTGACATGAGGTCGTTTTCTTTTTTTAAAAAACATTTGCATGGTACACATGTAGTCCATACGAGGTGAGTGTGTTTGAGGCATAGAGTAGTGATAACGGGGATGGGCGCCATAACCGCGCTCGGACAAGATCTGGATACGTTTTGGAACAACCTGGTGCAGGGGAAGTCCGGCGTTTCCGCTATCGACTCGTTTGATGTTAGTGAATATCCGACGCGTATTGCCGCATCGGTGAAAGACTTTAATCCCGAAGATTACATGGACCGCAAGGAAGGGCGGAAAATGGACCGCTTTGTTCAGTTTGCCACGGCGGCAGCCAAAAGCGCTTTGCAGGACAGCGGCTTGAACATTGGCGAGCAGGCCGACCCCGAGCGGGTGGGCGTGATGATCGGTTCAGGGATCGGCGGTCTCGGTACCTGGGAGGATCAGCATAACATTTTGCTGGAAAAAGGCCCGAAGCGCGTGAGTCCCTTTTTTATTCCCATGATGATTGCGAATATGGCTTCCGGTCACGTCTCGATTTTGTTCGGCGCCAAAGGGCCCAACACGACGACGGTGACGGCGTGCGCTACCGGAACTCATTCCATCGGCGATTCGTACAAGCTCATCCAGCGGGGTGACGCCGATGTGATGATTTGCGGCGGCGCGGAAGCGACGATCCGCCCGACCGGTCTGGCGGGATTCTGCTCCATGCGGGCGATGTCGACGCGCAATGACGAGCCGGAGAAAGCGAGCCGGCCGTTTGACCTTGAGC
Source organism: Paenibacillus macerans (assembly GCF_900454495.1). NCBI lineage: Bacteria > Bacillati > Bacillota > Bacilli > Caryophanales > Paenibacillaceae > Paenibacillus > Paenibacillus macerans. The sequence continues at coordinate 721,688 of NZ_UGSI01000001.1, forward strand.
GCGACGGATTCGTTATGGGCGAAGGCGCGGGGATTTTTATTTTGGAAGAACTGGAACACGCGAAGAAGCGCGGCGCGAAAATTTACGGCGAGATCATCGGCTACGGGCTTAGCGCGGACGCTCACCATATGACCGAACCGGACCCGAACGGGCCGGAGCGCTGCATGAAGATGGCGATCCGCGATGCCGGCATTGCGCCTGAGCAGATCGATTATATCAACGCCCATGGCACTTCGACGCCGGTCGGCGACCGCTCGGAAACGATCGCGATCAAAAACGCGCTGGGCGATCACGCCTACAAGGTGGCCGTCAGCTCGACGAAGTCGATGACCGGGCATTTGCTGGGCGCCGCGGGCGGCGTCGAAGGCGTGATTTGCGGACTGACGCTGAAGCACGGCGTGATCCCGCCGACGATCAATCTGGAGCATCCGGACCCGGAATGCGATCTGGATTACGTTCCCAACGTAGCGAGAAAGGCCGATGTGCGGGTGGCCATGTCCAATTCCTTCGGTTTCGGCGGACACAACGCCACGATCATTATGAAGAAACTCGAAGCATAAGGGGTTAAGTCCGGTGAATGGAGATCTGAAGCAGTTACAGCAAAAACTTGGGCTGTCGTTCCAAAACAGGCAGCTTTTGAAACAGGCCTTCACCCATGCATCTTACGTTAACGAGCACCGCTTCAGTCAGTATGAGGATAACGAGCGCCTGGAGTTTCTTGGCGATGCCGTGCTTGAATTGACCGTTTCGGAGCATTTATACCGGTTATTTCCGGACCGTCCCGAAGGCGAATTGACGAAGCTGCGCGCCGCGATCGTATGCGAGCCGTCGCTGGTGAGATTCGCCGAAAGTCTGGAATTCGGCCATTACGTATTGTTAGGGAAAGGGGAGGAACTGACGGGGGGACGGACGCGCCCGGCGCTGCTGGCCGACGTGTTTGAGTCTTTTATCGGCGCGTTATACCTGGATCAGGGCCTGGAAGCCGTTACTGCGTTCCTTCATCGCCATGTATTTTCCCAGCTGACCTTTGACGGGAAACTACAGACGAGCGATTACAAAACAGAGCTGCAGGAGCTGACGCAGCATCATAATATGGGTACGCTGGAATACCGGATCATCGAAGAGCGGGGGCCCGCCCATGAGCGCGAATTCGTCTCCGAAGTTTGGATGGAAGGCCGCGCGCTCGGCCGGGGAACCGGCCGGTCCAAAAAGGAAGCCGAGCAGCAGGCCGCGGCTGTAGCGCTGAATGTGTTGAAGGCGTCCGATTCCCGAGATTAAGTCATGAAATGAAAAGGCTGTTCCGCAGGTTTTAGTACCTGGGAGCAGCCTTTTTTGCGTAGAGGAGCTTTATTCCTCTATTCTAGAAATGTAGGAGGCCATTGTAGAAGGAATAGTTGCAAAATGTACACTTACTTATCCGGAAATACTGCCACAGCATTTGATAAAGTGTAAAACCTGCAGTTGCTCCGCTACCTTTTGAAAAAGAGACAAAGAGAAGAGGAAATAATTGTATGAAATGCGATTAAACGAATGATTGAGCAAATGGAAGCAAAGTGAGTTGTACGATTTTCGATTAATGGACAGAACCAGGCCGGTCAAGCATGGAGGTTAAGCCGATATTGGCTCTGCGAAAGTTAAATTATGGTCTCAACCGCCGCCTACTCCATGTATCATTGTTTTGATCAATGCTTGAGTGTAATCAGCAGATACAGCAATGAGGAAAATGAAACTAAACGCTGCTGAGCACATTGTCATAATCTTTTTCATTGAGCTTCTCCACCACCTTTCTAATCAGAAATTTGTATTTTTGTCTTTCCTCTTCTCCAGCATTATGGCGATTTTGTTCAAATAAATCCACGCAGCGAACTACGTTGCTTTCACAGTTAATACTGGCTGAAAAGTCCAAGCTTTGCAGTAATAGTTCAATGCCTTCGTGCCGTTGACGCTGTAAGTAGTAATTTGCTAATTCAAATAGAAATCTGGCGTACTGATCTGTTGTTATTTGTTTATTATAATCACCAAATCGGCTTCGATGAGATTGATAAGGAATATGAGCAGAGAGACGCTCAAGAACGTTGTCCACATTCCAGCAGTATCGGTTTGCTGCCTGCAAAATTTTGTATAAAGCCTGGGTTATTTCGCCTCTCCTATTTAAAATACACTCTACATAATCAGGTAATACTTCGATATCTCCGCTCATTACACGGTACAAATAGGAATTGGCCGTTGCCCACTCCTGAAATTGTTCTGCTGTTTGTTTAGCTGTCTCATCTTTTTCCTGTATCCAACTGCCATCCGCATAGTAAGCAACAAATTTTAGGGCCTGTTCATAGTCATTACATTCTTCGCAAACCGCCGAGCGCAACAAATGTGAATACATAATGTAAAAATACAAGGGTCTCTTCGACCGCTTCTGCTCGGGTTCTTTACGTGCCGATTGACAATGGTGCTTGTACTGAATGGAAGCGATTCTATGCATTTCCTGAGCGATCTCATCCACCTTTTTCCATTGGTGCAATGAATAATAAATATGACCAAGTTGTTTGAGAGCATCCAATTGATCGGCAACATCCAGCCGGCTTACATGATCTTCAAACTGTGCTGCTGCCCTTAAATTACTATCTTGATCATCGCTTAAAGCAATTAGGAAAAGCCGATAATGGCACATCGCAAGCCGCTCCGAGTGCTGCATTTTTTCGCTCATCGCCACGTTTTCGTACAGGATGGCGGCGGCCTCCTTCCGCCCGCGATGAAAAAAATCCTCCGCGGTTTCAAACAACAGGGGTAAATACATTAGGTTGTCAAGTAAAATGCCCGTGACCTGCCGAATGCATTCCAGCTTGTCCAATTCCGCGCACCGGTCCAAAAAAGGGCGGACCCTCCGCCAATCGGGTGCGGTTTGGGCGAGAAATTCCTCAATATACTGTTCGTAAAAATAACCTTTGGGTAAAGCCAACGCGGCGGTGATCGAATCTAGATGCGGCGCGCTCAACAAACGTTTCCCGTTTAAAATCGAGCTTAACGAGCCGGTGTTGATTTCGGCTTTTTGGCTTAACCGGTGTAAGGTTAAACCGTTTTGCTCCATAAAATTTTTGATTTGCGTAAGAATCGAGGCTGTATGATTCAAATAAACCACCCCTTAAACCCCGCGCTGATTCAATAGAAGACGCGAAGCTAATCAACGGATTCGCTTCCGTTATATAGTAAATATAGCCATATTTTGAAGGTTGGTCAATGGGTTAAATTAAACCAATAGGTTAATTTTTTGTGACGAAAAATCAATTTGCAAGATCAAGCCGGACAAACCGGCTATTTTAACCTGGATTAGAGCAAATAACGCCGCTCGATAGCCGTAAGAATTTTGAAAGTTCATTTTTCGTAAAATAGCGGCTAATGCAACCGTTAGATTTCCGGCAGGCCAATACCGGCTGGCTTGAAGGGAAATTTTACTTGCCGGCGAAACATTTTCCGTTAATCGGCGTCAGTATATCGCACAACTATTCGCAGTTTGCAGTTTATAGAAGAAGGGAGATCTTGCAGTTGAAAACTAGGAAACGCTGGGCAAGCGGATTTTTGGCGGCTTTCATTGCGGCGGCGGTTGGTGCTTCTGCCTGGGTTCACGATGCGGAGGCGGCGTCATCCGTACAGCCGGTAAGTGCCGCGGGCGGGTTTGGACACGGGATCGCCGCTTGGAGCGACGGCTCGGTGACGGGCTGGGGCTACAACAAATTCGGACAGGTTGGCGACGGAACCTCCATAGATCAGTTTGTACCCAAAACGATTGCCGGGTTATCGGATATTGTCCAGGTTCAGGCCGGTGAGCGCACTTCATTTGCATTAAACAAAGACGGAGAAGTCTGGGCCTGGGGGGATTTGTATTCTCGTTATGTCAGCGGGGATTCCATTCTTCCCTATCAGAAGCGCGGGGAGCCGGTTAAGATAGAGCAGCTGCAGGACGTGCAGCGCCTTGCCTATTCGAACGCGTATGCTTCTATCGCCATTCACAAGGACGGCACAGCTTCGTTATGGTACCCTTCTTTCAAGGAGGACTATCAATCCTATAATATCAAGCTTACTCCGCTAAAAGGCTTTTCCAATGTTCGGGATGCCGTGATTGCGGGTTACGAAGGAGTAGTTCTGACGGAGGACGGAAACGCGAGCGCTTTGAATCTGTACAATAGCTATTATGACAGATACCGTACAGAGAGCGAACTGAAAGAAGCAAAACCGCTTGCTTCATCGATTGAGCAGATGGCGGTATCGGCGAGGGACGTATTCTTTTTGCATCAAAACGGCAGCATCCTTCGTTGGAATGCCGATACGAAAGGGCCGCCGGCTGTAGTCAAGGATCTCAGCGGCGTCAAGGACATCAAGGAGATTAAGACGGGATATAATCGCCTGTATATGTTAAAGGGCGACGGGACCGTCTGGCAGTGGAATTATAACACGGGTCAGTCAGCCAAACCGTTTCAGGTGAAGGGACTCACCGGAATTAAGGCGATTGGGGGTACTTACGATCAAACCGGGTATGCGATCGGCAAAAATGGAAAACTGCTGGCATGGGGCGACGGCTACTACTCCGGAATGGGAACGGACAGCGGCTCGCAGCAGATAAAGGATGGCGGAATTGCTCAAGTGCTTCCTCCGTTCTCCTTTAAGGTTAACGGGCAGGATGTGCAATTTTACGCGACAGCGGCTATCGTTGACGGTAAACTGTACGTACCTTATAGTAGTGTATTTGAAGCGCTGGGCGTCAAAGCCAACTCCGTGCAGTCCAAACCCGATCCGAAAAACTACAATCGCTCCTATTCAGTGGTATCCTTCTCTTATAACGGGCAGACTGTGGCATTTAAACAGAGCAGCCGGCCGGTGCTGCTGATAAACGGGAAGGCGGCGAAGGAGGAGGTTAAGCTGCCGTTCCTGGCCAACTCCACCCTGTACCCTATTGAGCTTATCTGCGAGAAGCTGGGAATCCCGCTGGATTGGCACCGGGAGACCGGGGAAGTTCGTCTCGGCGGAAGTCCGCAATAAAACGATATGCGAAAAGATCGAAGACAGGCTCTTTAACAGAGCTCTGATCTTCGATCTTTTTTTCCGGTTCCTATTTAACCAGCCCGCGCAAGTTATCCATCAGCTCCAGCATATCGATCCCGGCGTGATTGCCGAGCAGGATGATCGTAACGCCTCCGCCGGCTTCCCGGGACAACCCTGTGGCGTATCCCGTGCCGCTGCCATTATGAAAGACGATCGTACGGTCTCCCTGCTGCTTAATCATCCAGCCGTATCCGTAGTTTTTTTCGGAATAGGGGGTGAACATCTTTTCCAGCGAAGCTTTTTGCAGCACTTTATTCGTATTTAAGGCCAAATCCCATTTCAACAGGTCGTCCACGGTGGAATACAAACTGCCCGTTCCCGAGGGGGAGATGTAGTCGCCCGCGAGCGTCCAATCCTTCCCTTGACGGATATATCCTTTAATGACCTGAGTCGATGAATCCGCTTCTCCGGTATCGTCCATATTGAGCGGCTGAAAAAACTGCTGATTCAGATAATCCCCATACTTCATCCCGGATACCTGCTCAATGATGGAAGCAAGCAGCACATAACCTCCGTTGCTGTATTTGAATTCGGCCCCGGGTTCCGCCAGCAAGGGTTTGCTTTTGATCGCGTCGACCGTCTGCTGCAGCGACATGCCTTGTTCTCGGGGAATGTTGGAAGTTATCCCGGAGGTATGGGAGAGCAGCATATGAATGGTGATCCGGTCGCCGGACGGAAATCCGGGTATGTAGGATTCCAGCGTATCGTCCAGCTTGAGTTTGCCCTTTTCGGCCAGCTTCATAACCGCTGCGGCGGTAAACGACTTAGTCAAGGAGGCGATGCGCGATTTTTGGTCGGCGTGGACCAGCCGGTTTTCATCGCTGTAGCCGTAGCCTTTACGGAGCAGAATTTGCCCGTTTTTGGCGATCAGGGCGATGCCCGAATATTGTTGGTCGATCAAATATTGGTCCGCTTGTTTGGTTTTTCCGGAAACGAGCGTTGCCGTATCACGCGTCAGATTGACGGAGGTCCCCCCGGAAAGCGAAAGAGTTGAAAGGTCGGCTTTCAGAACTTCGGCCAGCGTTCTTAGCGGCACCATCGTCTTTCCGTTCTTTTGAAAAGACGGCAAAGCGGCTTGAACGGAATAAGAGTTCACTTGAAAAACGGCCGTTCCCGGCCGATGCTGAATCGTATCGCCATTGAGCTTCAGTTCGGTAACGCGTTCGGCAGGGTTCCAGCGCACGGTAGCGCCAAGCTGTTCGGCGGTTTCCCTTAACGAGACAAAGGTTGTGCCTTTGTACATCAACGGCTCGACACTGGTTGCGGCCTGTCCTTCAAAGGCGATTTGCGATACGGCTGCGGCGTTTGCCGTGGCCGCCGGATAGAGAACGGCGCCGGCCGAAAACGTAATGGTTACGGCTAGGGACAGAATCGCGGCGGTGCGCCCAGCTCGGCTTTGGTTTTTGGAGTAGTTGCGGATCGATTGCATGTAGTGCCTCATCATCAGAGCTCCTTTTACCGAATATTAGTATGTCTACCAGACTAGCAAAACGTGCCGGAGAATTCAAGAGGCTCGCGGGCGATCAAGGCGGACTCCCGCTTATCTCGGCGCCCGCTCGTTTGCCCTGTGCTCCGCGCCTTACTGTATGTTACAATAGTCGTTAGAGGTGATCGTGAACGTATGTTTTTGAAACGGATCGAGCTAGCGGGTTTCAAATCATTCGCGGACAAGACGGAAATGGAATTCGTCCGCGGCATTACCGCTGTAGTAGGACCAAACGGCAGCGGTAAAAGCAATATTTCCGACGGTATCCGCTGGGTGCTCGGGGAACAAAGCGCCAAATCGCTTCGCGGCGGCAAGATGGAGGATATCATTTTTGCCGGCAGCGATGCGCGCAAGGCGGTGAACTACGGGGAGGTTTCGCTGACGCTGGACAACGGCGACCAGGCGCTGCCGCTCGATTTCAGCGAAGTGACGGTAACCCGGCGGGTCCACCGCAGCGGGGAAAGCGAATATTACATCAACAAGCAGGCCTGCCGCCTGAAGGATATTACCGAGCTGTTTATGGATACCGGGATCGGCAAAGAGGCGTATTCGATCATCGGACAAGGCCGGATCGAGGAGATTTTGAGCACGCGTTCGGAGGATCGCCGCGGTATCTTTGAAGAGGCTTCGGGAATCGTGAAGTACAAGAGCCGCAAGCGAGACGCCCGCCGCAAGCTGGATGACACGGAACAGAACCTGCTGCGGATTCACGATCTGATCAGCGAGTTGGAGGATCAAGTCGGACCGTTGAAGGAGCAATCGGAAAAAGCGCTGAAATACAAGGAACTGCGCGAGCAGCTGAAAAATAAAGAGATTTCGCTGTACGTCCATCAGATCGAGCAAATTCATGAGTCCTGGAGCGAGGCCAACGCTAAACTCACCAAGCTGCAGGAAGAACAGCTCGCTTTGTCCACGGTCGTATCCGCCCATGACGCCAAGCTGGAAAGCGACCGCTTGGCGCTGCGTCAGGTCGAAGACCGGATCGAACAGCTGCAGGCGCAACTGCTAGAGTACAGCGAAAGCTACGAAAAGAGCGAAGGCTACGGCGAGGTGCTCAAGGAACGGGCCAAAAACCTGGCCCAGAACCGGGAGCAGCTGCGGCAGTCTTTAGCGGTCAGCGAGGAGCGCTACGCTCAGCGTTCGCAGGAGCTGGAGCAGCTTACGGCCAAATTCGCCGCCGCCGAGCAGCAGCTTCAGGAGCTGCGCCGCGAGCTGGCGGATGAAGAGGCGAAGCTGATCGGGGTAACCGGCGGCATCAGCCAGGCCCAGGAGGAAGGCCTGAAGGGCCAGCTGCTGGAGATCATGAATCAGATGGCGCAGGCGCGCAACGAAATCCATTATGCCGAGCAGCAGAAGGAAAGCGTAAAGCGGCGGATGGATCGGGCCGAAGAGGAAGGCGTCAAGTGGACCGAGGAGCAGCAGCGCCTGAAAGCGCGCAAAAGCGAGCTGGAAGCGGCGCTGGAGAAGCTGGGCAAAGAGATTTCCGATTTGCGCAGCAAATATATCCAGGAAAGCGAACGCCACCAATCGCTGCAGAAGCTCGTGGAGGAAAGCCAGGGCGGCATCCGCAAATGGGAGCAGAAGCGCGAAGGCTTGGTGTCGCGCCGCGATACGATGAAGGAAATGGAAGAGGATTACGACGGCTTTATGCTTGGCGTCAAGGAAGTGCTGAAAGCCGCCAAGAAATCGATGCTGCCCGGGGTGCACGGGGCCGTGGCCGAGCTGATCCGCGTTCCCGAAAAGCTGGAAATCGCGGTGGAAACGGCGCTCGGCGGGGCGATGCAGCACATCGTCATGGAGAACGAAGCCGTATCCCGGCAGGCGATCGCCTTTCTGAAGCAGCGGCAGCTTGGGCGGGCTACGTTCCTGCCGCTCGACGTCATCCGCCCGCGGCAAATTTCTCCGGCGGACAAGCGGCTCATGGAGGACGCCGAAGGCTTCGTCGGCATCGGCGCCGAACTGGTCGGCTATGAACCGCGTTACGCCGATATCGTCGGCAGCTTGCTGGGCAACGTCGTGTTTGCCACCGATTTGGAAAAAGCGAACAAAATGGCGGCCCGCTGCCAATACCGCTTCCGGATCGTTACGCTCGAAGGCGATGTCGTTAACGCCGGCGGTTCGATGACCGGGGGCAGCCAGCACCGCAAGAACAGCAACCTGCTGGGCCGCAAGCGCCAGTTGGACCAATTGGCCGCCGACATCCGCGAAAGCGAGGAAATGCTGGATAAGCTGCGCAAAGGCCTGGCCGATGTCCGCAGCCAGGTCGCCAAGTCGGAGAGCGACCTGAACCGGCTGCGCGAGGCGGGCGACGCCAAGCGGGCGGAGGAACAAGCCGTCGCCGGCGATTTGAAGCAGGCTCAGCACGAATGGCGGCATGTATCGGAGCAGTTCGAGCTCTACGGCCAGGAAAAAGGCCATTACCAGAAAGAGCTGGAGGAGCTGGAGGCGACGAAAAAAGCGGCCGAGGAACGCCTCGCGGAGCTGGAAAAAGAGGAGCAGTCCGTGCAGCAGTCGATCCGCGCGGCCGAATTTGCCCGCAAAGCGAGCGAATCGGCCAAGGAAGAGCTGCAGGACTTGCTGACCGGACTCAAGGTCCGCGAAGGCAAGCTGGACCAGGAGTGCTCCTCGCTTCGCGAACAGCTGCGGCGCGCCGAGGAAGAATACAAAATCCAGCAGCGCGAACTGGAGCAAAACCGCACGATCCTGCAGTCGATCGAAGCGGATTTGCAGCAGAACGAAGAGCAGAGCGTGCGGCAGCGTGAAGAGCTCAACGATTTCAAGCTGAAGAAGGAGCGCGCCGGCGAGCAGTTGGAAATGGAGCGGGCTTCGCGGACCGTGCTCGTGAAGAAGCTGGAGGAAGGCGAAAGCGAGACGAAAGAGCAGCGGATCGGTCTGAAGGCCGTGGAAGAGCAGCTGCGGCAAACGGAAATCCAGGCCAACCGGCTCGACGTGGAGCTGGACAATATTTTGCGCAAGCTGTCGGAAGACTATGAGCTGAGCTACGAATTGGCCAAGCAGCGCTACGCGGTGCCGGAGGACGTGCCGCAGACCCAGGCCGAGGTGAAGGAACTGAAGCGGCAGATCACGCTGCTCGGAGAGGTGAACCTCGGCGCGATCGAGGAATACAACCGCGTCAACGAGCGGTATCAATTCCTGACCGAGCAGAAGGACGACCTGGTGGAAGCGAAAACGACGTTGTACCAGGTCATCCGCGAGATGGACGAAGAAATGTCCAAACGGTTCAAGGTCACGTTTGACGCCATCCGGCGCGAGTTCGTCATCGTCTTCTCCAAGCTGTTTGGCGGCGGCCGCGCCGATTTGGTGCTGCTCGATCCGGACAACCTGCTGGAGACGGGGATCGATGTGGTCGCCCAGCCGCCGGGCAAAAAGCTGCAGAACCTGCAGCTGCTCTCCGGGGGAGAGCGCGCATTGACGGCGATGGCGCTGCTGTTTGCCATTCTGCAGGTGAAGCCGGTGCCGTTTTGCGTGCTCGACGAAGTCGAGGCGGCGCTGGACGAAGCGAACGTGTCGCGGTTTGCCCAATATTTGCGGGAGTTTTCCGAGCAGACGCAGTTTATCGTCGTGACGCACCGCAAAGGCACGATGGAGGAGGCCGACGTGCTGTACGGCGTGACCATGGAGGAAGGCGGCGTTTCCAAGCTCGTTTCGGTCAAGCTGGACGACGAGGATACGATGGAAATCGCTTGATCCGGGGATGCAAGGCCCCTGAAGCAACTGGCGCAAAATTGCCTGGCGGCAAGCATTGTGCGATAATGAAGAGGGCCGCCCGAAGTGAAATAACGGCATTTTATGGCCTTATTTCAGGGCAACCGAGCGTCTTTTCAAAATTAACGGTAATCCATGGCGCTATTTTGGAGACAAGCGTGAATAAAGCGGATTTTGCGTAGGTTTTCCAGGGATAGCGCCATATTATTGCGCTATGTTGCGGGGGACGTCCGAATGGATTTAAATAACGCCCTTTTTTCCTTTAAGTTGTGATAGGATCGCTACATATACATACCCGGACAGACCAAAGGAGGATATAGCTTGTATGAGTTTCTTTAAGAAACTGCGGGAAAGCATCGCGGCAAAAACGGAATCGGTAACGAAACAGTTCAGGGACGGTCTGGAAAAAAGCCGCAAGGGCTTTGTTGAGAAGGTTGCGGAGCTGGTTACCCGCCGCAAAAAAATAGATGAAGAATTTTTCGAGGAGCTGGAGGAAATCCTTATCGGCGCCGACGTGGGCGTGAATACGGTGCTTACGCTGATCGACGATCTGCGCAAAGAAGTCAAGCAGCGCCGGATCGAAAACCCGGCCGAGCTGCAGCCGCTGCTGTCCGAGAAGCTGACCGGGCTATTGCGCGGCGATGAGGACAACGAAATACATCTGAGCCAAGACGGGATCAGCGTTATTTTGTTCGTCGGCGTCAACGGCGTCGGCAAAACGACGACGATCGGCAAGCTGGCGCATTACTACAAGCAGCAGGGCAAAAAAGTAATTCTGGCGGCGGGCGATACGTTCCGGGCCGGGGCGATCGAACAGCTTGAGGTGTGGGGCCAGCGGGTTGGCGTCGATGTGATCAAGCAGCAGGCCGGGTCCGATCCGGCGGCGGTCATGTTTGACGCGGTGCAGGCGGCCAAGCAGCGGGGAGCGGACATTCTGCTCTGCGATACGGCGGGCCGGCTGCAGAACAAGTCCAACCTGATGGAGGAGTTGAACAAGATTTACCGCGTCATCCAGCGGGAAATTCCCGGCGCGCCGCATGAGGTGCTGATGGTGTTGGATGCGACGACCGGCCAAAACGCTCTGAATCAGGCCAAGCTGTTCGGGGAAAAAAGCGGCGTCACCGGGCTTGTGCTCACTAAGCTGGACGGCACGGCCAAGGGCGGGATCGTTGTCGCGATTCGCCAGGAGCTGAGCCTGCCGGTGAAATTCGTTGGCCTCGGCGAGAAAATCGGCGACCTGCAGAAGTTCGATTCCGAGCAGTTCGTGCACGGACTGTTCGCCGGGCTGATCAACGACGAAGAGGCTTCGGCGGAAGTCTGATTCGGAGATGGGCAGAGCTCATGCACCGCATGAAGGCCGATAACGTAGAATGGGTAAGAGCCCAGATTTTTTAGCAAGGCAAAAATAAGGAGGTGGCAGGGATGGCGAGTACGCATACTTTTGACCGCAGGGAGGAAATCGCCAACGCCGTGACGCACGGGATCGGGGCGCTGCTGAGCGTGGCCGCCCTGGTGCTGCTGATCGTGTTTTCCAGCATCAAGGGCACGGCCTGGCATGTTGTGAGCTTTACGATCTACGGGGCCAGCATGCTGCTGCTCTACCTGTGCTCGACGCTGGTGCACAGCTTTAAAGAAGGCAAAGCGAAGGATTTGTTCGAGTTTTTGGACCACTCCTCCATCTACATCTTCATTGCCGGGACGTATACACCTTTTTTGCTGGTGGTGCTGCGCGGCCCGCTCGGGTGGAGCCTGTTCGGGACGGTGTGGGGGATCGCCCTGCTCGGCGTCGTGTTTAAAGCTTTTTTCGTAAAAAGATTCCTGTTTTTGTCGACGGTATTTTACCTCATCATGGGCTGGCTGATCGTGATTGCGTGGGGGCCGTTAACGGCGGCTGTCGCGTCCCAGGGCATCGTTTTGCTCGTTACGGGCGGCGTTTTGTACACGCTGGGCACCGTGTTTTACGTCTGGCGGGGATTTCCGTACCACCATGCGATCTGGCATCTGTTCGTGCTGGGCGGGAGCGTTACTCATTTTTTTGCGATCCTGCTGTATTTGCTTCCCCATCACTGAGTTTACATTTTTGACAGCCGCTTTGCGCTCCGTTCGCAAAGCGGCTTTATTGTTGTTTTCGGGATGTTTATTGCTGCGCAAGCGGCGGTGTGCCGGGCTTTTCGACATGTTAAGGGAAAATGCTTGACATCTTATTCGGGACTGAGGTATCATAGGAAAAGTTGATGCGCTGTAAAGTGTTTTTCCTTGACGGAGGGGGAGTGCCCAAGTGAGTCAAGAGAATAGACTTGAGAAGACGAACCGGATCAACCTTTTGTTTGATTTTTACGAAGCGCTGCTGACGGAAAAGCAGCAGACTTTTTTACGATATTATTTTCTGGACGACTTTTCGCTCGGCGAAATCGCCGCGGAGTTTGAAATTAGCCGCCAAGCGGTGTTCGAGCACATTAAACGGGCCGAAGGCATGCTGGAAACGTATGAAGAGAAGCTCGGGCTGCTTAAGAAGCACGAGGCGCGCAGCGGCGTATTGTCCCGCCTGGAGAAGCTGGTGGAAGGCAGCGCGATGTCGGCGTCCGATAAAGAAGAAGCGAAAAATTTGCTTCGCCGGGCGGAGCAATTGTAATATGGCGTTAGGAAACAAATTTTAGCGAATGGAGGTGACGGCAACATGGCATTCGAAGGATTGACGAGCCGGCTGCAGAGCGTGTTCAGCAAGCTGCGGGGCAAGGGCAAGGTTTCGGAAGACGACGTCAACGAAGCGATGCGCGAGGTCCGGCTGGCTCTGCTGGAGGCGGACGTCAACTTTAAAGTCGTCAAGGAATTCATCGCCAAAGTCAAGGAGAAGGCCGTCGGCAAGGAAGTGATGGAGAGCTTCACGCCGGGCATGGTCATCATCGACATCGTCAACAAGGAACTGACCGAGCTGATGGGCGGCAGTCAAGCTAGGCTAGCCCAAAGCAACCGTCCTCCGACCGTCGTTATGATGGCGGGCTTGCAGGGGGCCGGGAAGACAACGACATCGGCCAAGCTGGCAAAGCTGCTGCTGAAAGAAAACCACCGGCCGCTCCTGGTGGCCGGAGACATATACCGTCCGGCCGCGATCAAGCAGCTGCAGGTACTGGGCGAACAGATCAAGGTGCCGGTGTTTACGCTGCCGGAAGGCAACAGCCCGGTGGAGATCGCCCGTCAGGCGCTGCAGCACGCAAAGGACAACGGCAACGATTATTTGCTGATCGACACCGCGGGCCGGCTGCATATCGATGAGGAGCTGATGGAAGAGCTGCGGCAAATCCATGAGGTGACGAAGCCGGACGAAGTGCTGCTGGTCGTCGATGCGATGACCGGTCAGGACGCCGTTAACGTCGCCGAAAGCTTTAACCAGCAGCTCACCTTGACGGGGGTCGTGCTGACGAAGCTGGACGGCGATACCCGGGGCGGGGCCGCGCTGTCGGTTAAAGCGGTCACCGGCTGCCCGATCAAGTTCGCCGCGCTCGGCGAGAAGATCGATGCTCTTGAACCGTTTCATCCCGAGCGGATGGCTTCGCGGATTTTGGGCATGGGCGACATGCTGTCGCTGATCGAGAAAGCCCAGGCCAACATCGACGCCGAAAAAGCGAAGGAAATGGAACGGAAAATGCGCAACGCGGAATTTACGTTCGACGATTTCCTGGAGCAGATGGATCAGGTGAAGAAGCTGGGTCCGCTGGATCAGCTCCTGGACATGATTCCGGGCATGGGCAAGATGAAGCAGATGAAGGACATCAAGGTCGACGAGAAGCAAATGGGCCGGGTGGAAGCCATCGTGCATTCGATGACCAAAGCGGAGAAGCAAAATCCGGACATGATCAACCACAGCCGCCGCAAGCGGATCGCCGCCGGAAGCGGGACGACGCTGGCCGACGTCAACCGCCTGATCAAGCAGTTTGACGAGATGCGCCGGATGATGAAGCAGTTCTCCGACATGATGGGCCCGAAAGGCAAAGGCAATAAAATGATGAAGCAGCTGAGCAAAGCCGGAAAAGGCATGCGCTTCCCGTTCCGTTAATCGGCGGATCATTTATTTTTTGAAGGAGGTGAATTTCGTGGCAGTTCGTATTCGCTTGAAACGTATTGGTGCTCATAAAGCTCCTTTTTACCGCGTCGTGGTATCGAATTCCCGTTCCCCGCGTGACGGCCGTTTTATCGAGGAGATCGGTTACTACAACCCGGTTGCACAGCCGGCTGTAGTTAACATCGACGAAGAGAAGGCGCTCAAATGGCTCCAAAACGGCGCGCAAGCATCCGATACCGTTCGCAATCTGCTGAGCAAAGCAGGCGTAATGAAGAAGTTTCATGAGCTCAGACAGCAGAAATAATTGCTGATTCGGAGGGTCGTAAGTGGAACAATTAGTCAGCGTTATCGCGAAGGCTCTTGTTGACCATCCGGACGATGTTCGTGTGGAGGTTGTGGAGAAGGATCACCTGGTTGTCTATGAGCTGTCCGTGCATCCCAACGATGTGGGGAAAGTGATCGGCAAGCAGGGGAGAATCGCCAAAGCGCTCCGCACGGTCGTAACATCGGCAGCGGTCAAGATGGATAAGCGGGTTTCCGTGGACATCATGTCTTAAACAACCTCTTATAGATGTACGAAAGCGGGTTAGGATGTTTGTCCTAGCCCTTTTTCGTACATGCTGAAGCGTAAAGGACACGGTGTTAAGGATACTATGGCTATTATGAAATAAGGCTTTTAAAGCGGCTGGATGTTTCCCTGGGTTGCAGCCTCAGCCGTTTATAATACTGGGAGGTTGTTATGTCGAATTCTTTGTTGACGGTTGGTAAAATCGTAAATACGCACGGGATCCGCGGTGAGTTGAAGGTGCTGCTGCAAACGGATTTTCCGGATGTCCGGTTTGCACCGAAAAACCGTCTTCTGATCATTCACCCGGAGAGCGGGGAACAGTTGGCGGTCACGGTGCAATCGTCAAGACCGTACAAACAGATGTATATTGTAAAATTCAATGAATTTTCCGATATTAATGAAGTTGAAAAATTTAAAGGCCGGGATTTAAAAGTAACGAAAGCGGAGTCGGTGGAATTGCCGGAAAACGAGTATTATTTCCATGAAATCATCGGCTGCCGCGTCGTCAGCGACGAAGGCGAGGACCTCGGCGTGATCGAGGAGATTTTGCGTCCGGGAGCGAACGATGTGTGGGTCGCCAAGCTGCCTTCCGGCAAACAGCTGCTGCTGCCCGTTATCGACGACGTCGTGCTGGACGTAAACGTTCAGGACAAGCTGGTCAAAGTTCATCTGATGGAAGGGCTGTTGTAGGATGCGCGTGGATGTGCTGACGCTTTTTCCGGAAATGTTTGCAGGCGTGTTCGGCAGCAGCATTCTCGGCAAAGCGCAGGAAAAAGGAATCGTTGCGCTAAATGCGATCAATTTCCGGGAATATTCGGGCAATAAGCATGGGACCGTAGACGATACGCCGTATGGCGGCGGAGGCGGGATGGTGCTGAAGCCGGAACCGATCTTCGCGGCGGTAGAAGCTGTATTGGAAGGGAAGCATGGTGATGCCGGGGCGAAGACCCGCTCACCGCGGGTTATTTTGATGTGTCCGCAGGGCGAGGCTTTTACGCAGAAGAAGGCCGAGGAGCTTGCCGCCGAGGAACATCTGATCTTTATTTGCGGCCACTACGAAGGATACGATGAACGGATTCGCGAACATCTCGTAACCGACGAAATATCGATCGGCGATTATGTACTGACCGGCGGCGAGCTGCCGGCGATGGTCGTGATCGACAGCGTGACCCGGCTTCTCCCGGGCGTGCTGGGGAATGAAATGAGTGCGGTCACCGACTCCTTCAGCACCGGAATGCTGGAGTATCCCCATTACACGAGACCTGCGGAGTTTCGCGGCTGGAAGGTGCCCGATATTCTGCTCAGCGGACATCATGCCAATGTGGAGGAATGGCGGCGAAAAGAAGCGCTTCGGCGCACCCTTTTGCGCCGCCCGGACCTGCTTGAGAAGCTGGAATTATCGCCTCAGGATTTGAAATGGCTGGAGCAAATGAAAGCTCATCCTCCGGAAATTAAGGATTGAGCAATTTATCTATGTCTGTGTCCGATGTGACCGTCAATCTCTTCAAGGTCATTAGCCGATCCCCGGGTTTTACGAAGCCCTGGTAGACGGTGAAGGCCATTCGATAACCGTTTTCCTGGAGATAGTAAATCATCTGCCGGGTCTTTTCTCCGAATGGGTAGGCGAAGTAAGGAGAGTCGACCACCTTTTCTTTCATCAAGGCAATATCTTTTTCCACTAACGAAGGGTCTTGTCCCGCAGCTTTCATTACCCCGCATTTCTCAAAGCCTTTGCGATGCAGATCGTAAGTATGGCTGTGAAACTCGAACACATCTCGAGCAGACTCCATTTCTTCCTTCGATAAAAACGTTTTTTTGGCGGGGTCAAAGGTTTGAGTCTGCTCTTTCAACTTACTGCCGATGACAAAAATGGCTGCTTTATATCCGTATTTTTTGAGGATCGGGTAGGCATATATATAGTTGTTTTGATATCCGTCATCAAACGTAATGACAACGGTTTTGGCCGGGAGGGAGATCTGCCCCCTGACGTATTGTTCCAGTTCGCTTAGCGAAGCCGTATAGTACCCGTGGTCATGTAGATAAGCCATATCTTGTTCGAAAGCCTCCAAATTGATGACGGATTCGTTGCCCGGATACTTATTGTATTTCTTTGGCGTGATGTAGTGATACATGAGTACGGCAACTTGCTCGGCGGTGCCGGGTTTGACGGAAAAACCTTCGGGCAGCTTAGGGTATACTTCATGCTTTTTGTGGGTCAAGGTAAACATTGTATTTTTGACCATGCCCCATGAGGTGCAAGCCTTTCGCGATAATACGTTGCTCGGATGGGTCACCGCCACCGCATAGATCAGCACCAGAATGGCCAGCGAGAATAATGCATACTGTGAGATTCTTTTTCTCATTCCTTGATAAACTCCTATCCTGTCTAATTGTCCAACATATCTATTCTATATGGTCTTAAAAAAAATGGGTTACGATTTGTTTGCAATTTGGGGTGAAATGGAGAATCGGCGATCAACGCACGTTTAAACGTTATTTTATTGGGAAAATTTTCGCAGTTATGCGCGTCTAACTCTTGCAAGGGTGCATGTCTATAGCGTATAATAACATATGTCGCTATTCATAAGCGTTGGGCCAACGGTACGGAAACGTTGATACAATGCTTAGTATCATCGGGGTATGGCGCAGTCAGGTAGCGCGCACCCTTGGGGTGGGTGAGGCCGTGGGTTCGAATCCCGCTACTCCGATTTAAACTGATAATATCAGGGGGTTTCACTGCTTTCTGATGAACAAAAAAGAATGCGGTCGATAGCAGAAACGGTTTTGCAAAAAAAGGCCACACCTTATACCAGATTAACATCTGTTATAGGGGGTGGTCTTTTCTGTAGTTAAAACCTAGCATTAAATCTCTAAATGAGTTTCATCAATCTAATAATCAGCGCTTGACAGGGAGGGCCGGTAAGCGATCATGGCAAGAAATAGCGGCAGATCAATACCCGCTGTCCGGACGCTTTGCACGATTATCCCGTTTGATCCGGAAGCAGAGAGAAGATAAATTTAGGAGAAGAAAATAGGTTTGGGAGAAGCAGACCTGTTCGAGATCGTTAGACAGGTTTGTGAGAAGGGGGTTTAGGAGAAGTGAAGCAGTCCTGAAGGGAAGAATGGGGCAAGACACCGGGAAAATGAAAGGACCGTGATTAGCCCCCACCCCCTCCCCCCTGAACAAGAGGGATAATCGTGCAAAGCAGCATGCAGGGATACTAAGACATTTTGTGAAAATAGGCTGCATACCTTTGTCGGGGCAGTCTTCTTATGGAAATATAGACTAATTCTGTAGACCTATTTTGCCGATAATGATAATATGGTGGAAAATATAGGTTTGGGGGAATGTTTGAGTGAAATTGAATACTGCAACAAAAATTCTGATGGTTGGATCTCTCATTTTTTTATTGGGCATCTTCTATAATTCCTTTTTTAGTTTAGGAATCATCGAACTTAATGTTGGCAATTATCAAGTACATAATTTTCTGCTGAGTCTGGCCAATGGTATTTTTGCTGTCACAGTTCTTATCTTCTCCGTCTCTTTCTTAAAAGCCCAAAATAAGAGAGGGAAATAATCATGAATTCATTGCTTGATGAAATCATTGAAGAACAAGATGAAAAAAATAAATCTAATGATAACTCAAACTCCAGTTCAATAGGCTCAGCATTACATTATGTTGGGATTGCTTTTATAGGATTAGGTTTACTAGCGGGAGTAATTGTAATCGCCTTATTGAAAGACCCGGATTCAGGTGCTTATTTTCCTGATCCTCATCCATTAAGATGGTTATATGGCATTGGAATAATTATTTCTACATCGATAAGCGGGCTTTTATTTATGGGGTTTTCTGAAGTGATCAAATTGTTAATCAGTATTAGGGACAATACTAAAAGTAAATAATTTTCCAACCGCCAACTTTGGCGGTTTTTTCACTCAATCGCATTTTACGACTAGAATATTTGCGTAGGGAAAGTTGTTAATATGAATGGGGATATTTTTCTATGGTGATATTAACGGAGGAATAAAATGATTGTATCTCAATATTGTTGCGCTTAACGCTACAAATAACTTAAAACAGAAAAATGCGGCAGTATCCAAAAATTCAGAAAAATTGTCATCAGGTCTAAGGATAAATAGGGCTGCAGATGATGCAGCAGGATTAAAAGCCGGTCCATCCGGTGAAGACGGGCATTTTTTTATGAAAAAGGGATATGATTAGAATGACGAGGTATAAGTTAGCCCCTTTAAAAAATTAGATTTTCCTTGCTATGCCTATGGAATTATGATAAAATTCTCCTTGTTGTGAATTCGGTGGTCCGCTGCGGATGATGAAGGAGAACATGGGGTTCTCCGGAAGAGGCATGAACACCTGAGTGGAAGGAGGGAGTCATAGATGAATATCGTACAAGCGATTACGCAAGAACAACTTCGCAAAGATATTCCGAGCTTTCGTCCTGGTGACACTTTGAAAGTGTTCGTTAAGGTTATCGAGGGATCTCGTGAACGTGTCCAATTGTTCGAAGGTGTTGTTATCAAGCGTCGCGGCGGCGGAATCAGCGAAACTTTTACGGTTCGTAAAATTTCCAACGGTGTAGGCGTGGAAAGAACTTTCCCGCTTCATTCCCCGAAAATCGATAAAATCGAAGTGGCTCGCCGTGGTAAAGTGCGTCGTGCGAAGTTGTACTATCTTCGTGCATTGCGCGGTAAAGCAGCGAGAATTAAAGAAGTGCGTCGTTAATTTGTTTAACGAACAGGGGGCTTGTATCCATTCAAGCCCTTTTGCTGTTTTTAACGGAGGAATTTCGTTTACATATTCCAAAACAAAGTGAGGTCGCGGTCCATGGAAAAGCATGAGCAACCAAACCATCCGGACGATCGGGAAGTGCCGGGGCAGTTGAATGATCACGAATCAAGCCCAGCGGAAACGGCACCCGCCCCTGCTTCGGGCAAAAAACAATCGAGCGAGGCCATGGAGTGGCTTAAAGCGATCGTCATCGCGGTCGTGCTCGTTCTTGTGATTCGTTGGCTTTTCTTTGCGCCGTTTATTGTAGATGGTCCCTCGATGCAGCCGAATTTTCATACGGGCGAAAGAATTATCGTAAACAAAATCATTTACGATATCCGTCAGCCGAAGCATGGGGAGGTCATCGTGTTCCACGTCCCGTCCGAAGGGCGCGACTTCATCAAGCGGGTGATCGGCGTTCCGGGCGATACCGTAAAGGTCGAAGGCGATACCGTCACGGTCAACGGGCAGGTCGTGGATGAAACTTACATTAAAGAAGCGGTAAATGCGAAGCATAACAACAATGAGCTTTATAATACGGAAGCGGATTTCCCGAATGAGCGGGTTTCCGATGGAACCGTGCCTGAAGGATATGTTTTCGTGCTTGGGGATAACCGCTCCAACAGCACGGACAGCCGGAGCATCGGCTATGTGCCGTTTGGCGACATCGTAGGAAGGGCCGATCTGGTGTTCTGGCCGCTACAGGAGCTCCATTTCATTAAGCATTAAAATCTGCGGCTAGAGGGCCATTCTCGGAAGCTAGAGGTGAAGGAACATGACAATACAATGGTTTCCCGGGCATATGACCAGGGCCCGCCGGCAAATTCAGGAGAAGCTGAAGCTGATCGACGTGGTGATCGAATTGCTTGACGCCCGGCTTCCCTTATCGAGCCGGAACCCGATGATCGACGAGATCCTGCAGGGAAAACCGCGGCTGATCGTTTTAAATAAAGCGGATTTGGCCGATCCCGCGGTGACCAGGCAGTGGATCGCGTTTTTTAAGCAGGAAGGGCACACCGCCGTCGAGGCGGACGCTTCCAGCGGCCGAGGGATCAAGGAGATCCCGCAGCTGGCCAAAGAGCTGCTCAAGGATAAAATCGAAAAACAACTCGCCAAAGGCATTAATCCGCGCGCAGTGCGGGCCCTGATCGTCGGCATTCCCAATGTCGGCAAGTCGACGCTCATTAACCGGCTGGCCGGGAAGAGCATTGCGGCGACCGGAGACCGCCCTGGCGTCACCAAAGGGCAGCAGTGGATCAAAGTCGGCACCGAAATGGAGCTGCTGGACACGCCGGGGATTTTGTGGCCCAAATTCGAGGATCAAAACGTTGGTTACCGCCTTGCCGTAACGGGGGCGATCCGGGAAGAGATTTTGAATGCCGAGGATATCGCTTTTTTCGCGGTAAAATATTTGGCCAGATATTACTGGGAGCCGTTCAAAGACAGATTCGAGCTTGAGCAGCCTCCCGGCGATTTTGAAGACCCGGATGAAATCGTCGCCATTATGGAAGCGGTTGGCCGGAAACGGGGCTGTTTGCAAAGCGGCGGCCGGGTTGACCTTGAAAAAGCTTCAAAAATCCTGCTTCGCGAGCTGCGGGCCGGAAAAATGGGCCGATATTCGCTGGAGGAGCCGAACGTATAAGCCGAAAGGCGGCGAGCCCGCTCCACAGAGATAATTGTTAATTTTCGCTGAAAATCATCCAGAATTTATCGAAATATCCTATTCCCTGCCGATATATAGTTTGAAGGGAGGGAAGAAGGGCGGAGAATGCGTATTCCGCGATTTCCGGCCGCGCTTCGGCCGTCTCCCGGGAATGGTGGCAAGCTTCGGCGGATTCCATCCATCGCCAAGCAGGCAAAAAGGATAACGTATTCCTGAAGATGGCTCTGGATATTTACTTTAGCGGCAGGCCGCCCGAAGAGAAGCGAAAGATGATCTCGGAACTAAGAACCATATGAATTCCGCACACCGCAAGGACCAGTCGGACTATTTTGAGCGGATCCAGAAAAGTTTGGAGCAGGCGCTTGCGGCCGCGGAGAAAGACCGGCAAGAAAAGGCGGAAAAAGGCGAGAAGGACGGCAAGGAAGCCGGATCGGCCGGTCAAGTCAACGAAGACGGAGACGAGGTCATCATCTCGGAAGCCGCCCGGCAGTACGCTGAACGGGCAACCACGTCGGAGTCAAATCCGGCAGCTCCGGCAGCAGAGGAACAGGCTGAGGCGAAAGAAACGTAATAAGCGCAAGTCCCGGACATTTGGTTCGGGGCTTGCGCTATTTTAGTGGAGATGCGATTTGCGCGATTTACTCATTATTCTAAATAATCTATAATTTACCTATACACTGGCATATTTAAACTAATATATGAATGATTTCCTAGGATTAAGATTCCGTCAGCTTTTTCTTGTAAATCAAACAAAGCCAAAGGAGATGGAAAGTATGAGTACGCGTCGCTTAATCAAGAACGGTTGCGTGTTGACGATGGACAGCTCTTTAGGAACCCTTCGGAAAGCCGACATCTGATCGAGGATTCTTTGATCGTAACGATTCAAGCTGACCTTGACGTATCGGATATTGAGGTCATTGATGCCACGGACATGATTGTCATGCCGGGATTCGTGGACACCAATCGTCATGTCTGGGAGTCTTTATTGCGGACTATCGGCGCGGATTGGTCACTGCCGGCTTATCTGCAAAGCATTTATTATGGCGGACTCGGCAGCAGATTGCGGCCCGCGGACAGTTATGCCGCCAATTTGCTGGGAGCATTGGAAGCGCTTAACGCCGGGGTGACAACCGTTTTGGACTGGACGATGATTTATTCGCCCGATCATGCTGACGAACTGATTCGCGGCTTGCGGGATTCCGGCATACGCGCCGTATTCGCCTATGGTGTCTCCGGTGAAACCGATTATTGGAGCCGTGACAGCCAAAAGATTTTCCCGGAAGACGTATACCGTGTCAAAAAGGAATATTTTGCTTCCGATGATCAATTGTTGACGATGGGGCTGGCGATTAGAGGGCCTGAGTTTAGCAGTTGGGAGGCAACGGTCCGAGAAATCGGGCTTGCCCGGGAGCTGGGCGCGTTATGCTCCATGCATGTTGGTTTCGGCAGTTGGGGAGCGGACGACCGCTCTGTTGAGAAGCTTTATAAAGCCGGCTTGCTCGGTCCGGATTTGAATATGGTGCACGCCAACACGATGGGCTTTGACGAATACAAGCTGCTGGCGGATGCAGGGGCGTCGCTATCCGTTACGCCGGAAGTGGAAATGATGATGGGGCACGGCTATCCCGCCACCGGGCACTTCCTTGAGAATGGCGGTACGCCCGCGCTTGGCGTGGATGTCGTGACCTCAACCGGAGGGGACATGTTCACGCAAATGAAATTCGCGCTGCAGGCGGAGCGGGCAAGAGTGAACCAGGATATTTTGGCCTCGAAAAACATGCCCGGCGAATTAAATTTGCAGGCCGGACAAGTGTTGCATTTTGCTACCGCTGCAGGAGCCAAAGCTTTGAGATTGGACCATAAAATCGGCACCTTGGCTCCGGGGAAAGAAGCCGACCTTATTTTGATTCGGACGACAGATTTGAACCTATTTCCCGTATCTGATCCTATAGGCGCTGTCGTGCAATTTGCCAACCCGGGCAACGTGGACGCCGTATTTGTGGCCGGTCGTCCGGTGAAACGGCACGGGCGGCTTCTCAATGTCGACTTGAACCATATTCGCAAACTTGCCAATGAAAGCAGACAACATCTCTTGGCCTCGTCTGCCGGTGCAAATAAGAAACCTTAAAAGCGATTAAACAAACTCTAAAAAATTAAAAGAACTCTATATTTTTCAAACGTGTTAACCGATAAAAGATTTAGCGTCCGTAGGGCAAGGACCAAACGCTTGATAAAATGTCCGGTACCCCTTAAGCTTAGAACAGGGTTAAATCGTGAAGGAGGCACTATGGACGATCTGCTATCCTATGAAAGAGAGTATTGGTCCTCGTACCGCTGCATAGCCGGAATCGACGAGGTTGGCCGGGGATGCCTGTTCGGCGACGTAGTGGCTGCGGCGGTGATTTTGCCGCAGGATTTGCAGCTTGAGGACGTAAATGATTCAAAAAAGTTAAGCCCGAAAAAGCGGGAAAAGCTGTATGATCTCATTATGGAAGAAGCGGTAGCGGTCGGGATCGGGTATGCCGATGCGGCGACGATCGACCGGATCAATATTAAGCAGGCCAGCCGGCTGGCGATGAAGCGGGCGGTGGAGCAACTTGCCGTGGCCCCGGAATTTTTACTGGTGGATGCCGAAAAGGTCGATGTCGACATTCCGCAGCTGGCGGTCATTAAAGGAGATGCGACAAGCCAGTCGATCGCGGCGGCCTCCATTATCGCCAAGGTAACGCGCGATCGGCTTTGCCAGGGCGAGTGGGATGCGCGTTATCCCGAATACGGCATCGCGGTACATAAAGGGTATGCTACCAAGCTGCATCGAGAGCAACTCCTGGCCCTTGGGCCGACGCCGATGCATCGGAAAAGTTTTCTGGGCAATTTGTTTGCCGAGGAGCAAACGTTGTTTTAAGAGGTAGTTCAAAAAGCTGGAAACTTGACTTTTTGTACTTGCACTTTAACCAACCCGCCGAAGCGATGGCGGGTTTTCCAATATGTTTTGAGGCAAGGGGGGAGTTTCATGAATATCGGGCCGTTGCTGCGCAGTATGATGGGAAATGCCCAGGCGGGGGAACCCAAAACTCTGGAACTGAAAACAGGGCAGGTGGTCCGCGGAACGGTTTTGTCCGTATCCGAAAACGGTCAGGAAGCCGTCATTCAGGTGCAGGGCGTGAAGCTGCACGCCGCGTTGGAAACACCGATGCGCCCGGGGGAAACGACTTTGCTGCAGGTTCAGCCGGAATCCAAAGACGGGCTGGCGGTGCTGAGGCCGATGAGTTCCCTTCCGGGCGCCGAGCTGTCGGCGGCTTCCCTGGCCAAAGCGTTGCAATCATTAGGACTGGAAGATACGGCGACGAACCGCGAGCTGCTGCAGTTGATGCAAAAAAGCGGTTTGCCGTTGACGAAGGAGAACGTATCGCAGATCTTGCAGGTGTCCGGGCAAAAGCCGGGCGGCGTACCGCTGTCGGAGTGGATTCAGGCGGCCGGCATCGCTTTTAGCCGGGGGCTGCCGCTGACCGGGGAGACGGTGGCGGGACTGCATCAGGCGGTGTTTGGGCCGCCGCTGCACGCGTTATTGTCTGCGCTGGACGAGCAGATTGCAAACTTTCTTAGCCAGACGGCTGGGAACTTGGACGGGACGGCCACGCCCGGATCAGGGACAAGCGGCGGAAGCGCCGGAGGAGCGGCAGCGCTGGGGCAGCAGGCTCAAGCTGGGTCAAATGCTGCCACATTGACGGATACGGCATCCTCGGGTTCGGGAGCGGCCGCGATGAGCGCTGCGGCAGGTGGTGCCGGGGCGGCGGGAGCTTCCGCCCAGCCGAATCAAGCGGCCGGACTCGTGCAGATGGCGCTGCGGGGAGCGCTTGCCGAAGCTGCAGAGGGGCAAACGCCGCAGCCGGGAACTCCGGGCGGCAGCGCTGCGGCCAGCCTGTCCGGCGGCGCTTTGGTGGCGAAGCTGCAGGCGGTGCTGGCGGTGCTGGATGCGGCCATGCTGCAGGAGGGCATGGCCGAGGCGGCGCCCGGGCGTGGGACGGGCGCCGGCGGGGCTGCTCCCAGCGCGGGAACGCTGGGAGGGAGCGGCGCCGCCGCCGGAGGCGCGGCGGCAGCGCCGCAGGCGCAGGGCGAAGGGGCCGCTGGCCCTTCGCCGGCGGGCACGCGTCCCACCCCCGCGGCGGAGCCGTGGGTGGGGCGCGTGCTGAAGCTGCTCGGTGCGGAGCACGAGCAGCAGGTGCGCGCGGCCGCGCCTAGCGCAGCGGCGGCGCCGGCGCAAGCGCAAGAAGCGCCGCCTGCGGCGGGCGCTTCGGCGAAGCACGCCGGGGGCGCGGAGCTCCCCGGCGGCCAGGCGCCCGGCAGCGCGCCTGCGGCCGCGCCGGGCGGGGCCACAGGCGGCGCTGCGCCGGCCTCGACCCCGGCCCCAGCGAGCGCCGGGGAGGCGGCTGCCATGCGCAGCTCCGCCTTCGGCGTCTCCAGCGCATCAGCCGCCCCTAATGCCGCCGGCGGGGCCGCGCAGGACACGCTCAAAGGCCTGCTGCTGCAGATAGCGGCGGCCGACGATCTGCCCGCGCCGCTCCAGGAGGCGGCGCGGCAGCTAGTGCAGCAGCTGACCGGCCAGCAGCTGCTGCTCAATACCGACCGCACCGCGCCGTTTGCGCAGGTGACCATGTTCCTGCCTTTTTTCGGACCGGACGGCAAGCAAACCGCCTCGGTGCATATCGAATCGCGCCGCGGGCGCAAAGGCGAGCTGGACCCGGCCAACTGCCGCCTGTGGTTTGACCTGCAGATGAAGACGCTCGGCCAAATTATGGTCGACGTGCAGGTCGCCGACAAAAAGGTGCTGCTGAAAATATTCAGCGAGCAGGAAGCGACCGGCGCGTTCCTTGAATCCCGGCAAGAGGAGATCAGCGAAGCGTTGTCCAGCGCCGGTTACCGTCTGCTGTCCTTGAAGTCGGAGCCGTTGATCCCAAAGGAGAGCGAGGAAGGCGGCGCAGCGGATTTCAGCCTGCCGCTGACTTATGCCCCGAGCCCGTATAAAGGGGTGGATTACCGCGTATGAGCGAACAGCCGAAGCAGCCAAACCTTGCGTTTAAAAAAGCGGTTGCCCTCAAGTACGATCCCGGGCAGGGGGAGGCTCCGGTCGTCGCCGCCAAAGGAAGCGGCCTGCTGGCCGAGCGCATTTTGGAGACGGCGAAGGAGCACGGCATTCCCGTGCAGGAGGATGCGGCGCTGGTCGAGGTGCTTTCCAAGCTCGATCTGGACCAGCAGATCCCTGCGGAATTATACGATCTGGTGGCGGAAATTCTTACCTTTATATACCGGTCCGACAAAATGGCGGAAAGAAGGATGTTCCTTGAATAACCGGGAGTTAAAACCTATGCGCGGGGATGAGCGGAAAGCGCGGGGCCGCGAGGCGGAACAAGCCGCAGGCGATTATTTGAATACTCTTGGCTACACCATCCTGAAACGAAACTGGCGCTGCCGGTCCGGCGAGCTTGACCTCATCGCCAAAGACGGGCATACGATCGTAATCGTGGAGGTGCGCAGCCGCAGCCATCGGGCTGCGGCTTTCGGCACGCCGGCCGAATCGATCACCCCACGCAAAATCAAGCAGGTCCGCGACACGGCCGCCGTATACCTTCACCAAACCGGCCAAACTTTGGCCGACGTCCGCTTCGACGTCGTCGCCGTCACGTATGGCCCTGAAGACAAGCCGACAGTAGAACATATCAAAAACGCTTTTTAAGAGGCTGTTCAAAAAATTACCTTGTGAAGATATAAGGATGAAGGATGTTGGTGGCACCGGAGCACCTATATTTCCAATAGATTCGAGTCAGTAGGGCTGAATACGGGCGATTTGAGCACTAGCGTTACATTAGCTTTTGAACAAGACAACTTGTAGCCCTGAAACTCCGAATTTCCCGCAAAAGTTCAAGTTATCGAATCGAAACTATCGTCCGCCGGAACGCTAACGGTTGTAGCAACCGCTATTTTGCGAAAAAGTCCCCTTTCCAAATTCTAACGGTTGTGAGCGCCGTTATTTGCCTGAATCTAAGCAAAAATAGCTGGTTTTAAGTGAAATAAGCGCCAGGGCAACCGTTAGAAGTTGAAATCATCATTTTTCGAACGAATAGTGCTTGTGACAACCGTTAGAAATCGATTTGCAGTTAGAAATGTAACTTTGTCAGATTTGTTACAACACTAGTGCGGTTTGCGCGATACACACTGCCATATTTCCAATCAGGCCCCCATTGCGGGTGCTATCCGCCAATCTATTGGATTTTTCCAATGGTAGGCGAGTGATGAAAGGCGGGAGCAGCCGCGATATCACCCTCTCACATCCAACAGCCTTCGATCCAGCTGGCGGTATTGGATCGCTTCCGCGATATGCTCCGCCTGGATGGCTTGCTGGCCTTCGAGGTCGGCGATCGTGCGCGCCAGCTTGATAATACGGTCGTAAGCCCGCATGCTGAGGCCCAGCGACTCAAAGGAAGACTGCAGCAGCTTTCCGGCTTCCGGAGCAAGCGGTGCGAACCGCCGCAGCAGGCTGCCGGACAATTCGCTATTGCGGGAGATTCCGCAATTTTTATAACGTTTCGCCTGAATCTGCTCCGCCTTGAGCACCTGCCCGCGCATTTCCTCCGAGCTGAGCGGCTGCTTGTCTTCCTGCCAGCCGCTAGGCGGCGGTACTTCGATATGCATGTCGATCCGGTCCAGCAGCGGGCCGGAAATTCGCTCGCGGTATTGGGCGACGCGCCATGGGCTGCACGTGCAGCGGGGCAAAGGCGGTTCGGCCCCGAAAAAGCCGCAGGGACACGGATTTAACGAACCTGCCAGCAAAAACCGGGCCGGAAACGTAAACGACGCGCGCGAGCGGCTGATGGTTACTTGCCGTTCCTCCAGCGGTTGGCGCAGCACCTCCAGCACGTTGCGGGAGAACTCCGGCAATTCGTCGAGAAATAAAACCCCGTGGTGAGCCAGGCTCACTTCGCCCGGCTTGGGGATGGTGCCGCCGCCGATGAGGCCGCCCGCCGAGATCGTATGATGCGGCGAGCGAAACGGGCGCCGGGTGATTAACCCCTGCTCCGTATCGCTTAATTTGCCGGCGGCGCTGTAGATTTTGGTGACTTCGAGCGCTTCCTCCGGGGAAAGCGGCGGCAGAATGGAAGGCAGCCTGCGGATGAGCATCGTTTTGCCGGTCCCGGGCGGGCCGATCAGAACGATATTGTGAAAACCGGCGGCGGCGATCGTAAGCGCCCGTTTAATGTGGCGTTGGCCGAGTACGTCGCTGTAGTTTTCCGGCGCTTCATAAGGTGTGCGGGCGGTTGCCGGCTGCGGTTCTATTTCCAGGTGATCCAGCGATGTCAATCGCAGGGGTGCCCTTTTAGCGTCCTTGGCCCCTGCTTCTGCTGTTCTCTCTTCGGGAAAAAGCTCGTTTAAATGGCGGAGTCCATATACCCGGATTCCTTCCAGAAGGAGCGCCTCGGCGGCATTTTCCCTGGGCAGCAGAACGGAGCCAAACCCTTTCCGGCGCGCGCGGTCAACCATCGACAGCACGCCGGGAACGGGGCGCAGCGTACCGTCGAGTGAAAGCTCGCCGATAATCAGCAGCTTTTCCTGCGACGGCAGGGCGATTTGCCCGCTGGCCGTAAGTAGCGCAAGCGCGATCGCCAGATCGAAGGCGGCCCCCTCCTTGCGCAGGTCGGCAGGCGCCAAATTGATCGTCACCCGCTGCAGCGGAAAACTATAGCCGCAATTTTTGACCGCCGCCCGAACCCGTTCCACCGCCTCGCGGACTGCGGAATCCGGCAGACCAACGATGTTGGTTTGGGGGATTCCGCTGGACAAATCCACCTCCACTTCAATCATCATACCGTCGATCCCGTACAAACAAGCGCTGTACAATTTTCCATACATAACAAAAACACCCCTAATCCTGTATTTTCCGGCTTACAACAAAAACCGCCTTCAGGATAAAAGGTGCTTCCTTATTATCGCTTAAATATTATTCGCTTAGCCATTGCCAAACTTTGCTTAACAGATTATACCATAATCTATTCACCCAAGGAAAGCTCCGCTTGACATCCCGATAAATATAGTTTAGTTTTGGGACAAATTCATGCGATCATTTCGGCAAATATCATAAAGTAAGCTTTTCTAACATAACGGGAGAGAAAACGCTTGATTTTGCCTGTTTTTTATTCTCCCGGGACAATAAACCGGCGGGCCTTTTGGTAGAGGAGAACATTGTGGCCGTTCTTTTGCCTGGGTTACCATTAATGAAACTGATTGACATCAGGAGCATTGGGAGGTAACTAATAATGGCATTGAAACAGACATTGACGGTCATCGACGCGCTGGACAGCGCTCATGTAAACGGTGAAGCGGTAAAGCGGTTGTTCGCCTCATTTCCCGGCGTTTCCGTTACGGTTCAAACGGTAACAGGGGAAAAAGGGAGCACGGATTTCATTAAAGTGATGATCCCGGGCGCTAACGGCAAAAGCAGCGGCGGCAGCGCGCCGACGTTGGGCATTGTAGGGCGGCTTGGGGGAATTGGCGCAAGACCAAGCCGGATCGGGATTGTTTCCGACGCGGACGGCGCGGTGGCGGCTATCGCTTCGGCTTTGAAGCTGGCGGACATGCAATTGAAGGGCGATACCCTGCCCGGAGATGTGATCGTGACGACGCACATTTGTCCCGATGCCCCAACCTTGCCGCATGAACCGGTTGATTTCATGGATTCGCCGATCGACATTCTCACCATGAACCGCCATGAAATCGTGCCGGAGATGGACGCGATTTTATCGATCGACACCACGAAAGGGAACCGCGTGATCAATCATAAAGGAATCGCCATCTCCCCGACGGTGAAGGAAGGGTATATTCTCCGCATCAGCGAGGATTTACTGCGCATCATGGAAATGACGACAGGGCAGCTGCCGGTCACTTTTCCGGTGACGATGCAGGACATTACGCCTTACGGGAACGATTTGTATCATATCAACTCGATTCTGCAGCCTGCCGTGGCGACGGATGCCCCGGTGGTCGGCGTTGCGATTACGGCGCAATCGGCTGTTCCCGGCTGCGGGACGGGGGCCAGCCATGAAGTAGATATCGCCCAAGCGGTACGCTTTGCGGTGGAAACGGCCAAGGAAGTGGGCGGCGGGACCTGCCGTTTCTATAGTGCCGAAGAGTTTGCCCACATCACCAAACTCTACGGTTCGATGAAAGTGCTGCAAACGATGGGGAAAGAGACGGCGGTCCGGCAATGATCCGGACGGGCCTGGAACTCGTTCCTAAATTAGGCATGATTACGATCGGCCAGGCCCCGCGCACTGATGTGGCCCCGTTCTTGCTGAAGCAGCTTGAAGGACGGGCCGAACTGGTGCAGGCGGGGGTGCTTGACGGCTGGGGGCTTGAGGCAATCGAAGCCGAGTTGTCTCCAACAGGCAGCAGTTACATGTTGACCTCGCGGCTGGCCGACGGCCAGGCGGTAGTCGTGGCCCGCGACAAAATCTTGCCCCTGCTGCAGCGCAAAATCGCCGAATTGGAAGCGCAGGGGATCCGCCATATCCTGCTTTTGTGCACGGGCGTGTTTCCGGGGCTGCAGGCAGCATCGGCCCATTTGATCGAGCCGGACCGCGTTCTGACTCCTGCCGTGGCGGCGCTGGCGGGGAACCGCCGGCTTGGTGTGATCTGTCCGCTTCCCGGGCAAGCCGCTGCCCTTCAGGCGAAATTCGCGGAATACGGCATCAAACCCGTTTTCGCCGCGGCATCGCCTTATACCGGAAACTGGCAGGATTTTGCCGCTGCGGCCAAAGAACTGAAGGGGCGGGCGGATGTTTTGCTGCTGGATTGCATGGGTTATACCGAAGGGCACAGAAACTGGGTCACCGCGCTGTCCGGGCTGCCGACGATTTTGTCCAGCTCGCTGATGAGCAAACTGGTATCCGAAGTGATCGCCTGAACGAAGTAAGGCGGCTTTGCCTACGCAAAGCGCGCCAATGAAAGGTGACGACCATGAACGAGAGAATTGTGAAGTCCAGCAAAAAGCTGCTGGCTGAATGCCTGGCGCTTAAGGCCGGGGAAAACTTTTTGGTGGTGGCGGACGGACCCAAACAAACGTTGGGCGAGCTGCTGCAAAAAGCCGGCCGTGAACTCGGCGCGGAATCCGTGCTGATGGTCATGGAAGAGCGCTCCCGGTCAGGGGAAGAGCCCCCGGCGGCGGTGGCCGCGGCCATGGAGGCCGCCCAGGCCGTCGTATGCGTCACGGAGCACTCGCTGACGCATACGAACGCGCGGAAACGAGCGGCGGCTGCGGGGGCCAGGGTAGCCACGATGCCGGGGATTACGGAAGATATGTTTCTAAACGGAGCGGTGACGGCCGATTATTTGCAGGTCAAGGAACTGACCGAGCAATTAACCGCCAGACTGACCCAGGCGCGTCATGTGCGGGTTGAGAAAGCGGGCCGGGCGTTGGAATTTTCGATTGAGAACCGGGACGGGGTGCCGAGCACGGGCATGTTTGTGGAACCGGGGCAGTCGGGCAATCTCCCTTCCGGCGAGGCTTATATCGCTCCGGTAGAGGGGAGCGCGTCGGGGCAGCTGCTGGCGGACGGTTCCGTGGCCGGTTACGGCGTTCTTGCCGCCCCGCTTTTGTTGACGGTGGAGCAGGGAAGACTTGTCCAAGCGGAAGGCGACGGAGCCAAGGAACTGCTGGAAATGCTGGGCGATGGCGACGGACGCTGGCTTGGCGAGTTTGGCATCGGCACCAACGACAAAGCGCGCATTACCGGCGTTGTGCTGGAGGACGAAAAAGTATTCGGCACGATTCACGTCGCTTTTGGCAGCAACAACACGTTTGGCGGCCAAATCGCGGCCGGGGTGCATATCGATATCGTTGTGAAGGAGCCGGACGTGTATTTGGACGGCCAGTTGATCATGTCGCAAGGAAAACTTGTCTAAATGAAGTCAAGTTGTGCGAAGGGGAGGCCAGGTTCAAATGCTGGGAATAATTCGAGTCATCACTTTGCAAGACCGCCGGGACGCGGAATTGCATGGGGAACTGATCCGTCAAAAATTCGGACTTGACGTCAGGAGCGCCTGCATTCCGGACCAGCCAAGCGGGGTTTATGACGAGCGGACCGAGCGGCTGGCCGTGCCTAAGATTGTCGCCTTGGCCAAGCGGCTGGCGGATGAAGGATGCACGGCCATCGGCATCAGCTGCGCGGCCGATCCGGCCCTGGAAGAATGCCGGCAAGCGCTTTCGGTTCCGGTGCTGGGGGCGGGCTCTTGTGCGGCCCACCTAAGCCTTACCCAAAGCACCCGCGTCGGCGTGTTGACCATTTTGCAGGAGACTCCGCCGCTCATCCGTTCCATTCTCGGAGAGGCTTACGTTGGAATGGACCGCCCCGAGGGGGTCACGACCACCCTGGATTTGCGGACAGACCGGGGGCGGGAAGCGGCTTTCGAAGCGGCGCAAAGATTGGCGCGGCGGGGAGCGGCCGGCATTGTGCTGGCTTGCACCGGATTTGCGACGATCGGCTTTGCCGCGGAACTGAAGGCGCAGCTTGGGCTGACTGCGTTTGATCCGATTGATTCGCTGGGGGCCGCGGCCGTTATGGCCGAGCGGCACAACAACGGTTCTAGTAGTTTTCAACACTAGTGAACAGCGAAGGCTGATGGGTTGGCCGGAAGATCAACATCCCCTATCCGGGCGCTTTTGCACGATTATCCCATTTGATCAGGAAGCAGGGAAGAAGATCAATTCAGGTGAAGAAGATCAATTCAGGGGAAGAAGATCAACTCAGGAGAAGAAGATCAATTCAGGGGAAGAAGATATGGTTGGGAGAAGCAGACAAGTTCGAGATCATTAGACAGATTTATGAGAAAGAACCTGCAACCCTTTCCCCTGAACGAAAGGAATAATCGTGCAAAGCAGTATGCAGGAGACACCGAGACACGAATGCTATAGAGCCGCTTTAGCCGCTTACCTCAACCACCTCAGTCTGGCATCCTGGTTGTAAATTGCCACTGCTGTCGCCGGACATGCACGTTACGCACAGTAACATGAACATCCTCCATATGATCGATCCTATAACCCTGCGGGCCTTCTGAAAGTAAATAACGCGTCTTATAATTCATAACAAGCGTTCGATTGTGCTGATGGTACAAGTTGGACGCTTATTTTTTCGACATTTTTTGCCATTTTGATTTTTTTAAAAGCCGTCTTCTGGTAAACTAGCATGAAATATTATTTTCTGTGCCGGCACAAGGGGGGCGAAGATGTGGAAAAAAATACAGGAACCACCGTCAAGGAAGTGCTTAATCTTCCGATCTTGCGGCAGGCCAAAGTGCTTAGCGGGTACAAAGGCTTGGATCGCGTCATCCAGTTCATCGATATTATGGAGGTGCCCGAACTTAAGGGATGGGTTAAGGAAGGCGTGCTTATTTTGACTACGGCGTACGCGATCCGCAACGAACCGCTGCAGTTGACCGAGCTTGTCCGGATTTTGCACGCTTCCGGCGGAGCGGCGCTGGCGATCAAGCCGACCCGTTTTTTGCAGGGGATTCCGCAGCAGACCTTGGATGTCAGCAACGAAATCGAGCTGCCGATCATTGAAATACCGGCGGAAATTCCGTATACGGACATCACCCGGCCGATCATGGAGCTGATTTTGGACCGTCAGGCCGCTTTGCTTCGCCGTTCCGAAGAAGTATACCGCACGCTCACCGCCATGGTGCTGGAGAACAGCGGGATTCAGGCCGTCAGCGACAGCGTGTCCGGCTTGCTGCGCGCTCCCGTCAAGGTGGTGGACACGGAAGGAAAAACGATTGTGTCTTCGCCGGCGGATCTGTACTGGGGAGAGGCGGATTCGCCTTTGCAATGGGGGATCACGGTGGACCGCCGCCAGGTGGCCAAGCTGCTTGTAGCGAAGGACAGGCTGGATGAAATGGAAAAGGTCTGTATTGAACAAGCCCGGATTGTGCTGGCGCTGGAAATCATGCGCGGGAAAATCGTCGCGGATACGGAGCACCGGCTGCGCGGAAATTTCATCGATGAATTGCTTACCCCGCCCGTTCCTTCCCGGCATGAAGTGGAGCAGCGGGGCCGCAAGCTCGGCATGCATGTGGAACATCTGTGGGAAGTCGCCGTGATCGAAGGGGATCAGGCTCCCGCTGAGGAAGCGCTGCTGAAACGGCTTGGGGAGGAAGCCAGACTGCGGCGGGTCAGCCCGCATGTCGAGTTTCGCTCGAACCGCGCCGTCCTGTTCCTGCCCAGTTTGGACGTGAAAAGAGCCGAGGATTTGCGCAACCTGCCGAAGCCATGGGCGGACACTTTGCACGAGTGGATTGGCGATAAGGCGTTGGGGGCAACGGGCAGCCTGGTTGGGGTTGGAGGCAAAAAATATTTGTGGGAGATTTACGATAGCTATACCGAAGCGCGCAAAGCGATGGCCGTCGCCCGCCGTATGCCCCGGGAAACGCCGATCATCCGCTACGAAGAGGTGGAGATCTATCATTTGCTGGGAGAGGCGATGCAAAAGACCGATTTCAGCCAGCTGTTTGAGCGGAAACTGGGCGCTTTGCGCCGCTATGACGAAGAGCATAACGGAGATTTAATGCGCACCTTCCTTTGCTATTTGGAGACGCGCGGAAGCTTGATCGAAACCGCAAGCCGGCTGTACATTCACCGCAATTCCGTGAAATACCGGATGGAGAGGATCAAGGACATCACGGGATTTGATCTAAGCGATGCGCGGGAACAGCTCGTCTGCCATTTGTGTTTAATCTATTTTTATTTGCATGATAACGCACCCGCCGACCTATAACTTCCATTTGCAGTGTTATATATTCTAACTTTTAAAGACATATTCGTCCTAAGGATACAAACGGGGCGGGCATTTTTTAGTTGGAGGGGACGTAGTGAGCCGCTCGGAAACTATGTAGAATGAGCACAATTCAGTAAAACCTTTTTCGCAGGACACCTAACCTGACATGGACTGAACTGAAGGTGAGAGAGAGGGGGTGAGAGGTTGTTCACTTATACGATCCGGAGACTCGGACAGATGATCCCGGCGCTGATCGGCATCGTGCTGATTACGTTTATCCTGTCCCGCGTGCTGCCGGGCGATCCGGCGGTGATGGTGGCCGGCGAACAGGCGCCTCCGGAGGTCATCGAGAAAATCAGGCACGACATGGGGTTGAACAAGCCTCTGTTTGCCCAATTTTTCGACTACCTGGGGCAATTGCTGCGCGGGGATTTGGGCTTTGCGTACCACACCGGGCATACGGTGGCAAGCGATTTTGCTTCGCGATTCCCGGCCACGGTGGAGCTTACGCTGGCGAGTATCTTGATCGCCGTGATCGTGGCCATCCCGGTAGGCATCGTTGCCGCAACCCGCAAAGAATCGATCATCGACCACATATCGCGCGTATTTTCGCTGGTGGGCGCGTGCATGCCGATTTTTTGGCTCGGACTGATTTTGATTTACGTGTTCTACTCCAAGCTCGGCTGGGCGCCGGCGCCGATGGGGAGAATCAGCGGCGATCTGAATCCGCCGACGGACATTACCGGTTTGTACGTTTTGGACAGTTTGCTGTCCGCGGACTTTGTTGCTTTAAAGAGCAGCATTGTCCATCTGATTTTGCCGGCCATCTGCCTTAGCACCGGCACGATGGCGATCGTGGCCCGGATGACGCGCTCCAGCATGCTTGAGACCATCGGCCAGGATTTCGTCCGTACGGCGCGGGCCAAGGGCCTCGGCGAAGCGGTCGTGATCGGAAAGCACGCGCTAATCAACGCGCTGATTCCGACGCTTACGGTGCTTGGACTGCAGTTCGGTTATCTGCTGGGCGGCGCGGTCATTACGGAAACGATCTTTTCCTGGCCGGGGGTGGGCGGTTATATCACCGATTCCATTCTAGCGGCGGATTACGCGCCGATTCAAGCTTTTACGCTGGTCAGCGCCGTGTTGTACTGCTTGATTAATTTGCTGGTGGACTTGCTGTATGGCCTCC
This sequence comes from Paenibacillus macerans, assembly GCF_900454495.1. Classification (NCBI taxonomy): domain Bacteria; kingdom Bacillati; phylum Bacillota; class Bacilli; order Caryophanales; family Paenibacillaceae; genus Paenibacillus; species Paenibacillus macerans. Next base: position 758,081 of record NZ_UGSI01000001.1, read on the forward strand.
TGGATCCGCGTATTCGCTACGAATAGGCCAACGAAGCTCACTAGATTAGAGAAAGGGGGAAATGCCATGTCTGCCGGGTCGACGATGACGGCGGAATCTCCGGTTCAGCCGGCCAAAGCACGCAAAGCTACGTTCCTGCGGCTGCTGCTGCGCAACCGGCTGGCGACCATCGGTTTGACGTTTATCCTCTTGTGGACGATCGCCGCGATCATTGCGCCGTGGGTCGCTCCGTACGATCCTTACGTACCGGATACCGCCGCCAAATTGCAGCCGCCGAACGCCGCCCACTGGCTGGGTACGGACAACTTCGGGAGAGATATTTTCAGCCGCGTTCTTTACGGGGCGCGAATCAGCATTTGGACGGGCTTGATCGCGGTGGGAATCTCCTTTGCGATCGGTGTTCCTTTGGGCGGCATCGCCGCTTATTACAGGGGGAAAACCGAAACGATCATTATGCGCGTGATGGACGTGCTGCTTTCTTTTCCATCGCTCGTTCTGTCCATGGCGATCGCGGCTTCCATGGGGGCCGGTTTATCCAGCGCCATGATCGCGGTCGGAATCGTCGGGATTCCCGAATTCGCCAGGCTGATGTACGGACAAACCGTTTCCCTGCGTGAAAAAGAGTTCGTGGAAGCCAGCCGGTCGATCGGGGTCAAGGATCGCGTCATTTTGTTCAAGCATATTCTCCCGAACGCCCTTGCTCCGCTTTTGGTTCAGGCGACGTTGGGCATGGGGTTTGCGATCTTGACCGCGGCCAGCTTAAGCTTCCTCGGCCTCGGGGTGAAACCGCCGATCGCCGAATGGGGGGCCATGATTTCGGAGGGCCGGGAATATATCATTTCGGGCGAATGGTGGCTTGTCACTTTCCCCGGTTTGGCCATCGCCACGGCGATTCTCGGTTTCAACCTGCTGGGCGACGGATTCCGCGATATTTTGGACCCGCGCTTGCGGTCCGGTAAATAGGGGTTTATTTTCTTGACCATATAAAAATAAAACAAAAGGGGAGATCGAGTGATGAAGACAGGCATGAAATATTTTCTGGCGCTGGTATCGCTGTGCGTAGTGTTGGCCGGATGTGCTCCGAAAGCCAATCCTCCGGCAGCCGAAGGAAATTCCAAGGGGCAAAATGAAACGTCCGGCCAGGCGGCTGGCGGCTCCGGGACGTTGACCGTCGCTTTTTCCGAAGGGGGCACGACCCTTGATCCGGCGGAAGCCAGCGACCTTACGTCCGACACGTTCGTTATCGCCGCTTACGACCAGCTTGTCACCTACGGGGTGAAAAACGTCGACGGGGCGGATGTAGCCGACACCGACAATATTAAGCCGATGCTGGCCAAGGAATGGGAAGTGTCCGACGATCAATTGACCTATACGTTTAAACTGCAGGAGGGCGTCAAATTCCATAGCGGCAATCCGCTCACCGCAAAATCGGTCGTTTATACGTTTGACCGTGTGAAAAATTCCAACTCCGGCAGCTTCCTGTACGGAATGGCGGACATCAAATCGGTAACCGCGCTCGACGACTCCACCGTGCAAATGGTGCTGAACAAACCAAATCATATGTTTTTGCAAATCATCGCTTTATACAATTTCTCCATCGTTGACGACGTGGCCATGGAAGGCAAACCCGCCGACTTTCTGAACACGAACACGGCCGGTTCCGGTCCGTTCCTGCTGGAGAAATGGGATCCGGCCAGCGAAGCGGTGCTGACGGCCAACAAAGCTTACTGGCAAGGCGCTCCGAAACTGGACAAGGTCACGCTCAAATTCACCAAAGAAGCTTCGAACCGCGTGATGCTGCTCGATAAAGGGGACATCGATATGGCCATTGAAATTCCGCCGAAAGATGTGGCCAGCCTGGAAGCCAACAGCGCGTTAGCCGTTAAGTCGAATGCCAGCAACCGGATTTTGTACCTCGCTCTGAACAACAAAGTCAAGCCTTTCGATAATGTGAAGGTGCGCCAGGCGATGGCTTACGCGGTGCCTTACGATCAGCTGATCAATGATGTTATGCACGGCCAGGCGAAAATCATGAAAAGCTCCGTGGCCAGCAATACGCCGGGATTCACCGACAAAGGTTACGGTTACGAGCACAGTCTGGAAAAAGCGAAGCAACTCTTGGCAGAGGCTGGTTATCCGGACGGATTCACATTTGACCTGACGCTGGGCTCGGGCTTCCAGGACTGGGAAGACGACGCGGTGCTCATTCAAGCGGAACTGGCTAAAATCGGCGTAACGATGAACATCAACAAAGTGGCGCGCGCGCAATTTCTGGAAATGCAAAAACAGAAAAACCTGACCGCCTACATTTCGAAATGGACGTCTTTCGTCAACGATCCTTCCTATCACCTCGGTTTTCTGATGTACAGCAAAGGATCGTCCAACTACCATAACTACAGCAATGCCGAAGTGGACAAGTTGTGGGAGCAGGCCAACCTGGAGCCGGACCTGGACAAACGCAACGAACTGTACGCTAAAGCGCAGGAAATCATTACGACTGAATCGCCATGGCTCTACTTATACGAATACAACCGCATCGTGGGCATGAACAGCAAAGTGAGCGGCTATGTGTATTACCCGGATGAAGTCATTCGCTTCTATCCGTTGTCGAAGAACTGATTTATACGGAGAAAAAGGAGTGACGCCTTGTGACAGACTGGAAAACGAAAGTGCTGGAGGAAATCGACGCGCGGCAGGACGAGCTGCTTGAGCTTTGCTCGAAACTGATCCAGTTTCCGACGGAAAATCCGCCCGGCGACTCGCGTGAAATCAGCGCTTTTATCATTGACTACTTGCACCGGGCGGGAATATCGACGGACATTCACGCGGCGACGGAACAGATGCTGAACCTGGTGTCGAAATACAAACCGGCTTCGAGCAACGGCCGGAAAAAATTGATCTTTTGCGGGCATACCGATGTGGTGCCCGCAGGAGATCTGGATCGTTGGGACTTCGATCCGTTCAGCGGGGAAATTCGCGACGGCTACATGCTGGGGCGCGGCGCTTCGGACATGAAAGGCGGACTGGCCGGCCTTATTTTTGCCACCGCGCTGCTGGCCAAGCTGGGCGTGCCGCTGCAAGGCGATCTGTCGCTGCTCATTGTCCCGGACGAAGAAACGGGCGGCCATCTCGGCGTGCCGTGGGTTTTGGAACGCGGCTTGATCGCAGGCACCGCGGCGGTGATCGCCGAGCCTTCGGGGCCGCTGAATCCGACGATCGGACAGAAAGGAAGCTGCTGGTTCGAGTTCACCGTGGAAGGGACGCCGGGCCACGGCAGCCTGTCGCCGATCGTCGGCGAGAGCGCGATCGTCAAAGCGGCCAAAGGCATCGAGGCGCTGCAGCGGCTGTGGGATATCGAGCCTAAAATACCGGACGAAGTGAAGGAAATCATCGAGATTTCCAAGGAGTACGCGAAAGAGCGGGAAGGTCAGGGCCTGGCTTATCAAGTTTTTGATCATGTTACGGTCAATATCGGAACGATTCAAGGCGGCACCAAGGTCAATGTTGTAGCCGACCGCTGCACCGTGCAGGTCGACTCCCGCGTGCCGTTTGGCGTGGATTACCGCGAGGTGATGGAACGGGCTCATTCGCTGCTCCTTGGCGCGGGGATCGAAACGGAAATTAAACCGTTTGGTTTTCAAGGCAACGCCAACTGGACGCCGCCGGAGGAGCCGGTCGTCCGCCATCTGGTGGACAGCATTTCCGAGGTCAGCGGCGAGGAGGCTTACGGCGTATTGCAATGGGCTTCCAGCGACGCCCGCTATTTCCGCACCCATCAAATCCCGGTGCTGCAGTACGGTCCGGCAGAGCTGTCCACGATCCACAATTTCAATGAGAAGGCCCCGGTTTGGCAAATCATCCAATGCGCGAAAGTGTACGCGCTCACGGCCCTGAAATATTTGGGAGTCGATGAGGAATAGCAGGAAATAACGTGAAATAGCAGGACGGCGAACTTGAAGAGTTATCATTGAAGTTTTTTGGCAAAGGAGGGGACCAGGATGGCCAATTTGCTGGAGATCTCCGGCCTCCGCACGGAGTTTACGACGCCGGGAGGCGTCATCAAGGCGGTGGATGGCGTCAGCTTTACGGTGCGCAAAGGGGAAACGCTCGGGATCGTCGGCGAATCGGGATGCGGGAAGAGCATCACCTCGCTGTCGATCATGCAGCTCCTACCGAAGCGGGTAGGCCGCGTCGCGGCGGGGGAAATCCGCTTCGAGGGCAAAAACCTGCTGACCGCTTCGCGCAGGGAAATGCGCCAAATTCGCGGCAATCGCATTGCGATGATTTTCCAGGAGCCGATGACGTCCCTGAATCCGGTATTCAAAGTCGGCAAGCAAGTATCCGAAGCCGCGCGCTATCATTTGAAAATCGGCAAACAGGAAGCGCGTAGGCGGGTGGTGGAGATGCTGGCCAAAGTCGGGATTCCCCGTCCCGAAAAAATATTCGACCAATATCCGCACCAGTTGTCCGGCGGCATGCGGCAGCGGGTGATGATCGCCATGGCGATGGTGTGCAACCCGAGCCTGCTGATCGCGGATGAGCCGACCACAGCCCTCGACGTGACGATTCAGGCGCAGATCCTCGATTTGATGCGCGATTTGCAGAGCAAAGAAGGAACATCGATCATGATGATCACCCACGACCTTGGGGTCGTGGCGGAAATGTGCGATCGCGTCGTCATTATGTATGCCGGGCAGGTCGTGGAAGAGACGGACGTCAAGACGCTGTTCCGGGAGCCGAGGCATCCTTATACCCGCGGCCTGCTGGCTTCGCTGCCGCAGCTGGCGGGGGACGCCGACCGGCTGAAGTCGATTCCGGGGCAGGTTCCGAGCCCGCTGGAAATGCCTTCGGGCTGCCGCTTCGCGCCCCGCTGTCCGATGCGTGAGGAACGCTGCCAACAGGCGGAGCCGGAGCTTAAGGAAGTCGCTCCAGGCCATCTGTGCCGGTGTCTGCTTGAACAGGAGGCTAGCTTATGAGTACCCTGCTTGAAGTGCGGAACTTGAAAAAGCATTACCCGATCCGCAAAGGACTGCTGTCCAAGCAAGTCGGCTCGGTGAAAGCGGTCGACGGAGTCACGATGTCGGTGCAGCGGGGGGAAACGCTCGCCGTTGTCGGCGAGTCCGGCTGCGGCAAATCGACGACGGGGCGGGCGATTTTGCGCCTGATCGAGCCGACGGACGGCGAAATCCGGTTTGACGGCACCGACGTGCGGGCGCTGAACCCGGAGCAGTTGCGGCAGATGCGCACGCAGATGCAGATGGTGTTCCAGGATCCTTACGCTTCGTTGGATCCGCGCTGGACCGTGCGGCAAACGCTGGAGGAGCCGCTCCGCACGCACAGTCCCGGCAGCGCCAGCGAGCTGAAGGACCGGGTGGCCGAACTGATGGGGGTCGTCGGGCTGTCGCCTTATCACGCTGACCGTTACCCGCACGAGTTTTCCGGCGGCCAGCGGCAGCGGATCGGCATCGCCCGGGCCCTGGCGCTGAACCCGAAGTTTATCGTCTGCGACGAGCCGGTATCCGCGCTGGACGTGTCGATTCAGGCGCAGGTGCTGAATCTGATGCAGGACTTGCAGGACCGGTTTGGTTTGACCTATCTGTTCATATCCCACGACCTGTCCGTGGTGAAGTTTATCAGCGACCGTGTCGCGGTGATGTATTTGGGTAAAGTAGTCGAGCTGGCGCCGACGGCGGAGCTGTTTGCGGCCCCGCTGCACCCGTATACCAAGGCGCTAATGTCCGCCGTGCCCGTGCCGAACCCGGAGCAGCGTCCGGAAAGAATCGTTCTTACCGGCGATGTTCCGAATCCGGAGCATCCGCCGAGCGGCTGCGCATTCCATACGCGCTGCCCGCTAGCGACCGATCTCTGCCGCAAGGAGCCCCCCGCGTTAAGGGATGTGTCTTCCGGCCGGCAGGCCGCTTGCCATCTTGTGTAACTGATTCGGAGATGAACATATACAATAGTAGAGAAGCGGAATAGGCATACGCCTGTAGGATGTTGCTTAAATGTTTGAACCGCCGGTTTTTTGTACCGGCGGTTTTTTTAGATTAAAGACTTATAACTCAACTTTCGCAGCAAAAAATCGGCAGACACGCCTTGATGTAGCTGGGTAAAGCAGCAATCCATTGGCCGGAGGAAGCGTCAACGATGCAGAGGCGTCACGATCCGGCGGGGTCAGCGTACCTACCTTTTGCTCCGTAGCCGTTTCGAGCCGTGTCACAAATTGCCGCCAGGCGAGGGGCCGTCTAAAGGGACTGTCTAAAGCGTTCGTGTCTTGGTGTCCCTGCCTGCTGCTGCCTTAGCACGATTATTCCCTTCGTTCAGGAGCAGGGAGCAGGGGGAGGGCTAGAGCAAAGGTTCCAAAAAAGAGAGAAGAAAAAACAAAAAAGCTGAGGAAAAAATGAGGTGGTTCAGGTGAGATTTACGGCTTGATAAGAGAACGTATGTTTGCTATAATGAAATAAATGGAATATATGTACGTATATTCTTGATTCGGGGGCGAGCGGATATGGAAGTCAATGCGGGAACGGAACTTCAATCATTCAGCAGCCGTTTTAACAGCGAGCAGGACTGCATGGAAGCGCTAATCGCGATGAAGTGGCCAAACGGCTTTGTCTGCCCGCGCTGCGCTCACACCCGGTGCAGCTATCTGACCTCCCGGCATATCCCTTTGTTCGAGTGCGGAAAGTGCAAGCATCAAACATCGCCTTTGGTCGGCACGATTTTTGAAGGAACGCATCTCCCTCTGGTGAAGTGGTTTCAGGCCCTGGATTTATTCCTGCTTGAGGGCGGCATCTCGGCGCTGCGGCTGAGCAAGGTGATCCGGGTCGCCTACAAAACAGCCTGGTCGATGCTGCACAAAATACGCCATGCCGTGGGGGAGTTCGATGCCCGGGAGCTGCTCTCCGGAGACGTGAAGGTGAACAGCGATCAGTATGGGCGTAATCCGTCCCGGTGTCAGCTTTCGCATCCGTACGCCTCGGCGGTCGTGGCCGGCTGCACGGTCACGGAGTCGGGCGAGCCGGAACAGGTCAAAATCCGCCTGGTACCGCATAAGCGGGGAGGCGAAAAAAGGGCAAACCGTCACGATCTAACCGCGTTCATCAATGGGCATGTGGATGTCCGTACATCGGCGGTACAGTTGTTCCCTCAGGCCTTTCGGCTGTATGCGCCCTTGCGGAAAGTGGTGAGAGAGGCATGGGAATCGCTGAAGAGTACGTATGGAGCCCTGGGACTGAAGCATCTGCAGGCGTACCTGAACGAGTACACCGTACGCCGTCGGCTGCGCCTGCAAGGAGGACTGCCCGGAGCGGAAGAAACGATGCGGCAGAAGTTGCTGCGCATGTGTGTGGCGATTCCGGCGATCCCATACCGCCGGCTGATCGCGCGCCAACCGAACCAGTCCCTTGCGGCTGCGGCCTGATCGAGACGCTGGAACGGTGGGGGGAGCTTGATGCAGATCAACTTAATGGGTCCTTGATCTCCTGTCCGGTCTGTTTTACCTACCCTAAACCTGATTCCTTCTCCTAAGCCCGTCTAAATTATCTCGAACCTATCTGCTTCTTCACTAATATTTTTTTCTCCCGAGCTTGTCTGTTTCTCTGCTACCTGATCAAACGGGATAATCATGCAAAGTCTCCGGACATCGAGTGTCGATCTGCCTCACCCCCCTCCACTCCCCTGTCCTCAGACCCATGCCAAAAGCATGAATACAGCCCCGGAATTGCAAGCATATTTCTCACATTGAAACAATAGTGACAACGTTCGGGTTGTTGTTAAAAAAAAGTCGAGATTCATCTCGATGCGAGATGTGTGTTCCGACAAAAATCAGCTTTTTTATCGGATAGACAGTTAAAAATGATGAAATGTGTCTAGTAATGATTCATCTCAACTTGAGATGAAAACGATATAAAAAAGTTGTGTATAAATGATGAACTTTTTAAGGAAAGCGTTTTAAAAAAGTGGTACAATAATCTGGGTTTCAGCTGATGTTTCCATGATGAGGGCTTTTTAACCTCTAATACCGCCTGTTGATAGGAGGATTTTTACGCATGAATATCCATGAATATCAAGGAAAAGAAGTCCTGAAGCAGTACGGCGTTGCCGTTCCTGAAGGACGGGTGGCATTTACGGTCGATGAAGCCGTTGAAGCGGCGAAAGCGCTGGGGACTCCTGTAGTCGTTGTCAAAGCGCAGATCCACGCCGGGGGCCGGGGAAAAGCCGGCGGCGTCAAAGTCGCGAAAAATTTGGACGAAGTCAAAAGCTATGCGCAGGAGCTTCTCGGCAAAGTGCTGGTCACGCATCAGACGGGACCTGAAGGCAAGGAGGTTAAGCGACTCCTGATCGAGCAGGGCTGCGATATCAAGAAGGAATACTATGTCGGCGTTGTCGTCGACCGCGGCACGGGACGCGTTACGATGATGGCTTCCGAGGAAGGCGGCACGGAAATCGAAGAAGTGGCCGCGGCTACGCCGGAGAAAATTTTTAAAGAAGTGATCGATCCGGCAGTCGGACTTACGCCGTTTCAGGCGCGCCGTTTGGCTTTTGCGATTAACATTCCAAGCGAGCTTGTCGGAAAAGCCGCGCAGTTTATGCTGGCTTTGTACAATGCGTTTATTGACAAAGATTGCTCCATTGCGGAAATCAACCCGTTGGTTGTGACCGGTGACGGCAATGTGCTGGCACTCGACGCCAAGCTGAATTTTGATTCGAACGCTTTGTTCCGTCACAAGGACATTTTGGAGCTGCGCGATTTGGAAGAAGAGAACGAAAAGGAGATCGAAGCCTCCAAATTCGACCTTAGTTATATCGCCCTCGATGGGAACATCGGCTGCATGGTTAACGGGGCCGGCCTGGCGATGGCAACGATGGACATCATTAAATATTATGGCGGCGACCCGGCCAACTTCCTGGATGTAGGGGGCGGTGCGACGGCCGAGAAAGTCACGGAGGCGTTTAAAATCATTTTGTCCGACGCCAAGGTGAAGGGTATTTTCGTCAATATTTTTGGCGGCATCATGAAATGCGACGTCATTGCTTCCGGCATTGTTGAAGCGGCAAAGCAGGTCGGTCTGGACCGTCCGCTCGTCGTACGGCTGGAAGGCACGAACGTAGCTCTTGGAAAACAGATTTTGGCCGATTCGGGGCTGGCGATCGTATCCGCAGACTCCATGGCTGACGGCGCGCAAAAGATCGTTTCGCTTGTATCCTAAGTTTTACCTATCCATGAAGGGGAGGCTCGAAATATGAGTATTTTGGTCGATAAAAATACAAAGGTCATCACCCAGGGGATTACAGGCAAAACCGCCCTGTTTCACGCCAAAGGCGCCCTGGATTACGGCACCCAAATGGTGGGGGGGACTTCGCCGGGCAAAGGGGGAAGCCAGGTTGACATTGCCCTGGAAAACGGGAGCACGGTCAGCCTGCCCGTTTTCAACACGGTGAAGGAAGCGAAAGCCGCTACCGGTGCGACCGCCAGCGTGATTTACGTGCCGCCGGCGGCGGCGGCCGATTCCATTCTCGAAGCCGTAGAAGCGGAAATGGAGCTCGTCATCTGCATTACGGAAGGGATTCCGGTGCTCGATATGGTTAAAGTCAAACGTTATATGGAAGGAAAAAAGACCGTGCTGATCGGTCCGAACTGCCCTGGCGTAATCACACCGGGGGAATGTAAAATCGGCATTATGCCGGGATACATTCATCTTCCCGGTCATGTCGGCGTCGTCTCCCGCAGCGGTACGCTGACGTACGAAGCCGTGCATCAGCTTACGACCCGCGGCATCGGGCAATCCTCGGCCGTCGGCATCGGCGGCGACCCGGTAAAGGGATCGGAGTTTATCGATATTTTACGCCGGTTTAATGAAGACGAGAATACGCATGCCGTTATCATGATCGGGGAAATCGGCGGCACGGCGGAAGAGGAAGCGGCCGAATGGATCAAGGAAAACATGACGAAACCTGTCGTCGGTTTCATCGGCGGGGTTACGGCGCCTCCGGGAAAACGGATGGGTCATGCCGGCGCGATCATTTCCGGCGGGAAAGGCACGGCGAAGGAAAAAATCGCCAAGCTTGAGGCCTGCGGCATCAAAGTTGCGCCGACGCCTTCGGAAATGGGCGCTACGCTCGTCAGCGTGCTCGAAGAACGCGGTCTGCTCGACCTCTGCACGACACATTGATTTTTATTTGGTATAATATGCTAAAGTGCGAGTTCAAAAAGTCGGCTTTTCAGCACCGAGAAGGTTGGATGAAGCTAGGGACTGAGGAGCGGAGCGTACGTTTTGGGTACGTGAGCACCGGAAGGCCCGGCTGAATTCAAGATTCGACGTCGAATCCGCTTCTTGTCTTGCTTCGTGATCAAAAGTTGACTTTTTGAACTACCTTTGAAAGGTAAGCAACCTTCTTATGGCCCATTGCGGCGGGAAGGTTGCTTTTTTTGTTGTACTGGCATACATCTGAATGGAGGAATGGCGATGGAGAAAAAATGGATTCTGGTGGGGCTGCACGAAAGCCCCGGACTTGGCTGGAAAAGAATTCGGGGCATTCTGTCCCGGCCCGATTGGGGGGAGGCGCCGGACTTCACCTCCGCGGACTGGATGGAGCGGGGGCTCGGTTCCGAACTGGCCATGCAAATGTCCGAGCTTTTCACCTTGAACTGGATCGAGTCCCGGTTGGAGCTGATGAGGCGCAAAAGGATTCAAGCGATCACCCGGTTTGATGAGGAGTATCCCTTATTAATGAAGGAGACCGCCCGCCCGCCTTGGGTGTTGTACACGCTGGGCGAGCCCCGCTTGCTCTCCACGCTGTCGGTAGCCGTCGTAGGAACGCGTCTGCCTACCGCGTATGGACGCAAGGTTGCCGTTCAGCTGGCGGAGGAGCTGTGTGCCCACGGCATTACGGTCGTCAGCGGTTTGGCCCGCGGGATTGACGGGATCAGCCACGAGGCGGCGCTCCGGGCGGGCGGCTCGACAATCGCCGTGCTGGGTACGGCCATTGATGTCGCCTATCCGCCGGAAAACGCCTCTCTGTACCGCAGCATTGCGGAACAGGGGCTGATCGTCTCCGAATACCCGATCGGCACGCCGGGCCATCCCGGCATGTTTCCACGGCGCAACCGGATCATCGCCGGGATCAGCCGCGGCACGGTGGTCGTGGAAGCGGACGCCCGCAGCGGTTCGCTTATTACGGCGGATTGGGCGCTGGAAGCGAACCGGGACGTATTTGCCGTGCCCGGTCCGATCACCTCGCCCAAAAGCCGCGGTACGCTGGCGCTGCTAAAGCAGGGGGCGAAAATCGTGACCGATGCCCAGGATATTTGGGAGGAATATGGGGCTATCCTTCCCGTGCCCAAAATGCCTGTCCAAACCGGGAAAAACGCAAACAAGTTGACAGATGAGGAGCGGCGCATATACCATATGTTGGAGCAGGGAAACGCCAGTTTTGACGAATTGCTTGTAAAAACCGAATGGGATTTTGGACTTTTACATTCAGTTCTGTTATCTTTAATCATGAAAAAAACGGTGGTCCAGCTCCCTGGCTCCGTATATCAACTAATATAGTCCATTCCTAACCGAGAGTGGCTGAATATATGACTATATCAGATGGAAGTTTGTATGTTTGAGAGGAGGACGAACCTGTGGCGGATTCACTCGTCATCGTGGAATCGCCTGCCAAGGCGAAAACGATTGGCAAATACCTAGGCAGCAAATACATCGTGAAAGCCTCAATGGGCCATGTTCGCGATTTACCCAAAAGCCAAATTGGGGTTGAAGTTGAGAACGACTTCAGTCCGAAGTATATTACGATCCGTGGGAAGGGTTCCGTATTAAAAGAATTGAAGGATGCCAGTAAAAAGGTCAAAAAAATCTATCTGGCAGCCGACCCTGATCGCGAAGGAGAAGCGATAGCCTGGCATTTGGCCCATGTTTTGGACGTGGATGAAAAAGAAACGTGCCGCGTCGTATTTAATGAGATTACGAAGCAGGCCGTGAAGGATGCGTTTAAAAGCCCGCGCAAAATCAATATGGATTTGGTAAACGCGCAGCAGGCCAGACGCATTCTGGACCGGCTCGTCGGTTACAAGATCAGCCCGCTGCTGTGGAAAAAGGTCAAAAAGGGTTTGTCGGCCGGCCGTGTTCAGTCGGTTGCCGTCAAGATCATTTTGGACCGGGAAAACGAAATTTCCGCGTTTGTGCCCGAAGAATACTGGAGCATTACGGCGAGGCTAAAAACCGGAGAGTCTTCGTTTGAAGCGAAGTTTCATCAACTCCGCGGCGAAAAGCTTGAGCTGAAGAGCGAGCAGCAGGTTAAGGAGATTTTACAATCCATCGAAAAAGCTAAATTCAGCGTTGCCGAAGTCAAGGAGAAGGAACGTCTGCGCCATCCCGCCGCTCCGTTTACGACAAGCTCCCTGCAGCAGGAAGCGGCCCGCAAGCTGAATTTCCGCGCCGCCAAAACGATGTCCGTCGCCCAACAGCTGTATGAGGGCGTTGACCTCGGGAAAGAAGGCACCGTCGGCCTCATTACCTACATGCGTACCGACTCGACCCGGATTGCCGCGTCGGCGCAGGAGGAAGCGAAGGAATATATCCTGGGCAAGTACGGCAAAGACTACGTTCCCGAATCGCCGCGCCAGTATTCGAAGAAGGCGGCCGGCGCTCAGGATGCCCACGAAGCGATCCGCCCGACGTCGGCAATGCGCGACCCCGAATCGGTCAAGGAATTCACCAGCCGGGACCAGTATCGGCTGTATAAGCTGATTTGGGACCGCTTTATGGCCAGCCAAATGTCTTCGGCCGTACTGGATACGCTGTCCGTCGATATCGCTGCCGGCGAAGCAACGTTCCGCGCCGTCGGGTCGAAAATCCGCTTTCCGGGATTTATGAAGGTATATGTGGAGGGCAACGACGACGGAAGCGCCAACGACGATGACAAGTTTTTGCCGCCGCTGGCACAAGGGGATAAGCTGATCACGGAAGAGATCGAGCCGAAGCAGCACTTCACCCAGCCGCCACCACGGTATACGGAGGCCCGCCTCGTCAAAACGCTGGAGGAACTGGGCATTGGACGCCCAAGCACCTATGCGCCGACCCTGGAGACGATTCAAAAACGCGGATACGTCGCGATTGAGGAGAAGAAGTTTGTGCCGACCGAGCTGGGCGAGCTGGTCATCGAGCAAATGGAGCAATTTTTCCCGGAAATCCTCGATGTGGAGTTTACGGCCCATATGGAGGAAGATCTTGACCATGTGGAAGAGGGCGCCGAGGATTGGGTCCGGGTGCTCAGCGAGTTCTACGAATCGTTTGAGAAGCGGCTTAGCGTGGCCGAGGAAGAAATGAAGGAAATCGAGATCGAAGACGAGGTTTCCGATGAGCTTTGCGAAAAATGCGGCAAACCGATGGTGTATAAGCTGGGGCGGTTCGGCAAGTTTCTCGCTTGCTCGGGGTTCCCGGATTGCCGGAACACGAAGCCGATCGTCAAGGATATCGGCGTTACTTGCCCGAAATGCAAGGAAGGCCATGTGGTAGAACGGCGCAGCAAGAAAGGGCGGATTTTTTACGGCTGCGATCGTTATCCGGAGTGCGATTTCGTATCCTGGGATAAGCCGTCGCCCAAGCCCTGCCCGAAATGCGGCTCGCTGCTTGTGGAAAAGCGGAACAAGCAGGGCGGCAAGCTGCAGTGCACTTCCTGCGATTACGTGGAGGCCATCGAGGAAAACGACGACGGGGCCGACGAATAAACCGCGGCCTCCCGTTAGAACCACTACCGTACAAATCCATATTTGAAGCGGGAAATCATCTAAGATACCCAGCAGGAGACTTGGGGGGATTTTACTCTTATGAACAACAATAAAGTAACGGTTATCGGTGCGGGGCTGGCGGGCAGCGAAGCGGCTTGGCAAATCGCGAGCCGCGGCGTCCCCGTCGTGCTCTACGAAATGCGCCCGGTCGTAAAAACCCCGGCTCACCACACGGATAAATTCGCCGAGCTCGTATGCAGCAACTCGCTGCGGGCCAACGGTTTAACCAACGCCGTCGGCGTGCTCAAGGAAGAGATGCGGCTGCTGAATTCGCTCGTGCTCGGCGCCGCCGACCGCAATGCGGTTCCGGCGGGCGGGGCGCTGGCGGTGGACCGCGACGGCTTCTCCGGAGAAATTACGCGCACGCTGCGCGAGCATCCCCTGATCGAAGTGGTGAACGAGGAGATCCGGGAGCTTCCGCAGGAGGGGATCGTCGTGATTGCCACGGGTCCGCTTACGTCTCCCGCACTGTCGGAACAGATCAAGCGGCTGACCGGCGAGGACTACTTTTATTTCTATGACGCCGCCGCCCCGATCGTGGAGAAAGACTCGATCGATATGGGCAAAGTGTATCTCGCCTCCCGTTACGATAAAGGCGAAGCCGCTTATCTCAACTGTCCGATGACGGAGGAGGAGTTCGACGCTTTCTACGAAGCGCTGATTTCCGCCGAAGTGGCCCAACTCAAAGAATTCGAGAAAGAAGTGTATTTCGAAGGCTGCATGCCGATCGAAGTCATGATGCGGCGCGGCAAGCAGACCGCGCTGTTCGGGCCGATGAAGCCCGTGGGCCTCGTCAACCCGCATACCGGCACGCTCCCTTATGCCGTTGTGCAGCTTCGCCAGGATAACGCGGCGGGGACGCTGTACAACCTGGTGGGCTTCCAGACCCATTTGAAGTGGGGCGAGCAGAAGCGCGTCTTTTCGATGATCCCCGGCCTGGAAAACGCCGAATTCGTCCGTTACGGCGTCATGCACCGCAACACCTTCATCAATTCACCGAAGCTGCTTGACCCGACGTATCAGCTGAAGGCGAGGCCTACGCTCTTTTTTGCCGGCCAGATGACCGGCGTCGAAGGCTACGTCGAGTCCGCCGCCTCCGGCCTGATCGCCGGCATCAACGCCGCGCGCGCCGCCTCCGGCGCCGAAGGCATCGTCTTTCCCGCGGACACGACGCTCGGCAGCATGGCCCGTTACATCACGACCGCGGACTTCGAGCATTTCCAGCCGATGAACGCCAATTTCGGCCTGTTCCCGAAGCTGGATACCCGCTACCGCAAAAAAGCCGAAAAAAACGAAGCGCTCGCCCAGCGTGCGCTGCAAAGCTTGAGAAACTTTATGACAGAAGAACGGTTGGGCTAACCACCGTTTTTTTGCACTCTACGTGACAAAAGGGAATCCAGCAAGCTCATTAAGTCATAACATAGAACTAGCGTTAAAAAAAGCGCCAGTTGCAGCTCGTAGTCAAGCGAATCCCGAAGGGAGAGCGCCTAAGGAGCGCCTCACTCCCTCCTACGTTAGTCCCCTTTGCGGGTATCCAAAGGGCAGCAGGCCCTTGGAGCCCTCCCTTACGGTAAGGGAGGGTTTGGGAGGGTTGAGATAAGAAGAAAGGAAGGCGATACACATGATTCCGACTTTTCACGCTACAACGATCTGCGCCGTTCGTCATAACGGCAAGGGGGCGATTGCGGGCGACGGACAGGTTACTTTTGGAGAGAACGTTGTAATGAAGCAGACCGCCAAAAAAGTCCGCCGCTTATACCGCGGGCAAGTGCTCGCCGGGTTTGCGGGCTCGGTTGCTGACGCGATAACGTTGTTTGAGAAATTTGAAGGCAAGCTGGAAGAACACCACGGCAATTTGCAAAGGGCTGCCGTCGAGCTGGCCAAAGATTGGCGTCAGGATCGGGTGCTGCGCAAGCTGGAGGCGCTGATGATCGTGATGGACCATTCGGGAATGCTGCTCATTTCCGGGGGAGGAGAAATCATCGAGCCTGATGACGACGTGTTGGCCATTGGCTCTGGCGGCAACTTTGCGCTTTCGGCGGCCCGGGCGCTCAAACGGCATGCCGGCGCAATGGAGGCCAAAGACATCGTACGGGAGTCCCTGCAGATCGCCTCGGAAATTTGCGTGTATACGAACAGCAACATTATCGTGGAAGAGCTTTAAAGCGGCCTAGGCCACACTATTTTCTCAGGAGGGACGTATCGTGAGCGAGAAAAATTTAACGCCAAGACAAATCGTCGCAGAGCTGGACAAATATATCGTAGGCCAAAAACAAGCGAAAAAATCCGTGGCCGTAGCCTTGCGGAACCGCTATCGGCGAAGCCTGCTCCACGAAGAGGTACAGGATGAAATCGTGCCGAAGAACATTTTGATGATCGGCCCGACAGGGGTTGGTAAAACGGAAATCGCCCGCCGTCTCGCCAAGCTGGTAGGAGCGCCTTTTGTGAAAGTGGAGGCTACCAAATTTACCGAGGTTGGTTATGTCGGCAGGGATGTTGAATCCATGGTCCGGGATCTCGTTGAAACGGCCATACGCACCGTAAAGCTGGAGCGTACCGAAAAGGTCAAAGACAAGGCGGAAGAGCTTGCCAACGAACGGCTCGTCCATATACTGGTTCCTTCCGAAAACAAGGCCAAGAGCGGGCGAAATCCGTTCGAAATGCTGTTTGGTGGCGGAAACCAGGGCAGCGTTCCGAGCCAGGAGCAAGACGAGGAGGACACCAGCCTGGCCGAACGCCGCCGCCAGGTCCGCTTCAAGCTGCTTGCCGGCCAACTGGAAAACGATATTGTCGAAGTCGAGGTGGAGGACAATACGCCTACGATGATGGACATGTTTGCCGGACAAGGCAATGACCAGCTCGGGATCAACATGCAGGAAATGTTCGGAAACCTTTTGCCGAAACGCACAAAAAAAAGAAAATTGACCGTAAAAGAAGCGCGTAAAGTGCTGACGCAGGAAGAAGCCTCCAAGCTGATCGACCATGATGATCTTATCCAAGAGGCGATCACGAGAGCGGAGCAAAGCGGGATCATTTTTATCGATGAAATCGATAAAGTGGCCAGCCGGGGGCAAGGCTCCGGACCGGACGTTTCCCGCGAAGGCGTGCAGCGCGATATTTTGCCGATCGTTGAAGGTTCGACGGTTATGACGAAATACGGCCCGATCAAAACCGACTATATTTTGTTTATCGCCGCAGGGGCATTCCATATCGCCAAACCGTCGGATTTGATTCCCGAATTGCAGGGGCGGTTTCCGATCCGCGTTGAGCTTAGCAGTTTGTCGCTGGACGATTTTGTTTCGATTTTGACGGAGCCGCAAAACGCGCTCACCAAACAGTACATTGAACTGCTGCGCACCGAAAACCTGGAGATCGAGTTTTCCGACGAAGCCATTCGGGAAATCGCCAGAATCGCCGCGTCCGTAAATGCCAACACCGAAAATATCGGGGCAAGAAGACTGCACACTATTCTGGAAAAATTGCTGGAGGACTTATCCTTTGAGGCCCCGGAGCTAACGTTGGAAAAAATGGTGATCACTCCGGAATACGTAAGGGAAAAATTAGGAGAAATTGCCCAGGATCGTGATTTGAGCCAGTTTATTTTGTAAGCATTTCGACGATTTTTTTGTGCAAATCGGCTTTTTTACCCAGGACCTGACACTCTTTTCACAAATTCTTCAAGAAAGGCCGCCTGCCTATGAAAATAGGGGCGGTTTTTTTGTTATTCCGACAAAATTGATAAATTTTGGTTTGATTGAAAATTGTCGAATCTTGGGTGTTTTATAGAAAAAACTTCAATTAATGAAAATGATAACTAATTATGTCCTAAAGATAGGGCTTTTTTCTTATTGTAATAATGTCGAATCTCCATGAAACTTAGGATATATGACATCATGGAAAATTTTCTGTAACTAGGACATAAGAAAGACAGCGAGAAAGACAATAATTAGCAAAAATTTGTCGAAAAAAAGAGGATTTATTAGTTGTTTGTTGAATTATGAAAATTAACTACTCAATAAGACTTAAGGGGGGGAAATAAGGTGCAATTGTTGAATGGGTTGGGATTTAACAGACTGGAGACCGCATTGCAGGCCGCCAATCTTCGGCAGGGGGTTATTGCCAATAATATCGCAAATGAAGACACCCCCTACTATAAGCGTTCAAGCGTTTCTTTTGAAAGCATGCTGCAGGCCGAATTGAACGGCGACATGCCCGCCTTGCAGGGCAAAAGAACCGATTCCAGGCATTTCGTTATAGGGCCGTCGACGGGCATTCCGGAACCGAAAGTCCTAACGGATGAGAGCACGATCATGAACAACAACCAGAACAACGTGGACATCGACAGCGAGATGGCCCAACTCGCCGAAAATCAGCTTCGGTACAATTCTTACATCGAACAGCTGAGTTACATGATCAAAATGAAACGCACGGCTATAGAAGGGAGATAACCTAAATGACGATCAGCAACAGTTTCAGTATTAGTTCTTCCGCACTAACTGCGCAGCGTCTCCGGATGGACGTCATTTCCTCGAACATTGCCAACGCCGAGACGACAAGAGCCAGAATCGAGAACGGCCAAGCGGTTCCTTACCGCAGAAAAACCGTCGTCATGGCTCCCAAGGAAGCTGACTTTGGCAGCGCGTTGAGTTCCGCTCTGGAGGGCGGCTTCGACGGCCAAGGGGTTAAAATCACGAAGATTCAGGAAGACCCCGCTCCTTTTAAGCCGGTGTACAATCCGACGCATCCCGATGCGGACAGCGAAGGGTACGTGTACATGCCGAACGTGGACATTTTGAAAGAAATGGTGGACATGATTTCGGCTACCCGGTCCTATGAGGCCAACGTAACGGTGCTGAACGCCAGTAAGGCAATGATCACCAAAGCGCTGCAAATCGGCAAATAAACATAAGGCAAGCTAGAAATCAAGCAGTTAGGAGTGTTGACCTTTGATTGAAAGAATGAGCTTTGACGCCGTCAAATCGCTAGTGGGGCCGCAGCTGCCAAGCAAACCGCAGGTGCCGACTCCCGCCGAATCGATTAAAAGTTTCAGTTCTTATTTGAGCGACGCGTTGGACGGAGTGGCTGCGCAAGAAACGAACGCGCAGACAGTCAACGATCAATTTATGCTAGGAAATGCAAGCGCCGACCAGATGATGATCGCCTCAGAGCAAGCTTTGTTAAGTTTGCAATTGACGACACAAGTACGCAACAAAGTGATAGAAGCTTATCAAGAAATTATGCGTACGCAAATTTAACGATTTTAGATGCTTCGGATGAGGTGACATTGTGAATGAGAGAATCGCTCAGTACCGGGACCGATTAACCGGGTACTGGAACCAATTCAGCAAAAAACAGAAGACATTATTGATAGCTACCATCGCATTCGTACTGCTCGCCGTGATCCTGATGACGATCCAATTCTCCAAAACGGAGTATGAAGTAGCTTTTACGGACCTGGATTCGACCGATGCTGCCGGGATTATCAATTATTTGGAATCCGGAGGCATCCCTTACAAATTGAGTCCGGACGGCACAGCGATTTCGGTTCCGAGCAAAAACGCGTCCCGCGTCAAGGTGGACGTTGGGTCGCAAGGAATCGTTAAAAGCGGCTCCATCGGGCTGGAAGCTTTTAACGAGAGCACTTCGCTGATCGGCATGACGGATAATGAATTCAATGTCAAATACAAAAACGCTCTGAACGGTGAAGTCGAACAGTTGCTTAAACAGATGCAGGGTGTCAAGGACGCCAAGGTATTGATCAATCTTCCCGCGGAAAACGTGTTTGCCAGTCCGGACGAACAGCAAAAAGCGACGGCTTCCGTCGTGCTTACCTTCAATCCGGGATATCGCGCAAACCAGGAAGCTATCGACGGATACTTCAATCTGGTGAAGACGTCGGTGCCGAATTTGCCGGTTGAAAACATCTCCATGTCATCCAGCGACGATACCGTACTATTGCCCAGCGGACAAGGCGGGACCAGCGGTACTCTATCGGCGGCGGTTCAGGAAAACATGGCCTTGCAGAAAAAATTCGAAAGCGATGTTCGCCAGAGTGTGAAACAGTTCCTTTCCAGATTGACGGGACCGGACAAAATTGAGGTGTTGGTCGCATCCAAACTCAATTTTGACCAAGTAACGCAAAAAGACAATCTGGTGACGCCGGTCGATACCGACAACATGAAAGGGATCGAAATCAGCGCGCAAAAGGTGCAAAAGAGCTACACGGGCAATGCAAGTCCGGACAGCGGAGTTCCGGGAACCGGCCAGCAGGATGTCGTCAACTATCCTTCGGCTCAGGCTAACGGCGGCTCATCTTCGGAGGAATCGTCCTCGACGATCAATTACGAAGTGAATCGGATTACGAAGGATATCGTTGCCAGCCCTTATGTCATTAAAGATTTAACCATCAACGTTGCCGTTGAACCACCGGATGGACAGCAAACCTTGGACGATACGACCCGTTTGGCCATTGAAAATATTTTGACTAACATCGTCGGTTCCTATCTTGCCGATTCCGGTACTACATATACAGACGCAGAACTGCAGCGAAAAGTTTCAGTCGTCTCGCAACCATTTCATAATGAAGCGCAGCAAAATACAGGTCTGAGCCTCTCTAACCCGGTAGTATGGGGCGTGGGCGCGGCTGCACTGCTGGCACTGGCAGGCATAGGATTCGTCTTGTTCCGCCGCCGCCGCAACCAACAACTGGCAGAAGAGGAAGAAGATATTTCGATGCCTCTTACTCCGGAATTTCCGTCCATTAATTTGGATTCGGTCACGAATGAGAACCAAGTGCGCAAACAACTGGAGACGCTGGCCAAGAAGAAGCCGGAGGAATTCGTTAACTTGCTTCGCACATGGCTAGCTGACGATTAGAGGTGAACGCATTGTCAAAAACAACGAGCACAGTGTTAACCGGGAGACAGAAAGCGGCTATATTGTTGATCACGCTCGGGCCTGAGGTATCGGCGGAAATTTTCAAGCATTTGCGCGATGATGAAATCGAACAACTGACGCTGGAAATCGCCAATGTCCGCAAAGTGGACAGCGCGGAAAAAGAGATGATCATGGCCGAGTTTCACCAGATTTGTCTGGCCCAAGAGTATATTACGCAGGGCGGGATCACTTACGCCAAGGAGATTTTGGAGAAGGCGCTTGGACAGTCCAAGGCGCTGGATATCATTAACCGGCTGACGGCGACCTTGCAGGTGAGACCTTTCGATTTCGCCCGCAAGGCCGACCCGAACCAAATTTTAAACTTTATTCAGAACGAGAATGCCCAGACGATTGCCCTTGTTTTGTCTTATCTGCAATTTGAACAGGCGGCGGCGATCCTCTCCTCCTTGCCGCAGGAGAAGCAGGCGGAGGTTGCCAGAAGAATCGCCGTGATGGACAGCACGTCTCCGGAAGTGATTTCTCAAGTAGAACGAGTGTTGGAACAAAAGCTTTCCGCTACCGTAACCCAGGACTACACCAGCGCGGGCGGCATCGAGTCGATCGTGCAGATTTTGAACGGGGTCGACCGGGGGACGGAAAGGACGATTCTCGATTCGCTGGAAATTCAAGATCCGGAGCTGGCCGAGGAAATCAAAAAGCGGATGTTTGTTTTCGAAGATATCGTCAACATCGACAACCGCTCGATCCAACGGATTATTCGCGATATCGAAAACGCCGATCTGCAGCTTGCCCTCAAAGTGGCCAGCGAAGAAGTCCGGGAAGCCGTTTTCCGCAACATGTCGAAACGGATGTCCGAGACGTTCAAGGAAGAAATGGAATACATGGGACCTGTGCGGCTGCGTGATGTCGAAGAAGCGCAGACCCGCATCGTAGCTACGATCCGCAGACTGGAAGAAGCTGGTGAGATCATCATCGCCCGCGGCGGAGGAGATGACATCATTGTCTAATGTGATTAAGGTGTCGCAGTACGTTCCGGTGGATGTGTTGAAACAGCTCAATTTGGCGAAGCCGCTTGGGGCTCCGGAGGAGCACCATGATATAGCGGCGTCCCCTGTGGTTGAAGAAGACGTTCCGTCGCCGGAGGATATCGCCGCGGAACAAACACGCAAGCAAATGCTTGAAGATGCCAAGGAGTTTGCCGAACGCCAGGTAAGGGAAGCGTCGGAACAAGCCGAGCAGCTGCTTGCCGAAGCCCGCGAGCAGATTGAAGCTTGGTGGCAAGAGCGCCGGGAGCAGGATGAGCATTTGATTGAGGCGCTTAAATCGGAAGGCTTCAGCCAAGGGTTTGAGGAAGGTAAAGTTCAAGCGGAGTTGACGTTGAAGGCTAAGGTCGACGAAATGATGCGGGAAGCGGGAGGCGTGCTGCAGCAGGCTTACGTTGAGAAAGAACGGATTATTCAGGAGGCTGAACCGTTTCTCGTGGAGCTTAGCTGTGCGATTGCCGAAAAAGTTATCGATAAGCAGCTGAACGTCGATCCGGATTATACGCTGGAGCTGATCAAGAAGAGCCTGGCGCGCAAACGGGAGCAAGGCGTTATTACATTGTGCGTTTCGCCCGCTCACTTTGCTTTCGTGCAGGCTGCAAGGGAGGAGCTCGGCCTGGCGATCGATTCGCAAGCGGAGCTGCAAATATTGCCGGACCCTACCGTAAAAGACCGGGGCTGCGTGATTCGTTCCGCTTTCGGCAGCGTGGATGCCCGTATCGATACGCAGCTGGCCGAAATCAAAAAAGAGCTGGTGCGCATCGCGATGCAGGCGGAAGAGCGGGGGCAGACGAACGATGAGCATGAACGCTGAGCGTTATATCGATCATCTTAGGCAGCTTGATCCGGTCCGGATTAACGGAAAGGTGACTCAGGTCATAGGTCTTATGGTGGAATCCGAAGGTCCCGATGCCAGCATCGGCGACGTCTGCTACATCTATCCGACGAAAGCGTCGCAGCCGCTGCAGGCCGAAGTCGTCGGCTTTCGGGACAACAAAGTGCTGCTGATGCCGCTGGGAGAACTCCAGTCCATCGGTCCCGGATGCGATGTGGTCGGAACCGGAAAACCGCTCACCGTGCAAGTGGGGTCCGAGCTTTTGGGCAAAGTGCTGGATGGTTTGGGCCAGCCGCTCGACGGTTCGCTTCTGCCTTCGCGGATGGGCCACTACTCGACCTTCAACAAGCCGATGAACCCGCTGAATCGTCCGCGTGTAGCCGAACCGATCAGCATCGGGGTCCGAGCGATCGACGGATTGCTGACGATTGGCAAAGGGCAGCGGGTAGGTATTTTCGCCGGCTCCGGGGTAGGTAAGAGCACCTTGATGGGAATGATTGCCCGCAATACGGCGGCCGATGTCAACGTTATCGCTTTGGTCGGGGAACGCGGCCGGGAGGTGCTGGATTTCATTGAACGGGATCTTGGCCCTGAAGGCCTGGAACGATCCGTCGTTATCGTGGCCACTTCGGACCAGCCCGCTTTGATTCGGATGAAAGGCGCGCTCATCGCTACGACGATTGCCGAATATTTTCGCGATCGCGGTTTGAACGTCATGCTGATGATGGATTCGGTGACGCGTTACGCGATGGCGCTCCGTGAAGTGGGGCTTGCCGTCGGAGAGCCGCCGGCGATGAGAGGGTACACGCCTTCGGTATTCGCCGCGCTGCCCAAGCTGATGGAAAGGGCGGGTACCGGGCCGGCCGGATCGATAACCGCTTTCTATACCGTGCTGGTTGACGGTGACGACATGAATGAGCCGATCGCCGACGCGGTGAGGGGGATTTTGGACGGACATATTGTGCTGAACCGGGGCATAGCGAACAAGGGACATTTTCCGGCTATCGACATTTTGGCCAGCATAAGCCGGGTTATGAAAGATATTGTTCCCGAGCAGCAAAACGAGGCGGCCGAAAATTACAAAAGGCTGCTGGCGGTATACAAAGATTCCGAGGATCTGATCAACATCGGCGCTTACCAGCGGGGGTCCAATGCCGATATCGACGAAGCGATCGAATACATACAGGGCATTTGGGCTTTCTCGAAACAGAAAGTAAGCGAAAAGGTAACGCTCGCCGAAGCGCAAGAACGCTTAATTTCCGAATTTGCAAGGAGATGACCCTTAAAGGATGAAATTCCGTTACGTCTATCAGAAAGTTTTGGATTTGAAATCAAACGAGAAGACGCAAGCTGAATGGATGTTGTCCGCCGCCGTCGGGGAACTGCAGTCGGAACAGCGTTCCTTGGAGCAATTGTTCGAGGAACAGGCGAGAACCGCTTCGGCCATTCAAGACGAGATGGAAAATAGCGCTTCAATGCTGAAGCTCCAGGAACTTCAACGGTACATGGAATATATCGAGCAATCCATCGCCCGGAAGCTGGGGGATGTCAAGCGCGCCGAATTGAAGGTAGAGCAAAAGAAGTCGATTTTAAACGGAAAGATGCTCGATGAAAAAGTTTGGTTGAAAGCGAAAGAAAAAGCGAAAGAAAAATTTCAGCACGAAATGCTTCTTCGGGAACAAAACGAGCTGGATGAGATGGCCACCGTCCGGTTTGCCATGAGGGCCCGTTAAATTTTGTGCGGGCGAAAATTATGGGTTTTTCGAAGGAGGAAAGAAAATGGCTAAGACGGAGCTGAAGCTGGAGGAAGAAGAGCTGGAGGAATCGGGCGGCGGGTTCTCGCGTTTTCTGTTTTTCATGACGCCGATCTTGTTTACGGTTGTTCTTTTTGCGGTGCTATTGTATCTGTTTAACACGAACTTTCGGAATACGCTGCTGGATATCGGGAACAAAGTGCCGTTTATTAACAACTTCGTGCCCGATCCCGAGCTAACCGATGAAGAGAAGGCCGCTGCGCCGGCGGATGAGAAGAAGCAGCAAGAAAGCACGGACGCTACGGTCAAGGAATTGAAGGAACAGGTCGCCCGTCAACAGGCGCAGTTGCAGGCGGCGAACCAGCAAGCTGCGGAGCAGCAGGACAAGGTGAAGCAGCTTGAGCAGGAGCTGGCCGCGGCAGAGCAGAAATCCGCGGAGGAACAGCAGGCCGCCGAAACCGAGGCTTATCAAAAGGAAGTAAAAAAGCTGGCTCAGTTGTATGCGGAAATGAGCCCCAGTAAAGCGGCGGCCATTTTCGGCAATTTAACGACGGATGAAACGCTGCAGATGCTTAACGCGATGAGCAATGAGAGCAAAGTGGCGATTCTCGAAAAAATGGATCCGCAAAAAGCGGCGGCCATTTCGATCAAGCTCAAGGACGTAAAGACCTCGGATGATTTGGCGATCGCCGCGTTGCAGTCGCGGCTGAAGAAGGACGCGGCTTCGGGAGCCGCGGGTTCGGCCAAAGGACTGGACGATGCCCAGCTTAGCCAGACGTTCGCTTCCATGTCGTCCGACGCCGCTTCCCAGTTGATTTTGCAAACTTACAAAGTCAGCCCGGACAAAGGCTTGAAAATTTTAAAGGCCGTCGATGACAACACCCGGTCAAAAATTTTGGAAAGCATGACGAAAACCGACGAAAAAACTTCGGTGAAAATTTTGAATCAGCTGTTAGCCAAATGATATCAAAACAGCGGGCAACGCCCATGAAAGGAGGTGAAAATAAATGGGTCAATCGGTATCGATAAATTCGGGAACGGCGGCCGGCGCGCTGGTTTACACCGTCGGCGGAAATGGCGTCAGTGCGGCGGCCGGCCAGGGAAACGGGCAGTCTTTTGATCAAAAGCTGGTTTCAATGCTGCTTGGAAATGCGGGGCTGGGAACAGGGCAAGCCAATGCCCAACTGCTCACTTTGGCAGGTCTGCAAAGCGGCGGCAGCACGCAAGAAGAAAATGCGAACGAAAGCCTTCTGTCGATGATCGAAGGGTTGCTGCAGCAGCTTCCGAAGCTGGACGATGCGCTTGAGGACAACCCGTCGCTGCTTGAGGCGCTCCAGGGTTGGCTGCAAAGCTTTCAGAGCTTGATCATGCCTCAGGCGGAGAAATCCGGGGGGGATGGCAACGCGGAAATCCTGGTCTTGGCGCAGCAACCGGAAACGGTGCGCTTTGCCGTGCAGGATGCGCTGGTTCAACTGCTGACCGCCCAAGCTGATGCGCAGCAAGTTGCAGGCCCGTCGAACGTGACGGCACTACCTCAAATCCAAGCATTGCTGGATTCGCTGCAAAACGTGCTGGACAGTGTTCCGGATTCCTCCGAACCGGCGCAAACCGGTGGCAAAACCGCCGAGCTTCCAAGTGTACATAACTTGGTATCGGGGAACAAGCCTGCGGAAACAAACAGCCAAGGGAATATGGGTCAACATGGAAATGACGGCTCCCTGAAGGGCGAAAACCCGCAGGCCGCTGCGGTAAGCC
This sequence comes from Paenibacillus macerans, assembly GCF_900454495.1. Classification (NCBI taxonomy): domain Bacteria; kingdom Bacillati; phylum Bacillota; class Bacilli; order Caryophanales; family Paenibacillaceae; genus Paenibacillus; species Paenibacillus macerans. The sequence goes on from NZ_UGSI01000001.1 coordinate 784,160, forward strand.
AGCCTAAAGCGGAGTCGGGGAAATCCCAATTTTCCGTTGCCGCCGGAGTCGCCGGAGCTGCCGGAGAGATCAGCGCTGTTGAGGCTGAACCAACGGATAATGCGGATGTGGATAGTCCGCTGCAACCGGGCAGTGTCGTTACGGCCGGACAGCTTGCGCTGCGGGATGCCGGTGTTGCTGCTGTAAAGCATACGCCGCGCCCGGTGCCTGTGGAGAATTTCGCTAAAGAAATGAGCGGCTTTCTGGTAAACAAACTGGAGATCGTTAAGCTGCAAGGTGTGTCCGAAGCTAAAATTTCGCTTTACCCTGAACATTTAGGCCAGGTTGATGTGAGGATTACGATGCAGGGCGGCCAATTAACGGCGCAGTTTATGACCGAGCACGCATTTGCCAAGGAATCGTTGGAACAGCAGATGTCGCAGCTTCGTTCGGCGCTGCAATCCCAGGGCCTGCAGGTGAACAAGCTGGAAGTGACGCAAAATACCGCGCTGTCTTCGCATATGTACCATGACGGACAGCAATCCGGCAGCGGGGCGGGACAGCAGCAGCAAAGCGAAAGACGCCGTACGCTGGTCGAGGAAGATGCTTTGGCAATCCGTGATTTGAATGAAGAGTGGAACGCGTGGATTGCCGAGGTAAGGGAGAAGGAACAAGGTTTTGGAAGCTCCTTTAGCGCAAGAGCATAGAAGAAAGGAGGCAGCTTTGTGGCTGATGCGTATACGGGCAATATCTCGTGGCCGGGTTATTCGCAAACCAATACGAAAAAGTCCAGTACGAAGACTAGCGAGCTAGGCAAGGACGATTTTCTGAAATTGATGATCACCCAGCTGCAATATCAGGATCCGTTATCTCCGATGGACAACGCCCAATTTGTCGCACAAACGGCGCAGTTCACTTCGTTGGAACAGCTTGTGAACATTTCGGACCAGCTCGCCGCCATGAAAGAATCTTTGGGGAATGAATCCGGCTTGATCGGCAAGAAAGTCACCTGGGTCGTAGAGACGAAAACCGGCAATTATGATGTAAAAACGGGAAAAGGTGAAGTTATCGTCGAGACCGATAGCGGGATCGTTGACTCCATCATCGTTCGGGACGGAATTCATTATGTGAAAGTCGGGGATAAAGAAATCAAAATTTCCGATGTACAACAGGTTGGGAATCCTGCTACAGAGCCGGATGAAACAAATGAGCCTGAGCAAGGAACTGATGGATCATGAGTGATCCGGTAAAAATCGGGCATCTTTATCCGGGACGAATCCCGCCAAGCTCATTATCGCCAGGGAAAGGCGCACAAGCGGGCGCTCCGGGAGAGACGTCCTTCAAGGACATGCTCGCGGACCAGTTGATTCATTTCAGCAATCACGCCGTAAAACGTTTGGAGCAGCGGGGAATCGAGATCAAACCGGAGCAGCTTCATCAGATTAAATCGGCGATCGACAGCGCGGCCGCAAAAGGCGCCAAGGATTCGCTGATCTTAATGAAGGATATGGCGCTGATCGTAAACATCAGCAATCGTACGGTTGTGACGGCCATGGACGGCAGCAGCATGAAGGACAACGTTTTTACGCAGATCGACAGCGCCGTCGTTATTTCTTGATTGGCTGGACCGGGTACGGAAAGCCAAATAGCCGCGGATCGACTGATGCGGCTGCCAAGCGAACGATTTTATGACTGGGAGGAATGGGAACAGATGTTAAGATCAATGTATTCGGGCGTATCCGGGATGCGCGGATTTCAAACCAAGCTGGACGTTATCGGCAACAATATCGCCAATGTCAACACCGTAGGGTTTAAGTCCGGCCGCGTGATGTTCAAAGACATCATGAGCCAGACGGTATCCGGAGTTACCGCTCCGGTTGAAGATGCAAACGGCGGTATCAATGCCAAGCAAATCGGCCTTGGCTCGCAGATCGGCTCTATCGATACGATGCATACCAGCGGCAGTGCGATGACGACCAACTATCCGCTTGATGTGCGTATAAACGGAGATGGTTTTTTCATGGTCACAATGGGCGACGATGGCCCCGTTTTTCTAACAAGGGCTGGGGATTTCCATGTTGACGCACTGGGCCAGTTGGTTACTTCCGATGGTTTTCTGGTTTGCGGTACTGGCGGAGAAGCGCTCGGTGCTGTTGCTGGGGAAGGTGTGGTGTCCATTTCCATTTCTGCGGATGGTACGATCTTACAGAAAAATGCTGACGGATCGACCGGTACTGCCGGCCCAATTGGCCTCGCAATGATATCGAATCCCGAAGGGCTGGAAAAAGTCGGCGGCAATCTTTACCGTGTGACAGGAAATGCGATTGAAGACGGAGATCTTGAAGAGGCCTATGCGACCCCGAACAATAACGGCGCTGGAGCTCTAGTTCCAGGCCAATTGGAAATGTCCAACGTAGACCTAACCGGTGAATTTACGGAAATGATCGTCGCGCAGCGCGGATTCCAAGCGAATTCGCGTATCATCACGACTTCCGACGAAGTGCTGCAGGAAGTCGTCAACCTGAAACGTTAGTAAACGTCAGCGGGGGAGCGTAAGCTATGTGCCTCCCCCGCATCCCTAACTTTCCCGTTACCGCGTAGGAGGGGTACCATGATTTCAGTAACACGCCTGAACGGTTCGCAGATGTGGCTTAACGCCATCATGATCGAAACTGTCGAAGAAACGCCGGATACATATGTCACTCTCGTAACGGGCAAGCGGATTATCGTGCTGGAGAAGGCGGCCGATGTGATCGCAAAGATCGAGGAATATTACCGGGATATCGGCATCCACGCAGCGACTATTAAAGTGCAACAAACGGAGGAATGGTCATGAAAAAAATGTTGCCCTGGCTAATTACGATTTTGCTTGCGATTACGTTGATTGTGATTGCCGCCGGCTTTTTGATGAACTTAATGAACAAACCGGAATCAGGCAACGCAGCGAAGGCAAATGTCGAAACAGTGGCAGAGCCCCAAATGATGTCGGCCGACGAAATCGTAAAAGTGACTTCGACGATCGATGACGTCAAGACGAATTTATCCGACCCGAACTACGTCGTCGTCATGAATTTTGCCTTCCAGTTGGATAAGGAAACGTCCAAGGCGGCGTTCGACAAGATCAAGGATTACAAAATCAAGCCGATTATCATCAAAACGCTTGCGGATACGAAGCCGGAGGATCTGACAGGGGCGCAGGGCAAGGACAATTTGAGCTCCAAGCTGCTGAACCTGATCAATAAATCGCTGCCGGAAGGGAAATTGATTCAAATCGATATTACCAATTTCATTATGCAGGCGATCTAGGCATACCCGAGCGAAACTGATTTTTCTAAGGGGGTGAGATGTTTGGTAGATGTATTGTCGCAGAACGAGATCGATGCGCTGCTCGCTGCATTGTCATCCGGTGAAATGGATGCCGAAGAACTGAAAAAGGAAGAAACGCAGAAGAAAATCCGCTCTTACGACTTTAAAAGAGCGGTGCGATTTTCCAAAGACCATATTCGCAGCTTAACCCGGATTCATGAAAATTTTGCCCGTTATCTCACCACCTACTTTTCGGCGCAGCTGCGCACCTTCGTGCAGATCAACGTGGTTCAGGTAGAACAGCTTCCTTACGACGAGTTCATTCGCTCCATTCCGAAAATGACGATTCTGAACATTTTCGAAGCGGAGCCGCTGGAAGGAAGAATGGTGCTTGAGGTCCACCCAAACGTTGCTTTTGCCATGCTGGACAGACTCCTTGGGGGGATCGGGACGGCGCCTTCGAAAATCAGCTCCTTGACCGAAATCGAAACGATCATCATGGAGCGGATTTTCAGCCGGGCCTTCGAAAGCTTGCAGGAAGCCTGGAAAACCGTCGTGGATATCAATCCGCGGATGGAGGGGCTGGAAACGAACCCGCAGTTCATGCAAATCGTTTCGCCTAACGAAACGATCGCGCTCATTTCGCTGAGTACCAAAATCGGAGACACCTCCGGGATGATCAACCTTTGTATCCCGCATGTGGTCATTGAACCGATCATGCCGAAGCTTTCGGTTCACCACTGGTTCGTCTCCCAGAAAAAGTCGCGTGTCCCCGAAGAGGTCGATGCGCTCCGCCACCGGGTCAATAAGGCGATGCTGCCGATTGTAGCGGAATTGGGGGAATCGCAAATCACCGTTCGCGAATTTTTGGGCTTATCGGTCGGCGATGTGATTTCCTTGAACAAACCGGTCCAGGAAGGATTGCAGATCCGGATCGGAGACAGATTGAAGTATATCGGCAGCCCGGGAACCATCAAGGACCGAGTTGCGGTGCAAATTAACGATATTGTCAGCGAAGGAGTTGAGGAACTTGACGAGTAAAGATTATTTGTCCCAAGAGGAGATCGACGCCCTGCTCAAACAGGCCAACCAGGAAACGGCGTCCGAGCCTACGGTGGACGACGTATTGACCCCGCTTGAGCAGGACGCGCTTGGCGAAATCGGCAACATTACGTTCGGCAGTGCGGCTACCGCGCTCTCGACGCTACTCAATAAAAAGGTGGACATTACGACGCCGAAAGTTTCCGTCATTACACGGGCTCAATTCGAAGCCGAGTTTCCGAAGCCGCATGTTGCCGTTCACGTTGAATACGTTGACGGGTTTGAAGGGATGAACTCCCTGGTGATCAAGACGAGAGACGCTCAGGTTATCGCCGATCTGATGCTCGGGGGGGAAGGAAATCCGGCCGAAGAGGAATTGAATGAAATTCATATCAGCGCCGTACAGGAAGCGATGAACCAGATGATGGGTTCCTCCGCGACGTCGATGTCGACCATATTCAACCGGTTTGTCAACATCTCGCCGCCTGGGATCGATATTTTGAACATGACCGACGGGCATGGGGTGGGAAGCCTGCCGCCTGCGGATCCGCTGATTAAAATATCGTTCCGGCTGACGATCGGCGATTTGATCGATTCCACGATCATGCAGCTTTTGACCGTAAAATTCGCCAAGGAGATGGTAAACAGCCTGATCAGCGGTTCGGCAACCGACTCGGGGTCCAAGGAGAGCGCCGCGGCGGCAGCCCCGGCTCCGGCAGCAGCTCCGCAGCCTTCGGCACCGGCTTATCACGAATCGCCGGCAGCGCCTCAGCAATCGTATCAAGCGCCGCCGATGCATCAGCCGGATCCATATCAGCAGCCCGCCGCGTACGGACAGCCAGGTGCGCATCCTTATCCGCCGCAAGGCCAGCCTTACGGGGAACCGCATCATTACGGCGGCGTTCCGGGCCGGAATGTGAATGTGCAGCCCGTGCAGTTTGCGAACCTGGGAAGTCCGTCCTTCGGGCAAGTTGATGAAAATAATTTAAACTTACTGATGGACATTCCCCTTAAAGTGACCGTAGAATTAGGAAGGACCCAAAAGCAGATCAGGGATATCCTGGAATTATCGCAAGGCTCCATCATCGAGTTGGACAAGCTTGCCGGCGAGCCCGTCGATATTCTGGTGAACAACAAATTGATCGCCAAAGGCGAAGTTGTCGTCATCGATGAGAATTTTGGCGTTCGCGTAACGGATATCGTCAGCCAGTGGGACCGCATCCAAAAATTACAATAGTAGAAGTTTAGGGAGGATTTTAAATCAATGGCAAACCGAATTCTAATCGTAGACGATGCAGCATTTATGAGAATGATGATCCGCGACATTTTGACCAAAAACGGCTTTGAAGTGGTAGGGGAAGCACAAGACGGCGCGCAAGCGATCGAAAAGTACAAGGAACTGCATCCCGATCTGATCACGATGGATATTACGATGCCGGAAATGGACGGTATCGCCGCGCTCAAAGAAATTAAAAAGCTGGATCCCAACGCCAAAGTGATCATGTGCTCCGCCATGGGGCAACAAGCGATGGTTATCGATGCGATTCAGGCCGGAGCCAAGGACTTCATTGTGAAGCCATTCCAATCCGACCGGGTTATCGAAGCGATCAACAAAACGCTGGGACTGTAGGCCTGTACGATGAATCCGAATCAGCCGGCTCCCCAGTTCGGTTCTGGGGATGCGAGTCTATGGGGGAACCTGATAACGGTCATCGTTGTCCTTGGCCTCATCCTGGTTTTAATCGTTGTATTGCTCCGTTTTATCGGCAAAAGAAATCGCATCATGTCCCAGAGCCGGTCGGTCCGCACTTTGGGAGCCGTGGGTCTGGGACCGAACAAATCGCTGCAGGTGATTGAAATCGGGGGCTCCATTTACGTCGTCGGAGTAGGAGAGGACATATCCCTGGTCGATAAAATCTCCGGCCCGGCTGAAGTCGAGGCGCTGCGGCAGGCCTTGGCGGAGGAAGAGACGGAGTTTGCCGGACTTTCTTCCATTCTGTCCGGCGTAATCTCCCGCTTCAAAAAGGAACCCCCTCAGGAAGAGGAGCTGGAAGGTACGGCTTTTCATGAGGTGTTCCAATCTCAGCTGCGGAAAATGCCAAACCGGAAACGGCAAATGGAGGAATTGTTGCAGGATCCGGAAGAACAATCTACAGATCGGTCGAGGGATTCATGAAGAAAAAAGTCATACTCGTCAGCTTGCTGTTGGCTTTATGTAGCGTGCTTGCCGTCTCCGTAGCTTCCGCAGCACCGGCGGATCCGATTCCGAACATCGGCATTCAGATCGGTGGCACGGGAGGGGAATCGGGCACCAGTTCGTTGTCCATTATTCTGCTCATCACCGTGCTCAGCCTTGCGCCGGCCATCCTGGTGCTGATGACGAGTTTTACGCGGATCGTCGTTGTGTTGGGTTTTGTCCGCAGTTCCCTGGGGACGCAGACGATGCCTCCCAACCAGGTGCTGATCGGGCTTGCGCTGTTCCTGACGCTGTTTGTCATGAGCCCGACGCTCTCCACGGTGAATGAGGTAGCGCTTCAGCCCTATATCAAAGGCGAGATTACCCAATCGGAGGCGCTGGAAAAAGCGGCGGTGCCGATGAAGAAGTTCATGTATACCCATACTCGAACCAAAGACCTTCAGTTGTTTATGGGTTACACGAAAATGGAAAAACCGAAAAGCTATCAGGATATCCCGCTTTCGGTCATGGTTCCGGCGTTTGCCATCAGCGAACTCAAAACGGCTTTCCAAATGGGATTTATGATTTTTATCCCATTTCTTATTATCGATATCGTCGTTTCCAGCGTGTTGATGGCGATGGGGATGATGATGCTGCCGCCTTCCATGATTTCGCTGCCGTTTAAAATACTGTTGTTTGTACTTGTAGACGGTTGGTATTTGGTCGTCAAGTCGCTGCTGGCAAGTTTCAATCCTTAGAGGCAGTTCAAAAAGTCATCTTTTGACCCTTCTCGGTGCTGAAAACCTGACTTTTTGAACTCGATTCGACTTATTTATAGGAGAGGAAGACGGTTTATGAGTTCGGAATTTATCATCGGTTTGGCCGGACAAGCCGTTTATACCGTTTTGAAAGTCAGCGCGCCGATGCTGATATTAGGGCTGGCCGTAGGTCTTTTGGTCAGTATCTTTCAGGCTACGACGCAAATTCAGGAGCAGACGCTGGCCTTTGTTCCGAAAATCGTCGCCGTTTTGGTCGCGCTATTGTTGTTTGGCCCCTGGATCTTAACGACTCTGGTCGATTTTACTTACGGGATCTTAAACAACCTATCTAGTTTTATCGGTTAGGCCGTATAGATTATGGATACTTTATTGCACGGATTTTCTGTCTTTTTGCTTATTTTTTGTCGAATGACAGCTTTTTTTGTAGTTTCACCGGTGTTTTCATCGCGAGCGGTGCCGACAACGTTCAAAGTCGGTTTAGCGGGCATTCTCGCTTTTATGGTTTTATTTATCATCGGTCCGGGTCAACCCGTTCCCGGCGATCTGGGATACATATTGTACATCCTCCGCGAGGTGCTGGTAGGACTTTTGATGGGGTATGTCGCGTTCCTTATTTTTTCCGTCATTCAAATGGCCGGGTCCTTTATCGATCTGCAAGTCGGCTTCGGGATTGCGAACGTGCTTGATCCGATGACGGGGGCGACGGCACCGGTATTGGGGAACCTCAAGTACGTTGTGGCGATGCTGGTGTTCCTCAGCATGAACGGGCATCACTACTTGCTGGATGCGATCATTCGCAGCTATGACTGGGTTCCGTTGTCCAACGATGTGTTTCAGCGGATCTACAACGGAAATTTGGCGGATTTTTTGGCTCAAACGTTCGGACAAGCGCTGCTGCTGGCGTTCCAGATGTCGGCCCCGTTAGTCGTCGCCATATTTATCACCGACGTAGCCCTCGGCTTATTGGCTCGTACGGCTCCGCAATTCAACATTTTTGCCGTCGGGATTCCGGTGAAGATTATCGTCGGGCTGCTTGTGATGCTGTTGCTTGTGCCTAGTTTCATTTATGCTTTTCAAGCTTTGTTCGAGGTGCTGTTTGACGCGCTGCACGACCTGCTCAGCACGATCGGGCAAAGACCGACGTAGGATGGGGGATTGAAGGTGGCGTATCGCTATTCGCTTGACTTGCAGCTTTTCGCCGGCGAGAAGACGGAAAAAGCCACGCCCAAGAAGCGGCAAGATGCCCGCAAAAAAGGTCAAGTGGCCAAAAGCCAGGATCTGTCGGGAGCGCTCGTCCTATTATCGGGGTTTTTATGTCTGCTTTTTTTCGGCGGATTCATTAAGGAACGGCTGGTCGGATTGTTTGTGGACGTGTTCTATAATCGGCTTACAACCGAGGTGACGAAAGAGAACGTCATGACGATGCTGGGCGATTACGCGGTGCAGATCTTACTGCTGATTGCTCCGATCTTGCTTGTCGTTATGGTCGTCGCGGTCGCCACCAACCTGGCGGAAGTCGGTTTTATGGTGACGGGCGAGCCGCTTAAGATGAAGCTTAGCAAGCTCGACCCCATCAAAGGGTTCAAACAAATTTTCTCGATGCGGTCGCTGGTTGAATTCGCAAAAACATTATTTAAGCTCACGGTGATCGGTTATATCGTATATTCGACGATTTGGGGCTTAAGGGGAAGCATTTCCGCACTGGCGCATCTTCCGGCGGAGGGGATTTTTCATTTTGCCGCGGAGATGACGACGAACCTCGGAATCAAGATCGCCGCCGCCCTGCTTGTACTTGCGGTGCTCGATTACATGTACCAGAAATACGAGCACGAAAAAAGTCTAAAAATGTCCAAACAGGACATTAAGGACGAGTACAAAAACCAGGAAGGCGATCCGCTGATCAAAGGAAAAATCCGCGAGCGGCAGCGTCGGATGGCGCTGCAGCGGATGATGCAGGAAGTGCCGAAAGCCGATGTCATTATTACGAACCCGACGCACTTCGCGGTGGCTTTAAAATACGACAACTCGAAGATGGATGCTCCCCAGGTCGTCGCCAAAGGCCAGGATTACGTGGCCTTGCGGATTAAAGAGATCGCCAAGGAGCACGGCGTCATCACGATGGAAAACAAGCCCCTCGCGCGGGCGCTGTTTCAAAGAACGGAAATCGGCGACACGATTCCCGCCGATCTGTTTCAGGCCGTCGCCGAAGTGCTGGCCTATGTATATAGAATAAAAGGCAAAGTGAAATAAGGAAGGGACGGAGGGAACTCCCCGTGAAAAAGTATAGAGATTTATTCATTCTTGTTGGCATTATCGGCATCGTTCTGCTCATGATCGTCCCGATCCCGACGTTGCTGCTGGATATTCTTCTGATCGTAAATATTTCTTTGGCTCTAATCATTTTGCTGGTCGCGATGAACACGAAGGAAGCATTGCAATTTTCCATCTTCCCGGCAATGCTGCTGATTACGACATTATTCCGGCTGGCGCTGAACATATCTACCACCAAGCTGATTCTGGGACAGGCCAAAGCCGGCGACGTTGTCGCCACGTTTGGCTCATGGATATCGCAGGGACAACCCGTGGTCGGCTTTGTCGTCTTCCTGATTCTGGTGGTTGTGCAGTTTATCGTCATTACCAAAGGTTCGGAGCGCGTGGCCGAAGTAGCGGCCCGTTTCACCTTGGACGCGATGCCGGGGAAACAGATGAGCATCGACGCCGATTTGAACGCCGGGCTGATCAATGAGCAGCAGGCCAGGGAGCGGCGCTCCAAAATCGAACGGGAAGCCGACTTTTACGGCGCGATGGACGGTGCGAGCAAATTCGTGAAAGGCGACGCCATCGCCAGCATCGTCATTCTCCTGATCAATTTGATCGGCGGTTTTATCATCGGGATGTCGATCCATGGCATGCCGTTTGGCGAAGCGTTGTCAACTTATTCCATACTGACGATCGGGGACGGTCTGGTCAGCCAGATTCCTGCGCTGCTGATTTCCACGGCGGCCGGTCTGATCGTGACGCGGGCTTCTTCCGAAGGCAACCTGGCCGAAGATATCACCGGGCAGTTGTTCCATTATCCGAAGCTGCTTTATATCGTTGCCGGAACGATCGCCATGCTCGGCCTGTTTACGCCGATCGGCATTTGGACCACGTTCCCGTTTGCGGGACTGATGATTTTTGCGGCCATACGGATGCAAAAAAATATGAACCGCAAGCAAATCGAGCAAGAGCAGCAAGAGGAAGAACAGCAGATCGAAGAAGTCCGCAGTCCCGAGAGCGTCATCAACCTGCTGCAGGTCGATCCGATCGAATTCGAGTTCGGCTACGGGCTTATTCCATTGGCCGATACGAGCCAAGGCGGGGATTTGCTGGACCGGATCATCATGATCCGGCGCCAGTGCGCGCTTGAAATGGGGCTCGTCGTTCCGGTTATCCGCATTCGCGACAATATTCAACTAAAACCTAACGAATATGTCATCAAAATAAAAGGAAATGTCGTAGGCGGCGGTGAATTATTACTTAATCACTATTTGGCGATGAGTCCGGGGATGGATGACGAGTCGATCACGGGTATTGAGACCCGGGAACCCGCCTTCGGACTTCCGGCCCTTTGGATCGACGAAACGATCAAAGACCGGGCCGAATTGTCCGGGTACACGGTCGTGGATCCGCCTTCCGTCGTAGCCACGCATTTGACGGAGCTGATTAAAAAGCATGCGCACGAACTGCTCGGACGGCAGGAAACAAAGGCGCTGGTCGACAACCTCAAGGAACATTACGCGGTTCTTGTCGACGAGCTGATTCCGTCGATCCTGTCGATCGGGGATGTGCAGAAAGTGCTGGCCAAGCTGCTCCGCGAAAAAATTTCCATCCGCGACATGGTCACGATTTTCGAGACGCTGGCGGATTACGGGACTTACACCAAGGACCCCGATGTCTTGACCGAATATGTCAGACAGGCGCTGTCGCGTCAGATTACGCAGCAGTTCACCCGGCCGGGCGAAACGATGCGGGTCATTACGGTAGGTCCGTCGCTGGAGAAAAAAATCGCCGAAAGCGTCCAGCAAACGGAACAGGGCAGCTACTTGACGATGGATCCCCAATCGACGCAAACCGTGTTCCAGAAGCTTACGGAACAGATCAACCGGCTTGTGCAGATGGGGCAGCAGCCGATCTTGCTGACCTCCCCGACCATTCGCATGTATTTGCGGCAAATCATTGAGCGCAGCATGCAAGATATCCCGGTATTGTCCTACAGCGAGCTTGAACCCAATGTTGAAATCCAAAGTGTCGGGGTGGTGAATTTATGAGAGTGAAGCGCTATATCGTCGACGCAATGCCTGACGCGATGCTGAAGATCAGGAGCGAGCTTGGGGCGGACGCCGTTATTCTGAGCACCAAAGAAATGAAGGTCGGGGGGTTCCTCGGATTGTTCGGAAAGAAGAAGATCGAGGTCATCGCTGCGACGGAGGGCAATGATGCTCCTCCCCCAAGGCCCAAACCGGTTAGGACAACCCGAGAGGCGCCCGCTCCGGTGGCAAGGGGAGCCGTTCCCGAGGCGTATCGTAAAACATCGCAGCTCGGGTCGCCGGCGGCAAGTTCGTCTTTGTCATCCGCGGCAACCGCGGGCCTCGCGGCCATCGCGCTGCAAGAGCGGGAGGAACCGCCGGTCATCGGAACCTCTCTTCCAGCCGCTCCCGAGCGGGCGCCGTTCTCTCCGCAGGCGGCGCCTGCCGCCGATGCCTGGCCTGCCGCGGGCAAGCCGAATCACGGTGCACAGCCTGCCCGGCTGAGCCCGGCTTTGGAGCACACAAGTCCGGCCGGCGCTCCGGCTGCGGATTCCAGGGAGGAACGGCTGCTTGAAGACATCCGGCAGATGAAGATGTGGCTCAGCCAGCTTGCCAAAAACCAGGAAGGCGGCCGCGAGCTGCCGCAGGCCCTCCTGTCGATTCAGAATCAGCTGTTCGGCCAGGAGGTGTCGGCCGATCTTTGCGATTCCTGGATCGAGGAAGTGTATCAGGAGTGGGCCGAATCCGGAAAGTCGCTCAGCGATGAGGAGCTTACCGCACAGTTCCGCGATAAAGCCGGCGCGTTTTTGGAGGGGCGGATCGGCTTAGGGATCGAAGAGGGGACGCGTATCGTCTATATTGCCGGGCCGACGGGCGTCGGCAAAACGACGACAATCGCCAAACTGGCGGCCGATCAGATTTTCCGGGTCCGCAAAAAGGTCGGTTTCATCACGGCGGATACTTACCGGATATCGGCGGTCGAGCAGCTTCGCACCTACGCCACGATCCTGAATGTGCCGCTTGAAGTCGTACAATCTCCTGGAGATGTGCAGCGGGCGATGCAGCGGCTTGAACATTGCGATTTGATTCTGATGGATACGGCCGGCCGGAACTATTTGAACGAAATTTTTGTGGCGGAGCTGCACAGTTTGCTTGCGCCTTCGGATGTCAGCGAAATGTATCTGGTGCTCAGCTTGACGTCGAAAACGCAGGACATGAAAAAAATAACCGAGCATTTCAGCAAATACGGCCTGGATAAAGTGATTTTCACCAAGTTGGACGAAACGGAAAGCGTCGGGCCGATTTATAATTTGTTGAATGCTTATCCGCTCAAGGTTTCTTACATTACCAACGGCCAGAACGTCCCGGATGATCTGCTTCAAGCGGACCGGGAGCTGCTGGTCGACATCCTTTTGGGGGAACGGAAGATATGAATGATCAGGCCCAGTCACTCAGACAGCTGGTTTCGTCGCGGGATGATTCTGCGGAATCGGTCCCCAGAAAAGGTTCGGCCCGGATCATTACCGTCAGCAGCGGCAAAGGCGGGGTCGGCAAATCGAATTTTACGCTCAATTTTGCCTTGGCCCTAAAGTCGTTTGGAAGCAACGTGCTGTTGTTTGACGCCGATATCGGCATGGCCAATATCGACGTATTGATGGGCGTGAGACCGAGGTACAACTTGTACCATCTGCTCAAAGGCGAAAAAAGCATCTCGGAAATTATTGAACTGGGAACTCATTCATTGCCGTTTATTGCCGGCGGATCGGGATTGGCGGATCTGTTCGCGTTATCCGATGCGGATTTGAACTACTTCACCTCGCAAATCGAATCCGTCTCGGAGGGGATGGACTACATCATTTTCGATACCGGTGCGGGCTTGTCCAAAGAAACGTTGAAATTTATCGCCGCCGCCGACGAATGCCTGGTGGTCACGACGCCCGAACCGACGTCGATCACCGATGCGTACGCTTTGATCAAAGTCGTGCACGGTTTGGACGAACATGTGCCGTTCCGGTTGGTGATCAATCGGGTTACCGGGGAACGGGAGGCCCGTCAGGTTGCCGATAAAATATCGCTGGTAACCCGCCGTTTTTTGGGGATGGACATCCCTACTCTTGGGTTTCTGAGCGACGATGCGCGCGTCGTGCAGGCGGTCAAGAAGCAGGTGCCCTTTACCATCGCTTTTCCGGGCTCTGCGGCGGCGCGCGATATTGAGCGTTTGGCTATCGCTTATATGAATGTTCCACAAATCAAGCCAAGGGATACTATGTCAGGAATCAAGGGATTCATGCAAAAGTGGTTGAAACTAGCAAAATGATTCTGGAACAGGAGTGGAACAATCGATGCCTTATCGAGTATTGGTGGTAGACGATTCAGCGTTTATGCGGAAAATCGTGTCCGACCTCGTCGAGCAGGATCCGGATTTCAAAGTGGAGGCTACGGCCAAAAACGGCCGGGAAGCGATCGAACAAATCGCGGGGCTGAAGCCCGACCTCGTCACCATGGATGTGGAGATGCCGGAGATGAACGGGCTGGACGCGCTCAAAGTGATTATGAAGGAGCATCCGCTCCCGGTCATTATGCTGTCGGGAATCAATGAGCAGGGGATGAGGGAAACCATCATGGCCCTGGAGCTCGGGGCCTTCGACTTTATCCGCAAGCCGTCGGCCTCGACCAGCTCGCACGACATCGCGCAGGTTGGGCGCGAGCTGCGGGAGCAGATGCGCGGCGCGATGCTGGCTGCGGAGCGGAAAGCGGCCCGCGAGGAAGCGCTGCGCTCGGCCATGGCGCCGCCTGCGGGCGGCAAGGCGGGCGCGGACGCGGGCAGTAAGGCGGCTGCGCCAGGCCGGACGAAGCCGGCCCGGCCGTCGGCGGCCCCTGCCGGCAGCGCCGCGTCCGCGCAGGCGCCCGCGCCCGGGGCGCCGGGCAGCGGCAGCGAAGGCGCGCGCCGCCCGGAGGCGCGCCTGCCCCGGCCGCAGCCCGGGCGTGCCGCGACGCAGCCCCCGGCCGCGCCGCACGCCGGCCGGGGCGAACCGGACCGGCGCCCGCCGCAGGACGGGGACAGCGCGCGCCCTGCGGGCGGGCCGCCGCGCCGGGAGCCGCAGGCTTCGCCTGCCGCGGCAGCGCGGCCGGCAGCGCGCGCGGCCTCCGCGCGGCAGGGCGCGCCTGCGGCGCCGCCGAAGCCGCCGCTGGAGCCGGCTCAGGCGGAGACCGCGGCGGCCCGGGAAGCGGCCGGCGGCAGCGCCGCACGGTCCCGCCCGCGGAACGCCGCCGCCAAGAGCTTTACCGATCTGGTTGCGATCGGTACGTCGACGGGCGGCCCCAAAGCGCTGAAAGCCGTGCTGGAGAAAATTCCGGCGGATTTTCCGGCCCCGATCGTTATCGTGCAGCATATGCCGCCGAATTTCACCAAATCGCTGGCCCAACGCCTCAATAGTTTGAGCGAATTGAACGTGGTCGAAGCGGAAGAGGGCATGGAGCTGCTCGGCGGTACGGCCTATATTGCTCCGGGAGGTTTCCATTTAAACGTGGTGCCTGGTCCGGCCGAAAGCTACAGATTGCATCTGTCGCAGGAAGAGCCCTGCAACGGACACAGGCCGTCGGTGGATGTCTTGTATAAATCGCTGTTCCCGCTGGAATCGCTAAAACGGCATATCGTGCTTCTCACGGGAATGGGCAGCGACGGGGCGAAAGCCATGAAGCGGCTGTATGACGCCGGCGTGACCTCCACCATTGCCGAGAGCGAAGAGACCTGCGTGGTGTTCGGCATGCCGCGCTCGGCAATCGAACTGAATTGCGTCAGCCACGTTTTGCCGCTGCATGAAATCGGCCCCAAGCTTGTACAAGTTGTGAAATAAACGGAATCTCTTGGAGGAGGTGCCTCACCATGGAC
Organism: Paenibacillus macerans; assembly: GCF_900454495.1. NCBI lineage: Bacteria > Bacillati > Bacillota > Bacilli > Caryophanales > Paenibacillaceae > Paenibacillus > Paenibacillus macerans. The sequence continues at coordinate 799,622 of NZ_UGSI01000001.1, forward strand.
ATGAATCAATATTTATCCATGTTTATCGATGAGTCGAACGATCATTTGCAATCACTGAACGAAAAGATGCTGGAGCTGGAAAGCAACCCGGACGATATCAGCATCGTCCAGGTTATTTTCCGGTCGGCGCATACCTTAAAAGGGATGGCGGCTACGATGGGGTTTGAGGATCTGTCATCCCTCACCCACCAAATGGAGAACGTGCTCGATTTGGTTCGCAACGAGAAGCTGAAAATGCAGGAATTCATTTTCGATACGCTGTTCCGCGGCCTCGATGCTTTGCAGTCGATGGTTGAGGACATAACCCAGGGGGGCGAAGGGAAGGCCGACGTCAGTTCCATCGTGGCCGATCTGCAGTCGATCGTGCGCGGCGATTTTGGGCAGGGCGGCGGCTCCGACGCCAAACCGGCGGCGGAAGCTCAAGGAGCGTCCGCTGCCGGTGCGATCCAATTGGACCAGTACCAATACTCCGTTTTGGAGCAGTCCATCGCCGAAGGGCACCAAGTGCTGTATGTCGAAGTCGCGATTTCCGAGGATAGCCAGTTGAAGGCGGCGCGAGCTTACATGGTGTTCGACCTGCTGGAACGCTTCGGGGAAATCGTGAAGGCTTACCCTTCGGTGCAGGATATTGAACAAGAGAAATTCGACCGCAGTTTCTCGCTTTATTACATAACGCAGAAAGAGGCTGCTGAAATCCAAAGCATGATTCTGAATCTCTCGGAGATCGGTTCGGCTCAGGTTGCGGCATTGGATCACGAGACGCTCGCCCAGCTTGCGGCCGGCGCCAAGGAAACGGCGGCATCCGCCGCGCCCGCGCCTGCGCCGGCTCCGGAGACGAAAGCAGCCAATCCCGCGCCGGCAGCAAAAACGCCGGCGCAGCAAGGGGAACATAAAAGCGGCGCTCGCGCCGGCGGCGGTACCCCCGCTCCGTCGCGGACGATCCGCGTCGATATCGACCGGCTGGACGTGCTGATGAACCTGCTCAGCGAGCTGCTCATCGACCGCTCCCGCCTGGAGCAGTTGGCGAATGAAGTAAAACGCGCCGATTTAACGGAAACGGTGGAGCACATGAGCCGGGTCGGCAGCGATTTGCAAAATATCGTGCTGAAGCTGCGGATGGTCCCGATCGATACCGTATTCAACCGGTTTCCGCGGATGGTCCGCGATCTGGCCAAATCGCTCGACAAAAAAATCGATCTCGTCATCGTGGGAGCCGAAACGGAGCTTGACCGGACCGTGATTGACGAAATCGGCGATCCGCTCGTCCATCTGCTGCGGAACGCCGTCGATCACGGAGTCGAGCCGGTGGCCGAACGGGTGGCCGCCGGCAAACCGGAGACGGGAACGGTCAACCTCCGCGCTTTCCACAGCGGCAACCACGTGTTTATCGAAATCGAAGATGACGGGCACGGCATCGACCGTGACAAAGTGCTGAAAAAGGCGCTCAAAAACGGGGTCGTCAAGGAGAGCGAGGCGGCTTCCATGACCGATGAACAGGTGTACATGCTGTTGTTCGCTCCAGGCTTCAGCACGGCGGAAGTGATTTCCGACATTTCCGGACGCGGCGTCGGCCTCGATGTCGTCAAATCCAAAATCGAATCGCTCAGCGGGGTGGTTTCGGTACAATCCAAGCTGGGCGCTGGCACCAAATTTTCGGTTCAGATGCCGCTGACCTTATCGATCATATCCGCGATGCTGATCAAGGTCGGGGCGGAGAAATACGCGATTCCGCTCTCCTCTATCGTCGAAACCGGACTGATCAAGCGGGAGCAGGTCCGCGAGCTGCACGGCTACACGATGATTCCGTACCGGGACACGCATATTCCGCTGATGTCGCTGGCGCAATTGTTCGACATTCCGGGCTTTTCGGAAAGCGATGAGGAAGAGACGGAAATCGTGGTCATCCGCAAAGGCGACCGGATGGCCGCGCTTGCGGTGGAGAGTTTCATCGGACAAAGCGAAATCGTCATCAAGAACCTGGGCAAATACCTCCCTGCGATTCAGGGCGTGGCCGGGGCCACCATTTTGGGAGACGGGCAAGTGGCGCTAATCATCGATCCAAATGCATTCATTAAATAAGGTTTGAATCATTAAGGAGGGATTTCCACATGGGACAGGAATTGAAAGTCATCGTTTTTAAGTTGGGGCATGAGGAATACGGCATCGAAGTGGACAAAGTGCAAACGATCGAGCGGATGATGCCGATCACGCGCGTGCCTAAGACGTTTTCCTTCGTTAAAGGGGTTATCAACCTGCGCGGCGTCGTTATTCCCGTTATCGATCTTCGCGGCCGCTTCGGTCTGCCGGAAACCGAGTACACCGATCAGACCCGGATCGTCATCGTTGCGGCCAACGATTTGGAAGTCGGCTTTATCGTCGATTCCGCCAACGATGTCATCGATTTGGATTCCGATTTGATCGATTCGCCGCCGGATGTCGTCGGCGGAGTCAAAGCCAAATACCTGGACGGAGTGGCCAAAATTTCCGAGGAACGTTTGCTCGTGATGTTGAACCTTTCCGAAGTGCTAAGCCGGAAAGAAATCATCCAGCTGGAAAGCTTAGAGGACTAGACCGTGGAGCTCTTTAAAGACTTTGAGGATTTGAAGCTTGACATTTTAAAAGAAGTCGGCAACATCGGGGCGGGCAACGCGGCGACCGCGCTGTCGAAGCTGCTGGACAAGCCGATCGATATGGCGGTGCCGAAGGTGCAGATGCTGCCTTTCGAAGCGGTAGCCGAACGCGTCGGCGGCGCCGAAAATATCGTGCTTGCGGTATTTTTCCGCGTGGAGGGCGAAGCTCCGGGAAACCTGTTTTTCATTCTTAGCCCGGAAGCGGCCAAAAAATTGCTGCATCGCCTGGCGGGGATCGAAGTGGAAAGCGAGGACAGCTTTTCGGAAATGGAATGGTCGGCGCTTTCGGAAATCGGCAACATTTTGGCGGGCTCTTATTTGTCCTCGCTGGCCGATTTTACGTCTCTGTCGATGGCGCCCACGGTACCTGCGCTGGCGCTGGATATGGCGGGGGCGATCCTGAGTTACGGGCTCCTGCAGTTTGGTGAGATGGGAGACTCCGCCCTGCTGATCGATACTACGTTTATCGAAGGACACCATGAGGTAGAGGGACAGTTTTTCCTGATTCCCGATCCGGATTCATTCGCCAAAATTTTCACTGCGTTGGGAGTACCGGCCCAGCATGATTGATGAACAACGTGTCGTAAAAGTGGGCATGGCCGAGTTGAACGTCATAACGCAGCAGGGGTTGATACGTACGACTGGGCTAGGCTCCTGCGTTGGGCTTACGCTATATGATCCGCAATTGAAAGTGGCCGGCTTGGCGCACGTCATGCTGCCCTCATCGGAGATCGCCCGGGAAGGGGCTTTGAACGTTGCGAAATACGCGGATACGGCCATTCCGGCGCTGTACCAGAAACTAATCGGTCTCGGAGCCTCTCCATCCCGGCTGGTGGCCAAAATGGCCGGAGGCTCCCAGATGTTTTCCTTTGGGGGGAACAGTGATTCGATGCGAATCGGTCCGAGAAACGTGGAATCTTGCAAGTTGCAATTGGAAGCATTGAAGATCCCCTTGTTGGCGGAGGATACCGGAGGAAATTACGGCAGGACGATCGAGCTGGATAACGAAACGGGGATATTATATGTGCGAAGTGTACAAATGGGGATAAAGGAATTGTAGCCATGGCAGGAAAAACGCGATATTACTTGTTGTTGGGCTTTATCGGTTTTCTTATTACATTTGCGGTATCGGCGGGGAACAATTTGTTTATGACCAGCTTTATCCGGGGACTAATCGCCTTTGTCGTCTGGTTTGTGCTTGCCTTTGCGGCAAGCTGGATGTTCGGTTTTCTGAAGGAGCTTCCGGGAAACGGAACGGTCGAGCCGCAGGAAGCCTTGCTTTCTGAACAGGGGAAAGGGGGCAATCTCGACTTGACGACGCCGGACGAAAGCGAGCAGCTTAATGAACTGCTGAAGCCGCCCTCGAATTCGCCGGGCGAAGCCGCGGATTTTACGCCGCTGAGTCCGCCGAAACTCGTGAAAACACCTGACGACAAAGATCCTGAAGAGCTGGCCAAGGTCGTTCGTCACCTGACAGAAAAATAAGGAGGGTGAAGGCAATTGAACGAGCGGAAGACATCAACTCTGAATTATGCCGAGGTTTGGGAAAGATGGAAAGAGCACGGCGATTTGGAGGCCAAGAAACAACTTATCGAAAAATATCTGCATATTGTCGACTACGTTTCGGGACGTCTCGCCGTTGGCCTTCCCAAGAACGTTTCCAAAGATGATTTAGCCAGCAATGGGGTGATGGGGCTGATCGATGCGGTCGAAAAATTCGACTACAAACGCGGCCTTCAATTTGAAACCTATGCATCCTGGCGGGTACGGGGAGCGATTCTGGACGGCCTTCGGCAGGGGGACTGGGTTCCCCGTTCCGTGAGAGAGAAAGCCAAAAAAATCGAAGAAGGCTATCAGCACTTGGAACAGAAATATCTCCGCTCCGTAACGGACGCCGAGATGAGCGCCTACTTGAATATCAGCGAGAAAGAGTTTCAGAGCATGCTCCAAGAAGTCGCCGTCATGACACTTTGTTCCCTTGAGGACCCGATTCGCGAAGAAGAGTCGGAAACTCGTCTCACATTACTCGTTGACGAAAAAGCAAAAAACCCGGATTATAAAGTCAGGGAGTTTTATTTAAGGGATTCATTGGCAAAAGGAATCGAAAAACTGACCGAAAAGGAAAGAACGGTCGTCTCCCTGCTTTATTATGAAGATTTATCGTTAAGCGAAATCGCGGAAGTGATGTCGCTTTCGCCTTCGCGAATTTCCCAGCTTCACTCCAAAGCGATTTTACGGCTTCGCGGCAGTTTGGAGAAGCAGCGGGAATTGCTGATGTGCGAAGACTGACGGGTAAATCATGAACGAGTGAATCGGAAGAGAGGAGGAACGACTTCTTGGAGCTTATGGACGATTTAAGGCAGATCTTAAGCGTCACGTTAAATGATGACAAGACGGTAGCCTACCTGCAGTTTTTAAAGAAGGAAGACGATTTTTCCTGTACGGAGGACGCGCTGCGTCAATTTTTACATAGCGAAGGGCTTAAATTCGGGCTACAGGAAGACATCGTCAGACGTTTTGCGTCGAATCCGAAGGAGTACTTTTTCAGTAGAACGCCGATTGCCATCGGGCAAGAGCCGGTGCACGGGCAAGACGGTTCAATCCGCTACGCGCTTTCCCTCGATGACGACAACCGCCATCAACCGGCGGAAACCGAAGACGGCAAAGTGGACTTGAAAGATATTACGAGGCTGAACAATATCCGTAAAGGCCAAATCATCGCCGAACTTGTCCCTCCTGTGCCCGGACGCCCGGGAACGGCCGTGACCGGGGAAGTGATTCCCTGCAAAGACGGGAAAGCCGCCCGTTTCAAAATCGGGAAGAACGTCGTCCTGAACCCGGAGCAAACCGCCCTGTATGCGGCGATTGACGGTCTGGTGACGCTTACCGACAAGGGGAAGCTAAACGTATTCCCGGTATACGAGATCAACGGGGACGTCGATTACAGCATCGGCAATATCGATTTCGTAGGAACAGTCGTTGTCCGCGGTAATGTACTGACCGGCTTTAGGATCAGTGCGGCCGGGGACATTCGCGTTGTTGGCGGGGTTGAAGGGGCGGAACTGTACGCCGACGGGTCTATCGAAATCACCGGCGGGATCATCGGTTACAACAAAGGTTTGGTCAAAGCCGGGCAAAACGTGAAAAGCTCGTTTATTCAGGACGGAAACGTTCAGGCGGGGGAGGACGTCATCGTTTCCCAAAGCATTATGCACTCCAATATCCGCGCCGGGCGCGACGTTTTGTGCAGCGGGGCGAAAGGGCTCATCGTCGGCGGCAGCGTCCAGGCCGGGGAAAAAGTGATCGCCCGGATCATCGGCAACCCGATGTCGACGACGACCTCGATCGAGGTGGGGGCGCTGCCGGAGCTGCGCAACGAGCTTCAGGAATTACGCCAGCAGGTGAAGGATCAGCTGGCGAATCTCGACAAAACCGAGAAAGCGCTGACACTTTTGGATCAACTCGCCTCGCTCGGAAAGCTGACGCCGGACAAGGTGGCGATGCGTTCCAAACTGAATTTGACTAAAAAATCGAATATGCAGGAATTGGATTTGATGAAAGAACGCATGCTTGCGATCGAAAAAGCGCTGGAGGATACCGGCAAGGCGCGCGTTGACGTACTGAAAATGATTTACGGCGGTTCCAAAATCGTGATTGGCCGCTATACGAAATATATCAAAGAGCCCATTTCGCGCATGTCTTTTTACTACAGCGAAGGGGATATTTCCATGTCGGCTTACATCTAACAACGGCTCCTATTAGGAAGGAATCCTGGTTCTTATCGAAGTATTTTCCTTCATTTCGGATGAGGTGATCCCATGAATATGAAACCCGTGGAATTGCAAATCGCGGTCCCGCGTACCAGCGAAGCCGGCCGCGTTCAGCATGATCAGCAGCATCGCCCTCTTCTCGATCAGAATCTGCTTTCGCAGCAAGCCGTCAAAACCGGGGAAGCGGACCGCCAGCGGACCGCTGAAATGGACGAGAGCAACCGCAATAAGAATGTAAGGCGGGAAGGAAATGGCTCCTCCGGCCAGGAGCAGGAACCGGAACGCGGGTCCGGCGGCAAACCGGATGAGCCGGAGACGAAGCCGGAGCACTTGGCCGAGCATCCGTATAAAGGGCGGCATATCGATTTCTCTCTGTAATTCGGGGAACTTACTTCAGGGATCGGGCGAGGATGCAAGCCGGCCTTAAGTTAGGCACTTCAATTCAACAGCAAAAAGGTGAGGATTACATTGTCATTTGGAGACCCCTGGTTCTATGTTGTACTTCTGGGGGCGGCGGCGCTTGTATACGCCCTGCTATTGCCGGGACGCCAAGCCTCAAGCCCGAAGAACGACGCGGCGAAAGAGATGGAAGCCACGCTGGAACAATACATGTCGGAAATCGAAAGAGAAAATCAGGAGCTTATCGATTTGGTGTCCCAGATGAAACAGGAGTTTGCCTCCAAACAGCTGGCCCAGCAGGAGCAGATCGCCGAGCTGCGCAAGCGGCTTAGCGATGTGGAGTTTTCGGCCCGGCAGAGCGAAGCGCGCTTGGAAAGCTTGGCGACTTCCGCAGGGGAGAACGTCTCCGCCGTTTCCGTTCCGGCAGCAGCCGCGGCGGAAGCAAGCTTGACGATCGCAAGCGCCGCCGTTTCCGGACAAGCTTCCGAACCGGCCGCGCTTGCGGCCGGGCCCGCCCCGGAACCGGCGTCTGCACCGGAGGATGACGGAGATCATGTCCGCGGCAGGTATCCGGAACTGTTTGACTTATATGAAAAAGGAAAGTCGATCGACATGATCGCAAAGTCGACGGGACTTCAACGGGGCGAGGTGCAGCTCATCCTGCAGTTGGCCAAAAAGGAGGAGTCCCGATGATTAAAAACCGCCATTTTATGCTGGGGCTTGGCTGCGGTCTGATTGCCGGAGCGCTCCTTTTGCAGTTGATGATCCTTGGACAAGGGGGCGGCAAGATTTATACGGCGGAGCAGGTGAAGCAAGCCGCCGAACAACTCGGCCTGAAAGTTGTCGCTGCGGATGAAGAGTTGCTGACCGAAGAGCAGTGGCAGGAGAAAGCCGGCACCGGCCAGGAGGATGGGGGAGAAGGAGTTGAGCCGGATGTTCCGGCGTCACCCAAGAATCCCGATGCTCCGCAAGCTCCGGCCGCGCCGGCCAAGCCGAGCTCGGCAGAAAACAAGCCGCCGGCAAGCGCGGATGCGGAGAAGCCGCAAACGCCCGCTAAGCCGGCCAAGCCCGCGGCGGTTTCCGTCGAGTACAAAATCGCTTACGGCAGCACGCTTGCCGGCGTGGCGGAAGGCTTGTATAAGGCCGGCGTGATTACGGAGAAGGAAGCTTTTTTGAAGGCGGCCAAAGCGAAAAAAATCAATAACAAAATCCGAACCGGAACGTACACGTTTACCGAGGGTGAAGATTACGACTCGATTATTGCCAAAATTTCGCCAAAGGCTTCGGGAAAATAAACCGGAGCCCATCCGCAAGGCACCGAAAGGTGCCTTTTTCGCGTGTACTCGTCCGAAAGGCGAAATAAGGGAAACATCGGTTGCATCCGTTTTTCACTTATGGTATATTAATTCACGGTGTTATAACGCACGCCGGCTGATTTCGACAAGGGTGCTCTCTCAATAAAATGTGTGTTCAAAAAGGTTGGTTTTCAGCACCGAGAAGGTTGGATGAAGCCAGGGACGAAAGGAGCGGAGCGTACGTTTTGGGTACGTGAGCAACGGAAGGCCCGGCTGAATTCAAGATTCGACGTCGAATCCGCTTCTTGACCTTCTTCGTGATCAAAAGCGGACTTTTTGAACTACCTCTTTAAGCAAGGGAGTCTTGTCGGGAAATGAAACCTGCGGAGGAAGCATCATAAAAAAACCAAACTTAGGAGGTGCGTGAAGATGGCAGTAATCTCCATGAAACAACTGCTTGAAGCAGGCGTTCACTTCGGTCACCAGACTCGTCGCTGGAACCCGAAAATGGATCGTTATATCTTCACCGAAAGAAACGGCATTTACATTATCGACCTGCAAAAAACGGTCAAGAAAGTCGAAGAAGCTTACAACTTCGTAAAAAGCATTGCGGAAGAGAACGGAACCATTCTGTTCGTGGGCACGAAGAAACAAGCTCAAGATTCCGTGAAAGAAGAAGCGGAACGCGCTGGCCAATTCTACATTAATCAACGCTGGCTGGGCGGTACTTTGACTAACTTCCAAACGATTCAGAAACGGATCGACCGTCTGAAACAATTGGAAACTTGGGAAGAAGACGGTACGTTTACCGTATTGCCGAAAAAAGAAGTTATCATTCTCCGCAAGGAGAAAGAACGTCTTGAGAAATTCCTCGGCGGGATCAAGAACATGAAAGGCCTGCCAAGCGCTTTGTTCGTCATCGACCCGCGCAAAGAGCGCATTGCGGTTGCGGAAGCCCGCAAACTTGGCATCCCGATCGTAGGTATCGTTGATACCAACTGCGATCCGGACGAAATCGACTACGTCATTCCGGGCAACGACGACGCGATCCGCGCGGTTAAACTGTTGACCAGCAAAATGGCGGACGCCGTGATCGAAGCTAACCAAGGCGAACAAACGACGGCGTAAGCGGCTAATTGCCGACAATAAGCGATAAATTAAATGAAAAGGGTGGTTGGTAGGTGTCAAACCTCTCACTACCCTTTTTTTAAAGAGGAAGTTTAAAAATCGGATTTTGATCACGAAGATATTTCGTGGGAGAGATTTCGGCGTCGAATCTTGAACTTGGGCCGGGATCTCCGGTGCTCACGTAGGCCTTACCTACGCTCCGCTCCTCAATCCCTGGTTTCGTCCAACCTTCTCGGTGCTGAAAACCCGATTTTTAAACCTTGATTTTAAAGAGAAGTTTAAAATCGGCTTTTGATTTTTATAACAATAACGGAGGGAATTAAACAATGGCTGTTGACGCTAAAACGGTTAAAGAACTACGTGAAAAAACGGGCGCAGGGATGCTCGATTGCAAAAAAGCGCTGGAGGAAGCCGGCGGCGATCTGACGAAGGCGATCGAGTTGCTTCGCGAAAAAGGTCTTGCCGCTGCCGCCAATAAAGCTGGCCGCATCGCTACGGAAGGCGTGGTTGAGTCTTACATACACGCCGGCGGACGGATCGGGGTTTTGGTGGAAATCAACTGTGAAACCGACTTCGTTGCCAAAACGGATCAATTTAAAGATTTCGCCCGCGATATCGCCATGCATATCGCTGCGATGAGCCCGCGTTACGTTCGCCGCGAAGAAGTGCCGCAGGAAGAAATCGAAAAGGAAAAGGAAATTTTAAAGGCACAAGCCCTTAACGAAGGCAAACCGGAAAAAATCGTGGAAAAAATGGTGGAAGGCCGCATCGGCAAATATTTCGAAGAGTTCTGTTTGCTGGAGCAAGCTTTCGTTAAAGACCCGGACAAAACGATCTCCCAGCTGGTTAATGAAAAAATCAGCACGATCGGCGAAAACATTTCCATCCGCCGCTTCGTTCGTTATGAACTTGGCGAAGGTATGGAGAAGAAAGTGGACAACTTCGTAGAAGAAGTAATGTCCCAAGTAAATAAATAATCTAAAGACCAATCATAAACGCAAGGAAAGTTGGAACACGCCGTGTTCCTTCTTTTTTAAGATCAAAGGCGTTGGTAGACGTTTTTCTTTATTGTTTGTCGCGAATGAGTTCGATGTGGAGGTATACATTTGGAACAGCCAGTGTTTAAACGTGTTGTATTAAAGGTCAGTGGGGAGTCGCTTGCCGGTCAAAACGGGTACGGTATCGACGCCGACACCATTTCATCCATCGCCGAACAGGTCAAGGAAGTGGTGGAACTGGGCGTTCAGGTAGCGATCGTTTGCGGCGGGGGCAATATTTGGCGCGGAATTGCCGGGAGCGCCAAGGGCATTGACCGGGCTACGGCCGATTACATGGGCATGCTCGCGACGGTGATGAATTCCCTGGCCCTGCAGGACGCGCTGGAGCAGATCGGGGTTCCGACCCGGGTGCAAACGTCCATCGCGATGCAGCAAATCGCCGAACCTTATATCCGGCGCCGGGCGATTCGTCACTTGGAGAAAGGCCGGGTCGTCATCTTTGCCGCCGGCACGGGCAATCCGTTTTTCTCTACGGACACGACTGCTGCGCTGCGCGCCGCCGAGATCGAAGCGGAAGTGATCCTCATGGCGAAAAATAAAGTGGACGGTGTTTATTCCGCCGATCCGTTTGTAGATCCGAATGCGGTGAAGTACGAATCCCTCACTTATTTGGATGTGCTGAACAAAAACTTAGGTGTTATGGACTCCACGGCTTCATCGCTGTGTATGGACAATGACATTCCGCTGATCGTGTTTGCCATTACGGAACAAGGAAACATTAAGCGGGTCGTGCTCGGTGAAAAAATCGGGACGATCGTTAAAGGGAGTGTTGAATAATGCCACAGTCAGTTAAAAAGCATGCCGAAGAACGCATGGACAAAGCAATCCAGGCGCTGAAAAGAGATCTTGCGACGCTGCGTGCGGGAAGAGCAACTCCATCGCTTTTGGATCGCATTCAGGTGGAGTATTACGGGGCGCCGACTCCGGTCAATCAATTGGCCAACATCAATACGCCGGATTCCCGGACATTGTTGATCCAGCCTTGGGACAAATCATCGCTGTCCGATATCGAACGCGCGATCCAAAAATCCGATCTCGGGCTGACCCCGGCGAATGACGGATCGTCCATCCGGTTGACGATTCCGCCGTTGACGGAGGAACGCCGCATTGAACTCGTGAAGATGACGAAGAAGCATGGAGAAGAGGCGAAAGTCGCCATCCGCAACATTCGCCGCGATGCCAACGACGAGATCAAGAAGCTGGAGAAAACGGATATTTCGGAAGACGAGTCGCGCCGGCATCAAGAGGATATTCAGAAAACGACGGATAAATACATCGCGGAAGTAGATAAGGTTCTTGCTGCGAAAGAGAAAGAGATTATGGAAGTTTAAGAGACGATAAGCGGCCCCTCCTTTTACGGTGGGGTTTTGTCTCTTTTTCATCATCGGCTGGAGGAAAAGGAATGATCAAGTTATTTCAACCCTGGTGGAAAAAAAAGCAGCGTCCGGCGTCTGTTGTTTTAGCTCCCGACAACATTCCAAAGCATGTGGCCATCATTATGGACGGGAACGGGCGTTGGGCGCGCAGGCTTGGTTTGCCGCGAATCGTCGGACATCGTACAGGTATGAAAGCCGTCAAGCGTGCGACGATTGCGGCTGACGAACTTGGCATTTCCGTTTTAACGCTGTATGCTTTCTCGACGGAAAATTGGAAACGGCCGAAGGATGAAGTCGATTTTCTAATGTCGCTTCCGCAGGAATTTTTGGCGATTGAGCTTGACGAGTTGATTGAAAAAAATGTCCGGGTGCGAATGATGGGATACACGGACATGCTGCCTCCCCATACGATAGCCGCCATGGAAGAAGCGACCGAGCGTACAAAACACAATACCGGACTTATTTTGAATTTTGCCCTGAATTACGGCGGCCGCCGCGAAATTGCCGAGAGCGTCAAAGCCGTTGCCAGGCTTGTGCAGAACGGTGAGCTGTCTGTGGAAGACATTACCCCCGATTCGATTGATAGCCATTTGCTATCGGCGGGGCTGCCTGAGCCGGATCTGCTCATCCGGACCGGAGGCGAACTGCGGCTCAGCAACTTTATGCTTTGGCAAACGGCTTACAGCGAACTGTGGTTCACGGATGTTTACTGGCCGGAATTCAAGCAGGAGCATTTGATCGAAGCGGTGGCCGAATATCAGCGGCGCACGCGGCGCTACGGCGGATTAAGCTAGCGATGGAAGGTGTAAACTCTTGAAACAGCGGTTGATTACAGGGATCGTCGCCGGCGGTTTTTTTCTGGGCATGTGCTGGCTGGGCGGACTAACCTATCATGTACTCATCTTAATAATGGCTCTGATCGGCTACTATGAATTCGTCCGTATGACCGGGCTGCCGGCGTTTGGCGGAACCGCCGTTTTGGGATATTTGAGCGTTTTGTATTTGGGTTTTCCTTGGACTCTTTTACAAATCCCCATGCCGCTCCCGACCTTGGCGATCCTATGGCTGCTGATGCTTCTGTTTTTGGCGGTGACGGTGACTTCCAAAAACGAGGTTCCGATCGCTCAAGCCGCGCTGCTGTTTCTGGGCGCCGTTTACATCGGAATCGGGTTTGCATCGATCGCTGAGACGCGCAGCACGCCGGACGGCCACGGGCTGTTTTGGACATTGCTGCTGCTGGCTGCGATTTGGAGCAGTGACGCCGGGGCTTATTTCACCGGCCGCCGGTTTGGAAAGAGCAAGCTGTGGCCGGCTATCAGTCCGAACAAGACGGTTGAGGGAGCGCTTGGCGGAGTAGCGTTGGCGGTGATCGTTGCGGTCGTTTTTGCCGTGATTTCCGGCGGCTTGTTAAGTATTGGACGAGCTGCGGCGGTTGGGGTATCCGCCGCCGTCGTCGGACAATTCGGCGATTTGATTCAGTCTGCCTACAAACGTGTATACGGTGTTAAGGATACGGGGAAGCTGCTGCCCGGTCATGGCGGGATTTTGGACCGCTGCGACAGTTGGATTGTGGTGTTCCCATTCATACATATCCTTTCTCTCCTCCCGTAGAGGTAGTTTAAAAATCGGCTTTTGTTTACGAGGCAAGAACTAGTAGACGGTTCTGAGAAATAACGTCAGTATGATGGTAAGTGAAGAATTGAGAAAACGGCAAAATAGTCTTTTGAAAATCCCGGGGACAACATAAAGGAAAAAAAGGGCGCTATTTCAGCCGATGTCCCCCATGTTGCGTGAAATAGAGGAGTTTTATGGCGCTATTTTCACGATCTAGTGGCAAAAGGCAGCATTTTCGACCTGTTCATCGGAAATAAGACCCAAAAGTTCCCTTATGGTGATGAATTGGCTCAAATTCGGGAAATAGGCCCCTAAAGTTCCTCTATTTTATGGGGACGATGCTGAGCACAAGACTAATGTAGAATAAAGTGATCCATGGCCCCTGTCCGCAGATAAGCTATATTATTTCCGGATCATTCTGCTAGATGATGATTCGATATCGAATCTTGAACTCAGCCGGGCTTCCGTTGCTCACATAGGCTTTACCTATGCTGCGCTACTCAGTCCCTAGTTTCGCCCGACCTAAAGCGGTTTGAAAAAACGCACATCGGAAGCATATGCTTCGGTGCTGAAAAGCCGATTTTTAAACATTGATTGAAATGAGTTTGAAAATCACAAAACTCCATTGTTTAGAGGTGCGAGATGAAAAAAATAGCGTTGATCGGATCGACGGGGTCGATCGGTACCCAAACGCTGGATGTCGTACGGCAGCATCCCGGGCAATTTGAAATTACGGGGCTTGCGGCCGGCGGAAATATCGGGCTGTTTGCCGAACAGGTAAGCCGGTTTCGGCCGAAAAAAGCTTCGGTGGCCACGAAAGAGCTGGCCGAGCGGGTACGCCCTCAGCTTCCGGAAGATGTGCAGCTGTATTACGGGGAGCAAGGACTGATCGAGGTGGCTGCGGGGACGGAGGCGGAAACGGTAGTCACCGCCATCGTGGGCAGCGCCGGCCTCCCGGCGACGATCGCGGCGATTGAGGCCGGAAAGCATATTGCGCTGGCGAACAAGGAAACGCTGGTAACGGCGGGCCATCTGGTTACCGAAGCGGCGGGGCGCAAGGGCGTCGCTTTGCTGCCGGTCGACAGCGAGCATTCCGCTATTTTTCAATGTTTGAACGGGGAGCGAATCGAAGAGGTGCGCCAAATTACGCTGACGGCTTCCGGCGGCTCGTTCCGCGATTTAACCCGTGAAGAGCTGCGAAACGTTACGGTCAAGGATGCGTTAAAGCATCCCAATTGGTCCATGGGCGCCAAAATTACGATCGATTCGGCCACGATGGTCAACAAAGGACTGGAGGTCATTGAAGCGCATTGGCTGTTTGGCCTTCCTTACGAACAGATCGGAGTGCTGCTGCATCCCGAGAGCATTATCCACTCTTTCGTTGAATATCGTGACGGCAGCGTAATCGCCCAATTAGGAACACCGGATATGCGGGTTCCGATCCAATACGCGCTTTCCTATCCGCGCCGCTGGCCGTCCGAAGCCAAAAGGCTGTCCCTGGCGGAAGTGGGCAAGCTGCATTTCCGGGAGATGGACTACAACCGGTTCCCTTGTTTAAGACTAGCCTTCGAGTGTGGTAAAATAGGGGGGACAGCCACTTGTGTTTACAATGCTGCCAATGAAGTGGCCGTCGCCCGCTTTCTAAGCGGAAACATTTCGTTTCTGCAGATTGAGACGATTATTGAAACGGTGTTGTCCAAACACGACGTTCAGGAGGAGCCGGATCTGGAAGGGATTCGCTCCGCCGACCGCTGGGCCCGGAACATGGCCGAATCTTTATAGAGCCCGCCCGCTTGGGCGGAACCTCTATAAAATTCCTCTTTTGCACCGGAAAAGTCCGGCGGCGGTATTCTCTTGTGCCTGATCGGAGAATAATGTTAATCTAAGAAGACGCCCTAGGACGATCCGTGGCCAAAAGGAGGATGCTTACGCTTGGAATTGCTTAAAATCATATTTTTGACGGTGCTCATGTTCTTCATCATCGTCACGGTGCACGAATGGGGGCACTATTACTTCGCGAAACGCGCAGGTATTTTGGTGCGTGAATTCGCGATTGGCTTTGGACCGAAACTGCTTTCTTTCAGAAGAGGAGAGACGCAGTTTACATTGCGCCTGCTTCCGTTCGGCGGGTATGCCCGCATGGCGGGGGAAGAGCCCGAACTGGTCCAGATCGCCGAAGGACAAACCGTCGCGCTGCGCCTGGATGGCGATACCGTACGTAAAATTTATTTGGACCGGCTGGACAGCCGCAAAAATGTTATCCGCGGCGAGGTGCGGCACGCTGATTTGCAGGACGATCTTGCAGTTCGTCTGGATGTGGATGGAGAGGTGGTCTCTTACCCCGTTCATCCGCAGGCGATGCTGGTGACCAAAGGCAAAGAAACACAAATCGCGCCGAGGGATCGGCAATACGGAAGCAAGACGGTCGGGCAGCGGGCGTTGTCGATCTTCGCCGGGCCTTTTATGAACTTTGTTTTGGCCTTTGTGTTGTTTGCCCTGCATACGCAAATGGCGGGGATTCCGCTGGAAACGCCAAGCCATCTGCAGATCGGCGAAGTTGTGAAAGGGATGCCGGCGGCGGAAGTCGGGCTTCAGCCTGGAGATATTATCGAGACGATCAACGGTCAGCCGGTCGGCACCGATGCGAACGCAATGATCGGGAAGATTCAAGCTTCCAAGGGCAAACCGATGCAATGGACGGTCAAACGCGGCGAAGAAACGCTGAGCTTTACGATTACCCCGCGCGGAGCCGAAAATGAAGACGGAAAAGTGGGCAGCACGATCGTGACGGTTTTCCCGACCCGCAGCGCCTCCTTCGGCGAGACGTTCCAGGTGGCCGGACAGAAAATGGTGTCCACGACCGAGGGGATTTTTCTCGGCTTTAAGCAGTTGATCAACAAGTTTTCCATGGACGATCTGGGCGGGCCGGTGCGCACGTTTGAAATGACGGGGCAAATCGCCAAACAAGGGTTAGCCCAGCTTACGTATTGGGCGGCAATCCTGAGCCTTTACCTTGGCATATTCAACCTGCTGCCGATTCCGGCGCTGGATGGCAGCCGCCTCGTGTTCCTTGGAGTCGAGGCACTGCGCGGCAAGCCGATCGATCCGAACCGCGAAGGCATGGTGCATTTCATCGGCTTTGCGATGCTGTTCCTGCTGATGATCGCGGTCACCTATAATGATATATTGCGTTTGTTCCACGGCTGACCGGTTGCCCGAACCGTGCGAATCACGCGGTGAAATAAAAATTGTTGTTTTTTAACGGGAGGACAAGGGTTCTTATGGCAAAAGAGGAGAAACAATTCGTTACGGAGATTACCCCGCAGGGAGAAGACTTCTCCAGATGGTACATCGACGTGATTAAAAAAGCGGATTTAATGGATTACTCGCCGGTGCGCGGCTGTATCGTTTTTAAGCCGGACGGTTACGAAATCTGGGAACACATTCAGGAGGAGCTGGATCGCCGTTTTAAGGAAACGGGGCATCGCAACGCTTATTTTCCGCTCTTCATTCCGGAAAGCTTCTTCCAGAAGGAGAAGGAACATGTCGAAGGCTTTAACCCGGAGCTGCCTTGGGTAACCGAAGCCGCCGGCGAGAAATTGGAGGAGCGGCTGGCCATCCGTCCGACCTCGGAAACGATGATCGGGCATATGTATGAGAAATGGATTCAATCCTACCGGGATTTGCCGATGCTGATCAACCAGTGGGCGAATGTGGTCCGTTGGGAGAAACGGACGCTGCCGTTCCTGCGCACTAGCGAATTCCTTTGGCAGGAAGGCCATACCGCCCATGAAAACGAGCAGGACGCGCGGGAAGAGACGATGCGCATGCTGGAGATTTACCGCGATTTTGTCGAGAACTACTTGGCGATTCCGGTCATTGTCGGGCAAAAAACGCCGTCCGAAAAATTCGCCGGCGCGGTGGACACCTATTCTATCGAAGCGATGATGAAGGACGGCCGCGCCGTGCAAGCCGGAACCTCTCATTATTTGGGGACGAATTTTGCTTCGGCCTTTAATATTCAATATTTGAACCGGGAGAATGTCCGGGAATATGTGCATACGACTTCCTGGGGGGTAAGCACCCGGCTGATCGGCTCGCTGATCATGGTTCACGGCGACGACCGCGGCCTTGTTCTGCCGCCGAAGGTTGCGCCGAAGCAGGTGATGATCATTCCGATCGGCCCGCCGAAAACGTGGGACGCGGTGGTGGGAAGAGCCGACGAATTGTTCGCTGAACTGAAGCAGGCGGGGATTCGCGTCGGCATCGACGACCGCTCCGATCTTCGTCCGGGGTGGAAATTCAACGAATACGAAATGCGCGGCGTGCCGGTACGCCTGGAGATCGGACCGCGGGATATGGAGAACGGCGTGTGCGTACTGGTTTCCCGCATCAGCGGCGAGAAAAAAGTCGTGCAGCAGGCCAATCTGGTCGTAGAAGTCCGGGCGATGCTCGAGCAGGTGCATCAGGAAATGTACGATCGCGCCAAGGCGTTCCGCGAGGAGCATTTCTACTCCGTGGACACGCTGGATGAAATGAAGGCGAGCATTGAAGAAAAACGCGGCTTTACGCTGGCCGGCTGGTGCGGTTCGGAGGCTTGCGAACGCCAGGTGAAAGAGGAAACCGGCGCGACCAGCCGCAACATTCCATTTGAACCGAAAGAGAAGAAGCATACTTGCCTTGTTTGCGGGGAACAAGCCAAACATACCGTCGTTTTTGCCAGAGCCTATTAAAACTTGAATTATTTGTCCAAGCCATAAGAGGTTGATCAAAAAGCGATAAAGCCGACTTTTTGAACACGCATGATACGGGGAAACCCCTGTGCGGGCAAACCAACACAGCCAAAAGAGGGCTTTCGGCAGTAAATTGTCGGGCAGGTTCATTGCCTGCCGGTTTTCTCGCCGGAAGCCTTTTTCATGCAAGCGGACGTGGAGTCATCGACCTGGCTTTTATAACGGAGCGTTCCAAAAGTCGGGTTTTCAGCACTTAGATGGGGGAGGAAGACATGACGGAGACTCAGGACAAGAGAAACCGGCTTGAACTGTTGATGAAGCAGGCGGAGCTTCCCGCCTCGTTAATCGATCCCTATTTTCTCGAAGGTTATATCGAGCGGGTTGAGGTTAGCCGCAGCAACAAGGAATGGAAAATCACGATCAGGAAGGATACGTTGGTGCCGGCTCAGGCTTACCGCACTTTTTGCCTTCGCATCAAGGAAAAAATGGAGCACATCGCGGCAATTTCCTTTGAATTCAGGTACGGCGGCGAAGTGTCGGCCAAAGATATCGTTGGAGAGTATTGGAAGTTGTTTTTGGAATGGGTGCAGCGTCAGGTTCCTTCCGTCAACGGCTGGATGGTCCGGGCCGGATTTGAAGTCGAAAACGATCTCGTTACCGTAACGTTGGGCGATTCTACCGCACTGGAGCTGGCCCGCAAGAAAAATATCGACCGGGCGATCGTGACGTTTTACGAAACTTATTTTGCTCTGCAGCTGCGGGTCAAGCTGCAAACCGGCGAAACGAGCGCCGAAGCGTTCGAGGAGTTCCAACAGCGGATCGTGGAGGAAGAACGCGAGGTCATCCAGAAAATGATGGAAAGCATGACGGTGGAAGCGCCGCCTGAAGAGGTGGACGGCGAAGTCGTCAAACTGCAAATCGGATACGACATCAAGGAGCCGCCGGTGCCGATTCAGGACATTCAGGATGAAGAGAAGAAAATCACGATCCAGGGAACGATTTTCGGTCTGGACCGCAAGGAGCTGCGCAACGGAAATACGTTGTTTACGTTCAATTTGACGGATTTTACCGACTCGCTGGCGATGAAGCTGTTTGCGAAAAACAAGGAAGATTTGAAAGTGATGGGCCAGCTGGCCAACGGCAAGTGGGTAAAAGCCCGCGGCAAAGTCGAATTCGACCGCTTTATGCAGGTGCCCGAGCTGGTGATGATCCCTTCCGATCTGACGGAAATTACGGCGCCTCCGGGACGCAAGGACAATGCTCCCGAGAAGCGGGTCGAATTCCATCTGCACACGACGATGAGCACGATGGACGCCGTCACCCCGATCGGCGATTACGTGAAGATGGCCGCCAAATGGGGGCATAAAGCGATCGCCATCACCGATCACGGCGGGGTGCAAAGTTACCCCGACGCGGCTAAGGCGGCGAAGAAAAACGGCATAAAAATGATCTACGGCGTTGAAGCCAACGTGGTGAACGACGATGTCGCCGTGGTGCTGAACCCGCGCGGGGACGATTTGAAAGACGCTACATATATCGTATTCGATATCGAAACCACCGGTCTCTCCGTCACCCAAAACAAAATCATCGAGCTTGCCGCCGTTAAAATGCAGGACGGCAAAGAAGTGGACCGTTACGCTACCTTCGTCAATCCGCATGAACGGATTCCTTACAATATCCAGCAGCTCACCAACATCAACGACGAAATGGTCAGGGACGCTCCGGATGTGGAACCCGTGCTGCGGCGGTTCGTGGAGTTTGCCGGAGACGCGGTGCTGGTCGCCCATAACGCCCGGTTTGACGTCGATTTCGTCAACGCGAAGCTGAAAGAGCTGGGCCTGCCGCAGATGAACAACCCGGTGCTCGATACGCTCGAACTAGCCCGGATGCTGTTTCCGACCCTGAAGAATCACCGGTTAAATACGCTTGCCGCCAAATACAAGGTGTCGCTGGAGAACCACCACCGGGCGATCGACGATACGCTGGCGCTCGGGGAAATTTTGAACGGCCTGCTCGAAGATGCGATCAAAATCGAAGGGTATACGACGCTGGACCGGCTGAACGATAAGGTCGGCAAGGATCTGTCCAATACCCGGCCGTTTCATTGCGGCGTCTACGCGCTCAACGCTACGGGCAAGAAAAATCTGTTTAAGCTCGTGTCCCTGTCGCACACCGACTATTTCAAACGAGTGCCCTGCATTCCCAAATCGAAGCTGGTGGAAATGCGCGAAGGCCTGCTCATCATGTCCGGCTGCGAAAAAGGCGAGTTTTTCGAAACGGTGCTCAACAAATCGGTGGAGGAAGCGGAAGCTGTGGCCGAGTTTTACGATGTGCTGGAGATCCAGCCGCTGACGATGTATATGCATCTGGTGGACAAAGGATTGGTCGGCAGCGTGGCCGAGCTGGAGACGGCGATCCGCAAAATCGTCGAGATCGGGATGAAGCTGAATAAGCCGGTGGTGGCTACCGGCAACGTGCACTATCTCGATCCAAAGGACAAGCTGTTCCGCGACATCACGATTCACGGCATCACCGGGTTTAGCCCGCTGAAGGATATACGCAAGCCGGATGCGCATTTTCGGACGACGGAGGAAATGCTGGAGGAATTCGCTTTTCTCGGCGGGGAGAAGGCTTACGAGGTAGTCGTTGCCAACACCTCCAAGCTGGCCGACGAATTTGAGGAATACGAGCTGTTTCCGGATAAGCTGTTTACGCCGATCATCGAAGGCGCGGAAGAGGAAATCCGCCGGACTTGTTACGATACGGCCAAAAAGATTTACGGCGAGGATCTGCCGGAAGTCGTCGTCAAGCGGCTGGAGAAAGAACTCGAGCCGATTATCAAATACGGGTTCTCGGCGAACTATCTGATCTCCGAACGTTTGGTCAAAAAATCGAACCAGGACGGGTATCTGGTCGGTTCCCGGGGGTCCGTCGGCTCCTCGGTCGTCGCCATGTTCCTCGGCATCTCCGAGGTCAACCCGCTGCCGGCGCATTATATATGCCAAAACCCGGAATGCAAGTACAGCGAATGGTTCCTTGACGGCAGCGTGCCAAGCGGTTTCGACCTTCCGGACAAGACGTGCCCGAAATGCGGGCAAACGCTGAAGGGCGAGGGGCACGACATCCCGTTCGAAACGTTCCTTGGGTTTAAGGGCGACAAAGTTCCCGATATCGACCTTAACTTCTCCGGGGAATATCAGCCGCACGCCCATAACTACACGAAAGTGCTGTTCGGCGAGAAAAACGTGTTCCGCGCCGGCACGATCGGCACCGTGGCGGAAAAGACGGCGTACGGTTTCGCCAAAAAATACGAGGAAGAGCATCACAAGCATTGGCGCGGAGCCGAGCTGAGCCGGCTTGCGGCGGGGTGTACCGGCGTCAAGCGCAGCACGGGCCAGCATCCCGGCGGGATCGTGGTCGTGCCGGACTACATCGAGGTGGAGGATATCACCCCGGTGCAGTATCCGGCCGACGACACCGAGGCGGAATGGAAAACGACGCACTTCGATTATCACGCCTTTGACGCGAACCTGCTGAAGCTCGATATCCTCGGGCACGATGATCCGACGATGATGCGGATGCTCCAGGATCTCACGGGCGTCGATCCGACGACCATCCCGATGAACGATCCGAAGGTGATGAGCATTTTCAACTCGACGGAAGCGCTTGGGGTGACGCCGGAACAGATCCGCACGCCGGTCGCCACGTACGGCATTCCCGAGATGGGCACGAAGTTCGTCCGGCAGATGCTGGTGGAATCGCAGCCGTCGTCGTTTGCCGACCTGCTGCAGATTTCCGGCTTGTCGCACGGAACGGGCGTCTGGCTTGGCAATGCCCAGGATTTGATCAAAAACGGAACCTGCAACATCAAAACGGTGATCGGCTGCCGTGACGACATCATGCTGTTTTTGATTTACAAAGCGGGTATGGACGCCGGCCTCGCCTTCAAAATCACGGAAAGCGTACGGAAAGGGAAAGGGCTGACGCCGGAATGGATCGAGGAGATGAAGAAATGCAAGGTGCCGCAATGGTACATCGACTCCTGTCTGAAGATCCAGTACATGTTCCCGAAGGCCCACGCCGCCGCATACGTTATTTCCGCGGTGCGCACCGCCTATTTCAAGCTCTACCATCCGATCGAATTTTACGCGACATATTTCTCGGTTCGCGGCGAGGATTTCGACATCGAGCTTTGCTGTCAGGGATATGAGGCGATTCACCGCAAGATCGAAGAGATCGAGCAGAAAGGCTTTCAGGCGCTGCCTAAAGAGAAAGCGATGCTGCCGATTCTGGAAATGGCGCTGGAGATGACCGCGCGCGGCTTCCATTTCAAACCGATCGATTTGTACCGTTCCGACGCGACGAAGTTCATCGTGGACGGCGATTCGCTGATTCCGCCGTTCTCGGCGCTGGCCGGGATCGGGGAGAACGCCGCCAAAAATATCGCCGCGGCCAAGGAGCAGGGCGAATTTCTGTCGATCGAGGACTTCCAGCAGAAATCGAAGGCGAGCAAAACGATCGTCGAGCTCCTCGGCAACATGGGCTGCTTCCGTGGACTTCCCGAAAGCAACCAGTTGTCGCTATTTTAAGTGTGAGTTTAAATATAAGTTCAAAAATCAGGTTTTCAGCACCGAGAAGGTTGGATGAAGCTAGGGACATAAGGAGCGGAGCGTACGTTTTGGGTACGTGAGCACCGGAAATGTTTCCGTAGGAAACATGCTTCGAAAGCATATGCTTGGCCCGGTTGAATTCAAGATTCGACGTCGATTAAGCTTCTTAACCTGCTTCGTGATAAGAAAAACTCTATCGATGAACAATCAAAGAAGACAGACCGCCCTAAGATGAAGTTTTTCTTGCGATTTTAAGGAAGAGAGACTCCGGCGACTATTCATTCTTAAATCTTCAAAAGCTGATTTTTTGAACTACCTATAGTAGTAAAGGTGTTTTACTTGTCACTGTTGGCGGACTATGTTATAATTTTTTTGGCAATCATGAAGATAGAACCGTTGTTTAAAGAGTGGGGAAACCCACTCTTT
Organism: Paenibacillus macerans; assembly: GCF_900454495.1. Lineage (NCBI taxonomy): Bacteria > Bacillati > Bacillota > Bacilli > Caryophanales > Paenibacillaceae > Paenibacillus > Paenibacillus macerans. The sequence goes on from NZ_UGSI01000001.1 coordinate 822,661, forward strand.
ACTCTTTGGTATACAGGAATGAACGCGATGGAGGGAATGTACGCTTGAGCACACCGAAGATCAAAGCGACCGTAGAGCAAATGGTCACGCCTTATTTGGAGGAACACGGCTTTGAATTGGTTGACGTGGAATACGTCAAGGAGGGAAGCAACTGGTTCCTTCGCGTATTCGTCGACAAGGACGGCGGCATCGACATCGATGACTGCGGCCGGATCAGCGAATACCTTAGCGAAAAGCTCGATGAGAATGATCCGATTCCATCGGCTTATTTTCTGGAAGTGTCCTCGCCGGGCGCGGAGCGTCCGCTCAAAAAAGCCGAGGATGTATCGAAAGCCGTCGGCAAAGACGTATTTGTCACTACATACGAACCGGTAGGCGGCCTGAAGGAGTTTGAAGGCCGGCTTCTTTCCTTCGAGAACGGCGAATTGGTCGTTGAAGTCGGAAAGAAGAGTCACACGATTCCATACAGCAAAGTAGCCAGCGCAAGGTTGGCCATTATTTTCTAGAACAGCGGATGTTTGGTTAAGCGTGACCTGCAGGGAACTATGAAAGGGGGAACTCGAGGCAAATGAGTATGGATTTTATCGAAGCCTTGAATGAATTGGAAAGGGAAAAAGGAATCAGCAAAGATATTTTGTTCGAAGCGATTGAAGCCGCGCTCATCTCCAGCTACAAGCGGAACTTCAATACGGCGCAGAACGTTCGCGTGGATATGAACCGCCATACCGGCGCGATTAAAGTATACGCCCGCAAGCTCGTCGTGGAAGAAGTGCTGGATCCGCGCACGGAGATTTCGCTGGCGGCCGCGCGCGAGATCAACCAGAACTATCATCTTGACGATATTACCGAGATTGAAGTTACGCCTCGCGATTTCGGCCGCATTGCCGCGCAAACCGCCAAACAAGTCGTGACCCAGCGGATTCGCGAAGCCGAGCGCGGACTGATCTACAACGCCTTTGTCGAGAAGGAAGAGGATATCGTAACCGGCATCGTGCAGCGTCAGGATCTGCGCAACATCTATGTCGACCTCGGCAAAATCGAAGCGCATCTGCCCTTGAACGAGCTGATGCCAAACGAGAAATTCAAGCATGGGGATCGCATCAAGGCCTACATTACGAAGGTGGAAAATACGACGAAGGGGCCGCAAATTCTGCTGTCCCGCACGCATCCGGGCCTGTTGAAACGCTTGTTTGAGCTGGAGGTGCCGGAAATTTTCGACGGGGTGGTGGAGATCCGTTCCGTCGCCCGCGAAGCGGGATTCCGTTCCAAAATCGCGGTATACTCCCGCAACAGCGAGGTCGATCCGGTCGGCTCCTGCGTAGGGCCGAAAGGCACCCGGGTGCAAACGATCGTGAACGAGCTGCGCGGAGAGAAGATCGATATCGTCCGTTATTCGGAGAATGTCGAGGAATATGTGGCGAATGCGCTCAGCCCGTCCAAGGTGCTGGAAGTGCAGGTGTTTGAGGCCGAGAAGATGGCGCGCGTCATCGTGCCGGATTACCAGCTTTCGCTGGCGATCGGCATCAAAGGCCAGAACGCTCGCCTGGCGGCCAAATTGACCGGTTGGAAAATCGATATCAAGAGCGAAACCCAAGCGGAAGAGGAATTCGGAAGAGAAAAAACCGATCAGGACGAAATGCCTCAGGATTCCATCTCCGTAGATTGATCGGGGGCGGTTGAAGGATGAAACAGAGAAAGGTACCGCTGCGCAAATGCGTGGCCTGCCAGCAAATGATGCCCAAGAAATCGCTGATCCGCATCGTCCGTTCGCCGGAAGGCGAGGTGTCGATCGACCTCACCGGCAAAAAATCGGGGCGCGGAGCATACTTGTGCGGTAAGGAAGCTTGCTTCAAGCTTGCCCACAAAACCAAAGCGCTCGACCGCGCGCTGAAAGCGCCGGTCAGTCCGGAGGTTTACGAGCAGCTTGCCCGCGATTTTTTGAAAGTGGAAGAGGAGTTCCGCGCCGGCCAGGGGCGTGAAGGGGATGGCGATGAATAAAGCGTTGTCCGGGCTTGGCCTTGCCATGCGGGCGGGCAAGCTGGTGACGGGGGATGAAGTCGTGCTGAAGGCAATCCGCTCCGCGGAAGCCAAACTGGTGATTGTAGCCGGCGATGCGTCGGCCAATACGCAAAAGAAGTATCGCGATAAATGCGGTACGTACAAAGTTCCTTTGATGGTCGGATTTGACAGGGATATGCTCGGATCGAGCGTAGGAAAGCCGGAACGGGTCGTTCTGGCCCTTACCGATCAGGGGTTTGCCGATATGGTTCGTAAAGCGATCGCGAAAACGTCGGAGGTGGAGTATATTGAGTAAACAAGAAAAACAAGATAAGCTCAGGGTATATGAATATGCAAAATCGCTCAACATGAGCAGCAAAGAAATCATTACGATTCTTAAGCGACTTAATATCCCGGTGAATAACCATATGAGCGTGATGGAGAATGATGCCGTAACGCGCGTGGAGCAATTTTTCAAGGATATTAAGACGAACGCTGCCGCCAAGCGGGAAAATTCGGGCCGCGCCGAAACCCCGTCCAAATCGCCGGCGCCGGCTTCCGCAGGAGGAAGCCAGGCTGCGAAAAATCCGGCCCCGGAAGGGGCGGGAAATCGCGGAGAACAAGGCCGGGAGGCGAAGGTTCACGGAAATCCCGGCGGTCAAGCCAAAAAAAATCAACATGAAAAGCAGGTAAGTATGAATAATAAACCTAATCAAAACCAAAACGCAAAAGGCGGAACTACCGCTGTACAGGAAAGAAACCAACGTCCAAACGGAGGCCATCAGCAAGGCCCGCGCGCTTCTGCGCAAAACGCCGGCAATGCCGGAGGCCGCAACCCTCAAGGAAACCGGGGGCAAGGCCAAACCGGGGGCGATTCGCAGCGCCGTGACGGCGGCGGCAACCGCCAAGGAAACGGTCAAGGAAACGGCGGAGCAAACCGCGGCGGGCAAGCGCCAAACCGCAATTTTGTTTCGGCCGGAAGCAATAATAACAATGGCGGAGGCAAAGGCCAAGGTCAAGGCAGAAAAGGCAATCATGGCGGGAAAAATCAAAAAGGTTTTGACGACAACCGTAGCGGCAACTTTAAAAACAACAACCGCGGCGGCAAAGGCGGCCGGGGGGGCCGTGGCGGATATCAGCAGCCGCCGCGCGAAAAAATCGACAATACGCCGAAGAAAATCATTGTCCGCGGCACGATGACCGTTGGCGAAACCGCGAAACTGCTGCATAAAGACGCTTCCGAGGTGATCAAAAAGCTGATGCTGCTCGGGGTCATGGCCACGATCAACCAGGAGCTCGACATCGAGACGATCCAGCTTTTGGCCGGCGATTTCGGCGTTGAAGTCGAAGTGAAAATTCCGGTCGAGGAAGACCGTTTTGAAACGATCGAAGAGGTTGACGATGAGGCGGATTTGAAAGAGCGTCCGCCGGTGGTGACGATTATGGGGCACGTCGACCACGGGAAAACGACGCTGCTGGACGCGATCCGTTCGACGAACGTGACCGGCGGCGAAGCCGGCGGCATTACGCAGCATATCGGCGCTTATCAGGTCGAGATCAACGGCAAGAAGATCACGTTCCTCGACACGCCGGGTCACGAGGCGTTTACGGCGATGCGGGCGCGCGGAGCGCAGCTGACCGACATTACGATCATCGTCGTTGCGGCTGACGACGGCGTGATGCCGCAGACGGTTGAAGCGATCAACCACGCCAAAGCGGCGGGGCTGCCGATCATTGTGGCAGTCAACAAAATCGACAAACCGGAAGCCAACCCGGATAAAGTCAAGCAGGAATTAACAGAATATGAGCTTGTACCGGAAGAATGGGGCGGCGATACGATTTTCGTCAACGTGTCGGCCAAACAAAAAATGGGTCTGGAAGACCTGCTCGAAATGATCCTGCTCGTGGCGGAAGTCAACGAGTACAAAGCCAACCCGGACAAACGCGCCCGCGGTGCGGTTATCGAAGCCGAGCTAGACAGAAACCGCGGACCGGTGGCCCGCGTACTGGTGCAGCACGGCACGCTGAAAGTCGGCGACGCTTTTGTGGCCGGCAACTGCTTCGGCCGCGTCCGCGCAATGGTGAACGACCGGGGACGCCGCCTCAAGGAAGCGGGGCCTTCGACGCCGGTGGAAATTACCGGCCTTACCGAAGTGCCGCAGGCGGGCGATCCGTTTATGGTGTTTGAGGACGAACGCAAAGCCCGCTCCATCGCCGACAAACGTGCGATTACGCAGCGCCAGTCCGATCTGGGCGCGAATACGCGCGTGACGCTCGACGATTTGTTCCGCCATATTAAAGAAGGCGAAATCAAAGAGCTGAACGTGATCATCAAAGCGGACGTTCAAGGTTCGGTGGAGGCGCTGAAGGGCGCGCTCGAGAAAATCGACATCGAAGGCGTGCGCGTGAAAATCATCCACAGCGGCGCCGGGGCGATTACCGAATCCGACGTTATTTTGGCCGCGGCTTCCAACGCGATCATCATCGGCTTTAACGTACGTCCGGACAACCAGACGAAAGCGACCGCCGAGCAGGAAAAGGTCGACATTCGTCTGCACCGCGTCATTTACAATGCGATCGAGGAAATCGAACAAGCGATGAAAGGGATGCTGGATCCGGTATACAAGGAGTCCGTCATCGGGCATGCCGAAGTCCGCAATACGTTCAAGATCAGCAAGGTCGGCACGATTGCGGGCTGCATGGTCACCTCCGGCAAAATTACCCGTTCGGCGGAAACGCGCTTGATCCGCGACGGCATCGTTATCTACGAAGGCAAAATCGATTCTTTGAAGCGGTTCAAGGATGATGCCAAAGAAGTTGCGCAAGGGTACGAATGCGGGATCACCCTCGATAACTACAATGATATTAAAGAAGGCGACGTGATTGAGGCCTTCATCATGGAAACCGTTGAACGGAAGTAAGGTGGTGTCATAAATGGCCAAAAATCGGACCGGCCGCGTAGGCGAACAGATTAAAAAAGAACTCAGCGTTCTTATCCAGAAGGAACTGAAAGATCCGCGCATCGGTTTTGTCACCGTGACCGGGGTGGATGTGACGAGCGATTTGTCGCAGGCCAAAGTCTACTTGAGCGTTTTCGGGGATGATGAGAAGAAAAGCGAATCGCTGAAGGGGCTGGAGAAGGCAAACGGATTTTTGCGCACCGAGCTCGGCAAGCGGATCCGGCTGCGCCATACGCCGGAGCTGATCTTTAAAATCGACGAATCGATCGCTTACGGTAGCCGGATCGAGCAGCTTCTGGGCGAAATTACGCACGAGCACGACAAATGAATTAAAATAGGGATCAAAAAGTCAGGTTTTCAGCACCGAAGCTTATGCTTCCGATGTGCGTTTTTTCAAAACGCTTTAGTTGGATGAAGCTAGGGACGCCAGGAGCGGAGCGTACGTTTGGGGTACGTGAGCACCTGAAATGTTTCCGGAGGAAACATGCTTCGAAAGCATATGCTAGAGCCCGGCTGAATTCAAGATTCGATGCCGAATTTATGTCATGATTTGCTTCGTGATCAAATTCTGAATTTTTGATTACCTCTAAAAGGAGACCGGCAATGCAATATGAACGGGAGCTGCGTCAGAGCCAGGCTTTTTTGACGGAGCATGATGATTTCCTCGTGGTGGCGCATGTTCAGCCGGACGGAGACGCAGTCAGTTCCACCCTTGCGGTGGGCTGGCTTCTGTCATGTCTGGGTAAAAAATACGTAATGGTCAACGAAGGGCCGATTCCGAAGCGGATGGGTTATTTATGGCAGGCGGATCAAATTCGTGACCTGTCGGCAGAGCCCTTGAATCGGAAATTCGACAACGTGATCTGCGTCGATTGCGCCGATTTCAAACGGGTCGGGATGACCAAAGAGCTGTTTGCGGAAGGAGCCAAACTGCTGAACATCGATCACCATCCGACCAATGACGGATACGGCACGGTCAATTTGATTGTCCCCTATGCCGCAGCCACGGCGGAGATTTTATTCGACCTTATCCAATTTATGGGTCTGGAGTTGAACGAGGCGATCGCTACGGCGCTATACACCGGACTGCTGACCGACACGGGCGGGTTCCGCTATTCGAACACGTCGCCCAAAGTGATGGCAACCGCCTCCAAGCTGCTGGAGTACGGTGTTGAAGGACCGGGCTTGTCCGAACTGTTGCTGGAGCAAATGACTTTGCCGCAGCTGCGCCTGCTGACGAGAGCCTTAAACGGGCTGCAGCTGACCGAAGACGGTAAAATCAGCTGGGTGGTCGTGACGGACGAAGACTTGAAATTCGCCGGGGCGGTTCATGAGGATATGGAAGGCATCGTCAACTATCCCCGCAATATTCAAGGGGTGGAGGTCGGCCTCCTGTTTAAGGTGATCGATGAGCAAGCCGTAAAAGTGAGCATGCGTTCCGCCGGCAAAGTGGACGTGGCCAAGGTGGCGCAAAGCTTTGGCGGGGGCGGGCACGTCCGGGCCGCGGGAGCGCGCGTTGAAGGAACGCTGGAGGCGATCGTGCCCCGCGTGGTGGAGCAGGTGAGGCTGCAGCTATGACCACGTATGAAGGCATCCTGCCGGTTTTGAAACCCGCCGGTTTTACCTCCCACGACGTTGTGGCCAAATGCCGCGGCATCCTCAAAATGAAGCGGATCGGCCATACGGGCACGCTCGATCCGGCTGTCACCGGAGTGCTTCCGCTTTGCTTGGGACGGGCTACCCGGATGGTCGAATATTTGCAGGAGCTGCCCAAGGAATATGAGGCCACGCTGATTTTGGGGGTGGCCACGGACACCGAAGACATGTCGGGTACGGTCGTGGAGCGGCTGGATCAAGTTTCGGTGACGGAAGAGGCCGTAAGGCAGGTGCTTCAGCGATTCGTCGGCACGATTTCCCAGGTTCCGCCGATGTATTCCGCCTTGAAGCACGATGGAAAGCGCCTCTACGAGCTGGCGAGAGAAGGAAAAACGGTCGAACGCAAAGCCCGCGAGGTGACGATTTATGGGCTGGAGCTGCTGTCCTTTCAACCGGAGGGACCGCATCCGAAGATCAAGTTCCGGGCGCTCTGCTCGAAAGGAACTTACATCCGCACGCTTTGCGTCGATATCGGCCGGGCGCTTGGCGTGCCGGCGGCGATGGGGCAGCTGAAGCGGACGGTGTCGGCCGGGATCGCGGAAGAGAGCTGTTTAACGCTGGAAGAAATCGCCAGGCATGCTGCGCAAGGGGACCTGGCTTCCTATTTGCTGCCGGTCGACCAGGGAGTCCGGCATCTGCCGGCACATACGATCGCCGGGGACAAAGTTAAGGCGGCCCTGCAAGGTCAGCGCCTGCCCGCCGCCGCGGTACATCCGCGGGCAAACCGGGGGGAACTGATCCGGCTTTATGATCCGCAGCAGCGGTTTTTGGGGATATTCCAGGCGGATGAAGAAATGCCTGCCGTGAAGGCGGTCAAGGTGTTCCTTCCCGACTGAATCATATGAACGATTGTGCCAATCCGAGGGAATTGCAGGTGAGACTTTAGATGGAAACGATAAGCTTATCATACCCTTTAACCGAACAATTTATTGCAACGTGCGCGAGGCCGCAGGTGCTGGCCATCGGCCAGTTTGACGGCCTCCATCTAGGGCACGCCAGCGTGATTGAGACGGCCGTCAAGCTGGCGGCCGAGCTTGGTCTGCCCGCATCCGTCATGACTTTTCACCCTCACCCGAAGGAAGTCATGAAAAAAGGCGATTACGACGGATATTTGACTCCGCCCCGGGAGAAGGAACGCCTCCTTCGCAGCATGGGCGTGGATTTTGTATATATTGTCGAGTTTAACGACTCGTTCTCGCGGGTGAGCCCGCAAAATTTCGTCACCGGCATTTTGGTTCCCCTGCAGGTGCACACCGCTGTGGTCGGGTTTGACTTCCGCTACGGCTACCGGGGAGAAGGGCACGCCGGAATGCTGCGCGAGCTGAGCGATAACGTCCTGGACGTAAGCACGGTTCCGCCGTTCCTGATCGACGGCGAGAAGGTGAGCAGTTCGGGCATCCGTAAAGCGCTCCAGGAAGGCGACATCCGCTTGGCCAACCGCTGGCTCGGACGAAGCTATTCGCTGAAGGGCGCGGTCATGCACGGGGAAAAGCGGGGGAGATTGCTCGGCTTTCCCACAGCCAACCTGAAGCTCACCGAGCATTATGTGATCCCTGCGAGCGGCGTTTACGCCGTGCGTGCGCATCACGGCGGCCACTCCTACGAAGGCGTGATGAACGTTGGGGTCAAGCCGACCTTTCACAACGATGCGACCGTCCCCTCGTTCGAGGTTCATCTGTTTGACTTTTCCGGAGAAATATATGATGAAAGCCTGTCCGTCGAAGTGGTTCATTTCCTCCGCGAGGAACGCAAATTCGGCTCGATCGATGAGCTGATCGCGCAAATAACCAAGGATGCCGAAACCGCCAAAAGCTTGCTGAAAGCGGAAAAAGCGTAAACGGGAAAGCGGCATTTACTTTTATCCGGGTTGTATGGTATACTGATCTACGTTGTTATGCCCATGGGTTTTCTTTCCGGGCGTCAACTATAACCTTGGCTTGGTTGTGCGGTTTCACCGCCGGCGACGAGGCTAACGGCGATTGAGGAAAAGGAGGTGAACAGGATGGCATTGACTCAAGAACGTAAGCAACAATTGATCGAAGAGCACAAAACTCATGAGTCCGATACCGGATCCCCAGAGGTGCAAATTGCTATCCTTACGGAGAACATTACGAACTTGACGGAACATTTGCGCACGCACAAGAAAGACCATCATTCCCGTCGCGGTCTTTTGAAAATGGTCGGTCAACGCCGTAAGCTGCTGGCTTACTTGAAGAACAAAGACGTGAAGCGTTACTCCGCATTGATCGAAAAACTCGGATTGCGTCGTTAATTTGACATCTTTACGAAAAAGCAGCCTGGTTGCCGTCGGACGCTTTCAAGCGAACGATGTGCCGCCGGGTTGCTTTTTACAAATGAACGGGTATTTCGGCGGTGTTTTGAATAGCGTAAACGAAAGGCTCCGTCAGGAGCTTTTGTTGTGAAGGGACAAGTTCATTGCTCCTTAATGATTTAAGATAAAGCAGGAAATAATGAACTTTGTACCGAACTTTTAATGTGATAAGGAGGGATTACATGGAGAATCATGTGAAAATGGATCTGGGGGGAAGACCTCTTATCCTCGAAACGGGCCGATTGGCCAAGCAAGCCAACGCAGCGGTCATGGTGCGTTATGGGGATACGGCTGTGCTGTGCACGGTAACGGCCTCCTCGGAACCGAAGGACCTGGACTTTTTTCCGCTTACGGTCAATTATGAAGAAAAGCTGTATGCGGTCGGTAAAATTCCCGGCGGCTTCATTAAACGCGAGGGCCGTCCCAGCGAAAAGGCCATTTTGGCCAGCCGGTTGACGGACCGTCCGATTCGTCCGCTGTTCCCGGAAGGGTTCCGCAATGATGTGCAAATCGTCAATCTGGTCATGAGCGTGGATCAGGACTGCGAGCCTGAAATCGCCGCGATGATCGGAACGTCGGCCGCGCTGAGCATTTCGGATGTTCCGTTTAACGGGCCGATCGGCGGCGTGGCGGTGGGACGGGTGAACGGCGAATTTGTGATCAACCCGAATATAGCCCAGCAGGAAGCCAGCGATATTTACGTCGTGGTGGCAGGGACGAAAGACGCGATTATGATGGTTGAGGCGGAAGCGAACGAAGTTCCGGAAGAAGTTATGCTGGAAGCCATCATGTTCGGCCATGAGGAAATCAAAAAAATCGTTGCCGTAATCGAAGAGCTTGTCCAAGTTGCCGGCAAAGAGAAAATGCAGGTGAAGCTGCACGCGGTCGACGAAAACGTGAACCAGGAAGTTCGCGCCTATGCCAAGGATCGGCTCGTGGAAGCCGTAAAGATCGCCGAGAAGCATGCGCGGCAGGATGCGATTGACGCCATCAACGAGGAGACGGTTGCTTATTTCGAAGAGAAATACATAGAGTCTCCGGAGCTCATTGCCGACGTCAAGGAAGTGCTGCACGATATCGTTAAAGAAGAAGTCCGCCGCTTGATCACGCATGAGAAAATTCGTCCGGACGGCCGTAAGCTCAGCGAAATCCGGCCGATCGAATGCGATATCAGCCTGTTGCCGCGTACCCACGGTTCCGGTTTGTTTACGCGCGGCCAGACGCAAGCTCTAAGCGTTTGTACGCTCGGCGCGCTGGGCGATGTGCAAATTCTCGACGGCATCGACCTGGAAGAGTCGAAACGGTTCATGCATCATTACAACTTCCCTCCGTTCAGCGTAGGCGAAGCCCGTCCGCTGCGGGCACCGGGCCGCCGCGAAATCGGTCACGGCGCGCTTGGCGAACGGGCGCTTTCCAAGGTCATTCCGCCGGAATCGGAATTCCCTTACACGATCCGCCTCGTGTCGGAAGTATTGGAATCGAACGGTTCGACGTCGCAAGCCAGCATTTGCGCCAGCACTTTGGCGATGATGGACGCGGGCGTGCCGATCAAAGCGCCGGTAGCCGGGGTGGCGATGGGCCTGATCAAAGACGGAGAGCATGTCTCCATTTTGACGGACATTCAAGGGATGGAGGATCATCTCGGAGATATGGACTTTAAAGTGGCCGGAACCGCGGAGGGCGTAACCGCCATTCAAATGGACATCAAGATCGACGGCATCGACCGGCAGATTTTGACGGACGCTTTGAAGCAGGCGAGAGAAGGCCGGATGTTTATTTTGGCCAAGATGATGGAGCGCATCCAAAAGCCGAAGGAGCACTTGTCTCCGTATGCGCCTAAGATCCTCATCATGAACATCAATCCGGACAAAATCCGCGATGTTATCGGGGCCGGCGGCAAGATCATCAACAAGATCATCGAGGAAACCGGCGTGAAAATCGATATCGAACAGGACGGCCGCGTCTTTATCGCTTCGGCCAACGAAGAGATGAACAACAAAGCCCGTTCGATTATCGAAGGCATCGTGAAGGAAGTGGTTGTCGGCGAAATATATGTCGGCACTGTAAAACGGATCGAAAAATTCGGCGCTTTTGTGGAAATTTTGCCGGGCAAAGACGGGCTGGTGCATATCTCCCAGCTTTCGACGGAGCGTGTAGGCAAAGTGGAAGACGTCGTCGCCATCGGCGATACGGTAACCGTCAAGGTGACCGAAATCGACAGCCAAGGACGGATCAATCTTTCCCGCAAAGCGGTTTTGACTGCCCAAACGGAAAAAGCTCCTTCATAAACGATGAACGGCTGCATGTGAACTTAAGATGTGCGGGAAAAGAGACAGAATGAATCAATTCTGGCTCTTTTTTAATGCGCATGCCCCGATGGGCCGTTAAAAGGTGCATAATCCGGGTCTTGTCTACATATGATGGGGACAAAAACCGGTTGAAGGGATGAACCTGGCATGGGGCGGAACAAATTTGTGATCATTGCGGTCTGTATCGCATTTGTCGTGATTCTCGGGCAATTGGCGGGAATTCGCACATTTGTCGAGAACGGCGGCGGGCAAGACGGAAGTTTTGCCTTCCGTCTGTTTAGCGACTTTTATGAAAGCAATGAGTTGGGTCAAGACGGGAACAAACAAGACGATCTGCTGCTAAAAATACGCGAGGAAGCCGCCAAAAGGCGGATCGAGCCGGTCAACGCCACCGTCGATCGCGTCTGGAAGGCGATTCCGGGATATAATGGACGGGAAGTGGACATCGAGCGCACTTATCAGAAGGCGAAGCTGCTGCCGGCCGGAGCGGAGATCGAATACATATACCGGGAAATTAAGCCGCAGGTGAGCCTTGATGATTTGGGGGCGCAGCCCATTTATCGGGGGAATCCGAACAAACCGATGGCGGCGCTGATGATCAATGTGGCTTGGGGAGAAGAGTACCTCCTCCCGATGCTGGACACGCTTGACGAAGCGAAGGTGAAAGCGACTTTTTTTCTGGACGGAAGCTGGCTCAAGAAAAATACGGAGCTCGCCGCGGAAATTCAAAAACGGGGGCATCTGTTGGAAAATCACGCCTATTCCCATCCCAACATGAGCCAGCTCGAGGCGTCCCGGGCCCGCTTGGAAATCTCCAAAACGAAAGGGTTGCTGAAAGAGAAGCTGGGCGTAAACAACCGCTGGTTCGCCCCGCCTTCGGGAGATTATAACAGTCAAACCGTCAAGCTGGCCGCGGAGCAGGGCCTTAAAACGGTGCTGTGGACAGTGGACACGGTGGATTGGAGGAAGCCTCCGGCCTCAAGTATTGTAAGCAAGATCGCCAACCAGGTAGGTCCGGGCTCATTGATTCTCATGCATCCGACGGCGCCAACCCGGGACGCGCTGAAGGACGTGATCCGGGTTATCCGCGGCAAAGGCCTGGTTCTCGGCACGGTGGAGGAGACGCTGTCGCCGAATCGGGTGGAAGTTCCGGAGAGTTGAGCGGAGCGCCTTTTTTTGGTAGGATAGGAACTGCGTTTATTGAAATTTTAGGAGGGCCTTTCGTGAAGAGAACGCAATTAAAAAACGGCCTCCGGGTGGTTATGGAACAGATTCCGACCTGCCGCTCGGTCTCGTTTGGCATTTGGGTCAAGACAGGCTCGCGCAATGAACAACCCGAAGTCGGCGGGATTTCGCATTTTATCGAACATATGCTGTTTAAGGGGACGGATCGCTTCAGCGCCAGGGATATCGCCGAGCAATTCGACGCCATCGGAGGCAACGTAAACGCGTTTACGTCCAAGGAATACACATGTTATTATGCGAAGGTGCTCGACGAGCACTTGCCGATCGCGGTGGATGTTTTGGCGGATATGTTTTTCCGTTCGCTGTTTGACGCCGAGGAGCTGCGAAAAGAGAAAAACGTCATCGTCGAAGAAATTTCCATGTACGAAGATACGCCGGACGACATGGTGCACGATCTGGTGTCGCAGGCCGCTTACGGAGACCATCCGCTGGCTCTCCCGATACTGGGAACGGAGGAAAAGCTCCGGGCTATGGAATCGGACCATTTGCGCGCGTATATGCGCGAGCATTATACGATCGAAAATACGGTGATCAGCGTAGCCGGCAATATCGATGACCAAGTGGTCGAGCTGCTGGAAAAATATTTCGGCGATTTCGCGATTCGGGGAGACCGGGGTTCGCTGGCCGCGCCCGATTTTCTCGGAGACCTCAAATTTTACCGCAAAAAAACGGAACAAAATCACATCTGCTTGTCCTTCCCGGGGCTGCCGATCGGCGACGAGAAGCAGTATGCCATGACCCTGCTGAACAACGCGCTTGGCGGCGGCATGAGCTCGCGGCTGTTTCAGGAGATCCGCGAAAAACGCGGCTTGGCCTATTCCGTCTACTCCTATCACAGCTCACATGCCGATAGCGGGTTGTTTACCGTGTATGCCGGTACGGCGCCGCGGCAAACGAAAGAGGTTCTGGAGCTGACGAAGGAGATTCTGCACGATGTGTCCGTCAACGGGATTAACGAAAGCGAACTCGGCAAAGGCAAGGAGCAACTCAAGGGCAGCCTGATTTTAAGCTTGGAAAGCACGGGCAGCCGCATGAACCGGCTGGGTAAAAACGAGCTGATGCTCGGCCGGCATTATACGCTGGATGAAATGATCGCCCGCATCGAGGCGGTGACGATGGACGATGTGAACGACGTGCTGGGGCGCATGTTCAGCCGGCCGTTCGCACTGGCGATGGTCGGCGGGTCCGATCGCGCCATTACGGGATTAAGGAGAGATGAACTTGTCATTTGAAGTACAAATCAAACGTTTTGCCGGAAATGAAGATATTGAACTGCCGCGTAAGATGTCGGAACTGGCTTCCGGCTTTGATCTGTACGCCGCGGTAACGAAGGACCTGGTCTTGCAGCCTGGGGCGAGGGCGCTTGTCCCGACCGGGATCGCGATTGCGATGCCGGGCGGTCTGGAGGCCCAGATCCGCCCGCGCAGCGGCCTGGCTCTGAAGCATGGCATCACTTGTCTCAACACGCCGGGCACGATCGATGCCGATTATCGCGGCGAGATCAAGGTGCTGCTCATCAACCTTGGCCAGGAGCCCTTTGCGATTAAACGCAATGAGCGCATCGCGCAAATGGTCTTTCAAACCGTGCCGGAAGTGGCTCTTACCGAAGTGGACGAGCTTTCCGAAACCGAACGTGGAGCCGGCGGTTTTGGCCATACCGGAACGAAATAATGCGGCAATCGGCTACCGGAACAACCGGCGCCTTTCGTAAGCCGTCAAAATAACGGCCCTTTATGTGCTTATTATCCGAAGCCCTGGCATTGCATCTCCATTAGCGGCATTTTATGTACTTATATTCCTATAAACGGTCCATAACGCGGGCATTTCCTTGCGATTCGAGAAAATAGCGGCTAAATTTACCCTATTTCTCTCGAATGGACCGATATCGCCGGAATAACACCCTTTTTAGACCTTATTTTTTAGGCGCTGGAGTCCTCAAACAGTCTGGTTTTTGAGCATTGCCGGTTTATCGACAGACTCTGCTTTGATGCTCCGGAGGCCTTCAATACAAGCACCATCCCGCTGGAAGACCAAGACCGCCCGACATATTTGATCGGGCGGTCTTTCACGTTGAAAGAATTTATTTCCTATTAGGTATAAACTGATTATCCCGCTTAACCCTCACATGAACTTTTCCGTTTTTCAGAAGATGATAGTAATCCAAGACAGCTCCGCTTGTAAGCTTAGAGGCTCCTTTCATTTTAATCCACTGATCATTTTCGGCGGGGATAATCTTGGTTAACTCTTCCAGAAACTGGTCGGGTGTCCGACCTCCAAGTTCCAGCAAAAGATCCCCGCGCTTCAGCTCTGAAGTTGAATATAAAACCACGGGACCTTCTTGGGTCCAGAATAAAGAAGGGTCAATCGAAGCGGCGCCGGGGTACAAGTTTAGTCGGACGGCTGTATGAGCGTCGTGCATACCCGCGAGGCTTTCGGCGGCAATAAAGTAGAAGCGTTCCTTGGGTGATGTTGGTTCGTAGCCTGAAATTAAAAGCGTGCCAAAGAGTAGCGATACGAGCAAACAGGCAATTGTCAAAGCCGAATAACGGGTTGTCTTCCTCTGAGACTCTCCTTCACGGCAATGGATTAGTTTTACAGACGGCCGCTGCATTTAAGCAATGATTTTTTTTCCGCTGGTCAGTTTCCGGCGGCAGCTCCCTCTTTCACCACTTTTTAGGCTGCGGCATAAGATGGTCTATACTGTGTTGCTTGGAAGGAGTGCCGTCTAAGAATGCTGACGGGAATCACGATTGTATTCCTTGGTGGAGACGCCCGCCAGGTGGAGGTCATCGACAAATGTTTGGAGCTGGATGCCACGGTGCGCATCGTCGGCTTCGACCGGTTGGATATGCCGCTTCCCGGAGTCTCGAATGAAGCGCTGACCCCCGGCTTGCTGGCCGGGGCTGATATCATCATTCTTCCGGTAATCGGTTGCGATGATCACGGTGTCGTACCGGCCCCGTTCTCTGCGGAAGAGCTTGTCATCAAGCCGGAAGGGTTTGAAGCTGTACGAAAAGATACGTTGGTATATACGGGAATCGCCAAAAGCTTTTTGAGGCAAATGGGAGACAGGGGCGGGTTCCGGATTATTGAACTGCTGGAGCGCGACGACGTAGCGATCTACAACTCGATACCGACGGCGGAAGGGGCCGTGATGATGGCGATCCAGAATACGGACATTACGATTCACGGATCGACCTGCATCGTGCTTGGGATTGGCCGTACGGGATTTACGCTGGCAAAAACACTGCAGGGTTTGGGAGCGACCGTGAAGGTGGGAGTGCGCCGGGAAGACGATATGGCCAGGGCGGTGCAAATGGGCTGGAAGCCTTTTGCCACAAGGGATTTGGCCGCTAATGTCGGCGATGTTGACTTGATTTTTAATACGATACCGACTATGATAATCACAGCGCAAATCATCTCAAAACTGCCGCGCAGGGCGGTTATTATCGACCTTGCGTCCGCTCCCGGCGGGACGGATTTCCGTTTTGCCGAGAAGCGCGGCATCAAGGCGATCCTTGCCCCCGGCCTCCCCGGTATCGTCGCTCCCAAAACGGCTGGAATCATCATGGCCAATACGATCTGTCAGTCGATTTTGGATGAGTTTCAAATACGGGGGGATGAAGAGTGAATTGGCAGGGCAAAACGGTAGGATACGCCATTACGGGCTCGCATTGTACGTTCGCTGAGGTGATGCCTCAGATTGAGCGTTTTGTCGATGGAGGTGCTAAGGTCATCCCGATCATTTCCCAGTCGGTGCTGACGACGGATACCCGTTTCGGAAAATCGGAGGATTGGCGGAAACAGTTGAAAGATATTACGGGGAATGATATTATTTCTTCAATTGTCGAAGCGGAGCCGCTGGGACCCAGCAAATTGCTCGATGTGCTTGTCATTGCTCCTTGCACAGGCAACACGACAAGCAAGCTGGCGAATGCCGTCACGGACAGTCCGGTGCTTATGGCCGCCAAAGCCCAGCTGCGGAACGGGCGCCCGCTCGTGATTGCCGTGTCGACCAATGACGGCTTAGGCTTCAATCTGGCGAATATCGCCAAGCTGATCGTAGCCAAAAACGTATATTTCGTTCCGTTTGGTCAGGACAATCCGACGGGGAAACCGAATTCGCTGGTGGCCAGGATGGAACTGGTGCCGGAAACCTGCTATGCGGCGCTGGAAGGCAAGCAGCTGCAGCCGCTGATTATCGAGCGTTTTCATGGATGAGCCCGCCTGCTGGCGGAAACATACTCGTATTTTAGAATATAATCGTTCGATTTAAGAGGTTGTTCAAAAAGTCATCTTTTGATCACGAAGCAGGTCAGGAAGTGGTTCTCGACGTCGAATCTTGAATTCAGCCGGGCTAAGCATATTCTTCCGAAGCATGTTTCCTACGGAAACATCTCAGGTGCTCGCGTACCCAAAACGTGCGCTCCGCTCCTCAGGCCCTAGCTTCATTCAGCCTGAAGCGTTTTGAAAAAACGCTCATCGGAAGCATAAGCTTCGGTGCTGAAAAGCCGACTTTTTGAACACGCACTTTAAGAGAATGGGAGACTTGCTGGATGAGCAAGAGAGAACGGAACGTCGCTGATCCGTCGGAAATCGTTTTGGATCATTTGCTCAAGGCGCGTCATGGAACGCTTTGCAATTCGCGGAGAGGACTGCAGTGAAGGTTTAGCTTCCGGCTTTTCGTCCGCTCGGGGTGCCCGGGCGATGGATAGGAGTTAAGCTACACTCCGCATTTACTTAACTGGAGGAATACCCATGCGCATTTTGGTGCAAAAATTTGGCGGCACATCTCTATCGACCGCGGAAGCGAGAGATCATGTCGTCTCACACATTCGCCGGGAACTGGAAAATGGTTTCCGGCTCGTCGTGGTGGTTTCGGCCATGGGCCGGAAGGGCGATCCATACGCCACGGATACTTTATTGGAATTGGCTTCTGCAGGAAGCGGCCTTTTACCATCGCGCGAACAGGACTTGCTGATGGCTTGCGGCGAAATTATTTCCGCGGCGAAGCTGTGCAGCCTGCTCGCGGAAAGCGGCATTTCTTCGGTCGTTTTAACCGGCGCCCAAGCCGGGTTTCGAACGGACAGCCACTTTGGAAATGCCAGAATTTTGGACATCGTGCCCACGAGGGTGCTTGAAGGGCTCGAGCAGGACAAAGTGGTCATTGTGACCGGGTTCCAGGGCCAAAATCAAATCGGTGATTTCACTACATTGGGGCGCGGCGGCAGCGATACTTCGGCAACGGCGCTGGGTGCGGCCCTGCATGCCGAAATGGTAGACATTTATACCGACGTGAACGGGATTTTAACCGCCGATCCCCGAATCGTGGAGGACGCAAAGCCTCTGGAATATGTAAGTTATGCGGAGATTTGCAACATGGCCCATCAGGGAGCCAAGGTGATTCATCCCCGGGCGGTGGAGATCGCCATGCAATCGGGGATACCGGTGCGCGTACGTTCCACCTTTTCGGAAGGAGAAGGGACGCTGGTGGCCAATCCCGAAGGCTTTAAAGACGTTCAGTTGGGCATTGTGGACCGCTACGTGACTGGGATTGCTTATGTGGCGAACGTGACGCAGATTCGCGTCGAAGCCGCCGGCAAAGGGGCCGACAACCTGCAGCTTCAGGTCTTTAAAGCGATGGCGGGAAACGCGATCAGCGTTGATTTTATTAATGTGACCCCGACGGGCGTCGTTTATACGGTATTCGACAAAGATGCGGCGAAAGCCGAAGCGATTCTGAACGACTTGGAGCTGTCGCCGGAGATTTTGTCCGGCTGCGCCAAAGTATCGGTCATCGGCGGGGGCATCAACGGGGTTCCGGGCATTATGGCGAAAATCGTCGAGGCTTTGACGGAGCAAAATATTCAAATTCTGCAATCCGCAGATTCGAATACAACGATCTGGGTGCTGGTCCATAAGGACGACATGGTTCAAGCGCTTCGCGCTTTGCACGACAAATTCGAACTCGGCAGGTAAATCGAACGCGCGGAAAATGGGAGGAGGATAAAGTGTGGCAGAGTTTGGAAGATTGATCACAGCTATGGTAACGCCTTTTGACGAACAAGGGAATGTTGATTTAAACGGAACCGCTCGCTTAATGGATTATTTGATTGAGGAGCAAAAATCCGATGCTTTGGTCGTTTGCGGAACGACGGGGGAGTCCCCTACTTTAAGCGATGAAGAGAAGCGGGATTTATTCGAATTTGCGGTGAAGCACGCCGCGGGCCGCTGCAAAATCATCGCCGGCACGGGGAGCAACGACACGGCCCATTCCATCCGTTTGACGCAGGAGGCCGAGCGGTGCGGCGCGGACGGTGTTTTGCTGGTCGTTCCCTACTACAACAAACCGAATCAGGAAGGGCTTTACCGGCATTTCGAAGCGATCGCGGCTTCGACCTCCTTGCCGGTTATGCTGTATAATGTGCCGTCCCGGACCATCGTCGGCATCAGCGTGGAAACGACTCTCCGGCTGGCGCAAATTCCGAATGTCGTGGCGACCAAGGAATGCGCGTCCCTGGACCAGGTGGCCGGAATTGTGAGCGGCGCTCCGGACGGATTCCGCGTGTATTCGGGAGAAGACGCGGCAGCGCTTCCGGCGATGGCCGTTGGCGCCCACGGGGTCGTCAGCGTGGCCAGCCATCTGGCCGGCAGCACGATGAAGGAAATGATCGAGCTGTTCCTGAGCGGCCGGGTCGGCGAAGCGGGCAAGCTGCATCGCCAGCTGCTGCCGCTGTTTAAAGGCTTGTTCGAATGCCCGAATCCGGTTGCGGTGAAATACGCGCTGAATGAAATCGGCTGCCGGGTCGGAACGGTACGGCTGCCGCTTATTCCGCCGAATGCGGAGGAAGCGGCGCGGATACGCGAACTGTTGAAGTAAGCGTTCAGCCAAATATGCGCTCAATTTCCAAAAACCGATGCCTCGTTATGAGGCATCGGTTTTTTTGCTGCGGCGCAAGGTAACGTTAAAAGCGCGTAAAACGCCTGACTTGTTTTTTGCCAATTTAATCATGTATAATGATCTCAAGTGACTGGGTGCGGTGATTTTTTTAAAAAATAGCAATATTGAGAAACGGCTGGACCGTCCGGCGAGGCGGTCGTTTATTCCTGCGAAACATATGTGGTCTGCAGTGATCGGAGCCATTTCCATATGAAAAATACGACGTCCAAACTTATAGGAGGGTTAGATTCACTTGTCCAAAAAAATGAATAATGAAAAATTGACGATCTTTGCATTGGGCGGCGTCGCAGAAATCGGAAAAAACATGTATGTCGTTCAATATGCCAATGATATCGTTGTCATCGATTCCGGGCTTAAGTTTCCGGAAGAGGATATGCTCGGCATCGACATCGTCATTCCCGATATCACTTACTTGACGGAGAACCGCGACAAAGTAAGAGGTATCCTGCTTACGCACGGCCATGAGGATCATATCGGCGGATTGCCTTATGTGCTCAAGAACTTGAACGTTCCGGTTTACGGGACGAAATTGACGCTTGGCCTTGTCGAGAACAAGCTGAAGGAAGCGGGGTTGCTCGGCGAAACGAAACGGGTGCTGATCAACGCCGATTCGGAAATCGAGCTGGGCTCGACGCTGAAGGCGACGTTCTTCAGGACCAATCACAGTATTCCGGATTCGGTGGGCGTGTGCATTGAAACGCCGGAAGGAAATGTCGTTCATACCGGGGACTTCAAATTTGATCATACCCCAGTCAATGATCAATATGCGGATTTGCATCGGATGGGCGAAATCGGTAAAAAAGGCGTTCTAGCTCTTTTGTCCGACAGCACCAACGCGGAAAAACCCGGCTTTACGCCATCGGAAAGAAATGTAGGACTCGTGCTTAGCGATATTTTCCATAAAGCGCAGCAGCGCGTCGTGGTGGCAACGTTTGCTTCCAACGTGCACCGGATTCAGCAAGTGATCGATGCGGCCTACGAGACCGGACGCAAAGTCACGATCATCGGCCGCAGCATGGTGAACGTGGTGACGATCGCCGATGAATTGGGTTACTTGAACGTGCCGGACGGTATTTTGATCGAGCCGGAAGAAGTCAACAAAATGGCTGCGGATCGCGTGGTGATTTTGTGCACCGGTAGCCAAGGCGAGCCGATGTCGGCGCTGACGCGGATGGCCCGTTCGACGCACCGCAAGGTCGATATTTTGCCGGGAGACACCGTCATTATCGCGGCGACGCCGGTTCCGGGCAACGAGAAGTACGTGGGACGGACGATTGACGAGCTGTTCCGCCTCGGAGCGGAAGTCATTTACAGCGGCTCCAATTCGGGCGTTCACGTGTCCGGGCACGGCAGCCAGGAAGAGCTGAAGCTGATGCTGAACCTGATGCGGCCGAAATATTTCATTCCGATCCACGGCGAATACCGGATGCTGCGCAAGCATGCGCTGCTTGGCGAATCGGTGGGCGTGGAACCCGACAATATTTTCCTGATCGACATCGGGGAAACGATCGAGATTCAGAACGGCGTTGCCCGCAAAGCCGGCAAAGTGCCGGCAGGCAACGTGCTGATTGACGGCCTAGGCGTCGGCGACGTCGGCAACATCGTACTGCGCGACCGTAAGCTGCTGTCTCAAGACGGGATCCTGGTTGTCGTCGTCACGCTTAGCAAGCAGGACGGCACGATCATCTCCGGTCCGGACATTATTTCCCGCGGGTTCGTGTATGTCCGCGAGTCGGAAGGTTTGCTGGACGAAGCGAACCGGATCGTCTCCAGCACCTTGGAGAAATTGATGAACGAAAACGTCAACGAGTGGGCGTCGCTCAAGACGAACGTCAAAGACGCGCTCGGCCGTTTCCTGTACGAGCAAACGCGCCGCAGACCGATGATCCTGCCGATCATTATGGAAGTATAAAAGACGAATAGCACACAGTCGCCCCTTTTCCCGCAGGCAATAATTGGACGGTTCCTGACGGGGAAAGGGGCTTTTTTTATTTTTTGAGACCGGACACGTACTTTATGGGTTTTTGCATAGACCAGCGAAGGTTGTCGGCATACTAGTTGTATGCTTAAAACCGAAAGGATGGCTATAGCGATGAACAAGGATTCCAGCAAAACGCCCGATCTCCGCGAAAATGCGGAACTGCCTCCGAACCAACAACCGGATTCCGAAAAAAAAGAACCTACCGTGCCCGACGTCATTCAGCAACTGGGACAAACGGCCGTGCCTACTCCGGGCGAGTCGAATGTGTATTGCCTGACGATCATCGGGCAAATCGAAGGCCATTTGGTGCTGCCGCCGCAAAATAAAACGACGAAATACGAGCATTTGATCCCGCAGCTGGTAGCTGCCGAGCAAAACCCGCGGATTGAAGGCCTGCTCATCATTTTAAATACGGTGGGCGGCGACGTAGAGGCGGGGCTGGCGATCGCCGAAATGATCGCATCGTTGTCGAAGCCGACCGTCACCGTCGTTATCGGGGGAGGACACAGCATCGGCGTCCCCATCGCCGTGGCTTCGGATTATTCGCTGATCGCCGAAAGCGCCACGATGACGATCCATCCGATCCGCATGACCGGCCTTGTCATCGGCGTTCCGCAGACCTTCGAATATATCGAAAAAATGCAGGAAAGAGTGGTGCGGTTTGTCACCACCCACTCGCGTATCTCGGAGCAGCAGTTTAAGGAGCTCATGTTCAAAACCGGAGAGCTTAACCGGGACATCGGCACCGCGGTGGGCGGCACCGATGCGGTGAAATACGGTCTCATCGATGCGATCGGCGGGATCGGCGAAGGCTTGAGCAAGCTGAATTCGCTGATCGAATCGCGCCGCAGTGAGAAAACGGCGGGAGGGATCACGCAGTGACCCATTATACCATATTGCCTGATGGAATCTACTGGGAACAAGAGGAACATGAGGAGTCTTACGGTGAGATCGAGCTGGGCGGCGTCCTGATGCAGGTCCGGCTTGAGCCGGGAAACCGGGCGACGATCGTGAGGCTGCTCCGCTGCAACCTGGAAGATTACTTAAATCCGGATTTCGCTCCGGGCAAGCAAATCACCTTTTATCCCGCACTGCTGAAATAACCATTGCAAAAGTTAGCAGGCTCGTAAAGCTAGGCCCCCCTTTGGTGAATATGGTATAATATTCATCTAGGGGGTGTTTTCGTTTGGCACGCAAACGGAAGAAAAAGAAGGCTGCCCTCGGCAGCATGCTCAAATATGAAATCTACGGAATCATCCTGATCACTTTATCGGTTATTGCCTTGTCCGGGGAAGCGGCGGTGGGAAGAACGTTATCGAAAATGTCCGCGCTGATCCTCGGCAAGTTTTATTTTGTGATCCCTTTGATCGGCATCTACATAGGCCTGGCCGTTATGATCAACCGGAAATGGCCGTCCCGGTGGAATTCGCGGCGCAGCGGGCTGCTGCTTGCGGTGCTGGCCTTTTCGCTGATGAGCACGATTTCGGCGGTGCAGCACAAGCTTGTTCCGGCCGTTTCTTTATCCGCGGGCAATATTTTCGGACAAATCCAACGCGATCTGCAGGGAGCATTGTTTCAGACGGCTGCGGGCGACGCCGGATTCAGCCTGCTCGGCATGGACATCAGCGGCGGTTATATCGGCGCGCTGGAATTCGTCCTGCTGTATTCCTTGTTCGGCATGGCCGGGGCCAAGCTGATTATGATCGTGATGCTGGCGATCAGCTTCATGCTGGTAACAGGGCTGTCGTACGTCGACCTGTTTCGCTTGCTCCGCTCCAAATTGGGCGGGCTCAGCGAAAGCTTCGGCAGAAAAATGCGGCTGCTCCGCCCGGTGCCGGTGCGGGGCAAAGGGAGACGGCCCGAGCCGAAGATTCCCGCCGTTACGGAATATGATGCGGCGTATGATGCCGGCGAGTCGGAAGAGGAGGAGCTGCCCGAACCTTCCGCAAAGCCGCGAAAAAAGCCGGTGTTCTTTCAACTGCTCGGGTATAAGGGACGTTCCAAAGAACCGGCCGCGGAAGTGCCGGAACCTTTCGGCCCGGATGACGAAGCCGACGATTACAATGAATCCCCGGTAGCAAGCATTAACTGGAACGAACTGGATTACACCGGCCGCGGAGCGGACGGCGGCTCCGTGGGCGTACCGCACGGCAGCGGCGAGACCGCGGCGGATACCGGGCCGATCATCCGCGATTTCTTCGACCATATTCAGCGGGAAGGGCTGGGTGACCGGGAGGACGAAGACGAGAACGAGAGTCCATTATATACGGCCGCGGATGATGCGGACGCTGCCTACGGGGGGCGGGGCGAATCCGGGGTTGCGGATGACCTGCGCGGCGCTGCGGACGGAGAGCCGGATATGCCGCCGGGAAGCGGAGCGTCAGGTGAGGAGGGCGCCGACGGCGCCGCGGCTGGAGTTCCGAATGACGGCTCCGAAGCGGCGGCGGAAGTGCCGGCGGCCCCGCCGAAACCGGCCCCGAAACCGTACAAGCTTCCGCCTTTCCGGCTGTTGGCCAAGCCGGCGGGGGCCGGCAAATCCGGCGACCAGGCCGATTATATGCAGACGGCCCGCAAGCTGGAGGCTACGCTGGAGAGCTTTGGCGTAAGGGCAAGGGTGCTTGAAGTCGTCCGCGGTCCGGCGGTGACCCGCTACGAAATTCAGCCGGACATCGGGGTCAAGGTTAGCCGGATCGTCAATTTGACGGATGATATCGCTCTGGCTTTGGCCGCCAAAGACATCCGCATGGAAGCCCCGATTCCGGGCAAATCCGCGATCGGCATCGAGGTGCCGAACAACGAGGTTTCGCTGGTGACGATGCGCGAAGTGATGGAGACGCCGACGTTTATGGAGGCCGAATCCAAGCTGTCGATCGCTTTCGGCCGCGACATTTCCGGGCAGACGATCGTCGGCAATCTGGCGAAGATGCCCCATTTGCTCGTCGCGGGGGCGACGGGTTCGGGGAAATCCGTCTGCATCAACGGCATCATCACGAGCATTTTGTTCAAAGCCAAGCCGGATGAAGTTAAGTTTATGATGGTCGACCCGAAAATGGTCGAACTGAACGTATACAACGGGATTCCGCATTTGCTCACGCCCGTCGTCACCGATCCGCGAAGAGCCTCGCTGGCGCTGAAGAAGATCGTCGTCGAAATGGAGAAGCGGTACGAGCTGTTCTCCAAATCGGGGGCCCGCAATGTGGAAGGGTACAATCAGATGATGAAGGACAATCCGGAGGCGATCCTCCCGTATATCGTCGTCATTGTGGACGAGCTTGCCGACCTCATGATGGTCGCCGCAAGCGATGTGGAGGATGCGATTGCCCGCCTGGCGCAAATGGCCCGGGCCGCCGGCATCCATCTGATCATCGCCACGCAGCGGCCGTCGGTCGACGTCATCACCGGGGTGATCAAAGCGAACATTCCGTCGCGGATCGCCTTTGGCGTTTCGTCCCAGGTCGACTCGCGGACGATTCTCGACATGGCCGGCGCGGAGAAACTGCTTGGCCGCGGTGACATGCTGTATATGCCGATGGGGGCTTCGAAGCCGACCCGGGTGCAGGGGGCGTTCATGAGCGACCAGGAAGTGGAGACGATCGTGAATTACGTTCGCGCCCAGGGGCAAGCGGAATATGACGAAAGCCTTGTTCCGGAAGTCGACGATGAGGTCCAGGAACCGGAGGAAGAATTGGACGAGCTGTACGATCAAGCCGTGCAAATCGTGCTGGAAGCCAAGCAGGCCTCGGTATCGCTGCTCCAGCGCCGCATGCGCGTCGGATATACCCGGGCGGCGCGGCTGATCGATTCCATGGAGGCGCGGGGGATCGTCGGTCCGTACGAGGGAAGCAAACCGCGCGAGGTGCTTATGTCCATAGAGCAATACAAAATGGGAAGAATATCTTCATGACCTTTGCGGTCAAGGGATGTTCTTCCCTTTTTTTCGGCCGTATCCGGCGAGCCAGGCCTTGAAACTTTAGGGTGCATAGGAAGGGAGTCCGCTTGTCATACTAAAGTTACCCATCCTTGTTAATCCACTAAAGAAAGGTAGAGCTAAACGTATGAATAAAACTAAGATATGGTTTGCCGCCGGTTTAGTGCTGCTTTTGTTGGGAATCGGTTACGGGGCCAACGTACTCCGGCATTCGCTTGACGTCGAGAACAAGGAGGCTCCGGACAAAGCCAAGGCCGTATTCAGCGAGCAAGTCATCGATTACGGGGCTTTCGGCAAAGACGTATACGAATTGCAGGGCCGGCTTGCTTTTCTCGGTTTTTACCACGGAAAGCTGGACAGCTATTTCGGTCCGAAAACCCGCGATGCGCTGAAATGGTTCCAATCGGAGTTCGGGATGAAGGCGGACGGGTTGGCCGGGCCAAAAACCAAGCTTAAGTTATATAATGCCACCAAAGATTGGAAGCCTGGCATGGAATACGTCAACGCGGACCAGGGAAACCAGCAGACGAACGCCGGAAACCAGCAGACGAATACCGGAAACAAGCAAAATACCGAAGCCGCGAAAAACAATTCGGATAATCTGGCCCCTTCCAACAGCATGGGCTTAAGCGAAAACGATCTGCGCATTATGGCCAACGCCGTTTACGGGGAGTCCCGGGGCGAGCCGTTCGAAGGGCAGGTGGCGGTCGCCGCGGTGATTTTGAACCGGGTCAAATCGCCGAGCTTCCCTAATACCGTTTCCGGCGTCATTTTTCAACCGGGCGCTTTTACCGCAGTGGCTGACGGGCAAATCTGGCTGGAGCCTAACGAGACGGCCCGCAAAGCTGTGCAGCAAGCGTTGAACGGCTGGGATCCGACCGGCGGCTGCATCTATTATTTCAACCCGAGAACGGCAACCTCCAAATGGATCTGGTCCCGCCCGCAGGTGAAAACGATCGGGGAACATATTTTTTGCATGTAAATATGATTTGGATGAAGGAGCAGCCGCTGGTGTCAGGTTGCTTCTTTCCTTTGGATTGGTATAGAATGGAACGCAGGAAATGAACGCGCTATTCAAAAAGTCTACTCGCAAAGGAGTTTTGGTTTTGAACAAAACGGTATTTGAGCGCGGCAGCGTGGGCCAAATCCGCATTCACGTGCTGCCTACAACCCGATTCAAAACATTTGCCGTTTCTCTCTACGCAGGTTTGCCGCTGGGCGAGCAAACGGTTACGACTACGGCGCTGACCCCTTTTGTGCTGCGGCGGGGCACCGCGTCTTATCCCGAAACGACGTTGTTCCGGGAACAGCTCGAGCATCTGTATGGCGCCGGCTTCGGCTTTGACGTCTATAAACGGGGCAATTACCAGATTGTCCAGTTCCGCATGGATACGATCAACGATTCTTTCGTGCAAAGCGACGATTCGCTGCTCGGTCAAACGTTCGCTTTTCTCGGCGAAGTCGTCACGAAACCGGCCACGGAGAACGGAGTTTTCCGTTCGTCTTATGTGGCTTCGGAACGCGAATCCGTACGCAAAAAGCTGGAAGGGATCATCAACGATAAAATCCGCTATGCGGCCGAGCGCTGCATGGAGGAGATGTTTAAGGACGATCCGTACCGGCTGCACCCGCTTGGGGAACGCGCCGATCTTGACGGCATCACGCCGCAGTCGCTTTTTGCCGCTTATCAGAACTGGCTGCAGCAGGCGAATTTGGACCTGTACGTGGTGGGAGACACATCGCTTGCCGAAGTGGAGGAGCTGGTCGCAAGGCAGTTCAGCTTAAACCGGACGGCTTCCCCGGAATATAAGCCGGAGCACGTCGAAATGAAGACCGCGGAAGTGCGCACCGTCAAAGAGGCGCTCGACGTCAATCAGGGCAAATTGAATCTCGGTTTGCGCACGCCGATTACGTACGGGGACGACCGCTACGCGGCCGCTTTGGTGTATAACGGCATTTTGGGCAGTTACCCGCATTCGAAGCTGTTCATGAACGTGCGGGAAAAAGCCAGCCTGGCTTATTACGCCGCTTCCCGGTTCGATGGGCACAAGGGGATCGTGGCGATTCAATCGGGAATCGAAATCGAAAACTACGACAAAGCGCTGGAGATTATTCAGGCCCAGCTGGCCAGCTTGCGGTCGGGGGAGATCAGCGAGCTGGAGATGTCGCAGACCAAAGCGATGATCCGCAACAGCCTGCTGGAAATGCAGGACTCGGCCTTCGAAATGATCGCCTACGATTTCAACCGGGTGCTGTCCGGCAAGGACCGTCCGGCCGAAGAGTTGCTGCGCCAGGTAGAGCGGGTAACCCCCGGGGACGTTGTGCAGGCGGCGGAAACGGTGCAGCTTGATACGATTTACTTTTTGACAGGTAAAAAGGAGGTTTAGCCGCTTGGAAACGCTTCGCTATGATGCTTTGCAGGAAACGTTATACCGCGAAACGATGGATAACGGGCTTCAGGTGTATGTGCTGCCGAAACCGGGTTTTCAAAAGACATACGCCACGTTTGCCACAAAATACGGTTCGATCGACAACCATTTCCGGGTCGAGGGTCAGGAGGAGATTTCCGTTCCGGACGGGATCGCCCATTTTTTGGAGCATAAAATGTTCGAGGAGCCGGAGGGCGACATTTTCGCCACGTTTGCTTCCCATGGGGCTTCGGCCAACGCTTTTACCAGCTTTGATCAGACCGTGTACCTGTTCTCCGCGACCGAAAACATCGCGCTTAATCTGGAAACGCTGATCAATTTCGTGCAGCATCCGTATTTCACCGACCAGAACGTCGAGAAGGAAAAAGGCATCATCGGCCAGGAAATCGGCATGTACCGCGACAATCCCGATTGGCGGGTTTATTTCGGCCTGATCGAAGCGATGTACAAGGTGCATCCCGTTCACATCGACATCGCCGGTACGGTCGAATCGATCGGCACGATTACGAAGGAGACGCTGTACACGTGCTACAACGCGTTTTACCACCCCAGCAATATGCTTCTGTTCGTCGTTGGCGGGGTGGATCCGGAAGAGGTGTTTACGCTGGTTCGGAATAATCAGGCGAAGAAGCAGTACGGCAAGCAAGGCGCGATCGAGCGGTTGTTTGACCCCGAGCCCCGCGAAGTTCATGAGCAGCGGCGGGAATCGCGGCTGCCGGTATCGCTGCCGAAATGCCTGTTCGGATTCAAGGAAACGGATCTTGGGTTGACCGGTGAAGCTTTGCTGCGCCGGGATTTGACGACGAAACTCGCGCTCGATCTGCTGCTTGGGCCCAGCACGAAGTTGTATCAGAAGCTGTATGACATGGATTTGATTTCCGACAGCTTCGGGCATGAGTACAACAGCAATCCGAATTACGCGTTTTCGGCGATCGGCGGGGACACGCCCGACCCGGACCGGATGCTGGCGGTGATCAAAGAGGAAGCGAAGGCTGTGCTGGCCGCAGGTTTCCGCGGGGAAGATTTTGAACGGGCGCGGAAGAAAAAAATCGGCGGCTACCTGCGGATGCTTAACTCCCCGGAAAATATCGCCCACGAATTCACGCGCTTCCGCTTCCGGGGCAGCGATCTGTTTGCGGTGCTGCCGATGTACGAATCGCTGACGCTGGACGAAGTGAACGCCCGGCTGCGCGAGCACTTGAACTGGGAGCAGATGGCCGTGTCGGTCGTGGTGAGCCCGTAACATGAACGAAGAGCATGGGATTGGAAAAAACATCGCGGACATGACCGTACTCATTACCGGAGCAAGCCGGGGGATCGGCGCGGATACGGCGCTGCGGTTTGCGGCGGTGGGCATGAACGTGGTTATTCACTATAGGAACTCGCTTGAAGCGGCAAACGAGGTGGCCCGCAGATGTCTGGAGGTTGGGGGCAAAGCCTATACGGTGGCGGCCGATCTGCGCAGCAAGGAGCAGATTTTGCGCATGAAGGAACGGCTGGACCATTACGGGCTGCATCCCGACATTCTCGTCAACAATGCGGGGATTTCCCATTACGGGCTGCTTTCGGACGTTGCCGAAGAGGAATGGGACGACGTGATGAACGTCAATTTGAAAAGCGTTTTTATGTGCAGCCAGCTGTTTATGCCCTACATGATCCGGCAGCGCTTCGGGCGGATCATCAACGTATCCTCCGTATGGGGCATTTCCGGCGGCTCCTGCGAAACGGTTTATTCCGCCGCCAAAGGCGGGGTCAACGCTTTTACGAAAGCGCTGGCCAAGGAGCTTGCTCCGTCCGGGGTGACGGTAAACGCGGTAGCCCCGGGAGCCGTCCGGACCGAAATGATGGAACGTTTCGACGAGGGGGAACTAAAGCAGCTGGAGGAAGAAATTCCCGCTGGAAGGCTCGCCTCCCCGCAGGAAATTTCTTCCCTTATTTATTTTCTCGCCCTGCCGGAATCGGGCTACATCACCGGTCAAATCATCAGCCCCAACGGGGGCTGGATTACCTGAAAATTTCCGGTCGGGCCCGGGGGAGCCTTTCGCTTTGCCCGTCAGGAGCGCATAAAACCCGCGCAAACTTCACATATTACGACTGTTGATTTTAAATCGCCAAGCGAAGGAGGATTTAAGGATGTCAACCGTACTCAAAAATTTTGATACATGGAAGAAGTTTTTGGGCGACCGTGTGGAGCATGCGGAAAAAGCGGGGTTCAGCGAAGAAGCGATCACCAACCTGGCTTATGAAATCGGCGGATTTCTCGAAGATAAGGTCGATCCGCAGAACGATTCCAACCGGGTACTCAAAGAGATTTGGGAAGTAGGCAGCGAAGACGAGCGTAAAACGATCGCTCGCCTGATGGTAAAGCTGGCGAAGAAAAACTCATAGTTTTTGCTTGAAAAGCTCCCGCGTTATGGGAGCTTTTCAGCCATTTTCCGCCAGTGGCTTGCCTTTCATTTTCATTTTATATATCATAAAACACATATGATTATTGTCGGGCTAAGGAAAGGGCACTAAACTTTTTGAAGCTGTAAGAAGGATTCAAGGTTGATTTTGTCGAAAATGGGTGAGTAGGATAGAGAAGGTGTCTTCGGATGGAGTTAAAACAATGGTATTTGGAGTACAAAATACATAAAAACCGCCCGGGACTTTTGGGCGATATCGCTTCGATGCTGGGGATGCTGGAAATCAACATTTTGACGATCAACGGCGTCGAAGGCAAAACCAGGGGGCTGCTGCTGGAAAGCGATGACGACGGAAAGATCGACCAGGTCAGCAAAATGCTCAGCAAGGTGGACAGCATCACCGTTACGGCGCTGCGCTGTCCGCGGCTTGTCGATCTGCTGGCCGTAAGGCACGGCAGGTACATCGACCGCGATTCCGACGATAAGAAGACTTTTCGCTTTACGCGCGACGAACTCGGGATTTTGGTGGACTTTCTCGGCGAAATTTTCAAGCGGGAGGGCCATCAGGTCATCGGTCTTCGGGGCATGCCGCGCGTCGGCAAGACGGAATCGATTATCGCCGGCAGCGTCTGTTCGATGAAGCGTTGGACGTTTGTCTCCTCCACGCTGCTGCGCCAAACGGTAAGGAGCCAGCTGTCGGAGGATGAAATGAATCCGCACAATGTTTTTATCATCGACGGTATTATCAGTACGTTGCGTTCGAACGAGAAACATCATCAGCTGCTCCAGGAATTGATGTCGATGCCTTCCACGAAGGTGATCGAGCATCCGGATGTTTTCGTCAAGGAATCCGAATACAGTTATGACAATTTTGATATTATTATCGAATTGCGTAACAATCCTGAGGAGCAAATCGTTTATGATACGTTTACGACGATTTACACGGACGATGTGTAATTCGATAAAGCATAACCAATAAACACAGGAGGTGATGGTCATGTCGGAATTGGGCCAGAAGTTGAAGGAAGCCCGCCTTGCCAAAGGTTTGTCGTTAGATGACATACAGGAAATGACGAAAATTCGCAAACGATATCTGGAAGCCATCGAGTCGGGAGATTATAAAGTGCTTCCCGGGAGTTTCTACGTCCGGGCTTTTATTAAGACGTATGCCGAAACGGTGGGCGTGGATGCGGATGAACTCCTCGCCGAGCACCGACAGAACGTGCCTGATGCCGTACCGGAGCAAACGATGGAGCCCGTGATACAAAAACGCCGCAGCCGCCAGCACGCCGAGCGCAATTCGAAGTGGCTCTCCACCACGCTGATGTGGTCTTTTGCCGTGCTGATCCTGATCGTCATTTACATGTATTTCACGATTTGGGGGAAAACGAACCAGTCGGCCGGAGAGAAGCCGGACCCGACGCCGGTAACGCCGGCCACGCAAGCGGAAGGACAAGGGACGAACGGATCGGGGAACGCCAAAAACGGTGGACAAACCAGCCCCGGAAACCATCAAACCGGTACGGGCGACGCCGTGAACGGAGGCAGCAATACGGGAAATGCCGGAACAGGGAGCAATGCCGGAACGGGGGCAAATACCGGTGCTGGCACGGGCGCTAACGGTGGGACGGGTACCGATAACACCGGCGGAACGGCCAGTCCGCAAGACATCGTAGTCGTTCCCGACGGCAAAGAGGGCAGCACCACGAAGTTCAAGGTGCAAAATGCCGGCGGCCAGCCGGTGCAGGCTGTCATTACGGCTTCCGGCGAAAGCTGGGTCGAGGTTCGCAAAGGCGGCAGAAAGGGCGACAAGCTTTACTTCGGCAAAACGTCCGACGGCGATGTGCTGACGTATGATATCGCGCCGGAGGGACTGTTTATTTTGTCGGGGGCTTCCAACAAAACGGCGATTACGGTAGCCGGGCAAACGGTGGAAGACGGCAAAGCAACCTCGCGGATTTTGCTTACCCTGGATGACGGCACCGGTGCGGATACCGGTTCCGCGGGCGACGCCGGCGCAGGCGGAGATACATCCGGAGACAATGTCGAGAGCGTCGAGAGCGGAAACGGAACAAGCGGGCAGTAAGGATCGGCTTTGTCCGCTTGGGCCTCTGTTAAAGGCGGGATTTGGACCTGACAAGGGTTTGGATCTCGCCTTTTTCGCATCTTTTACCCGCCGCGGTTATGGCTTGGAAACAGCTCGGAAATGGCGGGTTGGCTCGACTTCGGGAAAACTATTACATATAATGAGTGATAGAAGAAAAGATTGGGAACCAGAAAGGAACGTGAAGTATGGCTTCGGAAAGTTCATTTGATATCGTCTCGAAAATGGACATGCAGGAATTAAACAATGCGATCGATCAGACGGAACGGGAGATCGCCAGCCGCTTTGATTTTAAAGGAAGCAAAAGCGAACTTAAACTGGAAAAGGACGTGCTGGTGATCGTGGCGGACGATGAGTATAAGCTCGGCGCCGTGATCGATATCCTGCAATCCAAAATGATCAAGCGCGGGCTGCCGATCAAAAATTTGGATTACGGCAAAGTGGAGCCCGCTTCGATGGGCACGGTGCGGCAGCGCATCAGCTTGAAACAGGGCATCGACCAGGAGAACGCGAAGAAAATCAACGTGCTGATCCGCGACTCCAAGCTGAAGGTCAAAAGCCAAATCCAGGGCGATCAAATCCGCGTCACCGGCAAAAGCAAGGACGATTTGCAGCAAATCATTCAGCTGTTGCGCAAAGCCGATTTGTCGCTCGATTTGCAGTTTACGAACTTTAAATGACTCCGGAAAGGTCTCCTGCGGCGCTTCCCGCGCCTGCTTGAGACCCTTTTCATATTTTTGACAGCCGCCTTTTCCGAATATTATACTTGTAGAGGCTGTTCAATCGATGAACATGGCTTGATCACGGCTTGAATTATGGGGGAAATCGTCATGACTGAAAAGGTGAAAATCGTTACACTTGGCTGCGAGAAAAACTTGGTTGACTCCGAAATCATGTCGGGGCTGATCGACCGGCGCGGCTATTCCTTGGTGGACGACCGCGATGACGCCACGGTCATCATCGTCAATACGTGCGGTTTTATCGACGCCGCCAAAGAAGAGTCGGTAAACACGATTCTGGAGCTGGCCGAGCTTAAAGAAAGCGGAAAATTGAAGGCGCTGATCGTGTCGGGGTGTCTGACGCAGCGCTACAAACAAGCGCTCATGGAGGAAATGCCGGAGATCGACGGAATCGTCGGAACGGGCGATTTCCATAACATCACGCAGATCGTCGATGAGGCGGTGAAGGGCAAGAAGCCGGTATATGTAGGCAATCCGGTGTTCAACTACGAGCAGGTGCTGCCGCGCAAGCTGTCGACGGCCCGTTATACGGCGTATGTGAAAATCGCCGAGGGCTGCGACAACAACTGCACCTTCTGCAGCATCCCGCTGATGCGGGGCAAATTCCGCAGCCGTTCCATCGAATCGATCGTGGAGGAAGTCAAAGGCATGGCTGCGCAAGGGGTCAAGGAATTCAGCCTGATCGCCCAGGATTCCACCAATTACGGCACCGATCTGTACGGGGACTATAAACTGCCTGAGCTGCTGGACCGCGTCAGCCGGGTGGACGGTGTGGAATGGGTGCGGCTGCATTATGCGTATCCGGGCTTTTTTACGGATGAATTGATCGATATGATCGCGTCCAATCCGAAGATTTGCAAATACGTGGATATGCCGCTGCAGCATAGCGAGGACGCGATCCTGAAAAGAATGCGGCGCCCCGGACGCAACCGGGATATCCGCGAACTGATCGCCAAAATCCGCTCCCGCATCCCGGACGTTTCTTTGCGCACGTCGCTGATCGTGGGATTCCCGGGCGAAACCGAGGAAGATTTCGAGCGGCTATGCGATTTCGTCCGGGAGATCAAATTCGACCGGCTGGGCGTGTTTACATACTCGCAGGAAGAGGATACGCCGGCTTCGCGGCTGCCGGATCAGGTCGCCGAGGACGTCAAGGAATGGCGGGCCAATACGTTGATGGAGATTCAGCGCACCGTGGCGAACGAAAACAGCGGCAAATACATCGGCAAAGTGCTGGATGTCCTTGTGGAGCGCTACGATGGGCGGAGCGACGTTTATGTGGGGCGCTCGCAATTCGACGCGCCCGAAATCGACGGGGAAGTGTTCGTGACGAACTGCTCCGGGAATATCGGCGATATTGCCAAAGTGCGGATTACGCACGCATTTGAATATGATTTAACCGGGGAGGCTGTCCTGTGAATTTGCCCAACCGCATTACACTGACGCGTATTTTTATGATTCCGGTGATGCTGCTTTTTTTGCTGCTGGATGCGGGCTGGCTGTCTTATGAGCTCGTTGCGGGCACATACGCGCTGCCGGTCCATCAGTTGATTGCCGCGGTGCTGTTCATCGTCGCCGCCAGCACGGACGGAATCGACGGATACATCGCCCGGAAATACAATTTGGTGACGAATCTGGGCAAACTGCTCGACCCGCTTGCCGACAAGCTGCTGGTGGGCACCGTGTTGATCGGGCTCGTGTCGCTTGGCAAATGCAACGCCTGGATCGCCGTCATCATTATCGCGCGCGAATTTGCGGTAACCGGCCTGCGGGAGGTAGCGCTGCTCGAAGGTTCCGTGATCGCCGCCAGCAAATGGGGTAAAGCGAAAACAATCATCCAGATCATCGCGATTACCGTGCTGCTTCTGAACAATTTCCCGTTTGCCTGGCTGAACATCCCGTTTGACGATATCGCGATCTGGCTGGCGGCGATCATTACGATTTATTCGGGCATCGACTATTTCGTCAAAAATAAAAGCGTGCTTTCTTTTTCGAAAATGTAGTGCCTTGAGTGCGATGCTTGGGGTGTGATCCATTGAGTGTGATCCTTGGGGTGTAATGCTTTGAATGTGATGCTCTGAGTGAGATGCTTTGAATGCGATGCTTTGCGTGCTATGTTTTGAAGCGAAGTATTTAATGCTCAGGCAGAGGCTTGTTTTGGATTGCCGGAAGGAGACGTGAAAGCAAATGAAAGCGGAAATTATCGCGGTGGGGACGGAGCTGCTGCTCGGGCAAATCGTAAACACCAATGCGCAATATTTATCCCAGGAGCTGGCCGCGCTTGGGATTGACGTATATTTTCAGACGGTGGTCGGCGACAACCGGAAGCGGTTTGCCCAAGCGGTGGAGACGGCGGCTGCCCGCGCCGATTTGCTGATTTTTACCGGGGGGCTCGGGCCGACGCAAGACGATTTGACCAAGGAGGCGCTGGCCGAGGTGCTTGGGCGGCCGCTCTATGTCGACCCGGAAGCGATGGCGAATGTCGAACGCTTTTTCAAGGACAGGGGCGTGCCGATGACGGAAAACAACCGCCGCCAGGCGCTGGCGATTGACGGCGGGACCCCGCTTCCGAACGAAACCGGTCTGGCGGTTGGGGATGCGGTTGCGGCCGGCGGCAAGTTTTATATCGTTTTGCCCGGTCCGCCGAAGGAAATGAAACCGATGTTCGAGCGCCAGGCGAAGCCGTGGATTTTGAAGCATGCGCTATCCGAGGAAATGCCGATCTATTCGAAAATGCTCAAGTTTGCCGGGATCGGCGAATCGGCGCTGGAGACGAAGCTGCTCGATTTGATCAAGGAGCAGTCGGACCCGACCGTGGCCCCTTACGCCAAGGAAGGCGAGGTCACGATCCGCGTTTCCACCAAGGCGGCGAGCGAACGGGAAGCGATGGAGAAGCTGGGTGCTATGGAGCGGGAAATCGCTTCCCGCTTGCCGGAGCATCTGTACGCGAACGTCGATGTGCCGATCGAGCAGAAGATTTTGGAGCTGATGGCCCAGCGCGGGCTGACGCTCAGTGCGGCCGAGAGCTGCACCGGCGGGCTGCTGATGGAGATGATCACCGCGATTCCGGGGAGCTCGGCCGTGTTTATGGGCGGCATCGTCTGCTATTCCAACGCGATGAAGGAGAAGCTGCTGAACGTTCCGCATGAACTGCTCGAAGGCGATGGCGCTCCTGGCGCCGTCAGCGCGGAAACGGCGCGGGTGCTGGCTGAGCAGGTGCGGCTGACCGCCGATACCGACTTTGGCCTTTCGATCACCGGCGTCGCCGGCCCAGGCGCTTCCGAACGCAAGCCGGCCGGGCTCGTCTATATCGCGATCTCCCGCCGCGGCGGGGATACGGCCGTATACGAGCTGAACCTGAAAGGCAACCGCGATGCCGTCCGCATGCGCTCGGCCAAAACGATTTTGTACCGGTTGTGGAGAGCGTTGATGGAGTCGTAAGCTTAGTGCATGTGCATGTGTGAGAGCGATGAGTTCCCGCAGCTTAATTGACACCGCGTTCTGATTGGAGTTATCCAATAGAATTGAAATTTAACGGCAAACCCGGCAGTTTGATTGGATATTTCCAATTGATTAGATTCAGCAGGAGCATAACGGGCGATTTTGAGCGCGATCTATTGGATATTTCCAATGAGAACTCCAAAAATCGAGCGAGTTCCGACAATCTATTGGATTTTTCCAATGAGTGGTGAAGGGACAACCGGATTGCAGAGGCTCTGGTCGTATGGCGCACGATGCTCACCGTCTCAGCATGCTTCTTGCACTTTTCGGCCGCTTGGCATATAATCAAGACACGGAAGAACCGTAGCAAACGAACAGTTGTGCTGCGGTTCTTTTTTTGTTTGGAAATTTGTTTGGGAGGAGGAGCGAAGTTGTACGTTTTGGCGAACGTTGGGTCGATGTCTAGTTGTGTCTAATCAATTGACTAGTTAAAGCCCTGCACCGAAGTATAGCCGAATCCCGGAGGGAGAGCGGCTGCAAGCACAAAAGTCACTATAGGAGCACCAAGCAAGGGATAAACAAGCTAAAGCCTTGCGCCAAAGTAAAGCGAATCCCGGAGGGAGAGCGGCTGCAAGCACAAACATTGCAGAATAAACAGCTTACGTAGCAGTTCACCCCCGCAGGAGCGCCATAAGCAGAGCGTGCCCGAAGGGCGACAAGCGGCAGTCTTCCCCATAGCTACCCGGGTGCACGTGAAAGCAGCAGTGCCTGCAGCGTGTTTTCAGGTAGCCCTGGAGCACCAATAGTAAGACGTACCCCGAAGGGGAGAAAAGCGTTCCAAGCACGAAGTAAGCGAATCCCGCAGGGAGAGCGCCAAGGGAGCGCCTCAGAACCTCCCGCGTTAGTTCAATTTGCGGGAATCCAAAGGGCAGCAGGCTCTTGGGGCCCTCCCTTACGGTAAGGGAGGGTTTGGGAGGGTTGAGATCCCGGTTTGAGAGGGTTGAAAATTTACGCGAATATATGTTCGAAAAAGTGCTTGGCAAACATTCCAAAACAAGGTACAATTATAGACGTTGGAAGTAATCGTGTTATTATCTCATTTAAGGATGTGAGCTGATTGTCAGATCGTAAAGCTGCGCTGGAAATGGCGCTTCGGCAAATAGAAAAACAATTCGGTAAAGGTTCGATCATGAAACTGGGCGAGTCGACGCACATGCAAGTGGAGATCGTCCCAAGCGGATCGATCGCTTTGGATATTGCTTTGGGTACCGGGGGATTGCCCCGCGGCCGTATTATTGAAGTGTACGGACCGGAGTCTTCGGGTAAGACGACGGTAGCGCTGCACGCGATTGCGGAAGTTCAGAAAATCGGCGGACAAGCCGCATTTATCGACGCGGAACATGCTCTGGATCCTTCCTATGCAAGCAAGCTTGGCGTAAACATCGACGAGTTGCTTTTGTCCCAGCCGGATACGGGCGAACAAGCGTTGGAAATCGCCGAAGCGCTCGTGCGCAGCGGTGCGGTTGACATCATCGTTATCGACTCTGTTGCCGCGCTCGTACCTAAGGCGGAAATCGAAGGCGAGATGGGGGATTCCCACGTCGGTTTGCAAGCCCGCTTGATGTCTCAAGCGCTGCGGAAGCTGTCGGGGGCGATCAGCAAATCGAAAACGATCGCGATCTTCATTAACCAGCTTCGCGAGAAAGTCGGCGTAATGTTCGGGAATCCGGAGACAACGCC
Source organism: Paenibacillus macerans (assembly GCF_900454495.1). Taxonomy (NCBI): domain Bacteria; kingdom Bacillati; phylum Bacillota; class Bacilli; order Caryophanales; family Paenibacillaceae; genus Paenibacillus; species Paenibacillus macerans. Next base: position 860,890 of record NZ_UGSI01000001.1, read on the forward strand.
GGGTGGACGGGCCTTGAAATTCTATTCGACGATCCGTCTGGACGTTCGCCGCGTGGAAACGATCAAGATGGGCAACGATATGGTCGGAAACCGGACGCGGATTAAAGTCGTGAAGAATAAAGTCGCTCCGCCGTTCAAACAAGCCGAAATCGACATTATGTACGGCGAAGGTATTTCCAAAGAGGGCAGCATCATCGACATCGGCGTGGAATTGGATATCGTGGATAAGAGCGGTGCATGGTATTCGTTCGCGGGCGAACGCCTCGGTCAAGGCCGGGAGAACGCGAAACAGTTCTTGAAAGAGCATACGGAAATCGCCAATTCGATTGAACAAAAAATCCGGGAATCGAGCAATTTGACCACTGCGGTTGCTCCTGCGTCGCCAAGCGAACTGGAAATGGAACTCCAAGAGGAGCAAGCGCTTTTCGGAGATGAATAAGGCAGCAGCCATGAAGCGCTCTGACCCCGTCGGTAAATAGCCGGGGCAGGGCGCTTTTGCAGTTTGGGGGCGGTTGGCCGAAAACGGTAAAAATACAGCTTGACCTAAAAATCCGTGTTGACAGCTGGCTACTGGAACGACAGAGCGTCGGCATTCAAAATAGCGGCACTTTATGTGCTTATTATCCTGAGTCAGGCATGTTCATCCTCATTAGCGGCATTTTTTGTACTTATTTTTCTATGAATGGCCCAGAACGTGAGGATTTCCTGGCGACTCGAGAAAATAACGACATAAATTGTCTCTATTTCCCTCAAATGGACGGAAATCGCCGGAATAACGCCATTTTTTACTCTTGTGTTTTTCGCTGGAGTATACCAGGCAGCCTGGGTTTGCAGGTTTTCTTATAGTTTTATCGAGCGGCGTATTTTTTTGGACACACAAAGCCGAATCTACACCTGGTACCAGTCCGGTCCGGGTGTGACACAGGAGGAACGCAGTTGAATCAATGGGAGAAAAGCCGTGGAAAAGATCAAAGCGGCGGGCACGATATCGTTGACATATCCGATGAGATGTTTTGGCAGGAAAGATTGCGGACGCCTGACCGAAAGGGATTCAGACAACTGGAAGGATCCAGACAAGTGGAGGGATCCAGGCAAGTGCAGGATTCCGTCCAGGTAGAGGACTCCGTCCAAGTGAAGGAATCCGGATTATCCGCTTTTCCGGAAGACGCGGAGCTGGTCATTACTTCGGTGCAGGTGCTGAAGCGGCCGAAACATCGGTACCGGATTTTTTTCGGAGCGTACGCGTTTGAGGTTCATGAGGATGTCATGATCAAATACCGCATGATCAAAGGGGCGGTTTTCACCAAAGCGGAGCTGGAGGAGATCGTTTCGGCGGATGAGCGGCAGCAGGGGTATGCGGACGCTCAGACGTATTTGAGCCGGAAGCCGCGGACCGCGTATGAAATCTCCATGCGCCTAAAGGAAAAAGGCTGGGGAGAGGAAACGATAAACGATGTTATCGGCCGGCTGCAAGCCGAAGGTTATCTCGATGACGCCGCATATGCGCAGGAATGGGCTGCACAGCGGGTGAAACTGCGGGGGAAGGGAAAACTATGGGTGCGCCACGAACTGCGCCAGAAAGGGGTCTCCAAGCCTCTGATCGAGGACGCGCTGGGCGAAGTCAGCGAAGACGACGAATTCGCGAGCGCGATGCTGCTGGGGGCCAAGAAATGGCGCGGTACTTCCGGCGAACCGTTAGATAAAAAACGCAAGACAGGAGCTTTTTTGCAGCGCAGAGGTTTTTCCGGAAAAATCGTCTCAAAAGTGCTTCGGGAGCTCGGCCGCGAAGACGGAATGAGCGCTGAAGACGAGTGGGACGCGGAATAGCCGGACAAGACCGGAACGGGAGGGAACTCTTGTCATTTGCTTGACAATTTCTTTCATCAAATAATAAAATGATACTTGAATCCATATCGCTGAAGTCCCTTTTTTTCCTTCCAAAATTATGGGCTCCGAATGTGATTCTTGTTCTCCAATCATGAGGCCGATACTTCCGTATTTTCTGCGGAACCGTCATGCATAAGCATGAACCAGCTGAACTGAATGGGCATGTCATGTATTCTTAGTACGAATGATGAATGAGAAAAGTAACTAACAACTGCAAACATCCCAAGGAATGCCTTGGAGGAAACAACGGGGAGGTGAACAGATGAATCCTGTAATCTGGTTCGTTCTCGTTGCAGCCGCTTTATTCTTTGGGTTCGTGATCGGGTATTTTATTCGCAAATCTCTTGCAGAAGCTAAAATTTCCAGTGCGGAACACGCTGCAAGCCAAATCTTGGAAAACGCGAGAAAGGAAGCAGAGGCACTGAAAAAGGAAACGGTTCTGGAAGCGAAAGATGAAGTCCATAAGCTAAGAACCGAAGCTGATAAAGACATTCGTGAACGTCGGAATGAAATTCAACGACAAGAAAGACGATTGTTGCAAAAAGAAGAGTCGCTGGATAAAAAATTAGAATCGCTTGAACGTAAAGAAGAGCAAGTGGTCAGCAAGGAGAAACGGATCGAAGAAACCCAGCAGCAAATCGAGTTGATTTACAAAAATCAGGTTCAAGAATTGGAACGCATCTCCAATCTGACGATGGAAGATGCTCGCACGATTATTTTGAACAACGTTGAGCAGGAAGTCCGCCACGAGACGGCACAGATGATCAAGGACATCGAACAGCAGGCGAAGGAGGAAGCGGACAAGAAATCCCGCGAAATCATCACGCTGGCGATCCAACGCTGCGCTGCCGACCATGTGGCGGAAACGACGGTGTCCGTCGTGACCCTGCCGAACGAAGAGATGAAGGGACGGATTATCGGACGCGAAGGACGTAATATTCGTGCGCTCGAAACGTTGACGGGAATTGATCTCATTATCGACGATACGCCGGAAGCGGTGATTCTGTCGGGCTTTGATCCGATACGCCGCGAAATTGCCCGCACCGCGCTGGAGAAACTGGTGGCGGACGGACGGATTCACCCGGCGCGCATCGAAGAGATGGTCGAGAAGTCGCGCCGGGAAGTGGACGAACGCATTCGCGAATATGGCGAACAGGCTACCTTCGAGGTCGGCGTGCATGCTCTTCATCCCGATTTGATCAAAATCCTGGGACGCCTCAAGTTCCGGACAAGCTACGGTCAAAACGTGCTGAAGCACTCGATGGAGGTTGCGTACCTGGCCGGATTGATGGCCGGAGAACTCGGCGAAGATATCGCGCTGGCCAAACGGGCGGGCTTGTTGCATGATATAGGTAAAGCGCTTGATCATGAAGTGGAAGGATCTCATGTCGAAATCGGCGTGGAACTGGCTAAGAAATACAAGGAACATCCGGTGGTCATCAACAGTATTGCCTCTCACCACGGCGATTGCGAAGCGACTTCCGTCATCGCCATGCTGGTTGGCGCCGCAGACGCTTTGTCGGCGGCAAGACCGGGGGCGCGGCGCGAGACGCTGGAAACGTACATTCGCCGTTTGGAGAAACTCGAAGAGATTTCCGAGTCGTTCGAAGGCGTCGAGAAATCGTTTGCCATTCAGGCGGGCCGCGAGGTTCGCGTGATGGTGCAGCCTGATAAGATCGACGATGCGGAAGCGTTCCGCTTGGCGAGAGACATTACCAAGAAGATTGAAAGTGAGCTGGATTATCCGGGTCATATCAAAGTTACCGTCATCCGCGAAACGCGGGCGGTTGAATACGCCAAGTAAAGGATATGCTGAAAAGTGGCCCCCTGGGGGGGCCGCTTTTTCATTGCTTGACAACGCGGCTTGCGTTGCGCAAGGCATTCGGAGATTTTATCGCAAGATGGCGAACGCCGGATGCTGCATAGGGGTAGTCATGCCTAAGGAGGGAGCATTATTAAAGTTCTGTTTATCGGAGATATCGTAGGGAATACGGGGCGAAAGGCGTTGAAGGCGACGCTGCCTCATCTGAAGTCCAAGTACAATCCGCACATCATTATCGCCAACGGCGAAAACGCGGCGGCCGGCCGGGGAATCAACGCCAATATCGCCAAGGAATTTTTTGAGCAGGGCATTCACGGATTAACGATGGGCAACCATACGTGGGACAATAAAGAGATTTTCGATTTTATAGACGAGGAGCCGCGGATGATTCGTCCGGCCAATTATCCCCCGGGCACGCCGGGCCGGGGCTCGATGGTCATCAAGGCGGGCGGCAAGGAGCTGGCGGTCGTAAACCTGATGGGCCGCACGTTTTTGCCGCCGCTGGACGATCCGTTCCGCAAGGCGGACGAAATCATCGGGCAGTTGTCCAAGAAGCACAAATGCATTCTGGTCGATTTCCATGCCGAAGCCACTTCGGAGAAGATCGCCATGGGCTGGTATTTGGACGGCCGCGCTTCTTTGGTGGTCGGCACGCACACGCATGTGCAAAGCAACGACGACACGATTTTGCCCCAAGGCACCGCTTATTTGACGGATGCCGGCATGGTCGGCTCCCGGGAAGGGATTCTCGGCATGGAGCGGACGGCCGTGCTGCGGAAATTTACCACCCAACTGCCGGTCCGGTTTCAAGTATGCGAAGGCAAATGGCATTTTCACGCCGTGTTCGTGGAACTGGACGAAGCGACCGGCCGGGCGCTGAAAATCGAAAAAATCCGTTTGCTCGAAGACGAGTGGCGGATGGATTGAAACCGGCCGATCAAGGCCTCCCAAAGTACAGCAAGGGAAAAAGAAGGAATTATTTGAGCTCTCACGAATATGTTCTAAGTAGTGGAATCAACCGATTATTCCCAGGGAGGTACTTGACCATGGAAGTATTAAAAGTTTCAGCAAAATCCAACCCCAACTCCGTTGCCGGGGCGTTAGCTGGAGTTCTTAGAGAACGCGGCGCTGCTGAACTTCAAGCCATTGGGGCTGGTGCACTAAACCAAGCCATTAAAGCTGTAGCGATCGCCCGGGGATTTGTCGCGCCAAGCGGTGTAGACCTCATTTGCATTCCGGCATTTACCGACATCGTGATCGATGGTGAGGACCGTACCGCTATTAAACTTATCGTAGAACCCAGATAAATGAGAGTTATGATGACATGATGCCTGTTTACGACGTAACCCGACGTAGACAGGTTTTTTTGTTATTTTCAGAAAATGGGACAGGAGGAATCCGCTTTGAAATATCCGGTGATTGACTTTCATTGCGATGCTTTAAGCAAAATGATGCTTGACCCGGCGCTTGATTTTGCCAGCGATGAACGGCTGGACGTCAATTTGCGGCGAATGAAGGACGGGGGCGTTGCCCTGCAGTGCTTTGCGATTTTTCTTTCCGAACGTTTGGGGACACCGAAAATGGAGCATGTCCTGGGGCAGCTTGACCTGTTTCGGCAAAAAATAAAAACCCTAGGCGTGTCCGAGATCCGTACGGCGGAAGACGTTGAGGCATTGGAGCGGAAAGGCGGAATCGGCGGCTTTCTGTCGCTGGAAGGAGCCGACGGGCTGGAAGGCAACCTGCATTATCTGCGAATATGCTATGAGCGCGGGGTTCGGTTTCTCGGCATTACGTGGAATCATGCCAATTGGGCGGCCGACGGCATAATGGAGCCCAAAGGCCGCGGGTTTACGCCGCAAGGCCTGGAGTTGGTCAAGGCCTGCCATGAACTTGGAATTATCCTCGACGTATCGCATTTGTCGGTCAAAGGGTTTTGGGAACTGGCGGAGCTGGCCGATCGGGCGGGAAAACCTTTTATCGCTTCGCATTCGAATGCTTATAGCGTCTGCGGGCATGCGCGGAATTTGCGCGACGATCAGATCAAGGAGATCGTCCGACTCCGCGGACGGATCGGAATCACCTTTGTTCCCTGGTTCGTCAAAGAGGGCCGAAACGTTGCGAGCCGGGATATTTTGCCGCATCTGGACCGGATTTGCTCGCTTGGGGGAGCGGGGACGATCATGTTCGGCTCCGACTTCGACGGCATCGAATCGCATTTGAGCGATCTGCGGCATGCCGGACATTACGCCCAATGGCAGGAAACGTTGCTGAAATATTACCCGGAGGAGCTTGTCCGCGGATGGTTGTACGGCCATGCGGCCGCGTTCCTGCGGGCCTGGCTGCCCAAAGGAGAGAAAGCGCTTTAATTCATCCAATTGCGAGATCGAATTAATCGAAAACTACTATACGAAAAAGTCGAGAAAACGCTTGCTTTTTGTCCGGTGGAGACATAAAATTGACATGACTCTGAAACAGAATGTTCACAAAATGCGAGGCCAACAGTGAGGTCTCACACGTCTACATTCTATGAGTGTGATTTATAATTTTAGTTTCCATTGCGATACGATTAAAGGGGTGGGCGATCTTGATTAGTCAATTGTCTTGGAAGATCGGTGGACAGCAAGGCGAAGGGGTTGAAAGTACGGACCGGATTTTTTCGACGGCCTTAAACAGGCTGGGTTATTATTTGTATGGGTACCGTCACTTCTCGTCCCGTATCAAAGGCGGACATACAAACAACAAAATCCGGATCAGTACCAAGCCGATTCGTGCGATTTCCGACGACTTGGACATCTTAGTCGCTTTTGACCAGGAAAGTATCGACTTGAATGCCAAAGAACTGCGCAGCGGAGGGGTTATCGTTGCCGATGCCAAATTTAACCCCACCGTTCCCGAAGGCGTGGATGCCGGATTGTTCCCGGTTCCGATTACGAGCATTGCCGAAGAACTCGGGACTTCGCTGATGAAAAACATGGTGGCGTCGGGCGCATCCTGGGCGCTGCTCGGACTTCCGCTCGAAGTGTTCAACAAAGCCGTGGAGGAAGAGTTCGGGCGCAAGGGGCCGGCCATTGTCGAAAAAAATATCGAAGCGGTTAAACGGGGCGCGGACTATGTGCTGGAACTGGCCGGCGGTCCGTTGGAAGAATTTAAGCTGGAGCCGGCCGACGGCAAGCAGAAGCTGTTCATGATCGGCAACGATGCGATCGGCCTCGGCGCCGTAGCCGCGGGGTGCCGGATCATGAGCGCGTACCCGATTACGCCTGCTTCCGAAATCATGGAATATTTAATCAAGAAATTGCCGAAATTCGGCGGCACCGTCATTCAGACGGAAGACGAAATCGCGGCCATTACGATGGCGATCGGCGCCAGTTATGGCGGCGTGCGGGCGATGACGGCGTCGGCCGGACCGGGCTTGTCTCTTATGATGGAGGCGATCGGCCTCGCCGGCATGACGGAAACGCCGGTCGTGATCGTCGACACGCAGCGCGGCGGTCCAAGCACGGGCCTGCCGACGAAGCAGGAGCAGAGCGATATCAACGCGCTGATCTACGGCACGCACGGCGAAATTCCCAAAATCGTGCTGGCGCCAAGCTCCATTGAAGAGTGCTTCTACGATACCGTTCAGGCCTTCAATCTGGCGGATAAATATCAAGTGCCGGTCATTTTGGCCACAGATCTGCAGCTGTCGCTTGGCAAACAGTCCTGCGAGCTGCTCGATTACAACAAAATTACGATCGATCGCGGCTACCTGGTCAAAGACATTCCGGACCGCGAGGATTCGAGCATGTTTAACCGGTACGCCTTTACCGAAAACGGCATTTCGCCGCGGGTTCTGCCCGGGGAGAAAAACGGCATCCACCATGTGACCGGGGTGGAGCACGACGAGGCGGGACGCCCGTCGGAAAGTCCGGTCAACCGCAAAAAGATGATGGAGAAGCGGCTGCGCAAGCTGGCGAAGGTGGAAGTGAGCGATCCGATTCACCTCCAGGCCCCGCACGCCGAACCGGATCTGCTGATCGTCGGCATGGGTTCGACCGGCGGTACGATCGATCAAGCGCGTAAACAGCTTGAAGCGGACGGCATCAAAACGAATCACATGACGGTTCGCCTGCTGCATCCTTTCCCGACGGAGCTGGTGCTGCCGCAAGTCGCCAAAGCGAAAAAAGTCGTCGTGTTGGAAAACAATGCGACAGGGCAGCTGGCCAATCTGATCAAACTGCATGTCGGCCATCACGATAAGATCGCGAATGTGCTGAAATATGACGGAAATCCGTTCCTTCCTTCGGATGTTTACGAAGAATGCAAGAAGGCGGCCGGAAACAAAGCGCAGGAGGAGTTGGTGAAAAATGGCAACCTTTAAGGAATTCCGAAACAACATTAAACCAAACTGGTGTCCGGGCTGCGGGGATTTCTCCATTCAAGCCGCTATCCAGCGCGCCGCGGCGAATGTAGGTCTGGAACCGGAGAATCTGGCCGTCATCTCCGGGATCGGCTGCTCCGGCCGGATCTCCGGTTATATTAACGCCTACGGCCTGCACGGGATTCACGGCCGCGCCCTTCCGATTGCGCAAGGCGTCAAGCTGGCCAACCGCGATCTCACCGTGATCGCTTCCGGCGGCGACGGCGACGGCTTCGCCATCGGGATGGGGCACACGGTGCATGCGATCCGCCGCAACATCAACATTACGTACATCGTAATGGATAACCAGATTTACGGGTTGACGAAAGGGCAAACCTCCCCGCGCAGCGGCGAAGGATTCAAGACCAAAAGCACGCCGGAAGGGTCGGTGGAATCGACGTTGTCCCCGCTGGAAATCGCTTTGGCGTCGGGCGCAACGTTTGTCGCCCAGGCCTTCTCCAGCGATCTGAAGCAGCTGACGTCGCTGATCGAGCAGGGCATCCAGCATGAAGGCTTTTCGCTGATCAACGTGTTTAGCCCGTGCGTCACCTTCAACAAGGTGAATACGTACGACTGGTTCAAGGAAAACATTATCAACCTCGATACGATTCCGGATTACGATCCGGCCAACCGGGCGATGGCGATGGCGAAGCTGATGGAAACGGGCAGCATGATTACCGGCCTGATCTATCAGAACAAGGAGAAGAAGAGCTACGAAAATCTGGTTCACGGCTTTAAGCAAGAGCCGCTTGCCTACCAACAGCTGGCAATATCCGAAGCCGAGTTTGACAATCTTGTAGCAGAATTTAGATAATATTTCGAAAGACGTCCTTTTTTGGTGGACGTCTTTTCCTTTTTGTACACAATAGGTGTATAATGGGTAACGATGTGAATCGTCATCGACATAGAGAATATACGAGGAGTGTTTGCAAAGATGAGTAAGACAGTACCTGTCGGCGTTTCTGCACGTCATATCCACTTAACCCAGGAGCACATCGAAATTTTGTTTGGCCAAGGCTATCAGCTGACCGAGTTCAAGCCGTTGTCCCAACCGGGGCAATTTGCCGCCAATGAACAAGTGGCCGTGATCGGACCGAAAGGACAATTCGATAAAGTTCGTATTTTGGGCCCGGCCCGTCCGGCTTCCCAGCTGGAAATTTCCCGTACGGATTCCTTCGCGATCGGAGTGAAGGCGCCGGTTCGCGAATCGGGCAACATCGAAGGCACGCCGGGCATCAAAGTCAAAGGGCCGTCCGGCGAAATCGAATTGGACAAGGGCGTCATCGTAGCCGCCCGCCATATTCACTTCCATACCTCGGATGCGGAGAAATGGGGCATTAAAGATAAGCAGCTGCTGAAAGTCCGTTTGGGCGGGGAACGCGGTTTGGTGTTCGAAAATGTGATCGCGCGCGTTTCGGACAACTTTGCGCTCGACATGCATATCGATACGGACGAAGCGAACGCCGCCGGCGCCAAAACGGGGGACACGGCGGAGATCATCGACTAATCGCTTTGATAGGATCATAGATACACCAATGGAGAAGGGCTTGCTCCCGGCAGAAGATGTGCCGGGAGCAAGCCCTTGACGTTTTTCCATAGATTTAGCCTCCGGAGCGTTCGATCGCTACGGCGTGAGCGATGCACGGAACGCTTTCCCCTTGCTGGTAGGAGAGCGGGGAGAGCAGCGCGCCGGTGGCGACAACGAGTATCCGGTTTAGTTCCCCGCGCTCCATCTTGTTCAGCAGGTGCCCGTAGGTCACGACGGCCGAGCAGGCGCATCCGCTCGCCCCCGCCTGCACCTGCTGCTTTTCATAATCGTAAATCATCATCCCGCAGTCTTTATACGTTGTCTCCTGAATGGGCACGTTATGGCGTTTAAACAGATCGTTGGCGATCGCGTAACCAACTTTGGACAGGTCGCCCGTCACAATGAGATCATAGTAGGACGGGGCGATTTCCAAATCCCGCAAGTGCGCCTGAATCGTGTCGACGGCCGCCGGGGCCATCGCCGCTCCCATATTAAGCGGATCGGTAATGCCCATGTCGACCACTCTGCCGATGGTGGCCGCCGTCACCGACGGCCCTGTCCCCTCCAGCGACACGACGGCCGAACCGGACCCGGTGACGGTAAATTGCGCTGTCGGCGGTTTTTGCGAACCGTATTCCGTCGGGTAGCGAAACTGCTTCTCAACGCTGGCGTTATGGCTGCACGTGCCGGCCAGCGCGTATTTGGCGCCCCCCGCGTTCACGACAAAGGAAGCGAGCGCCAGGCTTTCCATCGAGGTGGAGCATGCCCCAAACATGCCGACATACGGGATGCTTAACGTCCGGGCGGCAAAGCTGGTGCTGATGATCTGGTTCATCAAATCGCCGCCGAAATGGAACGAAATCTGCTCTTTCGTTAAGCCGGCATTTTCGATCGCCAGCTTGGCCGATTCCTCCATCAGCGTTTTCTCGGCTTTTTCCCAGCTGTCCTGACCCAAATACAAATCGGCGTGGATGATGTCGAAATCTTCCGCGAGCGGCCCTTGGCCTTCGAACGGGCCGACGACGGTGGCCGTGCTGATGATTTTCGGCTTGTTCTCAAACACCCAGCTTTGATGTCCTTTCAGCATGTCAATGACCTCCTCCGGCGTAGCCCGGAACGAAGATGGCGTAAATGATCCCGATAATAAACGCCGCTACCGTCCCGAACACGACAACCGAACCGGCTAGTTGGAACATCCCGGCGCCGACGCCAAGCACCAATCCCTCGGGGCGGTGTTCAATGGCGCTCGAAGCCATCGAGTTAGCAAAGCCGGTCACCGGCACGGCCGTGCCGGCCCCCGCCCATTGGGCGATCTTGTCGTAGACGCCAAGGCTCGTCAGCAGGACGGACAAAATGACGAGAACGGCTACCATGGGGCTCGCCGCCTCTTTTTCGCTCATTCCGGCAAAATGAATAAAAGCCTGGCGGATGCATTCGCCAAGCAGGCAGATCAGCCCGCCGACCAGAAACGCCCGCACGCAGTTGAGGGCCACCGGGCGCTTCGGCTCATGCGAATTGGCCAGCCGTTGGTATTGCTGCTGCGTCGGCGTCGGCTTTTTATTTTTTTTCTTGGCCATGATCCCATTCCTCCTTCGTTTACGATGATAAGAGCGGCTTGACGCCTTCGATGACCTTTTGCAGGCGGTTCGAGCAATCGCCGTACAGCTTTTTGGCTTCGCCCTCCTCCGACGAAAGGGCAAACATCTCCAGATCGGCTTCGCATTTTTTCAGTTCCGCCAGCAATACCGCCTTTTCCTGCGGCTGCGGCACCATCAGCTGATCATCGTACAAATCGGCATAAAATTGACCGTACGCATCGACTTGCCCCAGGTTGACATTGTCAAGCGAGACGCCGAGCTTCTCCAGCTGGGTGTTCAGCCAATGCCGGTTCAGCCCCATCGTGGCGAGCGGCTCATCCATGATTTTTCCGTCGATGATGACCGTTTGCGGTTCGGGTTCGGGGGAAACTTTGATGCCCAGATCGGAAGGGGTCAGCGGCAGGTATTCCTTTTTAGGCAGCACGTTGATTTCCCCGTCGGGCTCGATTACGGCGAATTCGACCTCGGCAACTTTGAAAATGTTCTTTTTGCGCAGCTGGGCCATCAATTCCTCGTTGGTGAGCCTCTCTTTTTTCAAATTATCCTCCATCACCTTGCCGTCTTTGATCAAAACGGTGCCTTTGCTGTCGATCAAATCCCTGGCCTTTTTGCTCTTGATCTGCAGAAATTCGATGCCAAGGGACACGGCAAACCAAACGGCGACGGCGATGATCCCCAAATACCAGTCGTTCCCGATATCGAGGGAGATGTAAGCCGTGATGCTGCCGATGGTGATTCCGGTGATATATTCGAAAAAGGAAAGCTGGGAAACCTGCCTTTTCCCAAGCAACCGAGTAAGCACATATAAAACAACGACAGCCACCAGCGTTCTAACTATGACTTCCAGCCATACCGGCATGCGGATACTCCTTTCGGCTTAATGCTTTTGTCAAAAATCGGGTTGAACTAAACCCATTATGCGCGAGCCAAACCACTTTTACTAAATACAAAATATGGAAAAACAAATGCCGCATGAAGATTCATTTAGCAGGCAAAATTATGCTGTGTCTCAACGATTTTGCATTTCAAAGGTGGTGAAAAACATGACGGTGGCAGCACAAGTCAAAACGACGCTGGCTTCTTTGAAAAGCGCTCAGGCCAACCTTGAGCAATTTGCGCTGAACACGCAAAACCAGCAAGCCAAAAACCTGTTCACGGATGCCGCTAAACAGACGCAGCAAATCGTGACTCAAGTGGAAAGCCGCGTACAGCAGCTGGAGAGCGAAGAGCCTCAATATAAAGGGTTCTAAATTGAATTTTTCGAAGGAAGGCCCGTTCTTTCATAGAGCGGGTCTTTTTCTGGATATCGGAAAGGAACCATGCTATAATTTAGTGTAATGCCTTTTTCTAGATATGAAGAATCGTCCATTGGGACCGCAAATAGATAGATTGAAGGAGTGAGCGGGCATCATGGCTAAGGAAACGAAGGATTATTCCAAGTATTTTGATTTTTCGGACGCCCGGGTAATATCCGAGGATGAACGGGGCAAGAAGATTAGAATCCGCGGAAGAGACATTCAGATTTTATCCGAACCGAATCACCGGATGGAGAAGCAGCGGGGCAAGGAAAACGTTCAAGTGCTGTACGAAAATGCCGTTCCGGAGGAGCTGAAGGGCCTCGGCACGGGCAAACGGTACATTGTATATACGTTTGGCTGCCAAATGAACGAACACGACACCGAAACGATCAAGGGATTGCTGGAGCAAATGGGATACGCGCCTACGGAAGACCGCAAGGAAGCCGACATTATCCTGCTGAATACCTGCGCGATCCGCGAAAACGCCGAGGATAAAGTGTTTGGCGAACTGGGCCATCTGAAGGGCTTAAAGACGGAGAAGCCCGATCTGCTGCTCGGCGTCTGCGGCTGCATGTCGCAGGAGGAAGGCGTCGTCAACCGCATCCTGCATAAGCACGGGTTTGTCGATATGATTTTCGGTACCCATAATATACACCGTTTGCCGCATCTCATTCAGGAAGCGCTGTTCAGCAAGGAAATGGTCGTCGAGGTTTGGTCCAAGGAAGGCGACATCATCGAAAACCTGCCGAAAAAACGCGAGGGCATGCGCGCATGGGTAAACATCATGTACGGCTGCGACAAGTTCTGCACCTACTGCATCGTACCGTTTACGCGCGGCAAGGAACGCAGCCGCCGTCCGGAGGACGTGATTGCCGAGGTGCGCGAGCTGGCGCGTCAAGGGTATAGAGAGGTGACCTTGCTCGGGCAGAACGTCAACGCTTACGGCAAGGACTTTACCGACATCAAGTATACGTTTGCCGATTTGATGGACGATATCCGCAAAATCGATATTCCGCGCGTTCGCTTCACGACGTCGCATCCGCGCGATTTCGACGATGCGCTGATCGACGTGCTGGCCAAGGGCGGCAACCTGGTCGAGCATATCCATTTGCCGGTGCAGTCGGGAAGCAGCGAAATCCTGAAGAAAATGAGCCGGAAATATTCCCGCGAGCATTATCTCGAGCTCGTCCGCAAAATCAAGGCGAAGATTCCAAGCGTCGTGCTGACGACGGACATTATCGTTGGTTTCCCGGGCGAAACGGAGGAGCAATTCGAAGAGACGCTGTCGCTCGTGCGCGAGGTCGGCTACGACTCTGCATATACGTTCGTTTATTCACCTCGTGAAGGAACGCCGGCGGCGGTGATGGAAGACAACGTGCCGCTCGAAGTGAAGAAGCAGCGGCTGGCGCGGCTGAACGAGACCGTAAACGAATTCAGCCGGCGCAGCAACGACGCACTGCGCGGCCAAATCGTGGAAGTGCTGGTGGAAGGCGAAAGCAAAAACAACCCGAACATGCTGTCCGGCCGCACCCGCAGCAACAAGCTCGTCCATTTCGAAGGCGGCCCGGAACTGATCGGCAATTTCGTCGATGTGGAAATTACGGACCCGATGACATGGTTTACCAAAGGGGTCCTTGTATCGCAAACCGCCAAGATGGCGTAAGTCCCAAAGAACTGTTAGGAGGTAATCAAAGGTGGAGCAGCATACCGAACATACCGATTGCGGAATTCCGAAATTTGACTCCCGGGATCTGGTGATCCGCGCGGACATTATGGCTAAAGCGAAAGAACTGGCCGAGTTGATCGGAACAAGCGAAGAGGTAGAGCAGTTCAAAAAGGCCGAAAAGCTCATTCAGGAGCATGAGCGGGTGCAAACTTTGATCAGCGCGATCAAGAAGAAGCAAAAGGAAATCGTCGCTTTCGAGACATTCCAAAACAAGGCGATGGTAGAGAAGATCGAACAAGAGATCGCGGCGCTTCAGGACGAACTCGACGAAATTCCGCTGGTGACGGAGTTTCAGCAAAGCCAAAGCGATATAAACTACCTGCTCCAGTTGGTCGTTTCGGTGATCCGCGACACGGTGGCGAGCAAGGTAAACGTGGAGTCCGGCAGCGAACCGGCCGTGACTTCGGGATACGGGGAATAGGCTGATTATGGCGGTGCGGAGGCATGTTCCTCCGCACTTTTTGAATAGAAAACGCCGCTTTGCCCGACTGAACGCAGGGCATCTTCGGAATATTATATAGAGAGCATAGGAGGCTAATCCATGAGTTGGAGTGAGGATATCATGCGCCGGGATGAGCAGTTGTTTTGGGGGCTATTGGGGCTTCGGCTTATTTCGGCGGACGCAAGCCGCGTGGAGCTGGGTTTAACGGCGGGAACCTCGCATTTGAATGCGATGGGGATTGTGCACGGGGGCGTATTGTCTTCGATGATGGACCAGGCGATGGGCATGCTGGTGGGCGCCGTTAAAGGACGTTTGGGGGTCACGACCCATCTGAACGTCAACTTCCTGAGCCCGATGCGGGTCGGCGAACTTGTCGCTGCGGCGTTTCCGCTGCATGAGACCCATCGGACCATGACGCTCCGTTCCGAGGTCCGGGATGGAGCAGGAACGCTTGGCTGCATTTCGACAGCGACGTTCCGGCTGCCCAAATAAGGGATGGTGAATATGGGATGAATGAAAAAGAAGAGCAGAAAAAACCAATTAATGAGGTTAAAAAATATCGTACCCCGGACGGCATTCCTGCCGATATCGTAATGTTTACGCTGACCAGGCAGGAACGCAAAGCGGCGACGAAATCGCTGCCGCGATTCGATCTGAAGGTGATGCTGATCAAGCGCCGCAGCTGGCCTTTCGCCGGAGCCTGGGCGCTGCCCGGAGGCTTTTCGCAGGAGGATGAATCCTTGTATGAAACGGCGCGAAGAGAACTGAAGGAAGAGACCGGGGTCGACGGGTCGCATTTGGAGTATTTGGGCGTATACAGCGCGCCGGGGCGGGATCCGCGGGGCTGGATCATCTCCCACGCTTTTTTTGCGCTGGTGGAGGAGTGGGTTCTGGAAAAACGCCAATCCGCCGACGATGCTCAGGAGGTGGGCCTGTTCACCGTACGCGAAGCGCTGGAGGAACTGCAGTTGGCGTTTGACCACCGTGAAATTTTGCAGGACGCCTACAAAAGAATTCAGCAGCAAATGCTGCAGACGACGATCGCCAAGCAGTTCCTCCCTCCTCATTTTACGCTGGGCGAATTGTATCAGGTTATTCAAACGGTCGTTCCGGATTTTGCCGAGCTTAATTTTATCCGTAAAATCACTTCGACGCGCAGCCGGCAGGGGATTCTGGAGGAAGTGCGCGATGAAAACGGCAAGCCGATGCTGTCCAACCAGTACTCGCAGCGGCCCGCGCAGTTGTACCGGTTTACCGATTATACGCCGCAGCTGTCGATTTACACGTAACCCAAGCTTTACTTTTACATATCTTTGAACCCGGGCGTAATCAAACAGGAGAGGGGAAGAGACGATGAAAGCTTTGATCGTGATCGATTATACCAACGATTTTGTGGATGGGAGCCTGCCGGTAGGAGAGCCGGCGGTGGCGATCGAGCCGGCGGTTTGCCGGCTTACGGAGGAGTTCGCGGGCAGAGGGGATTTTGTCGTGATGGCCGTCGATCTGCATGAACAGGGGGACCCGTGGCATCCGGAAACAAAGTTGTTCCCGCCCCATAATCTCCGCGGTACGGAAGGGCGCAACCTGTACGGTCAATTGGCGGAAGTGTATAAGCGGAACGCCGAGCGGATTTATTGGATGGACAAAACGAGATACAGCGCTTTTTGCGGAACCGATCTGGAGCTGAAGCTGCGGGAACGCGGCGTTCGGGAAGTTCATTTGATCGGGGTTTGCACCGATATCTGCGTGCTGCACACAGCGGTGGACGCTTATAACAAAGGATTTGACATAACCGTATATGAAGATGCGGTGGCCAGCTTTAATCCGGAAGGCCATGCCTGGGCGCTTGGCCACTTCCGCACCAGTTTGGGAGCACATGTAATCAACAGCCAGAGAGGATGAGAGAGATGCCGACCGAAGGGTTAGCGCTGCATACCGATAAATATCAGATCAATATGATTTACGCCCATTGGGTGAACGGAACGCATGAGAGACAGACGGTGTTCGAAGCTTATTTCCGCAAGCTGCCTTTCGGCAACGGGTACGCGGTGTTTGCGGGCCTGGAACGGATCGTGGAGTATATTCGCAATCTGCGTTTTACGGAGAAGGACCTGAACTATCTAGCCAAGCAGGAGGAAAACTACAAGCCGGAATTTCTCGAGCTTTTGCGCAATTTCCGGTTTGGCGGCACGCTGCTGTCGATGAAGGAAGGGGCGCTTTGCTTTCCGAATGAACCCCTGATCCGCGTGGAAGGGACGATTATGGAGACACAGCTCGTGGAAACGGCGATGCTTAACTTCATGAACTTTCAGACGCTGATCGCCACTAAAGCTTCGCGGGTGAAGCGGGTGGCGGAGAACGACGTGCTGCTGGAGTTCGGGACCCGCCGGGCGCAGGAAGCGGATGCCGCCATTTGGGGCGCGAGGGCCGCGTATATATCCGGCTTCGACGCCACCTCGAATTTGCTGGCCGGCGAAATTTTCGGCATTCCGACCAAAGGAACGCACGCTCATTCATGGGTGCAAATTTTCGATTCCGAGCAGGAGGCGTTTGAACGGTACGCCAAAGCGCTGCCCGACCAGGTGTCGCTGCTGGTCGATACGTTCGATACGTTAAAGAGCGGGGTGCCGCACGCTATCCAAACGGCTAAAATGCTTGAAGCGCAGGGGAAGCGGCTGAGCAGCATCCGGCTGGACAGCGGCGATTTGGCGTATTTGTCGATCAAGGCGCGCAAAATGCTTGACGAAGCCGGTTTGCCTTACGTGAAAATCGTGGCCTCCAACGATTTGGATGAGAATACGATTTTCAACCTGAAAGCCCAAGGGGCGAAAATCGATATTTGGGGCGTCGGCACGCAGCTGATTACCGCGGCGGACCAGCCGGCGCTCGGCGGCGTATACAAGCTGGTGGAGCGGGAAATCGGAGGCCGGATGGAGCCAACGATCAAAATTTCCGGCAACCCGGAAAAAGTGACGACCCCCGGCAAAAAAGACGTGCTGCGCATCGTCAGTAAGGAAAGCGGCAAGGCGATGGCCGATTACGTTTGTTTTCCGCATGAGCAGCAGGCTAGGAACGGCGGCAACCTGCGGCTGTTCGACCCCGTCCATCCTTATATCAAGAAATCGGTGAAAAACTACGAGGCCGTGTCCATGCTGCAGCCGATTTTCGAGGATGGCGAGCTGGTTTACGAGCTGCCGTCGCTGGAGGAGATCCGGAAATATCATCAAACGCAGCTAAGCCTGTTTTGGCCGGAGTATTTGCGCAAGCTGAACCCGGAAATCTACCGCATCAGCTTAAGCCAGGAAGCTTGGGAATTGAAGCAGAAAATGATTGAGGATTATTTGGGGCATCAGGAAGACTAGGGCGAAAAAAGATTGCTTTGCGGCGGTGTTGCCGTTAAAGCAATCTTTTTTTGCGTGGGCACCCGCGGGGAATATTTCTCGGGAAAGCGCAAAAACCGCTATAAATCGGCGTTCTCCCGGTTTTGATTCGACACGTCCTGTTCGCAGTACCTGGCGAAATAATGCTTAAACAATATATCGATCTGCCGCTCGACCGCATTGCGGTCGGGATCGCCGGCGATATGCTTGATATGCTGCATCATAATGATCGGAAACAACACGGCGGCGTTGATTTGCAGCATCATGATGTTGAGGATCTCCGGATCCGCCTCCCCGGTAATTTCTCCCACCGTAGATCTGATTTTGTTGAAACCGGTCGTTTTTAAGAAGCTGCTGAACTCCTGATTGGATTCAAACGTGATGTTTCCTTTGCCGAGAACCTCCTGAAGCAGCCCGGGATACTGGGAAATGTAGTCGACATATTGAAGCATAAACGCTTTCAAGCGGTCTTTCGGATTCAGGGCGGTGTCGTCAAGTACGGTAAAGTTGGCTTGAAACGAGGTTAGCAGCATTTTCAGCGCCTCGTTAATCAACTTGTCCTTGGAACCAAAATAATAGTTGACCAGCGCCAGGTTGACATTGGCGGCCGCGGTGATTTTGCGCAGCGTGACTTGATCGGCACCCTCCGTTTTAATGAGCTCCAGCGTTGCGTTTAAAATATTTTTTTTGGTGGTCAGCCCATGATCGGCACAGTAGCCCATAGTTCCGCTCCTTTATGGCGTAAATCATCTCAGCCTAAGTATACCAAATGTCAACGCGGGATTAAATCCGCGAATCCGAGTTTAAATTAAAATCTGTTCGCTTGACAAAACCGGGGAAGGGATATTTAATATTAAATTAAACAATGTTTAAAACGTTGTTTAAACCTGAGATAGAAAGTTGAGTGAGAGAGTATGCCGAATACTGCGGGAAACCCGGCCAACGCCCAAGAGTTTTCCATCCGCTCCATCATTGCGCCGATGTTAGCCGTCATTGTCGGCATGATTATGGTCATATTGGATAGTACGGTGGTCAATGTCGCCGTTCTCCGGCTGGTGGATTATTTTGCCACGGATTTGAAGACAGTGCAGTGGACGATCACCGGATACACACTCGCGTTATCCGCCGTGATCCCCTTGGCCGGCTGGATGACCGATAAATTTGGCGAGAAGCGGATCTTCCTGATTACGATCGCCTTGTTTACCATTGGTTCGGTCTTATGCGCTTTGGCCGAGACGCCGGCCCAATTAATCGTGTTCCGCATCATTCAAGGCTTGGGAGGCGGGATGGTCTCGCCGATCGGTTTTGCGATGGTGTTCAAGCTTGCTCCTCCGGATAAGCGCGGCGCGGTCATGGGCGCGCTCGGCGTGCCAATGCTGCTGGCGCCGGCCCTCGGTCCGGTTTTGTCCGGCTGGATGGTCGAAAATTTAAGCTGGCACTGGATTTTTCTGATCAATTTGCCGATCGGCATTATCGCCTTGTTGGTGGGCCTGCGTTTTTTGCCGAAATCCGAACGGCGGGAAGCGCCGCGGTTGGATATGTTAGGGATGATTTTGGCCCCTATCGCCTTTGCTATGCTGACCTTCGGGGTAGGTGAAGGAGGCGCAGGCTGGACTTCCGCGGCTACGATTACGGGGCTCAGCGTTGGCGCTATGGCTTTGCTTCTCTTCATCATCGTTGAATTCAGACATAAGCAGCCATTGCTGGAGCTGAAGGTATTCCGTTCCTCCCATTTTACGCGGGGGATCGTGCTGGTCTGGATTGCCCAGGCGGCGTTGTTCGGCTCGATGATTTTAACGCCGCTATACTTGCAGCAGGTAAGAGGCTACAGCGCCTTCGAAACCGGGATTTTCCTGCTTCCTCAAGCGCTGGCCTCGGCCTTCTTCATGCCGATCAGCGGACGGCTGTTTGACCGGGTGGGGGCCCGCCCGCTCGCATTTATCGGCCTCGGCATCGTATCCGCCGCCTTGTTCCTGCTGTCGCGGATCACGGCGGACACCAGCCTCGGCATGGTTTTGCTTCCGCTCGGGCTGCTCGGCAGCGGTATGGGGCTAACGATGATGCCGCTGAACACCCATATCCTGAACTCCGCGCCGCGCCATTTGGTCGCCCGGGTCACGCCGCTGATGACCGCCGCGCAGCAGGTGATCGTCTCCTTTGCGGTCGCCGGGTTAACCGGGTATTTAACCTCGCGGATCAACAGCCATATGGCGGAGGCGGCGCTGAAGGGAGGAAGCGATTCGCTGCAGGCCGCTGCTGCCGGGTTCGGTGATACTTACTTTGTGGCGTCTTGCCTGGCCGCCGCCGGTTTTGTGCTTACCCTGATGCTGTCCAGACCGAAAAAGCAGGCCGAACCTGCCGAAGCGCAAGCCGGCGAAGGGGCTCAGGCGGACCCTGGAGTGATGATCGGACATTAGATGAAGTAAGGATGCAATGAAAACGGGATATAGGTTGAAGCGAGAGCATCTCCGGCAGATCGGAGGGCTCTCGCTTTTTGTTTATTTGGCGGCGCAAATCAAGAATGTATATATGACATTTGTTACATAAGTCACACGTCTTCTGTGATATTTTAAAAATTAACAAAGTCATGCTGTATTGTCATTCATCGATAGTTTGTTTTAACGCTGTTAATAAACTCGCTATGCGAGAAGGAGGGGGCCAAACGCGTGGTACAGTTGCCGAAAGTAAATGAACTTGGTTTTTTTGAAATTCGTTTGGAATCCATTGGAGGCTTGGGAGCCAACCTGGCCGGCAAAATGCTGGCGGAAGCCGGGGTGGAGGGAGCTGGCTTCAACGGGGTCAGCTTCTCGTCTTACGGCTCGGAGAAAAAAGGCTCCCCGGTAAAGGCGCATATCCGGTTTTGTGACTTAAATACGCCGATCCGCGATACGTCGCCGGTGGAACGGCCGCATATCGTCGGCATTTTTCAGGAGGCGTTGTCCAAAACGGTGAACGTCATCAGCGGAATTTACGAGGACAGCACCGTACTTGTCAATTCGCGCAAAACTCCGCAGGAGCTCAAGGAAAAAATGAAGCTTGTCGGCGGGACGATCGCCGTCATCGATGCGACCGGGATCGCGCTTGAGGAGAAGAACCGGGTCAATATGGCGATGCTCGGGGCTTTGTTCCGGTTATGCCCGTTCCTTGATCCGGAAACGATGAAAGACGTTATCCGCAAATCGCTGGAGAAGAAATATCCGCAGACGGTGGCGCCTGCTTTGGCGACGTTTGACCGCGGATATAACGAGGTTGTGTTTGAAACGTTTGCGCTGCCGGAAGGAGTCAGCATGCCCGCTTTCGTACGCGCCGATACGCCGATGCTCGGGTATGAAACCCAGCCGATCGGCGGTATTGTCGTCAATCCGGGCAACAGCATTCTGAAAGATCTCAGCATTTCCCGCTCCGGGATGATGCCGCATTTTAAAGCGGAAACTTGCATCAATTGTGCGGCTTGCGACAATGTTTGTCCGGACAATTGCTTTGTATGGGAAGAACAGCCGGATAAAAAAGGGCGGCCGCAGATGTTCCTGAAAGGCATCGATTACCAGTACTGTAAAGGCTGCCTGAAATGCGTTCACGCTTGTCCGACGGACGCTTTGTCCGGGGAGCGGGAAGAAGACGGTTATGCGGAGGAGCATCGGGTTCCGCATCTGTTCGATTTGGCGGTTCATTAATATTAAGGGGAAAGGTGGTACAAACATATGGCGATCGATATTGAAACAGAACGCCGCGCCGGCACGGTCGAACAGCGCGTCGTGTATGAGTCGGGCAACGAAATGGCCGCTTATGCCGCGAGCCAGATCAATTATCATATCATGGGGTATTTTCCGATTTCCCCGTCCACGGAGGTCGCGCAGTTTCTCGATTTGATGAAAGCGAACGGCCAACATGACATCAAGCTTATTCCTTCGGACGGCGAGCACAGCTCCGCCGGGATTTGCTACGGTGCTTCCACTGCCGGCGGGCGGGTATTTAACGCGACCAGCGCGCAAGGCTATTTGTATATGCTGGAGCAAATGCCGGTGCAGTCGGGAACCCGCTTCCCGATGGTCATGAATCTGGTTTGCCGGGCGATCTCCGGGCCGCTGGACATCCACGGCGACCATTCGGACCTGTACTTTGCGCTGAATACCGGCTGGCCGATTCTGATGTGCCGCGATCCGCAGGCCGTTTACGACATGAACATCATGGCGATCAAGCTGGCCGAGGATCCGGAGGTAAGGCTGCCGGTGCTCGTCGCTTCGGATGGCTATTTTACGTCGCATCAAAAACGCCGGGTGCATACCTTCGCGAAACAAGAAGACGTGCTGAAATTCATCGGGGAACGTCCGCCGGCCGGGTTTGCGCATACGCTTGACCGCAACAACCCGATCACGGTCGGCCCGTATATGAACGAGCCCGATTATATCAACAACTGCTACCAGCAGTCTGTGGCGATGTACAACGCGGAACGCGTTTTCGAGCGCATTGCCGGCGAATACGAGGCGCTGACCGGCCGGGAATACAAGGTGCTTGATCTGTACCGGATGGAGGATGCGGAAGTCGCGGTCTTCCTGATGAATTCGGCGTCCGAAATCATCAAGGACGTGGTTGACGACTTGCGCCGCCAAGGCATCAAAGCGGGCTCGATCGCGCCGAACATGATCCGCCCGTTCCCGCAGAAGCAAATCGCCGAGGCGCTCAAAAACGTCAAGGCGATCACCGTTGGCGACCGCGGCGATTCCTACGGGGCGTACGGCGGAAACATGGTCAACGAGATCAAGGCGGCGCTGTTTACGCACGGCAACCATACAACGAAGGTGATCAGCCGGATCTACGGCCTCGGGGGCAAAGAGTTTTACGCCGAAGACGGACATCACTTTTTCAAGCTGGCGATCGATGCCGCGGAGAAGGGACATGTTGAGGTTCCGTTCGATTATTACGGCCATACGCCGGGCGATCCGGACAAAACGCCGAAGCGGGTGCTGAATCCGCTCAAATTCGAAGATTTGAAGACCGGGCTGATCACCGTTACCCGGAACGAAGAAACCGGCAAACTGGGCGTGCGGATTCCGCCGCTGCGCTCGCTTACGAAGAAGCCGAAGCGGATCGCTCCGGGCCACGGCGCTTGTCCGGGCTGCGGGATTTTCTCCGGTTTGGAGCTGTTTTTCAAAGGGATCGAAGGCGATATCGTGGCGCTGTTCCATACGGGCTGCGCGATGGTCGTAACGACAGGGTATCCGTATTCCTCCCACAAGGCGACCTATATTCACAACCTGTTCCAGAACGGCGCGGCCACCCTGTCCGGGGTCGTCGAGATGTTTTGGGAAAGAAAACGCCGGGGCGAACTGGACGATCTTGGCCTGAAGGACGACTTTACGTTCGTGATGGTCACCGGCGACGGCGGGATGGATATCGGCATGGGACCGGCGATCGGGGCCGCGCTGCGCAATCACAAAATGATAATCATCGAGTACGATAACGAAGGATACATGAACACCGGGGCGCAATTGTCCTATTCGACACCGCTGGGCCACCGGACTTCCACGTCCAATATCGGCAAGGTGCAAAAAGGGAAGGCGTTCCAGCATAAAGACACGGCGCAAATTATGGCGGCGACCAACATCCCTTACGTCTTTACGGGCAGCGAGGCTTATCCTCAGGATTTGGTGAAAAAGGCGGCCAAAGCGCAGTGGTATGCGCAAAACGAAGGGCTGGTTTATGGTAAAATATTGATAGCCTGTCCGCTCAACTGGATCAGCCCCGACGACCAGGGCACAAATATCGTCGATGCGGCGGTGAACTCCTGCTTTTTCCCGCTGTACGAAGTCGAGCATGGACAGACGACGATTACGTACAACCCGGAGGAGAAGGGTAAACGTGTGCCGTTGACGGACTGGCTGAAAACGATGGGCAAAACCCGCCATTTAACGAAGCCGGAAAATGCCGAAGCGCTGGCCGAATTTGAACGGGAGGTCGAGCGCCGCTGGCAGATGCTGCTGGCCAAGCATGAGCATCCTTATCTTTGATGTAAAATGAGTGTTCACAGCACTTTTTGAACTACCTCTTAAAGGAGGAAAAACAATGGAACAACAATTTCGCGCCTTCCGCGTGCATCAGGACGAGCAGGGATTTCGCGCCGGGCTGGAGACGATCGGCTTGTCCGACCTGCCCGATGCCGAGGTCACGATTCGCGTCCACTATTCGGGCGTCAACTATAAAGACGGACTGGCGAGCATTCCGGACGGCAAAATCGTGAGAAAGTATCCGTTTATCCCCGGGATCGATTTGGCCGGAGAAGTCGCCGAATCGCGCGATGCGCGGTTTCGGCCCGGGGATCTGGTGCTGTGCACCGGCTACGTGCTGGGCGTAACGCATGAAGGCGGCTTTGCCGAAATCGCCCGGGTGCCCGGGGACTGGCTCGTGCCGCTGCCGCAGGGGCTGACGGCCCAGGAGGCGATGGCGATCGGCACCGCCGGCTTTACGGCGGCATTGTCCGTACAACGCCTGCTCGATAACGGGCTGGCGCGGGAGGACGGCCCCGTCCTTGTCGCGGGGGCGACCGGCGGCGTCGGCAGCATGGCCGTGGCCATTCTCGCCAAACTGGGGTTTGAAGTCGTTGCCGTCACCGGCAAAACCGGTGTAAGGGAAAAACTTCTGGCGTTTGGCGCGTCCGACGTGATCTCGCGGGAAGAGGCATCGTCCGGAGCCAAAGGGGCGCTCGGCAAGGAACGCTGGGCAGCCATCGTCGACCCGGTTGGCGGCGCGATGACGGCCGATTTGCTTAAAGCGGTCAAATACGGCGGTTCTGTCGCCTTGTCCGGACTGACTGCGGGCGGTAACGTGGAAACCACCGTTTATCCGTTTATTTTGCGGGGCGTGAATCTGCTTGGCATCGATTCCGTCTTTTGCCCGACGCCGCTGCGCCTTCAGTTATGGCAGCGGCTGGCCGGGGAATGGAAGCCGGAGCGCGCGCTGAACGAAGGGATTAACGTATATCCCCCTGAGCAGCTTCCGCAAACGCTGGAAACGATCCTTTCCGGCCAGGCCGTTGGCCGGCAGGTGATCGTTTTTAAAGATTAGACCCAGAGGATGGTATAAACTGGGCGCATATGAGACACCCTAACCCCATCGGAGCGGCAAGCGAAAGCTTTGTGCAAAGGTGGGGTATTGACATGAATTGGTGTAAACTCGGTCTTGGCCTGGTATTGGCGGTATCGCTGTCCACGGGCTGCGGTAATGGGATGCAAAAAGTGGCGAAGCAGGAAATGGAAAAATACAATATGAACAGCTACCGGAAGGGCAACCACAGGCAGCTGACGAGCGGAACGACGCTCAACACCTCCTTGCTGCGTTCGTTAAAGGCGGAGTGCGCCGAGCGGGGAATCCGTTTAACGCATGAAACGTATGCCGAAGGGCTTGATGGGAATATCAGCTACAGTTATTTCATTAACGGAGACGCGCGGCATTTCATCATCGTTCACGTTTTCCCCAGCGAGCAGGACCGGATTCGCGAAATGACGGAAATTTACGGCTCCGGCGATGGAAAGAAGGGGCTTCACGCGGCTGCTGCAGCCAGCCAGGCTTCCGTCATACGGACCCGGGACAACGCGGCGTTGGTTTACGCCTCCACGGCGCAAAAAAACAGTCAATATCGCGAGCAAATGAAAACGATCTTTGACCGTCTTTTGATGCGGATGCAGGACCGCACCGCCCAATAATTATGAAGCGATAACCAACCTCTTTTTCAGGGCCGCACCCGGTAAGAGGTTGGTTATTTTTTTGGATATTATTTTTTGTAAATTTCCCGCATCACATGGCGCAGTTCGGGGATAATGATCCGCTCCATGGCGAGTTTGACGGCCCCTTGCGAACCGGGCATGGAAAACACGGCTTTGTTGCTGATCGTTCCGGCAATCGCCCGGCTAAGAATCGCGGCGGCACCGATATCCTCGGTAAAGCTGAGATAGCGGAAAATTTCGCCGAATCCGGGCATCTCTTTATTCAGCAAGCTGCGGACCGCTTCATACGTTGTGTCCCGGGGCGCGATCCCGGTTCCGCCGGTAAGCAGCACCGCTTCGATACTGCGGTCGGAGGCCGCTTCGCGCAGCAGCTGGCGAATCCCGTCGTAATCGTCTTTGACGATGACGTACCTGGCAACCCGGTAACCGTTCTGCTGCAGCAGCTCTTTGATCAGCCGGCCGCTGCTGTCCGTTTCTTCCGTCCGCGTGTCAGATACCGTGACCACCAGGCATGATACTTGATCCGGCGCTTCATTCCGATGTTCATCTACAGATCTCATCTTTAAATCGATTCCTTTCAGGTTGAGATAGAGTTAATCCCATTTTATCACTTCCTAGGCAAAACATCTCGGCATGAAATGCGGCGTGAAATAGGGGTTGAAATAAAGTGTGAAACAGCGACTTTAAAAAAGAGTGTGAAACAGCGGCTTGAAACAGGGGGGGGAAACAGCGGCGTGAAATAGGGCTTGAAATAGGGTTGCATGTCCTTGCCGCTTGGTGTAAACTCGCATTCGTACAGATGGAACGAATGCCGCCCAACCATAGCATGGTGGTCAGCCTAGAAGGAGAAGAGGGGAAGTCATGGAGAAAATTACGCCAGTATATATATTGTCCGGATTTTTGGGGAGCGGTAAAACAACGCTGCTGCAGCGATTGCTGCGGTTTTGGCAGGATAAAGGTTTGCGCCCGGCTGTCATCATGAACGAAATCGGGGACGTCAACCTGGACGGCCTGCTCGTCCCGGGCGAAGTGCCGATGGCGGAAATGCTGGGAGGCTGCATTTGCTGCACGATCCGCGGGGATTTAAGCGTACAGATGGCCGAGCTGATCTCGGCGGAAAAGCCGGATCTGGTCGTCATCGAGGCGACCGGGGCGGGCAATCCGCTGGAGATATTCGACGCGGTCACCGAAGTGTCGCTGTATTTGAAGCTGGAGATAAAACCGATGATCACCGTCGTGGACGCGGCGCATTTGGCCGAACTGCACGATTTGCAAAAGGGGAAAACCTACCGTTTAATGCTGGAACAAATCCGCTGCGGGTCCGTCCTTATCCTGAACAAGATCGATATGATCGGCGGGGGGCGGCAGCGGGAAATGATCGATTTACTGAGCAAGCTAAACCCATACGCGCAAATCGTGTCCACCGTGAAATGTGAGGTCGACATTCCCGGTTTGTTGAGCGGAGGACGGTCCGGTTCCGGGGGGCGCGATCTCCGGCTTGGTCATGAAGAGAACGACTATGGGCACGGGCACGAACATGGGCAAGTACTTGAACCTTTACACGAGCATCAACATGAGCACAAGCACGAGCACGAACTGGAGAACAAACACAAGCACGAACACAAACATAAGAACGAACACAGACACGAACATGAGCATCAACACGAGCGCAAGCATGAACGTGAGCACGAATTTGCGTCACATGACCATGAGCATAACCATGACCATAACCATAACCATAACCACGATCACGATCACCATTACCCCCATACTTCGCATGAGCATGTTACCGTGTATACGCACTATTTTAACGGGCCGGTGGACAGTGAAGAGTTCGAACGGTTTATTGCCGAGCTGCCGCGCGAAGTGTACCGGGGCAAAGGCGTTTTGACCTTTACCGACACGGCCAGCCGCTTTCTGTTCCAATACGCCTACCGGGAAGCGGATTACTTGAAAATTACGCCGCAAGGCGAGGTGCCGGATGTGGCCGTGTTCATCGGCGAGCATTTCGACCGGGAGCTGATCGCGCGGCGCTTAAAAGAGCTTGAACGCAAACAAGCGTAGAAGCGGTGCAGAAAATCGGGCCGGATGGACCTCGATTTCCGAAAGCGGCGGGACGGATAGACCAAGTCGTCCAACCCCCCCGCCCACTGCCGGCACGCGCCGCAGCAAAGCGTTCTGGGAACTGTGAAACAGAGGTGAAAAGTGGGGCTCAACCTAAGTATCGGCGCTTGACAGCCAGTTAAATGGAACGGCCTGCCGCCGGCGTTCAAAATAACGGCAATTTATGTGCTTATTATCCGGAGCTGGGCGTGTACATCCTCATTAGGGGCATTTTATATACTTATATTCCTATAAATGGGGAAGATTACCGGCATTTCCTTACGACGGAGGAAAATAGCGGCATAAATCGCCTCTATTCCTCTCAAATGGGCGGATATCGCCGGAATAACGACATTTTTTGTACTTATTTTTTTCGCCGGAGTTTCTCAAGCAACTTGGCTTATTTGTTCAGCGTCCCTCTCCCCCTTGAGGCCCTGATCCCAATACCATCGTGCTGGAAAACTGAATAGTTAGGATGAAGATGCGTGCCTTTAAGCCTAGTTTGTCATTCTAGCGGTTGTGATCGCCGTTATTTTGATAAAATAGAGGTGAAATTAAATTTAACGGTTGTGACAGAGCTTATTTCGCTTTTCTTCTACGAATTCGAGCCTCTTTCACTGAATAAGATCAACCACAACCGTTAGAAATTGAATTCTCGTCTTTTTGGCGAAATAAGCTCGAGTACAACCGTTAGAAAAAGACTGGAGATCCAGAAAGCAGGGGCTGTTAACTTCAAACGAATAGGTTAGTCAAATAACCATTAAGCCGCACCGTCTACTGTCTACTGTCTACCGTCTGCTGCCGAACAATTACGAGCACACATAAATTTGTGAAACGGAAATTACTGCAACCTTTTGGGCGGGCCTCCCGTCTAGGGGGACAGAGGTGATGAGATATGAAAAAAACGCCAAAATTGAAACTTTCAGCCGCTCTGCTGCTGGCCGGTTCGCTGCTTTTGACGACTTCCGTTTCTGCTTTCAGCGATGTGCAGGGAGATGACGCCGGTATTACCGAGTCACTGCAACAAAAAGGAATCATCCAAGGAATTACGCCGGACAAGTTCGTTCCCATGGGCAAACTGACTGGAGCACAGGCGGTGACGATGATCGTCAACGGGCTTGGTCTCAAAGTGAAGGACGCCGCCAAATCACAGGTTCCCGCCAAGGATGAATGGTATTCCTCCGCGCTGCGGATCGCCGCAGACAAAGGTATCAAGCTGCCCAAAGACTTTGACCCCAATGCCGAGCTGACGCGGGAAGCTTTTGCCGATATTTTGGTGCAGGCCGTAGGTACGACTGGCGACTATCCAATGGTCAAAATGTTCATCGAAATCGCCGATGCCGATCAGATCACCGTGGAATATTCGGGCCACATCCAGCAGCTGCTGCTAATGAAGATCGCCAGCCTGGACGAGCAGGGCAAATTCCATCCGCAGGATACCATAACCCGCATTGAAGCGGCCCGGCTCGTATATAATGCGGCCGAATACATCGATAAATACAAGGAAGCCGAACAGGGGATGCAGGATAACGTAAGCTTTCAAGTCGAAAAAGTAAACGACCAAATCAACAAGGTGGTGCTCACCCGCGCCGAGCAGCCGAACCCGGGATACGGCATCCGTGTAGCTAAAGTGGAGTTCTCCGGCGACAAGGCCACCGTCTATTACGAACTGCTGTCCCCCGAACCGGGCATGAATTATATTCAGGTCATTTCCGATACGAGGGCAGAGACGTACATCTCCAGCCAATATACGGTGGAGGTTAAGAAACTGCCTTGACCAAAACGCACATGTGAAAATTTACAGATTTCTTTAAACTAAAAAAAACTTCAGAACCGCCTAATAAGCGGGTCTGAAGTTTTTTTTGTCAGCGCGGATTAGCCACCGGCGCCCAGGGCTGGCCTGCCGCCGGCGCGCCGGGCGCTTCCGCGCCTCCGTGCTGCAGGCGGTACATTTGATAGTACCGTCCGCCCATGGCGAGCAGCTCATCGTGGGTGCCGCGCTCGGCGATTTCGCCGCGATGCAGCACGAGGATCTGGTCGGCGCTGCGGATCGTGGACAAGCGGTGCGCGATGATGAAAGTGGTCCGGCCCCGCTTCAACACCTCCAGCGCGTTTTGGATCAGCGCTTCGGTTTCCGTATCGATGTTGGCGGTCGCCTCATCGAGAATCAGGATGGCCGGGTCGAAGGCAAGCGCCCGCGCAAACGAGATCAGCTGGCGTTCGCCGGCGGAAAGGGTGCTGCCTTTTTCCACGACCGGTTCGTCCAGCCCTTTGGGCAGATGCGCGAGAATCCGCGTTGCACCGACGTCGCGTAAAGCCTGCTCCGCCGCTTCCCGGGAGATCCGCTCGTCGCCCAAAGTGACGTTGGACAGAATCGTCCCGGTGAACAGGTAAGGGTCCTGCAGCACGATGCCCATATGCCGGCGGATCCACTGCTTGGGCAGGTCCTTCACCGGCTGGCCGTCGATCGTGATCAGGCCTTTTTGCGGATCGTAAAACCGGAACAGCAGGTTGATGATCGAGCTTTTGCCGGACCCGGTATGCCCGACCAGCGCCACCGTTTGGCCCTGCTTCGCTTCGAACGAAATATTTTTCAGCACGTAATCCTGCTTATAAGCAAACGATACGTCCTTGAACTCCACGTTCCCTTTGTAACGCGGCATCGAGCCGTCCGTGACGTCTTCGCCCGGTTCGTCCATCAGGGCAAACACCCGCCCGGCGGACACCATCGAGGTGTCGAGCGCGGCCAATTGGTTGACCATCCCGGTGATCGGCTGGAACAGACGCCCCAGCACGTCGACGAAGGCGTACAGCACGCCGAGCGAAATAACGCTGTCCCCGCCAAGCTGCGCCGAACCGAAATACCAGAGCACCGCGGCAAAAGCGAGGTTGCGGATTACGTTCACCAGGTTATGCGACGTAAAAGCGTTCAGGTTCAGCATTTTGTTCTGATGTTTCATATAATCGTCGTTCAGGTTTTCGAACTCTGCCTTTGTTTTCGCCTCGCGGCGGAAAATGCGGATGATCGACATGCCCTGGATCGACTCGTTGATGATCGCGTTGATCTCGCTAAGCCGCGAGCGGATGATCGTGTTGTATTTGGTGGCGAATTTCCGGTACAGCACCACCCACAGGTAGATGACCGGCACGATGAACAAGCAGATCAGGCCGAGCCGCACGTCGAGAATAAACAACGCCACATAGACGCCCAGCATATTGATAATCCCGGAAAAAAAGTTCGCCAGCACCGCGATAAACAAATCTTTGACCGCTTCCGTGTCGTTCGTCACCCGGGATACGACTTTCCCGGCCGGCAGATTGTCGAAGAAATACACCGGCAGCCGCTGAATGTGGGCGTAGACGTCCATGCGCAGCTTGCGGATGACCTTGTTGGCGGACGATTGCAGCCAATACGTTTTGCCAAATTCCATCACGATGGAGACGGCCAGAAAAACGAAGTACCATATAATCAGCGAAATAATGCCGGGAACCTCGGGTTTGTAAAAAGCGAACAGCCCGGAGGCGCTGAGCTTTTGCGCCGGATATTCGCTAACGGTGCCGTCCTTCCGGGCGATGGTCAGGACGCCGTCCTTAAAGCTGCGGTCGCCGGTGACGTCCGCGACCGGCTCATCGATGAACAGGAAGCTGGTTCCGGCCTGCAGCACGCGCACCTCACCGCCTTTGGCTTCGCTTTCCGCAAAGCGGTCGCCCCGCTTAAAGTACCGGCCGTCGTAAAGGACGGTGCTCTCGTTCTGGCTTGCCGTTTCGTAAAACGGCTGTTCGATCGCCAGCATATGATCGTCGATCATCGCGCGGGCGATAAACGGGCCGGCGAGTTCGGCGGCTACGCCGATCGCCAGCATGACGAGCGCGAGTATAAAGGTATTTTTGGCCGTTAAAGCGTATTTGAATAAAGATTTCCCCGTATGGGCGTGCATAACTTAGGACACCTCCTTAGTCAGTCAGGTTCGATTCCACCTGCTGGCGTTCGTATTGTTCGCGGTACCAGCCGCCGCGCGCAAGCAGCGATTCGTGGGTACCTTCTTCAATGATGCGGCCTTTCTCCAGCACGACGATCCAGTCGGCATGCTCTACGGCGGACAGCCGGTGCGTGGAGATGAGCGTCGTTTTGCCGGCCCGGCGGGTGCGGATATTTTCGATGATCCGGGCTTCGGTCCGCGCATCGACGGCCGACAGCGCGTCGTCGAGAATCAGGATGTCCGGGTCGGCGATAAACGCCCGGGCCAGCGACACGCGCTGCTTCTGACCGCCGGAAAGGGCCACGCCTCTCTCGCCGACCAGAGTGTCCAGCCCGTCGGACAACGTACCCAGGTCCTGGTCAAATGCGGCGGTGCGGATCGCTTCCATGATGGTTTCATCCGGCGCGTCTTTGAAGCCGAACTGAATGTTCTCGCGGACCGTTTTGGAGAACAGGATCTGCTCCTGCGGCACATACCCGACCCACCCGTGCAGCTGCTTCAGCGCGATATCCTGGATCGGCACGCCGGAGACGGTCAGCTCGCCGCTGCCGAGCGGATACTCGTGCAGCAGCTGCTTCAGCAGCGTCGACTTGCCGCTGCCGGTCCGGCCGACGATGCCGAGCGTTTCTCCGCGCCGGATCGTCAGGTCGATCTGCTCCAGATTGTTGACGGTCGACGTCGGATAACGGAACGTGACGTCTTTGAATTCGATCGTTTCCGGCGTTTCCACCCGCACCGGATTCGGCACGTCCTGAACGTCCGGCTTGACGTTCAGCGTTTCGTTGACGCGGTCGAGCGAAGCGCCGCCGCGCTGCATAATGTTAATCAGTTCGCCGATCGCAAACATCGGCCAGATCATCATCCCCAGGTACATGTTGAAGGACACGAGATCGCCCAGGGTTAATTCGTTATGAAAGACGAGATAAATGCCGTACGTCAGTCCGATCGCATAGCTTAGCCCGACGCAAAGCCGGATGGTCGGCTCGAAGTAGGCGTCCACTTTGGCGACCGCCAGGTTTTTCTGGTAAACGTCGTTGGTGATGTCGGCAAAACGCTGTTCATCATTCCGTTCCTGCACATAGGCGCGAATGACACGGATGCCGGCGATCGATTCCAGCACCTGATCGTTCATGTCCCCGAACGCATCCTGGGCCAGCGTGTAACGCTCATGGATGATCTTCCCGTAAATCTTCATCGCCAGGGCGATAAAGGGGAGGGGGATGATCGCCGCGAGCGTCAGCTTCCAGCTGATCAACGTGCTCATGGCGATAAAAATGACCGCCAGATACGCCGTCGAGTCGGTGAGCGTCAGCATCCCGAAGCCGGCGGTTTGGGCGACCGAGCGCAGGTCGTTCGTGGCCCGGGCCATCAGATCCCCGGTACGGCTCCGCTCGAAAAACGGCGGCGTCATCCGCAGCAGATGGCTCATAAAACGCGAGCGCAGCAGCCGCTCGACCAAGTTCGAGCCGCCGAACAGCGAATGCATCCATATGTAGGTGGTCAGATAGATGAACAGCAGAAAGCCGATGATGAGCAGAATATATTTCGTGAGCGAGCCCCAAGTTACGGTGCCGCCCACGATTTCGTCGATGGCGCTGCC
The DNA here is from genome assembly GCF_900454495.1 of Paenibacillus macerans. Classification (NCBI taxonomy): domain Bacteria; kingdom Bacillati; phylum Bacillota; class Bacilli; order Caryophanales; family Paenibacillaceae; genus Paenibacillus; species Paenibacillus macerans. Next base: position 894,374 of record NZ_UGSI01000001.1, read on the forward strand.
GAGCAGCCGCGGCGGGGCGAGTTCAGCGATTCCGGCCACGATGAGCAGGAACAGGCCGATGGTGTAGCGCCTCTTTTCACGCTTAAAAAACCAGCCCAAATTTTTCAGAACCGAAAACATGTTGCGATTTCCTCCTTTTTCCATACCAGGTTGTTCTACAGCTTGAAAAACGGCAAAAAAGGCATACCGTCCGTAAACGATATGCCTTAAAGAACCTTAACATATGCCGCGTACGCCGCTTTATTATCAAAAGCAGCCCCGCGTATAATTTCGCCGCCGAATCCGTCCCTTCATAACAATTGGCGGTTAGCGTTCGATTCGTTTCAAGCGGGCAGGGTCTGCCCCGGTATTCGGTTGTAGGCGATCCGTACGCGGACGTACATCGGAATCTTTGAACTTGAACACCGTGCTCACCCTTTCTTCATTGGTAATTACTTGAAAATGCGATTCGTATGTTCCCGATTGTATCACCGGATTCAAGAAGATGTCAAACTTTATTTTTCCGCTTCCGAACAAGGGTTTGGCAATCGGCCCGGTTTGGTCTACAATAAGAGAAAAAGGAGAGGGGAGATTCTGATGATCCACGTTACACAAGAAGCAGCCGAATGGTTTAAACGGGAGTTGAACCTGAAAAACGGGCAAGCCGTGCGCTTTTTCGCCCGCTACAGCTCGGGGGGGAAACTGTATCCGGGGTTCTCGCTTGGCATCGGAGTCGATCGCCCGGTATCGCCGGCCTTGACTTCGGAGGTGGAGGGCATCACGTTCTACATGGAGGACCAGGATAAGTGGTATTTGGACGGCTATCATTTGAATGTGACGTATGACGAGGGGCTTGGCGACATTGAATATAAATACGAGGCGGCACTCCCAAACTGACCGCCTTATCGCCGGCAGCGCAAGCAGCCGCATGCCATAACGAAACAAGGCCCGATCTTTACGGGCCTTTTCTGTCTTTTTCCTCATCAGATAATGCTGTCTTCCATGGCAAATTCAAAATCGCCGATATCAAACACTTGAACCGGCATTTCCGCTTCGATGATCCGCCGGATCAGCTCCAATTGATCGGTTAGAATCGGGGCGTTCTCCCGCTGCGCGGTAAGCACGATTTCCGTTTCGATCGGGTCGAGAAATTCGCCGTATTGCTCATTGTCGACCGCGTTGATGACGGTCCAGGATATTTTATCGCCGAACAATATGGACGGGCTTTTGGACCAGGGCACGCCTAACGCGCGTTCAAGCTTCTTGCGGTTTAGCGGCTCCTCCAAATAAGCGATCAGCTCGGCTATTTTTTGTTTGACGTGGAAATCGTCGGCCGGATCGTTCATCAACGGTTCCGGGCTGTTTTGAAATTCATAGAGCTCCATGACGGTGGTGTAAGGTACAATATATTCAACAGGTGCCTGGGGCACCAGCAATTCTCCATAAATCGCCACCATCACGGCTTCAATGACAAATCGGCGTGACATGGTCATCCTCCTAAACCGGCCTGTGCCTCGTTGCTATATTATTTTCATAGTGAGTTATCAATTATAATGGAGTATATCACAATCGGTTTATAAATTCAGCTTTGCTTGACGAAAATCGGCGTTTATCCCCAAAATCGGGATATGTTGCCATTTCAGGAGAGGGATGTGTACGCAAATTGAAATATTGGAAAGCCTATTTTACGTTTGTCCGGCCTTATACGAAGTGGATTATATTAACCTTGTTCATCGGCATGCTGAAGTTCGGCATTCCGTCGCTGCTCCCGCTCGTGCAAAAATACGTGGTGGACGATATATTGCTGAACGGGAGCATGGCGGCCGGGCAAAAGGTGCCGCAGCTGATGATGGTACTGGGAATTACGCTGTTCCTGTTCGTCATCGTCCGCGGACCGGTGGAATATGCGCGGCAGTATTTCGCCCAGTTTATCACGGCGCGGATATTGTTTGACTTGCGGAACCGGCTGTACGGGCATCTGCAGCGGCTATCGCTAAGGTATTATCAGAACACGAAGGTGGGGGAGATCATTTCCCGCTTCATCAACGACGCGGAGCAGACGAAAAACATCGTCGAAGTCGGGATGATGAATGTCTGGCTGGACACGTTTACGCTCGTGTTCGTGTTGGGATTTATGTTTTATTTGAACCCGCTGCTGGCGCTGGTGTCGATCGCGATTTTTCCGCTGTACGCCATCGCGGTCAAGGTGCTGTATAAGCGGCTGAAAAAGCTGACCAAAGACCGGTCCGCGGCCCTGGCAGGCATTCAGGCTTATTTGCATGAGCGCATTCAGGGGATCTCGGTCATCCGCAGCTTTGCGCTGGAGCGGCACGACCGCAAGAAATTCGAAGGAATCAACGGCAAATATTTGCAAAAAGCGATGGCCCACAGCCGCTGGAACGCCTGGACGTTCGCCATCATCAACACGATGACCGACATCGCGCCGCTGCTCGTGATCGGATACGGCGGCTACCAGGTGATTCAGGGGCATCTGACCTTGGGGACGTTCGTGGCCTTTTTCGGCTACCTGGACCGTTTGTACGCGCCGCTCAAGCGGCTGATCAATGCGTCGACGACGCTGACGCAGGCCTCCGCCTCGTGGGAACGGGTGCTGGAGCTGCTCGAGCAGCCGTACGACATGACCGATGCGCCGGACGCGGCGGCGCTGCCCCGGGGCAGCCACGGCGTGGCGTTCCGGAACGTTTGGTTCAGGTACCAGGAGCAAGGGCAGTGGGTGCTGAAGGATATTTCGTTTGCGGCGGCGCCCGGGCAAACGGTGGCGTTCGTCGGCATGAGCGGCGGCGGGAAATCGTCGCTGGTCGGTTTGATTCCCCGTTTCTACGATATAGAGAAAGGGGAGGTCGTCGTCGGGGGCCGGGACGTCCGGCAGTGGACGATGGAAAGCCTGCGCAGCCGGATCGGCATGGTGCTGCAGGACAATTTCCTGTTCAGCGGCAGCGTGCGCGACAACATTTTGTTCGGCCGCCCGGACGCGAACGAGGAGGCGGTCATCGCTGCGGCGAAAGCGGCCAATGCGCATGATTTCATCATGCAGCTGCCAAGCGGCTACGACACCGAGGTCGGGGAACGCGGCGTGAAGCTGTCCGGCGGCCAAAAGCAGCGGATCGCCATCGCCCGCGTGTTCCTGAAGGATCCGCCGATCCTCATCCTCGACGAGGCGACGTCCGCGCTCGACCTGGAGTCGGAGCATCTGATCCAGCAGTCGCTGCTGCAGCTTGCGCACAGCCGTACGACGCTGATCGTCGCGCACCGCCTGTCCACGATCACCCATGCCGACCAAATCATCGTCATGAAGGACGGCGAAATCGCCGAACGCGGTACGCACGAGGAACTGATGGCTAAACCGGAAGGCGTGTATGCGCAGCTCTACAATATCCAGAATTTAAGCCCGGTGGAGGTAGGGTAATGACGGGCTCGGCAACGATCTCAGGCCGCCTGCTCCGATTGTCGGCCGGTGAGGGAGTTATTAAATAACGGAAAAAAAGTACGTTATTTCAGTTCATTTACCGAAAATGCGGGCAATAGAGGGAAAAAATGGCGTTATTTTTCGAAGAAGAGAGCAATCAGGACAGTTCTTGGCGGCTGGATAGAAAATAAGACCATAATTTTCCCCTATTCTACCAAGCAACCTTCACAACGAGGAAATAGATACAAAAATGGACCTCTGTCAAGAAAGTGGACACCCTTTTAAGCAACTTTTCTCTTATTAAATTGCGCAGCAAAGCGAACCGGTGACAAATAGCCGAGTGAACCATGGATCCGTTTTCGGTTGTAGAAGAATTCAATGTAACGGTAGATCTCGTCATAGGCTTGCTGCTTGGTCTTAAATCGCTTGCAGTAAATCAACTCCTTCTTGAGGATGCTGTGAAAGGATTCAATACAAGCATTGTCGTAGCAGTTGCCTTTGCGGCTCATGCTGGCTGTCATTTTGTAAATTTTGAGTTGTTCTCTGTACTCGTGGGACGCATATTGGCTCCCTCGATCCGAATGATGAATGAGCCCTTTTTTAGGCCTTTTGGCCACATAGGCATCCTTCAGAGCGTCCAGAACAAGATCGGTTGTCATTCGGTCATTCAAACGCCAGCCCACGATCTCACGGGTGCATAGGTCCATAACGCTGGCAAGGTACAGCCGACCTTCTCTACAAGGAATGTACGTAATGTCGGTAACCCAAACCTTATTGGGTTTGTTCACTTGAAACTGCTGGTTAAGGATATTGGGAGCAATCGGTAAGTCATGGTTAGAATCGGTAGTTTGCACTTTGTATTTACGTGCGACACAGGCGCGAAAGCCGAGCTCCCGCATGTATAAACCAATCGTCCTCTCCGTTACGTTCTCGCCTTCCTGATTCAGCAAGTACGTGATTTTAGGGGCCCCGTAACGCTGCTCGGAATCGTTGAAGTGATAAGTAATCCTTTTCAGCAGGTGTAACTTACGCAATGCTCGCTCACTCGGCTTTTTGTTTCGCCATTTGTAGTAGCCGCTCCGGGAAACTCTAAAAACCTGGCACATCTTCTCCAAAGAAAACTCGGAGCGGTGATCTTCAATAAACTGAAACCTTACTTCTTTGGTTTGCTGAAGATGTGCACTGCTTTTTTTACGATGGCCAGTTCCTCTTCCACATCGGCGATACGCTGCTGGCTTTCGCGGAGTTCACGCTCTTTGTCTTTCAAGAGTTGTTCGAGTTCCCGAACGCGTTCGACGTTTGTGATGGGTTCGTTCTTAAACTCACGGTATTTCGCCTTCCAGGAATGCAATGTCTTTGCTGGGATATCTAGCTCCAAGGCTACGTCCTCCACCGACTTTGTCTGTTCTTGGAGATATTTTACCGTTTGTCTCTTAAATTCTTCGTTATATCGTTTCCGTTGTTCACCCATGTGAACACCTCCTCAGATAGTTCCATTATCTTTTTCTCTTAACGAGGTGTCCACTTTTTATTCTAGCTCTAAAAGTTCCGCTATTCTCTTTCGTAACGGACCTGAACGAAATTATCCGGGCCCAAACAAGCTGATTTTGCCCCTAACGGACTGGGTGGGCGTTATTTGGCCGAATGGCACAAGAGTATGCTCATTGAGAGCAAATAACGCCCGCTGGCCCGCTGAGTCCGTAAGCTTGGGAAATACCGGGAAATGGTGCGAATAGCGGCATCTGGGTCCGTTAGCATCGGAAGCCGTTGCCGGCCGATTATCAGCTTGGACTTACGTGAACTTAAGGTGACTGCCCCTCGTTTAGGTCCTATCGGCAGGGCGGAGGGTGCGGCAGCCTACAGCTTCCCGATCACCAGCGACAAAATCCCGGCGGCGATCAGCGGGCCGACGGGGACGCCGCGGAAAAAGGCGACGCCGAGCACCGTGCCGATGAGCAGCCCCGCCACGACGGTCGGCTGGCTGCCCATCAGCGCCGCGCCGCGGCCGCCGAGCCAGGCGACAAGCATGCCGACGCCGATGGCGAGCAGCGATTTCCAGTTGAGAAAAGATGCCCACAGCGTCTGGATCGAGATTTTCCCGCTGGCGACGGGGCTCATGACGCCGATGGTTAAAATGATGATGCCGATCGTCAGACCGTACTTGTCCAGCCAGGGAAACGTGCTGTTCAAATGCAGCACGCGCAGCAGCAGCAGGACGATCATCGCCACCGTGATCGGCATATTGCTGCTGAAGATCCCGAGCGCGGCCAGAAGCAACAGCAGCAGCGCCGTGACATCGATTTGATTCATGGTGCTTTGCACCTCCTCCTATGGAGAAATCCAAACCGGGCCTTGCCCCTTTTGGGGCGTTATTTTTCGGCGGAACGGGAAGCCAAAATATGCTTCGCGATCAGCTTGCCGTGGCCGCGCCCGGTTTCGATAAACACCTCGTTGGCGTTGCGGCCCGAGGCGATGACGCCCGCGACGTACAACCCCGGCACGTTCGTCTCCATCGTTTCCGGATCGAACACCGGCTTCTCCATATCGCCGGCCATTTCCACCCCGGCGCCAAACAGCAGTTTGCGGTCCGGACGGAATCCGGTCAAGGCCAGCACGAAATCGTTGATCAGCGCCGTTGTTTCGCCGCTATCGTTGGCCTCGACGACCACATGATCCGGATGGATTTCTATCACCCGGGAGTTTAGCCGCAGATCGACTTTGCCTTTGTTGACCAGGCTTTCGAAGATCGGCCGCACCCAAGGCTTGATGTTGCCGGAAAGATCGTCACCCCGGTAGACGACGGTGACCTCGGCGTTCACGCGAACGAGCTCCAGCGCCGCGTCCACGGCCGAGTTGCTGCCGCCGATAATCGTCACTTTGGTGCCGGTATACGGATGCGCCTCCTGGAAATAGTGGGACACTTTATCGGTATTTTCTCCCGGAATGCCCAAAATATTGGGGTGATCGAAATACCCCGTCGAAATGATCACATTTCGTGCCGCGTACTCCGTGTGTTCCCCGCCGCGCTTGACGGAGCGCACGATAAACGTACCGTCCGGCTGCCGCTGGACTTCCGTGGCTTCCTCATAAGCCGATACCGGGACGTTGTAGAAGTCGCTCACTTTTCTGTAATATGCCAGCGCTTCATGGCGGAAAGGCTTGTCATTGGGCGTAGCAAACGGCACATCCCCGATTTCCAGCAGCTCGGCCGTACTGAAAAATTGCATATGGGTTGGATAAGAGTAGATGGAATGAACTAAGCAATGTTTTTCGAGAACGAGCACATGCAGTCCGCGCCGCTGGCATTCGATCGCTGCCGACAGTCCGCATGGCCCTGCTCCGATGATGATGACATCCTGCATGGGTTCCTCCTGTGTTTGTTGTTTTTTTTGGTTTTCAAAAAGAATTTTCAAAACAATACCATCCTACAGCAAATGCCAAAGAATAGCCAGACATTAACGGTTTTTTGGCGAAATCAGGCCTTGTTGTGTCCATTGAGTGACAATTGAAGCGCGGCTGTCTCAAAACGTAAAATTTGGAGTAAACTAATATTGTAAGCGCTTGCCATAAATTTGATAGATTTAGGGAGGTGCCGTACATGCTGTCGTGGTTCAAAAGAAAACCAAAACCAACTCGCGCCGGAGCCCCGGATACCGTTTCGGTTTCGCTCGACGAGGTGAGGCAGGCCGTATTGCGTTTTGAGGCCGACATGCCCGAAGGCGTAAACCGGTTATCGCTGCTGCTTCCTGACGGAAGTCTGGAAATGAAGCGATTGTCGCGTTATTTGGGCGGCATTACGAAGCAACGATTTTTTCTGTCCAGGGAAACCTATGAGATTTTTGATGAAACCGACCGCCTGATTCCCTATTACTTGGACATGGTTCAGCCTGCGGTGGATACTTACATGGATGAACAGGGGAAACTTCCGGTGCTGGAACAGTCCCGCGAGCTCCAGGTGGATTACCGGCTGTTAATGCGGGAGCACTACCTCAAGGAAATGCCGCCGTTTCCGCTGTATGTTACGGAGCAGGAGATGCTGTTAACCCACCGCCCCAGACGTGTTATGTGAGCCTGGAGCGCAGGGCCCGGTCAGGGCCTTGCGCTTTTTTCATTTGACAGCCTGTTTTACAATAGAGAAAGAGAATAAGTGGGGAGAGAGGGAACTTAAAATTGCAGCTAGAAGCGGTGTTGTTTGACTTGGATAATACGCTGATGGACCGGGACCATACGTTTCGCCGGTTTGCGGAACAGTTGGCGCGGGAATGCCTGGTGCCTGTCTTGGAAGAAGAGGAGCGGAACAGGCTGATTGATTATATGATCGAGAGGGACGCCGACGGATACCGGCCGAAAGAGGGCTTCTTCCGGGAGCTGATCGAACATTTGCCGTGGAAGAAGCGGCCCGACCTGGAGGAACTAAAGGCTTATTATGACCGCAACTATATGACCCACGCCAAGGCGATGGATCACGCGGCCAAGACATTGGAAGCCTGCCGCTCGCGGGGCCTCCGGTTAGGCATCATCACCAACGGAATAAGCCGTTTGCAGCACGGAAAAATCGATTTGCTCCACTTGCGGCCGTATTTTGACACGATCGTCGTATCCGGGGACGTGGACATCCGCAAGCCGGATCCGCAAATTTACCGGCTGGCGTTGGAGCGGCTTGGCGTAACCCCGGAGAAGGCGGTGATCGTCGGCGACCATCCCCGCAACGATATTTGGGGGGCGGCGCAGGTCGGGATTCGCGGGATTTGGCTGCGGCGCAAACATGCCTGGGACGCGGAGCTGGCCGGAGGAGAACCTTGGCGTTCCGTTTATGGGTTGGACGAAATTCCCCCTCTGCTGGAGGAACTTGCGGGAACGGAGCAATAACCGGGTAGGGGCATTTTACAAGTGGAAGGATTGACAAAGCCTGCCCGATCCAATATGATGAATACAAAATCTTGAAGGAGGCTGGTAATTATGAAAAAAGTCCATGTGTCTAAGCTTGATGTTCATGAAACTTTTGACGTAAGTACGGCCTGCTTGGCGGAAAAGCATCTAACGCTAACCTTTTGTTAATGAATGAAAGCTAGCCATAAGGTGCAGGATTACCCAGCCGCGGGACCGTATTGTCGTCCCGCGGCTTTTTGCTGTGGCCGCCGGCGAATTTCGCTAGGCGGCCGGGAGAAACTGCGCAGGGAACAGTGCCCTAATTCCGATTGCATGAGCGTGTGCGCGCGGAAATGGGGGCCGGTTTTCCTGCGACTTCCAAAGCGGGCGCGGGGCGAAGAACCTCGCGTCTTTTTGCGCTGTTTTAGCTTGCTGCAGATCCGCCAAGAGACCGCGAAAAATCAAACCGAACGATATCATTTTAGGAGGAATACCCGATTGAATTTGACCAATTTAGGATGGAATCATGAGCGGGAAACCGCATTAAAAGGGCTGGGCCTTGGGCAGGTATGGCCGGGCAGAGTCGTGGCCGACCACGGACGCAAATACCGCGTGGCTACGGAGCGGGGCGAAGGCTGGGCGGAAATGTCCGGCCGCCTGCAGCATGAGCTTGGCGAGCGCAGCGAATTTCCGGCGGTAGGCGACTTTGTGGCGCTCCGTTTTCTGGCGGACGACAGCCAGGATGCGGTGATACACGGCCTGCTTCCGCGTACCAGCCGGATCTCCCGGCGCGCCGCCGGTTCGGTACCGGCCGAGCAAATCGTCGCGGCCAATGTCGATCTGTTGTTTGTGGTGGCCGCGCTGAATCTGGATTTCAATTTGCGGCGTTTGGAGCGCTATTTGATTATGGCGTGGAACAGCGGGGCGTCGCCGGTGATCGTTCTGAGCAAAGCGGATCTATGCCCCGATCCGGAGCGTTACGTCAGCGAGACGGAGGGAATCGCGCCCGGGGTGCCGGTTATCGTGGTCAGCGCCATGGAAAACCGGGGGCGGGAGCAGGTGGATGCGCTGCTTAAACCGGGCGTGACGGTCGCCTTGACCGGCTCGTCCGGCGCCGGAAAATCGACCATCCTTAACTGGATGGCCGGAGAGGAGATGCAGCGGACCCAGAGCGTGCGCGAGGACGACAGCCGCGGCCGGCATACGACGACGCACCGGGAGCTGTTCGTGCTGCCCCAGGGCGCGGTCATGATCGACACGCCGGGGATGCGCGAGCTGCAGCTGTGGGACGATGACGGCGGCTGGGCGGAAGCGTTCAGCGACATCGAGGAGCTGGCCAAGGCGTGCCGCTTCAGCGATTGCCGGCACCAGCAGGAGGCCGGGTGCGCGGTCCGGGAAGCGCTGCGCACCGGACAGCTTGAGCGTAAACGGCTGGACAATTACCTTAAGACGCAGCGGGAGCTTAAATTTCAGGCCGCCAAAGAGCAAAGCCGGCAGCGCGCGGCCAAGGCCGGGGCCGGCAAAAGCGCCGCCAAGGCCGGTTCCGGCAAAGGCGGCGCTCCCCGCGGCAAAGGGGAGCAGCGCCGGCGGTTTGCGCAGGAGTGGGAGTAGTCGGGAGTTGGCTTATGGGTGTGATTGATTTCCGGGAAATCTCCCGACAAAGTCAGTTAGCCATCCATTCGTATGGAGTTAACGACCCTGCGTCTCTGCGTCCCGGATCTCCAGTCTTTCGCTAGCTATGATGAACGTAAACAAAAGACAGCCCTCCATATTGCTACATCTCGTAGGTTAAAATGGATAGTGAAAACCAAACCATTTCAGAGCTACATAGCAAAGGAGAGCTGATACTATGCAGTCTACCACAAAATTCGTCGGTTTAGATGTATCCAAAGAAAAAATTTCGGTTGCTATTGCAGATGCAAGCGGTGAAACTCCTCGCTATTACGGGAGCATTCCTCACACCCCGGCGGCGCTGCGCAAGCTGATCAAAGAACTGGGACCGGCCGAAACGCTATCGTTTTGTTATGAGGCAGGTCCGACAGGTTACGAAACCTATCGCTGGATCACCTCCATGGGAGCCCATTGCGTTGTCATTGCTCCGTCGCTTATTCCCAAACGCCCTGGCGATCACGTGAAGACGGATCGACGGGACGCCGAGCAGCTTGCCCGTCTGTTTCGTGCAGGAGAATTGACTCCTGTCTACGTCCCGGAGCGGGAAGACGAGGCTTTGCGGGAGTTGGTTCGCGCCCGGGAGGCCGCCAAAGAGGACGCGCATCGGGCACGCCAGCGGATATTGAAGTTCCTGCTCCGCCATCAAATCGAACCGCCGGCTACGATAAAGCGTCGTTGGACCCGGAAGTACCGTTCCTGGCTGGAGCAACTGACATTCCCTTATGAGCCCATGCAAGTAGCCTTCGACGAGATGCTCCATACCTTAAATGAGATCGAGCAGCGGATGGGGCGTTTGGAAAAAGCCTTGGTTCAGCAAGCCACGGTCGGCTCCAAGGCAACTCTGATTCGGGTGCTTCAGTCCCTGCGTGGGATTGGACTACTGACGGCCGTCACTCTAGCTGCTGAGATCGGTTCATTTACTCGCTTCCGCTCCCCGGCCCAACTCATGGCGTATTTAGGGTTGGTTCCTCGTGAGAGTTCAACCGGCCTGAGTACTCGGCGCGGAAGTATGACCAAAGCCGGTAACGGGCGCTTGCGCCGATCCTTGGTGGAATCCGCCTGGAGCTACCGTCATCGGCCTGCGGTGAAAGGAGATCTCGCCAAGCGTTTGGATGGCATGCCGGCCGATATACAACTGTTGTCGTGGAAAGCGCAAGAAAGATTGCATTACAAATACCGTCATCTCATTTTTGGAAAGAACAAACACAAAAATGTGGCCGTAGGCGCGGTGGCCAGGGAGCTAACCGGGTTCATATGGGCTGTTGCTCGAACGGTGGAACAACCGGTGGCTAACTAACGCCCCTTCCGTCCCCTTTGGGGAGACGCAGGGAGCGTTGCCCCCTGCACCCCCACACTCGCCGTGAGGCGTTCCTCATTTCCAATGAGGAATAGGAAAAGTGTTGATTTGAACCTAACCGCTTGTCAAGAAAAGCGCTTGACAAGCTCACGCCTGAGCACGAGGCCCGGGAGCAAACGAAGGTTCCGGGAGAGAATTTGCGTCAACCGTTTGCACTAGGTGAGTAACTGAACGTGCGCTTCTAGCTTGCAAGAGCTCTCCTTGACGAAGGCATAACATGTGGTACCAACCCACGGATAGCAGCGTGCCGACCGTCGCTCGCATTTTTGCTCTCGCGCCACGTGCTCAGGCACCTCTCACACGGAGGGCTTGACAAAAACGTTCATAGCAGACGGTTGTGATCGGGCTTATTTCGTCGAAAAGACGCGGATTCAATTTCTAACGGTTATAATCCGCCCCTAGCGTTGCATTAACTTTTGCCAAAGATTTCCCGTAAAAGCTTCTCGGAAATCTAACGGTTGCAGCAGCGGCTATTTTACGAAAAAAGACCTTTTCTAAATTTTAACGGTTGTGAGCGCCGTTATTTGCCTGAATCTGAGCAAAATAGCCGGATTTAAGTGAAATAAGCGCCATGGCAACCGTTACAATTTGAAATCAACGTTTCATAGAACAAATAGCGCTTGTGGCAACCGTTAGAATAGTTGTGTGGCTAGAACATGTATCTAGTCAGATCAGATTTAATGCAACGCTTGTGGCAACCCAACATTAAAATGACGGGGCCCGCAGCGGCAGCCATTGCAGCACGTCTTGGATTTTGGCGTCCCAGTATCCCCACTCATGTTCGCCGGGGCCTTCCTCATAGGTCAGGGGGATTCCCAGCCGGACGCAGGCTTCGCGGAACGTCCGGTTATCCGCGTACAGAAAGTCTTCCGTGCCGCAGCACTGGTACAGCCGGGGCACCGGCTTGCCGTCTTTGCCGGTCTGCTCGAGCAGCGCCAGCAGGTCGTTTTCGCTGTTCTGCGGACCGGCATCTCCAAAGATGCGGCGCAGCAGCGCAAAGTTCGCGTCGTCCAAACGAAATCTTGCATTCATGTCCAAAGCCCCGGATAAGCTGGCCGCCGCGGCGAACATCTCGGGTTTTCGCAGGGCCAGCTTAAAGGCTCCGTATCCGCCCATCGACAGGCCGGCGACAAACGTGTCCTCCCGGCGTCCGGACAACGGGAAAAACGAACGGCAGAGCCGCGGCAGCTCCTCGCTGACGAATGTCCAATACCGGTTGCCTTCGGCCATATCGGTGTAGAAGCTCAAATCGACCTGAGGCATGACGACGGCGAGCCCCATGCCCGATACATAACGTTCGATCGACGTCCGGCGCAGCCAGACGGTGTCGTCGTCGGACATGCCGTGCAGCAGGTAGAGGGCCGGATAAGGACCTTGAGCTCCTTTGGCGGACATTCCGATTTGCGACTTGGCGGGCTCAGGCAAAATCACGGTCATCGACGTGCTGAGCCCCAGCACTTCGGAATAAAAGCGGCATTGAAACAGTGCCATTTAACATGCTCCTTTGCTTATGCGATTCGGAAAAACGCCGTGCCGCTTCGCGTAAGCGTTTTCCTGAACGCATGATTGGAATGAAGCCATACCTGGCCAACTCTCGTCTGCCTTTCATGGCTATAGCTCAATTATAACGCCGGACAGGATTAATTTCTTCATCTTTCCAAACGTTCCGCTGAAATCGTGCTACAATAAGAAGGACGGGTTAGTTCCAGGGTATCGAGGTGACAACGCTGGGGGTGGGAAGATGAAATTCCCCTGGAAAAGAAATCTGTACGTGCTGTGGATCGGGGTGTTTTTTTGCAGCACTGCTTATTCCATGGTCATTCCGTTCATGTCTTTGTTTATCGCGCATGATCTCGGAGTGACGAAGAATTTGACCCTTTGGTCGGGCTTTGCGTTCGGCATTACGTTTTTGGCCGGGGCTTTGATATCTCCTTATTGGGGATCGCTGTCGGACAAATACGGACGCAAGCCGATGCTGCTGCGCTCGGGTTTTTCCTTGTGCGCCGTATATATACTTAACTCATTGGTTCAGGATCCGTACCAGCTCATCGCCGTACGCATCCTCTCCGGGTTATTGGCCGGATACGTGCCGTCGGCGATCGCGCTGGTGGCGACGAATACGCCGGAGAAGCAGGTGGGCTACTCGCTAGGAATCATGTCGACGGCGGGGGCGGCGGGCGGCATTATCGGACCGCTGGTCGGGGGCTCGCTCAGCAAATTTATCGGGTACCGCGAATGCTTTCTGGTTGCGGGAGCGGTGGTGTTGTTTTCCGCCTTGATCGCTTTGATTTTTGTGAAGGAAGAGAACTTCGACCGCAACCGCGAACGCTCCCATGTGCTGGACGACTTAAAGGAAGCTTCGGCGAACCGTCCGTTTATGGGCCATCTGCTCGTGGTGATGCTCGTCACGGCTTCAGTCATGGTACTGGAGCCGCTGCTTTCGCTTTATGTGCTTGATCTTGGCGCCTCGGCGTCCGACGCCTCCTTCAGTTCGGGCATTATCTTCTCGGCGGTGGGCATCGCGACCGTGATCGCCGCGCCGATTTGGGGTAAAATCGGCGGCCGTATCGGCTACAAGAATACGCTGATGATCGGCCTGATTGGCGGCGGTCTGGGCAATATTCTGCAGGTTCTTTTCCACAATCAGGTTGGCTTCGGGGCGCTTCGTTTTGTGTACGGCCTGTTTTTTGCCGCGGTGTTCCCGGCTTTGAACGCGCTGATCGTTGAGGTGACCAAGCCGGAGTTCCGCGGCCGGGCCTTCAGCCTGAACCAATCGGCCAGCCAGCTTGGCAATATGGTCGGGCCGATCGCAGGGGGCGCCCTTGGCGGCTGGATTTCCATTCCGCTGGTTTTTGTGCTGAACGGCGCATTGCTGGCCATCACCGCGGTGACGCTGCGCCTGAAGCCGCTGCTCCAAGCCAGACATGCCGGCAAAAGCCCCGGCTCAGCCGCCGGCAGATCGGGATAAGATAAAAGAAACTCCCCCTCTTAGCGTAATGAGCTAACGAGGGGGAGTTTCTTTTGCCGCGGCTTCCGCCAGATTAATAGAGTGAAAGCGCCAGCGTGTCGAATTCGCTTTTGCTGTGAAGGATCGCTTCGGAACCTTCGATTTCAATGCTGATCAGCGAGCTCAAACATTTTTTCAAAGCTTGTTTGCCGTTATAATATTTGTACTCGAGCGCGCTGGTCAGCAGTTTTAAAGTACGCTGTACAGGTTGCTTGCTGTCGACGTTAAAGTAAACGGGTACGAGATTGTTTTGGAAGTTAATGAGAATTCTCATAGTAATCACCTCTATACAGTGGTTTCATAGTACAATACTATAGTAAGAAACTTAAAAAAACATTAAGAAAACATTATAATTCGATTAATGTTTGATGACATAATATCACCGGGGAGGGACGGAAGTCTCTCTTTTTTGCGCTTACCTTAATTACGAATTCAGGATTAAAAAAGTTTCATCTCGCTCAAAAATATGCTTCATGCCCTATTTTTGTGGGTATATTGTAATAGAATGGGAAAAATTTCCGCGCATTGCAAAATTAATAAGTGTTATGATTACACCAAAGGAACGAAAATGAAGCTTTGATCCTAATGAGGAGGTGGACAGATGTTGGTCTCAAGTGCTGTGCGGAAAGGCACAGTGAAGCTGGATGCATACTCTTGGTTTTATTTGACGAAGACTTTAGGACCAGGAGATCTGCTTGAAGCGGACCATCCTTTTTTAAAATATTTGCATAGAGGGCTGCGCAAAAACGAAACCCCCACACCGCTGATCGAGAATCTGCCAAGCTTGCCCCTGCACGTATCGACCTGTCTGACTGCTGCGTTTCTGGCGGGCAAAGCCTGCTGGCTAAATTTTCGGGCCGGGACGAAGAAATATGAACAATATTTATATTTGGCCGGAAAACAAATGGTTAAAGTAGAGCGGCTTCACGAGGAATCGCCGCGTTTGCTGCTGGAAAGCGCTGGCGGGATGCAGCAGTGGTGCGAGGACCTGACTTTGAAAATGAGATGGAATTCGCGAACGCTCCGCGTCGAGCTCCCCGCTTTAATGATGTCCAGACGCCGGTTTGAAGAGATCGCCGGCCAAATGGACAAGCTGGATCTGGAGAAGTTGACCGGCGCGCTTACCGCGCTGACGAATGACGAGGAAGGCAGCATCGCGCTTGCCCGCTGTCTGAAAGCTCCCTTGGCGCAGGGAGAAATGCGTTTTTACGCTAAGGCGGGGGATGCTTGGGAGCTGCAGACGGTACATTTTCTGAACAATGAACATATTAACTGGCTGATCCGATTCAGCGCCAATGAGGAAGAAGACTGGCTGATCGCCACGCCGACCCCGCGCCATCAATTTCAGGACATGCTGCACATGTGGTTTCGGCAGCCGCCGGAAGCCCAAAAGGAATCCCGAGAGGAAGTCCGCGCCAAGTCCAGGTGATTCGTCCGGCCGGAAATAAGATCAGAACGTCCCCGCGGGGACGGCTTTATAAGACGAGGTCAAACGGGATAATCCCGGTTGGCCTCTTTTTGTCGTTTTTAAACTCAGGGGTTGATTTTTTATGTGTGAGTGTATATATTGTATATATACATTGTTGACAAAGTATACAACAAAGGAAAGATGTACAATGGATATTTTGCTATCCCATTCTTCGGGCGAACCGATTTACTTGCAGATCGTCCGGCAAATCCGGGAGAGCATCCTGCAGGGGAAGCTTCCCCCCGGTACGGCGCTTCCTTCCATACGCCAGTTGGCCAAAGATTTGCAAATCAGCGTCATCACGACGAAAAGGGCCTATAACGAGCTGGAGCAGGAGGGCCTCATCGATTCCGTGGTGGGAAAAGGCTCCTTCGTTGCCGGCGGAAATCAGGAATTTATCCGCGAACAGCGGCTGAGAGCGCTTGAGAACAAGCTGAGGGAGGTCCTGGAGGAATGCCGCAGCATACCGGTGAGCATGGAGGAACTGATCGAATGGATGAAGCTTTTGGACAGCGAAGGAGGAGCAAAGAAATGAACGCGATACAGGTTGATGGATTTTCGAAACGGTACGGAAGCTTTGCATTATCGGACGTGAGCTTCGGAGTGCCGAAAGGCTACATTACCGGGCTGATCGGTCCCAACGGAGCCGGAAAAAGCACGCTGATCAAAGCGGTCATGGGCATGGTGCTGCCGGATCAGGGCAAAATTTCGGTGCTCGGTGAAACGGCGGGTTCGGAGCATGCCGGGTACAAGCAGCATGTCGGCTATATATCAGACGAAAATATTTTTTATGATTATTTGACGATGGAGCAAATGAAGCGGATCGTTGCCCCGTTTTATCCCGGCTGGGACGAGGACGTTTTCGAGCGGTACATGGACCGGTTCGAACTGCCGAAACGCAAGAAGATCAAGGATTGCTCCAAGGGGATGAAAATGAAGTATGCGATCGCGCTCGCTTTGTCGCATCATCCGGCGCTGCTTATTATGGACGAACCGACGGCGGGGCTCGATCCCGTTTTCCGGCGCGAGCTGCTGGATTTGCTTGCGGAGTATATCTTGAGCGGGGAGAATACGGTTTTGTTCTCCACGCATTTAACGGCCGATCTCGATCGGGTGGCGGACTACGTTACCTTTTTGAACCGCGGGAGCATCGTATTTTCCGATACAAAGGACGATGTGCTTGAGCGGTATGTGCTCGTCAAAGGCAGCCGCGGCTTGCTCGATGCCGATGTGCGCCGGGCCCTGATCGGGGTGCGGGAGACGGAGGTTGGATTCGAAGGCTTGGCGCCGGATCGTGAACAAGCCCGCGAGCTGTTCGGCGGCGAGGTGCTGTACGACCGGCCTACGCTGGAAGAAATCATGTATTTTACGGTGAAGGGTGGAAAAGCAAATGTCTAGCATCGTTCGATTGCTGCACAAGGATCTATTGCTGATGAAGCGTTATATCGGAGTGTTGGCGGTTTATGCCATCGTGTTCTCCGGTTTTATTCAGGCGAACAATTCGTTTTTGTACGGAATGCTGCCGGGGATGGTGCTGATTTTGACGCTTAGCGCCGACATGCAGCTGCCGGTTCAGCAGTTTCTGGTCAACCTGCCGGTGCGCCGCAGCCTGCTCGTTTTGTCCAAATATGCCTCCGCGTTTATTTTCATGCTGGCGGCGTTCCTCTTGAGCGTTGTGCTGGATAAAGGAGCCGCTGTGCTGCAGGGAGGTTCGGTTAGCTGGGAGCCTTCATATTTGCTCGGCGTGTTTGCACTCCAGATTCTGGTCATGTCTGTTTATATTCCGCTTTATTTTTGGCTTGGTCCGAAAGGGGCCCAATTTTTGAACATCGCCATGATGATCTTCTTTTTTGGAGTCAGCTTTACCGTGTACAACGTACTGGGCAGCGAAAGAGCGATGGGGATGATCGCCCGGATCGGAGCGCACCCCTATGTCGCCGGCCTGATGGGGATCGGCGTTGCGGCGCTTGCCGTATTCGTTTCCTATAAAGTATCGTGTCTGATTTTCGCAAAACGGGACCTCTAAGAAAAACATCGTGACTAAATCACACCCCTAGATGGGCAATCTGGAAAGAGGCAGAAAAATGACTTTTTGAACTACCTCTGATAGGAGTGTGAGCAGATGATGGAAGGACATCAAACAAACAAGCGCGGGCGTTTTGAGGGAAAAACGGCGATCGTGACCGGAGCCGGCTCCGGCATCGGCAAAGCGGCGGCCGTTAAATTGGCTGCCGAAGGCGCGAAGGTGGCGCTGTTCGATCTGCTGGATGAACGGACCGGGCAGGCGGAGCGGGAAATCAACGGCCTCCACGCCGGGGCGGCCCGGGCCTTCGATGTGGATGTGGCCGATCCGGCGCGTATGGAGAAGGCGGTCCGCGAGGCGGCCGGGCATTTTGGGGGCATCGATATCGTCTTCGCAAACGCCGGCATTAACGGGAGACTGGCCCCGGTGGAGGATTTTAGCTTTGAAGAATGGGAAAAAACGCTCAGCGTCAACTTGAACGGCACTTTTTTGACGGTAAAAAACGCGGTCCCGTATTTGAAGCAGCGCGGCGGCGGCAGCATTATCATCACAAGTTCCATTAACGGCAACTATAAATTTTCCGGTTTCGGCATGTCGGCATACAGCACCACCAAGGCCGGGCAGGTCGCTTTTGCCAAAATGCTCGCCCTGGAGCTTGCCAAGTTCAAAATCCGTGTCAATGCGATTTGCCCTGGAGCGATCGCCACGAATATCGACGCTTCCACGGAAAAAAGCAAGGAGCTGCAGGAAATCATCATTCCGGTCAAATATCCTGAAGGCTCGCAGCCGCTATCCGATGGGCCGGGGCAGCCGGAGAACGTCGCCGATTTGGTCGCTTTTTTGGCCTCCGACGAAGCGATTCACATCACCGGCGCCCAAATCGTCATCGACGGCGCGGAATCGCTGCTGTAGCCAAAAATTTAAAATGGCATTTCAGGCGTTTGCTTCCGTCCTTGGGGCGGAAGCTTTTTTTTGCTATCCCCACTTTGGAAAAAATCCAATAGATTGATGCTGATCGCCCGTAATTGGGGCATGAGGCAAGAAAGGGAAAGGGGCTAATACTCCGAATTATGGCGGCGGTGATCGTGGATGACGCTTCTCCCGGCGCGCCTTCCCGTATGTACGGCGGCTGGCCGGACCGGAGCTGGTTTTCAGCGGGGCCGAACCAATGTATAATCGCAAGTAAAACCGGTATTTAGCGTGAACTCAACTTTGTAATTAAGGCTCAACCTAATAATCAGCGCTTGGCAGGGGAGGCCGGTAAGCGATCGTGGCAAGAAATTTCGACAGATCAATATCAATATCCGCTGTCCGGACGCTTTGCACGATTATCCCGTTTGATCCGGCAGCAGAGAGGAAGATAAATTCAGGAGAAGAAAATAGGTTTGGGAGAAGCAGACATGCTCGAGATCACATGTTCGAGATCACATGTCTGACATCGTTAGACAGGCTTGTGAGAAGGAGGTTGGAGAAGTGAAGCAGATCTGACGGGAGGAATGGGGCAAGACGCCGGGAAAAATGAAAGGACCGTGATTAGCCTCCGCCCTCTCCCCCCTGAACAAAAGGGAGAATCGTGCAAAGCAGCATGCAGGGATACCTAAACACGAACGCAGATGTGCGAAACTTGTTGGTATAGAAGGGGATTGGCAAATAGGTGCGAAGGAGGAGAAGAAAATGTTGTCTTGGCTCGCTGAGCAAAAAATAGCCGAAGCGATGGCGCGCGGGGAATTCGATCATCTGCCCGGGAACGGGCGGCCGCTGCAAATTGAGGATTTGTCGTCCGTTCCCGAAGATTTGCGGATGGCCTACAAATTGCTGAAAAACGCCGGCTGCGTTCCGGAAGAATTAAACCTGCACGGCGAATGCCTGCGGTTGGCCGATTTGATCGCGGCCTGTCAGGATGAGGAAGAGAAGCGGGAGCTGAAGAAAAAGCTGTCAGAGCAGCAGCTGCGGCTGAACATGCTGGCGGAACAGCGGGGGCTGACACACAGTCCGGCGTTCCGCCAGTATGAAGATGCGATCCGCCGGAAGCTGGAGTAAGCTCGCGCTGCGGCTGGAGACATGGGCTCGGCCGGAGCGGCCGGAGGCCGGTATGCTGCTCAAGGCAGCTAAAGGCAGCTAAAGGCAGCTAAAGGCTGCGACACGGCAGCGGTTATGGCAGCAGCTTACGCACCATCGCCTCCGTTAGAATAAACGGCTCGCGGGAGATGTTGTCCAGCCGGAACTCGCGGACCAAATCGCCCGCGGCGGCGGGTTCCGGCCGATCGGTCAGGCCGCTGATGTACGCCAGCCAGCCGATGACGGTCTCCGGCCGCGTACCCGCCTGGCGCAGCGCGCCGATGCCGAGGTTGCCGTGCCGCTTGGCCAGCCGCCGTCCGTCTTCGCCAAGGATGAGCGGGGCGTGGGCGAAGGCGGGCGGCGTCCATCCGAGCGCGGCGTACAAGTGGAGCTGGCGGGGCGTGGAGTCCAGCAAGTCGTCGCCGCGCAGCACGTCGGTGATGCCCATCAGGCAATCATCGACGGTGACGGCTAGCTGGTACGAGAATAGCCCGTCCGCCCGCCGCACCACAAAGTCGCCGCCGCTGCCCGGCGGGAACGACTGCGGCCCGGCGATGCCGTCCACGAAGGCGACGCCTTCGCCGCCCAGCGCGAAACGAAGCGAAGGCGATTTCGCCTGCGCTTTGATCCGGCGTTCCGCTGGAGTTAAATGGCGGCACGTCCCGGGGTACGGCGCGCCTTCCGAGCTTAACCCGTGCGGCGCGCCGGCCACGGCCAGCAGCTCCGCGCGGCTGCAATAGCACGGATACAAGCGGCCGTCTTGGTCCAGCTTGGCCAAAGCCTCCTCGTACATCGCCGTCCTGCGGCTTTGCCAATACGGGCCGTACGGACCGTCCGCACCGGGGCCCTCGTCCCAATCCAGGCCAAGCCAGCGAAGATCGGCGATAATCCGTTCGGTAATTTCCGGTTTTGAGCGCTGGATGTCGATATCTTCAATCCGCAGCACAAACGCTCCTCCGGCCGCCCGCATTTGCAGCCACGACAAAAGCGCCATTTTGGCGTTGCCCAGATGCATGTCGCCGGAAGGCGTCGGCGCAAAGCGTCCGCGTCTCATGGTGATCACTTCCTTATGATGTTGTGCATGATGTTGTGTGTAAGCTGTAAAAGTTGTGAAAGTTGTGTAATCTGTAAAATTCGTGAAATTCGTGAAATTCGTGAAAGCCGTGAAAGCCGTGAAAGCCGTGAAAGCCGTGAAAACCGTAGAAGCACTGGTGCTTTTTTAAGGGAATTACCCCATCCGCCGGAAGTTTAACGGTTGTAACAGCCGCTATTTTACGAAAAAAGGCGGTTTCCAATTTCTAACGGTTGTGAGCATCGCTATTAGCCTCAATCCAGGTAAAGATAGCCGAGTTTCAGTAAAATAAACGCTATGGCATCCGTTAAAATTTGCAATCAACGTTGTGGGACCAAATAGCGGCTGTGGCAACCGTTAGAAAGTTATCGTGTTAGAAACATTTGTTGCATCAGGTGTTGCATCAGGTGTTGCATCAGATTAGCCTTTACAATCGTTCCTGGGGAGCTTCTTCCGGAAGCACGGGAATCTCGATCCTTTCGATTTCGATCTTCCGGATCCGGCTTTCTTCCCGTTCCAGCACCTTAAAACGGAGATCGCCGTGCGTAAGTTCCGTTCCTTCCTCGATGTCCATGTTTTGCCCGTAAACCCATCCGCCGATCGTATCGGTTTCCTCTTCCTCCAGGTCGGTCAGCAGCAGTTCGTTAATCAGCGAGACGGACACTTTGCCGTCCACAATGAGATGATTCGCCGCAACTTCGGTAATTTCCTGCTCTTCCTCGGCATCGAATTCGTCGCGGATGTCGCCGACGATTTCCTCCAAAATGTCCTCAATCGTCACCATTCCGGATGTTCCGCCGTATTCGTCGATCAAGACCGCGATGTGGGAGCGCTCCTTCTGCATTTTTTTCAGCAGCTTGGGCAGCGGAATATTTTCCGATACCGTCATCACGGGCCGGACAAGCGAGTCCAGGGAACCCCGAAACGTCTCCTCATCGGACAAAAACAGCGTCTTCGTGTTGATCATTCCGACGATATCGTCCTTGTTTTCCCGGATCACGGGGTAGCGGGTATACTGCTCTTCCTTAATGATCTGCAGGTTTTCCTCCCGCGATTTGCCGGCGTGCAGACAAACCATGTCGGTCCGCGGCACCATGATGTCTTTGGCGAGCTTATCGTCAAACGCGAATATGCGGCTAACAAAACTGAATTCGTTGGTGCCGATTTGTCCGCTTTCCAGGCTTTGGCTGAGCAGGGCCCGCAGTTCTTCCACACTGTGCGCTTCGTTCCATTCCGCGGGCGGCTTAAGGCCAAGCAGTGAAACGATCCAGCGGGAAGAGCGGTTAAGCAGCCAAATCATTGGAGAGAGCAGCGTCGCGAACCAGAGGAGCGGCCGGGATGCGGCCAGGGCGAACGACTCCCCCTTTTGGGAGGCAAGCACCTGCGGCACCAGTCCGCCCAGCACGACATGCAAATACGTGATGACAATAAAAGCGATCAGAAAGGAAAAAAACGATTCTACCGGCTCGGACAAGCCGATATATAAAAACAGCGGCCGCAGCAGCCGGCGAACGGCGGGTTGTCCCAGCCAGCCAAGCGTTAAGGAGATCGCCGTGATGGCGAGCTGGCAGGTCGACAGCGCTTGATCCATGCGGTCGGCCAGATTTTTTAACGCGGCTGCGTTTTTGCGGCCTTCTCGCCTCAGCGCGTTCACCCGACCCGGGCGGAGCGCGCGAAGCGAAGATTCGGCAACCACGAACAAGGCGGTGAGCGGGATCAATGCAAAGATAACCGCCAGTTTGATCAGATCGGTTCCGTACACACTCATCTTTTCGAAAACTCCTTTGGACCTTGAAAAGTAATTATTTCAGCTCAAACCTAGAAATCGGCGCTTGACATCCGGTCAAGCGGAGCAACGAATCGCGGGGCTGTAAAATTGCGGAACTTAACGAATCGCAGGCCTGCAAAATAGCGGCATTTTATGTATTTATTATCCGGCGCTCCGGCATGTTCATCCCCATTAACGGCATTTTTTGTCCTTATTATTCTGGATCAATGGACCGGAACATAGGGCTGGAGTTTATGTTGCTTTATTAAGGTTGTTCAAAAAAGGCGGTTTTGATCACACCTAAGGGGAATGTGGTAAAATCGATACGAATAGAGACTTGAGGAGAGAACGATGACGAAGCTGTCTGAACCTAAACCGATGCCTATAGATGAAGCGATTCCCGCGTTAAAAGACAGCCTGCGTAAGGCAGGCGCCGCCGTTCTGCTGGCCGAGCCCGGAGCGGGGAAAACGACGCGCGCGCCGTTGGCGCTGTTAAGCGAGCCGTGGCTGGAAGGCCAGAGCGTCATTTTGCTGGAACCGCGCCGTCTCGCGGCCCGTTCCG
Source organism: Paenibacillus macerans (assembly GCF_900454495.1). NCBI lineage: Bacteria > Bacillati > Bacillota > Bacilli > Caryophanales > Paenibacillaceae > Paenibacillus > Paenibacillus macerans. Next base: position 917,635 of record NZ_UGSI01000001.1, read on the forward strand.
CCGCCGTGTATATGGCCGCGCAGTTGGGCGAACGGGTCGGCGAAACGGTGGGCTACCGGATGCGCGGGGAGAGCCGCGTGTCGCGCAAAACGCGGATTACCGTTGTGACGGAAGGGATTTTGACCCGGCTGCTGCAGCAGGACCCGGCGCTGCTGGGGACGGGACTCATCATTTTTGACGAATTCCACGAGCGCAGCCTGCACGCCGATTTGGGGCTGGCGCTGGCGCTGCAGAGCCGCGAGCTGCTGCGCGATGATTTGCGGCTTCTGATCATGTCGGCGACGCTGGACGCGGAGCCGGTCGCCCGGCTGCTTGGGGATGCGCCGGTCGTTCAAAGCCGCGGCCGCATGTATCCGGTGGAGACATTATACCTTCCGCAAGCGCCAGCCGCGAAAGAACCGCTCGAAACCGTGGTGGAGCGGGCGGTGCGCCGCGCTTTGGCGGCGCATGACGGCAGCCTGCTCGTGTTTTTGCCCGGGGCCCGGGAGATCAGCCGCGTCGAGTCGCTGCTTGCGGGATCGCCGCTGCCCGAGGGCGTGCTGCTCACGCCGCTTTATGGGGCGCTGCCGCAGGAGGCGCAGCGGCGGGCGATCGAGCCGGCGCCGGCGGGCCGGCGCAAGGTGGTGCTGGCCACGTCGATCGCCGAATCGAGCTTGACCGTGGACGGCGTGACGGTCGTCATCGACAGCGGCCTCCGGCGCACCACCTTGTTTTCCCCGCGGACCGGGATGAACCGTCTGGTGACGGTCCGCGCCGCCCGCGATTCCGCCGACCAGCGGCGGGGCCGCGCCGGGCGAACCGCGCCCGGCGTATGCTACCGCCTCTGGAGCGAGGCGGAAGACCGCGCGCTGCCCGCGCGCACGCCGCCGGAGATCCTCGAGGCGGACCTGGCGCCGCTCGCGCTGGAGCTGGCGGCGTGGGGCGCCGGCTCGCCGGACGAGCTGGCTTGGCTCGACGCGCCGCCGCCAGCGCCTTACGCCAGCGCCGTCCTGCTCCTGCAGCAGCTCGGCGCGCTGGATGCGGCCGGCCGCATCACCGGGCACGGCCGGCAGATGGCCGCGCTCGGGCTGCACCCGCGGCTGGCGCATATGCTGCTGCGGGCGCGCGAGCTAGGCCTGGCCGAGCCGGCCTGCGCCCTGGCCGCGCTGCTCGAAGAGCGCGACCTGCTCAAAGGCGCCGCCGGCCGGGACGGCGACCTGCGCCGCCGGCTCGCGCTGGTGCTGGACGCGGCCAAGGGTGCGCGCGGGGCCGGCTCGGCGCTCGAGGCGGACCCGGCCGCCCTGCAGCGCGTCCAGCAGCTCCGCCGCCAATGGGAGGCGCGGCTGCTGGAGCTGGATCAGCCGGCCAACGAAGCTGCCGCTGAAGGCTTGGCCGCGCCGCCGTCCGCCCAGGCGCCGGCGCCCGGGACGCTTCCGCCCCAAACGCCGCCGACTCAAGCGCCGCCAGCCCAAACGCCGCCGGCCCAGGCGCTGTCTACCCAAGCGCCCACGGCTCCTCAGCCGCGCGCCGATCTTGACCCGCAGCAGCCGGACCGGTATTGCGGCCTGCTGGTCTCTTTCGCTTACCCGGACCGCATCGCCATGCGCCGCCCGGACGGGCGGTATTTGCTGCGAAGCGGGCGCGGCGCGGTTTTACCGATGAAAGAGTCCCTCGGGGCCGCGGCTTTTCTGGCCATCGCCGATGTCGACGACGAGGGGGCGGAAGGGCGGATTCTTTTGGCTGCTCCGCTCGACGAAACGGACCTGTATCGTTATTACGGCAAAGAGATTGCCGAGGAGCGCAGCGCGGCTTGGGACGACGCTTCCGGTGCGGTGCGAGCCCGAATCCGCCAAACGTTCGGCGCGATCGTCCTGAAGGAGCAGCCGGATCCGCAACCGGGTCCCGAGCAGATTACCCGCGCCCTGTTGGATGCAGTTATCGTCAAGGGCGTGGGCATCCTGCCGTGGACGGACAGGGCGCGAATGCTGCAAGAGCGGCTGCTGTTCTTGCACCGCTTGGATGAGCGATGGCCGGACGTTTCTGACGAGACGCTGGCGGCGACGGCAGAATCGTGGCTGGCTCCGTATTTGTCCGGCGTGCGCAAGCGTTCCGATTTGCAAGCTTTATCGTTGTACGGCATCCTGGAGAACCTGTTGGACTGGCCGTTGCGGCAAGTGCTGAACGCCGAGGCGCCAACGCACTTGCTAGTCCCGAGCGGCTCCAAAATCCAAGTTCACTACGATGGGCCACAGGCCCCGTATGCTGCAGTACGCCTGCAGGAGGTATTCGGGATGATGGAGACCCCGCGAATCGGCTTCGGCCGGGTGGCGATCACCCTGCATCTGCTGTCGCCAGCAAGTCGGCCGGTTCAGGTGACCGCGGATTTGCGCAGCTTTTGGGAGACGACCTATTTCGAGGTCAAAAAAGACCTCAAAGGCCGTTACCCCAAGCATTATTGGCCGGATGATCCCATGGAGGCGACGGCTACCCGCAAGGTGCGTCCGGACGGGCAACGATAGCCGGACGTTGGATGAACGTGATACAGACTGCAATCTAATCGCATTGACCACAAGCGCGGTGATCTTCCGGGATCGCCGTGCTTGTTTGTCGTTCCACCAGTTTTATTTCGGCGATTATCTCATTTCTCACAGGCAAGATTCGAACAAATAGTAGAAATTTATCCTTTAATCGCCAAGAAGAGTATGATTTAATAGAATTGTAACCTATGGCAGATATTTCCTTCGGATGTCAGAGGGAAAGGGACACATCGTTTGCTTTCGTCTCTATACAAATAATGATTTGGGAAGCACCAGATTGCGCTCTTTTTGCTTGGTTTATTTCATTTAATTTTCTAGTGAAAGAGGGTTTCAAATTATGCATTCGATGAGAACCCACCGATTCTCCCAAAAGTGGAAGCTATTTGCCATGACCTGCTTGACATTGTCTCTGTTGCTTCAGGGAGGTCTCCGACAGCCGACGGCCGCAAAGGCGGCGGATTCACACAAAGGCGGCGTGACTCCTCCTCCAGCACGCTAACGGAATTGATGGATTCGCTCAAGACGCTTCTATGGAAGCCGTGGGATAAACTCATTGCCGCACTGAACAGGACACCCAGTCGAACCTCAAATGGGCGATAGAAAAAGCAGAAGTCGGTCGTTGCGGCAGAGTAAAAAGACTCGACAACTAACCGTGTCACCGTTTATGCAACACTACTGATGTAATTTTACGGAAATTACAGAAACTTAGAGTAAATAGGAGGCGGATTAAATGGAAAATCAATTGTTGCCTGGAATTGTTGTTTTGAATAGAAATTATTTTCCTGATTCCGAAATGAGTGCTTATAAAGTAGGTGCTACTCATTTTGCGCTTGAAATAATAAAGTGTCTAAATGAGAATGGTTCTTTACTAGGAATTATATTATATAAGCGAGATGAAACATTATCAGAACCAGCAATTAAAAACGAAACTCTAAACGGTTACAATACAATAACATTATTCTTTAATTTTAGAATGAATGACGAGAGTGTTATGGAAGCCATAGACAGGGCTATTGTCATGTTATACAGAAGTGAAACGGATAATCTGATTGTCTATTACCATACAGATACAATTATACAGTACCATCCTAAACATATTCCCGCTTGCTTAACTCATCATGGACCTTTTGTTGAAGATTTTATTGAAAATTATTCGTTAATCGAGGCTTATAAGGCATTTGAAAGTAACGAAAAGGTGCATCATATGTTAGAACAGCAAAAACGAGGTTTGACTACGTTGCTAAGCAATGAAAATATCTTTGTTTTACAGCATTCAAATATGCAAAGCAGGTTCTTAAGAAATAAAGGAATTAGGCAAGATTTAATTAAGGCGATTATTCCTCCAATCATTCCGATAACTGTAAGTGAAGTTAATTTAGGTGAAAAGTTACAATATTTTTTGAAGAACATTTCTGAAAATGAATTAATATTAACATCGAATGCTGCAAGGATTGATTACTTTAAAAATATGGATTTATTAATACACTCGGCTTTAGAATTAACAAAAAAGAATATTCCGGTAAAAGTAATCATAACAGGAGGATCAAAGGTTGATGAGCATAAAAGAGAAGCTCTTTATAAACTGATACCAGAGAATCTTAGATATAGATTTATGTTTACTGAAAAATTGTCAAAACTTGAACTTTATGCGCTCTTTAAAATAATGAAAAGAAAGGGGATTTTCGTATTTACTTCTAGATATGAAACACTTGGAATAACACCATTAGAAGCTGTCTTAAGTGGTGTATGCACTATTATGCCGGATTCAGATCTGGTGGAAGCATCCAGATTTTTTCCGCAAAAATATAAATTTTCTCCCTCGCTTGAAATGCTTGTAGATAAACTTAATGAGTTATATTTCAGTAAGGACTATAAAACAAATGAAGTGAACAATTATGTTGGTAGCATTATTTCTGAAGAGAATTTTAAAAAAAGTTTTATAAATATGTGGAGTGAAATAACTACTATAGTAAATGAAAAAAAGTATTCAAAAAGTGCTTCCTGTAAATAAAATTTTCACTGGCCTTCCCTGTTCTCAAGCTTTCAACGCCCTTCCGCATTTCTTGCCAAGATTGATTGTACTTGACTCTCAAACACTGATTATTAGGTTGAGCCATAAGAAAGTATAAGTTTCGGAGCCTCTGCTTCCTTAAATCGTAGTACAAACTACCGCTAAACGCGGTCTGGCTTCTTCAAAGATACGTCGATAAACGTTTTTTCTTACGGATCGGCCCCCCGTTCATTTTTTCGCCAAAGCTTGCCAGCAAACGGCAGGTAAAGTATATTCGGTGGAGAAAGAGATCGATCGCGGAGGCCCTGTATGTCATATAAAATCACGAAATGGATGATCCTAATAGTTCCGACGCTTGTCGTCGGTATATGGGAATATGTGCGCCATCAATTTTTGATGCCTTATCTTTCCATGGAGCTGGGGAACATCCTTACGCCTTTTATCTTGTTCGGGGTCTGCGTGCCCCTATTGCACCGCTGGTTTTCCTATCTGGAACAGATGCAGGAGGAACTGCAGCGGGAGCGGGCGCTCAAAGCGCGCCTGGAGCAGCGGGAACAGTTAGCCAGGGAGCTGCATGACGGGATTGCCCAATCTTTGTTTCTGCTGTCGGTGAAGGTTGACCGGGCTGAACGGCAGCAGGCGGAGGCCGGACAAGCTTATGATTGGCACGAGCTGCGCAAGACGATCCACGAGGTGAACCGCTATGTCAGGGAGGCGATTTCCGATTTGCGCGTTCCCCCGGACTCCCGGCTCTCCGAAAGCGGAACCGCCGATTTTCCGGGGCTGATCCGGCAGATGGCGGAGGAGCGGCAGCTGGGGCTGAGTATGGATTGGCGGTTAAATGAAAAAGATTGGTCCCCCAGGACGCGAATGGAGCTGCTGGCATGTATCCGGGAGGCGATCGTCAACGCGGGCAAACATGGCGGGGTTCAGGAAGTTTGCGTGACCGGGACGGGCGATGCCCGGCGGTTTCGAGTGTCCGTCATGGATGAAGGAACCGGTTTTCAAGCGGATAAACCGCAAGCCAAAGGAAGGTACGGACTGCAAATTATTAGGGAACGGGCGGAAGCTATGGGGTGGACGCTGCAGGTGACATCCCGGCCGGGAAAAACGACGGTTGAAATAGCGGGAGGAGACGGTTTGGATGAAGGTACGCGTACTGGTCGTCGATGATCATCCGCACGCGCGGGAGGCGATCGGCGAAATTTTGGCGGAGGACGACGGGTTTGAAGTGATCGGTTATGCCGAAAACGGGGAGCGGGCGGTTGAACTGACCGAGCTGTGGATGCCGGACCTGATCCTGATGGATATTCAGATGCCGGGCAAGGACGGGCTCGAAACGACGCGGGAAATCAAGCTTCGGTACCCGTATGTCAAGATCGTCCTGATTACCGTTTCGGATGATGCCGCGCATCTGTTTGAGGCGCTTAAGCAGGGGGCGCAAGGTTATTTGCTCAAAAATTTGGAGCCAGGGACATGGCTGGAATATTTACGGGCCATCGCCAGCGACGAAGCCCCGCTGTCCAGCGAGCTCGCGCTCCGCATTTTGCAGGAGTTTCCGCTCACGAAAAAAGATGCGGCCGGCGAACCGCCGCTTACCGCCCGGGAGCGCGAAATTCTCGGCTGGGTGGCGAAAGGCATGACCAATCGCGAAATTGCCGGCGAACTGCAAATTTCCGATCAGACGGTGAAAAATCATTTGAAAAATATTTTGCACAAGCTGCATTTGGAAAATCGCGTCCAATTAACGCGCTACGCGTTGGAACGGGGATGGATCGATACGCGGAAGAAATAACGCAGGGCCGGCTGCAGGCTCGGTTTTATACTTAAGTAACTGTTGTTGACAAAGTTTTAGTTAGCCGTTATTATAAACAATAGTTACAGCTTAATATTAAGTAGCTATTAAATAGTAAGTTAATAAATGAAAAAGTGGAGGGAATACAGATGGCTAAAGTTTTATTTGTCAAAGCGAATAACCGTCCGGCGGACCAATCCGCTACGGTTAAGCTGTATGAAAGCTTCTTGAAAACGTACAAGGAAACGCATCCGGAAGATGCGGTTACCGAACTCAACCTGTTTGACGCCGAGCTTCCTTACTATGATTTGAACATGCTGAACGGATTGTTCAAGGTGGGCAAAGGCATCGAGGCGACGGCGGAAGAGCAAAAAGCAGCCGACCTGGCCAACACTTATCTCGATCAATTTTTGGGCGCCGACAAAGTCGTCTTCGCTTTCCCGCTCTGGAACTTCACGATCCCGGCCCAACTGCTGACTTATCTGTTCTACTTGAACCAAGCCGGCAAAACGTTCAAATATACCGAACAAGGACCTGTCGGCCTCGTTGGCGGCAAGAAGATCGCATTGCTGCAAGCCCGCGGCGGCGTTTACTCGGAAGGTCCGATGGCGGCGCTTGAAATGTCGTTGAATTACGTGAAAAACACGCTGGCTTTCTGGGGCATCAACAACCCGGAAGTCGTCGTTGTGGAAGGCCACAACCAATTCCCGGACCGTGCCGAAGCAATCATTCAGGACGGCGTAAAACGCGCGGCCGATCTTGCCGCCAAGTTTTAATCCGCTTGTTATAAATAATCTAAAAAAAGCTGCCTTCTTCGGATCTTTGATCCGTGGGGCGGCTTTTTTTGTTTAAGACTTCGGAATCGTAAGAAAAGTGGTCTGACTAAGAAACTCCAACGAAAAAATAAGAGCAAAAAATGATGTTATTCCTACGATATCCCCTATTGAAAGAGAAACAGAGGAAATTTATGTCGCTATTTTCTCGAATCGCTAGGAAATGCCCGCATTCTGGACCATTAGTAGGAAAATAAGGACAAAAAATGTCCCTAATGCGGATGATCCTGCCTGGTTCCTGATAATAAGTACATAAAGTGCCGCTATTTGAAGGCTGACGGTTGGTCGTTCCAGGTATTCCGGTAGTCGGCAGTCATGCACTGATTTCCATGATTTTCATGATTTCTTAGGTTGCCCCCAAAAAATACCTTTAGTACACCGGTTTCTGCCCTTTTCCACGCAAACGATTTCATGTATATTAACAATTTGCACGGAGCAGCCGAATCCAATTATACTCACTTTATATGACTGAAGGAGATGCAGTTCAACATGATGATGGAATGGGAAATGGCCTTTAAACTATGCATGGCTTTATTGTTCGGGCTGTTTATCGGCATCGACCGGCAATTGAAGCAAAAACCGCTCGGCATCAAGACCAGCATGGTGATATGCATCGCCAGCTGCCTGGTAACGATCGTATCGATCGAATCATTTGCGAAATTCGCCACGCCTGAGCATCCGAACATGGACCCGATGCGACTCGCCGCACAAATCGTTAGCGGTATCGGCTTTTTGGGGGCGGGCGCGATTTTGCGCCGGAGCAACGAGGGGATATCCGGATTAACCTCGGCGGCGATGATCTGGGCCGCTTCCGGGATCGGGATTGCGATCGGGATCGGTTTTTATCTTGAAGCGGCGCTTACGACCGTGCTCCTGATCATTTCGGTGAACTTTATTCCCTACGTGATCAAATGGGTCGGCCCATACAAGCTAAGCCAGCGCGACGTGTCGATCAAAGTCGTGATGGAGAATCCGGGCAACGTCACGGAACTGATCCGCATTATCGAGCGGAAGGATGAAAAGAACCGGAGGGACAGGGTAAACCGCCATCGCATTCGCCGGCTGAAAATCAAAGACCTGGAGGATGGGAGACAGCGGATCGACATGGTCATCACCGCGTCGGAGAAAGAATACACGACGGAAATTTACCATTTTCTGCGGACGATCGAGCATGTGCACAGCGTGGAAGTGGAAAATTTATAGTCCGGTGGGCCCGTTTAAATTCAGTTTAAAAAACAGTTATATTCTTTTCCTGAGCTTAAATAGAAGCTTATCCGGGACGGGACATAAGGAAGGGAAGAGAAGAACATGCGTGAGAGAGAAACTTTATACAATGAACCCAATAAGCAGATAGCTAAAAAACGGGGCGGCCTGCGGGCGTTCTTGCGGCTGATCCGCGAGACGAAACCGAACATGGCGCTGCTGATCGGAGCGCTTTTGCTGAGCGTCGCTTCAACGGTTGTGAGCTTGGTCATTCCGATGTTCACGAAAAATCTGGTCGACGGCTTTTCGCTGTCATCAATCAGTACGCAGCAGATCGTGATGATCGGGGCGGCATTTATCGGCATGTCGATCGCTTCGGGGCTGTCGATCTATTTGCTTAATTACGCCGGGCAAAAAATGGTGGCCAGCCTGCGCGACCGGCTTTGGAAAAAACTGCTCCGGCTGCCGGTGTCCTATTACGATAACAACCGCACCGGAGAATCGGTGAGCCGCCTGACGAACGACACGGGGATCATCAAATCGCTGATTTCCGAGCATGTGACCGGTTTTTTCAGCGGTATCATTTCGATCATCGGGGCGGTCGCGGTGTTGTTTTACCTGAACTGGAAAATGACGCTGCTCATGTTTGTCGTCATCCCGATCGCGGCGCTTATTATGGTGCCGCTCGGGCGAATGATGTACAAAATTTCGCTGGGCATGCAGGACGAGACCGCTTCTTTCACGGCGGTTCTGAGCCAGGTGCTGTCGGAAATCCGGCTGGTCAAGGCGTCCAATGCCGAACGCAAGGAATATGAGAACGGGTTCGCCGCCATCGGCAAACTGATGACTTTCGGCATCCGGGAAGGCAAGGTGATGGCCTGGATCAGCCCGTTCACTTCTTTTGTAATGATGATGCTGCTGGTCGTGGTGATCGGTTATGGGGGCATGCAGGTATCAAGCGGCGCAATGACGGCCGGTGAGCTGGTTGCGTTTATCCTTTATCTGATTCAGACGGTGATGCCGATGACGCAATTGACGACGTTTTTCACGCAATTGCAGAAGGCGATGGGAGCAACCGAAAGAATGCTGGAGACGCTGGACGCGGAGGAAGAGCCGTTTGCTTCGGGCAAGGAAGTGGCGGACGCGAACCAGCCGCTGGCGGTCGAAGGCTTGACGTTCGGGTACAAGCCGGAAGAGCCGGTGCTGGAGGGCGTTAGCTTTACGATGAAGCCCGGCACGGTGACGGCGGTTGTCGGGCCGAGCGGCGGCGGCAAAACGACGCTGTTTGCCCTGCTGGAACGGTTTTATATCCCGCAGGAAGGAACGATCAGGCTGGGAGATGACCCGATCGATGCGTTTTCGCTCCGTTCCTGGCGGGGGCTGATCGGGTACGTATCCCAGGAAAGTCCGATTATCGCCGGCACGATCCGGGAAAATTTATGTTACGGCATCGAGCGCGAAGTGAGCGAAGAGGAACTGAAGCGGGCGGCGGAAATGGCCTATGCCGACGGCTTTATCGCCGAATTGCCGGACGGGTTCGACACCGATGTCGGCGAACGCGGCGTGAAGCTGTCCGGCGGGCAGCGGCAGCGGATTGCGATCGCCCGGGCACTCCTCAGAGACCCGAAAATTCTTATGCTGGACGAAGCGACTTCCAGTCTGGACAGCCGCTCGGAAATCGTGGTGCAAAAGGCGCTGAACAATTTGATGCAGGGCCGCACCACCATCGTGATCGCGCACCGGCTGTCCACCGTCGTCGGCGCCGATCAGCTGATTTTTATCGAGAAGGGCAAAGTAACGGGCCGGGGAACGCACGAGGAGCTGCTGCGTCATCACGCGATGTACCGGGAGTTCGCCGCCCAACAGCTGCAGCTTCCGGAAGCCGGTGAACGCGCAGATAAGACCGGTGTACGCGCAGAGGCGATATTGTAAAGGGGTAATTGGCTATGGCAAAAATACTTGTGGTGGACGACGATCAGCACATTCGCGAACTGGTCAAGGTTTTTCTGGAGGAAGCGGGAATGGTGCAGGTGCTTGAAGCGGAGGACGGACGCGAGGCGCTCACCCTGGTGGAAACGGAAAAAGTCGATATGGTCATTATGGATATTATGATGCCGAATATGGATGGCTGGGAGCTGTGCCGCCAGCTGCGGCGGGATTATGACATGCCGCTCTTGATGCTGACGGCCAAAGGCGAAACGAAGCAGGTGGTGAAAGGCTTCGAACTGGGCACGGACGATTATTTGGTCAAACCGTTTGAGCCGGCGGAGCTGGTCGCCCGGGTCAAGGCGCTGCTCAAGCGTTATCATGTGACGCTGTCCCAGGTCGTTGCGATCGGCGAACTGAAAATCAACCGCAAGACATTTGAAGTTTCCGCCCAGAACGAGAGTTTTACGCTGCCGCTGAAGGAATTCGAGCTGCTGTTTAAACTCGGCAGCCACGCGGGTCGAACGTTGACGCGGGAGCAGCTGATCGAAGATATATGGGGTTACGATTTCGAGGGGAACGAACGGACGATCGACGTGCACATCAACCGTCTGCGCGAACGTTTTCCCGAGGAGCGGTACGGGTTTAAAATCCGCACGATCCGCGGCCTGGGCTACCGCCTGGAGGCGGGGGAACGGTGAACTGGTTGAAAAAAATTTGGAAAGTACTGTTCCATATTTTTGGGTCTCTGGCGGTGTTGGCGGTTTTCGGCTTGACATGGACGGCTGCTACTTTTACCACCTCTGTTGTCTATCGGCATTGGGAACCGCCTTTTTCCGACTATGCGCTCGAACTGCTGAATGTGATTCTTGGATTTATTTTGTTTGTCTTCATTGCCTTTCTGATCGGCCAGTTGCTCCATAACAACCAGTTAAAGATGCTCAATTCGGTCATCGCGGCGATCCGACGGATCGCCAAAGGGGATTTCTCCGTCAGGCTGGAGGGTTTTGAGAAATTGAGGGAATTCGAATCGATCGTACACAGCATTAACGAAATGGCCAGCGAGCTGGGGCGGATGGAAACGATGCGCCAGGATTTCATTTCCAATGTCTCGCACGAAATCCAATCGCCGCTCACTTCCATTCGCGGATTTGCCAGAGCTTTACGGAAACCGGGGCTGCCGCAGGAAAAACGGGACCATTACTTGGAAATTATCGAGTCGGAGAGCCGCAGGTTGTCGCAGATGAGCGACAATTTGCTGAAATTGTCCTCGCTTGAGGCGGAGCGCGCCACTTTTCAGGCCAACCGGTTTCGGCTCGACCGTCAGCTTAAGACCGTCGTTTTGGCTTGCGAACCGCAATGGCTGGACAAGAACATCCAGATTAATCTGGACCTGGTGCCTGTCGAGGTGGAGGCGGTCGAGGATTTACTCGCTCAAGTATGGTTGAACCTGCTGTACAACAGCATTAAATTTACGCCGCATGGCGGGGAAATTACCTTGACGCTTTCGCGCGGAGGAAGGCATGCCGAAGTCGGGATCGCCGACAGCGGGATGGGCATCGCCAAAGAGGATCTGGTCCATATTTTCGAGCGGTTTTATAAAGCCGATAAATCGCGGACGCGCAGCGCAGGCGGCAGCGGACTAGGCCTATCGATCGTGAAGAAAATCGTCGAAATCCACCAAGGGAACATTTCCGTAGCGTCCGAACCGGGTCAAGGGACGAGGTTCGTTATCGCCGTCCCGTATGATTGGACCTAAGTTCCAGATTGATGACAATCTTTTATTTGTAAACGGGTGGCGTGAACATGGTATGATAGTACCGATGTGCCATTCCAGTTTTTCAAATAAAGGATGAAATAATCTATGAACAAACAAATTTTAATCGTCGACGACGATGATAAAATTGCCAAACTGATTGAAATTTATCTCGTAAACGAAGGTTATGATGTCGTGAAAGCGGGGGACGGGCTTAAAGCGCTGGACATCATGGAGCGCGAGGCGGTCGATCTGGTCATTCTCGATGTCATGATGCCGGGGCTTGACGGGATTTCCGTCTGCCTGAAGATCCGCGAGACGCGGACGACGCCGATTCTGATGCTGAGCGCTAAAGACGGCGATATGGACAAGATTACGGGCCTGATGACCGGAGCGGACGACTATATGGTCAAGCCGTTTAATCCGCTCGAGCTGGTCGCCCGGGTGAAATCGCTGCTGCGCAGATCCTCTTACGCCGCCCAGGCGCAATCGTCCGTACAGGCGCAGGCGTCCCAGGATCATATGATCCGAATCGGCTCGCTGCAGATCGACAAGGAGACGCATACGGCTGCGGTTGACGGGAATCCGCTGAAGCTGACGCCGATCGAATTCGGAATCTTATATTTGCTTGCCAGCCATCCCGGCCGGGTGTTCGGCTCGGACGAAATTTTCGAACTTATTTGGAAAGATAAATTTTTGGAGAGCAGCAATTCCGTGACGGTGCATATCAGCCGCCTGCGCGACAAGCTGGAGAAAGAGATGGACGGAGAAAAGCTGATCCGTACCGTGTGGGGGGTCGGCTACAAAATTGAAGGCTAGTTTGCGCTTTTTGACCTGGCTGTTTTGGACGACGGTCGCTTCGCTGATTTCGCTGCTGCTGCTCATCCTGCTGGCCAGATTGTTTTACATGCTGTATCCGGAGATGTCGGTTTATACCTTTATCGTTTGGATCAACCGGAACATCGGCTTTCCCTTGGCCTATTATTTGGCGGGAGTGCCGATTTTGCTCTTGTTCGCGCTGTATTTCTACCGCCGTAGCGTCCGGCGCCACGAGAAAAAGTACCTGGAGCTGCTGATTGAAGAGGTGCATAAGATCGAGGAGGGCTCCGTGCGGAAAATACCGGTGGAAAACGTGGGACAGCTTGGACAGCTGGCCACCGACATCAACCGCATGGTTGAGCGCTTAAGAACGTCGATGGAGGAGGAACGCCGGGCGGAGCAAACGAAAAACGAGCTGATCACCAACGTATCGCATGATTTGCGGACGCCGCTCACCTCCATTACCGGCTATCTCGGCCTGATCGATCAGGACCGTTACCGCGATGAGGTCGAGCTGCGCTACTACGTCAACATGGCGTACGAGGAATCGCTGCGGCTAAAGCAGCTGCTTCAGGATTTGTTTGAGTTTACGCGGCTGCAGAACAAGGAGATGAAGCTGCAGAAAACAAGGATTAATCTGGCGGAAATGCTGGATCAAATTATCGCCCATTTCGGCTGGCAGCTGCAGGAGAGCGGCATGGAATGCCGGCTGTATTTGCAGGGGCGCCACCTTTACGTTCACGCGGACGGGGACAAGCTGAGAAGGGTGTACGAGAACCTGATCACAAATGCGATCCGTTACGGACATGAGGGAAAATACATCGATATTCGCGGCTGGATGGAAGGGGAGGAGGCCGTTACCGAAGTGGCCAACTACGGGGACCCGATTCCCGAATCCGATTTGCCGCATCTGTTCGACCGCTTCTATCGGGTGGAAAAATCCCGGGCGTCGCACACCGGCGGGTCGGGGATCGGCCTGGCCATCGCCAAGCACATCGTTGATCTCCACCAGGGGACGATAGCGGCGGACAGCAACGAATACCGCACGGTGTTTACCGTACGGCTGCCGCAAAATTCCGAATCGTTTAAGAAAAATGAAGAAATTTCTTAAGAAAAACTTAACAATTTCTTAGACGGGACGCAAACTATAACCTTCATAATGAACCATGGAACCAGGCAAGCGCCGGTACGAAACGGGGCGCTGCCGAAATTTCAATGGATAGAAATGAGGGGAAAAAGATGAAAACCCGTTCTATGGATCTTCTTTATCGCGAATATAAAAACGACGTTTACCGCTATTTATACAGTATGTGCCGCAATCATCACACCGCGGAGGATTTGATGCAGGAGACATTTTGCCGGGCGCTCAAGCATTTGGACGGGGCGGAAGGGCGCAAGGCTAAAGCGTGGCTGCTGCGGGTGGCCCATAACGCCTACATTGACAAGCTGCGCAAAGAAAGCCGGTCTTCGTCTTATGAAAATGAATTTTTCTTCGGCTACGCCAGCGATGACACGCCGGAACAACGCGTGCTCGGACAGGAGAGCCGAAAGGAATTGTACGCCCTGCTTTCCGTGTTGGCGCCCAACCAGCAGCACGCGGTGCTGCTGTACGACATACACGGCTTCTCTTATCAGGAAGCCGCCGATCTGATGGGGATTTCACTGTCCCACTTCAAAATTTTGCTGTACCGGGCCAGACAAAAGCTGCGCGGCGCGGGTAAAACGGCATAATTGTATAAGCGCGTTAACGCACGCAGGAACTATGGGCCGCCGGGTAGAAAACCCGGCGGCTTTATCGCGTTGCTGTGGATTGGATCAACTTAGAAATCGGCGCTTGACAGCCAGCTGCCGGCATGGCCGGCCGCTGGCCAACAAGCCCATAAGCCCACCTGCTAACCGGCCGTCAGCCTTCAAAATAGCGGAACTTTATGCCTATTACTGCCGATAAAATGGGAAATAGGCCCTCTGGCAACCGTTACATTTTGTATCCGTTCGTTTTTGCCCAAATAGCGTCGCTCACAACCGTTTGCTAGATTTTTTTCGCATGGCCTTTACGCTATTCTCACTTATCCCGCGCTCAAGCGCTGATTTTTGTTTTATGAAGAAAACGATTGGAATTCGCGGGAGGGTCCGCCATAATAGGAGATACGGAAAATAAGCCCATCTTAAGAATTAGAGGAGGATTGACCGATGCCCAATCATTTGCAGGATACCGTCACATTAAACAATGGAGTCGAAATGCCCTGGTTCGGTCTGGGCGTTTATCAAGCCAAAGAGGGCCAAGAAGTGATTCAGGCGGTCAAAGCGGCGATTCGCACCGGTTACCGCAGCATTGATACCGCAGCCTTGTACCGCAACGAAGAAGGAGTCGGCCAGGCGGTAAAGGAAGCGATGGAGGAAAACGGGCTGACGCGGGATCAACTGTTCATTACCTCAAAGGTATGGAATAGCGACCAAGGTTACGAATCGACGCTGCAAGCGTTCGAAACAAGCCTGAGCAAACTGAACCTTGGATATATCGACCTGTTTCTGGTGCATTGGCCAGTCAAGGGAAAATACAAGGACACGTGGCGGGCGCTTGAAAAGATATACGCGGAAGGCAAGGTGCGCGCGATCGGAGTCAGCAATTTTCAAATCCACCATCTGGAGGATTTGCTGGCGGATGCGAAGGTCGTTCCGGCGGTGAATCAGGTGGAATTGCATCCGCACTTAACGCAAAAAGAACTGCTGCAGTACTGCCGCTCAAAGGGCATTGAGACGGAAGCGTGGTCGCCGCTGGGGCAGGGCCAGTTGCTTGATCATGAAACGTTAAAGGAGATTGCGGCGAAATACGGCAAAACGGCGGCGCAGGTCATTTTGCGCTGGGATCTCCAGGTCGGTGTCGTCACGATTCCGAAATCCGTACGCGCGGAGCGGATCGCCGAAAACGCCGATATATTCGATTTTGCGTTAAGCGAAGAGGACATTCGGGAGATCGACAGGTTAAATCAAAACAAGCGGTTCGGGGCGGACCCGGACAATTTCGGTTTCTAGCGGATTAGCGGACGATGAATCAGACAACTGCTATGAAACCCGCCTCCCCCGCTTTAACGGTCTACCCGATTTTGTTCGCGATCAGTATCGTCCATATGCTGAACGATACGATGCAATCGGCGATCCCGGCCTTGTTTCCGATTCTGCGCGAATCCCTTATGCTCTCTTACGGCCAGATCGGCTGGATTTCCTTCGCGATGAATATGACGGCCTCGGTGCTTCAGCCGATGGTCGGATTGTATTCGGATGTCCGGCCGCGGCCGTATATTTTGCCGCTTGGCGTATGCTTCACTCTGGCGGGGATCGTCATGCTGGCGTTTGCCCCTAGCTACGGCCTGATTTTGCTGGCCGTCACGTCTATCGGCATCGGCTCGTCAGTGTTTCACCCGGAATCGTCGCGCGTCGCCTATTTGGCGGCCGGCCCCCGAAGAGGACTGGCCCAGTCGATTTTTCAGGTCGGCGGAAACATCGGCGCTTCCCTGGGGCCGATTATGTCGGCGCTTATTTTTATCCCGTTGGGGCAGGCAAGCGTCGCCTGGTTTGCGCTGGCCGCCGTGGCGGCGATCGTCATTCAGTTTTTCGTCGCGAGATGGTACGGAGCCCAGGATCTGCAGCCGCGCCGAAAACGAACGGCAGCCGCGAAAGGCGAACCTGTTCGCCATGCCAATCTCAGCCGGGCAAAAGTATTGCTGGCCGTTGCCATACTGGTGCTGCTGCTATTTTCCAAAAACGTTTATTCCATCAGCATTTCCACGTTTTATTCGTTTTTTCTGATGGACCATTACGGCGTAACTAAAGAAGCGGCGCAGTGGTATATTTTCGCCTTTTTGGCGGCGTCCGCGGTCGGAACGTTTTTCGGCGGGCCGCTGGCGGATCGTTACGGGCGACGCAATGTCATATGGGTGTCCATCCTTGGTGCGGCTCCGTTCGCCCTGTTGCTGCCGTACGCCAACTTGTTCTGGTCCGGCGTGCTTGTCGTGATTGCTGGACTGATCATGTCTTCCGCCTTTTCGATCATCGTCGTATACGCCCAGGAACTGCTGCCGGGGAAGGTGGGGCTTGTGTCCGGCTTGTTTTTCGGCTTGTCCTTTGGACTTGGCGGGCTTGGCTCGGCGGTGCTCGGCAATTTTGCCGATCAGACCGGCATCCTGTTTATTATGCAGTTGTGCTCGCTGCTGCCGCTGATCGGCCTGCTGACGGTACTGCTGCCCAAGGATAAAACGCTGCAAGGGGCGTGAAACTATGATCATACATTATCCTGAATATGAACCGAGTAATTCCGCGATGAATGATGCCGCAGGTTTAAGGGAAGCGATCCTCCATCAGCCGGAAATGCTGGAGGATTTACGGGCGGTGGCCGAACAAGGGCTGCCGCACGGCTGCATCGCCGCCGGTTACGTGCGCAATTTTGCGTGGGATGTGCTGCACGGTTACACCAGCCGAACGCCGCTGCATGACGTTGACGTGCTGTATTATGACCCCGAATGCTTGGACGAGGCGGTCGAGAAAGGGTATGAAGCCGCATTAAGAGCACGCAATCCGCACCGGAGTTGGTCGGTCAAAAACCAGGCCCGTATGCATTTGAGGAACGGGGAGAAGGCACCGTACCGCTCGGTTGAAGACGCGATGCGGCACTGGCCCGAAACGTGCACGGCGGTAGGAGTGCGTCTGCATGCCGCGGACGATATTGAGTTCCTCGCGCCTTGGGGGCTGGACGACTTGCTCGCGCTGAAGATTCGGCAAAGCCCGTACTTCCAAGATACCGCGGTGCTCAGGCAGCGGGTGACAGCCAAAGAGTGGCTGCGTTTGTGGCCTCGGCTTCAACTGATCGAAGAATAATGTACCAAGCGCTTTATGTATAGGAGGACAACTGGCCGGTTGCCGCCGCTAACTTGCGGTAACCGGCCAATTCTTTTTTCTGTTTCGTTATTTCTCCCTCAATAGTCCCCACTTACAAACTAGCCCGGTCAATTATCGATGATGGTGAAAAACAGAAATATGGTCTTACTCATTCACGAAGAACAGTGAGCACTCTTTTATTTTTTATGTTCATAGTATTAATAGTCTAGAAGATATTTTTGGTGTCCAAGAACTCATTTTTAATTTTATTTATGAATACCTTAGATTAAATCCGGATGATTACTTCTGGGTTGTAGACTATGATTGGATATACAACTGGGAAGATATGAAGAAATTAAAATCTTTACCTTATGATTCCGATTGGTGTTATAAAGATCCCAAAATTAATTGACTTATCTTAAATAAATCTAATTTTTGGGGCTACCCATTGCCGATTGAATCACCATTCAACCAATAA
The DNA here is from genome assembly GCF_900454495.1 of Paenibacillus macerans. Taxonomy (NCBI): domain Bacteria; kingdom Bacillati; phylum Bacillota; class Bacilli; order Caryophanales; family Paenibacillaceae; genus Paenibacillus; species Paenibacillus macerans. The sequence goes on from NZ_UGSI01000001.1 coordinate 935,844, forward strand.
TATATAACCAGTATTAACCGTACAAGATTTAGTTATTTTATTTGTAAGTACATCAATGCTTGATTTTTCTCCCCTAAATTATACTTTTCCATTACATTGAACAGGTCAATTATGGTCAGATACCTTCATGATTAACCTGTTTTTTCTTAATGCGATTTATCTGGAAACACTTTGTCTTCAACCGAAACAATAACTGGTCCACCGTGATGTCCAAGGTCTCGCAGATCTGCTCCAAAGTACGAATGTAAACTCTGTCGACAGAATCGGAACACAGATGGTTTATGGTTGGGTGGCGAATCCCCATTCTTCGGGCAAGTTCTCTCTGGGAGATGCCCTTCTCGGTAAGGATTTCTTTTAATCTTAACCTGATTTTCATAGACGCTCCTCCGAAGCCGGTCTTTATAAGCGAAAATAATTGAATAAAGCATGGCATAGGCCAGAAGAGTGAAAGATTTTAAGAGAAAGACGGAAGCCAGGTGTTCCCTTATTCCACGGCCTATGCGCCGAATTATACTACGCCAACTATAATTAGCCGATTAAAATGTGTGACATAAATTTTACGAACCGATTAATATAAAAGTAAATAGAAAAGGAGAGTTTCCATTCTTGAAACTAATTGATGCAAGAAAACGAAAGGGATTGCCACTGGAATTTTTGTCAGCCGATAATTTTAATTTGGGGGGTGAAAGTAAGCTTTAAAGTGTTGCAGTCGATACGAAGGGAAGATGAAAAATGAAAAGTATGCTGGAAGCATTATATTATGGCGAAATTCATCCAGAAGGAAATATCGTTCCAAGAGATCCCGAATACCGTAAAATTAACAGAAGTATATCCGAGGCCATGGAAATATGGAAAGAGAAACTATCTGCCGATGATTTTAACCAGCTTGAAGCTATGCTCGATTTGTGCCGCCAGTCCGAGTCGATGTATGCTACATCTACTTTCACAGACGGGTTTCAGCTTGGGGCGTTAATGATGATAGAAATATACGCGGCTATGGAAGAACTTCTGTATGATTTAGGGTAATTTTCGGTAACACATATTTAAAATTATATGATTTACGAAAAGCCTGTTTCTATATTTGTCTAAGTAGGAACAGGCTTTTTTCGCCAGGAGGTAAAGCAATATAAGCTTCCTGAAAAAAAGCAGCTTCGGAAGCATATGCTTCAGCAGGCCTTTTTGACCGGAGGAACATTTCACCCGGCTGCCTCTACCCGTACGATCATTTAGTTCAACGCCCCCGTCCGGATTTGTGATAAAATTTGAGTGGCCCGCATACGACGCTTCTTAGAATACTTACTGATGGGGGAATGAAGCGATGAACAACTCGAAAGGATATTTTTATTATTTGGTTTGGATCGTTGGGGCGATCGTGCTGGTGTATTACGGACAACAGTTTACCCACATGATGGATCAAAAGACCGGCACGTTGTACAGAATGGACTACAGCTTGCTGGGGGATATCGTTTATTCTTTTGTTTTCGGACTATACTTGAGCTTTTTGAGCGGATGGCCGCGCCGGAAAAGCTTGCACCGCCCGCTGTTCTTTTTCGTATTTTTGCCCAGCCTCATCCTGCTGTTGTACCCGCTGATAACGATTTATATCAACCAAATCCGTATTGCCGGATACCACCAATGGGTGGGGCAAGTACAATTGTTCTTTATTGGTCTGCTTAGCGGCTACTCTTTGATGAAAAGCCTGTTTTCCAGCAAATAAACTCATTTAATATCGGAGGGCATAACGCATGGGGAAAATATTGGTGCTGGGCGGTTCGCGATATTTCGGAAAAAGGCTCGTCAGCCTGCTGGCGCTTTCAGGCGAGCATGAGGTCACGGTAGCCACGCGCGGCTTGACGGCGGTCAATGCGGAAGGCAACGTCCGTCACTTAAGAATCGACCGCGGCGATGAAGCGTCGTTGCACCAGACAGCGGCTGAGGGACCTTGGGATGTCGTATACGACAATATTTGCTTTACACCTAACGATGCCTTGGCGGCCATACGGGCCTTTGACGGAAAGGTTCGGCGTTATGTCCTGACGTCTACGATGTCCGTTTACGGCTTTAGCGAAAATCCGATTTCGGAGTCCGGTTTCGATCCTTATATTTATGAGCTTAAACCGGGCGGCCCGGATGATTTCGATTATGGCGAGGGGAAACGGATGGCGGAAGCGGCGTTTTTTCAGCGGGCCGACTTTCCGGTTAGCGCCCTGCGGATTCCGATCGTGCTAGGCCCGGATGATTACACCCGCAGGCTGCATTGGCATGTGGAGCGGATTCGGCAAGGGCTGCCTATCGCCATGCCGAACCCGGACGCGGCGATTTCCTTCATTTCCTCGGGGGAAACCGCGGACTTTCTGGCCTGGCTTGGACGAAGTGAAGCGACGGGACCGATCAACGCCTGCTCCGACGGAAGCATAACGATCGGCGGCATCATCCGCCTGATTGAGGAAATCACAGGGAAGCAAGCCGTTGTCCATGGCGAAACCCCAGTCGACAACGATAATGCTTCTCCGTTTGGGATTCCGTCCTCCTGGGTTCTGGACAATGGCAAAGCGAAGGCGGCGGGTTTCCGGTTTGAAGCATTGACCGATTGGCTTCCGCAGTTAGTACGGCAAATTGCGGCAGAATGACAAACGGGAGTGAATAACATAACATGTCTTTTGAACAATTGACGGTTATCGTGACGGGCGCCGGGCAAGGCATCGGCCGAGGCGTCGCGGAAGCCTACGCCAAGGCAGGGGCTTCGGTCGTCCTGGCGGAGCTTGATCTCGAAACAGGGGTTAAGGCAGAAGAGGAGAGCCGGCAAATAGGCGGAAAAGCCTTGTTCGTTCCCTGCGATGTCCGGAAGGAAGATGACATCATACGGCTTATGGAGACGACGGAGCGGGAATTCGGGAGCATTGATATTTTGATCAACAATGCGGGAGTTTCCCGCTTTAAACCGCTGTTTGAGCTGACGGTGGAGGAATGGGACGATGTGCTGAACACCAATGTGCGGAGCTGCTTCATCGCTTCCCGCGAAGCGGGGAAACGGATGCGGTGGAGCGGCCGCGGCGGGGCGATCGTCAACATCGCCTCGACCCGGGCGATCATGTCCGAGCCGGGTTCCGAGGCGTATGCGGCCTCCAAAGGCGCGATCGTGTCGATCACCCATGCGCTTGCCGTATCGCTGGGACAGGATGGAATCCGCGTCAACTGCGTAAGTCCCGGGTGGATCGAAACCGGCGATTACGGAGCGCTGCGCGGAATCGACCACGACCAGCATCCGGCGGGCCGGGTCGGAACACCGGCGGACATCGCCCGGGCGTGCCTGTATTTAACCCATCCCGACAATACTTTCGTGACCGGGGCGCATCTCGTCGTGGACGGCGGCATGACGCGCAAAATGATTTACGAGCCGTAAGCCCAGCCAAGCAGAACGCCGCCGCCGGCGCCGGCGAGGACGGCGATCCAGGGGGGCAGTTTCCAATGCACGAGCAGCGCGAATAAGGCGAGCACCAGGACAACGTCACCGGTATGCCGGACGGAGGAGGTCCAGATCGGATTGTACAGGGCGGCGAGCAAAATCCCGACCACCGCGGCGTTGACGCCTTGCAGCGCGCGGTGGATGTTCGGCATGACGCGCAGGCGGCTCCAGAACGGGAGCACCCCGATGACGAGCAGAAAAGCCGGTAAAAAAATCGCCACCGTAGCCAGCACAGCCCCGAATACTCCGCCGATCACCGCCCCCAAATACGAGGCGAACGTGAACAGCGGCCCGGGAACCGCCTGAGCCGCGCCGTATCCGGCGAGGAAATCCGCTTCGCCGATCCATCCCCGCGGCACGACTTCGCTTTCCAGCAGCGGGAGCACGACGTGGCCGCCGCCGAATACGAGCGAACCGGCCCGGTAGAAACCGGCGAACAGCTGCAGGCCGGGGGAAGGCCATAACCAACCGCTGAGCGGGAGGATCACCAGCAGCCCAAAGAAAGCCGCCAGAGCGGCAATGGCCCGCTTCTTGCCGAGAACAATGGCTGTGGATGGCTCCTCGTCCACGCGCGGGGACGGCGCACCGGGCAAGTCGCGGTAAAGCCATATGCCGATAAGTCCCGAAATCAAAATAATCAGCACTTGCGCAAGCCCGTTTGGCCATAACAGGGCGGCGGCGGCCGCAAGCACGGCGATCGTAGCCCGGCTGCGGCCGGTGGCGAGCTTTTGGCCCATGCTCCATACGGCTTGCGCCACGATCGCCACGGCGGTGAGCTTGAGGCCATGGAGCCAGCCGCTGTGCGCCAGTTCCGTCCCTTTTAGCAGCAGCGCGAACAGTGCAAGCAAAAAGGCGGATGGCAGGGTGAAGCCGGCCCAGGCCGCTAATGCACCAAGCACGCCGCCGCGGTACAAGCCGATCCCCATCCCCACCTGGCTGCTTGCCGGGCCCGGGAGGAGCTGACACAACGCGACCAATTCCGCATATTTTTGCTCGCTAAGCCATTTGCGCTTGTTTGCATACTCTTCATGAAAATAACCGAGATGGGCGATCGGCCCTCCGAACGAAGTAACCCCCAGCTTGGCGGAAACGGCCAAAATCTCCACGGCGCGGCGAAGTGCGCTGTGCGAAGGAGGTGCGGGCGCAGTAGAATCTTGCCCTTCTTTTTCCATAGGTACCGCTCCTTTCTTTTTGCTGCCTCCCCATCATGGTTCAGGCGTTTCCTACCACTTTATCACACGATTGTTAACGCAGAGCAACTTGCCGGGAGAGCTTGATGCATTTTAAAATCCAATGTTAAAATATCCCGAGTTAACAATTAACTCCAAAAGGGGATTCATATGAGACCGATTTAATCAGTGTCGCTTTCAACCGCCAATCAAAATATTGTATTTATTGGAGTCCGGGAAATCTCGTGGATCGGATGGAAGAGGAAGGACAAAAAGAGAATGTTTAAAAAGTCATTTTACTATTTATGGGGTTCGCAGTCCCTGTCCAACGCGGCGGATGTTTTATATTTAGTGGCATTAACGACTTTTGTGCTGGACCAAACCGGTTCGGTCGTGTTTGCGACGCTGGTGCCATTTATCCGCGTCACGTCCCAGCTTATCAGCGGTTTGCTGGCGCCTTTAATGATCGCCCAATATCGGCTTCCTTTCTTGCTAACGTTGTCGCAATGCGGGCAATTTCTGCTGTTCGGGTTTATGGCGGGATACGTCTCGCCGTGGTTTGGAGGCGCCAGCCTTTGGGTGCTGTATGTATTTATTTTCGGCATTTCCTTCCTCGACGGCTGGACGACGCCCGCCCGGAACGCGTTAGTGCCCAGGCTTGTCGCCGATGAGGCGCTGTTAAAAGCGAACGGAATCATGGCCGCCACCGATCAGATCGTACAATTTGCCGGATGGGCGGTGAGCGGGCTGGCGGTTGCCGTGTTCGGCTCTTTTCCCACCCTGCTTCTGGTGGCGGCCGGGTACGGGGTGGCGATGCTGGCCACAACGGTCATCGACGATCCGACAGAACCTCCGCGCCGCCATCTGATGGATGTTCGTACGGCTGCAGTCGCTGAAACGATAGAATGCCAGGGCATGGAAGCGGCGGCGGGAAACATGCGGAAGCCGTCGCGCCGGGAAACGCTGAAGCAAGGCTGGGTTGCGCTGTGGCGCTCGCCTCGGCTTCGTTCGTTGACGCTGATGGAGATCACGGATATGATCGGCGGCTCGGTATGGGCCGGAGCGTTTCTGCTCGTCTTCGTCCGGGAGGTATTGTTGAAAGGAGACGAGTGGTGGGGTTATATCAACGCCAGCTATTTTGCCGGAGCCGTATTGGGAGGACTGCTGATCGTAGCCCTGGTGGCACGTATGGAAAAACGAATGTTCGCCGCGATGCTCGTCGGGCTGCTCGGATACGCCGTTTTGACCTTTTGGTTTGCGTTAAACAGGTCGGGGTTTTTAACTTTGCTGATCGTGCTGCTGACAGGCCCGTTTACCGAGTTGAACGGCGTCATCCGCCAGACCTTTACCCAACGTAGTGTCGATAAGGAATTGCTGCCCAAAGTTTTGTCGGCCAAATCGGCCTTGCAAAGCTTCACGTTTGGTTTCTCCGTTCTGTTTATGAGCGGCGTGGCCGAAATATTCGGGATTGTCTGGGTTTATTTGCTTGCCGCGCTGTTAAGCGCGATTTCGGTTTGGGTAGGCATCGCCAGCAGGCGGGCGTATGCTGCGGCAAGCGGCGGCGAACCGTGGGACCTGGCGAGATGAAACAAAACCGCCGTTCAGCACGTACTTAAAAGCATAGGTGCATCCAAGGGAACATCGTGCAGCAAAAGATGCCGGCGCTTTGTACTCTTTATTTGGAGGGATACTTTTGTTTGAGGACTTAACCGAACAACTGGCGGAGCTGAAGGAAAAAGGGCGGAACGAGGAAAAATGGAGAAAACGGCTGGAGCAATACAAACAGGAACTGGCTGAAGCGGAAGGCGCCAGGGATCGGTGGCGGCAAAAGCTTGCCCACGAGGAAGAGGATGTCCGAAAGCTGTCGGGGATGTCCTTGTCCAATCTGCTGGCGACAATTCTTGGCAACAAGGCGGAAAAGCTGGATTGCGAGCAGCGGCAGGTGCTGGAAGCGAAGGTGAAATACGACGAGTCCGATCGCTAGGTACGGAGCTTGGAGCAGCAAATAGCCCAGCTTGAGCGGCAGTGGCAGGAGGTCCGCAATTGGAAAACGGCCTATACCCGCGTGTTTCAGGAGAAGGAGCGGCAGGTCCTGGCGCAAAACGAAGAGCTGGCGGAACTGGCCGACCGGCGGGCCGAGCTAAGCGTACAATTGAAGGAACTGGAAGAGGCGATCCTTGCCGGCCAATCGGTGCAAAGCGATTTAAGCGCCGCCGAGGATGATCTTCACTCCGCCAAAAATTGGGGCACGTACGATATGCTCGGCGGCGGCATGTTATCCACGCATATCAAGCACAACCGGATCGACGAGGCGATGGATCATATCTATCAGGCCCAGCGCAGCCTGGCCCGGTTTGAGGCCGAGCTTCGCGACGTGGGGGGCGGGCTCCCTGTCGAAATGGAAATCAGCGGGATGCTGACGTTTGCCGACTATTTTTTTGACGGTTTGATCGCCGATTGGCTGGTGCAAGGGCGGATTCAAGATACGCTGGCGCAGGTTGAGCAGAAGCAATCCGAGGTGGGCCGTCTAATGCAGAAGCTGGACGCCGCCCAACGAAAAGCCGAAAGCGAGCTTGCCGAGTTAACCCGAAAATATGTGCGGATCGTAGAGAATTACGGATAACGGTTTATCGCTTCAACCCGGGGATTGCAGAGATCTCCGGGTTGTTTGTTCAAAACGGGGCTTGCCGCGCCGGCTTCCGGTTATACAATTCGGCCCCGAGGTTAATAGTGATATTACAGGCCGGATACGGAAACCGAAAGATATGGAAAGGGCGGCAAACATGAAGCGAACCTGGTGGAAGGAAAGCGTAGTTTATCAAATTTACCCGATCAGCTTTAAAGATTCGAACGGGGACGGTATCGGCGATCTGCGCGGCATCATATCCAAGCTGGATTATTTGCGGGATCTCGGTGTCGACGTGGTGTGGATCTGTCCGATTTATAAATCGCCCGGGCACGACAACGGGTATGACATCAGCAACTATTGCGAGATAAAACCGCAGTTCGGCACGATGGAGGATTTCGACGAACTGCTGCACGGGCTGCATACGCGCGGGATGAAGCTGATGATGGATTTGGTGCTGAACCACACGTCGGACGAACATCCCTGGTTTCTGGAGTCGCGGCAGTCCCGGAACAATCCGAAACGGGATTATTACATTTGGCGAAAAGGGAAAAACGGCGGCCCTCCGAACAACTGGGAGTCGTATTTCAGCGGTTCGGTGTGGGAATACGACGCGCGGACGGACGAATATTATTTGCATTTATACTCCAAACATCAACCGGACCTGAACTGGGAAAACCCGGCCGTCATCGGCGAGATGCACAATATGATCCAGTGGTGGCTAAAAAAAGGGGTGGACGGTTTCCGCTTCGATGCGATCGCGCATATCGTAAAAGCGAAAGGGCTACCGGACGCCGACAATCCGGACCATTCGCCGACCGTGCGGGCGTACGGCATGTTTTCAAATTTGGACCATGTCCATACGCTGCTGCAAAATTTGCACGATGAGGTGCTGTATTTCTATGATATCATGACCGTAGGGGAAACCTCGGGGCTGGGGCCCGAGCAGGCGCTCGATTACGTCGGGGACGGGCGGCGGGAGCTGAATATGACGTTTCAGTTTGAGCATATGTTCTTGGATGCGGCTTCTCCCGGCAGCGGCAAATGGGACGTCGTGCCCTGGAAGCTGGCCGACCTCAAGCGGGTTATGACAGGCTGGCAAACGATCCTGCACAAGAAGGGCTGGAACGCCAACTATCTGTGCAATCACGACCAGCCCCGCTGCGTGTCGCGGTTCGGAAATGACGGCCCGTACCGGATTCCTTCGGCAAAAATGCTGGCCACGTTCATCCATACGCTGGAAGGGACGCCTTATATTTATCAGGGCGAGGAGCTCGGGATGACCAACATCGCTTTCGATGCGATCGACGATTACCGGGACGTGGAAACGCTGAATTTTTATAAGGAACGGGTGGAAGCCGGGGTGCCGGAGCATGAGATCATGCGGGCCATTCATCTGAAAAGCCGGGACAACGCCCGCACGCCGATGCAGTGGGAAGCTGGCGGCCAGGCGGGCTTCACGACGGGGACGCCGTGGATCGCCGTGAATCCCAACTGCAAGGAGATTAACGCGGCACAGGCGATGCAGGACCGCGATTCCGTGTATCACTATTATAAGGAATTAATTCGTTTGCGAAAGCGGCATGAGGTGTTTGTGTACGGCGAGTACCGGCTGCTGCTGGAGGATCATCCGGAGATCTACGCCTATACCCGGACGCTTGACGATACCCTGCTGCTCGTGATCCTGAACTTCTTCGCCGGCGAACCGGTGTTTGAATGGCCCGATTCCGTAAAGATCGAAGGGATCGAGCTGCTGATTTCCAACTATAAGCCGGACGAATGGGAAGATCTCCGCCAGCTGCGGCTCCGGCCTTATGAAGCAAGGGTGTATTTGCAACAAGGCAGCCGCGGATAAAACGTTTGAAATTGGGGTGAGGACATGGAGAAATACGAGAACAACGGCCTGGCCTCGGTGCTTGGCCCATGAAGATCGGCATCGTTTCGGATACGCATCTGCCGCGCCGGGGCAAGGAGCTTCCGTCCGCCCTGCTCCGGCAGTTTGCAAGCTGTGATCTGATCCTGCATTTGGGGGACTGGACAACGTTCGAGGTCTATGAGCAGTTGTCCGCGCTTGCGCCGGTCGAAGGCGTGGCCGGGAACAACGATCCCGCGGACATCGTCCGCCGGTTCGGCTACCACAAAGTGCTGGAGCTTGGGACGAAAAAAATCGGTCTGACCCACGGCCACTTGCCGGGAGGCGGGCATAACGCCTTCGATAACGCCAAACGCGTATTCACCGGCAAGCGGCTCGACGCCGTGCTGTTCGGCCATTCGCACAAACCGCTGCTTGCCCATAGCGGCGGCGTGCTGCTGTTTAATCCCGGTTCCCCGACCGACAAACGGCGTGAGGAGAAATACAGCTTCGGGATATTGGAAATTGGGGCAAAAGGGCTGAGAGCAAAGCATATTTTTATAAAATAATGAGCGGCGGTTTCCAGAATTGGCCGGAAGCCGCTTATTGACGGAAAATTGACCACCATTTAATATAGAAGTCATACTCATGTCCTAATCGGGGCGGCGTATTCAAGTTCCCGCTCGCTTTATCACTTTCATCTATGAAAGCGTCAACGGGATCGTGCATTACAGCTCTATTGTAAAGGGCCTGATCATGGTTGAAAGGGGAAAATGAAGATGAGGAAGAAAATCGGACTATTTTTCGCGGTATCTCTCATGCTGCTTAGCGTCATTGGCTGCGGCAGCAACAGCGCAAGTTCGGGAAGTGGCGCAAACGCTCAAAACAATGGAGCGGCCGAAGCCGGCAAGGCGCAAAATGCTGGTTCTGGGGGCGGGACGGACAATAAGACATACAAGATTGCCATCTCGCAAATCGTCGAGCATCCGTCGCTGGATGCGACCCGCGAAGGTTTCATGGCGGCGCTGAAGGACGCGGGGCTCGTGGAAGGCCAAAACCTGCAGGTGGATTACAATAATGCCCAAGGCGATCAACCGAACAATATGGCCATCGCGCAAAAAATCGCCGGCGGAGATTACGACCTGGTCTTGGCGATTGCAACGCCTCCGGCCCAGGCTGTCGCCCAGCAGGTAAAAAACTCGCCGATTTTGTTCGCGGCCGTGACCGATCCGATGGATGCCAAGCTGGTCGATAATCTTGATCATCCCGGCGGAAACATTTCCGGCGCTTCCGATACCAATCCCGAAGCGATCACGAAGCTGATGGACTTTATCGCCGCGAATTTTAAGGATGTCAAAAAAGTCGGCGTAGTGCTGAATCAAGGGGAACCGAACGCGGTCATCATGACGGATCAAGCCGAAAAGGCGCTGAAGGCCCACGGCATCGAGCTCGTTAAAGCTACGGTCACAAACACCTCGGAAGTAAAGCAAGCGGCGGAATCGCTGGTCGGACGCGTCGACGCGCTGTACATTACGCTCGACAACACCGTCGTTGAAGCCGTCAGCACGATCATCCAGGTCGCCAACGATAACGACATTCCTTTCTTCTCCAGCGACCGCGACACGGTGGAGCACGGCGCTTTCGCCACCGTCGGCTTCAAATATTACGACCATGGTTACCAAGTGGGACAAATGGCCGTGGATGTGCTGAAAAACGGCAAAAAGGTCGGCGACATGAAGGTGACGGTGCCGGATAAGCTTGACCTCATCCTGAACCTGAAGGCCGCCAAAGAGCAAGGCATCGAAGTAACCGACGCGATGAAGGATCAAGTGGTCGACAAAGAAAACAACATTATCGAATAAAGGCTCCGCAGGTTCGGGGGAGGTACTAATATGTTAAATTCACTGCTGGGAGCGCTGGAATCCGGACTGCTCTATGCGGTGATGGCGCTGGGCGTATACATTACGTTTCGGATTCTGGATTTTCCGGATTTGACCGTGGACGGCAGTTTTACGACCGGCGGCGCCATCGCCGCCGTAATGATCTCAGGGGGAATCTCCCCCTGGATCGCCACAGCGGCCGCTTTCTTCGGCGGGATGGCCGCCGGCGCCCTGACCGGGCTCATTCATACCAAAGGCCGCATTAACGGTCTGTTGTCCGGGATATTGATGATGATCGCGCTGTACTCCATCAATATGCGGATTATGGGCAAACCGAACGTGGCATTGCTCGGCGAAGATACGATTTTCACATCGGTTTCGCCGCTTGTGCTGATGCCGTTTGTGGTAATTGCGATCAAACTGCTGCTGGACCTGTTCCTGCGCACCGAGCTTGGCCTCGCGCTGCGGGCGACCGGGGACAATCAGCGGATGATCCGCAGCTTCGGCACCCACACCGACAACACGATTATTTTGGGCCTCAGCTTGTCCAACGGTCTCGTGGCGGTGTCGGGGGCGCTGATCGCCCAGCAATCGGGATTTTCCGATATCTCTTCAGGGATCGGGATGATCGTCATCGGCCTCGCTTCCGTCATTATCGGCGAAGCGATTTTCGGATCGCGCACGGTATTTTGGGCGACGCTGGCCGCCATTCTCGGTTCGGTCGTTTACCGGGTCGTCGTGGCGCTTGCGCTGCGCGTCGAATGGCTGGAACAAACCGACCTGAAGCTGATCACGGCGATCATCGTCATTATCGCTCTGGTGCTGCCGACCGTGAGCAGATCGCTTAAGCAAAAAAGCCTGGCCCGGGAGCGGGCCGCCGAAATCACCGGTTCGTCCGGGCGGAAAAGCTTGGGAGGTGGGCTCTGATGCTGCAGCTTTCCCGCGTGTCCAAGCTGTTTCATCCCGGAACGCCGGACGAGAAAATCGCCCTGATCGACATTAATCTGCATTTGGCCCCAGGAGATTTCGTGACGGTCATCGGCAGCAACGGTGCAGGCAAATCGACGCTGATGAACGTAATTTCGGGCGTCATTAAGCCCGACGCCGGCGAAATCCGCATCGGCGGCGCCGATGTCGGACATCTGCCGGAGTACAAACGGAGCCGCTGGATCAGCCGCGTGTTTCAGGATCCGATGGCCGGGACGGCGCCGCATATGACGATTGAGGAGAATCTGGCGATGGCCTATGCCCGCGGCAAGCGGCGCGGCCTGGGCTTTGGCGTCACCGCCAAGCGGCGGGCGATGTTCCAGGAGCAGCTAAGCCGGCTCGGGATCGGGCTGGAAGGCCGGCTGCGCGCTAAAGTCGGCACGCTGTCCGGCGGCGAACGCCAGGCGCTCAGCCTGCTGATGGCGACGTTCACCGAGCCGCAGATTTTGCTGCTCGACGAGCACACGGCCGCGCTCGACCCGGCCCGCGCCGAGCTGGTTACGCAGCTGACCCGCGACATCGTCAGCGAACTTAAACTGACGACGCTGATGGTCACGCATAATATGGAGCAGGCGATTCGCCTCGGCAACCGCCTGATCATGATGGACGGCGGGCGCATCATCCTCGATGTGGACGAGTCGCGCAAACGCGACCTGACCATGGAGCGATTGCTCGGCGAATTCGAGCGGATCAGCGGGCATAAGCTGTCCGACGACCGCGTAGTTTTAGGAGGCTAGCCATCGCCTTAAAGAATAAAAAGCCTGCCCGGCGGAGCATTCGCGGGGCAGGCTTTTTTTGTTAACGGAGCGGTGGGACCAACTGCAAAAGCGCATTTGAATTTCTGTTCAAACTCCGTTTTTCGGCGATTGAAATGCAAAAGAACATCTGAATATCAGCGATTTGATCAAAAAGTGACTTTAGCCGGAAATGAACTGCACATTTGCATTTGAACCTCCTGTTTCGGGGAGTTTCGACGAAATTCGCCTGCACTTTTGCATTTCGTGGGATTTTACCCCCTTAAAAGTACGTCGCTTGGCGTTTTCGGGTTTAATAATTTTACCCCCGCACTCGTACGCTGCTGTCGTTCCGGATGCCGTCTTTGAGCAGCCACCGGTGAAAGAAATATTCAAACACGCCGACAACGACGGTGATGGCCAAAATCTCCCCGGGCGAAAGCGTCCACCCCGCGCTGGCGGCAATCGCCCATAACATCAGATACACAAGCACGGCGTCTACCAGCGTGGCGATGGCGTTGTTGGTACGCGGGAGAATAAACAAGTCCCCGAATAAATAAGCCAAAATGGCCAACGCTATAGCTGTCATCAGCGCCCCGACCAGCGATGCGTTGCTCAACCACAGCAACATGGCCACGACGATAATGCCGTTTCCAAGCAGTTTGACGAAAAATTTACTCACGGTAATGCACCTCCTTCTGCCTGCCGTTAATTTCCCCGGCTTAAAGGCGGAGTATGCGCGAAATAAACGAAGGAGCGACTAATAAATTGTTAAGGGGCGAAGCGGCCGCGGCAATTTCGATTCATAAAGCGCTTAGTCCGTGCTATAATCAGCCTTACGAAGGAGATGAGGAGAATGATTCTTGAAGTAGCGGAACTACACGTAAAACCCGGGATGATCAACGAATTTGAAAGCAATTTCCGCAAAGCGTCGAAGATTATCGCCCAGACGGAAGGCTATATTGAACACGAGCTGCATAAATGCGTGGAAACGGAAAACAAATATATTCTGCTCGTGAGATGGCAGTCGATTACGGCGCACGAGGTCGGGTTCCGAAAGTCGCCGCATTACGAGGAGTGGAAAGCGCTGCTGCACCACTTTTACGATCCTTTTCCGACGGTGGAGCACTACGTTCAGATCAGGCATGAAACGGATTAACGGAATTACGGGAGAAAGGAAGTCGGGAGCGGATACATATGCCTACGGACATGGAATATACGGTTGAGGACGCAACTTTGCAAGATTTGCCGGCGATCGTCGCCATTTACAACGAAACGATTGCCGGGCGGATGGTCACCGCCGATCTGGAGCCGGTTACGGTGGAAAGCAGGCGGAAATGGTTTGAGGAGCACTCCCCGGATTCCCGCCCCCTCTGGGTCATGAAATCAGGCGGACGCATCGTCGCCTGGCTCAGCTTTCAATCCTTTTACGGCCGCCCGGCCTACAACGCTACCGCCGAGATCAGTATTTATATTAGCGGCGAGTATCGTTCCCGCGGTATTGGCAGTATCTTGCTGAACAAGGCAATTGCGGCTTGCCCGGGCATTCGGGTGAAGACTTTGCTTGGTTTTGTGTTTGCCCATAACGAGCCGAGCTTGTCCCTGCTGCGCAAATTCGGTTTTGAAGAGTGGGCGTTTTTGCCGCGGGTAGCCAATTTGGACGGGGTGGAGAGGGACCTTGTCATTTTGGGAAGAAGGGTTGAAGCGTAGCGAAATTTTTGCGATTGGGGAAAAAGAAGTTGAACGAATGGATTAAACAAATCACGGATTGGTTTCTGCAGACGACAGGCTTGACCGGTTATTCCATCCTGCTGCTGACGATACCTTTAGCCGTCGTGCAAGGGTTGTTCGGCTTTTTCCCGTTCGCCACGATCGTGATGCTGCATATCTCGCTGCTTGGCATCGCCGGCGGCCTCGCGGCCAGTTGGATTGCCGGAAGCGCGGCGGGAATGATCGTATATTTGCTGTGCAGGTATTTGTTCACCGACTGGTTTAACCGGAAATGGATGAGCCGTTTGAGGAAATACGAGAAATGGCAAAAAGGTTTGGATCGGTACGGGGTGTGGGCCGTTATTTTTCTTCGCACGGTGCCGATTATGCCGAACAACTTGATTTCGTTTATGGCGGCGATTTCCAATTTAAGACTGTGGTCGTACACTTGGTCGAACGTGGTCGGGAACTTGTCCAGCATCTGGCTGTTCGGGATCTTAAGCGCGCCGCTCGTGTTCCCGGGCGTCGATTTGCGGCAGCTGATCTTGTTATACGCCGCGTTTTTGCTGGCGCTTGGCGCCGCTTTTTACCTGAGAAACCGGAAGATGGCTGGAAAAGATCGCGGCATGATGACTTAGATGCTTACGGATAGGGGGCAATGAATATGAATGCCACAACAGGGGACGCCATAGATACGAAATCGGCGCCCAAACAAAGAAAACTGCTGCTGAGCGCCGGTCTCAGCTGGATGTTCGACGCCATGGACGTCGGCATCATCTCGTTTATCGCCGCCGCTTTGGCGGCGGAATGGAGTTTGACTCCGGAGCAGACCGGATTTTTTACGAGCATCAATTCGGTCGGAATGGCCTTTGGTGCGGCGGTCGCCGGGTTTATGGCGGACAAGTTCGGGCGGAAATCCGTGCTGTTGTGGACGCTGCTTATATTTTCGGCGGCGAGCGGCTTGTCGGCGGCGGCAACCGGTTTTGCCGTACTATGCGTGCTGCGCTTTATCGCGGGGTTTGGGCTCGGGGGAGAGCTGCCGGTGGCCTCCACGCTCGTTTCCGAGTCCGTTCCCGCCAAAGAGCGGGGGCGGGCGGTAGTGCTGCTCGAAAGCTTTTGGGCGGCCGGCTGGATTGCGTCGGCACTCATTTCCTATTTCGTTATTCCCAAATGGGGTTGGCAGGCGGCGTTCCTGATCGGCGCGGTCCCGGCGCTTTACGCGTTATATTTGCGCAAATCGATTCAGGAGCCGGTACGCTACCGGGAACAGGCCGCCGGAAGGAAAGGGCAGGCGCCGTCCTTCGGCAAACGGTTCGCCTCCGTATGGGCAGGGCCGCACCGGCGTTCCACCGTCATGCTGTGGGTGCTGTGGTTTACCGTCGTTTTTTCGTATTACGGCATGTTTTTGTGGCTGCCCTCGGTAATGGTGCTCAAAGGCTTCAGCCTGGTCAAAAGCTTTGAATATGTCTTGATCATCACGCTGGCCCAGCTTCCCGGTTATTTCACGGCTGCGTACTTCATCGAAAAGTTCGGCCGCAAATTCGTGCTGGTGCTTTATTTGCTGCTGACCGCCGCCAGCGCGGCCTGGTTCGGAGCCGCCACCAGCGAAGGGATGCTGATGGCCGCCGGCATCTGTCTGTCCTTCTTCAATCTGGGAGCATGGGGCGGCATGTACGCCTATACGCCCGAGCTGTATCCGACCTCGGTTCGCTCCACGGGAGTGGGCCTGGCCGCGTCGTTTGGCCGGATCGGAGGGATCATTGCGCCTTATCTCGTCGGCATGCTGGTTGCCCGGCATGTGGCGGTCGGTTCGATTTTTTGGCTGTTTTTCGTGACGATCGTGATCGGAGCGCTGGCCGTATGGTGGCTGGGGACGGAAACGAAAGGGAAGGAATTGGCGGACTGAACTTGGATGTTTTAAAAAAACAGGCCCTCGGAGGATACTTTAGGTAAGTATCGGCCGGGGCCTGCCTCTTAATGGGCGTTTAATTCCATGTCTCGGTATTCAGGGTTTGTGTCGGCTTTAAGAAGTGGCCTTGAATGCCGATTTTCTGCAATTCGGAAACAAAACGTTCCCCATCCTGGCGGATCAGCTCGAAGGTATTGTAGTGTACCGGGACGACATGTTTGGCATTGACCCACTCGGCCGCGACCAGCGCGTCCTCCGGTCCCATCGTGAAATGATCGCCGATCGGCAGAAACGCCAGATCGATTGGCCGGCGGCTGCCGATCAGCTTCATGTCGCTGAACAAAGCCGTGTCCCCCGCATGATACAAGGTCAGATCGCCCAGCTCCAACACGATGCCCGCGGCGACGCCAAAATAAAGGCTGACGCCGTCCTCCCGAGTCACCGACGTGCTGTGCAGCGCCGGCACCCATTTCAGTTTGCCGAACGGCAATTGGATGGAGCCGCCCAGGTTCATCCCGATCGTCTGCAGCCCGGCATGGGCGAAATAGTTCGCCAGCTCGACGATCGCGACGATGGGGGCATGGTTGCGTCTTGAAATGCTGTCCGCATCGCTGATATGGTCGGAGTGCCCGTGGGTCAGCAGGACGTAATCCGCTTTGATCTCATCGGCCGCCGCTCCCGCCAGCGGGTTGCCGGTCAGAAAAGGATCGATGATGATTTGATGTTTTCCCGTATCCAAATGGATGCAGGAGTGCCCCAAGTATGTGATTTTCATGCCTATCACCTCATTGGAAAAGATATCCTTCCTAAATTATTATACCCTCCGCCCGCGGGCCTGTCACATGCCATAGAAGTTTCATACCAAAAACCTAGTCGCAAAGCAGGATATGTCTATGAATACCCCGAATATAACCATAGCGGATTTTGTCATTATTTTGAATAAGGGGAATTTAACAAATGGCTTTGATTGATGTAGTCAAATACGACGGATCTCCGGATGTTTTCGCCTGGAAGCATCCCGAGGCGGAGCTAAGCACTTGGACGCAGCTGATCGTAAATCAGTCCCAGGAAGCGATTCTGTTCAAGGACGGCAAAGCGCTTGATTTGTTTGGTGCGGGAAGACATACGCTGATGACGGCGAATATTCCGATTTTAAACAACATTATCAACCTCCCGTTTGGAGGAACTTCTCCGTTTGCGGCCGAGGTCTGGTATGTCAACAAAGCAAGCTCGCTGGATGTAAAATGGGGAACGCCCAAACCGATCCATGTGCAGGATCCCAAGTACAATGTCCTGGTTCCCGTAAGAGCTTTTGGGCAGTTTGGGGTGCAGATCGCGGATTCCCGGAAATTTCTGGTGAAGCTGATCGGCACGCTTGCGGAATTTAACCAGCAACATTTGGTGGAGTATTTTCGGGGCGTCGTCACGATGAATATCAACTCGACGTTAACCTCTTATTTGGTACATAAAAAAGTAAGCATTTTGGAGATCAACGCGTACATCGGCGAAATGTCCGCGCATTTTCAAGCGGCAATGACCCCTGTACTTGAGGAATACGGCATTAGCCTGCTCAATTTTTACGTCAACAGCATCAATGTGCCCGAGGATGACCCGTCCGTCGTCCGTTTGCGGGATGCTTTGGCCAAAAAGGCGGAAATGGATATCATCGGCTTCAGCTATCAGCAGGAAAGAACGTTTGATACCCTGGAAGGCGCGGCCAAAAATGAAGGAGGCGCCAATGCGGGACTGATGGGGGCCGGTATCGGAATGGGCATGGGTTACAGCATCGGAGGTCCGCTCGGCCATGAAATGTCCCGCATGACCCAAGTGCTGCGCGCATCGGGGGAATCCTGCAAATGCCCCAATTGCCAGCATATGAACCCGGATCAATCGATCTTTTGCAGCCAGTGCGGAGCATCGTTGGCCGGAGCGGGAGGGAAGCCGGAAGCGGAACCGGTCATCGCTTGCAATCGCTGCGGCACGGCGTTAATGAAGGCCTCCAAGTTCTGTCCAAACTGCGGAGACCCGTATAACGCATGCCCCACTTGCGGGGCGGATAATCCCGAGAACGCCGCCGAGTGCGTCAAGTGCCGGTCTCCTTTGCCGAAACGCTGCCCCAAATGCAGCCATCAGGTAAGCGGGGACAGCAAATTTTGCGGAAACTGCGGTTCGGAATTAACGTTAAAATGCTACAACTGCCAACATGAGCTTCAGCCGAGTCAGAAATTTTGTCCGGAATGCGGCTCGGATCAAACGAAGGGAAGGGAGGGATAATGCGGTTGCGACGGTATGCGGCCGCTTCACTCATCGTATTGATCCTGTACCTTGTTGGACTTGTCTCCACCATTTCGGTATTCGCCATCATCCGGCAGGGGAGAATGGATTCTTTTTCGGCGTGGATTTCCCTGGGTGCCCTGATTTTGGCCGAAACCGTGATGTGGCAGTATGTTACCTATTGGATAAACCATAACGAACGCGTAAAGAGAAATATTCCCGGTTTTCTGGCACTCGGAACCATCGCCGCCGCTTATTTGATCGCCGTTTTCGTGTATTCATTTATTGCGGGGATCGATGGCCGGTTTTTGAGCGGATTGGTGCTGCTGCACATTCTAACCTTGACGATTGCCGTGCTGCTTGGAGGAGCGGTTTTGCTGTTCCTGAACTACACGCTGAAAAGCGACGAAACCACTCAATCGCAGCTAATCCATTTGTATGAGATCGAGTCCGGCCTCAAAAGCCTGCTGATGAAGATCGAGGCTTACGGAGAGGCGGGAACCGGAGACATCAAATCCTTTCTAACGAAACTGATCGAACAAGTTCGTTTCAGCGATCCGGTCGTCCCGGATACGCTGGCCTATCTGGACCAGGATCTTTTGTTCCGCATCGATATGCTCAAAGAGGAGCTGCAGCAAGGGGAGAAGGAGCAGCGTCTCGCTCCAGAGTCCGTTCTTTTGCGTCTGCAAGAACTAAAGCATCTGCTGGACGATCGCAACGCCCGATTGCTGCTGTCCAAATAGTTATGTGTACGGTTGATTAGGAGGACCACATGAAATCATTCTTTAAAAATTTGTTCGGAGTTATTTGCACGGTCCTGGCCGGCCTTTTAGGAAGCATATTTTTAATCGTTCTTCTCGCCGCTGAAGATCCGGATACGATATTAATCGTAGCTTTAGTTTTGCTGATTCCGGCAGGCCTATTTCTCTTTCTTGGCATTCTTTTGTTTAAAGGCTCCAAGAAAAAAGTGATTCCAACGTATTCAGGGCCTCCCGGATCCCGTCCTTATCCGCAGCAAAGACAAAGACCGGGCTCGCCATCGCCGGGGGCTTCTTCGCCATCATTTACGCCTATTGACTTAGACCCTGAGGTGGTCAAAGGCGCCGCCGAATTTATGAGTTCCCTTTTTGGCGGGCAGCAAATGGATGTAATAGAGAAACCTCCTGCTCCAAAAGAGCCTGTTTCCCTCGATTGCCCGGGCTGCGGGGCCAAAACGGTGGTGTATCCCGATAAGCCGGCGACTTGCGAGTACTGCGGTACGGTGATTCCATATAAGGATTGATAAATGACAAGGGACAAACCAAGAGGTTTGCCCTTTTTTTATGCGAAGTGAGAAAAAAGGTTGGTTGTAAGAGCTAAAGGGCTCCATAGGGACCTTATTT
Source organism: Paenibacillus macerans (assembly GCF_900454495.1). Classification (NCBI taxonomy): domain Bacteria; kingdom Bacillati; phylum Bacillota; class Bacilli; order Caryophanales; family Paenibacillaceae; genus Paenibacillus; species Paenibacillus macerans. The sequence continues at coordinate 955,833 of NZ_UGSI01000001.1, forward strand.
GCGGAAAAACGGAGGTTTGCAAAATGTAAAGGACAGATGGAATAGCGCGCAAGGTGTACCAGAGATTTTGTGTAGGCGTTAATGCAACGCCAGTGGAAGGTAGCCGGAAAATAGGCGGATAAGGTCGCTGAAGTCTGTTGCGCGCCACAAATTTGAAAGAGCCGAAGTACCAGGTGGTGCTGCTTAGGAAAAAGGGGGAAGGGTACTACAACGTATGGGTTTACATGACAAAGGACCTCGTCAGCGGTGAGTTTTTTTATCTGATCTGATGTGATCAAATTTATAGCATTTTTAAAAGTAACGCTAGACTAACCCGCCGCCGGCAGATAAACTAGAATTGGAAATTTTAACTGGATAGGTCCTTGAAGCCCCAAAGAAAGGTGGTCCGGATGACAGAACGGTATCCCGAAATCGATGAGGTTATCGCCTACATTCAGCAGAACATTCACGAGCCGCTCCCGTTGTCCAAATTGGCCAAATATGCGGCGTACAGTCCGTTTCATTTTTCGCGCATTTTTAAAGAACGAATGGGACTGCCCCCGCTGTATTACGTCTCCGCCATGCGTTTGCAAAAGGCAAAGGACCTGCTGCTGCGGACGGACATGACGATCCGCGACATCGGTTTGGAAATCGGCCAGCAGAGCCTTGGCACCTTCACGACCCGCTTCACCGAACGGGTTGGCATGACTCCGTCGGATTTTCGCAATTCCACCCGTCATGCCGGCGATCTGCTGCGCTCGTTGCAGCATTTTAATGAAGGCAGGCTAAGAGGCTGGAAGATGAACCGGCCGGGGAATATCGGTGGGACGGTGCAGGCGGCGTCGGCTTTTTCCGGGGTGATCTTTATCGGGCTGTTTGCCAAACCGATTCCGGAAGGACTGCCCCTTTACGGTACTTTGCTGTTTTCCTTGGGGGAGTTTTGCTTCACCGCCGTCAAGCCGGGCACTTATTATCTGATGGCGACTTCTCTCGATTGGGGCACGAATGCCAATGATATTTTGCTGCCGCAGCGTACGCTGCGGACGCGCTTTCACCATCCGATCGCCGTTAAACCGGGGATTCCGGTGCCTTATCAAGAGGTTATGCTGTACCCTCCGCGGGCCGACGACCCGCCGATTCTGATATCGCTTTCCGTGCTGATGAATCGTTTTTTAAGGAGATCGCTGCAAAAAAGCAATCGGTAAGAAATTTTTGGCTCGGAGAAAAGGTACAATGTTACGGGACATACTGATGAGGAAGTCAGAATCCAACACCAAAGGAGCACGTACAATATGACAATGCGGTTAACCCCTTATCTCGTGATGGACGGCAACGCCAAGGAAGCCATTTCATTTTACGAAAAAGCTTTGGAAGCTAAGGTCATTATGCTTCAATCGTTTGGAGAAATGCCGGAAAATCCCGAATTTCCACTGCCGGAGGCAGCGAAGGACCGCGTCTCCCATGCGCTGCTGAAAGTCGGAGAATCCGAGATGATGTTTTCGGACACGTTTCCGGGCCAGCCTCACCAAAGCGGAACTCAGGTGACGATCTGCCTGACGACAAATGACGCCGAACTGGCGAAACGTATGTTTGAAGCGCTGGCTGAGGGCGGCCAAATTAATATGCCGCTTCAGGAGACGTTTTTCAGTCCGGCCTACGGTTCGCTGACCGATAAGTTTGGCGTTACGTTTCAAATTTTCGTGGAAGGAAAAATTTAATTATCCTTCAAGGCAGGCGGGACGCCGGAGCTAAAATTCCGGCGTTCTTTTTTTCATAAATGCTTGAAATTACCATATGATTTTGGAGTAATGTTTCATTTTGCGGCGGGTTGAAGCTTCCGAAACGGGGTACGCTTAAAAAAGGACTGCAGCATAGGGAGGCGTTGGCGGAAATGAAAATTATCATCACGCAAAGCGAAGCCGTGGAGAAAGGAATCTGGCCTGAAGTCAGAAAGCGGTTCGGCTTGTCCGAAGAGGATGAGGTATGGGAGCGGGAGGAGTTCATTCTCACGGAGGAAGAAGCGCGGAATTACGGGTTAATCCATTAAACGGGCCGAAAATCCCCAAGGAATGGATTGCATTACGCGGGAGCGGGCGGTTAATATGGGGTATAGACTAAGCGCCGCATGCTTTTCCGCATGCGGACGGCTTCTTGGTGGGAGGAATGAATGATGAAAATTGAAGTTTGGTCGGATTTTAGCTGCCCGTTTTGTTATATCGGGAAAAGACGTCTGGAGAAGGCGCTGGAAGCTTTTGAGCACAGGGAAGAAGTACAGGTGGTGTACCGCAGCTTTGAACTGGACCCGGAAGCTCCAAAGGACGCGGAATTAAGCATCCACGAGCTGCTGGCCGTTAAATATGGCTTAAGCCTGCTCCAGGCCAAGGAATCGAATCAGAACGTGGCGGCCCAAGCAAAGGCCGAGGGGCTCGATTATCATTTCGACACGGCCATTCCGACAAATACGTTTGACGCTCACAGGCTTTCGCATTATGCCGGGGAAAAAGGGAAGGCTAAAGAGATGACGGAAAGATTATACCGGGCTTATTTTACGGACTCATTACATATCGGCGACAGGGATACGTTGGTTCGGCTGGCGGAAGAGGCAGGGCTGGACGGCCGGGAAGCCGGGGAGGTATTGGACCAGAACCGGTACGCTGATCAGGTGCTGGGGGATGAGCGGGAAGCCCGACAGCTTGGCATCCGCGGCGTTCCGTTCGTCGTGCTGCGCGGCAAATACGCGGTGTCCGGAGCACAGCCGCTGGAAATTTTTCAAGGAGCGCTGCTGCGCGCTTGGGAGGATCAGGCATAGCTTGGAATGAATACAATGGAAAGACAAAAAACGCTGATCCGTTAAGGATCAGCGTATGTTTAGCTTTATGTAAACGACACATAAAAAATAAAACTTGTATTACTTCAATTTCTATGATAAAATGACGGATAGCCAAATCACATATGCTTCATACAATAATCTACTCAATAATAGCATAATATCAATGATTTGTCAAATGGATTTGGGCGACCCAGATAGAAAGACTTGGCAATTATTTATTTAGGGTGGGGGTCTGAAAATGACGGAGGACTTGAAGCATAATGAAACGGAATTTACCGACGACCTGACGCTGCCGCCAGGAATAAAAATCGATGACCCGGTACGTATGTATTTGAAGGAGATCGGGCGTGTTCCTTTGCTATCCGCCGAAGAGGAAATCGAACTCGCGCAGCGGATCGAAAACGGCGATGAGGATGCCAAACGCCGTTTGGCCGAAGCGAATTTACGGCTCGTCGTCAGCATAGCCCGGCGTTATGTCGGGCGCGGCATGGTTTTTTTGGATTTGATTCAAGAAGGCAATATGGGCCTGATTAAAGCGGTCGAAAAATTCGACTACTCCAAAGGCTTCAAGTTCAGCACCTATGCAACGTGGTGGATTCGCCAAGCGATTACGAGAGCGATCGCCGATCAGGCCAGAACGATCCGGATTCCGGTGCATATGGTCGAAACGATCAACAAATTGATCCGGGTTTCCCGGCAGTTGCTGCAGGAAATCGGACGGGAACCAACGCCGGAGGAAATCGCCAAGGAAATGGATATTTCGCCGGATAAAGTACGCGAGATTATGAAAATCGCCCAAGAGCCGGTTTCGCTGGAAACGCCGATCGGCGAGGAGAACGACTCGAACCTCGGCGACTTTATTGAAGATCACGACGCCCCGGCGCCCGCGGAAGCGGCGGCCTACGAACTGCTCAAGGAACAGCTGGAGGAAGTGCTCGACACGCTGACCGAACGGGAAGAAAACGTGCTTCGGCTCCGCTTCGGAATGGACGACGGGCGGACGAGAACGCTCGAAGAGGTTGGCAAGGAATTTGGCGTTACCCGGGAGCGGATCCGGCAGATTGAAGCCAAAGCGCTCCGCAAATTGAGACACCCCAGCCGCAGCAAACGGCTGAAAGACTTTATGGAATAAACCAAAGAAGCGGTCCATCGGGATTTGACCGATGGACCGCTTCTTTTTTTGCCTGCAATTATTTTCGCGTTGAACGAGAACGCCCTCTTATCAGGCTAATTTGCCCCAGGACTTTCGAGGTGAGCGGGCGAACGCTGCGATAGTTCACCTTCCGGCTCCGCTGCGCGCGAAGAAGCGCGGATTTGCCGGGACGGGCTACTCGCGATCCGAACACCTGCATAAACCAATGCACCGGATAGGAAATCGACAGGCGGCCGTTTTCGGAACCGGCAAAATTGACGGCCGCCGCCAGATTGCCGCGCTCGGTCAGCCAGACGGACCCGGAGTCGCCAGCCAGCGATACCGGGCGTTTGCCGCGAATGACGCTTTGGTCCTTGAAGGTGATCGTCCCGAGGTTGCCGTAATCGCCGTAATCGACCCGGATGTCCGTATGGATCGACTCGACGGTGCCGGTGACGACCCCGGTGGTCCGCCCGATTTTTTTGAAGCGGTCCCCGACTTTATAGGTGACGACATGCCCCGGGACGGCTCCGAAAACGGCGTAGGCCGGTTTGAGCAAATCGCGGCGCAGCGGTTTCGAGGTCGCGGCATCCAGATAATTGGCGCTTTTCTTGCGGAGCTTGACAAAGCGGTCCAGACTTCCGATCCGGTCCTTTGGGCCGCGGCCGCCGTCCGCCCCTCCCGGCTGAAGCGTTGCCGAGTATCGCGGCGTGTTGTTGTTTGCAAGCACGTGGTTGTTGCTTAGGATATAGCGGCCGCCCCCGGAACGTTTGTCGCTGACGATCAGGCCGGCGGTTCCCGATGCGGCGGAAGTACCGACGCTATACCCGGCGACGACCGGGCGGATGCGGCCGGTGAAGGTTAGCGTGGAGCGGGCGCCTGGTTTACCGTGTTTGCAAAAGCGCCGGCAACGAACGATGCGAAACGGCACGCCGGATGCGGATTTTAGCTGGAGCGGCACAGCGGGCGGCCGTTTTTTGACTTTTCTTTTTTTATGGGCGGTGGACGAAAGGGCTTCGGCGTAAACGATGATGGCGGCGCCTTTTCGCGGGCGTTTGGGATCATGCAGGCCGATGCCGACGCCGTGGATGCCTTTTCGTTTGAGCAAGCGTTTGGCAATGCGCTGCTTCAGCAAATAAGCTTTACGAAAACTGGCCAATAGGTATCACCTTTTCTCGCGTTTTTGCGGATTTGCTTTATCATATGCAGCGGCGGGAAAGGTTGACTGTCCGTGAGTTTGCCGGCTTGTTGACCTAACGGACGCACATATTGCCCAGCCAGGCAAACAGAACGCCCAGCAAAACGGAGGATATGACGTAAACGGCGGCGTTTCGCTTCCGCCCTTGCTCGATCAGGCCGATCGTTTCGTAACCGAATGTGGAAAAAGTCGTATAAGCTCCGCAAAAGCCGACCCCGAACATGAGCCAGCTCCATTCAGGGATACCGTGACGGCTATGTAAGGCTGACAAAAGACCGAGGAGGAAAGAACCGCTAAGGTTAATCGCCCAGGTCCCGTACGGGAATCCGCCGCCCATTTTGCCGGATATCCATTTTCCCAGATAATACCGCAGAAGCGTCCCCAATATGCCGCCTGCGCCAACGCCCAAGATGCCGATCATGCCGCACCTTCCCCCTGACGGCGGCGGTTCTTTCCGGCGATCCGCACGCCGAGCCCGGCCATGAGCAGGCCGCCGATCACGTTCGCCAGCGCGTAAGCGGCCGCCGTTCCGGGGCGGTTGAAGCTTAGTGCTTCCAAGGTCTGTACGGAAAAGGTGGAGAAGGTCGTAAATGCTCCGGTAAAGCCCGTTCCCAGGCCAAGGCGCAGATGGGAAGGGATTTTCCGCAGCGGTGCGATGGTAAAAAACCATCCGAGGAACAAACAGCCGGTCAAGTTGATGATGACGGTAGAGAGGGGGAAGGATCCTACAGAAGGAATCCCAACCCCTAATCCATAACGCAGCAGCGAACCGAAAAATCCGCCAACGATCAGTGCGATTACATCCAAAAGCGATCAGCCTCCTAAAAATAGACAGACCCCTACCAGCAGCAACTGGTAGGAGTCATTAGCTCGGGGAGCGGTTCAGGCGAACTCCATCGCCTTTAATACTGGGTCCATTTTAGTCGATGGAACGCGGGGAGTCAATATTACACTTTAAATGGCCGCTTTAAGTGGTAATGGTAATCGTAGGGGCGGAGATTGTGGGCTGCGTCGTAATCGTGGACGTGACATCGCCGAAGCTGTTGACTTCCAATTGAACGGGAACGCCTGCGCTGATATCCGTCGTAGCCAAAACCAGGCTTGCCGTCGTCAACGTGGACAGTGACTGCTGCTGGATCACGCCGTTGACATACACATTAAAGAAGTCGCTCCCGGTCAAGGCGGGCAAAGCGGTGACGGCCGTGTCCGTGTCATCGACGAAACTCCCGGCGGGAATGGTGATGTCCGTGGCTCCGATCATTGCGGCCGTAATCGTGGCGAAAAAGCGGGTGACGGTCGGGGAAACCGTCGTGGTGATAGCTCCGCCCGATGCAACCGGAGCGGTGGCCGTGGCGGTAAAGACGGGTTTTACTACCGGCATGGTATTACCTCCTAATCTAGAATGTTATCGAGAGACTCGATATATCACATATAATGATCAGGTTGACTTAATAGAAGCGGCGCATCTTCATCGGCAAAATATGCAATTTTTTGCGGGGGAGCAGGATATTTGTCTATTTCGCCTCTACACGAAAGCACGTATGATAATGCAGGCGAATAACGAGGCACAATACAGCATTTCCGTGTGGGAGGAATGGCAAGTGGGGAAAGGAAAGTGTGCCCCAGGGGGAAAAAGAAAGAGAGGCACGAGAAGCCGCAAAAAGAGGGCCGCCGCATATTATGCTCTGCGTGCACAAAACCGGAGATTGCGCGGCCGTCTTATCATATGCTGGAAACGGATGCGGCGGATAGAGCATCTGCTTCATGAGCGCCACGGGCAAATGGAACGCCCGGGAGCGGGTGGCTGCTCCGGCGTCCCCGGTTTGCCGGGGGCGAATGGCCCGGCAGGCGCTCCGGGGGGACCGGGTCCCGCGGGAAATACAGGGCCGGCCGGACCGCATGGAGCTCTCGGGCCACCGGGAACGATCGGGCCGGTGGGCCCGCAGGGACCGGCGGGAGAAGCGGGTGCACGGGGGCCGGTGGGCATGCAGGGACCTGTGGGAGAAGCGGGTCCGCGCGGTCTGGCGGGTCCGCAGGGACCTGTGGGAGAAGCGGGGGCGTACGGTCTGGCGGGTCCGCAGGGACCTGTGGGAGAGGCGGGGGCGTACGGTCTGGCGGGGCCGCAGGGACCTATGGGAGAAGCGGGGGCGTACGGTCTGGCGGGTCCGCAGGGACCTATGGGAGAAGCGGGTCCCCAGGGGCCGGTGGGACCGCAAGGGCTAGCGGGCGATCCAGGTCCGCCGGGGCAAGTGGGTCCGCAAGGGCCGGCGGGGGATCCAGGGCCGGTGGGGCCAGTGGGTCCACAAGGGCCGGCGGGAGAAGTGGGTCCCCAGGGGCCGGTGGGACCGCAAGGGCCAGCGGGAGAAGCTGGACCACAGGGGGCAGTGGGTCCGCAAGGGCCGGCGGGAGAAGCGGGTCCCCAGGGGCCGGTGGGACCGCAAGGGCCGGCGGGAGAAGCGGGGCCACAGGGGCCAGTGGGACCGCAAGGGCCGGCGGGAGAAGCGGGGCCACAGGGGCCAGTGGGTCCGCAAGGGCCAGCGGGAGATCCAGGGCCGGTGGGAGAAGCGGGTCCGCAGGGGCCGATAGGCCCGCAAGGCCCCGAGGGGCCTCCTGGCCCCCCCGGACCTCCCGGCGGCGCGATTCAGGTAACGCCTACCGTGTTCCGCTACTTTTATTTTCCTCCTGCTAATTTACAAGGGGATGTCACCGTCCCGGCGAGCGAGTTTACGGATGACCAGGGAAATCCGCCGGCCGCATTTTCCGGGCTTGGCAGCGAATCATATGCCAATTTGTATATAAACGGCGTAATGCAGGAAGGCAGCCTGTATACGCTGTCCCCCCAGGCTTTGACGCTTTTGCTCGGTCAGGATATGATATTGGCGGGGACGCCGATTATTATCGAAATCGTGCAGATTACGGCCCAAGCCATAATCTGAAAATCATTTTTATCACATAATGCGTGCCGCATAAAGGGCGAGGCGTTATGGCCTTGCCCCTAATTTTTGCTGGGAGGAGCCCAATGGATATTAAGGGAATTAACCATTTCTGCTTTTCGGTAGCCGATCTGGAGCGGTCGATTGCTTTTTATGAACAGGTATTTGACGCAAAAATGGTCGTGAAAGGGAGGAAACTCGCCTATTTCGATTTACACGGTTTATGGATCGCTTTGAATCAAGAAGACATCCCCCGGGACAAAGAGAACCGTACATACACGCATATCGCGTTTACGATCGAAGAAACGGATTTTGACGCTGTTCTGGACAAGCTGCGGCAATTGAGCGTAGAAGTGCTGCCGGGGCGCGAGAGGGATGTGCGGGACAAAAAATCGATTTATTTTTTCGATCCCGACGGGCATCTGTTTGAATTCCATACGGGAACGCTGGCGGATCGTCTCGACTACTACCGGGCGGAAAAAAGCCACATGACCTTTTACTGAAAAGCTTCGGCGGCTTTAGAGCATTTTTTGTTGGGCTTTTGCCCCGTATCAGCTAGAATAAAGACAAGCCCGGAAATTTAATGGTTATAGCAGCAGCTATTTTCCGAAAAAAAACCTTTTCTACACTGGCGTTGCATTAACGCCTACACAAAATCTCTGGTACACCTAGCCCGCTATTTCATTTGAGATCACGCCAGAAATCTAACGGTTGTATTAGTCGCTATTTTGCCAAAAAAGCCCCTTTCTAAATTTTAACGGTTGTGAGCGCAGTTATCTGCTCAAATCTGATTCCAAATATCCGGGTTTTAGCTAAATAAGCGCTATGGCAACCGTTAGAATTCGAAAACGGCGATATTGGAGCAAATAGCGGCTGTGGCAACCGTTAGAATGTGGTGGCGAGAAAATGTATCTTGTCGGATTTAATACAACTAGTGCGGACAAATCCCGAATACTAAATCAAAGTGAAGTAGGCTCAAGTACATGAAAAAGTTCAAAAAGTTTTATATCGAAACGACCAGCATTTGCAATTTGGCGTGCAGCTTTTGTCCGCCGACGCACCGCAACGCGCAGTTTATCAAAACGGAAGACTTCAGCAAAATTTTGGACGACATTAAACCTCATACGGATTACATTTATTTCCACGTTAAAGGGGAGCCGCTGCTGCATCCTAAAATCGACCGGCTCCTGGACATCAGCCACGAAAAAGGATTTCAGGTAAACATCACGACCAACGGCACATTGATTCCGAAGGTTAAGGGTAAGCTGCTCGGCAAGCCGGCGCTGCGTCAGATGAATTTTTCGCTGCACAGCTTTGACGGGCATGAAGGCTCCGCGGACCGGGAGGGTTATTTGTACTCCATTTTGTCTTTCGTCCGGGAGGCCGTCGCTTCGTCCGATCTGATCGTTTCGTTCCGGCTCTGGAACTTGACGAAGGACAACGAAACGAACTTGCAACGCAAACGCAACCGCGAGACTTTGGAGATCATCGAAAAAGAGTTTGGCCTGGACTACCGCATCGAGGAGAAAGTCGTACCCGGCAGCGGAGTTCAATTGGCCGAGCGGATTTACTTGAATCAGGATCATGAATTCGCCTGGCCGGATTTAAAAGCGCAGGAGGACGACGGCAAGGGCTTTTGCCATGCGCTCCGCAATCAGGCGGGGATTTTGGTCGACGGTACGGTGATCCCTTGCTGCCTCGACGGCGAAGGGGTGATCAATTTAGGCAACGTGTACAAAACCCCGTTTTCAGAAATTATCGAAGGGGAACGGGCCAACCGATTGTACGAAGGGTTTTCGCGCCGGACAGCGGTGGAAGAACTGTGCCGGAAATGCGGGTACCGCCAGCGTTTTGGCGGTGGAGCTTAGGAGCCGGACTCAAGTAAGAGAAAAGGGGAAAATGAAAGGAGCCTGTACGGCTCCTTTTTGAGTAGATTTGGGGAGGGTCGACGCATAATTAGCATATCCGCCAAGTGGCCGGCGCTTCTATCTCAGTTTCGCGGGGTCCACCTTCGGGACGAGCCCTTCGGCCGCGGCGCGGTCGAGCAGGGCGGCCACGGCGGCATAGCCGTCTTCGCCCAGCTCCGCCGTATAGCGGTTGACGTACAGATTGATGTGCGCCTGCGTCACTTCCGGCGACATTTCCTGCGCGTGGCTCATCACGTAATCGGCGGAAGCTTCGGGATGCGCCCAGGCGTATTCGACGGATTCCCGCGTCCAGCCGGCAAGGGCCGCCAGGTCAAGCGAGCGGCGGGCGATGATGGCGCCCAGCGGAATCGGCAGCCCCGTATCGGATTCCCACCAGCTGCCCAGATCTTGAAGCATCTTGAGCCCGTAGTTCTGATAGGTGAACCGGGCTTCGTGAATGACCAGCCCGGCGTCGATATCGCCGCGCTGCACGGCCGGCATGATCTCGTCAAACGGCATGACGATGATTTCGCCGACGCCGCCCGGGACATGTTGTGCCGCCCACAGGCGGAACAGCAGATAGGCAGTCGAGCGTTCGCTCGGGACCGCCACCCGGCGTCCGGACAGGGCGGACGCCTCGTCCGCGCCGCCATCCGTTCCGGCGGTCAGCACAAGCGGCCCGCAGCCGCGTCCCAAAGCGCCGCCGCAGGGCAGCAGCGCATATTCGTCCAGCAGCCAAGGCAGAGCCGCGTAGGAAACTTTAAGCACATCCGGTCCGCGGCCGGATGCCGCAAGGCCGTTCGTTATGTCGATATCCGCATAAGTCACGTCCAACTCGGGCGCGCCGGGGATCAGTCCGTGCACCCAGGCGTGAAAAACGAAAGTATCGTTGGGACAAGGGGAAAAAGCGATGTTCATGATTGCAGCACCTCCGGTAGTATTGAGCAGGCTTGTTCCAGCGCCTGCAGGGCGTCGCCGATTTTCCACAGCTCGCGCCGGCGCGGGCCGACCGCGTTGGAAATGGCCCGCAGCTCCAGCGACGGAAGGCCGAACTGGCGCGCCGCTTCGGCGACGCCGTAGCCTTCCATCGCTTCGGCTCCCGCGCCGGGGAAGCGGGCCCGCAGCGCTTCGGCCGTTTCCGCCGTACCGGTCGCGGTCGACAGCGTCAGGACCGGCCCGCAATAGGCCGGAAGCCCGGCAGCGGCAAGGGCGTCCGCCCAGCGGGCGGCAAGGCGGCGTTCCACCGCGATCCGCGCGGAGCCGAAGCCGAGCTCGTCCACGCTCGCAAAGCCGTCCGGCGTTTCCGCGCCCAGATCGGCGGCGATGATTTCGCTGGCAACGACCAGCGAACCGACCTCGGCGGCCCCGCGAAATCCGCCGCCGATGCCCGCGCTGATGACGAGCTCGTATTCGCCGCCAGCCGCAGCGAGCGCTGCCGCCGTCGCCGCGGCAGCCGCTGCCGGGCCAACGCCGGCGAGCCGCACCTCGGCCCCGGCATGTCCGCCCAGGCCGCGTTGCACGGCATCCCGCTCCGCCTCCACCGCCGTCATGATCAGGACGCGCTTCGGCGCACGAAACGAAGCAGTGCCGGCCGGGGCGAGCCCGGGACGATTTATTGAATCAGAAAGGTTCATAACAGCTTGACAACTCCTTAACCAAACTCACTCTTCAAATTATATAGCTTTCGTCCCGGGAAATCCAAGCGGGGCTCGGCCAGGCCCGCCGAATTCAGGGCCGATCCGCGGAGCAACTGCAGCGCTTGGCAGCGGGCCGTACCGGCCGGGGCCGAGGCGGCAAAAACCGGACCTTGAGCCTACGCAAACCTGCGTACAAAAGCTCAAGGTCCGGTTTTAGAAAAGCGGCTTTTACCACTCCCCGGCGGCGGTCAGGCTCTCTGGTATTGAACGGGACGCTCCAGCGTGGTGCGCAGTTCCTTGGCCGCTTCGTAAGGCCAATAAGGATTGCGCAGCAATTCGCGGCCGAGGAACACAAGGTCGGCGCGGCCGTTCCCGATAATTTCTTCCGCTTGGAGCGGGCTGTTGATCAAGCCGACCGCCCCGGTAGCAACGCCTGCCTGGGCGCGGATTTGATCCGCCAGATTTACCTGATAGCCGGGGAACACGTCGATCGGCGCCGGCACGAGCCCGCCGGAGCTGCAGTCGATCAAATCGACGCCCTGTTCCTTCATCCGCCGGGCATAATCGATATATTGATCCAGTGAGTTGCCTTCCGGGGCGTATTCATTTGCCGAAACCCGCACGAACAGCGGGCCGTCCCATACGCTTTTCACCGCGTCGATCACTTCGCCGAGCAGGCGGTAGCGGCCGTTTGCGTCGCCGCCGTATTCATCTTCCCGATGGTTCGAAACCGGGGAGAGGAATTCGTGGATCAGGTATCCGTGAGCGCCGTGGATTTCGATCACATCGAACCCGGCTTCCTTCGCCCGGCGCGCCCCTTCCCGGAAGCCTTCGACGATCCGCCGGATATCGCCGGCGTCAGCGGCTTTTGGCACTTTCATGTCCGGGAACGGGATGGCCGACGGAGCGACGATCGTCTCGTCCAGCACCGCTTTTCTGCCGGCGTGCGCGAGCTGAATCCCGATCTTGGCGCCGTTTTGGTGAACAAGGTCCGCGAGTTCCTTCAGCCCGGCGATATGCTCGTCGCTCCAGATGCCGAGGTCGTCATAGCTAATCCGTCCTTCGGGGGCGACGGCGGTCGCTTCCACGATAATGAGTCCGACGCCGCCGACGGCACGGCTGGCGTAGTGAACCCGGTGCCAGTCGGCGATTTTTCCGTCCTGGTTCGAGGAAGAATACATGCACATAGGAGACATGACGATCCTATTTTTTAAAGTAACCTGCTTTACCGTCCATGGGGAAAACAGTTTGGCGCTCATGATAACCACTCCTTTTATATTTATCGATATCTCATTTAAAAAAACCATCCTATACCATCGTAATTCACGCCACACAAAGATACAAGTACGCACAATTTTGTTGTATAGGATACTTTTTTATACTTAAATCTCACTTTCGCAGAGCCAAAAAACGGCTTTGCCGCTGTCTATTTATTTCGTCTGGTCGGATGGCGGGAAAAAGTGTGCTTGACCGGCCCCGCTCTGATCAATAATTGCAAATCATACAGCTAACTATATATCCATTTGCCCAATCATTCGGTTAATTGCATTTCATACATCTATTTCCTCGTCTCTTTGCCTATTCTTCAAAAGATAGCGGAGTAATTGCAGGTTTTACACTTGATCAAGCGCTATGGCAGCATTTGCGGATAAGCAGCTGTACATTTTGCAACTATTCCATTCAACAACTGTTTATCACAATGATTTTAGGCGCTGTCGTCGGACTGCAGTAGATTCGTAAAGGGGAAGCCCCGCTCAGCCGCCCTAAACGCTAAAAACCGCTTCGCCCGGCATTTTAATGTCGAAGCAAAAGCGGTTTATGATTTGGAGAGCTCAAGCCTTTTTGCTGGCCTGGGCAAAACGGTCCTTGATTTGTTTGTTGTTGCGTTTCATCGCCGAGCGCTGATCGCGCAAAATTTGGGAGGAATTTTTATCCGAAGGGGCAAACAGCAGCGCTTCCTTCGGCTGAAAACCGATGGCTTTGGAGACGACTCCGTTTTTGGATACGAATACGCCGCGACTCAAGACGGCATCCCTCCTAAACATAGTTTGACAAATTGGATGATGACCGGATTTTTACTCATTATAGCATGATTGGCGCTCTCTTTGTAGCGGATGAATTTCCTGTAGTCCCAAGACGGGTCGGCCGGGAAGTGCAGCGTCAGCACATATTCTCCCGAGCGGATGCAGTAATAGAACATGCTTTTCGATTCCGTGAAAAAAACCTGCTCCTGCTGGTTCCCCAAATGGTAGGTCAACACGGCGTAGGAGCCGTTGTTGTCGAGGGTGTATTCAGCCGGTCCGTTCGCCTCGCCGGCCTGAGCCACGGCCTTTAGCCTGTCGTCCGACCGGACGTATAGCGTGGCCGCGCTGCAATCCTTGTAGTAACCGACCTGCTCGGCTATATACTGTCCGTAACGGTGTGCGATCATTCCGCCTTCAAAAGGGGAGATGAGTCTCTGAAGAAACGCCTCCGGCTCCCGCAGGCCGCCGATTTCCAGCTGCGGAAGCAGGCCGCTGATCAGCTCGAACGCATGATCGAACTGTTCCAGACGCTCGCTGTTCTGCTCAATTGACGGCTCCAGCGGCAGCAGCAAAGCGCCGCGCCTGAGCAGGTCGCTGAAATACCCGCGCCAATCGATCGGAACGCCCAGCGAAAGATCGTCAATGTATATTTTGCGTATGGCGATGTCGTAAAGCAGCAGCCATATGTAAGGATCGATATGATGAGGCAGGCCGGGCTCGGCAGCAAGGATATCCATCATTTGCCTGGAGCTCGGAAAACGTTCTTCCTTGGCGATAAACCGGTCGATGAACGGTTCAAGCAGCGGCTTGACGCTGCCGAAAAACAGCGATTTAAGCTGTACGTCGCCAAAGACGAGAATCGTTTTCCCGGCTTCAAACGCTTTGATGAATTCGAGATGAGTGACCGTTCGATCGGCATCGGGCTCATAGGTCCCGGCTTTGCTGCCGATAAACAACAGATAAATGTCGCATTCCTCCACCGCCTCGAGGCAGCGTAGCACAGGATCGGTTCCGGCCGGCCACGGACCGAGATTCTCCTCCCACATGACCGGCTCATGCCCCATAGCGGCCAGTTCCCGGAACGCGGTTTTGCGGAGAGGCTTCAACCCGTCTTCGTTCACGGAGCTAATGAACACCTTTGTTTTCGCCACGGCTAAATACACTCCCGGATCGGTATTTCCAGCATTTTCTTCCATTATACCCCAGCTTGGCGGAATTGGACATCACCGTTTTATCCCGCCGGCAGCGCAGAGGTCAGCCAGATGTCCTTAAAATCCATCCAGCCGAGATTGTTGATCGCGAGCCCCCGAATCGACGGGTGGACGTAAGTGTGCAGCTTTTGATGAACCAAAAACATCACCTGCGCCTCTTCCTGCAGCCGGAATTCGATTTGCCGAAGCAAAGCCTGGCGCCGTTCCGCGGAGGAGGAAGCCAGCACCTCGGACACCATGCCGAACACCCAGCGGGTCAGTTCCGGGGGCATAGTCCGGCGCAGGAAGCTGTTATCCATCAAATAGCATTCCAACTCGCAAACTTCATCTTCGGCGAAAACAAGGCAGGACAAAACGCAGTCCGCTTCCTGGGAAAGATCGGCCGTGTTGGCCATATTCGATTTATCCGCATAGCGGATTTCCACAGGAATTCCGATCGTGGCGCATTGCCACCGGATCCATTCCGCTTCATCGCGGTCCAGATAATTGGCGATAAGACGGATTGGGGTGCCGTCGTATCCGGACTCCTCCAGCAGCTGCCGGGCCGCCGCGGGATCGTGGCGGTGGATGCCAAGCGCGGCATCTTCGGTAGGGCGGAAACTGCGGGCCGGGTATCCCGGTTTTCCGGTATGCGCGAGCATGCCGGGACGGTCAATGATCAGATTGACCGCCTGGCGGAAAGCCAGCGACTGCTGGGGCCCCTTTTTGTTGCGGTTCCAGTTGATCAGGCTGCATCCTTTGCAAAGCTTCTCGATCCGTTCCCAATCCGTTCCGGCACGATCGGGAATGCGGGTATCGCCTCCGATAATCTGCTCCCATTTGATTCTGGAGGAATTCGGGATGTTGTCGGGCAGGAACACAAGGGTCACGCCGTCCAGATAAGCTCTGCCGAGAAAATACGCCGGGTTCACCTCCAGCTCCATCCGGCTGTCGCTCCAGTGCGTCAGGCGAAAAGGGCCCGTGCCGCTCGGCTGCGTCCAAAAAGCTTGCTCATCCCGGCCGAGCAGGTCGGAGGGAAGAAGGGAAGCGCAGGATGAACAGAGGAGGCGGGGGAACAGCCAGTTCGGCTGGGTCAGGAAAAATTTGACCGTTCTCGGGTCAGGCGCCTCCATCCGTTCCACGGTAGCCAACAGCCAGAGGTTGGCCGAACCGTCTTTCAGGCGGCCGAAGGTAAACATGACGTCTTCCGCGGTCAGCTCTTTGCCGTGGTGAAAACGGACGCCTTTACGCAGGTGGAACGTCCATTCGTCACCGTTTTCGTTATGCTCCCAATGGTGCGCGATCATCGGCACGACTTCGCCAAGCGTTCCGTCGAATTGGACCAGCCGGTCGAACAATTGCCGGACCAAATGCGAGTCGAACCCGTAAAACAGGTTGGCCGGGTCGAGCGTCATCGGCTTCTTGTATACGGGCAAACGAAAAATGTCCCTGCAGCTTTGGCCGGCGGCGAGTTGCTCGATCCCGAATTGCTCGTTTAACCATAAAATAAACTGTTCCACCACCGGCTTATCCTCTTCGCGCTGATTGAGGAATTCAAACGCCTCCCGGTATTCCCCCTTTTGCGCCAAAGTTTGCGCCAGTTGCAGAAGAAAAGCGGGCCGGCCGATGCGGAGAACGAGCCGGGAGCGGTGGCCGCGGCCCCGGCCGGGATGCCACTCGATCAGCTCTTCTTCCTGCAGCTTGCGGATAATCAGCTTGACGTTTCGCTCGGTGCAGTGAAACAGCTCCGTCAAATCCTCCAGCGCCACCTCCACTTCCCGCGTTTCCGTCGATTCCGGCCCGGAAAAATGATTAAGCAAAGTTACATAACGTTCTGCCGTTAACATATGCGATCGCCTCCACAGCGGATATTATCTTGATGCTTGCAAGTACAAAGAACCGTAATTCCCGGACATGTCCCGCTTGTTTCCCTAAAAGGGGAAGTGCTTTGGCAATAGTGTACACTTTTTCTTCCTGCTTTTAAAGCGGATAATGAGAGCAGTTTAAACAGCTAGAATCAAACGGGAAGCCGTAAGGAGGTCATACGCATGAGTTTCGATGAATTTTACCGCAGGGAGCGGGAGCTGAAGCATTATCATAAAACAAAGGGCAAGCTTTACGAAGCATGGTATATAGACGACAAGATCATTCGGGAACGGTGCGGCAAGGGCAAAAGGGCGCAAAACGCGTGGGTGAAGACGCTTCGTTCGTTTTTTCAAATGGTCAAATGATAGAACTCTAAATTCGGCCTTTGCCCCGCAGCAACCAAAGCTCCGGACGCATATGGTGAATAAGCCATCTGATCCTATGCGTAAGGAGGATAAAATGAACATTTTAATGGTTGCGCCCGAGCAGATTCCGGTTCCGGGGAACGGATCGGTGGAAATTTGCATGCTGGCGATCGCCAAAGAGCTGGCCGCCCGCCATACCGTTACGATCCTCAGCAGACAGTCGAAAGGCTTGCCGCCGGTGAGCCGCACCGGCAAATTAACGATCGTCCGCGTGCCTTCGGGCAGTCCGAACCGATATATCGCTTCCGTGCTGAATTATTTAAAAGGCAGGAACTATGACCTGATTCAGGTCGACAACCGGCCCCATTACGCGGCCAAAATCAAAGCCGCTTTTCCGCGCACGCCGGTCTCCCTGTTCCTTCATTCATTAACTTTTGTGAGAAATACGTCCGCGGTGGCCGCCAGCATAGCCAAACCCGATCTCATCGTCGCCAACAGCGATTCGCTGAAAGCGAAATTGTCGGAGCGATTCGCCCGGTTGGCGGGTAAAATATATACGGTGCACCTGGGAGTCGATACCGAACGTTTTAAACCGCCAGCCCGGCGAACAGTCGCTCCGGGTCAATTCCGGGTGCTGTTTGCCGGAAGGGTCATCCCCCGCAAAGGAGTCCCCGTTCTGATCAAAGCCATCGAACTGGTGCGGCGGGAATGCGCCGGAGCGAGCCTGACGGTCGTCGGAGGGGGAAAAGCCGGGTATTTGCGGGAGCTGCGCCGGTTGGCCGGCAAGCATCGGGTGCCCGTCCGCTTTGTGGGGAAGGTTCCGCATCGGCAGATCGACCGTTATTTCCGTCAGGCCGACTGCTTTGCTTGTCCTTCTCAAGAGCACGAAGCGTTCGGCCTCGTCAATGTAGAGGCGATGGCCTCCGGGCTGCCTGTCGTAGCCTCCAATATCGGGGGCATCGGGGAAATCGTAGGCCATGGCCACAACGGTTATTTGGTAAAGCCCTATTCGGACCCCCGGGAGCATGCCAAGTGGATTTTACAGTTGGCGAAACATCCGGAAGCGGCTGCAAAAATGTCCAAACAGGCCAGACGCGATGCGGTAAGCAAGTTCGGCTGGAACCAGACGGCCGCGAACCTGATGAAGATTTATAACCGGTATGTATCCTGAAAACACGGGCGGAGGATTGCTGCAGGCATCATGCGGCAATCCTCCGCGTTTTTGGATTAGAGCTATTTGCGCTGAACTCTTCCGTTCGCACGGGAATAGCGGATGACCGTGCGGAATATGTTTTTGTCCTTTAACTTCCTGAATATATACGGGTCCGGCGATGTATTGACTTCGAGGATCCAGGGACGCAGCTTTTGGTCGACGGCAATATCCGCGCCGATTTCGCGGATCCCGGGAAAAACCTTATGAAGGTGGTTGGCGACGTCTTCGCCAAGGTCTTGCAAGTCTGTGCAATATGCCTTGATTTTGGGGCCTTTCATATGTGGGGAAAGCAGTTTTTCCACAGGCATTAGCGTGCCGTCGCTATGATAGTTGGTGACGATTTTTTTAGGGTGGGCCAGCCTGCCGATGTAACCGGTTGTTTTCCAGACTTTTTGCGGCGTTTTTTGGACCATGACCCGCAGATCAAACGTGCGGTTTTGGTAGGTGAGCAGGTGAATGCCTTGTTGAACGAGGTAGTCCCCCTTTCGTTTATGCTGTTGGATAGACACATAAAGTTCGTCGAAAGTTTTGAAGGAACGGGCCTTGGTTTCGAGCTGGTACCGGTACGGGACGGCGCTTGCCGCCGGTTTCAACTCCACTCTCATCACTCCTCTTCCCAGGGAGCCGTTAACCGGTTTGACGTAAACCATTTTGTGCTTCTTAAGCATGTTAAGCAGGTTGGCCCGGCTGAACTTGCGCATCTCCGGCAGGAAGGGCCTTAGTTTTTTGTTTTCCAGGAGCGCTTTGTTTTTTTTCCATTTGCTGATTACATGGCGCGGATGCCGGCCTGGTTTCATGGATTAAATTCCCCTTTGCGGCGTTTTACTGGCAGTGTATTCGCGGCTATGTCCGAAAGGAAAGGATAATGACCTATGCAGCGGAAAAAATCTGCCGGCGGCTTTGACAAAAAAAGTTAGCTATAATATAATTGTTATAACAACTAATTTGCGGAAAGGGAAGTATTGCGGATGGAGGCGGATCAACGCGGGGCCGACTTGGCGGTCGGCTTCATTATGGGCGTGACCTACCGGAAAATCGCGTCATTGCTGCAGCATCGTTTGAAGGAGTACGACATTACCCCGGAGCAGTGGTCCGTGCTTAATCAGATTGACCAATCCGAGGGTTTGATTCAAAAAGAAATCGCCGACCGCTGCGGCAAAGACAAGCCTACGACCACGCGCATCCTCGATTTATTGGAAAGCAAGGGCTTAATCTACAAGCAGACCGGAAAGCAGGACCGCCGATCCTTTGCGGTGTTCAGTACGGAGCGCGGCAGGGCGTTAATCCGGGAAACAATCGCGCTGGAGCAAGGGGTCACGGAAGAGGTGAAGCGCTGCATGTCCGAAGAGGAGTACCTCATGCTGCTGAATTTGCTGGAGCGGGTCAACGCGCACATTTCCAGGCAGCTGGAGCACAATCAGATAGAGAGTGGGAGAAATCAGAGATGAAAGCATCCATTCAATCCGAGCCATTGTGGACGAGGTCGTTTATTTCGTTAACGATCTCTACTTTTTTGCTGTTTTTAAATTTGCATATGCTGCTGTCTTCATTTTCGGCTTACGTCAAAAACGAATTGGCCGCCACAGATTTGCAGGTCAGTCTGGTGACCAGCGTGTTTGCGGCTTCCGCCATCGTTACGCGCTTTTTGGCGGCGGCATTGTTAAAAAGAATGTCTTCGAACAGCTTGTTGTTCATCGGCCTGGCCATTGCGGCGGCCACGACTGCGCTGAACAGCCTGGCCGGTTCCGTCGGGGGGCTGCTGATCGTCAGGGCCGGATACGGGGTCGGCTTCGGGATCGCCAGCACGATTCTGCCGACGCTCGTTTCGCAAATCATACCGGTCCGGCGGATGGGGGAAGGCATCGGGTATTTCGGTTTGTCCACCAGCTTGGCGATGTCGGTTGGCCCGATGATCGGACTTAACGTGATGGGGCTGTTTGGATTCGGCACATTGACGCTGGCCGGTTCGGCAGCGGTGGTGATCATGATTCCGCTTTTGCTGCTGACCCGGGCGCTGCCGCCCGCATCCCGCGGCCAAGCAGCGGGCAAGGTTAATCAAGAGGAGGCGTCCGGCGGCCGAAAGGAAGGCGAAGGCAAGATAACCCGCGGCTTCAACCGCAAGCTCTTGTTCCCCGCTTTTTTAAATGTTGTATTGGCGATTACCTACAGCGGGTTGCTCAGCTTTATCGCGCTTTACGGAGAGTTTGTCCATTTGTCCCAGGTTGGCCTGTTTTTCCTGTTTAACGCCTTTACGATCGTCATTATCCGCCCGATCTCCGGCCGCATCTTCGACAGCAGGGGACATGCCGCCGTTCTTTTGCCCGCCGCCGTGTCGGTGATCGCCAGCATGGTGATCCTATCGTTCACAACGTCGCTGGGCATGCTGATTTTGTCGGCATTGCTGTACGGGCTTGGCTTTGGCGCGATTCAGCCGACGCTACAGGCCTGGATGATCCGAAGCAGCTCGCCCGAGCAATACGGTGCGGCCAACAGCATGTTTTACAATTCCACCGATTTCGGCGTTGCGATCGGATCGGTCATTTTGGGAGCGATCGCTTCCGCTACGGATTACGCCGTAATGTACCGGTATTCCGCCGGGTTTATGGGCATGTTCATGGTCATTTATTTGCTGGTCATGGCGGCGGCGCGGAGCGGGCAAGCTAGGGCAACCTCGAAATCATTGAACGATAAACTTGAACGGGCAAGCGAAAACTAAAAAACATTATTGACAAGAGCGGGGCGCAAAGGAATGACCTTTGTGCCCCGCTCTTTTTGGCTTTCCTTGAATCGAATACAAATTATGGATATAGGCCATATTACTGTTAGTTCACGGGTTGGAGGCGCGTTATGAGGAAACTAGGCCGAAATCTACGAAAAGGAAGCCGGGGGAGAGCCACGGCCCCTGCGGATCGGGAAATGGGTCAAACATTAAGCGATGGCTTGGGCGGCTCATTATCCGGTACGCTTGCTTATCTCCGCTCAAAAATGGGGGGCAGCTCCGACGTCGTCATTCGCCGGCTGCAAAACCGCGGTCCGGAAGGAGAGGACATCGCTATCTGTTATGTTGGCGGGCTTATTGATCAAATGCTTTTAAGCGAATTGATCGACGATTTGGACAAGCGTTTTTTTGCTGCGGATCGGGACTATCAGCACCGGCCGATCGCCGAACAAATCAGTACCGGAAACGTAAAGCGGATTACCAGCGGCAGCGATCTGATCTCCTCCTTATTGAGCGGTTCGGCCGCGATCATTATCGACGGGACGGAAGGCGCCATCGTTGCCCCCATACCGGGGGGACCGCGCAGATCGGTCGAAGAGCCTTCGACCCAGACCGTCATTCGCGGGCCAAAGGAAGGATTTACCGAGGAGATGTCCACGAATATGGCTTTGCTGAGACGAAAAATCAGGTCCCCCGATTTGCGTTTCGAAAGCAGAACGGTGGGGACTTATACGCAAACGAAGGTTGTCGTCGCTTATATCGAGGGAGTTGCCAGTCCTGCCGTGCTTCAAGAGGTACTTAACCGCCTTGATGCCATTCATACGGACAGCATTTTGGAAGGCGGTTATATCGAGGAATTTATCCAGGACAAAGTGTTCACCCCGTTTCCGACAATCATGAACACGGAGCGTCCCGACGCCGCGGCGGGAAGTTTATTGGAGGGACAAGTTGTCATTCTGGTGGACGGGAGTCCGTTTGTGCTGATTTGCCCGGTCACGTTTTTCAAATTTTTCCTGTCCAGCGAAGATTATTATCAACGTTACGATATTTCGACCTTTTTGCGTTGGATCCGCCTGCTTTCCTTTTTAGTCGCCATGCTGCTTCCTTCCTTATATATCGCCGTGACCACCTTTCATCCGGAAATGCTGCCGACCACGATGCTGATCAGTCTGGCGGCGCAGCGTGAAGGCACGCCCTTGCCGGCCCTGTTTGAGGCCTTGCTGATGGAAATCACGTTTGAAGTCATCCGCGAAGCCGGGGTTCGTATGCCGCGGGTGGTCGGGTCGGCGATTTCGATCGTCGGCGCGCTCGTCTTGGGGCAGGCTGCGGTGCAAGCCGGTTTGGTATCCGCCGCGATGGTCATCATCGTATCGTTTACGGCCATCTCCAATTTTGTCATCCCTACGTTCGGCATGTCGTCCGCGGTCAGACTAATCCGCTTCGGATTAATGCTCTTGGCCGGAACGTTTGGATTGTACGGCATTTTGGCCGGCCTGATCCCGCTCCTGATGCACCTTGTCTCCTTAAGATCGTTTGGGGTCCCTTATTTATTGCCGATCGCCCCTCTGAGCTTTACGAATATGAAGGACGTCTTTATTCGGGCGCCCTGGCCGAAGATGAAGAAGCGTCCGGCGTACATCAACGAAGACAACAAAACGAGACAAGGCTCCGTACCGAACGACGGGCTGAATAAAAAGTAGGGGAATGAGCGCCAATATGCGGATGTTTTTGTTGCGCTGCGCTGCAGCGGTCATATTTCTTACTGCAACCGGATGCTGGAATCGTACGGAACTTAATGAGCTGGGCATCACCGTGGCCACGGGATTCGACCGGTCCGGAGACGAGTGGGAAATCTCCTACCAGATTGTCGTTCCCTCCGCCACGGGAGCCAGCCAGGGAGGAGGCGCCGGCGGCGGCGGCTCTCAGCCCAGCGTGTCCGTGTTTACGACGAAAGGAAAGACGATTCGTGAAGCGGTCGCTCACGGGTATGAGGAGAATCCGCGCCAGCTCTACTTCGGCCACACCGAGATCACGATCATCGGCAAAGAGGCGGCGGAAGCGGGGATTAACCAAATTTTGGATTTATATTTCCGCACGGTCGAAGCGCGCGAAACCGTACTGGTTGCCGTTACGGATCGCAAGGCCTCGGATATGTTGAGAAATATGGTGCCTCGGGAGAAAATTCCCGGCAGCGCGCTGGCCGATATCATGCGTAAACAGAGTGCCAATTCTTCCTATTTTCCAATCATTAACCTGTTTCAGCTGGCGCTAAAAATTTCGTCCGACTCGCGGGCGGCCGGCGTACCGGTTATAAGCGTTCCGGAAGGAAGCGAAAAGCCTTTGGAATCCCTGGATATCAACAAAACCACCTCTCCCCCCGTTAAAATGAAAATCGTGCGGCTGGGAGTATTCAAAGGCGATCGGCTGGCGGGATGGCTGAACCGGGCGCAGAGTTACGGCATTGCCTGGCTTACCGATCAGGTAAAGGGCAGTACTCTGTCGTTTACTTGTCCGCGGACCGATTCTAAGGGTTCCCTGCGTATTATTACAGCGAAAACGAATATAACGCCCGTAAAGGCGGGGGATCATTACAAAATGAAGGTCAACATTCAAGCCAGCGGAGATTTGATGGAATATATGTGCGAGGGCGATCCCTTTAGTCCAAAGACGATACAGGCGCTCGAGCGGGAAGTTGGCGTTACGATTATCGATACGGTTAATACGGGTTGGGAAGCCGCGCAAAAAATGCGCGTGGATTTGCCGGGATTTGCCGGAAAGATTCATCGGAAAGATCCTAAAGCCTGGAGACAGCTGAAGGATCACTGGGAAGAGGAACTCTCCAAGATCGAACTGGAAGTGCATGTGACGGTAAAAATCGAGCGTCCCGGCTTATTGAAGAAATCGTTTAAGCAGTTGTCCCAAAAAACGGCCCCAGGTGGCGGATGAAGCAGGAAGAAGGTAAATCATGAAGCAGGAGAAATCCGGACTTGCCGAATTTATAAGCGGATTTGTTTTGTTTGAGGTCGGGAGCACCACGTTGTTTCAAATCGGCGGTGAAGCCGGGCCAGATGCGTGGGCAGCCATGGCCATCGCCGCCGTTGCCGGGTTCATTCTTTTAATGATGTACTGGGCCATTCACCGCCGCGATCCCGACCTCGATCTGTTTGAATTGTGCCGAAAATATTTGGGGAAAACGGCAGGTTCGCTGCTTTCCGCCTTGTTCGTCGTTTATTTTGCTTATGAAGCCTCACGTAATTTGCGCGATTTGGGAGAATTGGCCGCTTACGTACTGCTGAACCGAACCCCGCTGGTGGTCATTATGCTTATCGGGATCGCCATCGTGGCCAGCAGTGCCAGATACGGCCTTCGGGTCGTGTTTCTTTGCGGTCTTGTCTTGTTTCCGTTCGTTGTTTTAAGTTATATGACACTCATTTCGATGATCGGGGGACTGGGGCTAATGAACTTTGAAAATATGCTCCCCGTATTGGAAAACGGCTTAAAGCCCGTTTGGAAGGAAGTCCCGAATATCATCTCTTTCCCTTTCGCTCAACCGGTGCTGTTTCTGGTATTTTTTTCGCGGCTGAAAACGAAGCAAAATGCCCGCAAGGCGCTTTTGATCGCCTATGGGAGCACTGCCGTGTTCCTAATGGCCGTCAATCAAATCAACGTGCTGGTGCTCGGCCCCAAACTGGCGAACGCGGTAGCCTTTCCGCTGCTGCAGACCGTGCAACTGATCGAATTGGCCGAAGTGTTTGAGAGGATGGATGTGCTGTTTGTCGTTGTTTTGTTCATCGGGCTAGGCGCCAAATTGCTTCTGTTTTATATCGGCGCCGTACAGGGATGCGACCGGGTTACCGGAGTTCCTTATAAAAAATGGATCATTCCGGTGGGCGTAGCGATTTTTGGTGCTGCTTTAACATCTCCGAATTATTCGCATTTTATATGGGTCGGCCTCGAAGTTGTGCTGAAGTGGTACCCGCTGATTCAAATATGCGCTCCGGCGCTGCTGTTCATGGCGATGCTGATCAAGCGCAAAAAAAGGCCACAGCAGTAAGAAAAAATCCGGCGATATCCTAAAAAAAATCCGCCATGGCCAGCGGCCAAGCGGATCTTTATCGGCGATTTATTGTTTTGCGGAATCGGTGTTGGCAAACGGCGCCGGTTTGGCCACCCATTCGTCGGCTTCCGGTTCGATGTCCACACCGCTTTTCATTTTCTTTTGCTCGGCCATAGAGTCGCCGGCGGGATCGATTTTATTGCGAAGTTTGGCTTCGTCGCGGGAGTGCTGTCCATTGTGCTGTTCCATGCTGTTCCTCCTTGTTGTTTTACTCTGTTAATGGTAGTTTGCCTTATTTATCGTTTCCCGATCCGCGCAATTACAAACATTTTCGCTTTCCGTCTTGCTTTAACTTCATGTTCAATTGTAATAAAATACATTTAAGGACATTCTTGCTATTCATATCCGACAACCGAAAACGTAAGCCATGATTTACACTTTCGATTCGAGGAGGAATGATGATGCGTTTGACAAGGAAAGCCGCAGTACCTGCTCTAAAGCTTCAAAGGTTATGTCTGCTGCTTATTTGCATGACGGTGTTCGTTTCGGCGGGATGGCTCGGTCCGGAACGGCGTGCGAGCGCTGCCGGAGAATTAAAACCTTTTCCGCAGCAGGTCAGCTACCCGGGGATTATTAAGCCGAATCACGTGACGCAAACGGAGATGAACCAAGCCGTGGCGGAGTATTACGACTATTGGAAAGCGAAATACCTCAAACACGACTTAAAATCATTGCCGGGCGGGTATTACGTGAAAGGAGACATCACGGGTGATCCGGACGGCTTTACCGCATTAGGTTCCTCCGAAGGTCAAGGGTACGGGATGATCATTACCGCGCTGATGGCCGGCTACGATCCCGACGCCCGGACGATTTACGACGGTTTGTTTAAAACGGCAAGGGCTTACAAAAGCTCGGGCAATCCCAACCTGATGGGCTGGGTCGTGGCGGACGATCCGGCCGCGCAAGGGCATTTCGGTTCGGCCACCGACGGCGATCTCGACATCGCTTACTCGCTTATTCTCGCTCACAATCAATGGGGATCGGGCGGACCGGTCAACTATTTGCAGGAAGCGAAAAAAATGATCACGGACGGCATCAAAACCAGCTACGTGACCAAGACCTACCGCTTGAACCTGGGCGATTGGGACTCCAAAGACGCTCTCAACACGCGCCCTTCGGACTGGATGTTCAGCCATCTTCGGGCTTTTTACGAAGTGACGGAGGATGAAACCTGGATTCACGTCATCGATAGTTTATACAATGTGTACCGGCAATTCAGCGAAGCTTATTCGCCAAACACCGGGCTGATCTCGGATTTTGTGGTGGGGAATCCGCCCAAGCCGGCGCCGGAATGGTATTTGGACGAGTTCAAGGAAACCAACCTGTATTACTATAATGCAAGTCGGGTTCCGCTGCGCGTCGTGATGGATTACGCCTTGTACGGGGACACGCGGGGCAAAGCGATCACGGACAAGCTGGCGGCCTGGATTCAAAGCAAGACCGGGGGATCGCCCGCAGGTATCAAAAACGGGTACAAGCTGGACGGCTCGGCGGTCGGGGACTACGCCACGGCGGTGTTTGCCGCTCCGCTCATCTCGGCGGGAACGGCCTCCAGCGCCAATCAGGCATGGGTTAACGCCGGGTGGGATTGGATGATCCATCAGAAAGAGGACTATTTCAGCGACACCTACAATTTGCTGAACATGCTGTTTCTTTCCGGCAACTGGTGGAAACCGGAGGCCCAGACCGTGCCGCCTTCGACGCCCAATCTGGCCTTAAACAAGCCGGCGGTGTCCAGCTCTGTGGAAGGCGTGGGATTTGAGCCGGCCCAAGCGGTCGACGGCAATCAAATGACGAGATGGGCCAGCCGCGAAGGCAGCGACCCGGAATGGATCTACGTGGACCTGGGATCGGTCCGGCAAATTACCGGCATTAAGCTGCGCTGGGAAGATGCCTATGCGACGCAGTATAAAATCCAGGTATCCACCGACAATGGCGATCCCGAGCACTGGACGGACGTCTACACGGCGACAAGCGGAGACGGGGGCGTGGACGAAATCCCGCTGGACTCCAAGCCGGCCAGATACGTAAGAATGTACGGGATCGAGCGGGGAACCCCATACGGCTATTCGCTATACGAGTTTGAGGTTGCCGGGCAGTAGCGCGGCAAGGATAATCGCTGGTGACTGGTGACTGGTGACTGGTGACTGGTGACTGGTGACTGGTGACTGGTGACCGCTGACTGCTAGCCGCTAACCGCTAGCCGTTGGCCGTTAGCCGCTAGCGCTTGGCCGTCAGCCTCTGGCCGTTGGCTGCTGACGGCTGGTCGCTGCCCCCTGGCCCCTGGCCACTCACGCTGGCCGGCTGTCCCGTTGTCCGGGAGTCCGCGGAAATAACGGCATAAAATGTCCTTATATTCTACAAAAAAGGGAGAATAGCATAAATAGAGGATTTTTTTGTCGCTATTCTACACAGATGGGGGTAAAAGGCGCTGTTTTCCAAGCTTGATCTTCAAATAAGGACCAAAAGTACCGCTATTTTTCGCAGGAGAGGTAAATCTCGAAAATAGCGACATAAATTGCTCTTATTTCCGGCAATATAAGCTGCGTAACATAAGCTACTGAACATAAGCTGCGCAACATAAGCTACTCAACATAAGCTGCGCAACGTAAGCTACCCAAGTTCCTACTTCACCTCTCTACGCCAAAAGCATGGATTTGCACATGAAAAACCCGCCGGAGTGAATTCTACGGCGGGTTTTTTCATATCATCAGAATTTCCCGGATTTCCTGCTCGGTGAGCGCCGAGAACGATTCCTCGCCAGGCTTCAGCACTTCCTCCACGAGGTTCTTTTTCTTCTGCTGAAGCTCGTACATTTTGTCTTCGACCGTCCCTTGCGCTACCAGGCGGATCACCTGCACGATGTTTTTTTGCCCGATCCGGTGGGCGCGGTCGGCGGCCTGCTCCTCCACCGCGGGGTTCCACCACAAATCGTACAAAATGACGGTGTCCGCGCCGGTCAGATTCAGGCCGGTACCGCCCGCTTTCAGCGAAATCAGGAACAGATCGCGCTCGCCTTCATTAAACCGGGTGCAGAGCTCGACCCGTTCGGAAGCGGGGGTTTTCCCGTCCAGATAGAAAAACGGCAGTCCCCGGTATCCCAATTCGCGGCCGATGAGCCCCAGCATTTCCGTAAACTGCGAGAAGATCAGCACGCGTTTTCCGGCGCCTTGGCATTCCTCCACCATTTCCATCAACTGCTCGAATTTGGCCGAGCCGCCTTCGTAACCGTCGACGAACAGGGCGGGATGGCAGCATAGCTGGCGCAGCCGCGTGAGTCCGGCCAAAATGCGGATGCGGTTTTTCTGGAAGGCGTCCTCGTTTAAATGCTTTAACGTTTCCTGCTGCAGCTTGGCCAAATAGGCCACGTACAGCTTCTTCTGTTCAGGCAGCAGTTCGGTCGCCTGCAATGACTCGATTTTTTCCGGCAGCTCCTTTAGCACGTCGGTTTTTACGCGGCGCAGCAGAAACGGGCGAATCCGCTTTGCGATCGTATCCCGGGACAGCTCGTTAAACGCTTGGCGGCTTGGGAAAAGCTCCGGGAACACGGCGCTGAAAATCGACCATAACTCCTCCAGCGAATTTTCGATCGGCGTCCCCGTCAAGGCAAACCGGTGCCGCGCCTGAAGGCTTTTGACCGCTTGCGCGGTTTGGCTGGCATAGTTTTTAAAGCTTTGCGCTTCGTCCAAAATAAGCGTATGGAACGACAGTTCGGCAAATTGCTCGATGTCCCGGCGCAGCAGGGGATAGGAGGTGATGATCACATCGGCTTCGGCCGCTTCCCTGAGCGCCCTCACCCGTTCGGCTTTGCTGCCGTCGGCGATCACCGCCTTGATTTCGGGAGTAAACTTCTCCAGTTCGTTTTTCCAGTTGTATATCAAGGAAGCGGGCGAGACGATCAAAGCCGACTGCCCGGACGCGGCGATCTCCGGGAGCACCGATACGATGAAAGCGATTGATTGCACCGTTTTGCCGAGGCCCATATCGTCGGCCAAGATCCCGCCGAAACGGTAATGGGCCAGTGTCTTTAACCACTGGTAACCGTAAGCCTGGTAATCCCGCAAAACGCCGGAGAGCTGCGCCGGAACCGGGAAGTCCAGATGATCCGGATTCCGCAGGTTATGGAGCAGCTTCCGCAGCGATTTGCCAAGCTTGATCGGGCTTCCCGGCTCCGTCTGCTCCTGGAGGTGAATCCCGCGGCTGACCGGCAAACGGAATTCGCTGCCTTTAATTTCATTCCGGCGAATGCCGAACTCGTTCATAAATTTGACGATTTCCTGGAATTCGGCGCTTTCCAGCGGCATCAACGCTCCGTTCGGAAGGCGGTAGTAGCGTCTTTTTTCTTCGATAGCCAGCAGCAAGCCGCGAATTTCCGATTCATTGATCCCGTCCATGTCAAAGCGGAACTCCAGCCAGTCCGTACGCTCGTCCAGCTCCACGGAAATTTTGGGCGGCCGCAGGTCGGACAGGAGCCTAACCTTCACGGCCGAGGTGGCATAAATTTCAAGCAGCTTCTCAAGCTCGGGCACGACATGGTACAGAAACTCATATTCCGCTTCTTCGTTGTCCAGAAAATAGCCGCTTTCCGTTTTCGCGAACGAGCTTGCTTCCATCAGCTCGAGAATTTGCCGTTCCTTTTCGCTGTCCCGCAGCAAAATCAGGTCGGTTCCCCGCTTGGGGCCATGTTCTTCCAGGGGGTTAAAAATAATGTCCCCGTATTGGAACTCCAGTCCGGCGAGCAGGCGATCCTTCACCCGGTCCAGATACAGCTTGGCTTTAAGCTGCGTGCGGACCATCCGTCCGGCAACGTTGTCCTCGATTTCGATTTTGCCGAGCTTGGCCAGTCCGGGCAATACTTTTTCCGCAAATGGCTCGATCTGCTCCGGCTGAACGATGATCCGCTGCTTGCGGGCCGTCGCCAGCAGATGTTTGATTTCCGCCAGACGCCGGCACTCCGCCGCCGGCTTTTTTATGATTTTGCCTGCGGTCAGAATGACCCCGTAATCTTCCAAAACAATGCAATCGTCAAGACCGCGGACGGCAAAATGAAAGTGGTTGTCCCCGGCTTCGCCCAGCTCGAATTGCAGCGGCAGCGGTTCATCGGAAACCGCCAGGCGGGGCCAGGTTTGTCCATCTTGCTCCAGCTCGGCAGCCGGGGCTTCCGTCAGCAGAGGCAGCACGCGGTCCCAAAAAAACGGCGGGATCGGCAGCAGCCGGTCCCCGTTCCCGTATTTCTTGGCAGGCATATAACCGCCCAAGGTTTCCGTGTACATCCGCTCGTTGCGGTTAATTTCAATGAGCTGCTGCAGCAGCTGCTCGTCGGCCGGCAGAAAACTGTGGCGGTCCGGATCGTAGCAGAAATGCTTGGAAAAGACGAACGGTTCGCGCCGGCCTGCTTTATCGAGAAAGTCCCGGATGTTTTTGACGATATAAGGCCGTTTCTCCCCGACTTTCATCTCCAGCCCAAACATATACTTCCGGTACCCGTAAGGTACGGGACGCAGCGTAAAAACGGCTTGCAGCGGCGTTCTTGCATCGAAGCGGGTTCCGGCGCGCAGCGGCTGCTTCGTGTTGTCCTCGAACAAATGCATCATGTCGCGGGCGATCCAGATGTCCCGGGAAGATATTTCAACCGGACGCGCTTGGGAAGCGGCGTTCCGGGCCGCGCCCAAAGCATCGTCTGCCCCGCGTTCCCCATATCGCTCGTCCTCCTCAAGTCCCGTATGCAGCAGGGAAGGATAAGAACGCACCGGGGGCTTGCCGTTTTGCTGCAGATCGTGCACGCCCAGCAGTACCGCCGCGATATGTTTGCAATAATTGGTATAGGTATAAAAAGCCGGACAATTGCACTCCGCGTGGACGTCCCCGTGTTGATCGATCTGCACCGATACGTGATACAGGCCCGTTCCCGACACATCCGCTGCGTAGACGCGGGAGGCGTGGTCGATTTGCTGAAAGATTACTTTCCCGGCCCGGTAATAGGCCTCTCCGCGCTCGTAAGAAATGCGTCCGCACAACAATTTGATCACACGCTGCGTTAGTTGAAAGCTCATGGTTTATTTCCTTTCTCCGTTCGACAATGATCTCCCATTATGATAACAGAAAAGGGACCATCGGAAAAACGCCCGGCCCATTTTGCTCGCGCCAACGCCATCAGTCAATTGTCAGTGTATTGTTAGCCGGGTTGCCATGTTGCCCGCCCGCAAATTAAGATAAGATGATGATGTTGCATGGAATGGAGGGAGCAGGGCTGGATACTTTCGCCTGTATTTATATTCTTCGGGGGGAGCCGTTCCGCCCCGGATCGTGCGTAAATTTATGCCAGAACGTTATGGAGATCGGCCGCGCCTCTTCCGGGAGCGCCCCGGATCTGGCGTTCACGAATATCTTCATTTCCCGCAAGCATTTGACCCTGCGGAAAGAGGGGGACCGGGTCGTGGCATACGACCGCGGCAGCCGTCACGGAACGGAGCTGAACGGGGTGCGGATGATTCCGAATGCTCCCTATATGCTGGAAACGAACGATATCCTTAAGCTGGCAAGAGGAACGGGCGTGCTGCATTTTTCGTATTCGCCGGGGGAGCAGACACTGGAATTCGAACCGCCGGATGATCTGCCGTACGGGCAAGAGACGGAGGGCGAGGATGTCGTGATTCATTGGGAAAAACGGGAATGCATCGTGGGCGGCGTAAAAATTTCGATGTCGGAACGGGAGTTTTTGCTGCTTCAATTGCTCCATGAGCATCCCAATCGTCTGGTGGCGATCCCGGCGATCAAACAGCGGGTTTGGTATGACCGGCAAAGCGGCCCGGACGGCCTGCCGGACGTCGCGATGGACGAATTAAGCACGCTGATCTACCGCATCCGCAAAAAGTTCGGCAGGGACACGTTCCAGATCAGCGCGGTCCGGGGCAGCGGGTATATTTTGGAGAAGGAGTCATAACATGCTCAGAAAGATGATAAGGCGAAAAAGGACGTGGCTCCTGCTTGCTTTTCTCGTTTTCGTTTACATAAACAATTCATCGCACTTCACGGCTTCGCGGGGCGGCGAGCCTAAATTGCTGGCCCACCGGGGACTGGCGCAAACTTTTCCGCTGGAGGGCGTTGAGAACGATACCTGCACCGCGGAGCGGATTTACGAGCCGGAGCATCCCTTTTTGGAAAATACGATCGCTTCCATGGAAGCGGCGTTTGCGGCGGGGGCGGATATGGTGGAGCTTGACGTCAAGCCGACTAAGGACGGGCAGTTTGCCGTGTTTCACGATTGGACCTTGGATTGCCGGACCAATGCGCCAAGGACGACGAAGGATTATACGCTGGCCGAGCTGAAAATGCTGGATATCGGCTACGGGTATACGGCGGACCAAGGGGCGACGTACCCGTTCCGCGGCAAAGGCATCGGGCTGATGCCGTCGCTGCCGGAGGTGCTGGAGCATTTTCCCGGCAAAGCGTTCCTCATTCACGTCAAAAGCAATGATCCGGAGGAAGGAACGCAGCTGGCGGATTTCTTATCGACAAGGCCCCCGGAGGAGCGGAGCTTGCTGACCGTTTATGGCGGCGACGAGCCGATCCGCACGCTGCAGGAGCAGTTGCCGGACCTGCGGGTCATGTCCAAGGCGACGCTGAAGCGATGTTTGCTGTCGTACGAGGCTTCCGGGTGGACGGGATACATTCCGGCCGCTTGCCGGAATACGGAACTGCACATTCCCGAGAAAATCGCCCCGTGGATTTGGGGGTGGCCGGACAAGTTTCTGAACCGGATGGACTCGGTCGACACGCGGGTTGTTGTGGTCGGCGGCGACGGCAGCGATTTTTCCAGCGGCTTCGACACGGCGGAGGACCTGAAGCGGCTGCCGGCCGGATACTCCGGCTGGATCTGGACGAACCGGATCGATAAAATCAGCGCGGAACTGGGCAAGGATTAAGGATTGATGTTGAGTACGGCTATCCATATACTTAAAGCTAGTACATAAGTATATCGATAAAGCGAGATGTCGGAACATGAAGCAGGCGAAAAATGACTTGAAACTAAGCAAGCTGGGTGAGTTATCATTCCGGCTTCGTTCCGTTGAGAACGTAAAGGGCGATACCGGAAGTGTCTTAAGGCAGCAACTGGCCATGGCGTTTGTTTTGATCGTGGCGGTTCGGGGCAGCGTGCGGCTGATCATCGACCAGGAGCCGGCGGAGCTGGACCGGAGCAGCGTTTTCCTCGCGGTTCCGGGGCAGACGTTTGGCGCCGCCGAGCGGAGCGGGGAGGCCGAGTTGTATGCCTTTTACTTCGATGTGTTTGCCTGCCCGCAAAAGGGTCACAGCGAGGGGCGGAGCATCCTCCGAATAGACCGTTCTTCCGAAGCGCTGCCGCGTTCGGGAAAAATGTTCGTTTATCCAAACGATCAGCTGGCGGCGATGAGCGCCGATCTGTATCGGACATGGCATGGCGAGGACGAGATGGGGCATTTCCGCTGTCAGATCGATTTGCAGGAAATGCTTTTTCACATTTACCGGAACCGCCGGTCAAAGCCGGAAAACGCTGGCGCGGCCGTGGAATACGCCAAACGTTACATCGAGGAGCATTACGCCGAGCCGATTACGATCGAGCGGCTGGCCCGGATCGCGGAGCTAAGCCCGAAATATTTCGTGGAGTTATATAAGAAAAAATATGGCAAAAGTGCGATCGAATACGTTACGGAACTGCGTATGCGGCAGGCGAAGCGGCTGATGGCGCAGTCCCCGGCCAAGCTGCGCGACATCGCGCACATGATCGGCTATACGGATGAGTTTTATTTCAGCCGCAAGTTTAAACAGGAGATCGGCGTATCGCCGAGCGCCTATATGCAAAGCAGCCGCCGGAAGCTGGCGGCCTACAGCCCGCCGGTGCTCGGCTATCTGGTGCCGCTGGGGATTTTGCCGCACGCGGCGCCGCTCCATCCCAAGTGGACGGAATACTATTACCGCGAGTTCAGCGGGGAAATTCCGGTGCAGTTCAGCGCTTACCGGTACAACGAGGACTGGCGGGCCAATTTGGAGCAGCTTCGGCAAATTTCCGCCGATCTGATCCTCGCCGCCGATACGATTTCGCCGGAAGAACAAGCCGAGCTGGAGCGGATTGCTCCCGTGAAGCTGCTTGCCGTTTCCCGTCTCGACTGGCGGGAGCAGTTTGCGTCGCTGGCCGGGGAATTGGGCGAAACATGGCAGGCCGGAACATGGCTGGAAGATTATTCTTTTCAATTGAAGCGGACGAAAGAACTGCTGCCGCTTGCGCTCCGCCAGGGAACGGTGGCCGTGATCCGCATGGTGGACGAAAGCCTGTTTCTCCACTGCAATCGCGGCATGGCCGGGCTATTGTACGGCGATTTGGAATTGCTTCCCGCTTATGCCGGGGAAACGGACGTTTACAACCGGCCGGTAAGCCTGAAGGAGCTAAGACGAATCAACCCCGATCATATTTTGATGATAGTGCGTCAGGACAGCGAGACGATCGATGCGTGGGGAAGATTGCAAAAGCGCCGGGAATGGCTGGCGCTCCCCGCCGTTGAACGGCAAAAGGTGCGCATGCTGACATCGGACCCGTGGCTCGAATATTCCCCGCATGCGCATCTCCGCATGCTGGAGCAGCTTGCCCGGTTGTTTCCGGGAGAATGTCCATAATTGTTCCGAAGATAATCCATGGTAAAGCGGAAGTCCTCTTTTTATAATCGACAATGATAATCATTATCATAAATAAGCGATGATGATTTTGTCCGCATATGGAAAGGGGTCTACGGAGAGATGAAAAAATTGACTTGGGCAGCGTTGCTTATCCTGCTGTTTACATTGGCGCTGACGGCGTGCGGGTCGGGGAAAAGCGATGAAGCGGGGGCGGGGCAAAACGCTGCGGGGAACGCGAATGCCGCTTCATCGAATGCGCCGGCGAATCCGGCCGCGGATGCAAATGCCGCCGGGAATGGGCAGGCAGCCGGGACGGGAACGCGCACGCTTGAATATTTGGGCCAGACCTATCAGGTTCCGGCCAAGGTGGAGCGGATCGTCATTACCGGATCGATGGAGTCGATGGAGGATGCCCTGGTGCTGGACGTGCATCCGGTAGGCGCGATTTCGTTCGGCGGAGCTTTTCCGGAGCGTTTTGCCAAGGTAACGGATCAGGCGGAATCGATCGGGGAGAAAATCCAGCCTAATTTCGAAACGATTCTGAAGCTTAAACCGGACGTTATTCTCGGCTCGACGAAATTTCCCGCAGAGGTAGCGGAGAAGCTCGGCAAAATCGCGCCGACCGTCCTCGTCTCGCATTTGGCCGTCGACTGGGAAGCGAATTTGAACCTGCTGGCGGAGCTGACGGGGAAGCAGGCGGCGGCCGACAAGGCGATTTCGGAGTACCAAAGCGATCTGGAGAAAGCCAAAGCGGAACTGACCGGGAAACTCCAGGATCAAAACGTGCTGACGGTGCGAATCCGTACCGGGAAGCTGTTTATTTATCCGGAAACGGTATTTTTGAACCCGATTTTGTATGAGGATCTTGGTTTGAAGGCGCCGGCGGAGGTTGCCGCGGCCAAAGCGCAGGAAGAAGTGACGGTCGAGCAGTTTGCCGCGATGAATCCGGACTATTTGTTTATTCAGTTTGCGAGCGATGAGAATCAGGAGACGAAAACGGCGCTGGACGAATTTTTGAATGACCCGATCGTCAAAAACATAAATGCGGTGAAGAACGGCAAAGTGTTCGTGAACGTGATCGATCCGCTGGCGGAAGGAGGCCCTGCGTGGAGCCGGATCGAATTCCTCAAAGCGGCGCAGGAACGGCTTGCCGAAGTAATGGAATGAGCGGGAATATTCGAACCGGGACGCCGGCGGGAATACGCAAGCTGAGAATAGCGGGCCTCCTGACTCTGGGCATTCTGCTCATCGCCGTCACGATCGCGGGGTCGGTGCTGCACGGAACGAAGCCGATCACCTACGATAAGGTATGGGACGCGGTCGTTCATTTTGATGCGGGCAACATCGATGATCAGATCGTCCGCGCGTCCCGGATTCCCCGGGCGCTCGGCGCGCTGCTGATCGGCGCGCTGCTCGCCGTTTCCGGCGCCTTGATGCAGGGAATTACCAGAAATCCGCTGGCCTCGCCTTCCATAATGGGGATTTCGGACGGTTCGGCGTTTGCGGTCACCTTGTGCATGGCGTTTATGCCGGGAACGACGAACATGGGGATGATCGGGTATTCCCTGGCCGGCTCGGCGCTAGGCGCGTGTCTCGTGTTCGGCTTGTCCAGGGTGCTGCCCGGCGGTTCCTCCCCCGTCATGCTGGCGGTGCTGGGCACGCTTTTGGGCACTTTTCTCGGCGGGGTGTCCCAGGCCTTGGCCAGTTATTTTCAGGTATCGCAAAATATCAGCTTCTGGTACAACGCCCGGCTGCACGATATCGCACCGGAAATGCTGTGGCTGGCCGTTCCTTTCGGGATCTTCGGACTGCTGCTCGCCCTGCTCTTGGCCCGTCCGGTAACGGCGCTTGCGTTGGGGGATGAGCTGGCGTCGGAATTGGGGCTGAACGTCAAGCTGATCAAAGCGGCGGCAATGCTCGGCGTCGTCGTCATGACCGGCGCCGCCGTGGCGATCGCGGGGAAAATCGCCTTTGTCGGTTTGAT
The DNA here is from genome assembly GCF_900454495.1 of Paenibacillus macerans. Taxonomy (NCBI): domain Bacteria; kingdom Bacillati; phylum Bacillota; class Bacilli; order Caryophanales; family Paenibacillaceae; genus Paenibacillus; species Paenibacillus macerans. The sequence continues at coordinate 992,575 of NZ_UGSI01000001.1, forward strand.
CATGCCGCATATTACGCGGCTTTTGGTAGGGCCGGATTACCGGAGGGTGATTCCGTTTGCGGCGCTGCTTGGCGCTTTGTTTTTAGCTTGGTGCGATTTGCTCAGCCGCTTTCTGAATCCGCCGTTCGAGGTGCCGGTCGGCGTCGTTACCGCGCTGTTTGGCGTGCCTTATTTCCTCTACTTGATCAAGACGAGAGGAGGGGAAAGAAGTGAGTAGGCCTTATTCTTCGGCGCGGTTTTGGCTGGTGTTTTCCGTCTGTTGCGGCCTTGCGTTATGCGGGATGTACCTCGGCCTCACAAACGGGTCGTTTGACCTGTCGGTTCGCGATGTCTTCGGGACGCTGCTCCGCATCGATCCGCAGCGGGACCGCGACCTGGTCATCTTCGAATTCCGGCTGCCGCGGATCGTGATCGGCGCTTTGGTCGGCTGCGGGCTTGGCGTGGCCGGCGCCGCGCTGCAGGGGATTACGCGAAATCCGCTCGCCGATCCCGGCATTTTGGGCATTCATGCCGCGGCGGGTACGGCGGTGGTTTTGTTTATGTTTTTTGTGCAGGGGACGGTGAATGGCGGCGGTTTCGGCTCGGTTTTATCGATGCCGCTGTTTGGCTGGATCGGCGGTCTCGCCGCGGCAACGCTGCTCTATTTCTTTTCCGGCCGGAATGGAATCATCGACCCCCAGCGCTTGATCCTCGTCGGCATCGCGCTTGGCTCGGGCTTTGGCGCCATTACATTGTACGTATCCCTGAAGATGAATCCCCAGGATTTCGAAATGGCCACGGTCTGGCTGACGGGCAGCATATACGGCGCCAGCTGGGAGCAGGTGTTGACGACGCTGCCGTGGCTGCTGGTGCTCATCCCGGTCATTTGGCGCAAAGCGGGCGTGCTCGACATGATGCAGTTGCATGAGACGAGCGTTATCGGCCTGGGCGTCCGGGCGGGAGCAGAGCGGCAGTGGCTGCTCGTTTGCAGCATCGGGCTTGTCAGCGCCTGTGTAGCGGTGTCGGGCAGCATCGGCTTTGTCGGGCTGATCGCCCCGCATATCGCTCGGCGGCTGGTCGGCATCCACTACCGCTATGTGATTCCCGCCTGCGGCGCGATCGGGATGGCGATGGTCATCATCGGCGACTTGATCGGCAGGACGGTGTTTGCGCCGGTGGAGTTGCCCGTGGGCATCGTCATCTCGATCATCGGGGTGCCTTATTTCGTTTACCAATTATATCGGGCAAGAAGAAGTTAGGAGGGGGCCATCATGAATCAGACGCTGGAGAAACAGCCGTTTTGTATCCCCGGGGCTAAGCAATGGAAAATGAAGAGCCGCGGCGGACGCGATTACCGCATCATGCTGTGGAAGCCGGACGGGCCGGCCCCTGAGGGCGGCTTCCCGGCGATTTATTTGCTCGACGCCAACGCCTGTTTTGGGGCGATGGCGGAGGCGGTGCGCATGCATGCGCGCGGACCCCATCGGCTGGAAGCTTCCGCCGTCGTCGGCATCGGGTATGAGACGGATCAGCCGTTTGACACGGACGCCCGTTTCTACGATTTTACGATCCATGCTGATCATGAGGAGCTGCCGCAGCGCCCGATTGATGTACCGTGGCCGCAAACCGGGGGAGCGGAGCAGTTCCTGGCGTTTATCGAAGAGGAGTTAAAACCGCTTGTCGAGCGGGAGGTGCCGATTAACCGCACCCGTCAAACGTTGTTCGGCCACTCGCTGGGCGGCTGGCTGGTGCTTTACACGCTGTTTACGCGGTCCCGGGCTTTTCAATATTATGCCGCCGGAAGCCCGTCGATCTGGTGGAAAAATCGCTGTATCGTGCCGGTCGCGGAACACTTGATTCGGCAATGGAGGGAAGCGGCGGGGCCGGGGCCGGCCTCAGATGATGGTTTCGCCGGGGATTCCCCGGTAACCGTGAACTCCCCGGCAGGGGAGGCGAAGCCGCCCAGCGGGCTTTATCTTGGCGTCGGCAGCCTGGAAAAGTCGCATATGATCGAAGACGCCAAAGCATTGTACGAACGGTTGAATACCGCCGGCATCCCCGGGTTCCGCGTATCCTACACATGTTTCGCGGAGGAAACCCATCTATCGGTACTGTTTCCGTTTATCGTCCGGGTGATTCGCGATACGCTGAAGCCATGCGTTGGGGAAACATTAAGCTTGCCGCCGCGGTTACCGTGATACGCCCGAGCCCGCCAGCCTAGCCGGAACTCTAACGGTTGCCGCAGCGGCTATTTGCCGAAAAAAGACCTTTTCGAAATTCTAACGGTTGCCAGCGCCGTTATTTGCCTGAATCCAAGCAAAAATTACGGTTTTCGGCGAAATAAGCTCCATGGCAACCGTTACAGTTTGAAATCAACGGTATTAGAACAAATAGCGCTTGTGGCAACCGTTAGAATATTGGTGTAGCTAGAAAATGTATCTTGTCAGATTTAATGCAACGCTAGTGCCAGGGCAACCGTTAGAACGGTTCTAGGTTCAGATTTGTTGCGGCGCTAGCGACTTTTGTCCAGTACTTTGGAAATCCGCGATTCACACATCCCCCGTGCAACACTTCATCACGCTTGATATACAACACCTTTTACTACTCCCTGTGCTATTCTCAGTGTTACGTCCTGTACCTATGCCCTGTACTGCGCCCCGCCTTTCTTCGGTATAACCGCCCGCCTCACAGGCTTCTCGCCAACCGCTTTTCAGACTAAATTTTGTATCGGCGCAACCTTCCCCCTCTTTTTTATACTTTTTTAAGTATTCGTTTAGAGATGTTTTAGACCTGACGGTTATGCTTAGTGACAGGAAGTTCAGTCAGGCGTGCCGCGCTTCCGAACATCCGATAGAAGAATGCGCTTATAAGGTCTGGTGCTTTGGTGGAAGTTACTATATAATTTTTAGCGGGCTAAAATTTATATACAAGCGAGGGATGACATGGCTGCCATTGAAGTGCGCGACTTGCGCAAGACGTTTAAAGTGCAGAAAAACCGCGAAGGCCTCAAAGGGGCCTTTCTTGATTTGTTCAAGAGGGAGTACAACGAAGTGGCCGCCGTTAAAGATATTTCTTTTCAGATTCCGGAAGGGGAGATCTGCGGATATATTGGGGAAAACGGGGCCGGGAAGTCGACGACGATCAAAATGCTGACCGGCATTTTGGTGCCGACTTCGGGACATTTGAAGGTAGGGGGCTTTGTGCCTTATGAGGAGCGCGAGAAATTCGTGCAGCATATCGGCGTCGTGTTCGGGCAGCGCAGCCAGCTGTGGTGGGACATCGGCGTAATCGAATCGTTTGAGCTGCTGCGCAAGGTGTACCGCGTGCCGCAGGCCGATTACAAGAAGCGGCTCGACGAGCTGGTGGAACGGCTGCAGCTGCAGGAGCTGCTGAACCGCCCGGTGCGCAAGCTGAGCCTGGGGCAGCGGATGCGCTGCGAGCTCGTGGCCGCGCTGCTGCACAACCCGTCGATCGTGTTCCTCGACGAACCGACGATCGGCTTGGACATCGTGGTCAAATCGGAAATCCGCGATTTCCTGAAAGACATGAACCGCGAGCACGGAACGACGATTTTGCTGACCACGCATGATTTGCAGGACATCGAGGCGCTGTGCTCCCGGGTCATCATGCTCGACGACGGCCGGATCATTTACGACGGCGGCCTGGAGGAACTCAAAAACCGCTGGGGGACAGGCAGGGAGGTGCTGTTCCAATTCGGGATGGCGACCAAGCTGGATCAGCTCCGGTCCTGGACCGGTTCGCTGCCGGTCGTTTGGACGGCGGAAAACGATTTGAACGCCAAGGTTTGGATTCCCCTCGACATCGGCGTGTCCGAGGTGCTGGGGCAAGTCGTCGGCAAAGCGGACATCACCGATATCAAAATCATCGAGACGAACACCGACGAAATCGTGCGCAGCATCTACCAGGCCGGTTCGGCGGAGAAAAAACCGGACGAGCCGGCCGAAAGCGAAGGTGCGGTGGTCCATGTCTAACACCTTAGGAGCTTACATCGATTTTATCCGCATCCGTTTTTTGACCATGCTGGCCTATCGGGTGAATTATTATTCGGGCATTTTGATTTATACGCTGAACATCGGGGTTTATTATTTTACGTGGAAAGCGATCTATGGCGGGGGTGGGGAACTCGGTGGCTTTACCGCCTCGCAAATGACCACGTATCTGGCCGTATCGTGGATGGCCCGCGCGTTTTATTTCAACAATCTCGACCGGGAAATTTCCACGGATATCCGCGACGGCAGCATCGCCATCCAGTTTATCCGCCCTTATAACTATTTGATGGTAAAAATGATGCAGGGCCTCGGTGAAGGGATGTTTCGCTTCATGATGCTCATGATCCCCGGCATGGCCATCGCCATGCTGCTGTATCCGGTGAAGCTGCCGACGGCGCCTTCCGCCTGGGCGGGTTTCCTCGTGATGCTGTTTTTCAGCTTTCTGATCAATTCGCAGCTCAACGTGATTACCGGGCTAATGGCTTTTTTCGTGGAAAACAACGAAGGCTTCATGCGCATGAAACGCGTCGTCGTCGACCTGTTTTCGGGGCTCATCATTCCGATCAGCCTGTTTCCATCCTGGCTTTCGGGGATCATGAATTACCTGCCGTTTCAGGCGATCACCTATTTGCCGGGCTCCGTGTTTACGGGCCGGATTCAAGGCGCCTCGATCTGGAGCGTGCTGGGCATTCAGGTCGTCTGGTTCGTGATTTTGCTGATTCCGATGGTCTGGTTGTACCGCGCGTCGCGGCGGCGCCTGTTCGTTCAAGGAGGTTGAGAACAACATGTATTATTTAGGCCTCATTGGCGAATATTTGAAAAATTATATGAAAACCCGGTTGACCTATCGCGCGGATTTTTGGGTGGAGGTCATTTCCGATTTGCTGTTCCAGGCGACAAACCTGATCTTCATTTTCGTCATCTTCATGCATACCGACAGCCTCGGCGGGTGGAGCGAAAGCGAAGTGGTGTTTGTTTACGGCTTTTTTATGGTGCCGTTTGGGGTGTTCAGCTGCTTCGTCAACATGTGGAACTTTAGCGAACGTTATATCGTCAAAGGCGAAATGGACCGGATCATGACCCGGCCGGCCTACAACCTGTTCCAGATCTTCCTGGAAAACGTCGATCCGCCGGCGCTCGTCGGCTCGATCATCGGCCTAATCATCATGGGCGTCAGCGGGGGGCAATTGGGCCTTGATTTTGAGTGGTGGACAATCCCGGCCCTGATTCTGTTCACATTAAGCGCGGTTGCCATTTACACCGGGATTTACACGACGCTGACCTCGCTGTCGTTTTATTCCGACGCGCCGACCGGCATTTTGCCGCTGATGTACAACGTGCAGGGGTATGGCCGGTATCCGGTGACGATTTACAACCGGGCGATTCAAGTGCTGCTGACCTGGATTTTGCCGTTCGCTTTCGTCGGCGTTTATCCGGCTTCGCTGTTTTTGCACCGGGAGGAGATGCAGATGATGGCTTGGCTCACTCCGGTCGTTGGCGCGGTTTTCCTGGCGATCGGCATCACCGCTTGGAACTACGGCGTGAAGCGGTACCGGGGAGCGGGGTCTTAACTTTTGCCTGTAAGAGGTTGTTCAAAAAGTCATCTTTTGAAGATATAAAATGCAAAACCATCCGTGCAGCACTTCTTTATATCGCAAGAAAAACTTCATCTTAAGGCGGTCTGTCTTCTGAGAATGTACATCGATAAAGTTTTTCTTATCACGAAGCAGGTCGTGAAGTGGTCTCGACATCGAATCTTGAATTCAGCCGGGCCAAGCATATGCTTCCGAAGCATGTTTCTTACGGAAACATTTCAGGCGCTCACGTACCCAAACGTACGCTCCGCTCCTGACGTCGCTAGCTTTATCCAACCTAAAGCGTTATGAAAAAACGCATATCGTAAGCATAAGCTTCGGTGCTGAAAAGCCGGCTTTTTGAACACGCACTAGAAGCGAATATGTCATTCGGAAAAGCCGGATTATTGGTTATTCGTAACCAGTAATCCGGTTTTTTTAGCCTTGACCAAAACAGAAAAACACCGCTGCCTATTTATTTCACCTTATGAGCTGGGAGGATGGCGGAAAAAAATGTGCTTGGATCGGCCTAGCTCTGACCATGAATTGCAAATCATACAACTGACTTTATATCCATTTACCCAATCAATCGTTTAATTGTATTTCATACAGGTATTTCCTCGTCTCTTTGCTGCTGTTCGAAATATAGCGTAGGAATTGCAGGTTTTACATTTAATCAAGCGTTGTGGCAGCATTTCCGGATAAGTAAATGTATATTTTGCAACTATCTCTTCCAGTTCTCGGCGGGGCTGTATATAGTTGTAATGACTTTGTAACCGCCAGTGTAACCATTCTGTAAGGACAAGTCGCTCTCTTTTATATTATTCTAATAATTGGAAAATAGAGAGAGGAAACAAGAATATGAACCTGACAATCCATAAGTTGCCCCTTGGAAGAGACAGTTATATTGACTTTGATAAGTCTATTTTCATGAAAAATGATCTGCCATGTGCTTTATCACATAGCGAGATTCTGTTGTTAACACGATTAACAGAGAACTTAGGTCATATCGTTCGGTATAATGAGCTTTTATCTGTACTTTTTACTGAAATAAGCGTAAGTGATTTGCAGGTGTACATAAGTCGATTGAGGAAGAAAATTGAAGTAAATCCAATAAAACCAAAATATTTAATTTCAATAAAAGGCATCGGATATATGCTAACGGCAAATAGGGAATAGGCATTTTTGTCGAATAACTTGAATGATTGAAAGAAATTCGACATGAAATGGTTGTTATAATGAACGTGAAATAAATAACAGGAGATGTAGAAAATGGGGTGATCTATGAAAAACTCATTAGCTGTAACTTTTGGTAGAAACCATTTGTTAATGTGGTGTAGGTGTCTTTTGCTTACTAGGAGAGAATTGCAAGCTGTTCGCAACATCATGAAAAGCCCGAGGCGTCGAAACTCAAATAAAGGAGATGCAGCAAATTGCAGGTTATTAAAAATATGTTCAAAATTCTATCTGCAACTTGCTTAGTAGGTCTCTGTATTACATCGATGGTTTCGGCTGAATCTCAAAATGACCAAGTCCCTGATAGAATGAATGCTGGAACCGTGATTGAATATGATGCGAATAATCAGATGGTGATCGTTGAAGAGGGAACACCTGTAACTGAATCTAATTCCAGTGTGAAGCCATTGAAATCCAACCTTACCCCGGACGAACAAAAGGCGCTTGATGAAGAAAATCAATTAGTAAACGAGATTAAAGCGGAAGCGGCAAACTATCCGGTATATAAAATTGAAAATCCAGCACCGCAACCCGGTTTGCGAGTTGAGTATGACGGCGAAGGCTATATTAAACAATTTCTTATCCAAGACGATGGTGTCTTTGTTCCTTTTAAATATAAGGCTTTGCCAGAAGGAACCAGAAAGCCGGTTGGAACCTACACCTATGGTAAACATGATAATACGATAATCATTTCAAAAAGCAAAGTGCAAGGTGAAGGGCGAATAACCAATTTTACGGATAAAAAGGGAGAAAACGAACGTAAATTACAACGTGGCGATGCGGCTACTCGGGGTGACATTGATAATCCAAAACATGGAACTAGACTGCGTGTTAGAAATTTGGATAATGACGAATCGGGTACTGTAGAAAAAAGGGATAATGGTGCTCTTCATGATGCAGTTTTGGATCTTTGGAAAACGACCGTAGAGGATTTTGGGGTAGACTGGTCAGAATACGTATCGTTTAGTGGGCGGTATTATTACAGTTTTTAATACAACAAATAGGTTGTACCCGGGGACAATATATTGTTCCCGGGTTTCATAACAAAGGTGGGGAATATGGGAAGAATAAACGTTGGTATGAAATTAGTTATATTGTTTCTTTTAACCGCTTCATTGGTCAGTTGCAGTCCTATGTATAGTAAAATATCCGATAAGTCCCTGAATAATGATTTAAGCGACTATCTGAGCATCACTTATACCAAGTATACGAACGGGACGGATACAAACGATGGCATGACGATGGAGGTGTACAGTTATGAGCTTAACAGCAAAAAGTTGACTAAAGTGACGGAATTACCCTATACATCACAATATCCCCTAACGTCGGCTTCTTTACCGGAGCAGAAAATTTACTATTCTGGGGAGGGGGAGCAGGATGAAGACGAACTTTTTGTTTATGATTTAAAGACACAAGTTTCAAAGCAGCTAAGTTCCAATCTTTTTGCGATCAACAGTATTGTTCCTTTTACTGCCGATAACAAGCTGATTATGGTAGCGGTAAAACAAGGCGAAAGAAACTTGAAAATTGGCTTTTTTGATAAGGAAACCGGTGATATTCGCTTTGTGAATGATCAAGATTTGGATACCACTACGTGGGACATCGCTTATAATCCGGAAACCAACAAAACGTATGCGGCCCAATACTCTGAAGCCCAGGACTACATTCAATTAAGGAAAGCAAATAAAGCGCATAAGGATATGATCCCGCCTAATCACTCGATCGTTGAGATCGACAATGCAACGCTAGCGACTCGCAAAATCATCGAACTGAAAGAGGAGCAAATTCTATGTTTAACCGTAAGCGGTGAGCAAATTCTGATAGCCACGACAAAAGTGATTAATGGCAGTTCGGTGGAGTATAGCATGATTAATGTTAACACAGGTGAAAGAACGAAAATAGATTTACCTTTTATAGCGAGAAGCGGTATAGCTCTGTCTAAGGATGGGAAAGGCATTTATTACTTGGGTGAAGACGCAAATGCCAAAGCAGATCAAAGAGGGGTATTTTATCTCGACCTGACAACTAAGAAAGCGGAGCCAATATTTCTTCAAGATGACGGGTTTATCAATAATTTCAGTTACATTCGACCCGGTTCTAAATAGCAGCAAATGAAGGGGGAAAGTCGAGCGGGATCCGTCCAAACCTCAATAATCGAGAAGTTTGGGGCGTTGGATTCCGCTTTAATTTATTGAAAGTGATGTTCATGTATGGCTGGTCTTATAACAAAGGTGGGGAATATGGGAAGAATAAACGGGTGTACAGTTAAAAATGCCGGTTTCCTGGGATCAGGAGCCGGTATTTTTTTGTAATGGAACCGGAGGAAAGGCGTATTAACTGTTGAATTACTTGGCCAGGTAATACATTGGCGAAAGGAGATTCTCAAGTGATGCAAGACCGCGCGCTGCTTCACCCTTTCATGCAGGAGGAGATCAGGGAAGAGACGGAAATAGACAGGCTGTTTACAGAGATTTTTGAAGCCTACTATAAACGGATTTTCAACTATATCGGCTATCGTGTGAGCAGCATTCATACGGCCGAGGATCTGACGAGTGTGGTGTTTGAGAAAATATTAAGCAAGCTGGATACGTATTCGCAAAACAAAGCTCCTTTTGAGGTATGGATGTTCGCGATCGCCAGAAATGTCGTGAACGACTACTACAGAAGGCAAAAAAGACGGCAGTTTTTCTCGCTGGAAGCGGTCAGGGAACTGGTATCAAGCAAAAAAGACCCGGAAAACCTGATCCTGCGGGAAGAGCGGAGCGACAAACTGATCGGTGCGCTGAACAAACTGGATGAAAGAGAGCGGAATCTGGTGGCGCTGAAATTCGGAGCCTGTCTCCGGAACACGGAAGTTGCCCAGATTACCGGGTTGTCCGAAAGCAATATCGGCGTGATTCTCTACCGTGCCATGAAAAAACTGAAAGCTGAACTTGGGAGTGTGGATCAGTTATGAGACTCAAAGGCAACAACGATAAGTTCTTGCGTGATATGGAGGCTTGCCAGCACGGTGCAGTTCCCGGTGATCTGGCCGATACAAAAGAAAACCGTGAGCTGCTGGAGCTCAGTCAAGCGCTGTCCGGCAAGGATTTCAGCCAATATTCCAACCGCAGCGCCGTGCTGTTTAAAGTACGGACCATGAACAATAAACAGGAGGCAAACACAATGAAAAATAAACGCGGATTCAAACGTCCTGCCATCGCGCTGAGCGCGACACTGGCTGCCGGAGTACTGAGCATAGCCATTGCCCAGCCTTCCTTTGCACAGGATATAGTAGATAAAGTGCTGGCTTCGTTCAATCTGGGACATATTGAGGTCGCACAGACAGAACCTCAGGCACAACCGGCAGAATCAACGGGCAAGCAGTCTGTTAAAAAGGAAGAGCGGGACCCGGACATCGCGGAGCATATACTCAGCATAAAGGACACAACGAAGCTGGCCGACTATGCCGACTTTCCGGTAAAGCTCCCGCAGTATTTGCCAGAGGGATACGCCTTCGACAGCGCGGAATTTTATCGTGACGCGGAGGAGGTAAGCGGCAAATATGTCACTCTCCATTTTACAAACGAGGAGACAAAAGGCAGTATCTACATGCAGCAGCGGCTGCCTGATGAAGAAACCGCGTACAGCACGGGTACGGACGGCAAGCTTGAGGAATTGCAGTTGAATGGCGTTAAAGCAATCCTGATGGATGACAGAGCTCTGCTTTGGGAAACCAAGGACGCATTATATTACCTCTCCAGTCGTAGTGTGGACAGAAACGAAATCATCCGCATTGCCGAGTCGATCCGCTAATTACTAAATCGAAAGACGTTTATTGGATTTACGCAATTTGCTCAATTCAAGATGATTGGCCGTACGGGATTTGGTCCTGTGCGGCTTTTTTCTATGGCTATCTATTTATCAGCCTCCCTTCAATGGTCCTCACTAAGCAAAAGAGGGAGCAGCTTGATACGTGTATGCGAATTGGACAGCCTTTGCGTTGCTAAGACGGACCCCAGCGACCTTAAACGGTCCATAACAGGGGCTGCAATCCTTACGTTATATTAAAACCTATACAATATTGACCGATATAGGGATATATAGAGATTTAATGGAACTATATGGATTATTGTTAAAAAATTAATACGGGCAGGTGGAACATGGACGGGAAGATTACGCTTAGCCAAATCGAAATTATGCCTTACCAATTGATACATCTTCATGAACTGAAAGTCGTAAAAACGGCGAACGATCATGCCCGCTTGATTTTTGCCGGGACGGTTGATGAAAACTTACGCGACTATTACATGAAGGCTTCGGATGAAGAGACGCAGGTGAAGGTTTTTGTTAAAGATGGGGAAGGGGGCCGGCATGCTCTGTTTCGGGGAATCGCCCTGGACGTTAAGGTCAAGACGGTTAACGGGATTAACTATATGACGGTTGAGGCCATCTCCCATACGCACCAGCTGGATATGAAGCGGCGGAAGCGGTCGTTTCAAAACCCGCGCCTGACCTATACCGAGTTAATCAAAAGCATTGTGGCGGAGTACGGAAAAGAAGCCGATGTGTTGGACGTCGCTTCCAGCGGCAAAGCGATCGGCACCTTTGTGATGCAGTACGATGAGACGGATTGGGAGTTTTTGAAGCGCTTGGCTTCCCATTTCTACTCACCGCTAATTCCGGCTGTCGGATACGGGGTGCCCAAGTTGTATTTCGGGATGCCGATGGGCTTAAGCAAGGGGGAACTGCAGGTCCATAACTACAAAGCCGTAAAAAGAGTCTCCGCCTACCAGACGGCTGCGGAAAACCGCATTCCCGGGGTACGGAACGAGGATTTTCTGCAATATGAGGTGGAGGCGGACAAGCTGATGGAGCCGGGGCATGAGGTGCTGTTTCAGGGGCGGCCGTGGCTGGTCGCCGAAGCGGTAAGCGAGCTGCGGCAAGGCTTGCTGAAGCACAGCTATAAGCTGAGCCCGCGCAGCGGACTGCGTCCGATCAAAATGTTCAATCGGGCGATTATCGGGGCGTCCATTCACGGCAAGGTACTGGCGGTGCGGAAGGACAAGGTGCAGGTAAAGCTGGATATGGACGAGCAGGTCGATCCGGCCACCGATTTCTGGTTTCCTTACTCGACCATCTATGCATCGGAGGGACAGACGGGCTGGTATTGCATGCCGGAGGTCGGCGACCAGTTGCGCATCTATTTTCCCAGCTACAAAGAGGAAGAAGGCTACGCGATCAGTTCGGTAAAACGGACAAACCCGGCTTCGGCACCTTTAAAAAGCCAGACGTCCGCAGCTGCGGCAGCCCCGGGAAAAGCGGCGGCAGCCTCAGCCTCCGAGCCGCATAGCTCAGACAATGGCGAGGATGTGATGGCCGATCCGGCGGTGAAAACGCTGCAAACGAAATACGGCAAAAAAATCGTGCTGGCCCCGGACAAAATCGTGATCTCCTCGGGCGGAATGTCCATCATCATCAGCGACAGCGAGGGAATTACGATCAAAAGCGACAAGGATATCGGCATTACGGCGGGTGGAGAGCTGGTATTGTCCTCCCAGATGCTGCAGCTGTCGGCGGACAAAATCGAATTATCCGGCAAGGGCAGCACCTTGTCTTTGGAAGAGGAGATTTTATTGTCCGGGTCGGAAATCAAAATGAACTGATGCGAGGAACGCCTATGAATAAGCAGGATGTGTTACGGCAACTTTCGGAAGAAAAAGTACTCCCTTTGCTTGGTGACTGTCTTCAGGAGGCGGAGCTGGAGTTTTTGCATAACCGGCAGCGGCTGACGGAACAACTGAAAGCGTCTTTTGCTGCGTTATGCCGCCAGGCTTCCGACATGCAGCAGCGTTCGCAAAAAGCGCCGATCGCCTATATTCATTATTCCATGCTGCGCACCTCCTTGCTGGATCAATCCTTTACGTATTTGCTAGCGGCCGATTCGCGCGAATTTTATTTTGACGAGGCCGAGTGTGCGGTTACGTATGACGCCGGCTGGGCCTACCGGAGTTATTCGCGCCTTTTGGCCGAATTGGAACGGGAAAGCAAGAAATATATGGGGCTGCTGAGCGGGGCCGATGCGGAGCGGCTGGCGCTCGAGTGCGCTCCCGCGTTTGACCAATACGTCACCGCTTTATTGCGGACAGCTATGCCTGAACTCGTAAAAGTTCCCGAGTTTGCCGCGCTCGACAAAGCTGACCGGCTGCAGATCAGGACGGGGGAACTGATGGACCGGGGCGAGATATTGTACTGGGAGGAGAAGCAGGCGGGCGAGGCGGAAAAAATACAGGCGCTTCTCGAATCGGATGAGGGGGATCGCGGAAGGCTGGCTTATGCCCATTTTCGCAGCTTGTCGTTAACCGGGCAAAGCTTTAACGGAAAGAAGATGCCGTATTCCGATTTCAGCCGGGGCTACCTTAGTTTCTGCCGCTTTGTGGAATGCAACTTGGTCGGGACGAGTTGGCGGGGAGCAAACCTAAACGGGGCGGAGTTCCGCGGAAGCCTGCTTACCGACGCCGATTTTACCGATAGCGATCTGCAGGGCGCGGTATTCGTGAATATCGGCCGGCTGGAGCCGCTGGATTCCATTTACCGCCTGCCGGGACTGCTGGGCTTGCGCTTCGATCGGGCTAGGCTGGACGGGGCGGATTTTACTGCGGCGGGTTTAAACGGAAGGGTCAGCTTTCACGAGGCTTCGCTGGAAGGCACGCGCTTTCGCGCTTTGGACCGGGAGAAATTGGACCTGAGCGAGGAGCAGGCAGGATCGGTTCATTGGATCGAATAGAGAGGGGATGATGAGGCTGCCTGACTATTTTGTGATGAAAAACGATCCGCGTATAGCACATAAACCGGCCGTGCTGCAGATCGACTTGTTGAAGAAGCCCTTTCATGAGCTGCCGCCGGTACAGGTGCTGGAAGCCAGGCCGGACCCCGCGATGGAAGCGGTGGACTGGATCGCCGATCCGGTACCGCTTTACTCGGACGCGCTGAAAAATATTGCGGAGAAATACAACATTTTTATCCGGTTCAAGAAGGTTTATATCGTTGATCCTTCATCCGGGAATGACCTGGTCTACTGGCTTGCCGATTATCCGTCCGTGGACGTGTTGTCGCCCGCTACGGAATACCACGTCCATGACGGGTCGGTGAAACGTCTGGTGCTGGACCGGGGCAAGCTGCGGGGGCATCACATCGTGCAGATTCGCGGACCGAGAAGGGGAGAAAGCTACCTTGCGATCAGCCTCCATGCCGCCGAGAGTTTTTTGCGCCGGGGGTTAAGCGGTTTTGTTTTGGAAAAGACCGAACTGGATGGAGGGTATGCTCTGTGACCGAATATTTGGATGAACAGTATTTGACGGCGTACAATCAGCGGCTGATGCACCGGAAGCTGACCGAGGCCGCCAACGACGATTCGTGGATGAGCGTCGGCATGGACGAATGTCTGGAAGGCCTGGAGCGGGGAACGATTGACTTGCGCGACGGACAAACGATCGGCGTCGCAGGGCGGAGCGCGTTGGGCGGACAGTTGGCGCTTTTGATGCCGGAATCGTTTCACCCTGACATTCCGATCGGGCAAGGGAGGCCGGATCCTACGCGCAGTTACTTTCTGGATCGCACGGCCGCCGCAGGCTTTGGAGTGAAATGGCTGGACATCAAGCTGGGTGAAGCGCAGCTGGAGGCGGTGCGCGATATGATGCTTACGAACAGCTTGTTTGCAAAACCGGAAATGAAGGTTCAGGGAAAGGGCGTTTACCCTGGGAAGAAGCAGCCGTTTGCTTATTATGAGGCGCTTTTTTTGGCGGGTGCCAAGCCCTTTTACCAGGTAGTGCTGGTTGGTTACTGTCAGCGTGAAATGGAAGGGAGCAGCGGAAAAGGATTGATGGCCAGTGTGCAGTTTCCTTTGCCGGAAGCGGGGCTTTATTATCCGCTTGCCTTTGCTATGGCGGGGGCGCTGCGCTGGGAAAAAGCCGAAAAGGAGGTCAGCCGATGAACCTGCAGCAATTATTAATGGCATACAGCTTCGGGGCGTTAAACGCGGAATATTCTTATGTGGTTCGGGGGGCCGAACTCGAATGCGATCGAGGGAATCGCCCGGGGGTGCTTAATTTGCCGCTCAGCCACGGCGTATATGTCAAAGGCAAGCCGGTGATGAATATTGCCGATTGCGTCTGCGGACCCGATGCCAACATTAGCAATGTGGGCGCTTTTGGCATGTGTAAATTGTTAAACAATATCTGCAAGCCGAAAATCGACTTCGGGTCGAAATGGACGGATGGCAAGGAGGATGTTCTGATCGAAGGGGAGCAGGCTCTGCTGAGCAAATCGACGCTGCGCTGCACATGTAAAAGCCCCGGGGGGATCATTACCATTACGAACGATGGGCAGGGCGGCTGATTTCTCGAGGGAAGGAGGGGAGGAACGTGGCTGCAACCACCGATAACGTCATTACATATGGGCAGTTAAAAATGATTTGGCCGTACGGTGCGCTCCGCCTGGTTGGGGTGGAACTTTGCCATACGGCCGGGGAACATGCGCGGCTAAGCATTCAAGGGAGCGCCGATCCGGCTGTGGAAGAGACGATCCTTAGGCAAACGAGTCCGGATGATTTGATCGAGCTTTGGCACACCGATGATGCGGGGCAGGATCAGCCGCTTTTTAAAGGGCAATTGTACGATATCGAAATTTCGAAGGCGATGGACCGGCTGAATATAAAACTGGCGGCGGTGTCGCACAGCTTCAAGCTGGACACGACACTACGGAACCGCTCTTTTCAGCATGTGGGTCAATCCTACGTCGAGGTCATTCGCCAAGTGATCGGCGGCTATCCCGGCGCGGATATGATCGATGAAGCGTTTGCCAAACGGGCGACCGGACGGTTTATCTTGCAGTATCAGGAGACGGATTGGAGTTTTTTGCAGCGTTTGGCTTCGCATGCCGGGGCGGTGCTGGTCCCGAATATTACGGCGCACCGGATTCAGTTCTGGGTGGGGCTGCCGCAAGGCCGGCGCCGCTTAAAGTTGGAAAATGTCCCCCTCGTGTACGAGCGGAAAATGATTCCGCTGGCATCGTTAAGCGCTGCAAATGAAGCTTCTGCGGGGGAAGAAGTTATTCGGCATACCGGGTATACGTTCGAATGGCCGGAAATTTTGCAGCTTGGCGATGAGGTGGAGTGCGGGGGAGTAACCTTTGCCATTTACAAACGCACGGCCCGGATGCGTCAGGGAGTTTTGACTTGGAGTTACGAGTGCGGACGTCCGGAAGGGCTGATCGTTCCGAAGAAATATAATTCCACGGTGATTGGCGCGGCGATCGAAGGGAAGATTTTACAAATCAGCCGCAACCAGGTGCGCATTCATCTGGATATGGACGAACGGCAGGATCCGAAAGATGCCCAGTGGTTCCCTTATGCCGCCGAAGGCAGTCAGGTTTGGTATATGATGCCGGAAATCGGCAGCCGGATCAAGCTGTATTTTCCCAGCGCGGACGAGGACGAGGCGATGGTCATTCAGTCGGTGCGGATGGAGCCTGCTCCAGCGTTTAAGCCTGTGGTTGGAGGAGCCGGGCGAGCGTTACCTGCGGAGAGTTTGCCGGAAAGTCCGGCTGACAAATATGAGCGCAAAATGCAGGACCCGGGCGTCAAATCGTTCGGCAACCCGCAAGGCAAAGAAATCGTGCTCGGCGATGCGGACTTGTTGATCAGCGCACAGGAAGATACCTTGTATATCGGGATGAACCAGACGGGCGGAGTTCGTCTTCAGAGCTCGCAAAAAATAAATGTCAGTACATCGAAAAGTTTGTTTTTGCGGGCGGGCCAGATCCGGGTGGAAGGAACGGACGGTCTTGATGTAGAAGCAAAGAACAGTAAGGCACAGCATAATGAATCCGCTGAATTCAGCGCACAGAAGGTCGAATTGGCCGGAAGTCTGCACCAAACGTATGAGAGACTCTTGTCTCCGTTTGAGCAGGTGCTTAAGGAGAAAGGGGCGGCATATGCCGTCGGGGAAGTTGCCCTAAACAATATTGGGGCGACCTTAAAAGGGGAATGGGATGGAGCCGTAGACTTCGTTAAAGGTTTATGGAACACGGCCAGCGATATCTCGGACGTGCTTTTGACGCAGCAATTTGGAGATCCTCTGGTCAGATCATACTACGGTCTGTTTACCGACGAAGAGGTCAAGCCGCTGGCGGAACGCAATGAGACGGTGAAGTCGGCCATCCATACGGGACAATACGTATTGGAAGCGGTGACGTTTCAAAAATCGGTCCCCGAGCTGCTGCATGATGGCGGAGAGACCTTAAAGGAGTTCGTTAACCCGTTAGTCAAATGGTGGAACAACGGCTTGCCGAACCCGCTCACCGACCGGGAAGACGAGAGCTATAAGATTGGGTATGACTCGATTGAAACTGCGGGTTTGGCGGTGGATATCGGCCTTACCGCTGCCGGAGGAGCCGGAGTCGCCAAAAAAGCCGCCAGCATGTTGAAGGCAAAAAGCGCGGCAGGCCGGGCCCTGGGGAACGCAGAAATGGGCGCGGCCGGTGCAGCCGGAGGCCTGGGGCTCGCAGGAAAAATGAAGTCACTTTTCACCGATGAACACGGAACTCCCAAACTGGGGGACGGCAAGCTAAAAACCGGAAGCTTCAAATCTTTGGAGCAAGCGGCGGAAGCTTTTGAGGAAATCCTGGAAGGACTCTCCATAAGCCTGCCAGGCTGGATGAGCGGCATGGGTGGAAGACGCCTCGGCTTCGCAGGCAATGGCGGGGGAGGCCTAGGACGTCATTTTGAGGTGGAGTATAATAATGATTACCGGAAACATCATGGTGGCGGGGGAGATGAGAGGAAGGATAGAGGTAATAAAGAGAGACAGGAAGAGGAAAGACGGCGAAGAGAAGAAGAAAAGAAAGAGAAAGAGGCTGAGGGGACGGGTAATAATCAGAGACTTATTCCTGGAAGCCCAGGTGTAGTAACTGGGGGTAATTCGACCAAATTAGGTAAGAATATGATGGAGGAAATGGGATTAAAACGTTCACAAAAATGGTCTGGTTATCAGGCTCAACACGTTATTCCTTCAGAAATGAAAGACCATGCAGTTATCAAAAAAATTGGAATGGATTTTGACCATGCTTCAAATGGGGTTTTCCTAAGAGTACCTGACAACCAGATTAGTCCTATGGCTAGACATCAAGGATACCATTCCGTTTATAATGAAGTAGTTGAAAGGGCATTAAATCGAATGGATATTAACGAAAGCGTCGATGTATTACAAAAGCAGGTTTTTGATTTGCAGAAGAATCTTAGGTACCTTCAAGAAAAAGGATTGCCTCTCTATCCTAACCAAGGAGCAACAGTAGAACTTTGGGAACGGAAATTGAGTCAATTGATGAAGTAGCTCCATTATTGTGAAAGGATGGAAAATAATAATGAATAGCGAGGAATTACAGTATCTAAAAGAACTGTTATACAATGAAGATATTCATAGTATTCGTGAAGGAGTCAAAAAAATAAAGAATCCAATATTTCTACATATATTTGCCGCTAACTATAACTGGAATAGTGGACTTGAAGTTCCTAAGGCTATTCTGGACAATGAAAATTGTGACTTTGGAACTGGTTTACTAATGTTTTATCGTGCTGATGGTTATCGTTTACTTGAATCAAATGATGCTATTTCGGGGTCTTCTTTTGGGGAGTGGAAAGAGTTCATTAACAACTTGTACAAGAAATTACTTGATGGCAACTTCTCAGATAAGAGTATTTCTTATGCTCCTCCATTAACAAAAGTACAGGTTTTCAAACTGAGAAAATCAAACCCTAATATTCCCGATGTCTTATTGGATAAATCTCCTGGTAATGACGTGGAAATTCCAGTCCTCTAGTATATCATGGGTGGGGCTACCCAGTGCCGAATGAACCAAGTTTTCATGAATAAAGATGTACGTACTGAATGTCTGTAAAAAGTATACCTAATTTAACGTAATAGCGTTATGCGAAACAGGTCAATTATGGTCAGATACCACCATAAAAGACCTGTTTTTTGTTATCTTCGTTTTCTTACGGTTTTTTCAAGTTGGTTTTTGCTCCGAAAACTCGTAAGAATACGCTGAGAATTGAAGCCTACCGGAAGTCGCTTGTTTACTTTCGTCATTGGCTTAAACAATCCGGGACTTTGCAACCAAATCTAGTATGCTGAAAGCGAAAAGTGCGGCAGGCCGGGCCCTGGGGAACGCAGAAATGGGCGCGGCCGGTGCAGCCGGAGGCCTGGGGCTCGCAGGAAAATGGAAGTCATTTTTCACCGATGAACACGGAGTTCCCAAACTGGGGGACGGCAAGCTAAAAACCGGAAGCTTGAAATCTTTGGAGCAAGCGGCGGAAGCTTTTGAGGAAATCCTGGAAGGCCTCTCCCTAAGCCTGCAAGGCTGGATGAGCGGCATGGGCGGAAGACGCCTCGGCTTCGAAGGTAATGGCGGCGGAGGCTTAGGACGTCATTTTGAGGTGGAGTATAATAATGATTACCGGAAACATCATGGTGGCGGGGGAGATGAGAGGGAGAGAAGGAAGGGTTCGGATGAGAGGATCGAAAAAGTTGGTAGTCACAATAAATTAACAGAACCATCATTACCTAAAGGCTCAAAAGTTACAGATCAAGAGCTTAAGTTGTTCGATTCCAAGAGAAAAGATCCTGGATATGAAAGGGAGGTAGATACATTTAAACTCTTAAAAGCTGAGGGATATGATATAACACCGTTAAAAGAAATACCTGGTGGAAATGGCTGGGGAATAGCACCTCAATCAAACCCAGACTTTATAATAGAGGGTAATGTATTTGATTGTTATTCTCCTCAAGGTATCTTATCAGATAATAAGGTTAGAGAAATATACAAGAAAACGAAAAAACAAGCAAATAGAATAATCTTAAATCTTGATGACTTTAATGTTGATGATATAGGCGACTTAAAACAAGGAATACTGAGAAAAGCTAACCCTAATGGTGATTTGAAAAATTTGAAGGAGTTACTTGTTGTTAAAGATGGTAAAATAACAAGATGGTTTTGGAAAGGAGATTAAATTGGAAATAACGTATTATTTTAAAAACCATTTTCATAATAGAGAGGAAATTGAAAGTTTTCTTCTGCATCAGGTAAAATGCATTGCTGGATCCGAAGGGAATTTCAGCTTTACAAAGCAAGAAGAAAGTGAGGAAGGTGAAGAAGATGATTTGTATGTTAAATGTCCATTCTTCAGCTTCAGTACTTCGCTTTATGATGTGAATAACATTTCTAGGGTCTATGATCTCCATATCAATTATAGTTTGTATTGCAGTGTACATACAGATGGAGAAAAGAAATTTCTAGAGTTTTTAAGTAATATGCTTAAAAGTTGCAGTGGAGATGCTTTGCTATTAATGGATTCAGAATATAGAGTATTGGAAAGAAAAAGGAATGTTTTATATGCAGACAGCCACTTTTTTAATGATGATCATAAGGTATTAAATCTTTCTTATAAGTTGGGAGTATATAAAAATTTCGTGTTACGAGTCGAAGGTAGTTTTGCCAAAGAAGAAATCAAACTGAAAAGTCTAGAAATTTTAGAAGACTCTGAGAATGAAGACAAGGCTAGGGTAGTAGAAGATTCTGATGACTCACCTGGAATTACTATCGTTTGGGATGATTTACAAATACATGCTATTAAGGTTCGAACTGCAGTAAATGTAATGTGCGATCATATTTTTACTTCTGATGATGTTGCGAGGTTAAAGAAGATGTTAAGCTTTTTTAAAAGCGTTACTACCAGATTTGCTGGAGATTATCAATTAACGAGAGTGCAGGGGTATTGGAGGGGATATCGTAAAGAAAGTGTACTTTTAGAAAGAAAAAATGGCAGAGTAACCGTTAATGACCAAGAAGAGGAAGCATATTTGTTGTACGGGTTTAATTTTAATTAAATGACGCATGTATTTTAGTATAAGATGTATGCACAGAATTATATGAGAAAAATATACACAGTTTTAACAGAATAGCATTACTTGAACAGGTCGATTATGGTTAGAACCACCAATATCGACCGTTTTTGTTTAGGGTTATGGAGGTTTATAAGGGGATGGCTCTAGAATACTCACTTATGTTAGAGGATATGCAACTATCTAATACCATGATTATTAGTGAGGTAGAAAAAAATGAAACCAAGCAAATTCGATTACTTTTTCCCTTCCTAAGTACAGCGTCAATATCTGTTATGGTGGAAGTGGAAAGCCCAGGAAGAACTAAATGTCGTCACTGCATCATGAGGGAGAACGAATTCATGAAAAGGATCATTGTCTTTGACTTTGATTTTGGTGAAATAGAAATTATGGCAAGCAGTTTTAAAGAATATTTAGAAAAAGCGCTCCGTGAAAAATTGAATATATAGTTTTATCAAGTCTGTATCATGGAGTTGAAGTTATTCATAATGATGGAAATAAAATTCCAAAAAAATAAGAGGTAATTCATATGGCGTGGCAATATCAAGATTTAATAGATGAATTCTATAGGGATGTCGAAAGGTGCAAAAAAGATTATTATAGTCACGACGAAGCAATAAAACCTTCAATATCACAAATGAGCGTGTAATCATCTTCTTTTTCATTTTTTCTATTTATTTTATAAATCAAAACAATACTCATTACCTCCATGATATATATCGTACAAACCAACGCAAGTACACATTCCTGGATTATTTCTCACTGAAGCATCAATAACACCTTGCAAGATCATGCATATTGGTACTAATGAAACCGTACTTTTCATATTCTTTAAAAGAAAAAATAGGGGGGAGTGTAAAGCTAGTTGAAAAAAGTTAAGGTTAGTTTACAGCCCATTGTAAGTAAGATAAATTTACCGACTGTAATGAAAACAGCTGTGCTTCCGGGGGACTCCATTGAAAGATTATTTATTGCAACCCAGGTAGGAGAGATCTTTTACATAGGAAACGGAGTTATAAGGACTTTTTTGGATATTCGCCCACGAATCATAAAACTAGGTGCTTCTAGAGGCGGATATGACGAACGCGGATTAGTAGGGCTGGCGTTTCATCCCGATTTTTATTATAACGGCCGGTTTTATCTTCATTATTCTGTGGCCGGAACACAAGGTCCGGGTGCTCTTCCTAAACCTTTCAAGCCAGACCCGTGTGATCCGGAAACCTTAAACTTACAGTGGATGAATAGGGAAACGCAATATGATCACATTGATACCGTTGAAGAATGGATTTTACAGCCGAATGGGCAACCTCAAAAACGACGGACATTGCTTAACATAAGAAGACCATTTTTTAATCATAATGGCGTCAATAGTTTAAACTTTTCACCTGAAAATGGAAAACTGATATTAACAACCGGAGACGGCGGAGCGGGCTATGACCCATTTAATTTAAGTCAGGATGATATGGAAATCGCCGGAAAAATAATTGAAATCGATGTGGCTAAGAATACACTTATCGAAAATCCGCCTGTAGTCACACGTTTTAATGAACTTCCATCAACTATTCAGGAAACGCTTACGGCAATGGCTAAAGGGGTTCGCAATATTCCGGGGGTTTCCTTTCAAAGGTCTTATAGTCAGTATATTAAATATGTAGGAAATGTCGGGCAAGGTTTGGTAGAGTCGATTTTTTCATTCACTCATTATAAACCCATACCGGTTACACAGCTTATTCAAGCTTCTTTAATGAAAGTTGAGCTTGACTCGGAGGGATTTATTAATTTTGGCTGGCGAGGGTGGGAAGGTGCTTTTCCGACTTCGATTATAAGAGATTGCCCCACGAGCCCAATCTTGGATGAGAAAACAATCGCTTATTACAATGAAGCAGTAAAAACTTCAGCGAGGCGTCTTCAGCCTTTAACTAGTTATTTTCATAAAGACCCCCGTCCCGATAAGTTTGGAGGAACTTCACTTACAGGAGTCCAGTCATATATGGGGAATGGAATCCCCGATTTAAAAGGAAGCGTTGTGTTTACCGATCTTGCCCGAAAAGAAGAATCTCGACCTCCGGTTAATGGGGTTCTGGCTTACACTAGGATAAGATATGATTGCAAACTAAGTGATTTTGGTGTGATTGAAACCAATTATAACTTTGGGTCTCAATCCGCTTATTATGTTAGTTTGGGGACGAATCTGGATCAGAGCAGGCTATATTTAGGGGTGCATGGCTCTATGAAAGTGACTGATTTTAATCAAGGTACTGTTTTTGAAATTGTTCCATAATCCGTATAATGGATAACCCAGAGCTCATATTGATGAATATGACTTTTTTGCGCCGAGGAGGGAGGATCTTGCCTGGCGAAATATGTTTTGGGCGATAAGTACCGCAATGGCTAAAGATCCAACTCCAGGACCTAACGGCACCGTTCTTCTTAATGTTGAACACGGGACAGCATATAGAGTGTTTTCTCCCATGGCTTGGACACGTATTAAAGGAATCATCGAAGATGTGGTAGGAGGGGGTTACCTAAGGTTACGATGGAAACAGACACATTTTTTTCCTTATTATTTATTGACCAATGTTACAATAAACAATATCATTAGGAATATATGGTTGATAATTCCATTATTGAACAGAGGAGGTGTTCGTATGAAGCCGGCAAGCACGATTCGCTCTCAATTGGAGGATTATTTAAAAAACAAGAGACTCTCGCTTAATCAGTTCACCGAACTTACAGGGATCAATTCCGGGACGTTAAGCGGGATCATCAATGGCCATCGTCCCATTGCCATGCAGCAGCTTGACCGGATTACGGAGGGGATGGGGTTGCCCGAAGGTTATTTTTACGATTTGTATGTTGACGAGTGTTTCTTTCAGGCCGCGCCCGATTGGCGCAGACTTGGGCCCTTCTTGCGGCGTTGCGCCGAACTGAACAAGCTGGACTGTATCGAGCGGTCAATACGGTTGATGTTGGACAACCTATCTTACATACCCCTACTTTTTCACTTGGCCGAGCAGTTTTTTCATGAAGGCAAACAAGAAGCGGCCATCTTGCTGTATGAAGCCGTAGCGGAAGGTGAACAGAAGCAGCATTCCGAACGGCTGGCGCTGTGTCAATACCGGTTGTTCACGTTGCGGCTGTCTAAAGATCAGAACCGGAATTTATTGTTGACCGTGCAATTTGAGCCTTTTGTCGACCGGCTGGACGAGCCCTATCAACTGGATGCACTGAATGATTTAATCAATGTGTTTGGTTCATTACGTCACTGGGAAAAGGTAAAGGAATTAGCTGAAAAACTGAAAATAAAAGCGACCATTCATTATGAGTTAAACGGGAGCAAAAAATCACCGGAAACCCAAAAGCAAATTGTTTTTTACATTTTCTATTCTTATTTATCATTGGGTGCAGCTCATTTTATTTTAGAAGATTATGAGAATGCACTCCATTATGTCTCCTTGTATACGGATTGCAGTTGGGTCAAGAACCCCACTGAAGACGAGGTGGCTGTAATTGAGCAGTTTCAAGAATGGGCTGAAGGCAACCGTCATATGTATCAATTAGTGTCCGGCAAGGTCGAAGTTCTTTCGGAATATTTGGAATATATTTCCGCAAGGGAATATGAAGTATTCCCTGCCTTATGTGAGATCGTGACTGCTGCGAACAAGTTCGATATAAACATCGACGATGCGCTTGAAAAATACACATCTTATCTAACTTATGAAGAGCAACACCACCGTATTAAGAAAATTAGCGAGCAATATACCGGAGATCGATACGCAAATTTGTTGGCAGGTTTAGGGGAGTATTATTTAAACAAAAAAGCTTTTGCCCAAGGACTGGAGTATGTACTGGACAGTTTAGCATTTGCGATTGAAATTTATAACAGATACGGTATGCTAAAATGTATAGGGCTATTTGAACAATACCGGAATTTTGCATCGGAAGCGGCAAACGAGCGGTATAAAAATTTAATTAGCGAGGTGCAAAAACTGAATGAAAAGAAAGTTGGCTATATGGATATTTACATGTAGCTTATTGGCGGCTGTGGCGGCCCCAGTTACTACTCTAGTCCCTATCGGAAAGCAGCAAAGCCCCGGCGTTATCACCACGAATAGTCACGGTTTTGGTTAATATTAAACTTTATAGTTGTAAAAAAGACCACTTGGCTATCATTGGCCTCGCTGGTCTTTTTTTGCGGCTTTAATGCATTTATGAATCCCGCATCTAAACTAATGTTTCAACTTTCGCAGAACCCAAATCGGCTCCTATTTAATTTCGCCGGGCCGGTTGACACGCAAAAGTGTGCTTGACCGGCTTGGCTCTGCCCATTAACTGTAAATCGTACAACTAACTTTACGTCCATTCACCCAATCATCTGTTTAATTGCATTTCATACATTTATTTCCTGATTTTAGCCTCATTCTTCAAAAGATAGCGGAGTAATTGCAGGTTTTACACTTAATCAAGCGCTGTGGCAGCATTTCAGGATAAGTAAATGTACATTTTGCAACTATTCTATTCAACATGGACCAGGAAAGCTAGGGCTGGAAGCAGGTATGCTCAGGTGAGGCGTCGCTTTACTGCAACCGCTGGAGCTGATCCACAAAATCGCCTCCGAAGTCGCCTCTGAAATCGCTTCAAAATGCATAAATCGGGCCCGTCAGTAAATCCGATAATTTCCGCTTAAGGCCAAAAGGCTAAAAAAATACAGGCAGTTGTCGTAATAACGCCGTTGGCCGGTGCGCAAAGGTGTATTCCAAAGCAGACGGACAAAATGACTCGCTTCCGGGCCGTCGGCGGCGAGCGATGTCATCGCGTTGGTCGCCAGCAGTCCTATCGGGTGCAGCGCCGGTTCGTCGAAGGGCTGTCCGTCTATGGTATATCGGCGGTAATCGGAAACTTCAATGTTCCGAAAAAAGCTTTGAATCCGGTTGGATTGCCCGACCTGCCAGGGATCTTTTCGGAACCATGCCCAATCCAGCCCGATATTGGCGGCAACCCGGTAAGCCTCGCTGAAGAAATGACGGAAATCGCCATGCGGCTGCGGCTCTGCCGGGGTTCCGTCAAAATTGGCGTATTCGGGGGCAAGACCGGTTTCCGGATGGCATGCGGCGTGAAGGTAAGCGCGGCTGGCATCCGCAGCTTGTTTCCAAAACGCACCGTCCCGCTCGTCGGCCCGAAGGGCGAACAAATCGTAAAAATGCGGCAGGTGGTAAGACGGATCGCTGAAAGGGGATTCCGGTACGAATTTGATTAATTTCGTTTCCGGGTCCCACATCGGATCGCCGTCGCCGGCTTCGCCCTGATGTACGCATGCGCGCAAAATCGTTCGCGCCTGCTCGGAATAGTTATAAGGTTCCGGCCCGTCTCCCCAACGGCTTGCGGCGAAAAACAGGGCCATTGCGAAATATTCTTCCCCGTCCGGCGCGGGCCCCTGGGAGATGCGGGTGCCGTCAGGCTTGCAATGCCAGGCAAAGTAATGGGCGTAACGGCCTTCTTTGTGCTGCATAAACGTCTTCGAGAAGTTCCACAACCGGTCAAACTCTTCTTTTTTGTTCATTTGCACGGCCATCATCATCCCGTAGGACATCCCTTCCGTCCGAACGTCCAGATTGCCGGTATCGAGAATATAGCCTTTATCGTCGCCCAACTGATAATAGATCCGCACATCCGGATCTCCATAAAACAAATCGGTCCATGTCCGCTCGAGCCTAGCCTCGATGTCCGCTTTGGGATAGCCGAGCTCCTTGAACAGGTTCCTGTATTCTTTCGTATAAAAAGCGCCTTGTTGGATAATTGGCATAGAAAAATCCTCCATATTTTCTATTTTTGCTATATTATAGCACAATAGGAGGTAAATAAATTAAAGCGTTTTCTCGAAAAAGTATAGTAATTACAATTCTTCATAAGGAGGGGTCTGAATGTATTCCGTCATTATTGTGGACGATGAGTTGTTTGTCCGGAAAGGCTTAATCGAAATGATCGATTGGGAAAGCAGCGGCTTTAAAGTGATTGACGAGTCCGATAACGGAGAAGACGCCCTGGCGATCATCCAGGCGAAAAAACCGGATCTGGTCGTGACCGACATCCGTATGCCGGTGCTGGACGGGCTCGAATTGATCGAGGCCGCGAGCAAGCTGCAGTTGGAAACGGAATTCGTCATCATCAGCGGGCATAACGATTTCCGCTATGCCCAGCAGGCGGTGCGGTTCGGCGTGCAGGATTATGTGCTCAAGCCCATCGATCCGGACGATATTCAGCAAGCGCTCGTTAAGCTTAGAGACAAGCTGTCGGCAAAACAACGGTTGCGGGATCAAAACCGCAGGCAGATGGGCGAAAAACTGATCGAAACCCTGCTGCGGGACGAGATCGACGAGACGGCGTTGGATGAGTGGGGGCAGGTTTCGTTTTTCGCTGATGCGAAAGCGTTTTCTTATATATTGCTGGAGGTTAACAATGTCGTACCATGGAAAAATGCGGTTTGCCCGGCAAGAGACCGGCTAATGGAAGCCATCCGGGAAACGGTGCAAGAACTCGGCGCTGCCGCTTCGCCGCCGATCGTGTATGAGCATCGCCGCACGTACGGCTTCATTGTGCCGGATACGTACCTCATCCCTTTCGGCGGAGATATCCGTCTTTTTATGCGGTCCGCGCTTCGGCGGCTGAAGGATGCTTTCGCCCTGGAACTGCGAATCTATGCCGGCCAATCCGTCGAATCCTTAAACCGGTTGAGGTTCTCCTATATCAGCGCGAAGGAAACGATGCAGCACAAATGGCTCCGTCACAACACCCATGCGCTGCTATACTCGGACATCGCCGGCGCGGAACTGAACTATTTGCATCTTCGCGAACCGTCGATCCACGCTTTGATCGAAGCGGTCGAAGCATCGGACAGGGACGGCATTCGAAGCGCCATCGACCGCATCTTTGCGGATTTTCTGGAGCGGAACTTCTCTATCGAAGCGATCAAAACATCGATCATGCAATGTGTTCTGGGCATCGTGCACTCCGTCAGAAGCGTGGAAGGCGACGAGAAGGAACTCGGCCTGATCGAGGCGATTCTGGGCTGGCACGATTATAATCTCACATTGGAAGAATTGCGCGGATTATTTGGCGAATTCGCGTCCGAAGCCGCGGAACTCGTCAAACAGCTTTATAATTCCAGCGGCAAGAGCGGAATTCACAAAATTAAATCGTACGTGGACCAGCACTTCCAGCAAAATTTGAGCTTAAAAAGCCTTGCGGCGCAGTTCTTCATGAACCCTGCGTACATCGGGCAATTGTTCAAGAAGCATTATGGCGTTTATTTTAACGAATATTTGCTGCTGCTGCGCATCGAAGAGGCCAAAAAACTGATGAGGCAAAAGGATATGCGCGTTTATGAAATCGCCGAGCGGGTCGGATTCAACAGCGCCGAGTATTTTGTCTCCCAGTTCGAGAAGGTCGAGAAGATGACTCCCACGGAATACCGCAATCGCATGAGCCATCGGTAGCGGAAGGGGGCGGCGCGCGATGAACCGACTGCTTCATAATACCCGGCTAAGGAACAAGATGCTGCTGGTCTATTTTCTTTGCATCTTTACGCCGATGATCGTGACCAACGCTATTTTTTATAGTCTCATCTCGAATAATGTCAGGGAGGGGAGAATCAAGGATATCGACCTGGCGGTGGAGCAAATCAAAAACGAATTCCGCTCCCAGGTTGACGATGCGGTGGGCTTGTCCTCATTTTTTTACGCCGACCTCAAGACCAATGAAATTCTGGAGCGGAATTTTGCCAATACGGAAGATTACGTCGAAGCTTATGACGATTATTTAAGACGGGTGCTGAACAGTTATCACCCCGTTTCCCTGTATCTCCAGAACATGATGATTTACGTGAACAACCCGACGCTGCTGAATTCCGGAAACATCGGCTACCTGTCGGATGATATCAGGTCGGAGGATTGGTATCGAATGGCGGCGGGCAGCGATCGGACCCAGCCTGTGTTTGCGCGCACGAAAACGGATGACGGGCATTTCGCCAGTTTCTCGCTGATCCGGCGTCTGGACTATTTTGCGAACCGGATGTCAAAGGAAAAGCTGCTCAAAATCGATTTTAAAACGATCGATCTGGTGTCTCTGTTTTCGAACTTAAACGTGCAGGGAGATATGTATCTGATCAACCCGGACGGCGGGATCGAGTACACGACAAACGGGGAAATCGACTGGCAGGGCGGGAATGAAACCGCGTTCGCCTCGCTCGGATCGGACAAAACGATCCGGTTCGTGAAGGAATACCGGGGAGTCAGCTATCTGGAAGGATGGAAGATCGCCGGCATCGTCAGCGAAGACGAAATCGTTAAAGAAGTCCGCGATTCGCGCGATTTTATTTTATGGTCCGGCGGCGTGATGATGATCATTCCGACCATAATTATTCTTATCATCACCCGGTCGATTAACCTGCGCATCATCCAAATCCTGAAGCAGATGAAAAAAGTAAAAAGCCAAAGTTTTGAACCGATTCAGGGCGAGGCCTATAAGGACGAGATCGGTCAATTGACGCTGGAATTCAACCGGATGATCCTGCAGATCAAAAGCTTGATCCATGACGTGTACCTGGCGGAAATTCAGAAGAAATCGTTGGAGCTGGAGCGCCGGAAGGCGCAGTTGAATGCATTGCAAAGCCAAATGAATCCCCATTTTCTGTTCAATGCCCTGGAAACGATCCGGATGAGAAGTTTGCTGAAAAAAGAGCGCGATACCGCGAAGATCATCCATAGCATGGCCAAATTCTTCCGAGGCTCCTTGACCTGGAACAAAGACCTGGTTTCGGTGAAGGAAGAGCTGGAGTTTATTTTATGCTTCTTGGACATTCAGAAATATCGCTTCGAGGACAAGCTGGACTGCCGGATCGCCGTCGCGCCGGAAGCGTATGAATGCCTGGTGCCGAAAATGGCGTTCCTTCCTTTCGTTGAGAATGCCTGTATCCACGGCATCGAGCCGCTGAAACACGGAGGGATGATCGAGATTCGCATCGACGCTACGGAAGATGAACTGACTTTTACCGTCAGAGACAACGGGATCGGAATGGACGATGCAACGGTCAACAAGCTGTACCGTTACCTGGAGGCCGAGGAAACCATGGGCGAACGCATCGGTGTTCAAAACGCGATATACCGCACGAAAATAATCTACGGGGAGAAGATCCGTTTTTCGCTGAACAGCCGTCCGGGAGAAGGGACCTGCGTCATGCTCGCAATCCCGAACGAAAAGAGTTGAGCGCCGAAACAAATACTGAAATTTTTACAGGAAGCTCTATAGTTCTCCGGGTAACCCAACATTGAAAACGATTTTATACTGTTCCTGTAAATACCACTCAAC
Source organism: Paenibacillus macerans (assembly GCF_900454495.1). Taxonomy (NCBI): domain Bacteria; kingdom Bacillati; phylum Bacillota; class Bacilli; order Caryophanales; family Paenibacillaceae; genus Paenibacillus; species Paenibacillus macerans. The sequence continues at coordinate 1,022,674 of NZ_UGSI01000001.1, forward strand.
AAACGAAAGGGGCAGATCGGTTTTGACAAAAAAGAAATTTTGGCTTCTCTTTCTGGTCGCAGCATTGCTGTTGTCTGTAGTCTCCGCTTGTTCCGGCGGCAAAAACAACCATAATGCCGTGGGCGAGACAGGCAACAACCCGGAAGAAAGCAACAAACAGGACAAGGTCACCTTTACGATCTTTAATGGCGTAGCCGGATCCAAGGACCGGAATACAAACGAGACCACCCTTGGAAAAATACTGGAAGACCAAACGGGAGTCAATTTCAAACTGGAGTTTCTGGTCGGCGACCTGAATACGAAAATCGGTACGATGATCGCCGCGAACGAGTATCCGGACGTGCTGATTCCGGATGCGGCGATGGAAAGCGTATTGAACGCAGGCGTATTTATCCCGCTTGACGATTTGATCGAGGAGCACGGCCCGAATATCAAACGGGTATTCGGGCCATATTTTGACCAGCTGAGAGCTGAAGACGGCAAGCTTTATTTCCTTCCGATCGCCGTGCAGGTCGGCGACTTCGTTCCGGACCCGGAGCCCGGAGCCGCATTTTGGATTCAGCGCCGCGTCTTGGCCGAGGCCGGTTATCCGAAAGTCAACACGCTGGATCAATATATTGAACTGATCAGAAACTATGCCGAGAAGCATAAGGATGAAGATTTGACGGGCATGATCACCCTCACGCATGACTGGAGATTTTTTGCGACATCCAATCCGCCGATGCACCTCATGGGTTACCCGAACGACGGCGAAGTCATCGTCGATCCGGAAACCTTTGAAGCCAAGACGTACGCGGCTTCCGAGGCGACGAAAAGATGGCTGAAGACGCTGAACGAGTTAAATGCGGAAGGTCTGTTCGACAAGGCTTCTTTCGTGGACAATTACGATCAATACATCGCCAAATTAACCTCCCATAAAGTGCTGGGCTTTTTTGATTACCGCTGGCAGGCGGGAAATGCACTCAACGTCCTTAAGGACGCAGCCCGCAAGGATCCCGCCCAGGACGCTTACAACTACTTCCCGCTCCCCGTTACCTTTGACGAGAACACGCCGGATGCGTATGTCGACGCCGAAGGCGGATTGGCAACGAACCGCGGCATCGGTATTACGGTCAGCGCGAAGGACCCGGCAAGAATCATCCAATATTTCGACAATATGCTGACGGAGGATAACCAAACCCTGTTGTCTTGGGGCATTGAAGGCGAAACCTATGAAGTTAACGAACAAGGCCGCTTTTACCGGACACAGGAACAGATCAACATGATCGACGAAGCTTTTAACGAGAAGTTCGGCTTTAAATATTACAATTGGAACTGGCCGATGTACAACGCCAATTCCACGCTCGCGAGCGGGAATGCCAAAAGCGTGGCTTACCAGCCCGAAGTATTCCAAATGAGCTTGACGCAGGCCGATAAGGCCATTTTGGACAAATACGGCGTGCAAACTTACAGCCAAATGTTCGCGACCCCGAAGTTCCGCCCTTGGTATCCTGCCTGGGGATTCGCCAAGGAACAAAATTCGCCGCAGCAGCTGTGGGAAACGGCCAAGGATGAATTGACCAAAAAATACTTCCCGAAACTCGTGCTTGCAACGCCGGATAAGTTCGAATCGGTGTGGAGCGAATACTTGAACGAATTCGGCAAGCTTGACACGGCCGGTTATGAAAAGTGGACGACGGAGCAAGCGCAGGAGAAAGTCAAAATCGTTACCGGCGGTAAATAATCGATTCTACCGGAAGGCCGGGGAGGAGAGAATGGTATGGAGACTGATTCGGTGCTGGCCGCGTCCGGGCCGGAGACATGCAAAAAGCCGAAAGGGATCGGGCCGTTTTGCAAAAAATTGGTGCAGCAGCGCGCCTTGGCCGTAATGACCGTCCCCTTTTTCATTTGGTTGGTCATTTTCAAATATGTTCCTTTATGGGGCTGGACGATTGCTTTCCAGGATTATAAACCGGCGCGCGGGTATTTGGATCAAACCTGGGTCGGATTTCAACACTTCACATTTTTGTTTGGAGACGAGCGGTTTTTGCGCGTATTGCGAAATACGCTGGCCATGAGTTCCATCAACTTGATTCTCGGCTTTGTGACGGCGATTACGCTCGCGCTGCTGCTCAATGAACTCCGGAACGTAGCATTTAAGCGGACGGTGCAAACGATTAGTTACCTGCCCCATTTCATTTCTTGGGTGGTGGCCGCAAGCATCATTCAAACGACGCTCGCGCCCGACGGAATCATCAACCAGCTGTTGAGCTGGACGGGATTGGTCGATAAGGGGAACGAAATATTATTTTTGGGGATTCCCGAATACTTTTGGGGAATATTTGGAGCCGGCTCCGTCTGGAAAGATATCGGCTGGAACACGATCGTGTATTTGGCCGCGATAACGACGATTGATCCGGCGCAATACGAAGCCGCCGAAATCGACGGCGCCAGCAGGTTTAAACGGATGATCTATATTACATTGCCGGGCATTAAATCCGTCGTTGTCGTCCTTTTAATTATGAATATCGGCTATTTGCTGGAATCGGGATTCGAGCCCCAATATTTGCTGGGTAACGGCATGAACGTGGATTATTCCGAGAACATTGACATATTCGTATTGAAATACGGCATCGCCCAAAGCAACTTCTCGCTATCCATCGCGGCCGGCATGTTCAAGACGGTGGTCAGCTTCATCTTGCTGTTCTTCGCCAACCATATCGCGAAACGGGCGGGCGAAGCCAGGCTTTTCTAGAGAAGGAGGCAAAGCCAATGGATCAAAAATCCGCAAGCGCTGCGAGAAGGGTTAAGAATACGCGAATCAAATCTTCCGGCGCTGACCGTATTTTTGATATCTGCAATTACATTTTTATGGTTCTATTGATGGCCGTGACGCTGTATCCGTTTATAAATGTTCTGGCCGTGTCGCTAAACAGCGCTCAAGATTCGCTCAAAGGCGGGATTTACTTGCTTCCGAGGATCTGGACGCTGGAAAATTACAAATATATTTTCAGGGAAGCCACGATATTTCACGCCACGCTCGTCTCGATATTGCGTACGATCATCGGTACGGTGGCTACGGTGTTTTGCTCCGCCATGGTGGCTTATTCGATCAGCAGGCAGGATTTCGTGCTCCGCAAATTTATTACGGTCGCCTTTATTTTAACCATGTATTTTAACGGCGGGTTGATCCCCAACTATTTGCTGATGAGGGATTTGCAACTCGTGGGCAACTTCTGGGTATACATCCTGCCCGGATTAATCGGCGTGTTCAACCTGATCATCATCCGATCCTTTATTGAGAACCTCCCCGAGAGCATTCTGGAATCGGGACGGATTGACGGAGCGGGCGATTACAGAACTTTTTTCAGCATCGTATTGCCGTTGACAACGCCGGTTTTGGCTACGGTTGCCTTGTTCTCGGGCGTCTTTCAGTGGAACTCCTGGTTTGACGTGTTTTTGTACAATTCTTCGCACATTGAATTAAGCACACTGCAGTATGAACTGCAGAAAATTTTGCAGAATTCCAATACGACTTCGGGAACTTCGAGCCTGGACGGGATGATCCAGGGCGCCAGCGGGGCGCAGCAAAACACCGTTACACCGTTGTCCGTTCGCGCCACGATGACGATGGTCGCCTCCGTCCCCATTATCATGGTGTACCCTTTCTTGCAAAAATATTTCGTCAAAGGCATGATGGTCGGCGGGGTTAAAGGGTGATCAAGCCGCCGCGGGAGTCGCATGCTTATCGTGATATGATCAAGGCCGTGAGCATAATCGATTTACGATCCTGGGATTTGGATATGCGCCGTTAAGAATTCGCTTTGAGAAAAACGAAAGGAGAGAATGAAATGAGAACAACAGCTCCTGACGGATACGACCGGTACAGGGAAAACATAGCCCGCGGCAATGTCGAAGTGGTGGAATATTTCTCCGGAGCGGTAGGGACCCCTCGCAAAACGAGGATATATACTCCGCCCGGATATTCCGGAAACCAAATGTATAACGTATTGTATCTTTTGCATGGCATAGGCGGGGATGAAAATGAATGGTTCAACCATGGGCAGCCCCATATCATCCTTGACAATCTTTACGCGGACAACAAGCTCGCGCCTATGATCGTCGTTTTGCCCAACGGACGCGCCATGCCGGACGACCGTCCGGTGGGAGACATTTTCGCCCCCGAAAAGATCCAGGCGTTTGAGAGGTTCGAATTTGATTTGCTCCATGATCTGATCCCTTTTATTGAATCGAACTACCTGGTATCTACTGATCAGGGGAGCCGCGCGATTGCAGGTTTATCCATGGGCGGCGGGCAGTCCTTGAACATAGGATTGAAGCATCTCGACCGCTTCGCCTGGATCGGGGCTTTTTCCCCGGCCCCCAATACAAAAGCTCCCGAGCAACTCGTTCCGAATCCGCAGGCGGCGGCCCTTCTCAGACTGCTGTGGCTTTCTTGCGGGGATCAGGATAATCTCAAGCATATCAGCGAACGGACGCACGCTTATTTGGCGGAGCACGGTGTGCCTCACATTTGGGTTGAGGAAAGCGGCGGACACGATTGGCCCGTGTGGAAAAACGATCTGTACTATTTTTCCCAACTGCTGTTTAAAGTTTAAACAATGAGAAGGAGCGGCTGACGAAATAAATTATGACTTTAGCTCTATTGATTCGAGGCTGCCGTACTGAGGACTGAGGGGACTGTCTATTTATAGCGTTCGTGTCTTGGTGTCCCTGCATGCTGCTTTGCACGATTATCCCCTTCGTTCAGGGGGCAGGGGTTGGGGGCAAGGATAAGGGATCCAGATGTCCGTACATCGGGGGTAGAGTCGTTTCCTCTAGCCTATCGGCTGTATGCGCCCTTGCGGAAAGTGGTGAGAGAGGCGTGGGAATCGGCTGAAGAGTACGTATGTAGCTTTGGGACTGAAACATCTGCAGGCGTACCTGAACGAGTACGCCGGACGCCGTCGGCTGCGCCTGCCCGGAGCGGAAGAAACGATGCGGCAGAAGTTACTGCGTATCTGTGTGGCGATTCCGGCGATCTCTTACCGCCGGCTGATCGCGCGCCAACCGAATCAGCCCCTTGCGGCTGCAGCCTGATAGAAGTGCTTGAACGGTGCAGTCGTTGCTGCAATCGGATTCAGGCTGCAGTAGGCTCACGGTCTTTTCATTTTTCCCGGTGTCTTGCCCCATCCCTCCCGTCAGCTCTGCTTCATGATCAAACGGTATAATCGTGCAAAGCGTCCGGACAGTGGATATTGATCTGCTAACCACTAAATCAATATTTCAAAAGAAAGTTCAATAAAATCAAAAAAAATTCTATTAAATTTTATCGCTAATCCATTTATAGTGAAATTGTAAAAATGTAATAAATTACTATTATATGTTTTTTTAAGGAGGTTGATAGGCCGTATATTTATTCAATCGAGTGCGTCCAGATTTGGATCCGAAAAAATTAGGGAGGAGCAGATTTATGATTTCACGGTTTAAGAAAGCTATTTGTGCAGGTTCGGCCCTTGTAATAGCATTGACCCTCATGGTAGCGCCGGGCGATGTTGCCGCAGCCAGCGACGCCGTCGTGAATGTATCGGCGGAAAAACAAGTGATTCGCGGTTTCGGAGGCATCAACCACCCGGCTTGGATCGGAGATTTGACGGCGGCACAAAGAGAAACCGCTTTCGGAAACGGAAATAACCAGTTAGGTTTCTCGATCTTAAGAATCTATGTGCATGATGACCGCAATCAGTGGTACCGGGAATTGGAAACGGCCAAACGAGCCATCGCCCTCGGAGCCATCGTGTTTGCGTCGCCATGGAACCCGCCCGCCGACATGGTAGAGACCTTCAACCGCAACGGTGATACGTCGGCAAAACGGCTCCGTTACGACAAGTACGCTGCGTATGCCCAGCACCTTAATGATTTCGTGACTTATATGAGGAATAATGGCGTGAATCTGTATGCGATTTCCGTACAAAACGAACCCGATTATGCGCATGACTGGACGTGGTGGACTCCCCAGGAAATGCTTCGCTTCATGAAAGAAAACGCCGGTTCCATTAATGCCAGAGTGATCGCGCCGGAATCGTTCCAGTATCTGAAAAATATGTCGGACCCGATTTTGAACGATTCGCAGGCGCTTGCCAATATGGATATTCTTGGTGCGCATCTATACGGTACCCAGATCAGCAATTTCGCTTATCCGCTATTCAAACAAAAAGGAGCGGGAAAAGAACTCTGGATGACGGAAGTATATTACCCGAACAGCGACAACAACTCGGCGGATCGCTGGCCCGAAGCCTTGGATGTGTCCTATCATATCCACAATGCGATGGTAGAGGGAGATTTTCAGGCTTACGTATGGTGGTATATCCGCAGATCATACGGTCCGATGAAGGAAGACGGCACAATCAGCAAACGCGGTTATAATATGGCTCATTTCTCCAAATTCGTCCGTCCCGGCTATGTTAGGGTGGATGCCACGAAAAATCCTGAAACGAACGTTTACGTATCTGCCTATAAAGGTAACAACAAAATCGTTATCGTTGCCATTAACAGGAGCGGCTCCGGGGTTAATCAGAACTTTGTCCTGCGGAATGGATCGGTTTCGAAAGTATCCCGATGGATCACGAACAGCAGCAGCAATCTTCAACCCGGAACGGAGCTTACGGTGACGGGCGAGAATTTCTGGGCTCATCTCCCAGCCCAAAGCGTGACCACCTTCGTAGCTGATCTTGGTACAGCTTCAGGCAGAAGCGCAGCCAATGAAGCTGAGACAGACACAACCTTGCCTGACGCTGTCGTAGATAACCTACGTTAAACCTCCTGAAAAAGAAGCAGATTAAGAGGTTGTCCCAAAAGGTCGTGAAACATTGACCTAAGGGGCAGCCCTTTTTTAAATTCTGCAAGGAAGATAATCATGTACGGTAGGTCGATGGGTTTCGGTAAATGAAGGAGAAGTAAAGTAAAAAGATGAACGTTGTCGCGAAATGTGCGCCAATGCATAATGAAAGCGTAACCAAATGGAAGGCGAATACAATTGAACTGGGGGATGAAAATGAAAATGAGGACCAAAAATAGCTCAGTGTGGTTAAAAGGTCTCTCCGTAATAGTGCTGGCTTCGCTTATGCTTGCCGCATGCTCGGGCGGGGGCGGGGACGGGGCAAACGGGGATCCGGGCGGAGCTTCAAAGGATAACCAGAACCAGGCCTCCGCCGCGGATGACGGCCCGCTCGGCAAATACGATCCGGCGATCGAAGTATCATTCGTCAGAGATTTGAGCGATGTTGTGGAGAACAATGTGCTTGGCGTGCTGAAGGGCGAAACGATCGACAACAATCGCTGGACCCAATTGTACGAGGACGAGCTTGGCATCAAGATCAAATACGACTGGGTCGTCAAGGGCAGCCCGACTTCCGATCAATATCTGCAGAAAATCAACGTTACTTTGGCTTCCGGCGACCTGCCGGACGTCATCCCGGTGAATGCCACGCAGCTCAAGCAATTGGCCGATTCCGACCAAATCGAGGACATGACGGAGTTATACGAAAAGTACGCGTCTCCTTTTACGAAAAAAGTGCTCTCGGAAGAAGGAACAAGTGTGTTCGATGCCGCTACGTTCGACGGAAAGTTGATGGCGGTTCCCCAGCTGGAATCTTCCATGGAACGGGCGATGTACATTTGGATTCGTACCGATTGGCTGGATAAATTAGGCTTGAAGCCGCCGAAAACGATGGCCGACGTGCTGGCGATTTCGAAAGCGTTTACGGAGGGCGATCCGGACGGGAATGGCAAGAAGGATACCTTCGGTCTTGGCGTGACGAAAGATTTGTGGGGCGGGGCGATGGGACTTGAAGGTTTTATGGCCGGATACGATGCCTACCCTAACATTTGGGTGGAAGACGCCTCGGGCAAACTCGTGTTTGGCAGCACTCAGCCGGAAGTGAAAAAGGCGCTTCAGGTGCTGCAGGATATGGCCAAAAACGGCCAGATCGACCAGGAATTCGGGGTCAAAGACGGGGGCAAGGTGTCCGAACAGATCTCCGCCGGAAAGATCGGGATGGAGTACGGCGAGCAATGGAATTCTATATGGCCGCTTCAGCTTAACCGCGATAATGATCCGAACGCGCAATGGCAGGCTTTCCCGATTGTATCGGAGTCGGGCGAGACCCCGAAGGTGCCGCTTAAATTCAGCACTACCCGTTTCTTCGCCGTTAAGAAGGGCGCCGCTCATCCTGAAGCGGTGATCAAAATGTTCAATTTGCATCTGGAGAAAAACTGGGGCGAGACCGCGGAGTTCGATAAGTATTTTGCGCCGCCGGAGGCCGAAAGCGTATGGCAGCTCTCGCCCGTTACGCCGTATCCGGTTAAGAAAAACGTAGACGCCTTCCGGGCGATTGATGCCGCGCGCAAAGCCGGTGATTTCTCCACACTGACCGGGGAGGCCAAGACGATTCAAGAAAAACTGGAAGCCTACGCGTCGGGATCGTCGGATGGGTTTGCATTATGGGGCTGGGAACGGATTTATGGAGAAGAAGGCTCCATGGGAATCGCCGATCATTACGACAAAAACAATCAGTTTCTGCGGGAAAAATTTGTCGGCGCCCCGACTCCGACCATGGTGGAACGCAAAGCGACGCTCGAAAAGCTGCAAAACGAGGTGTTCGTCAAGATCATATTAGGGGATCCCATCGATAAATTCGATCAGTTCGTGGCCGATTGGAAAAAGCTTGGCGGTGACCAAATTACCCAGGAAGTCAACGAATGGTATGAAACTACGAAGTAACGATTCCGGGCCGGAGGGGGGCTATTGCTCTCCCTTGGCCCTACTCTTGCTCACCGATGTGGAGGATGAAAATGAGAGCGAAATGGCGAAGAGAATTGCCGCTTCATTTAATGATACTGCCGGGACTAATGTTGATCGTGTTATTTTCGTATATCCCGATGGCCGGCGTGATGATTGCGTTTCAAAAGTTTATTCCCGCCAAAGGCTTGTTCGGCGAGCAGAAGTGGGTCGGCTGGGACAATTTCGAGTATGTCATGAACTTGCCGAATTTCACCCAGGTTTTGTGGAACACCCTTTTTATTTCCGGCTTTAAGCTTATCTTAGGACTCGTGGTTCCAATCATTTTTGCGATTCTTTTAAACGAATTGAAAAATAATCTGATCAAACGCTCCGTGCAAACCGCGATTTATTTACCCTATTTTTTATCCTGGGTCGTGCTGGGCGGCATTCTGATCGATATTCTTTCCCCTTCCGGAGGGATCGTTAATGAATTCCTCGGATTATTTGGGATTTCGAAGATCTTTTTCCTCGGCGACAACGACTGGTTTCCCTTCACGCTGATCGCTTCGGACATTTGGAAAAACTTCGGCTACGGGACAATCGTATATTTGGCGGCAATCACGGGCATCGATCCGGGACTGTACGAAGCGGCGACCATGGACGGCGCCAATCGCTGGCACAAAATGTGGCATATCACGATTCCGGGAATGCGCATGGTGATCGTGCTGCTGTCGGTATTAAGCCTGGGGCAGCTGCTGAATGCCGGGTTTGATCAAGTGTTTAATTTATACAGTCCGCAAGTTTACGAGAGCGGCGATATTTTGGATACGTTCGTGTACCGGATCGGCTTGCTTGACGCGCAGTACGGGGTAGCGACGGCGGTCGGTTTATTCAAATCGGTCGTATCGTTTACGCTGATTTCCGGCTCCTATTTCTTTGCCTATCGGGTTGCGAAATATCGGATTTTTTAGAGGAGGGAGAACTTTGGAGCAAAGGTTGGCGCCAAAACCGGCAGGGTATGCCCGCATCCGGCAGGGAAAACGGTTTGAATGGTTTCCCCTGGTCAATGCCGTTATTCTTATCTTGATTTCACTCATTTGCGTCTTGCCCTTGATTCATATCATAGCGGTTTCTTTCAGTTCGAGCGCGGCGGCCTCGGCGGGGTACGTGAGGATGTGGCCCGTCGATTTCACATTCGCCTCTTACATGTATACGGCGAGCCGCAACGAATTCTGGCAAGCGATGCTCGTGTCGCTGACGCGGATTGGCTTGGGAACTCCGCTTAACCTGCTGTTGACCATCTTGGTCGCTTATCCGCTGGCCAAAGAGTCGCATGCTTTTCGGTTTCGCAGCCTGTATGCGTGGCTCTTTTTTATTACGATGCTGTTTAACGGGGGACTGATTCCCTGGTATTCGACGATTAAAGAATACGGGCTGCTCGATTCGATCTGGGCGCTTATTCTGCCGGGCGCGGTTCCCGTATTCAGCGTCGTGCTGCTGCTTAACTTTTTCCGGGAGATTCCGAAGGAGCTGGAAGAAGCGGCGCTCATTGACGGAGCGAGCCACTGGAGGACGATGTGGTCGATCTTCGTGCCGATCTCCAAGCCCGCGCTTGCCACACTGGCCTTGTTTTCCATGGTCGAGCATTGGAACAGCTGGTTCGATGGTCTGCTGCTGATGGGCAACCCGTCCAATTATCCGCTGCAAAGCTATATTCAAACCATCGTGATCCAGCAAAACCTGTCGAATATGTCGAGAGACGATATGCTCAACCTGGCGCTTATTTCCGATCGGACGTTGAAATCGTCGCAGATTTTCCTCGGTTCACTCCCGATTATTTTGGCGTATCCATTCTTGCAGAAATATTTCGTAAAAGGCATCGTTTTGGGCAGCGTCAAAGGATGAATGTGCGATTAATTGCATAGGGCTGCTTCGAATGTCTGGTTGTCTCTTCGGTTTCGGGCTATAATTGAGAAAAAATGGCTGGAGGCATCGGCTTTGTTTTTAAGGCAGGACTTTTCGCTGCGAAATACGATATTTCTACGGTTGATCATCACTTTTCTGCTGATCATGCTGCCTATTTTGTTATCCGCGGTTTATCTGTACCATTGGGTCGTGCAAACCGCAAGCGCGGACATAACCAAGACGGCTGCCGCGCAAACTGCATTCTATTTGACCGACCTGGAAAATGAGATCGAGCGTATAAAGCTATTGCAGTTCAGTCTGCTGGAGGACGATAACCTGAACGAACTCGCCCTCGCCTGGGAAACGATGGCGACGATCGACCGTACGGAGAATATGAATTCGCTGATGAAACGGCTGTACACCGTCCAAAACAGCAGCATGTATATCAAGGACGTGAGCGTTCATATCGCGACGATCGATCGAACGATGTCGGCCCTGGGCGGAGTGCGCGGGTTCGAAGCTGAGCGCTACCGCGAAATCCGCTCTGTATTTGGCGGCGGTTCCCAGGTCATCGAATGGAATGGCGGACTGTTCCTCGGCGCGATGAAACAGCGGGGAACCAAGGGGGCGGAGCCGTTGTTTACGGTCGAGATCGAGCTGGATCCGCAAAAGCTTCAGGAGGCGCTGGCCCAATTCAACACCTATCCCGGCAGCGGCACGCTGCTGCTGTCGGATAGCGCCAAGGTGGCTTTGGCGGGCGGAACGGGGGAATTGTCGAAAGCCGGCGCACCCTTTTATATCCGGGAAATCCGGCCGGACGCAGCAGGCAAAACGGCCAAGCTGCTTATTGCGGGGAACCGGTATTACGCCGTCCAGGCGCACTCTGCGGACCTGGGATTATCGATCTACCGTTTCATTCCCGAACAGGTCGTGCAAAAGCCGTTGAGCAAGTTTTACAAATGGGCATGGGTATTCGCCGCCTGTGCGTTGGGGATTTTTGCCGCTTTTGCGTTGTCTACCTATAAGTTCATCCACAAGCCTATGCTGACGCTCGTTAAAAGCTTCAGGAGGATGGAGCAAGGGGATCTGAGCATTTATATCGCCCATGAATCCAAAGACGAGTTTCGGTACTTGTACGGCCGGTTTAACCAGATGGTGGAAAATTTGCGTTCCTTGATCGATCAAGTCTATAAGCAAAAAATCATGGCTCAGCGAGCGGAGCTGAAGCAACTGCAATCGCAAATCAACCCGCACTTTTTATATAACAGTTTTTTTATCTTGAATACGATGGCCAAGACGGGGGACACGGAACGCATCGAACAGTTTACGACGCTGCTCGGGGAGTATTTCGAGTTTGTGACGAGAAATGCTTCCGACCTGGTTGCTTTGGAACAGGAAATTCATCATGCGAGAATGTATGCGGAAATACAGGAGTTGCGGTTTTCCAGAAGGATTCAGGTCCGTTTCGATCCGCTGCCCGATGAGCTGCGGTCGATTCCCGTGCCCCGGTTGATCGTTCAACCGATCATTGAAAACGCATTCAAGCACAGCCTTGAAAAAAAGGTCAAGGACGGCTTGATCGCCGTCCGTTTCGAGAAGGCGAGCAGCCAGGTCCGAATTATCGTGGAGGATAACGGAGATCGCTTGGCGGATGAAGCGTTGAAGCGGATACGGAAAGCATTGCACGATGTCCGGGATCAGGCCGAGACCACGGGGATGGTCAACATTCATCGCCGAATTCGCATCACATTCGGGGAGGATAGCGGATTGCAAACGGAACGGAGCGAGCTTGGAGGGCTTAGGGTAACGATCCTTCTTGCCGATGGAGGTGACCGGTCAGGTGTACAGAATGCTGATCGTTGACGACGAAGAGATTATTACGGATGGCTTGGCGGATATTTTCGGAAAGCTGAACCTCGATCTCGATCTGTATAAGGCGTATTCCGGCCAAGAAGCGCTGGACTTGTTAAACCGGACCAGAGTCGATATCGTCTTGTCCGATATCTGCATGCCCGGTATGAACGGCCTGGAACTGATGGAAGCCATACGTCTCAACTGGCCGCAGTGTAAAATTATCTTTCTGACGGGGCATAGCGACTTCAACTATGTCTATCAGGCGATTCAAGCGCCGGACGTGCAATATGTGCTGAAGAACGAAGGTTATCCGAAATTGATCGCAGCCGTTGAGCGAGCGCTTCAGGAATTGGCGGATACCTTGCGCGCGAACGATCTGATCCGGCGGTCGAAAGAGCAGCTGCATACGCTTGAGACGCTTGCGCATGGGGACTATTTTCGAAATCTGTTGTTCCACGACGTCCTCTTCGAGCGGGTACTGGCGGAAGATTTCCAGCGGCTGCAGATACCGCTGGACGCGTCTCTGCCGGTGCTGATCGCGCTCGGCAATTTAACGCATGCCGGAACGGCGGGGGCGTCCCCATCGTATGCCGAGCGGCAGGAGACGGCACTTGCGGTTAAGTTTCTGGCGGAGGCGTTTTTGGCGGAGCGGACGAACAGCATCGGCGTCATTGATCGATACGGCGATCTGATTTGGCTTTTTCAGCCCAAGCGGCTTATCGATGGGGAAAGAACGGACGCTTTCGAACAGACGGTTATGTATTTGGAAGGGACATTTGAGCTGATTCAGCAAGCCTGCCTGGAGTCGCTCGATACGACGGTTGCCGTTACGCTAAGCGGCGAAGCGTTTGCCTGGGAAGGACTTCCCGCCGTTTACGACAAAATGAGGCGGCACCAGCATGATCGGACCGGGGACGGAACGCGAATGGTCCAAAAGGTGTTTCCCAATAAGGACACCCCGGCGTCCGCCTCGATCCGCAGCCGGTCATTGCGCGATAAATCCGAAGCGTTAGCCGCGCATTTGGAAGCCGGAAGAAGAGCGGAATTCATGAGGCTGTTCGACGAATTGGCCGAGCCGGCAGCTTACGAACACGGGAGGGGAGACCCCAATCTGACGGAGCTTTGTTACACCATTGCGCTTGTGCTGCTGTCTTACATCAATCGCTGGGAAGTTCGCGAGATCGGTTCGTTTGGCCTGATGCGGCTGGAGGACTATCATTCCTGGAGAGAAGCCTTGGAGTTTTTGAAAGGCGCGGCCGAGGTTCTGTTTTCGCTCCGGCAAAGCGGAGAGCAGAAGAGAGCGGCCGGCGCAATCGATAAAATGTGCGTGTACATTGAACATAATATTAGCGAAGATCTGTCCCTTGTGAGACTGGCGGAAGAATTCCATTTCAATCCCTCCTATTTGTCCAGACTGTTTAAGCAGGAACGGGGTGTCAATCTGTCGGAATATATCGATGAGCTCCGAATCCGCAAAGCGAAGGAGCTGCTGAGGAAGGACGAGTTGAAGGTGGCCGAGGTCGGTTGGTTGATCGGATACGAAATGCCGCAATCCTTTACCCGTTTTTTTAAAAAATGGACCGGCTTAACGCCGCAGGAATATCGCACCGGCACGCAAAGCGGCGACGGGTCCTTTTTGTGATTTTGACGCTTTCTAAAGTTGCCTTTTAAAGTCCGGAAGCATAGCAGGCCTTGTATTCCGCAGGCGTCATATTCATATAAAACCTGAACCATTTGGAAAAGTAACTGACATGCTGGTAGCCGGACTCCAGCGCGGCCTCCAGAACATTGTACGATCCGCTGCGCAGCAAGCCCGCGGCTTTATTGATCCGGATAAAATTCACATATTCCATCGGCCGCATCCCGGTCTGCGTTTTGAAAAATTTGCAAAAATGGGAGCGGCTAAGGGACGCTACGGCAGCCAGTTGATCCAACTCAAGCTTTTCATGGGAGTGCTCCTCCATATAAGCCAGCACTTTTTTGATTTGCCGGTTATATTCATATGCGTGGCGTTTTCCTTGATCGTCGTTTTTTTCCATCAACCCGTGCCGGCAAACATCCGCAATCAGCAGCAGCAGGAGGCCTTTCAAGCTCAATTCGTAAGCGGGCGACCGCTGCTCGAAGCGGATCAGAAGCTGCCGTATATAGTCCAGCAATTCGGGAGGCGTCCCTGCGGGAGCGGACAACAAGGCGGGCAGCCTGGCTGTCCCCTGCAGGATCGGCCCGAGGAACAGCTCCTGAATTCGATCGGCCTGGAGCGAAGACAGCCAGGATAATTTGAACACGATGGAGTAATAACATATCCCTGCTTCATGATCGTTCATTCCCGAATGGAGTTCGCCCGGGTGAACGACGAGCGCTTCTCCCTCCCGAATGGCGAACTCCCGGCTTTCGATGCGGAACGTGGCCTTTCCTCGGGCCAGATAGATGATTTCCATCTCATTATGCCAATGGATGGGAAGGATGGAAAGAACCCCGGCTTGATGCTCCACCTGGTATATATGCAGCGGAAAGTCGGGAACGCCGTGCGGCTTGTTTTCCCGGTAACGATGCTCGAACATGCGCCCTCCTGGAAATCGTAATATAGTGACGATAATACGCAATTATCTGCTAGATATGTTGGGATTAACAATAATATCATTATATTATCAAATCCACGGGGAAGGGTAGCGATAGTTTTGAGGTTGACTCATTTTCATACCGAAGCGAACGGCGTTACGTTAAACACCTCTGCCGGAATCATGCAGATCGCATTTTGCACACCCGGGATTGCCGGAATCCGTTATACTTTGGATTCGGAGTTCAGCGGGAAACAGAGCCTTATGGTTGTGAATCGGCCGGAAAGACAGGATGTGCAATTGAAGGTTGCAGATCATTCGGGCCATCTGGAAATCTCGACCGAGCTGCTTAAGGTAATGGTGGACAAATCAACTTGTGCATTCAGTTATTGGGATTCTAGCGGCAGTCTGCTCGCGGCAGAACCGTCCGGAGGCGGAAAAACGCTCGAGCGCACCGACGTTTACCGAACGATCTTCGATGCTTCGGCGGACGGGGTTGAAACGGATCGCGGGGCGGACGGGTTCCGCGCAAGAGCGGAGGGGATGAACCGCATTTTCGACAGGCAGGCCTATCATACGAAGCTGGAGTTCGATTGGCAAGCTGGCGAGGCGCTGTACGGGCTTGGCTCGCATGAAGAGGGGATGATGAATCTTCGGGGCAAACATCAATATTTGTATCAGCAAAATATGAAGGCAGTTATCCCGGCCCTTTTATCTACAAGAGGTTATGGAATTTTGGTGGACTCCTATTCGTACATGAGTTTTCATGACGACTCCTTCGGTTCTTACATTTGGACTGACGTCGACGATGAAATGGAATTTTATTTTATTTACGGTCCGGAATTCGATCAGATCATCGCCGGGATTCGCTATTTGACGGGCGAAGCGCCGATGCTGCCGAAATGGGCTTACGGCTATGTGCAATCGAAGGAACGCTACGTTTCCCAGGAGGAATTGATCGATACCGTACAGGAATATCGCGGCCGCGGATTGCCTCTCGATTGCATTGTATTGGATTGGCAATCATGGACGGGGGAGCTATGGGGGCAAAAGACGCTTGATCCGCAGCGTTTCCCGGACCCTTCGGAAATGATGCGCAAGTTGCATGCGCTGAACGCCAAGCTGATGGTATCAATCTGGCCGATCATGAAAGAGGGCGGCGACAATCATCGGGAAATGAGCGAACATGGGTTTCTGCTTGGCAACCAGGCAACCTATGACGCTTTTACGGATGAAGCCCGCCGATTGTATTGGAAGCAAGCTCATGCCGGACTGTTCTCGCATGGGATAGACGCATGGTGGTGCGACTGTACCGAGCCGTTCGAAGCGGACTGGAAAGGGGCGGTCAAGCCGGAGCCCGAACAGCGAATGCTGATGAATACGGCGGAAGCCAAGCTTTATCTCGATCCGGAGTATATCAATGCCTATTCGCTGCTGCATTCCAAAGGCATCTATGAGGGACAACGTTCCGTAACCGACGGCAAGCGGGTCGTGAATTTGACGCGTTCCGCTTATGCCGGGCAGCATCGTTACGGCGCGGTTACTTGGTCGGGCGATATATCTGCCAACTGGGAGACGCTGAGAAAGCAGATTGCGGACGGTCTTAACTTTTGCGCGGCGGGGTCTCCATATTGGACGCTGGATATCGGCGCGTTTTTCGTTCATAACCATAAAGATCTCTGGTTCTGGAACGGAGATTATAACGATGGAGTTGCAGATCTGGGGTATCGCGAGCTGTATGTCCGCTGGTTCCAATTGGGGGCTTGTCTGCCGATGTTCCGTTCCCACGGGACGGACACGCCAAGGGAAATTTGGCAATTCGGCGAGCCGGGCGAACCATTTTACGATACGTTGGCGAAATATCTGAAGCTTCGGTACAGGCTGCTGCCCTACATTTATTCACTTGCGGGGGCGGTTGCGCATCATAGCTATACGATGCTCCGGGCGCTAGCTTTCGATTATCGGGAGGATGCGCGTGTGCACGATATTGACGACCAGTTTATGCTGGGTCCGGCCTTTCTGGTTGCGCCCGTCACGACAGCGATGTATTACGGGCCCGGTTCCCGTGAACTTCAAGGCGTCAGCAAGTCGCGCAGCGTCTACCTGCCGGCCGGCGAATGGTACGATTATTGGACTGACGAAAGAATCGAGGGCGGCCAAACGCTTGAAGCGAAAGCCGATTTGGAGACGCTTCCGCTTTTTGTCCGTGCCGGCTCCATCATTCCTGTCGGACCGGACGTGCAATATGCGGATGAACGGCCTGAAGCGGTTATTCGCCTGAAAGTATACCCCGGTAAAGATGCCGAATTTACGCTTTATGAAGATGAGGGGGATACTTATAACTACGAGGCGGGTGCTTATTCCACGATTGAGATGCGCTGGTGCGAATCGGACCGCACGCTGACGATTGGGGGGCGGACCGGCAGTTATGACGGTATGCCTGGGGACAGACAATTCGCAGTGGAAATCGCCGGGAAATCCGGTCAAAGCATCGTTTCTTATCAGGGTGACCCTGTGGTCGTCAGGGAAGATGAGATTGAAGTATGAGAAGAAAGTCTTGCAGTTAACAAGGAGAGTGTAATTATAGTGAAAAAGCAAGGATTGAATCCCTATCTCCCATCATGGGAATACGTACCTGACGGAGAGCCGTATGTTTTTAACGGCAGAGTTTATGTGTATGGTTCTCACGACCGTTTCAACGGACACGCTTTTTGTTTAGATGACTATGTGTGCTGGTCGGCGCCCGTGGATGATCTGGGCGACTGGCGGTATGAAGGCGTGATTTACAAGAAAACGGATGACCCGCTGAATCCGGATGGCAGAATGTGCCTTTATGCGCCTGACGTTACCGTCGGCCCGGATGGACGGTATTATCTCTACTATGTTCTGGATAAGGTTTCCATCGTTTCGGTAGCCGTCTGCGATACGCCGGCCGGCAAGTATGAATTTTACGGTTACGTCAGGTATGCCGACGGCACACGCTTGGGAGAAAGAGAAGGCGATGAGCCCCAGTTTGATCCGGGCGTGTTGACGGAAGGAGAGCAGACCTACTTGTATACCGGTTTCTGTGCGATTGGAGACAAATCCAGACACGGCGCAATGGCCACGGTGCTTGGTCCTGATATGCTCACGATTGTGGAAGAACCGGTATTTGTCGCGCCGAGCGAACCTTACGGCAAGGGCAGCGGGTTTGAAGGACATGAGTTTTTTGAGGCCCCTTCCATAAGGAAGAAGGGCGATACCTATTATTTTGTCTATTCCTCGATCGCCATGCATGAATTGTGTTATGCCACCAGCAAATTTCCGACGAAAGGATTTGTTTACCAGGGGGTTGTCGTAAGCAACAACGATCTGCATATTGATTCCTACAAGCCGGCGGACAAACCGATGTATTACGGCGGCAATAACCATGGCAGCATCATCCACATCGACGGGAAATGGTTTGTTTTTTACCATAGACATACCAACGGTACAGCTTTCTGCCGGCAAGGCTGTATCGAGCCGATCGCATTCCGGGAAGACGGAACGATCCTTCAGGCGGAGATGACCTCCTGCGGTCCGAATGGCGGACCGCTTGCGGGGCGCGGGGAATATCCCGCTTACCTGGCATGCAATCTGTTTTGTAAAGACGAGGAGCTGTATACAGGCGGTTTCGGCCAATCCGGGGCATGGCTGGACAGCCGTTTTCCGAAAATCACCCAGGATGGAAAAGACGGGGATGAAGAAATCGGGTACATCGCCAATATGACGGATTCCGCTACGGCCGGGTTCAAGTATTTTGACTGCCATGGAATCAGGAAGATTAAAATCAAGGTGCGCGGATATTGCCACGGCGTCTTTGAGGTGAAAACAGCTTGGGACGGCCCGGCTCTCGGAAATATAACGGTTAATTTTTCGAATATCTGGACGGAATATTTTGCCGATCTCGTCATACCGGACGGCATACAGGCGTTATATTTTACGTATAGAGGCTCGGGAGGCGCAAGCCTGTCCTCGTTTACATTACTTGGAGATGAATAGAATAGGAATACCATCTAAAAAATCGGCCTTGTTCGCATCGTCTGCGAAGAGGCCGATTTTTCATGCGTTTTTAGATTTACTTATTTCAATTTTCCTGCACGGATGTCGTCTGTCATCCCTTTATAAGGCGCTTTGGAGATTAGTTCTTGATTGTTAACGCCGGCATTCTCCAAAAATGTGATGTCAGCAAATTCAGGAACAACATATTTGGGATAAGTTTCATATTTTTCGCGCGATTCTTTCATTAATTCAAGATGGTCATTTTGATAACAAACCGTAATTTCCGGATGTTCATGAACCCACTTTGGGAAAAAAATAACACCGTGCATTCGTTTTTCATTTGGCATAAAATTCAAGGAAACGTCCGTTCCTGTTGGTTCGGTCCAGGATACTTTATAAACGCCTTCCGTTAGTTTTACAATATCAACTTCCTGGTCCCGCACCCAGCGGCCCGCAACCATGCCGCTATGGATCCGATAATCAATGGTATGGTCATTCTTAATGTAGATTTCGTATTCCCAACCATTTTCATAAGTATAAATCATATGGCTTCCTACAAAGTCTTTTAAAGCTTCTTTCGGTTGCATATGAAATCTCTCCTTATTTGAATAATTGCCTGCTTGAACGATGTTATTTCATATCCCGCCAGTTCTGGATATTGTTCTCCCAAATATATTTATATTTTCCGATAATATCCCTTGCTGTTTTTGGCTTTTGTCCAGTTAAAGTTTCAATGGCATCGGAATGAACGTTTAAAAGCCCTTCTTTAATGCTGGCATCGGTTGTCACGAGATCATCGCCGCAGAATGGAACGGGCGAGCGGGAGAAATCCCCGGTAATTTCTCTAGGAATGTGCAGTTTCTCCAGGTGTTCATAATATTGCTCCGCATTCACAGGAATATACTCCAGGTCTCTACCGGAAACTTCTTTAATGAGGTTGCACAGATCCCTTACGGAAACAGACTCTGATCCTACGATATTATAAGCCTCGTTGTCTTTGGCTTTTCCGAGCAGGGCTGCGGCTGCGGCCCTTGCACAATCATCTTTGTGAACTAAAGTAGCCCGTTCTTCGCCGGCAGTGCTCAACCATTTATTGTCGGACATTAGTGCCAACATCGTATACATTGTCAGATAGTTCTCTAAATATAAGTTATTTCTCATTGCATTGTAGGCAATGCCCGTTGACTTTAAGTAATTTTCAGTTGCTGTATGGTCCGGAGTTACAAAAACGTGAGCGTAATTAGGATCTGTCGCACCGATAAATGAACTATACGTGATGTGGGAGACTCCTGCTTTGATCGCCGTATCAATCGCATTTTTGTGTTGCTGGACTCTTCTGCCTACCTCAAGGCCAGAGACAATATAGATGCGGTCACCATCTTTGAAAGCCCGTTCCATGGATGGAATGTCATCATAATTGATTTCAAA
This sequence comes from Paenibacillus macerans, assembly GCF_900454495.1. Taxonomy (NCBI): domain Bacteria; kingdom Bacillati; phylum Bacillota; class Bacilli; order Caryophanales; family Paenibacillaceae; genus Paenibacillus; species Paenibacillus macerans. Next base: position 1,043,200 of record NZ_UGSI01000001.1, read on the forward strand.
GATTTTGACTCCCGCATTTTCCCATCGTTGAACCGTATCTTTGGGAATTCTGTCTTTCTTCATGCATGTGAAGGTTAAATTGCGGCCATCTGCTTCTGCGAGCACGGTTTCCGCTACACGGCTTGCTAGTTGACCATCTACGCCTGTTACAATATAACGCATGTGTATTCCTTCTTTCCTAGTGATAACTTTCACAAGGAAAGAATAGCATAGGTTGACGTTACAGTGAAATTACCCTATGTTATGATTTATAAAAAGGATTTATTACTAAAAAGGGTGTTTCAGATGAATATTCAGCAACTAAAGTGCTTTGTTTCTCTTGCCGAGACCCTGAATTTTTCAACAACGGCTGAGAAATTAAATTTGACACAACCTGCTGTAAGCCACAATATAAAAAGTTTAGAAAATGAGCTGGGAATCATTTTATTTGTCCGCAACAAAAGGACCGTTAATTTGACTTTAGCCGGCAATAGCTTTTACGAAGATATGGAAGGACTGCTATTTAGATTAGACCAATCCATTAAGAAAGCAAAACTGCTCTCGGAAAAATATGAAAGCACTTTGGTTATCGGATACACGGAGACTGTTTTTGAGAAGCAAGTTTTGCCGGACATTATTAGGCGGTTTAAGGAAAGATACCCGCAGATTCAGATTCAGTTGAAGAAGTCTAATTTGACCAGAGAGAAAGAAGACTTGTTAAACCAAAAGTTTGATATCATATTTACTTCGGAAGATAATTTGGGAAAGGACATTGATTTTTGTTTTTATCCAGTACTTAAAGGGGCCTATGTTTGTGTACTGCCCAAAAATCATCCTATTGCGAATGAAAGTATGTTGGACATCGAACAATTAAATCATCAAGCGATCATTTTATTTGACGAACACCAATCCCCTCCAACACTAAAAAGGATGAACAGGAAAATTATTGAGAATTGTCCCGATTCCATTTATACCTATGGAGATACCATAAATACAGTACATACCATGATAAAAAGCGATCTTGGCGTTTCGGTTCTGCCGGACTTTGTGATTGGAGAGGACAATGAGATCGCCTTTGTTCCCTTAAGCTATACTGAAGAAGTGGTTTACGGTATTGCGTGCCTTAGAAGCGAACAGCGCTTAGAAGTAAAACGCTGGATTTCAACTATAAAAGAGTTGTTCACTTAAACCGAAACCTGAACCAGGCAATGAGAAATCTTTGCTTTGGCTTCAGGTTTTTTATAGCTTTTTGATCCGGCTGGCGAGACTGGCTCTTAAAAAATGACAACGCTTTCTTAAAAATGTTGGCTTACGGCGATAAAGTCCAGGAGGATACACTAGATGTAAAGCCCATGGTTCCGAAGTGAGTTTTGCACGAAGCTTACTCAGGAAGCAATGCGCACAAAACTTTGAGGAGGAGCGCATATGGAACTGGATACACAGCTTATGAGCCCCGCGGCTGGGGTTGGCCGGCGAACCCAATTGTGGAAGCGGTTTAAAAAGCAAAAAGTACTGCATGTATTTGTCGGACTCGGCATGATCTTTCTGCTGATTTTTTCGTACACGCCGATGTTCGGTATTTTGATGGCTTTTAAAGACTACAGCATTTCAAACGGCATTAAGGGGATCTTTACCAGCGAGTGGGTGGGTCTGAGGTATTTCGATGAATTCATCCACGATTATCAGTTTGCTACGATTGTCCGCAACACGCTGGTCTTGAGCTTTCTGAAGGTCATCTTCGCTTTTCCCGCGCCGATCTTGCTCGCGATCATGCTGAACGAAGTGAAGAACATGGCGTTCAAGCGGTTCGTTCAGACAATCAGCTATTTGCCGCATTTTATTTCCTGGGTTGTTGTTGTCGGCGTTTCCTACGCTTTTCTGTCCGCGGACGTCGGCATGGTCAACAGAGCCCTGATCGAAGCCGGATTCATCGACAAACCGCTCAATATTTTGACGAGTCCCAATTACTTCTGGGGGCTTGCCGTCGGAAGCGCGATTTGGAAGGAAATGGGCTGGTGGACGATTATCTTCCTGGCGGCCATTACGGGAATCAATCCCTCGCTTTACGAAGCCGCCGAGATTGACGGCGCCGGCAGGCTGGCGCGCATCCGTTATATCACGCTCCCGGGGATGAAGGGGACCATCGTCGTTGTGCTGGTCCTGACGATCGGCAGCATTCTCGGCGGCGGACTGGTCGGTTCGAACTTCGAGCAGGCCTACCTGTTCGGCAACAGCATCAACAATCCGACATCGGAGATCGTACAAACCTACGCGTTCAAAGTCGGTCTGAGCGACGGCCGTTTTTCCTATGCGGCGGCGATCGATCTAATTCAGTCCGTCATCTCGGTGGTGTTGATTTTCTCCAGCAACTTCATCGCCAAGCGAGTGTCAGGGTCAAGCTTATTCTAGAAAAAAGGAGGGTTGGTGGTGCTCAAAAGTCAAAAACAGAAGGATTTTCTTTTTGACAGCGTGATTTACATCGTTTTGTTTATCATCATGCTCACCATGCTGTACCCGTTCTATTATGTGCTGATCGCCTCATTTAACAAAGGTTCCGATACACTCCTGGGAGGCGTTTATTTGTGGCCCCGAAGCGTTACGCTGGAGAATTACAAAGTTTTTCTGGACGATCCGAAATGGTATCGCGCCTTCTTGGTTACGGTTGCCCGGACGATATCGGGCACGGCGTTGGGACTTCTGCTGACGAGCCTGGTCGCTTACGCTCTTTCCCACCGTGATTTGTTGTTCAGCAAGACGTATTTTACGATCATCATTTTCGCGATGTACTTCTCCGGCGGCTTGATTCCCTATTACGTAGTGCTGCGTTCGATCGGACTGCTTAATTCATTTGCCGTTTACATTGTCCCGTCCATGCTTAACACGTTTTTTCTGCTGATCGCCATCTCGTTCTTCCGGGAAATCCCCGGCGAGATGAAGGAATCGGCGCACATGGACGGCGCTGGCGAACTCGTGATTTTTTTCCGGATCATCCTGCCGGTTTCGACGCCGGTTCTCGCCACCATGGCCTTGTTCATGGGCGTCGGCCAATGGAATTCATGGCTGGATTCCGCTTATTTCGTACAATCGGAGAACCTGAGAACGCTTACTTACCGCATGATGGAAGTGATCAACAAGAGCAACTCGCCAATGGATGCCATTGCCGTTGCAAACAGCGCTTCGGCCTCGGCAGGGGTTACGAGCTTCTCGCTGCAGGTAACGTCGATGGTGGTCTCCATTGTGCCGATCATCTGCGTTTATCCGTTTCTGCAAAAATACTTTGTGCATGGAATCATGTTAGGATCTGTGAAAGGATAAGTAGTTGTTCCTATTTTTAAGCGCTTACATTAAAATGACAATATATCCATTGGAGGGGTTTGTTTTGAAAACATTCCAAAGCTACAAGCTGCTTGCAGCGACACTGGCGGCAGTGCTTGCGTTTACGCTGCTGTCCGCCTGCGGCAACAACGGCAACGGCGAAGGCGCGAAGCAAGGCGGCGATTCGCCGGAGAAATCCGGCGGCGTGAAGGAGTTGTCGCTGTTCATCGATGCGCCATGGTATCCGGTTAAAGAATGGAAAGGACCGATCGCAGAGAAAATTACGGAGAAAACGGGAGTCAAGCTCAACGTTACCGTCGCAACGGACGATAAGCAGCTGCCGCTGATGATCGCTTCCGGAGATCTGCCGGACCTCGTCTTCACGTATGCCAACATTAATCGGATGTCGGATTCGAAGCTGTCCTATCCCTGGAATGAGTTGATCGGGAAATATGCGCCGGATTTCAAAATCGATCAGACGAGAATTGCGATCCATACAATGGACGACGGCAATTTCTACACGGTACGGAATTCCTTCGCCACACAGGAGGAAATGGCTCAAAATAAATATTCGATCGGCAGCGACGGCAATCCCGGCATAGCCGTGCGGGAAGATATCCTGAAGGAGCTCGGCAATCCGCCGATTCAATCGCTCGACGATTTCACGAAGGTGCTGGGCATGGTCAAGGAGAAGTATCCCGATATGGTGCCGCTGATGATGGACAAAGAGTGGATTGAGCAGTATTTTCTGCAGCAGTTCGGCACCGAAGCCCTCCTGGATGGCTGGTATGAACGAGATGGAAAAGTGGATTATGCCATCAGACAGCCGAAGATGTTGGACTTCTTCAAATTTATGAATAGCTTATATCGCAATGGATACATTCTGGCGGAAAATTTCGCCTTCGCAAACGACCAGATTGACGACCAGTACGTAACAAGCGGCAAAGCGTTTGCTCACGTTTATACCGTTACCGCGGCGGACTCGGATAACATCAAAATCAAGAGCAACGGAGGTTCATTTACGTTTAAAATGCTGCCCAGCGCCTTGTCGAAAGACGCGAAGGTTGTGAGCACGGGTCTCGGATTTGCCGGTACTTTCATCACCAAGAAAAACAAGGATCCGGAGGCGTCAATCAAGTTCATTCAATACCTGGCGAGCGACGAAGGCAAAAAACTGACCATGTTTGGCGTCGAGGGCGAGCATTGGACATGGAACGATGCGGGTTATCCGGATCTGAAATACAATCCGACCGATGCCGATTTCATGAACGGCAATGGAATTAAATGGTGGTATCTGTACAACGACGGAGTCACGGAAGGGATGCTGTCCTATGTTCCGGGCACGCAGAAGACACAGGCCTTGCTGGAGACAAAGGCCATTACGGCCTATAAGCCGGCGCTCGGCCTGATTCAGACCCAGCCGGATTCTAAAGAAAAGACGATCAAAACCAAGATCGACGAGATGATCAAAAATGAGAAAGTTAAAATTTACCTGGCGAGTTCCGAAGAGGAAGCCGTTGCGAAATACGAGAATATGGTGAAGACGGCCGAGAATATGGGCTTGCAAGAGCTTGTCGATTGGGCAAACGAGACTTATCGGAAGAAGAAGGATTTGTTCGAGTAAGCGAAGGTCGCCGCAACCGGTAGGGAGGTCAAATCTCTACCGGGTTTTGCTGGGCTCATGGTACGGTTAGAAGAAATAAATCGGCAGCGGGGGGAATCGTTACCGTGAGCATCGTACGCAAAATCATTTTAGGATATGTCATCTTGATTTTTATTCCGGTCGTCACGTTCGGCTATTACTATTATGTACAAATCTACGGCAACCTGACCCAACAATTCGTGGAGAGCCGGCAAAAAATATTGGAACAGGCCAAGGCAAACATGAAGGCGGATCTGACCCGAGTCGACTCCATCCATCGCTTGCTGCAATATAACCCGTATGTGACGGATTATTTAGGCGGAATTTATGAATCCGAATCGGACAGCATTTACGCCTACAACCGGTATATCAGTCCGATTATTACACAGTCGCTGTATGCCAATCCGGAAATTGAGAGGTTCAGGATATATACCACAAAGGAGCGCGCGCTTCAAATCACCGACCGGTTTCTCGATATATCGTCTCTGGATCCTCAGGGCAAGGAGATCGCCAGTTCGCTGAAGCCTGGTCAAGGAGTGTGGGTTGTGCCCGATCCGGAAGCCCGGGAACCGCGGCTCGTTTTTTATCAGAACATTTACAACCCGGATTTTACGGAGATCATCGGGCTTCTTGAGCTCCGCATCAGCGGTGGTCTGATCCGGAAATTTTACAACGCGACAGGCGGAGAAGGCAACTGGAAAGCGTTCCTGTTACCGAAGCAAGGAGGTCTGCCGGCGGCGGAAGGCGCAGCTGCCGGGATTGACGACGAAACGTGGAAGCTGCTCGGCACGAACGATACGAAAGCCTATTTCATCAACCGGAAAACGATCGTAAATCAGCTTTACATCGAGGAGCTTGGCGTCCGGGTCGTCGTCACCGGAAAGGTAGACGAAGTGTTTCACGCGGTCAAACGCAAAGAGATTATTCTGATTTCCACCATCGTCCTTCTTCTGGCGGCACTGTCGCTTGCGTATTATGCGCTCGCGTCTACCATTACGAAACGTATCCTGCGCCTGGCCAGACATATGCGCAACTTGAGCGATGACAATATGAAACAGTACATCAGCAAGCACGACAAGCCGAACCGCCAGGATGAGATCGGGTTTCTGACCATGACCTACAATTCGATGATCCAGCGTATGGATGAGCTGATCAACAACGTCCACCGGGCCGAGCTGCGAAACAAAGAAGCGGCCTATAAAGTGCTGCAAGCCCAAATCAAACCGCATTTTCTATACAACACGCTTGAGACCATCCGAATGCTGGCGGAATCCAACAACGATAAAGAGGTAGCCGACATTTCCTATTGGTTCGGGAAGCTGATGCGTTACAGCCTGTCTTCGAAGGAGGATCAGACGGTGCTTGCCAGGGAAATCGAGACGGTTGTCTTCTATCTCAATATTCACAAAATGCGGCTTCAGAACAGGCTGAGTTACGAGATTGACATCGCCGTCGACGCGGAGCAGATCGCCTGCCCCCGGTTCATGCTCCAGCCTTTGATCGAGAACTGCATCATCCATGGGGCGTCCGCGACGCTTCGACCCGTCCATATCAAGCTTCAGGCGTCGGAAACCGCCGGCGAAATCCGGATCTGCGTTTCGGACAGCGGAATAGGCATTCCGGAAGACAAACTGCCCAGGCTCCGTTCACGGCTAACGGGGGGAGGCGATGTACATTCCGTCCAGGAGATGGAGGGAGGCGTAGGTCTGATTAACGTCAACGAGCGAGTCAAATCGTTTTTCGGCGGCGCTTCGCACTTGGCGCTTGATAGTGAGCAAGGCCGGGGAACATGTCTCACCATCATCATATCGAAAGGGGCGGCGGGTCAACGATGAGATTATTGATTGTGGATGATGAGCCGCTTATTCTTGGGGGATTGGTCAAGGTCATCAAGGATGCGGCTCCGCTCGGTACCGAGGTGCGCGAGGCAGGCAACGCTTTTGAAGCGCTTGAAGTCATGAAAGGTTATATGCCGGATGTTACGGTGACGGATCTCCATATGCCGGAGAAAAACGGATTCGAGCTGATGGAGGAGGCCAAGGAGAGCGGATTGTGCGACCGATTTATTATCCTGACGGGCTATGACGATTTCGAATACGTGAGGAGAGCGCTGCGCTGGGGCGTGGTGGATTATTTGCTGAAACCGCTTGACAAAAATGAGATTGCCGGGCTGCTGACACATATCGATCAAGAGCTTCCTTCCGAAGCCGATTCGGAGTGTGAACGGCACACGAAACGTATTCTGGCCTATACAGAACAGCATTATATGAACGACCTTTCGCTGGATCATCTTGCCGAACTGATGAATCTTCATCCGAATTACATCAGCAGCTTGTTCAAGAAAGTGACGGGAGACACGTTTGTGAATTATTTAAACGCATTCCGGATCAAGGAAGCGCAGAAATTGCTAGGGACGCACCGGCATCTTTCCGTGAGCGAGATCGGGCGGCGGGTCGGGTTTGAGAGTAAACATTATTTCGCCAAAGTGTTCAAGAAGTATACGGGGATCACGCCAGGCGCCTACCGTGAAAGAGACGAAACGGCAAAGGACAGAGACGAATCCTAAAAAAAGAAGGTCGGGATGAAATGGAGATTAATAAGGACTATAGATTCGGCGATATGATAGCCCGTTATGTTAAAGACGGCCAAACCGGGCAAGCGGGCTTGGTCCTGCTGCCGGAATCCATGGTATCCCATGTCTGTGAGAAGAAATACAAGGCGGATCCTTTAGTGCAACTCAAATTCATCGGGGATGCTTATCCCGGCGGATTCGCGCACGGCCATTCCATGCGCAACAGCGGAACCATGGATGCGCTGTTATTTGAAGAACAGCGTAAATTGGAGCGCGATACTAGTGTAACGGTGGTGTCCGCATGGCGCAGCCAGAGTTCGTGCCGGGTCGAGCATCATTTAACCTGGTATTCGGGGTATCGAGCACTGGAGTCTTTTACAATCATCAAGAATGAAAGCGAACTGCCCGTTACGGCGGAAATGATATCATCCTTCTCATTGACAGGGTTTACCCCGTTTGCCGAGAATGATGCTCCCGAATCGTTAGTTTTCCATCGAATCCTTAGTTCATGGTCCGCGGAAGGGCGCTTATATTCCAGTAATATCGAAGATTTAAACCTTGAACCGGCCTGGGCGCCTTCGGGTACACGATGTCTGCGCTTCGGACAGGTAGGATCCATGCCGGTGCGGGGATTTTTCCCGGCGGCATATTTGGAGGACACCCGCGTTGGCGTGACTTGGGGGGTTCAAATCGCCCACCCCGCCTCCTGGCAGATCGAGATCGGCAGACGGGATGACGCCCTGTATCTGTCAGGCGGACTGGCGGACAGGGAATTTGGCCATTGGACCAAGACGATTGGCCCTGGAGAGGCATTTCAGACTCCCAGCGCCTATCTCACCGCAGTAGTGGGGGATGTTGACCGTGCGGCGGAGCGGTTAACCGGGATGCAGGACCGGCCTCTATTGCGCGGGCCGGCGCTGGAAGAAGATCTGCCGATCGTCTTTAACGAGTTTTGTACAACATGGGGGTCTCCATCGGCTGCGAATCTTTACGCGATTGCCGAACGGCTCAAAGGCAGGGGAATACGTTATCTTGTCATTGATTGCGGATGGTATAAGCGGGAAGGGACGCACTGGTTTAACAGTATGGGCGATTGGGATGTGAACCCGATTGATTTCCCCGATGGGCTGGAACAAACGCTCGAACATATTAGAAAATGCGGGATGATTCCCGGCATTTGGTTCGAAATGGAAGCTTGCGGCGTGGAATCCGCGGCGTTTCATTGGGTCGATCATCTCTTAAAACGGGACGGCTTGCCGATCACGAGCGGTGACCGGCGGTTTTGGGACTTCCGCGATCCCTTTGTCGTCAGCTATTTGAAAGAGAAAGTGATCTCCTTTTTGAAAAATCATGGATTCGGCTATTTAAAAGTTGATTATAACGATAATCTGGGCATCGGCTGCGACGGCGCGGAATCGCTCGGTGAAGGATTACGCCGGCAGATGCAAGCGGTTCAGGATTTTTTCAGGTTGATCAAACAAGAAGTACCCGATATTGTGATTGAAAATTGCGCATCCGGCGGTCACCGCTTGGAGCCTTCCATGGTTGGACTTACAAGTATGTCATCATTTTCGGACGCTCATGAATGCGAGGAAATCCCGATCGTTGCCGCGAATTTGCATAGAGTGATTTTGCCGAGGCAAAGCCAGATCTGGGCCGTTCTTAGAAAAAATGACAGTTTGCAGCGTTTGGTGTACTCGCTGGCCGGCACGATGTTAGGCCGGATGTGTTTGTCCGGCGATATCCATGATTTGAATGAAGAACAGTGGAAAATTGTGGACGAGGCCATTGCTTTCTATAAGCTGGTTTCTCCGATCATTAAGGAAGGTACAACAAATCGATACGGCACCTTGGTGCACAGCTATCGTCATCCCAAGGGATGGCAAGGAATCACGCGCACATCCAAAGACCGATCACAGATGATGGCAGTTGTACATACCTTTGGAGGTGATGTTGCGGAAAGTGTAAAGCTGCCTCTTCCTGCATGGGGGCATTACGAAAATACGCAAATGTTCCCGGACAACAATACGGATGTGAAAGTAGAAGACGGTCACATTTCCTGCCGTTTGGCAAAACCGTTTTCGGCCTTGTGCATACTTCTTCGCATGAAGCAGTCTGGCGCACAATAAGGTGGAATGGAGGTGGTTTGATGCGTATTGACGCTCACCAGCATTTTTGGAAGATCGACAGAAACGATTACGGCTGGATTACGCCGGAAATTCCGGTGCTTTTCCGCGATTATTTGCCTTCCGATCTTGAACCGCATTTGCCAAAGCACGGCATCGGCAAAACGATTCTGGTGCAGGCGGCGCCAACGATTGAGGAAACCGAATTTATTCTTGAATTAAGCGAAACGGCCGATTTCATCGCCGGTGTGGTCGGGTGGCTGGATCTTGAGGACCCTACTTATAAGAAACAGTATGAGCGGTTTTGCAAGCATCCGAAATTTATCGGGCTTCGCGTGATGATCCAGGAGATGGAGGACCCAAACACCGTTTTATCGCCCGCTTATTTTGAAGCGTTTTCATATTTTGCGGAACAGGACGTGCCGGTTGATTTGCTTGTCCTGGCGAATCAACTGCCGCAGCTTGTCCAATTGCTGGAGCGAATCCCCAGGCTTCGGGGCGTCGTCGACCATTTGGCAAAGCCGCCGATCGCTTCGGGGTTGTTGGAGCCGTGGAGAAGCCATATGGCGGAAATCGCCCAATATCCGAACATCTGCTGCAAGCTTTCGGGGATGGTGACGGAAGCCGGCCGTCAGGGTTGGAAAAAGGAAAATTTCACGGCATACGTCCATGCAACGCTTGATTTGTTTGGCCCCGAGAGGGTGATGTTCGGCAGCGATTGGCCCGTGTGTCTTCTGGCGGCAACTTATGATGAAGTCGTAGACATATTGCGGCAAGCGTTGCAAGACCGGCTGCCCGCGGAAGCGATCGAAGCTGTTTTCGGCGCCAACGCCGCGAAATTTTACAAGTTGAATAAACATTGAGATTGGGGGAACGACGCGATGAAATACAGAAAGTTGGGGAACACCGGGCTGAACGTGTCGGCGTTAAGCTTTGGGGCGTCTTCGCTGGGAGGCGTGTTCCGGGACGTTCAGCGGGATGAGGGGATACGTACGGTCCATACCGCCATCGACATGGGCATCAATCTGATTGACGTTTCGCCTTATTACGGCCTGACGAAGGCGGAAACCGTGCTGGGCGAAGCGCTGCGGGCGATTCCGCGGGACCGGTATGTTTTGTCCACGAAAGCGGGGCGTTACGGGCAGGATGAATTTGATTTCTCGCGGGAGCGGGTGATTCACAGCGCGGAAGAAAGCATGCGGCGCCTAGGGACGGATTATCTCGATATTTTACTGCTGCACGACATCGAGTTTGGTTCGCTGGAGCAGGTGGTGGAGGAAGGAGTCCCCGCGCTTGAACAGTTGAAAAAATCCGGGAAAATCCGTTTTTTCGGCGTATCCGGCTTGCCCTTGAATATCTTCGAAGCGGTTTTGTCCCGTACCGCTCTGGATGTCATCTTATCGTACTGCCATTATTCTCTGAACGATACTACGCTGCTTGGTCTCCTCCCGCTCTTGGAACGGCTGGGAACCGGCCTGATCAACGCATCGCCGCTGTCCATGGGTTTGCTGAGCAACCGGGACGTGCCGGATTGGCATCCTGCGGGCGAGGACATCAGGGCCGCTTGCCGGCGGGCCGCCGAACATTGCCGGAGTAAAGGAGCGGACATCGCGAAGCTGGCGGTCCAGTTCTCCACGGCGGATGAACGCATTCCGACGACGCTGGTCAGCACGGCAACCCCGGAAAATATCCGCAACAACATTTTGTGGACGGAAGAACCGATGGACGAAGCATTGCTGCGGGAAGTATTGGAGATCCTGAAGCCGGTCGATGGCGCAACGTGGCCGAGCGGACGGCCGGAATGGGGCGGAGAGCCGGTCCGGCGGAGCGGAGGGCGATGATCATGAAGGGCATCATCTGCGAGGAAGTTGGGCGGTTCGTGTTTCGGGAGGATCTGCCGGAGCCGCAAATGCATGAGGGCGAGGCGATCGTAAGGATTCGGAGGATTGGCATTTGCGGAACCGACCTGCACGCGTACCGGGGCAATCAGCCTTATTTTACCTACCCGCGTGTGCTCGGCCACGAACTGGCCGGGACGATCGAGCAAATCGGCGACAACCGGGAAGGGCTGCGGGCCGGCGACCAGGTCAGCGTTGTCCCGTACATGCATTGCGGCCATTGCCGGGCCTGCCTGAGCGGGAAAACGAATTGCTGTCAACATATGAAGGTGCTGGGCGTCCATACGGACGGCGGAATGCGGGAGCGAATCTCCGTGCCAATATCGAGTCTTATCAAGACGGAAGGACTGACGTTGGATCAGGCGGCGATGCTGGAGCCGCTGGCGATCGGCGCGCACGCCGTCCGCCGCTCGGGGCTGGGCGCCGGGGATCAGGCGCTCATCATCGGCGCCGGACCGATCGGGCTTGGCGTGATGGCGATGGCCGGATATGCCGGAGCAAAGGTGATCGCGATGGATGTGAACGACGAGCGTCTGGAATTTTGCAAGGTTTGGGCCAAGGCCGAGCATACGGTGAACGCGCTCCGGGAGCCGCAGGAGCGGCTGGCCGCGCTAACGGACGGCAGCTTCCCGGCATTCGTCATCGATGCTACCGGCAACGTCCCGTCGATGGAAAACGCTTTCGAACTTGTCGGCCATGGCGGCTCTTTGACCTTCGTCGGATTGGTGAAAAGCACGATCACCTTTAGTGATCCTGATTTTCATGCCCGCGAAATGACGCTTCAGGGCAGCAGAAATGCTACGCGGGAGGATTTTGAGCAGGTGCTTGCGGCCGTATCGGCGGGATGCATGGATATCGGCCGTTACATTACCCACCGCTGCGGATTCGAAGACATGATCGGGCAGTTCGACAGCTGGCTCAAGCCTGAATCGAAAGTGATCAAGGCTTTGGTGGAACTGGACTGATCGCTGAACATATATGCTATTTTGGCGGATTGGAGGAGCAGTATGACCAGTTTGGAACAGAAGCACCGCTTATGGTACAGGAAACCTGCGGCCGAATGGAACGAAGCGCTTCCGATCGGCAACGGGCGGCTTGGCGCGATGATCTTCGGGGGCACGGCTGAGGAGAAGCTTCAGCTCAACGAGGATTCGGTATGGTACGGCGGCCCGCGCGATCGCAACAATGAAGACGCGCTGCCCCATTTGCCCCAAATACGCAAGCTGATTATGGAGGGACGGCTGCAGGAGGCGGAGGAACTGGCGGCGCTGACGATGACGGGGCTGCCCGAAGCGCAACGCCATTATTTGCCGCTCGGCGATCTGCTGCTGTCGTTCGCTGATCACGAACAGCCTGCCCAAGACTACATGCGGGAGCTTGATCTGGAGAATGGCGTATCCCGGATCAGCTATCGGATCGGCGAGGTGCGGTACACCCGCGAGCTGTTTGCCAGTTATCCGGATCAGGCGATCGTCATCCGGGTTTCCGCCGACAAGGAGAAGGCGATATCTTTCAAGGCCCGGTTTAACCGGCAGAATTGGAGATACCTGGAGAAGTCGGAGAAATGGGGGTTATCCGGGCTGGTTATGCGCGGAGAGTGCGGGGGCAAAGGCGGCGGCGCTTTTTGCGCCGTAATGAAGGCGGTCCCGGAAGGCGGCGACTGCCGGACCCTTGGCGACCACCTGCTGGTGAACGGAGCGGATGCGGTGACGCTGCTGCTGGCTGCCGGCACGACCTTTCGCCACCCGGACCCGGAGCTTTACGGCAAGCGGCGGTTGGATGAGTCCAGCAGGGTTCCCTACACCGAGCTTCTGGCCCGGCATATCGCGGATTACCGCGAGCTGTACGGGCGGGTTGGCCTGAAGCTGCCGGAAAGTCCGGGCAAAGACGCGCTGCCGACCGATGATAGGCTGGAGCTGTTTCGGCAGGGCGCTGAGGATCACGGGCTGATCGCGACCTATTTCCAATTTGGCCGATACCTGCTCATTTCCTCCAGCCGCCCGGGTTCCTTGCCCGCAAACCTTCAGGGAATATGGAACAACAGCTATTTACCGCCATGGGACAGTAAATTCACGATTAATATCAATGCGCAAATGAATTACTGGCCGGCGGAAAACTGCAATTTGACCGAGTGCCACGAGCCTTTGTTCGATTTGATCGAGCGAATGCGGGAGCCCGGCCGGGTAACGGCCAGGGTCATGTACGGCTGCCGGGGATTTACGGCGCATCACAATACGGATATCTGGGCAGACACGGCACCGCAGGATAAGTATCTTCCGGCTTCCTACTGGCCGATTGGCGCCGCTTGGTTATGCCTGCACCTGTGGGAGCATTACCGGTTTACCCAGGACCGTTTCTTCCTTGCGCGGGCGTATGAGACGATGAAGGAGGCGGCATTGTTCCTGCTCGATTATTTGATCGAAGACGATGAAGGGCGCCTGATTACTTGTCCGTCCGTCTCCCCGGAGAACAGCTACAGGCTGCCGAATGGTGAGACAGGGGTGCTCTGCGCCGGGGCCTCGATGGATTTTCAGATTATCGATGCGCTGTTCGGCGCCTGCATCCGCAGTGCGGAAATCATCGGACGGGACGAGGTCTTCCGCGGGGAGCTGGCCGCCGCCCTGAAGCGGCTCCCCAAACCGCAGATTGGCAAATACGGGCAGATACAGGAATGGATGGAGGATTACGAGGAGATGGAGCCGGGACATCGCCACATCTCTCATTTATTTGCATTATACCCGGGCGAAGCTTTCAGCCTGGAAGGCACGCCGGAATTGGCCCAAGCCGCCCGGACAACGCTGGAACGCAGGCTGGCGAGCGGCGGCGGCCACACCGGCTGGAGCCGGGCGTGGATCATCAATTTCTGGGCCCGTCTGCAGGATGGGGGCAAAGCTTACGAGAACGTGAGGGCGCTGCTGGACCATTCCACGCTGCCTAACCTTTTCGACAACCATCCTCCGTTTCAAATCGACGGCAATTTCGGCGGAACGGCAGGCATTGCCGAAATGCTGCTGCAAAGCCACGCCGGGGTGATCCGGCTGCTGCCCGCTTTGCCAGACAACTGGAGCGAGGGGAGCGTCAAAGGGCTGCGTGCCCGGGGCGGCTTTACCGTCGACTTCTCCTGGATGGAGGGCATGATAACGGAAGCGGTCGTGACTTGCGCGGTTTCCGGACCTTGCCGCTTGGAAGCGCCTGGTCTTGACCCCGTTACGTTTGCGGGCGAGGCCGGACGCTCTTATACGTTTAGTAAAAAGACGGGGCGTGATCATTAAAAACTCAACTTTCGGTGCGATCAGCACGAAAACCTATAAGCAGGGGAGCATGGGGATGACAGCGATGGAATGATGCGGAGCTTGAAGCCGCTATTCAGGACCTTGAATGTGCTGAAACCTTTACATGGAAGGCACTATATGCCACTCCCGGCACGTTGCGATATAAGGAAGCGGGGGAAATCCAACAAATGCAAAAGTGCAGGCGGTTTTCGTCGAAATTCCTCGAAACAGGTGGTTCAGATCACTAGCCATGCAAACAACCTGACATGAAAAGTTAAAATTATGGTTCAATTACTATTTTAGTAATTAATTAAATATATTTACAGGTTTATTTCGGTCTTAGATTCAAAAAGGAGAATGTCCGCGGAGAAGTGGTACAGTTTTCCTTTTAATGGAAATATGCAGTTCGACCTATCGCACGATAACTTTCTTTTGAACCGGTTGCGGCTCACGGGGAGCCGGCAAGCGCTGCCTGCCCTTAGAGGTGCGCGACGGCTTTCGTTCTAGCGCCTGTAGTAACGCCGCCCACGGATAATGGGCATAGATGCGTATCAGTTTAAGGACCTCCCATGCAGTCTTTGAGGTCGCGGTCTGAAGGCGAACGAGCGTGCAGAGCGCAAATGCAATGAGCACTAAGTACAACTGATTCCAGATGCCCTGTGGTGAGTAGCTAAACACCTTCACCATCCGCAAGTGCTGCTTGATCCATTTGAAGAACAGTTCGATGAGCCAGCGATACTTATACATCTGTGCAATTTCCACTGCGGGGACCTCAAAGCAATTGGTAATCAGGAAATACTCCTTCTCTTCTTCGTCGCGAAAGACGATGAGCCGCAACCGGCGACTGCATTTGTTGAGGAGTACTTTGCGATCCGACACGATGAAGCTCCGATCGGCTTTGGGGATCCGGAAGTCCCGTGTCACGACGAACTGCGTATTCTCGCGAATGCGGGAGACAAAGTTGATTTTGTTCGCCGGCTGGTCCCATCGTTCAAAGTGTTCATGCTTTTGGAACCCGCGGTCCATGACGTGAATGGCCTCGGGGTCGGTCACGAGCTCAAGCGACAATTCCGTCTCATTTACATCTACGGTGCTGGCGATTATTCGGTCGGGATAGACGAGTTTCGCCGGATCCGCGACCACCACGCGCGTATGCATTTTGACTCCGTGTTTGCTTTTGGAGTAATTCGCCCAACTGGCCCGCTGCAAGGGCAGCGTCAGCTCGGTCGCATCCAGAAGGCATAGCTTTTTCCCACCGGGCAGTTTGTCCGGTCGATCCGGATGGAGATGCTGAATCGCTTGGACCAATTTCACAAATACAGCTTGCAGCGTGTCGGTGCACAGGGTGGTCGTTTTCCGGGACAACGTCGATGGGCTGATGGACGAAAGCCCGGTAATTTCTTGCAACGGCACATGCGCCTGCAGTTGTTCGGTGATCATGTCGTACGACGTGGCGCCGAGCAGTTGGCCCGCGACATGCAGTTGAATGGTGTTTCCGGTGAAGAGCTTCTTTGCCCAGTGATCGCCCAGAAGTGAACGGAAATCTTGAAGCTCCAGCAACTTTAGGCATTGACAAATGGTCGATAAATTCGGTACGTTATCCATGGGAATTTCTCCTTTTGTGAGTGTGACGGATAACGTGTGCCACACTTCCACATTAGGAGAATTTTTTTTACTTGGGAAGACCAAATTCTGGAAAGTGCTTGAACTTTTTCGTTCCCTTTAATTCCTAACGTTTTATGTTAGATTTTACGCATGGCTAGTGGGTTCAGATGCGAAAGTACAGTTCATTTCGGGGCAAAAGCTACTTTTTTATCGTATATCCCCAAAAGAGATGCATTTTGCATTTCAACCGCTCTAAAATGGAGATTTGCGGAGAATGGAAAGCACTTTTGCAGTTGATCCCATCGGGGCTCTCCATGGCCTAGGTAACGTTCCATTTTAAAGCTAGAACGTGTTTCGACCCGCTGGAAAAATGTGCTTAATTGGTGTCATTTTCGTCGCCTCTTTTTAATAATGTGCGGCCCATGCTTCCAACCGGAAAGGAAGATGGGCTTTTTTTTGCATTTCCGGCAAAAGCCCGTTTATGTAATTTAATATTTCAAAAGAAAGTTCAATAAACTCAATAAAAATTCTATTAAATTTTATCGCCAATCCATTTATAGTGAAATTGTAAAAATGTAATATATTTCTATTATATGATTTTTAAGGAGGTTGATCGGCCGTAAAAGCTTATTGAAGATTTGATCTCCGGTTGATTCCATTCAGAGGTTAAACGAAAGGAGAGGTGAAAGTAATACAAAAGAATACTGCACAGGATCAAAATATTTTTGAGAATCCGATTATATGGGCGGATGTGCCCGATCCCGATGCAATCAGAATTGGAAACGCTTACTATATGACGAGCACAACAATGCACATGAACCCGGGTGTGCCGATCATGAAATCCTATGATCTCGTCAATTGGGAAATTGTGAACTATGTTTACGATACACTGGGGGATTTGGACGCGCAAGCTTTACGGAATGGCCAAAATGAGTATGGCAAGGGCTCGTGGGCCAGCAGTCTTCGATATCATAACGGCACCTATTATGCAGTTTTTTCATCCAGCATAGCGGGGAAGACCTTCATCTACCGGACGCAAGATATCGAAAACGGTCCGTGGACAAGCTCCACGATCGGTTTTTACCATGATATGTCTTTGCTGTTTGACGATGATGGGAGAGTGTACCTCGTTCATGGGAGCGGAGATATTCGCCTTACCGAACTCACCTCGGATGCCGCCGCCGTCAAACCGGGCGGGTTAAATCAGGTCATTATCCCCAACGCCAGTTTGGCAGCGGGTCCTAACGTAGGCCTTCCGGCCGAGGGGGCGCATATTCAAAAAATCAACGGCAAGTATTACGTCTTCCTGATCACCTGGCCGCAGGGAGCCGGCCGCACCCAATTGGTGTTTAGAGCCGATCGTATTACAGGTCCTTATGAAGGGCGGGTCGCTTTGGACTATGCCGGTATAGCTCAAGGCGGAATCGTGGATACGCCGGACGGAAAATGGTATGGCCTGTTATTTCAGGATCATGGCTCCGTAGGACGCATTCCCTTCATTGTCCCTGTCACCTGGCAAAACAACTGGCCGGTATTCGGCGTAAACGGCCAAGTCCCTACGCAGATGCAAAAGCCGGTCGCCGGCGTGAATTCGAATGAATGGTTTGTGGCCTCCGATGAATTCAATCAGTCCCGGCTTTCGCTGGTATGGCAGTGGAATCACAATCCCGACAACAATCTTTGGTCGCTTACGGCGCGTTCAGGATATCTGAGACTGACGACCGGAAGAACCAGCACAAGTATTTTGGATGCCCGTAACTCGCTGACGCAAAGAACCGTTGGTCCGGAAAGCTCCGGACGGATCGCAATAGACGTAAGCCGCATGAAAAACGGCGATTATGCGGGGCTTGCGGCGCTTCAAAAGAACTACGGGCTTGTTGGCGTCAAAATGTCCGGCAATTCCAAATCGGTCGTGATGGTTAACGGCAGTTCGGCAACCCCGGTGGAAGTGGCCAGCGTGCCGCTTACACAGAACAATGTATATTTAAAAGTGGAAATGGACTTCAAAAACAAAACCGATAAAGCCTATTTTTATTACAGTTTGGACGGCAACCGGTGGACGGCGATCGGCAACAGGCTGCAGATGAGCTACACCATTCCGCATTTCATGGGTTATCGGTTTGCCATCTTTAATTATGCGACTCAATCGGCCGGCGGATACGTGGATGTCGATTATTTCCGAATCGAAAACCGGATGACGGGAACGGAGTGATCATCCGGAGAATCCCCCGTGCAAAGCGGCTCGATTTCCAAAATTCATTATTGGGAGGCGATTTTATGTATTTGTTAAAGTCAAAATTTGTGCATGTATTGACCGCTTTGGTCATGGTGGTATCTTTGCTGGTGTTTTCCTCGCCGCAAATCGCGAATGCCGGGCTTGTGTCAGGCTCCAAATTTTTAGGCAACATTATCGCTGGCTATGTTCCCTCCAATTTCACTGCTTATTGGAACCAAGTCACACCTGAGAACTCCACAAAATGGGGTTCCGTCGAAGGCGTACGCGGTTCCATGAACTGGTCGCAAGCGGATATGGCCTACAACTACGCCAAGGCCAACGGCTTACCGTTCAAATTCCATACGCTCGTATGGGGAAACCAAGAGCCGGTGTGGATTTCCGGGCTGCCGGCTGCGAATCAAAAGGCGGAAGTTACCGAATGGATTCAAGCGGCCGGTCAAAAATACCGCAACGCGGAATTCGTCGACGTTGTGAACGAACCGCTGCACGCCAAGCCTTCTTACCGGAATGCGATCGGCGGCGACGGCTCTACGGGATGGGATTGGGTCATCTGGTCGTTCGAGCAAGCGAGAAAGGCGTTCCCGAATTCCAAACTATTGATTAACGAATACGGCATAATCAGCGATCCGAATGCGGCGCGGCAATACGTTCAGATCATAAACTTGCTGAAGGCCAGAGGTTTGATCGACGGCATCGGCATTCAATGTCACTATTTCAACATGAATACCGTTTCCGTAAGCACGATGAACAGCGTCCTCGGCACGCTGTCTGCCACCGGGCTGCCGATCTACGTCTCGGAGTTGGATATGACGGGCGACGACGCGACTCAATTGCAAAGATACCAGCAAAAGTTTCCGGTGCTGTGGGAACACCCGAACGTGAAAGGCATCACGCTCTGGGGGTATATTCAAGGACAAACATGGGAGGACGGATCTCATCTTATCACCAGCTCGGGCGCCGAACGTCCGGCCATGAAATGGTTGAAGGGTTATCTTGCCGGAAGACGATAACGGTACGGCGGATCATAACTGGAGATTCAACGTTTATTAGATAACTCATGCAAAGAGGGGAATGAAATGAAAAATAGCAGTCGAATGAAAGCTTTATTATTGGCCTTTGTCATACTGTGGGCAGGAGTGTTGAACGGACAGGTTGCACAGGCGGAAACAGCGGCCATCGCTAAAACTCCGGGCAACTCCAACCCATTAATGGATCACAAGCTTGGGGCCGATCCATCCGCGCTGGTCTATAACGGTAGAGTCTATATTTATATGTCAAGCGATGCTTATGAATATGACAGTAACGGAAAGATCAAGGCCAACTCGTTCAGCAATTTAAATAAAGTGCATCTGATCTCATCCGACGATATGGTGAATTGGACGGATCACGGGGCTATTCCGGTGGCTGGGTCAGGCGGCATCGCCAAATGGGCGTCGGGTTCTTGGGCACCGGCCGCAGCGCACAAAAAAATAAATGGCCAGGATAAGTTTTTCCTTTATTTTGCCAATAGCGCTGGAGGGATCGGCGTACTCACGGCGGATAGTCCGATCGGACCGTGGACGGATCCGCTGGGAAAAGCGCTGGTTTCCTGGAGTACCCCGGGAGTCAGCGGCGTTGTTTGGTTATTTGATCCGGCTGTGCTGGTAGATGATAACGGCTCCGGCTACTTATATTTTGGCGGGGGAATTCCTGGCGGTGATAATCCAACTCAAAATCAATGGGCAAGTCCCAAGACGGCCCGCGTCATCAAATTAAGCAGCGATATGATTCATATCGAAGGCAGTGCGCAATTGATTGACGCCCCCTTCTTTTTCGAGGATTCAGGGATCCATAAGTATAACGGAAAATACTATTATTCCTATTGCTCCAACTTTGGCGGAAATCATCCGGCGGGCAGCCCGCCTCCCGGTGAAATCGCCTATATGGTGAGCAACAACCCCATGGGGCCGTATACTTACGTGAAATCCATCTTGAGGAATCCGGCTGTGTTCTTCGGCGTCGGGGGCAATAATCACCACACCATTTTTAGCTTTAATAATAAGTGGTATATTACCTACCATGCCCAAACCGTCAGCAAAGCCCTTTTAGGTGACGGCATGGGGTACCGTTCCCCGCATATCAATGAACTGACGTATAGCGGGAATGAAATCGTACCGGTTCAGGGCACGATGCAGGGTGTTTCGCAAACAAAGCATCTGAATCCGTATCAAAGAACCGAGGCGGAAACCATCGGGTGGAACGGCGGCATTCTGACCGAAGTTTCCCAAGCGCCGGGCGGCATGGTGCCAAGCGTAAATATGAATGTAACCGATATCCACAACGGGGACTGGGTTGCAGTGGGGAACGCCGATTTCGGATCAACCGGCGCAACATCGTTTAAAGCTAACGTCGCGTCAACGGTGGTAGGACAAATCGAAATTCGCCTCGACAGTCCGAAGGGCCAGGTGATCGGCACGCTTAATGTCACTCCTACAGGGGGGAACCAGGTTTGGAGATTGCAAGAAACGAATGTTAATCGTGTGACAGGGGTTCATAATATTTACTTTATGTTTAAAGGCGCCAGCGGCCAGCGTCTGTTCAACTTCGATTATTGGCAGTTTGCGACTTCTTCCGGTGGGGAGACGCCGGTTGAAAACGGCCGCGTATATAAGCTTCAGAACGTACACAGCAACATGGTGATCGGCATTGCCAATATGTCCACGGCCAACGGCGGGCAGGCGGTCCAATGGGATGACAACGGTACGGCGGATCATGAATGGCGGTTTGAGCGCTTAGACAGCGGTTATTACAAGCTGACGAATATCCACAGCGGCAAAGTGCTGGGTATAGAAAACATGTCCACGGCCAGAGGAGCTTCCGCCGTACAGTGGGACGACAATGGCACGGCCGATCATGAATGGCAGCTCGCGCCGCTGGGCGATGGCAGCTACAAATTGGTCAACCGCCACAGCGGTATGGTGCTCGGCGTGGACGGCATGTCCAGGGAAGCAGGCGCAAAAATCGTGCAATGGGACGATAACGGCACCGCAGACCATAACTGGAGATTCATGTTGGTCAGGTAACGAATAAGAAATGGCGGTGCAGGGATAACTCCCTTGCACCGCCATTTCTTTGCTTTTTACATGTTTTTTATAACCGATTGCGGTTCCGGTACAGCAAAATCATAAAAAACGGGGCCCCGATCGCGGCCGTTAAAACGCCGGCGGGGACGTCCCGGGGCAAAAAAGCGGTGCGGGCGATCAGATCGGCAATGAGCAGGATCAAAGCGCCCAGCAGCGCGCTGATCGGGAGCACGCCGGAAAAGGACGGCCCCGCCAGTTTGCGGGCCATATGCGGCGCCATCAGGCCGATAAAGGCGATTGCGCCGCCGATGGCCACGGCGGAACCGGCGAGCGAAACGCTTAGGGCGATCAGCAGCAGACGCTGCAGCTGCACGCGGGCGCCGACGCTCGTGGCGATATCATCGCCGAGGGCCTGGATGTTGACCTGGCGGGCTTGCAGCCAGGTGAGGGCCAGCAATACAGCCGTCCAAGGCAACAGTGTCAGCACGTCATTTTCCCACGACACGCCATAGATACTGCCGGTCATGAATGTGAGCGATTGGCTGGCCAATTGCAAAGGACCGGAGATGATCAGCATGAACGACAGCGATTTAATGGCGGCGGACACGCCGATCCCGATCAGGATGATCCTCAAGGGAGACACGCCCTTTTTCCAGGCCAGCACATACAGTAACGCCGTGACGAGAAACGCGCCGCCGATCGCGGCGAGCGGCATCCAGTGAATCGAGATGCTGCCCTGAAACAGAAAGATGAACAAGATGGCGCCTAGCGAAGCGCCTTCCGTAATGCCGGCCACATCGGGCGAAGCGAGCGGGTTGCGGATGACGCCCTGCAGAATGGCCCCGGCCACCGCCAAAGATGCGCCGACCAGCGCGGCGATAATGATCCGCGGCAGCCGGATTTTTTGCACGATAACCTGATCCCCGGCTTCAGCCATGCCGAATAAAGATTTGATAACGGTAAGGGGAGGAATATATTTGCTGCTGACGGCAACGCTGATGACCATAACCGCCAAACATACTACGGACAACAACAGGCAGATCCAAATCGTTCTTTTTTTCTTCGCCAGTATGGTCGATTTGGCGGCCGAGACTTCAAGTTTGCCGGGCTTGGCCATCAGTTTTTCACCCCTTTTCTTGCGATATATACGAAAAACGGTACTCCGAGCAGCGCGGTCATGACCCCGACCGGAACTTCCTTGGGCATGGCGATGTACCTTGAGCCGATGTCGGCCGACACCAAGAGCAAGGCCCCGAACAAGGCGCAGTAAGGCAAGATCCAGCGGTAATCCGCGCCTATGAAATAGCGGACGATATGCGGGATAATGATCCCGACAAACGCGATCGGACCGGCTACCGCAACCGACCCTCCGGCGAGCAGAATCACGGCCGCCGTAGCCAAAGTTTTAATTCGGCCCGTGCGTTGCCCGAGCCCTTGCGCTACGGTATCTCCCATTGCCAGGATATTCAGCTGTCCGGACAGAAGGAGAGCGATAACCATCCCGGCCCCCATATAAGGAAGAACGGCAACGAGTTGGTCCATTCCCCGTCCCGCAACGGATCCGACCAGCCAGACGAGCACCTGATCGAACATTTTGCCGTCGGAGAGCATCAGTCCCTGCGTGAGCGAGTAGAAAAAAGCGGCCATCGAAGCGCCGGCAAGCGTGATTTTGAGCGGCGTCATGCCGTCACGTCCGATGCTTCCGAGCAAAAACACGACCATTCCGCTTAAGGCCGCTCCGGTCAAAGCAACCCAGGTAAGGGGCTGCATGCCCGATATGCCCAGCCACCCGGTCGCCAGGATAATGAAGAAGGCCGCGCCGGAGTTAACGCCAAGCGTGCTCGGCGAAGCGATCGGGTTGCGGGTGACGACCTGCATCAGCGCTCCCGCAACCGCGAGGCAAGCGCCGACAGCGGCGGCGATAAAGGCCCGCGGTACCCGGGCCGTCTGAATGAGCAGATGCTCGTTGCTGCCGTTTGGGCGGACAAACGATTCCCACACGGTACCGAAAGGGATGTCCGTCACGCCGAAGCTGATGCTGCAAACGAGGGCTGCGGCCAGGGCAAATAGCGAAATCAATAAGCCGAAACCTTTCATGAGGCAAATTCCCACTTTCCAGTTCAAGAAAATAATATCCATTAAATATTAGAAGATGCGGTGCGGACTGTCAATGATTATGAGAATCATTCTTAATGGATTGACAAGAGGTCTGACATGCTTTATAGTTTTGAACATCGTGGTGAAGATGATAATCATTATCACCTATAACAAGTACTTTGCAGACATATTTTTAAGGGGGATCATTAATGAGCTTTACTCGTAATCACATCATCCGAAAACGCGCCGTATGGTGGGGGCTCGCCATTTTGGCGCTCATGCTGGCGCTGAGCGGATGCGGAAGCAATCAAAGCCAAGGAGCTTCCGATAATACCACCAAAGCGTCAAACGGGACGCCTTCCGCGGAGAATGGTAACTCTAGCGGTAATACGGCCGCCGGCGCTGTCCGTACCGTTAAACATGCGATGGGAGAGACGAAAATAGAAGGTACGCCGAAGCGGGTCGTCGTTTTGACCAATGAAGGCACGGAAGCGCTGCTTGCTCTGGGAGTTAAACCGGTCGGCGCCGTCCGCTCCTGGACGGGGGACCCATGGTATGCGCATATTAAAGACGAGATGGACGGGGTTGAAGTAGTTGGCGAGGAGAGCCAGCCGAATCTGGAATTGATCGCCGGACTGCAGCCTGATTTGATCATCGGGAACAAGATGCGCCAGGAGAAAGTTTACGAGCAACTAAATGCGATCGCGCCTACGGTGATGTCCGAAGACCTGCGCGGCAACTGGATGGACAACTTCAAGCTGTACGCCGAAGCGCTTGGAATGACCGACAAAGGCGACGAACTGCTGGCCGCCTTCGAAGCGCGGATCGAAGACTTTAAAGCCAAAGCCGGCGATAAGCTGAAAGAAACGGTATCAGTGGTCCGGTTCATGGACGGCAAAACCCGCGTATATCACACGAACACGTTCTCCGGAATTATTTTTGAGCAGCTTGGCATCGCCAGAAATGAAATGACGAAAAACGCCAAAGATACGTTCGTCGATGAAATTACGAAAGAACGGTTGTCCGAAGCGGACGCCGACCGGTTGTTCTACTTTACTTATGACATAGGCGACGGCAAAGCCAACCAGACCGAACTGGACTGGACGAACGATCCGCTGTGGAAAAACCTGAACGCGGTGAAAAACGGCAAAGCCTATAAAGTGGACGACGCCATCTGGAATACTGCCGGCGGCATCAAAGCGGCAAATCTGATGCTTGACCAGCTGTCCGAGATATACGGGCTTGAAAAGTAACTTAAATATTTAAAGGCTGCACAGTAAGAGGCCGTTTCCAACCATGGGAACCGGCCTCTTTTGATTTCACGCTGGGGAATCGCTAGCTGTCGCGGAAATCAGGGAAAATGTTTTCGGCGTTATTTCGCCGTCCGGGCGAACCTCCCCAAGATTTCCGTGGACTGCACCACGTTCATGAATGCCTGCGGGTCGGTTTCGGCCACCGCTTTGCGGACGGCGGCCAGTTCGTATCGCGTCGTTACCGTCATGAGCATATAATTTTTCTCTTCACTGTACCCGCCCTCCGAGTGGATGCACGTGATGCCGTGATGCAGCTGGCGCAAGCGGCAAAGCATTTTCTCTTTTTGCTTGGTGATGATAAAGCAGGTCACCTTGATATGTCCGACATGGATCATGTCGACGACCTTGCCTTTGACGAAGGTCGACAGCATGGAGTAGAGGGCCAGGTCCCAGCTCTGCAGAAATCCGAGCGCCACGATCACGATGCCGTTCAAGAGGAACAAAATGTTGCCCATGGCCACGTCATGTTTACGGGTAACGATCGATCCGAGAATATCGAAGCCGCCGGTCGAGCCGCCTACGCGCAGCGAAAAGCCGATGCCCGCCGCCGAGATGATCCCGCCGCACACGGCGCCGAGAATCGGGTCGTTGGTCACCTGGATCTGCGGGATGATCGCCATAAACCACGTCGTGCTCGCGACGGAAATACAGCTTAAAATGATGTACCGCCGCCCGACCGCTTTCCAGCCCCAGGCGATAAGAGGGACATTCAGCAGAAAGTACAGAATCGATATATTCCAGTCCGTAAAATAACCGATAAAGGAGGCAACCCCTGTCAGCCCGCCGGACAGCAGCTTGTGGGGGATCAGAAACAAATTAAGCCCGGCGGCGACGAGCAGCGCGGAAACGAGGATGATTCCCACTTCCTGAGCCGGTTTTAAGGCGGCTTTGACCGGTTTGGGGATGATCGGAACATATTGATTCAGGTTCATGTCTAACCCTTCTTTTCTTTAAAGGTTGTGCAAAAAGTCTTCTTTCCATGACGGAGCAGTTCATGATGTCGGCATCGAGATATTTCGATAAAAAATTGTTATCGGATTAAATTATCATTTTTATCACTCATAAGGACTATGATCTGCGTCACGAAAAACAATGTTCAATAATATGTCATTCCGTTTTTGCCGGGCGGTTATACGTTTTTTCCATGATTTATTTTGCCTTGTCTTTCTGTGCTTTTGAGGAACCGGGCCGGACTTATTTTAAAAGCATGGTTTATATATGGTCGTCCGGCATGGGAAAAGCTGAATCGGGGCATGTTATGGATAATTCTTGATTGAAAGAAAGGGATATCCATGGTAAAAAGAAAAGGAAACGGTCCGGCGGCGGAGGGCGCCAATGAAGCGGACCTGAAGCAGTTCAAAGCGGAGGTTATGCGGCGTGAAGGTTATCCTGTCGATCCGCAGCATCCGGACGACGTGAAATACGAGGTGGCCGAATCGCTTGGCGTGCCGCTAAAGGAAGGCGATAACGGGGATTTGACCTCGGAGGAGGCCGGTAAAATCGGCGGTGCCATCGGCGGCTCGATGGTCCGGGAAATGATCCGTTTGGCCAAGCAGAAGCTGAGCGATTCGCAGCGGTAAGCGTATTATGGCTGGGGCGAACTTGAAGGCATCGCCGGCGTCTCGCCCCGGTCAACATCGTGATCGATTGGAGGAAACAGGCCATGAACGAGCTCGATCGGCTGGAAGCATACTTATCGGAATGGGTGGAAACGAGCCGGCTGGAAAGCGCAAAGGGGACCGTGGCCACGTACATTCCCGAATTGTCGAAATCGCCCAAGCATCTGCTGGGGATTCATCTGATCGATGCGGGAGGAAGATCTGTAAGCGTTGGAGATGCCCAGGCTCCGTTTACGATGCAGAGCATCTCTAAGGTGTTTACGTTGATCCTTGCGTTGATGGATCATGGAGAAGAAGCGGTTTTTTCCAAGGTGGGCATGGAGCCTACGGGCGACAACTTTAATTCGATCATGAAGCTCGAGCTGGTGCAGCCGGCGATTCCGTTTAACCCGCTGATCAACGCGGGGGCGATCGTGGTGTCTTCGATGATCAAAGGCGACGGCGCGTTGAACAAATCGGCCCGCATCCTGGATTTTTTTCGCGAATTGGCCGGGAATCCCGCGCTGGATTACAATTTGGAGGTGTACCGGTCGGAGGCGGCGACGGGCCATCTGAACCGCTCGATGGCTTATTTTTTGCTCGATAAAGGGACGCTGGGTTGCGATGTGGAACAGGTGTTGGAGGTTTACTTCCGCCACTGCTCGATCGAGGTAACTTGCGCCGATTTGGCCCGTATGGCTTTGGTGCTGGCTATGGACGGCACGGACCCGATTACCGGCAAGGAGCTGGTTCCCCGGCGCTTTGTGCAGATCGCCAAAACGTTTATGGTGACTTGCGGAATGTACAACGGCTCGGGCGAATTTGCGATCGGAGCGGGATTGCCGGCCAAGAGCGGCGTATCGGGCGGGATTTTGTCCCTTGTGCCCGGGCGCTGGGGAATTGGCGTGGTAGGACCGGCGCTAAACCCGAAAGGAAACAGTATCGCGGGCGTCCATTTGCTGGAGCGGTTGTCGCGCGAGTTTAACTGGAGCATTTTTTAAGATGATAAGAATTTATGATGCGGTTCATTTCCGGTCAAAAGCTGCTTATTATCGAATAGACTCAAAAGAGATGTACGCCTGATCCATATTTTCGAGGAATTTTATAACAAATCGTGCATTTTTCTCATATCCTCTTCCATTTGAACTAGTTACTATAGAGATGTAAACAAGTTACTCAGAAGCGAATGGGAGGGGTTCATCCATGTTGAAATGGAAGCGTTTACTGGTTTCGCTGATGGCGCTTTCCCTCGTCGGGATGCTTGCGGCATGCGGCGGCGGTGGAAAGCCGGGCGGAGCCAACGGAGAAACGGCCGGTGCGGGGAGCGCATCGGGGGCGGGAGGAGACGGACAAATCAAGCTGCGCATGATGTGGTGGGGATCTCAAGAACGGCATGAAGCCACGCTGGCCGCACTGGAACTGTACACGAAAAACCATCCGAACATTACGTTTGAGCCGGAATATTCCGGGATGGACGGCTATTTGGACAAATTGTCGACACAGGCGGCCGCCAAAAACGCGCCGGACATCATCCAGCTGGACCCGGGCTGGGCTCCGGACTGGGCCGGACGCAATCAATTGTCACCGCTGGATTCGGTGGACGTTGCGAAGATCGATCCGAAGCTGCTGGCCGGGGGACAGAAGGACGGAACACAGTATGCCATGCCGCTTGGTTCCGTTGCTTTCGGGTTGATTTACGACAAAGCGGCGCTGGATAAGCTGGGCATCAAAAACCCGGAAAACGGTTGGACTTGGGACGATTTCTTTGCCTTAGCCAAAGAATTCAAAGGCAAGCTGCCCAGCGGCCAATATTTCACCAAGGATTACGCGGCCAACTATTTTATGTATTCGGCATACCAATACAGCAAAGGTAAAGGCACGGTCATTACGGATGACGGCAAATTCAATGTCGACCAGGAATCGTTCCTGGAGTGGACGAAGCGGTTCGAAGAACTCCGCAAGGAAGGGCTGGTTCCGCCGGCCGATGTGAATTCCTCGGATAAAGAATTCGATCCGCAAATGGACTTGATGGTGGCCGGAAAAATCCTGTTCCGCTACAGTTTCTCCAACAACTATGGCGCATGGGACAGTCTGAAGCCGGGCGCGTATGCGCTGGTGACGATGCCGCGGGCCGAAGAAGCGGGCGGATGGCTGAAGCCGTCGATGTATCTGGCCGTTTCGGAAAACTCCAAGTATAAGGAAGAAGCCGAGAAATTCATCGACTGGTTTGTGAATGATCCGGAAGCCGCCGCGATCCTGAAAACTTCGCGCGGGCTGCCGGTAAACAAGGACAACGCGACGGCGCTGGAAGAGAGTATGAGCGATGTTGACAAGGTCGGTATGGGGCTGCTGCGCGCCACGGAGCAGGACGGGCAGACCTGGACGGCCGGCCCGGGCGGCTGGACCAACTATATCGACAAGGATTGGCCGCTCGTTCACGATCAGCTGAGCTTTAACAAAATCACGCCGGAAGAAGCCTACAAACAGCTGAAGGAAGCTGCGCTGGCTTACGAGTGATACTGTACATGTTGGGCTAGCCCGGAACGAATTTTTGGTTCCGGGCCAGGCATGTTCCAGGAAAGGGAGGGTGCTATGGCTATACGGATTCGGGATGTGATCGGCAAATTGACGGAGGAAGGCGGGGCGCTTGGCGAGGAATCAGTCGACAGACTGGAAACGGGGAATTTCTTGGCCGAAGTCGAGGCGATAGCGACAGCGTTTATGGCGTCGCAGCAGGTGCTCGAGCGGGCGGTGGCCTTGGGGGTGAACCTGCTGATCACGCACGAAGGGTTGTTTTACAGCCATCGCCCGGGCAAGCAGCCAGCGGCTAATGACCCGGTCGTCCGGCAAAAACGGCGGCTGATCGAGGAGTCGGGGATTGCGGTTTACCGTTTCCATGACGGCATACACCGCTATGAGCCGGACGGGATAATGGCGGGGTTCGTGGAAGAGGCCGGCTGGGAAGCTTACGTCAAGGAATATCAACCCGCGGCAGCCATATTGGAGCTTCCCCCGACCCCGCTAGCCGATATCGCGCAGCATTTAAGAACCAAGCTGGAGGCGCCGTTTGTCCGCTTTGTCGGCGACGCCCGGACGGTGTGCTCGCGCGTCGGGCTGCTCGTAGGCTACCGGGGCGGCGGAGAGCTGGCGATTCCGCTGTTTGCCGAGCGCGGCGTGGACCTGGTCGTAGCCGGGGAAGGCCCGGAATGGGAGACGCCGGAATACGTGCGGGATGCGGCGCATCAGGGGCTGAACCGGGCGCTGCTCGTGCTGGGCCACGGTCCGAGCGAAGCCCCGGGCATGAAATACCTCGCCAAGCGTCTTCAGGCTGCTTTTCCGTCCGTGCCCGTGCATTTTTTGGCGGATCAGCCGCTTTTTCAAATCATAGGATAGGAGGAGTTTTACGTGAGTAACAATCCGGCGTTGTCGGAACCTACCGGTTATGAAGCGTGGCTCGGTTATCGCCGGGCAGCCTCGGGAAGCCGGGTTGAGGAATATGCCGCCTATACAAGCATTCTCGTTGAAGCCAAGGATGACATCCTGCAAAATGCCGCCGCCGAACTTGTCCGGGGGATGGAGGGGATCGCGGGCTCCGCGCCTCAGATTGCTGATGAAGCAGGAGATCAAGCTTCCATCGTGCTGGGCGTATTTGGACGCGGCGGCGCGGTGGACCAAGCGTTTGCGGACGCCGGGGATCTGCGCTTGGGCGCGGAAGGATATGCGATCCGCTCCGTTTCCGGCGGAAAGCGGATCGTCATTGGGGCGGAGGCGTCCGCCGGCGTATTGTACGGCGTGTTCCATTTGCTGCGGCTCATGGGCACAGGCGCCGCCATCGGCGGTCTGGATATCCGGGAGCGTCCCGCGGGGAGGCTGCGCATGATCAACCAGTGGGACAATATCGACGGCTCGATCGAACGCGGTTATGCCGGGGATTCGATCTTTTACGCGGGCGGCAAAATCACCTCGGATTTGGGGCGAATTCGCGATTACGCCAGGCTTCTGGCATCCGTCGGGGTGAACGCGCTAGCGATCAACAACGTAAATGTGCACCGTCTGGAAACGATGCTGATCACGGAGGCGTATCTGCCGGAGGTGGCCGGGCTTGCCGGGATCTTCCGCGGTTACGGGATCAAGCTGTTCCTCAGCGTCAATTACGCGGCGCCGCTGGAAATCGGCGGCCTGCCTACGGCGGACCCGTTGGATCCTGAGGTTCGGCGGTGGTGGCGTTACAGGGCGGCGGAGATTAACCGGTATATCCCCGATTTCGGCGGTTTTCTCGTCAAAGCCGACTCGGAGAACCGGCCCGGGCCGTTCACTTACGGCCGCGATCACGCGGACGGCGCCAATATGCTGGCCGAAGCGCTGGAGCCGTATGGAGGCGTTGTCATTTGGCGCTGCTTCGTGTACAACTGCAAGCAGGATTGGCGCGACCGGAAGACGGACCGGGCCAGGGCGGCGTACGATCATTTTGTGCCGCTGGACGGCCGTTTCCATGAAAACGTCATCCTGCAGGTGAAAAACGGGCCGATCGATTTTCAGGTGCGGGAGCCCGTGTCGCCGCTCCTCGGCGCAATGCCGGCCACGAACCAGATGATCGAGTTTCAGATTACCCAGGAATATACCGGACAGCAGCGGCATGTGTGCTATTTGGTGCCGCAATGGAAGGAAGTGCTGGAATTTGATACGTATTTCCAGGGGAAGGGCACGCCCGTGAGACGCATCGTCGACGGTTCGGCGCACGGGAACCGATATGGCGGCTTCGCGGCCGTGTCCAACATTGGGGACGACGCCAACTGGACCGGACATTTGCTGGCTCAGGCCAATCTGTACGGATACGGCCGGCTCGCCTGGAATCCGGAGCTGACTGCGGAGCAAATCGCCGAGGAGTGGATCCGCCTGACGTTTGGGGACGGCGAGCGTACGGTTCGGACGATTCTCGGCATCCTGCTTGATTCCCTTAATATTTACGAATCCTATACGGCGCCGCTCGGCATCGGGTTTATGGTCAATCCCGGCCATCATTACGGACCCAACGTCGACGGTTATGAGTATTCGCTGTGGGGGACGTACCATTTTGCCGATTGCCATGGGATTGGCGTGGACCGGACCAAAGCGACGGGAACGGGTTATACGGCCCAATACGCCGAGCCCAATTTTAGGCGTTACGAATCTTTGGAGAGCTGTCCGGATGAACTGCTGCTGTTTTTCCATCACGTTCCTTACACCCATGTCCTCCATTCCGGCAAAACGGTCATCCAGCACATCTACGACACGCATTTCGCTGGCGCGGAGCGCGCCGCCCGGCTGCAAGAAGCCTGGTCCAGCCTGGCCGGCCTGATCCCCGATTCGCTGTACAAGCAGGTTGCGGACCGGCTGGCGGAGCAGGCGGAACATGCTAAGGAATGGCGGGATCAGATCAACACGTATTTCTACCGCAAAAGCGGGATCCCCGACGAACGGGGCAGACGGATTTATTAATTTAGGAAACCAAGATCGTCATTGTACGATTCAATTTCATTTACGGACTTATTTCGGAGGGATGGGAAGCCATTCCTCTTTTTTCGTTGGCGCGTTTTGTATGCCTCTCATTGGAATTATCCAATAGAGCTTCAGAATGGTAACTTCCGCTGCTGGCTAGATTGGATTTTTCCAATAGATTCGGAACGAAAGCCGGCAAAAGTGCCGAACTGCTGCAAATCTATTGGATTTTTCCAATCAACGTACTATCGGAGCCGCTAATCAAGCCAATCTATTGGATTTTTCCAACGTGGGGAACACGGGTTAAGCCGGCAAAAGAGCAAGCAGTTAAAAAAAATTGAAACTGAACCGTCCAGACGGTATAGTATATTCGGAGGTGATTTCATGGACGGCTCAAAAAAAGCTTCCAAACGGAACGCGATATTACAGGCTGCCGCAAAAGTGGCTAGAGAAAGCGGCGTTGAGCATCTAACCCTGGATGCCGTCGCCCAAGAAGCTGGAGTCAGCAAAGGCGGCCTGCTTTATCATTTCCCGAACAAGGAGGAATTGATCTCGGGCATGGTCAAGCAATTTTCCGATGACTTCGTCGGCAGCGTCAGGACCCGGGCGGACAAGGACCCGAGTGAAAAAGGGAAGTGGATCAGAGCCTATATGGAGACAACCCATGATTCGATAAAACACGAAAACGGCATGTCGATCGCGCTCTCCACCGCGCTTTTCACCAATCCGCATCTTTTGCGGGAAATGCAGGCCGAATACCGGGAGCTCCAAAAAAGCATCGAAAATGACGGATTGGATCCCGTGGTTTCGACACTCTTCAGACTTGCCGCCGACGGTCTGTGGTTTGCCGAAATGTTTGGATTTGCCCCGCCGGATCAAGCATTAAAAGAAAAGGTGCTCCGCTATATCGCAAACAGGATCGAGGAGGAAAAATAGTGGCTTATTTATTTCTGATGATATCTATCGCCAGCGAACTGATCGGAACTTCAATGCTTAAAGCTTCCCAAGGATTTACCAAATTAGCGCCTTCGATCATCACGGTCGCGGCCTTCGTTTGCGCCTTTTATTTTTTGTCGCTGTCGCTCAAAACGATTCCGCTTAATGCCGCTTACGCCATTTGGTCCGGGCTCGGTTCCGTATTGACGGTCATCATCTCCGTACTCATTTGGAAGGAGAAGATCAATGCCGGCAGTATTGTCGGTATCGCTTTGATTATTGCCGGGGTGGTGATCCTCCAGATGCTTGGTCCCGGACACGGTTCGTCAAATGACGAAGCGAAACAGGAAGCAGCTATAGTTCAAAAAGAATAAATTCGACCGACACCGCCACAGCGGGACAAAACAGAAGGGGGCAATCTCGCCTTAACCCAGCAATCTAAAAATTGGCCTTTAGAATAGCGGCATTTGATGCACTTATTATCAGGAACCCCATCATGTTTAATTCATTAGCGGCATTTGATGCACTTATTTTCCGATGACTGGACCAGAACGCTGGATTTTCCAAAGGATTCGGGAAAATAGCGGCATCAATGCCCTCTATTTCTTTCAAGTGGGGGGATATCGCCGGAATAAGGACATTTTTTGCACCTATGTTGTGCGCTTCTGGAGTTTCTTCTAAGTCAGCCTGGCCCGCCGCTTTAGTTTTTAGCGGGTTGTCCCCTTTTTTCGTGATATTTTAAAAGAAATCGAGGATTCCTCTTCTACAAGCGCTTTCATGCTCACCTTATACTTGAATTAAATCAAGAAACAAGATTGAACGAACAGAGGTGAGCAAGCATGAAAAGTTCCCCAGCCGTTGCCGCAACCGACGCGCCCAAGCCCATCGCCAAAAAGCGCCGGGCCAAGCCGAAGAAATGGAATGCCCCGGTCGCCGGCTATTTGTTTATTTCGCCATGGCTGCTCGGTTTTATCGGCCTGACGGCGTATCCGCTTTTTTTGTCGCTATACTATTCATTTACCGACTATACCTTGATGGAGCCAATCAATTGGGTCGGCACCCGCAACTATGAACTGATCTTCACCGCGGACTCCAAATTCGTCAACTCCGTAAAGGTGACATTCCTGTACGTCCTGGCGTCGGTTCCCTTAAAGCTGATCGCCGCGCTGCTCGTGGCGATGATCTTGAACAAGGCGGTCCGGGGCATCGGCCTCTACCGGACGGCGATTTATTTCCCTTCGCTGATCGGCGGGAGCATCGCGGTGTCGCTTTTGTGGCGCAACATTTTCGGCGTGGACGGCATCTTCAACAAAATCATCGCCGTGTTCGGGATCGAGGGCAAAGGGTGGATCACCAGTCCCGACACCGCGCTCAGCACGCTGGTGCTGCTGACCGTATGGCAGTTCGGCTCCTCGATGGTCATTTTCCTGGCCGGTTTGAAGCAGATTCCAAACGACTTGTACGAGGCTTCGGCGGTGGACGGCGCCGGCCGGTTCCGCCAGTTCTTCAACATCACGCTGCCGATGCTGTCGCCGGTTCTCTATTTCAACCTGATCATGGGCGTGATCAACGCCTTCCAAATGTTTACATCGGCGTTTGTCATCACGAACGGCGGGCCGATGAACTCGACTTACGTGTATGCCCTATACCTTTACGAACGGGCGTTTAGCCGCTATCAGCTCGGTTATTCCTCGGCGCTCGCCTGGATCATGCTGGCTATGATCGTGGTCGCCACGCTGATCATCGCCGGCAGCTCGAAATATTGGGTGTTCTACGAAACGGAGACGGAAGGGAGAAAAGGCAGATGACGTTCAAATGGAAGCCGCTGATCCGGCACGCGTTTATGATTATGTTCAGCCTCGTTATGATTTATCCGGTGCTTTGGTGGATCGGCGCCTCGCTCAAAACGAACAGCGAGCTGGCTTCGCCGAATATTTTCCCGTCGGCGCCGCAGTGGAGCAATTTCGTCAAGGGGTGGAACTCGGTTCCGGGCCATTCCTTTAGCGACTTTTATCTCAATACCTTTGGCCTTGAGCTGGCTGTGATGGCCGCCACGCTCGTGTCCAGCACGCTGGTGGCGTTTGGCTTCGGGAGGCTGAATTTTCCGCTGAAAAACCTCTGGTTCTCCCTGTTCATGCTGACGCTGATGATGCCCGGACAAGTGCTGATCATCCCGCAGTACGCCTTGTTTCATCAGCTCGGTTGGGTCAATACGTATTGGCCGTTTATCGTGCCCCATATGCTGGCGGGCGGCGCGGGCGGAACGTTTTTCGTATTCCTGCTGATCCAGTTCGTGCGCGGCATTCCCAAGGAGCTCGACGAATCGGCCAAGATCGACGGCTGCTCCTGGTTCGGAATCTACCTGCGCGTGGTGATGCCGCTGATGAAACCGGCGATCGTCACGGTGATGATTTTCTGCTTCCTGTGGAATTGGGACGATTTCCTCGGCCATCTGCTGTACTTGAACTCGGTCGACAAATATACGGTCAGCCTGGCGCTGCGAATGATCAACGATTCCCAGTCGGCGCAGGAGTGGGGGCAGCTATTGGCGATGTCGCTCGTTTCCATCGTTCCGGCCACCGTCATCTTTATGTTTCTGCAAAAATATTTCGTCGAGGGGATTGCCACGACCGGAATAAAGGGATAAGGGCGGCTTGCGGCAAATTAAATAACGGTAAAGCGTGAAATAACGTTTCGCGGCTTTACCGTTTTTTGCCTTGACTTGAAGGGAGTGCAGCTAAAGAATGACCAATCCTTTTAAAAAATACCGCATCGACAGTCTCTTTTTCCGCAGCTTTGCCGTGCTTATGATCCTTGTGCTGCTGTGCATCGCCTGGGCTAGCTACCGCATCTCCTCCAATTCGCTGGTGCGGACGAGCTCGCACTACCAGCAGTTGCTGCTCGACGAACTAAACAACGAAATCTCGACCCGGCTGGTGATGATCGAGCAGATCTCCTTGTCGACTTCCCGTGACAACGAGCTGATCACGTTTCTGCGGGACCGTCAGGACGAATACGACCGCTACCGCAGATCGCTGAGCGTAGAGCATGCGCTCGCCAACCTGACTTATTCGATCCCGCTGATCCAGGGCATCGATTTATATATGCAGCGCCCGCTGCGGGGCGACGCCAACAGCTATATCCAATTCCGCAGCCTAGACGATTTGGCGGGTCAGGACTTCTCCAAGGCGCTAGCCAACAACGATTTTGCCTGGTCCGGAAAACACGAAATCCCCAGCTTTCAAGGCGATGTGCCGGTGCTCAGCTTTGCCCGCAAAATCGTCGAGGAGGACAAATACCTGGGCGTGCTGGTGGTTCACGTCAAGGCCCGGGAAATCGAGAAGCTGCTGGCCGGACCTTCCGCCGCGGCCAACCGGATGATGATCGACACGCTGGGGGAGCAGACGCTGGAAATCGGGCAAACGCCAAGGTCCGCCGAGTTGTCCAGGTGGATCGACGTCAAAAGCGAGCGGTCCGGCTACGTGCATATCCGGGGCGGCGAAGGGCTCGGCGATTCCTTGCTCGTTTATTCCAAACCGGCCGATTCCCATTGGATGCTCGTGGAAATTACCGATTGGAGCGATATTACCAGCAGCAGTTTCGGGCTCGCGCTCGTGATCGGGCTGATCGGGATCGGCGCGATGCTATTGGTGCTGCTGCTGACGCATTATTTGAGCCGGCAGTTTACCAAGCCGATCAAGCAGCTGGTGGCGGCGATGCGGCTGTATTTTGTGGACGGCAACAATGTCGAGCTGCCCGGCGATTATGAAAATGAATTCGGCTATCTGTTTTCCGGTTACCGCAAACAAAACGAGCGGATCGAGGAGCTGTACCGTTCCTTGCAGCGGCGTTACGAGCAGCAGCGCAAAGCGGAAATCGAAGCGCTGCAGGCTAACATCAACCCGCATTTTCTCTACAATATGCTGGATCAGCTGAACTGGATGGCCATCGAGGCCGGCCAGGATGAGCTGAGCCGGATTCTCGAGCTGATGGGGCGCATGTTCCGCATCGGCTTGTCCAACGGCGACAGCTTCATCACGGTTAGCGAGGAACTGGAGCATATCCGCTGCTATCTGGAAATTCAGCAGCTCCGCTGGCAGGCGGGCGGCGGAGAGCTGACGTACGACATCCATGCGCCTTATCCGCTTCAAGAGCTGTTTCTGCCGAAGCTGACGCTGCAGCCTTTCGTCGAAAACGCCATCGTGCACGGATTTAACGCGCGGAGCGAGGGGCATATTGCGATTGCGCTGGAGGATCGGCCGCAGCAGATCCGGATCGTGATCGAAGACAACGGCAGCGGCCTGAAGCCTTCGGCGGACCGGAGGCCCAAGCGGCGCACCGGGGGCTATGGCATCCGCAACGTGAAGGAGCGGATCGCCGGGTACTTTGAAGGCGCTTACGGCGTGGAGCTGTCCGACCGGGAGGAAGGAGGAACCCGCGTCGTCATTACACTGCCCCGTCTTCAGGAGCCGCCGGTTCCGCCTGTCCATGATCCGTTTGAAATCGCCGAAAGCATCGAACCGGCAAGCGGTGAAAATTCATCCTGGAAACAAGCTGAAGGAGGCTACTAAAAATGTGGAAAATCGCCATCATCGATGATGAACGCCAGGTGCTGCAGGGCATGAAGCGGGCCATCCCGTGGGAGCAACTGGGAGCGCAGTGGGTGGGTGAGGCTTTGAACGGCGAGGAAGGCTTAAACGTGGTGCGCGCTACCGAGCCGGACATCGTCATCACGGATCTTTATATGCCGTCGATGAGCGGAATCGATATGATCGAGCAGCTGCGCAAGGAGGGTTACCCCGGAAAATTTGTTATTTTCAGCGGGTATTCCGATTTTGAGCATGCCCGGCAAGCGCTGCGGTTTAATGTCAGCGACTACGTATCGAAGCCGATCAGCGTGCCTACGCTTAAAACGATTTTGTCCAAAGTGATCGGGGAACTGGCCCGGGAGAGGGAACAACAGCAAAAACAAGGGGAAATGGAACAAAAACTGAGCTTGTACGAGCCTTTCGTCGAAAAAGAATGGGTCAGATCGGCGGCGGCGGGGACGCTGGACCTTTTTTACCGCGAAGCAGGGCGGCTGCCGGAGCCATACCGTTATTGGTCCGAGGTCGGCCACGTCGCGGTTGCCGTTGACTTGGTGCGCGACGAACGCGCCAACTCGGCGGGCCTGTCGGATTGGAACCTGTTCCGCTTCGCCATCAGCAACATTACCGGCGAGGTCGCCCGGAAGATGTTTTCGCGGATAGAGTATACCGAGCTGCACAGTACGCGTGCGGTGCTGCTCGTTCATCCGCAGCCGGAAGAACCGGAAGAGCGGCTTGCGGCGAAGCTGGCCGAGCTGGGGAGAAATCTGATCGACGCCGTCAAAAGCTGCCTGAAGCTGGTCATTCTCGTCGGGATCGGCGGCTTGAAGCGGCAGTGGCTGGAGATTCCCGATTCCACGGAAGAAGCGTTCCGGGCCATCGATTTGCGGACGGGCCGAACGGAACCCGGTTATTATTTGTATATGTACAAAAAGGAGGAGAGCGCGTCCCAAGGAACGGTAGAGACCCTGCCGGTTAAATTTTATGTGGAGCTGGCTTCGGCCATTAAAGCGTCGCAGGAGGAGACGGCCAAAAGGCTGGTGGCCGACTATCTGGGGCGGCTTGGGCCGCGGAAGGCCCTTACGCCCGAATACGTTCAAGTGCTGGCGAGCGAGCTGTGGGGCGTATTTACGTATTGCTTGTACGAGGCCGGCGTCGTTCTCGACGATCTCGTGCCCGGCGAGCGGATCACCAAAGAGCTGGTCGGTTTGACAAGCCTGGAGCAGCTCTCCGAGTGGCTGTCCGCCAAAATTTCCTTCATCTGCGCGAGCCGGCAGTGGCGGGGGAACAGCAAGCACAGGCAGGTCGTCGATTTTATGACCCAATACATCCATGAGCATTATGCCGAGGAAGTGACCTTGGCCGAGCTGTCGGAAAAAATATATATTTCCCGAAACCATTTGTCGATTATTTTCAAAAACATGACGGGCGAAACCTTCAACAACTATTTGACCCGGGTCCGCATCGAAAAAGCGCGGGAGCTGCTGATGGAGCGGAAGATGCTCGTTTACGAGGTGGCGGAGCGGGTCGGCTACAAAAACGTGCCTTACTTCAGCACGCTGTTCAAAAAAATGACCGGTTTGAATCCGACCGATTTCATAAAATAACCGTCTTTAGGACAATTTTAAAAAAAGATTTGACCTTCACGTTGCGTCAACGTTTATAGTGAAGTCGTCGGGAGGTGAACACATGGAATACACCGTTCAGAAACTGGGGCGTTTGGCCGGGATAAGCACGCGGACGCTGCGTTATTACGATGAGATTGGCATTCTTAAGCCGGCAAGAATGAACTCGTCGGGATACCGCATTTACGGACAAAAAGAGGTCGACCGGCTGCAGCAGATTTTGTTCTACCGCGAGCTTGGCCTTAGCCTTGAAGACATCAAGACGATTCTTTCCGACCCGTCTTTTGATGAGCTTCGCGCCCTCCGGGACCATCGTGAGCAGCTCCTTGACCAAAGAAAACGCTTGGACGCGCTGATCGCCAATGTGGAAAAAACGATTGACGCGCGTGAAGGGAGAATAATGATGAGCAATCAGGAAAAATTCGCGGGCTTCAAAAAGCAATTGATCGAAGAAAACGAAAGAAAGTACGGCCGGGAAATCCGCCAAAAATACGGGGACGACAAGGTTGAGGAGTCCAACCGCAAGCTGCTGAACATGACCGAGGAGCAGTATGAAGAGGTGACGCGGCTGGAAAGCGAACTGAAGGAAGTCTTGGCCGCCGCGTTCAAAACGGGCGATCCGGCCGGCGAGCTGGCGCAAACAGCGGCCGACTTGCACAAGCGTTGGCTGACGTACTCTTGGAACGAATACAGCAAGGAAGCCCATGCCGGACTTGCGCAAATGTACGTGGACGATGAACGCTTTAAAGCTTATTATGATGAGCAGCAGCCGGGTACGGCCGAATTTTTGCGGGATGCGATCCGCATCTATACCGGGGTGCGGGAATAGTCCAGTGCAGCAAGTGTCGTTAAGAGCTCCGCGGCGGGATGCCGCAGGGTTCTTTTCTAGATGGGCTTTTCTAACGGTTGCTATCGCCGTTAAATCGCTGATTTTACTCGCTTGAAAAAATCTAACGGATGCAACCGGCGTTATTTGGGCTATTTTCGTCCGCTAAGGGTGATTATCGGGCAAATAGCGTCGATTACATCCGTTAGAAAATCGGATGCCCCATTTTTGCGGGAATAGCGTTTGCGGCAACCGTTAGAGTATTGCAGGAAGAAACAGCATTATATCATTTTGGGGATTTACAAGGACGGTGAAATACGGTACTATATTTCCATCGATATAGAAATATGCAGACCGGTATAGAAAGGAGGCATTGCCAATGGAGATTAGCCCGGAGACGCGCGAAGCCGTAAAAGTATATAAAGCGCTCGGAGAGCCGACGCGGCTGAATATCGTCAAACTGCTGGCAAACGAGCCGGACCAATGCTGCGTCTCGCTGGGAGAGAAGCTGAGGACCGTCGCCAACTCGACGCTATCGCATCATTTAAAGCAGTTGTTTGAGTGCGGATTGCTGGATTCGCGGAAAGAAGGCACCTTTATTTATTACAGCTTGAACCGCGAAGTGGCGGAAAAATATGCGCCATATTTGTTGAAGTAAATTTTTTTTGCTGTATATTTCTATGTTTTTAGAAATATAATAATTAACTTTAAGGAGTGGGCAAAACACCAATGTCGAATACATGGAAGATTTATATTTTGGCTTTGATTAGTTTTTTGGTGGGTACGTCGGAGTACATCATTTCGGGGATATTGGACCAGATTGCCGGGGCGCTTGACATATCCATTGGGGCGGCCGGCCAGCTGATCACCGTCTTTTCGCTGACCTATGCGATCGGGACGCCGATCTTGATGGCCTTCACCGCCGCCATGGACCGGCGCAAACTCATGCTGCTGTCGCTGGGCATATTTGTGGTTGCGAACGTCTTGTCGTTTGTGCTGCCTGGTTTCGGATGGTTTATTGCCGCCCGGGTGGTCATGGCGCTGGGAGCGGGCATGGTCGTCGTTACGGCGCTTAGCATCGCGGCGCAAATCGCCCCTGCAGGGAAACAGGCGAGTTCAATCGCCACTGTAATTATGGGCTTTACCGCTTCATTGATCGTCGGGGTTCCGCTGGGCCGGGTAATCGCTTCAAGCTTTGGCTGGAAAGCTGTGTTTGTGGGGATCGCTTTGCTTGGGATCTTGGCGATGATCGTCATTCGCTTTACGATTCCCCGGCTTCAAGGCGACAAGCCCGTACCGCTGGCGGGCCAGCTTGCCATGCTGAAAAATCCGAAAATCGCGCTGGCGCTGGCGATCACTTTCTTCTGGCTCGGCGGGTATTCGATCGCCTATACCTATATCTCGCCGTATCTTCTTCAAGTTGCGGGAATGGGTGAAGGGCTGCTGAGCACGGCTTTGCTGGCCTTCGGGATCGCCAGTCTGATCGGCTCCAAAGCGGGGGGATTCAGCGCGGACAAGAAGGGCGTCAACTTTACGTTGGCCGCCGGGATGATCATTCATATCGCTTCGCTGATTTTGCTGCCCTTCGCGGCAAATTCGCCGATCGCCGTGTTTGCGGTGCTGATGCTATGGTCATTTTCGGCTTGGACCACCGGGC
Source organism: Paenibacillus macerans (assembly GCF_900454495.1). Taxonomy (NCBI): domain Bacteria; kingdom Bacillati; phylum Bacillota; class Bacilli; order Caryophanales; family Paenibacillaceae; genus Paenibacillus; species Paenibacillus macerans. Next base: position 1,085,023 of record NZ_UGSI01000001.1, read on the forward strand.
CAACGCAGCAGTATAATCTCGTCACGCTGGCCCCGGAATCGTCCGGCGTCATGCTGAGCCTCAATTCATCGATGAACCAGTTGGCGATGGCGGCCGGCGCGGCCATTGGCGGCGTGGCCGTGGGCCAGGTGACGTTGACGTCGATCACCTGGTTCGGAGCGATCGGGGTGGCAATCGCGATACTTGGGGTTTGGGGGCTGGCCCGTTTGCGGCGGCAGGCGGAGCAGACCGGTTCAACTGAAGCGGGGCAGTTCGAAACGTCCGAAGCAGCACAGCTCCAAGCGGCTGAAGCAGCGGAGAAAGACGGCGGATGCCCGCAGGTCAGCGGGCAGGGCGCGTAACGCTGCGGGAAAGACGGCGAATGCCCGCAGGTCAGCGGGCAGAGTGCGTAAGCTCTGCCGTTTCGTCCGGTCCGGGCCAGGGTGCGCTTGCGCTGGGTTGGCCATTAGCCATAGATAAACAAAGCGAAAGAAGCTTCCGATTCGCGGCAGATGCGGAAAGGAAGCTTCTTTTTGCATTTGGTTCAAGGCTTGTTTTCTTAACACATTCTGATTGGAAATATCCAATAGAATGGAAAGTAAGTGAAACATACAGCGGCTTGATTGGATATTTCCAATAGATGAGGTTCAGCAGGACGCAAAACGGAAGGTTTGAGTGAATTCTATTGGATATTTCCAATGAGAGCTCCCAATAGCGTACGATTCCCGTCAATCTATTGGATTTTTCCAATGAGAGGTTAAAGTGACGGCCATTCTCCGTTCCGCAACGCAATGGGAGAACACCCATCTCCAACCTTGGGTCTGAAAGCTTACACCCAGTTGCCATTGCGGAAGACCGGCTCGATCGTGCCGTCGGCCAGTTCGCCGTCGATATCGAGCTCCGCGGAGCCGATCATGAAATCGACGTGCGTTAAGCTGACGTTGCCGCCTCTGGCCGTCAATTCCTCTTTGCTCAGCTTGGTTCCGCCCTCGATGTTGACCGGATAGGCGCTGCCGAGCGCCAAGTGGCAAGAGGCGTTCTCGTCGATGCCGGTGTTGTAAAAAATCCGCTTCAGCCGCGAAATCGGGGAATCGTGCGGAACCAGAGCAACTTCGCCGAGGCGGCGGGCGCCTTCATCGGTGCTCAGCAGGTTGGCGAGATGCTCCCGGCCGGATTCGGCGTCATATTCCACCACTTCGCCGTCCCGGAATGTCAGCTTTAAACCTTCCACCAGCTGACCGTTCAGATTCAGGGGCATCGTGCTTGCAACGGTGCCGTTTACACCGCTGCGGTGGGGCATCGAATAAATTTCTTCCGTCGGCATATTGGCCACGAAATAATTGCCCGCCGCGTTGTAGTCGCCGCCCCCCAGCCATAGATGGCCTTCGGGCAGCTCCACGGATAGATCGGTTCCTGGCGCACGATAGTGCAGGAGCTTGTAACGTTTCGCGTTCATGTATTCCTGTTTTTGTTTAAGCTCATCGATATGCTCGCGCCAGGCCGCCACCGGATCATCGCTGTAGACGCGGTTCATTTGGAAAATCGCTTCCCACATCGCCTGAATGCGCCGCTCCTCCGGCAGGTCGGTAAACACTTTATCGGCCCAGGCCCGCGTGGGCGCTTTGATCAGCGACCAGCTGATCTGATTGTTGCGGGTTTGGGCGAAATGCTTCTCGCGCGCCTTGGCGGCCGCTTTAACGGCGGCGGATACTTTGGCGGACGGGATGCCGGCCAGCAGCTCCGGATCGGGCACTTTAATCCGCAGCACCGCGCCGCCTTCCGCCCCGAACTGCTCGGCCATGTCCGCGAGCCACTGCGGATAATACGACAGCGATTCGTCCGAAGCGTTTTCGTACCTGATCCGGGTAATTTGCTCATCCTCCCAATCGACGTGAACATATTTGGCTCCGGCGTGGTAAGCCTTGGTTACGAGCAGCCGCGTGAACTCTACGGTTTCCAAGGGAGCGTAGATCATCAAGCACTGCCCGGGCTGCACGCTGACCCCGATTTTGATGACCAGTTCTGCGTATTTTTCTAGCAGGGTATCAAATGGTTCCATAGGCTGATCTCCTCCGAGTCTTAGTTTCGCTTATGTATACATGATCTATTGTAGCACTTTCTGAAGGGCGAAGGGAGGAAGCGCGAAAGGCTGGATGCTAAGCGAAGGAGGAGAACGGTAAAGCCGAAAGGGACTGGAGGCTGTGCGCTGGCAGGAAAGAGAAGGAAAGAGAAGGGAAAGCCGAAAGCGTGCCGGAAACGGGCTGACCATGAAGGAAAGCGTACCTCGCCGGAATGCACGTACCTCGCCGAAATGCGCGTGCCTTGCCGGAAAGTTCCCGCCATTTTATGCCGCCTTAATATTGCGGTGTTATCGTTAACTCAAGTCCAATTTAAATTTCAGCATCGATCATTTAAAGGAGGTCGGCCAAAAAATGCGCGTTCTTATTGCGGGCGGCGACGGTTTTTGCGGATGGCCAACGGCGCTGTATTTGTCAAAACAAGGGCATGAGGTGGCGATCATCGACAATTTGGCGAGGAGAAAATGGGATGAAGAGCTGCGCTCAAATTCTTTGACCCCGATCGCTTCGCTTCAGGCGCGAGCGGCCAAGTGGGAGGAACTCACGGGCAATACGATCAGGTATTATATTGGGGATTTGAACCACTACGACTTTTTGTGCGAGGTTATGCGCCAGGTCCGCCCGGAGGCGTTCGTGCATTTTGCCGAGCAGCGGTCGGCTCCGTATTCGATGATCGACCGGGAACACGCGGTGTTCACCCAGGTCAACAATGTAGTGGGGACGCTGAACGTGGCCTATGCGATCCGCGAACTGGCGCCGGACTGCCATTTGATCAAGCTTGGCACGATGGGAGAATACGGGACGCCGAATATCGACATTGAGGAAGGGTATATCGAGATCGAGCACAATGGGCGCAAGGACGTGCTGCCGTATCCGAAGCAGCCGGGGTCTTTTTACCATCTGTCGAAGGTGCATGACAGCCATAACCTGATGTTTATTTGCCGGATATGGGGGCTGCGGGTGACCGACCTCAATCAGGGCGTCGTTTACGGGCTGCATACGGATGAGACGCGGCTTGATCCGGTGCTGATGAACCGGTTTGATTACGACGGCGTGTTTGGCACGGCGCTAAACCGTTTTTTGATTCAGGCGGCGATCGGCCACGATTTGACCGTGTACGGGCGAGGCGGGCAAACCCGGGGTTTTCTCAATATTACGGATACGGTGCGCTGTATCGAAATTACCGTCAATCATCCGGCCGACCGCGGGGAGTTTCGCGTATTTAACCAGTTTACCGAGGAGTTTTCGGTGTTGGAGCTGGCGGAAAAGGTAAAAAAAGTGGCGGAACGGGAAGGTCATAAGACGGAAATCGCCCATTTGCCCAACCCTCGGGTTGAAAAGGAATCGCATTATTTCCACGCGAAAAATACGAAGCTGCAGCAGCTTGGCCTTACGCCGAACCTGCTGACGGACGAGGTATTGCTGGGTATTTTCGAAACCGCCCAGAAATATAAAGACCGCGTCGTTATGAGCAATGTGCTGCCCGATGTGAGCTGGGGCTAAAAGGGGGCGTACAAGCCAAATGAAAATCGCCTTCATTACCGAAACGTTTTATCCATCCACAAACGGCGTCGTCACGCGGCTGACGCAAAGCATCCGCTGGCTGGTCCGGGAAGGTCACGAAGCGCTCGTCGTCGCCCCCGATCAGGGCGTGAGCGAAGTGGAAGGGGCCCAGGTGATCGGAGTTCCGAGCTTGCGGTTTTTTCTGTACCCGAACCTGCCGCTGGCGCTGCCGAGCCGACGCGTCGGCAAGGCGCTGCAGACGTTCAAGCCGGACCTTGTTCATGTGGTGAATCCGGCCGTGCTGGGGGCAGCGGGCATATGGTATGGGCGCCGCTACCCGCTGGTCGCTTCGTATCATACCCATGTCCCGCAGTACGCCGATTTTTACAAGCTTCCCTGGCTGAAGCCGGTCCTCTGGAGATATTTGCGCCTGCTGCATAACCGTGCCGATTTGAATCTTTGCACGTCGGGGGCGGTGCAGGAAGAGCTGTTGTCACGCGGGTTCGGCAATGTCCGGCTTTGGCAGCGGGGGGTGGACACGGAGCTGTTCGGCGCCCGGCGCCGAAGCGATGAGATGCGCCGGATGCTTTCGGGCGGCGAACCGGACAAAAGGCTGCTGCTGTACGTGGGCAGATTGGCCGCGGAGAAAGAAATCGAACGTCTCCGCGACGTTCTGCTCGCCTCGGACGATTTCCGGCTGGCGATCGTGGGCGACGGACCGCACCGCGGACGGCTTGAATCCCATTTCGCCGGTACGCGGACGGTGTTTACCGGCTTTTTGCACGGGGAACAGCTGGCCCAGGCTTATGCGTCCAGCGATATTTTCGTATTCCCTTCGACGACCGAAACGCTGGGGCTCGTCCTGCTGGAGGCGATGGTTTCCGGACTTGCCGTCGTGGCGGCCGCAAGCCCGCCCAGCCGGGAGCAAATCCAGGAAGGGATCACCGGGTTTCTGTACGACCCACAAGTCCCGGGCAGTCTGGTTAACGCCATTCTCCCCTTGCAGGATGAAGAGTTGCTGCGCCGCATCGGGGACCGAGCCCGGGAAGCCGCCCTGACCCAAGGCTGGAACGAGCCGAGCCGGCAGCTGCTGGAGTTGTACCGGACGGCCATGGCAAACCCGCAGGGCGGCCGAATTTCGGGTATGGTCCGCAAAAGCGCCAAGCGGGCCAGGTAGAGGCGTTTTCTATTTGACAGCGATCGTTGGCCCGAAAGTTTTGCGGCGGTGATCGCTGTCATTTTTTTGAATGCGGGCATGTATTATGTGTATAATTCCGTGTTGACAAATTGGAATTATATGAATAATAATGGAGGTGCGCACGGTTAGGATTTTGTATAAATTTTAATATTTTTACTTCTTTATAAGATTACGGAAAGCGGGTTGTTTGAGCATGAGCTTCAGCTATTTATCGCATTTGGAATGTCCGGTTTGCGGACGAACCTGCGGGGCGGACGAGGTCCGGCAGTTATGTCCGTGCGGTGCGCCGCTGCTGGCCCGGTACCGTCTGAATGAACTCGGCAAGGATTGGACGCGCGATTCGCTGGTTGGCCGCGAAAATACGCTTTGGCGTTATCATGAATTGTTACCGGTCCTAAATCGCGAAAATATCGTCACGCTAGGGGAAGGGATGACGCCGCTGCTCGATATGCCGCGTCTGGGGCTCGATTACGGGATTTCCCGCTTGTGCATGAAGGACGAAAGCCTGGTGCCCGGCGGCAGTTTCAAAGCCCGCGGCGCGGCCGTGGGCGTCTCCAAGGCGGTGGAGCTCGGCGTACAGAAGTTGGCCATGCCGACCAACGGCAACGCCGGCGCGGCATGGGCGCTGTATGCGGCGCGGGCGGGCATTGAGGCGACGATCGTCATGCCGCAGAACGCGCCCGCGATCACGCGCAGCGAGGCGGCCCTGGCCGGCGCCAGGCTGTATCTGGTGGACGGTCTGATCAGCGATGCCGGGCAAATCGTCGCCCGGGCGGTTGCGGAGGACGGACTGTATGACGCCTCCACTCTGAAAGAGCCGTACCGGATCGAAGGCAAAAAGACGATGGGGATCGAAATCTGCGAGCAGCTGGGCTGGAAATTGCCTGATGTGATTTTGTATCCGACCGGCGGCGGCGTGGGGTTGATCGGGATTTACAAGGCGCTGCTGGAGCTGCGCGAAATCGGCTGGATCCGCGGCCGGCTGCCGCGGCTGGTGGCCGTACAAGCGGAGGGCTGCGCGCCGATCGTCAAGGCCTGGCAGGAGCGAAAAGAGCGCTCGGAATTTTGGCCGGATTCCGCAACGGCGGCGTTTGGCATCAATGTGCCGAAAGCGCTGGGTGATTTTCTGGTGCTGCGGGCGGTCTACGAGACCGCTGGGGCGGCGGTGGCCGTCAGCGACAAGGAGCTGCTGCGGGAGCAGTGGAAAATCGCCCGGCTGGAAGGAGCGTTCATCTGTCCGGAGGGAGCGGCGGCTTTCGCGGCGGCCCGCAAGCTGGCGGAGCAAGGATGGATCAAGGAGGGCGAAACGGTCGTCGTGCTGAACACGGGAGCCGGCGTCAAATATCCGGAAACGGCCCAGGTAGAGCCGCCGCTGCTTAACATCGGGGAATCTATCCCTTCCCGGCTTTCTTAATCCGGGTATACAGGCGGCATAACGGGGGAGGGGAAACGCAGCATGAAACTCGATACGGATTTTATGATTGAACATATTCCGGACTTCGTCCGCGCGGCCGGCCTTACCCTGCGGATCGGCGTCATCGCCATCGTGCTGTCGCTGGCCGTGGCCGTGCTTTACGCCATGATTCTCTATTTCAGGGTGCCGGTTCTTAGGACGCTTGTCCGCGCACATGTGGAAGTTGCCCGCAACACGCCGCTGCTGATCCAGCTGTTTTTTCTGTACTATGGCCTCCCTTCCCTCGGGATCAAGCTGCCCGGGCTGACGGTCGCCTTTATCGCCATGGCGTTTCTGGGCGGCGGTTATTTTACGGAAGTGTTCCGTTCGGGGCTGGAAGCGGTGGACAAAAATCAGGAGGAATCGGGGCTGGCCATCGGCCTGTCCCGCCGGCAGCTGTTCCGGCACATCGTGCTGCCGCAAGCGCTGCGCATCGCGATTCCGTCGCTGTTCGCCAACTTCATCTTTCTGCTGAAGGAGACGACCATCGTCTCCGCGATCGCGGTGCCCGAGCTGCTGTTCACCACGACAAGCTATATCTCTTTGTACTATAAAACGTATGAAATGCTGTTGATGATGACCTTCTGTTATTTGCTTATTTTTCTGCCGCTGTCTTTCGGGCTGAGCTGGATCGAAAGGAGGTACCGGCATGGAGCGTACGGGAATTGAACTGCTTGTCTTCAGTTTGCCGGAGCTGGGCCGCGGCGTATGGAAAACGGTTTTAATTTCGCTTTATACGATTGCGATCAGCATCGTCTGCGGCCTCGGGTTTGGAGCGCTCCGCACTTCGCGGCGCCTGTGGCTGCGGATTGCAACGCGTGCGGTGCTCGAGCTGTTTCGCAGCGTACCGGTGCTGGTCTGGCTGTTTTTCTTTTTTTTCGGCCTGCCGTTGTTTTTCGGGATCGACATTCCCGCTTTTGCTTCGGCCGTGCTGGTTTTGTCGCTTTGGGGCATGACGGAAATCGGCGAGGTGGCGCGCGGCGCGCTGCAGTCGCTGCCTAAAGGCCAGCTTGAAGCGGGCCAAGCGATCGGGCTTAATACCCGCCAGCTGTACATATATGTGCTGATCCCGCAGGCGGTGCGCCGGATGATACCTCCGAGCATCAACGTGTTCACCCGGATCGTGATGACCAGTTCGCTGACCGTGCTGGTCGGAGTTACGGAAATGATCAAATCGGGGCAGCAAATCATCGAACGGAATTACAAATACGGCCTGGCGGCGATCATCATTTACGGCGCGCTGTTTGCCTTGTATTTTCTGATTTGTTATCCGCTGTCCGTCTATTCGCGGCGGCTGGAGAAGAAGTGGGCGGAGTAGTTCAACTTAACGGAAAGGCGGGACAGGACATGGGCGAAAGCTTATTAAGCCTGGAGGGCGTCGTGAAAATTTTCGACAAACATCCGGTTCTGAACGGGATCGACCTGGAAGTGGCGCAAGGCGAAGTCGTCGTTATTCTCGGACCTAGCGGCTGCGGCAAAAGCACCCTCCTGCGATGTTTGAACGGTCTTGAACCGGTGCAGGGCGGGAGCATTCGCTTTCAGGGCGAGGACCTTACTGCGGGCAAGGCGATCTGGCAGCAGGTCCGGCAAAAGATCGGCATGGTGTTTCAGAGCTATCATCTGTTTCCCCATATGACGGTACTGGAAAATATTTTGCTGGGACCGCTGAAGGTACAAAAACGCTCAAGAGCCGAAGCGGCGGCGGAAGCGCTGCAGTTGCTGGAAAGGGTAGGCCTGGCGGACAAAAAGGACGCCTATCCGCGCCAGCTCTCCGGCGGACAGCAGCAGCGGATTGCGATTGTGCGCGCGCTGATCATGCACCCGCAGGTCATGTTGTTTGACGAGGTTACGGCCGCGCTGGATCCCGAAATGGTCAAAGAGGTGCTGGAGGTGATGCTGGATTTGGCGAAACGGGGGATGACCATGCTGATCGTCACGCACGAAATGGGTTTTGCCCGCGCCGTGGCGGACCGGATCGTGTTTATGGATCAGGGGGAAATCCGCGAAACCGCAAAGCCGGATGAATTTTTTGCGGGACCGCGAAGCGAACGGGCCAGGCAGTTTTTGGGGCAGTTTTTTGCCATCGAAACCGGAAAAGGGAGTGGAAACCTATGAAAAACTCATGGAAACGGGCATTATCTGTATTATCTTTATTGCTGCTTGCGGGGATGCTGACCGCTTGCGGCGGCGATTCCTCCGGCGCGGCCGGCGGCTCGGCGGGAGCCAAGGAGGCTTCCGGCGGCGGCATTCAGGCCATTAAAGACCGCGGCAAACTGATCGTCGGCGTATTTTCCGACAAGCCGCCTTTCGGGTTTACGGACGAACTAGGAAATTTCATCGGTTTTGACAACGATTTGGCCAAACGGTTCGCCAAGGATTTGCTCGGCGACGAAACGAAAATTGAATTCGTCACGGTCGAGCCGGCCAGCCGGATTCCTTACTTGCAAAGCGGCAAGGTGGACCTGATCGTCGCCAATATGACGGTCACGGACGAACGGGCCGAGCAGGTAGACTTCACCAACCCGACGATGAAAGTGGCGACCCAGGTGCTCGTCGCAGACAACAGCGGAATTCAAACGCTGGACGACCTGAAGGGGAAGAAAATCATCGTAACCAAGGGAACGACCGCCGATATTTTTCTGACGGAAAACCGCCCGGATATCGAACTGGTCAAATACGATAAAAACACCGAGTCTTTGCAGGCGCTGAAAGACGGACGCGGCGACGGCTACGCTCAGGACAATTTCATCTTAATCGGCTGGGCCAAGGATAACCCGGGGTTTCATCTGATCGAAGAAAAGCTGGAAAAAGAAGCGCCGATCGCTCCGGCTGTCCAAAAAGGCAACACGGAGCTGAGGGATTGGGTCAATACCGAGCTGGAAAATCTGGGGAAGGAGCAGTTCCTGCTCCAACTGTATAACAAATACGTCAAAGACGAGCTGGGGCCCGATACCGATCCCAATGAGGTCATCACGGAGGGCGGCAAGCTTTAGTCCGGTTAAACCTGCAAACCTTTTTGCAGGTTTTTTCACGTCCAGTCTTAGAACCTGGTACTATTATGTGGTATAATGAGTTGATCGAAATAACTGGCAACTTCAGTTTAAAAGGGGATAGATCAACTTGAACTATGAGCAGTGGCTGGCGCCGGAATTTTACAATATAACATCGGAGATGGAGAACCACGACCCGGGGAAAACGGCTTTAAAATGGTTAAGCGAGCAAGGCGATTATGAGGAAATTTCATACGGAGACCTGCTGGCCGGGGCGAACCGGCTTGCCGGAGGATTGTCCGGGCTCGGATTAAACAAAGGGGACCGCGTGCTGGTGATGATGCCGCGGCATATTAATGCTTACGTAATTTATGTGGCCTGCTTGAAGCTGGGGCTGACGATCATTCCTTCGTCCGAGATGCTGCGGGCCAAGGACTTGGCTTACCGGCTTCGGCACTCCGGGGCGCGGGCGGTCATCGCCTGGCACAATGCGACCGGGGAGGCGGACAACATTGATGAGGAGCTGCCGTCATGGGCATTTCGCATCGCGGTTGCCGGAAGCAACGAAACCGTCCCCGCTCCAGCCGGGTGGGTTATGCTCGATTCATTGATGGACGGGCAGCCGGACACCTTTGAGGCGGTGCGGACTCACCGCGACGATATGGCCATTTTGGCTTATACGTCCGGAACGACCGGCAATCCGAAGGGCGTCGTGCACAGCCATGGGTGGGGTTACGCGCATCTCAGGATCACCTCGGCCTGGCTGGACATTCGAAGCGCCGATACAGTGTGGGCCACAGCCGCGCCGGGCTGGCAAAAATGGATTTGGACCCCGTTCCTGTCGGTGCTGGGGAATGGGGCGACCGGTTTCGTATATCAGGGGACGTTCCAACCGCATCGCTACCTGCAGCTATTGGAGAATTACGGCATTCAGGTCATGTGCTGCACGCCGACCGAATATCGGATCATGTCGAAAACGGACGGGCTAGGCGGTTATAACCTATCCGGCCTGCGCAGCGCCGTTTCCGCCGGGGAGCCGCTAAACGATGAAGTGATCCGGAAATTTCAAGAGGAATTGAACATCACCATTCGCGACGGATACGGGCAAACCGAAAGCACGCTGCTGATCGGCAATCTGAAGGATACTCCGCTTAAGCAGGGATCGATGGGCAAAGCGGTTTCCCCGGGCGTGGCGGAGGTGGTCGACGAGCGGGGAACTCCGCTTCCGGCGGGACAAGTCGGGGATATTGCCGTTCATGTTAGCATGCCGGCTTTGTTTAAAAACTATTACCTGGAGCCGGAGCGGAAGCAACAAAACGTGCGCGGTGAGTATTTTATTACCGGGGACCGGGCGCGAATGGACGAAGAAGGCTATTTCTGGTTCGAGGGGCGCGGCGACGATATCATCATCAGTTCCGGATATACGATCGGGCCGTTTGAAGTCGAAGAAGCGCTGATGAAGCATCCTGCCGTCAAGGAATGCGCCGCCGTGGCGAGTCCCGACGAAATTCGCGGGCATATCGTCAAAGCTTTTGTTGTGCTGAAAGAAGGGGCGGCGGGTTCGCCGCAACTGGTCAAGCAGCTTCAGGCTCATGTCAAAGCGGTGACGGCCCCGTATAAATATCCGCGGAAGATCGAATTTGTCGCTGAACTGCCAAAAACGAATACGGGCAAAATCCGCAGAGTAGAGCTGCGGGAGCGGGAGGAGCGCGCAGCCTTGAAGGTGAAAAGCTCCATTTAAAAAAGAGGACTCCGAACTAGGGCAAGAAGGCCTTGATGTAATTGGGGAAAATCACCGACGACTTCATGAATTCGTTACATGGTAAGAAGGACGGCTCGATGAGATCAAATGCAAAAGCCCCATTTGAATTTCTGCAAATTTCTGCTTTTGGGCGGTTGAAGTGCAAAAATACATCTCATTTGCAGCTATAGGATAAAAAGGTAGCTTATCATAAGAAATGAACTGCATATTTGCAGTTGAACCGCCTGTTTCGGGGATTTTCGACGAAAATCGCATGCCCTTTTGCATTTCGTGCCGCTAGCGTTGCATTTAAGTCTGGCAAGATACATTTTCTGAGCACACCAATGCTCTAACGGTTGCCACAAGCGCTATTTGTTCCAATACCATTGATTTCAAATTGTAACGGTTGCCATGGTGCTTATTTCGCTGAAATCCGGTAATTTTTGCCTTAGATTCAGGCAAATAACGGCGCTCGCAACCGTTAGAATTTAGATAAGGTCTTTTTTCGGCAAATAGCCGCTGCTACAACCGTTTAGATTTCGGATAGCTTTCACGGGAAAGCTTGAGCAAAAGTTAATTCAACGCCAGTGATTTCGTGCCGATTTCCCCTCTTCCTTTTTCCAGCTCCGGGTTCCATCGCTGTTAAATCCATGCTCTATCTGCTTTAAAGTTGGTTTCCGCTGCGGCCTAAGCGGCAGGAGTGTGGGATTGGCAAAAGTTCGAACGCATATTGTCCGGGCCTTTTCCTCAAATTAGTAAGGACCTGCATCTTATCATCTTTTTGGAGGAGGCTAAAACATGGCAAATCCTTATTCCAGCATGCAATCGCAAAACCCGATCTCATCCGCCCAGCAGTCCGTCAAAAAAGCGCACCGGGCCGTAACGCAAGCACAGTCCCATCCGAGCGAAGAAACGGTGGAAAATGCCTATAACGCCATTCACAAAGCGGAGAACGCCATTTCCCAGGCGGATGGGCGCATGAACCCGGAACCGCTGGAACGCGCCAAGGAAGATTTGCAGGAGGATCAGGCCGATTTGGCTGAAGCGGAAAGCCGGCTGCGGTAACGAATGCGGCAGCGAGTATATGGCGAAATCGAAAATGTTACAGAACATGGGTTGACATGAACGCGAATTGCCTTTACTATAGACTCACGCTTAGTTTCCGGCTTAAGGAGCCGGGAAACGGGGGAACCATTTTTTTGGGGCGAATCATTCAGCAATGATTGTAGGGTACCATCTTACCCGAGCCCGTCAGCTAACCTCGTCAGCAGTGGATGGGTCTATATTGCGACATTAAGAGATTTTATTAGGCCCTTTTATAAGGGCCTTTGTCCGTTTTAAGGACCCTGCTGGGTAAGCTTTGTCTTCTCCAAGCGGCGGTCCTTTTTGGTTTGGACAAATATTTCTTATGAGGGGATGAGGAGGAATGAATCAATTGGAAACGTCCGTAATTTTTGATCCAAAGACGGATGCTTACCCTTCCCGGGTTTATGCTGAGCCGAGATGGCTTCCGCGGCAGGATCCCATCGTATATGGCGAGTGGAACGCGGAAAGCGGAATCAGCAAAGAGCATTCGGATTTTTACGCCAAAAACGGTTATCTGTTCCTGGAGAACTTTTTTGGCGGAGCGGAATTAAAGGGCTATCAGGAGAAGGCGCAGCGCTTGCGGGAAGCATCCCGGAACCTTTCATCCGATGAAATTATCCGCCAGCCCGGCGGGGAAGAAGTGCATTCGATCTTTGCGATTCATCGGACCCACCCGGTTTTTCAGGAGTTGTCCCGGCATCCGAGACTGCTCGCGATCGTCGAGCATGTTTTGGGGGGACCAAGCTACATCCATCAGTCGCGGATCAATTACAAGCCGGCATTTACCGGCAAAGAGTTCTACTGGCATTCGGACTTTGAGACCTGGCATGTGGAGGACGGGATGCCCCGGATGCGGGCGCTCAGCTGCTTGATCGCACTGGAAGACAATTATCCGTTTAACGGACCGCTTATGGTCATGCCCGGTTCCCATCAAATCTTCGTGTCGTGCGTCGGCCAGGCGCCTGATGATTGCTCCAAGGAATTCATCGCGCCCGATCAGGCGAGCTTAACCGAGCTGGCGAAGCGCTGCGGCATTGAAACGCCGGTCGGCAAGGCAGGCTCCGTACTGCTGTTCGACTGCAATTTGATGCACGGCTCCAACAGCAACATTACGCCGTACCCGCGCAGCAATATTTTTATGGTCTATAACAGCGTAGCAAACAAACTGGCGGAGCCTTATTTCGGGAAGAAGCCGAGACCCGAATACATGGCGGCCCGCACGGAATTTTAAGAAAAAAAGCCGTCCCGGCAAAATGGCTTTGCGTTGGGACGGCTTTATACATAAAGAAGCGCAAAATATCGCATAGTAAATTCAAACCCCAACCTTCCGGGAAAGGAGTGACCTTTAGGTGAGCAATAAAATTGAAGCCGTACGCGCGGATCATCAAAATTTTGTCGATAAGACCGAAGACGAGGTTAAGGCCGTGCCGGCCACCACGAATGTGAATGAAGCGGTCGAAGCCATTACCGGGCATATCAATAAATACGATGAACCTGAAGAAAAGGAACAAAAGAAATGACGCACCGCCAGAAAAACCCCGGAATTCCGGGGTTTTTTCGCAAGCTACATGTTTAGCGCTTGATTGGCCATTTGCACGTCGTGGGCCAGCAGTTCTTCCAAATTGTACGCCGGATAGTAGCCGTGTCGGTGCATGAAGTTAAATATTTTGGTATGAAGGGCGATGGCGCCAAGCAATTGTTTTTGGAATGTTTCCTTTAATTGAGGAGTAGCCGTCTCCGTAATGGAGGCCGCGTAATTGCGTACGGAGGCTTTGGCGAAGCCAAGCAGGCTGGCCGCGTCAAATCCGGTCATATCGGGCGAAACGTTGCGGGCCATACCAGGCGCCAGCGGATAAAATTTAAGCAGTTCGCGGATATTGTGCTCCAAGGTTTTGATCGTTTCTGCATAAAGCGCTTTTAACTCCGGGTCCATCACCATCGGCAGTTTCTTTTTGAACGCCGCCAAATTGGCGGATTGAAAGGCGACTAGCTCATGCAGCTCCAGTGTTTCATGCCAGGCCAGATGCTCCTGTTTCCATTCGTTATTCACGATCTCACACTCCATAGTTAGAATTGATTCATTATATGCGCAGCGGAACCTTATGGGTATTTGTCCTTGTCTGGGACGATTTTACTCCGGCTTCCGGCAATAATAGAAAACGATGGGGCGCATTCTAAAAGTGATTTACCAAGCAACCGAAAAACAGCGAAGGAGGATACGTTCTCATGGAATTGGCCGCACACGAGGCACAGGATTTGAATGAACTAACGTTAAGCTGCGTTAACTCGATTACGAACATGGCGTGTTTCTTAAACCAAGCGCAGGACCCTGAACTGAAGGCGATCCTGCAAAAACATCTTCCGCTTCATTTTCAGGACTACAACATGAAGGTGGAGTATTTAAGCAAGGCGGAAGGGGCCAGCGGGAAACTGGCCATCCCGGATTTGCAGCCGGTCCTGCAATCCTTTACCGAGGCGTCTGCGTCGCCTGTTCCGGTCACGCCGAGAACCTCGATTCAGCAGTTCAACGACCGGGAAATCGCCACCGCTTATTTGCTGACTTTGAAACGGGCGGGCAGGGAGTACGCTTGGGCGGCCATGGAGATGAGCCATCCCGACATCCGCAGCTTCCTGGAGCATGCCTTCTGCATGTGCTCGCACCACGCTTATGACGTATGGCAATGGATGGTAAAAAAAGGCTATTATCCGTTAGAAGCGGCTCCGATGTCGACGATGAATACGCTCGGCGCTTTTTATCAGAAAGTGCAGGAGCCGGCGGCGGTTCATTAGCAACTCGGCGGAGCATAGCGAAAGAAAAAGAGCGGTTACCAAGGAAACCAATGACCTGGCGCACCCGCTCTTTTTTCATGGGATCGGCAATTGGAAACATTGTTTTTGTGGTACAATGTCAGCGGATGCGGGCGCATTCAATTCCACTGCCAAGTGCAAAGAAGGTGCTGTTATTGGCCGCGATTTTTCATTACAACCCGGACCGTCCGTTCCGCGATTCACCGGAGCTGTATTTATGCTATTGGGGCAAGGAAGCCTGCGCTCCCCAGCATTCGTTCGGCCCGGGCGTACGGGACGTTTATAAGATCCACTTTGTCCATGAGGGAAAGGGGAGCGTTCGCGTGGAGGACGGCGAGACGCTGACGCTGACGGCGGGCCAGGCGTTTATCGCTTATCCTGAGCGGGTCGTCTTTTACCAGGCAGACGCCGCAAGGCCCTGGGTTTATTCCTGGATCGCCTTTTGCGGCGATCAGGCGGGAGAAATTCTGGCGCGAACCCGTGTGACCGCGGAGCAGCCGGTGTTCCCCATGGATACCCGTTTGATGCCGAAGCTGTACGAGCTTTTGAACGAGGCCGAGGAGCAGGCGGCCACCCGCGATTTGCGTTTGCGGGTCTTGCTGAACGAGTTTTTCTCGGTCATGGTGGAGCTGGCTCCGGCTTCCGCGCCGGGTCAAGCGGCGGTTCAAGCGCAGGCGAAAGACGCTTACATCCACCGCTGCCTTGATTTTCTGCACAGCCATTACGGCGAGGAGATTTCCGTCGGCCAGCTGGCGGCGGTCGTTGGGCTGGACCGCAAATATTTGTCGGCCATCTTTAATAACCGCGCCGGCAGAAGCGGCTTGAAGCTGCCCGCCATATCCCTCGGATTATGGCATAATTTCGGCGGCATCGATGTTTTGGAAAACGGGCGGGCGATGCTGCGCCGGGCGTTTGACCTCGGCATTACGCATTTTGATCTGGCCAACAACTACGGCCCGCCGCCGGGGTCGGCGGAGGAAACGTTCGGCAGGGTGCTCAGGGAAGACTTCCGCCCTTACCGTGACGAATTGATCATCTCCACCAAAGCGGGCTACTACATGTGGCCGGGACCTTACGGGGAATGGGGCTCCAAAAAATATCTCGTCTCCAGTCTGGATCAGAGTCTCAAACGGATGGGCCTCGAATTTGTCGATATTTTTTACCACCATCGCCCTGATCCGGATACACCGTTGGAGGAAACGATGTCCGCGCTCGACCTCGTCGTGCGTCAAGGGAAAGCGCTTTATGTCGGGCTGTCCAATTATCGGCCGGAAGAAACTCGCGCGGCAGCGAAAATCCTCAAAGAGCTCGGCACGCCATGCGTGATTCATCAGCCCAGCTATTCGATGATGAACCGCTGGATCGAGGAGGGGCTGCAGGATGTTTTGCAGGAAGAGGGGATCGGTTCGATCGTTTTTTCGCCGTTGGAAAAAGGCATCCTGACCGACCGCTACTTAGGCGGGATCGCGCCGGATTCCCGGGCGGCCGGGCCCAGCGTATTCCTGCGTGCGGAGGATTTGACCGCGGAGCGGATCGGCCAGGTGAAGCGGCTTAACGATTTGGCCGCAGCAAGGGGGCAAAAGCTGTCGCAAATGGCGCTCTCCTGGGTGCTGCGGGGCGGCAAGGTGACCTCGGCGCTCATCGGCGCGAGCAAGGTCAGCCAGATCGAAGACGCGGTTCTTGCGCTGCGAAACACCTCGTTCAGCGCTGAAGAGCTGGGCCAAATCGACGAGATTTTAGGTTATTAGATTGTAACGAAAAGCACCGCTCCTGAAGATCAGTCCGGGGGAGGTGCTTTTTTTGCGGGCAATAATTTATTCCGCCGTATTGAGTTGTCCTCCGGTTAACCTTTATAATATGACGAGTGTATCTTTTTGCGAGAAAGGTGTAGTTTCATGAGCATATTGAATGTAGAAAAGCTAAGCCACGGGTTTGGCGACCGGGCTATTTTTAACGATGTGTCCTTCCGGCTGCTGAAAGGCGAGCATATCGGCCTGATCGGGGCCAACGGCGAAGGCAAATCCACCTTCATGAACATCATTACGGGCAAGCTCCAGCCCGATGAAGGCAAAATCGAGTGGGCGCGCCGGACGCGCGTCGGCTATTTGGATCAGCATGCGGTGCTGAGCAAGGGCATGACGATCCGCGACGTGCTGCGCGGGGCGTTTCAGTATCTGTTCGACTTGGAGCAGGAAATGAACGACATGTATGCGAAAATGGGCGAGGTGTCGCCGGAGGAGCTTGAGCGGCTGCTGGAGGAGGTCGGCACGATTCAGGATACGCTGACGAACCAGGACTTCTACATGATCGACGCGAAAGTCGAAGAGACCGCGCGGGGACTCGGGTTGACCGATATCGGGCTGGATAAGGACGTAAACGATTTGAGCGGCGGGCAACGGACGAAAGTGCTGCTGGCCAAGCTGCTGTTGGAGAAGCCGGACATTCTGCTGCTGGACGAACCGACGAACTATCTGGACGAGCAGCATATCGAATGGCTCAAACGCTACCTGCAGGAATACGAAAATGCGTTTATTTTGATTTCGCACGACATTCCGTTTTTGAACAGCGTCATTAACTTGATCTATCATATGGAGAATCAAGAGCTGACCCGTTATGCCGGCGATTACCATCATTTCCAGCAGGTATATGAGGCTAAAAAACAGCAGCTGGAGGCCGCCTATAAGCGCCAGCAGCAGGAAATCGCCGACCTGAAGGATTTCGTCGCCCGCAACAAGGCGAGCGTCGCGACCCGGAACATGGCGATGTCCAGGCAAAAGAAGCTGGACAAGATGGAGATCATCGAACTGGCCAGGGAAAAGCCGAAGCCGCAGTTTAATTTCAAGGATGCGAGAACGTCCGGGAAGCTGATCTTCGAAACGGCGGATTTGGTGATCGGCTATGATTCGCCGCTCTCGAAGCCGCTGAACCTGCGCATGGAACGCGGGCAGAAAATCGCCCTGGTCGGGGCCAACGGGATCGGGAAAACGACGCTGCTGCGCAGCATTCTCGGGCAGATTCCGGCGCTATCCGGGTCCGTGCACCTCGGCGATCTCCTGGAAATCGGTTATTTTGAGCAGGAGATGAAAGAAGCGAACTACAACACGTGCATTGAGGAAATTTGGGACGAGTTCCCGTCGTTTACGCAGTTTGAGGTGCGCGCCGCGTTGGCCAAATGCGGCCTTACGACGAAGCATATCGAGAGCAAAATCGCCGTGCTGAGCGGGGGGGAGAAAGCCAAAGTCCGCCTGTGCAAGCTGATTAACCGCGAGACGAATTTGCTGGTGCTCGACGAACCGACGAACCACTTGGACGTGGACGCGAAGGATGAATTGAAGCGGGCGCTTATTGCGTATAAGGGGAGCATTTTGCTCATTTCCCACGAACCGGAGTTTTACCGCGACGTTGTGACGGAAACGTGGAACTGCGAAGCGTGGACGACGAAGATGCTGTAAGCGGAAGACACTAACGGCATTCAGTAGAAACGGCTTGCTCTTTTACAGAGGGCGGGCTGTTTTTATTGTAATAAGGGCGAAAGAACAGTCATACAAGCGGGCAGCCTCATATACCGTAATGAAGCTAAAAACCTATAGTGAGGTGAATCTATAAATGAGCTGCCATTGCTGCCCGCCCGTAACGATCGTTGCGCCGACGCAGGTCATCGTCCAAGATATCTACGACCCCCAGCTTGTCCAAGTCATCCATCCGATAAACATAGTGACTCGACGTCATTGCGTTCCCGTTTACGAGCATCTGGTCAAATACAATGTCGTTAGTGAGGCGCCCAAGGCGGCGGTTTGTTCCACGGCTCCGCGGCGGAAAAGAAGAAAGCGGTAATGCTCTCCCTTCTTAAACAGCCCTACTGCGTATTAAGGTAGGGTTGTTTTTTATGGAGTTCCCCAGTCAAAAACAGCGATTGCAAGAATAGTCCACAGCTTGAAAAAAATCGGTTATAATAGATAGGTACTAAACATAGAAAGTGGGAACAGTATGGGCCGCAAATGGAACAATATTAAGGAGAAAAAAGCTTCGAAAGACGCCAACACAAGCCGGATTTACGCAAAATTCGGGGTTGAAATTTATGTAGCCGCCAAGAAGGGCGAACCGGATCCGGAATCGAACCGCGCCTTGAAAGTCGTTCTGGAACGGGCCAAAACCTACAATGTGCCTAAAGCGATCATCGACCGCGCTCTGGATAAAGCGAAAGGCAGCTCGGAGGAAACCTATCAGGAGCTCCGTTACGAAGGCTTTGGACCAAACGGGTCGATGGTCATTGTCGATACGTTGACCAACAACGTGAACCGGACGGCGCCGGAGGTGCGTTCCGCATTCAACAAAAACGGCGGGAATATGGGCGTCAGCGGTTCGGTATCCTATATGTTTGACGCCACCGCGGTGATCGGCATGGAAGGAAAAACGATCGACGAAGTGTTCGAAATCCTGATGGAAGCCGATGTCGAGGTACGCGATATCGTAGAAGAGGATGATTCGGTCATCGTATACGCCGAACCGGATCAATTCCACGCGGTGCAGGAAGCGTTCAAAAACGCAGGGATCACCGAGTTTACCGTGGCCGAGCTGACGATGCTGCCGCAAAACTATGTGACGCTTCCGAAAGAGGCCGAAGCGCAATTCGAGAAGCTGATCGATGCGCTGGAAGATTTGGAAGATGTCCAGCAAGTCTATCATAATGTCGAATTTGAAGACTGAACGAAACAAGATGAAGGATGCACACCTCGGGGAGTTGAGCGTCTCAAGTGGCGTGCTTTGGATGGAAACAGGCTGACAAGGAGGATTACCTTGGACAGCCTGTTTGCTTTTCTTGAGCTGCATTTTCCGCTAAAATAATTGACAGTCGGCTGCTGGAACGGCGACCCGCCGTCGACGAACCTTCAGCCTTCAAAATAGCGGAACTTTATATACTTATTATCCGGAGCCAGGCAGGTTCATCCCCATTAGCGCCATTTTTTGTCCTTATTTTCCTAGGAATGGCCCAGAAGCGGGGATTTCGGTAGCGATTCAAGCAAATAGGGACATAAATTACCTCTATTTCTCTTTGAACAGGGGAGAACGCCGGAATAACGCCCTTTTTGGCCCTTATATTTTGCGCTGAGGTTTTTCAGGTGCAGTTTCGTAAAACGGAATTGATATATCGCAATTCGGATATATGATTTTAGGAGGAACATGATGAACAACGGGGCTTTGGGCGCCGGCCATTTAATGGAAACCGAAATCGTGCCGCTCGGAGATACCGCTCTGGTCGTAAAGCTTGGAGAGGCGATTCATCCGGCGGTGAATCAAAAAGTCAGGCAACTCGCCGATTATCTTGAAAAAAATCCGTTCCGGTGGATGGTGGAGTACGTTCCCGCCTTTACTTCGGTAACTCTATATTACGACATCATGCGGCTGCTGTCGGAGCTTGGCGGAACTAGAGAACAGGAGGAGGTCGTTTATCCGTTCGAGCTCGCTGCCGCTTTCGTTCGAGATGAGCTGCGAAAGCTTGAGGGCACCGGCCTTCCGCCGTCGAGAGTGATTCAAATTCCGGTTTGCTATGGCGGAGAATTGGGCCCGGATTTAACCGAAGTGGCGGAGCATCACGGTCTAACGCCCGAAGAAGTCATTGAGATACATACTTCGGCCGATTACCTGGTTTATATGCTTGGCTTCGCTCCCGGATTTGCCTATTTGGGAGGCATGTCGGAACGTATAGCGACACCGCGGAGACAGACGCCGAGACTGTCGATTCCGGCGGGTACGGTCGGCATTGCGGGGGATCAGACCGGCGTGTATCCGCTCGAAACGCCGGGCGGCTGGCAGCTCATCGGCAGAACGCCGATCGAGCTGTTCCGGCCGGGGCAAATGCCGCCAACCTTGCTGGGGGCGGGCGATACGGTACGCTTTTATCCGATATCCCGGGGGCAATTTGACGCTTGGGAGGAGGTTACAAGGTGAGCCTCTTGATCCATAAACCCGGCCTGCTGACGACAGTGCAGGATTTGGGCCGATACGGCACGCAAAAATACGGCGTCATCGTCAGCGGAGCGATGGATGCCTTCGCCTTGCGCATCGCGAATCTGCTCGTTGGCAATGAGGAGGGGGCAGCCGGGCTCGAGATTACGATGATGGGCCCGGAGATCCTGTTCGAGCAAACGGCGTTAATCTCGATTTGCGGCGGGGATTTGTCGCCCAAGCTAAACGGAGTATCGTTTCCGGGCTGGCGGACCGTTCTGGCCCCCAAAGGTTCCGTACTCACCTTCGGGCCCATGAAGCAAGGCTGCAGAGCTTACTTGGCCGTCGGCGGCGGATTGGAGGTGCCGGTGCAAATGAACAGCCGCTCCACCTATTTGCGGGCCGGTATTGGGGGATATGGCGGGCGAGCGCTGGCCAAAGGCGACAGGCTTCCGGTCGGGAACATGTGCATGCGGAGCCTGAATTTGCTGGCCTTGCTGGCCCGGAAGGCGGAGAATAGCGCGGGCGCCGTCAGCCGCTGGTCGATTTCCGCCGATCTTATCCCTCCCTACGAGCCGAATCCGACGGTCCGGGTGATCGCGGGAGAGCAATACGATTTGTTCCGGGAAGAGAGCAAAACGTTATTCGTAAGCGAACCGTTTGAGGTGTTGCCGCAGTCCGACCGGATGGGATACCGTTTCAAGGGGCCCGAGCTCAAGCTGGAGAAAAACGAGGAGATGGTCTCCTCGGCCGTTACGATGGGAACGGTACAGGTGCCGCCTGATGGCCATCCGATCGTGCTGATGGCCGACCGCCAGACGTCCGGAGGGTATCCGAAAATCGCCCAGGTGGCTTCCGCGGATTTGCCGCTGCTCGCCCAAGTGAATTTGGGCGGGAAGGTGAGTTTCCAGATAATCAGCTTAAGAGAAGCGCAGCGGCAGCTCGTCGAACGCGAAAAAGCCGTCCTTACTTTGCGCCGGGGACTCGACCTTTTGCAGCAGCAGAAGTAAACCGAATCGTTGAACAACCTATCGAAAGAGAGGCGAATGAACCATGAGCGTGGTGGACTTGAATTGCGACATGGGAGAAAGTTTTGGCGCTTATAAAATCGGCAGTGACAGCAAGGTGCTGAAGTATGTGACCTCCGCCAATATCGCCTGCGGTTTTCACGCCGGGGATCCGTCGATGATGCACCAAACCGTAAAGCTGGCCTTGGAAAGCGGAGCTGCGCTCGGCGCCCATCCGGGACTGCCGGATCTTGCCGGCTTCGGCCGCCGGGAGATGAATATTTCCCCTCAGGAAGCTTGCGACATGGTCGTGTACCAAATCGGCGCTTTGTGGGGATTCGTGCGTGCGGAAGGCGCAAAGCTGCAGCATGTGAAGCCGCACGGGGCCCTATACAATATGGCGGCCCGCAATGCCGGGCTGGCTGAAGCGATCGCCGAGGCGGTTTACAAAGTCGATCCCGAGCTGATTTTGTTCGGCCTGGCCGGAAGCGAATTGATTCAAGCCGGGCAAAAAGCGGGGCTGCGCACTGCAAGCGAGGTGTTCTCCGACCGTACTTACCAGTCCGACGGTTCACTGACGCCCCGCAGACAGCCTGATGCTTTGATTACCGATGAGCAAAAATCGGTCAACCAGGTGATTCGCATGGTGGCTGAAGGCAAAGTAATGTCCCGGCAGAACGTGGACGTGCCGATCCGGGCCGATACGATATGCATTCATGGCGACGGCGCGCATGCCGTGGAATTTGCCGGCAAAATCCGCAGCTCTCTCACGAAAGCGGGGATCGTCGTTCAGCCGATCGGTGTGACGCTCGGACGAAGCGAGCAGGGGTGAGAAGAACCTCGCCGACGGCGAGGTCCTTTGTTCCGTGCAATCCCATGCGTTGGATGCGCGGGAGGGATGCGTTTGGGGCTTAATCCCGCAGTTAGAGTCAGATTGTTATGGAACTTATTTCAAGGTTAGAACCGACTCTTCCCCTTCTTTCATGCGCAAAAGCACTGAGTTTTCGGCACCTTCTAAACTGTGGTAGTCTAAACCTATGGACACTGCTCTAACGGACCCAAATGACTTTTTGCTTCTAAACGAGCTCACCCGGCCGATTCGAGGGAAATAACGTCATCTCGGTCCGTTACATTTGGCAAACCTCCATTTTTTTGCGGATAGAGCCTTAGGAGTCCCTTAGCTCCCCGTTTCCCCGCTTCTTCAGGTTCCGCTTCTCCTGTCACCTCTACACCCGCACTTCGTCCTTTAATCCGCCGGAAATTTTATACGCTATCATATTGAAAAAATCCGGGCGGCCATTCAAGGCCCCGGCATATTTTGGCCAAAGACCGCGTACTGTTTAACGGCGATAAAATCGCGGCCGACGCGGCCGAAACGATAGAACCTGCCGAATTGACACGGATGGAGATGACCTGAGTATGGAGGAGATAACCCGCTCGCTGCTCGCTTGCCGGACGGAAGGACGGCGCTGCGCCGTGGCTGCGGTGATCGAGGTGGACGGCTCCGCTTACCGCCGCGAAGGGGCGCGCTGCCTTATCCACGAGGATGGGGAAGTGACGGGTATCCTCAGCGGCGGCTGCATCGAGGAGGATTTGCGCGGGCACGCCGCGGAGGTGCTGCGTTCCGGCGAGCCGCTAAAGCTGTTCTACGACTTCCGGGTCAAAGGCGACGGCGTTTGGGGGCTTGGGCTCGGCTGCAACGGTGCGATCACCGTTTGGCTGGAGCCGTTTGATCCGGTGCGCGCTCCCGAGGCGGCGGACCGGATTTTATCCGACCTGCTGGGGCGTGCGGAAACGCGGGAGCCCTACGAGGCGGTGACGGTGATCGTTTCCTCCGATCCCGTCGCCGTTCCGCCGGGCACGCGCGGGGTTAGCCCCAGCGGGGCGTACGCCGGCCGGCTTGACGGCGGCCGGACGGCCGGGCTGGTGCGAGACGTACGCGGCAGCTCCCGGCTGGAGCTGCTGGTCGAACGCATCGCACCGCGCCCGGAACTGGTCATCGTCGGCGCCGGCGACGATGCCCGCGTGCTCTGCAGCATGGCGAAAATGCTGCAGTGGCGCGTCACCGTCGCCTACCATGCGACGGAAAAAGCGGGCAAAAGCCGGTTCCCGGAGGCGGACGAACTGCTGATCATTCCGCGCCTTGCCTTTGACCAAGTGGACGTCAAAGGCAAATTCGTGGTGGTCATGTCGCACAATCTCGACTTGGACCGCGAAGCGGTGCGAAAGATGCTTACGCCGGAGGTGGCTTATCTGGGGCTCGTCGGCTCGAGATACCGGCTGGAAAGAATATTGGAGCATATGGGGCCCGGGCGGGAACATCCGCATAAGGCAGATGAAGCAGACGGAAGCCTTGGCGAAGCCGGGGAGCAGGGAACGGAGCAGGAGACGGAGCAGGGTGAAGCGCAGCGCAGCGGCATAGACCGCAGCCTCTTGGATAAGCTGTATTCCCCCGTTGGCCTGGATATCGGGGCGGCTACGCCACAGGAGATCGCCATGAGCATCCTTGCGGAAATGTTGGCCTGCCGAAACGGCAAGCCCGGGGGATTTCTACGCAACCGTAAAGGGCTGCGCGCGGCATCCTCGGCCGCGCAGGTTGCCGAAGCGTGCCTTGCGCCGCGGGATCTCTGCCAAACTTCGGAGACTACTTGCCATGTCTGACTGGGCAAACGCCGTCTGGGCGTTGATTCTCGCCGGCGGGGCGTCGGCGCGGATGGGCCGGCCCAAGCTGCTGCTTCCGGCGCCCCAAGGCAATGTGCTTAAGCAAACGGTATATCAGGCGTTGTCTTCCGGCAGCTGCCGGGTGGCGGTTATCGCCGCCGCAAACGGCCCGGTCAAGCGGAAGCACCTGGAGGTCCGGCCGGTGCTGCGGGCGGGAGCCGGGGGCATGATGACAGCGGGAGCGGCCGATGTTCGACCGGATTTGGCGGAGGTTACCGAATGGCTTGAAACGGATGCTTCAGCACGGGGGCTCGGCGCATCGCTGGCCGCCGGCGTGCGGCAGCTGTCGGCGCGCCATTCAATGCAGGCCATCCTGGTGCTGCTTGGCGATCAGCCGGAAATAAAGCCCGATTCGATCCGCCGGGTGACCGGTACGTTCCGGGAAACCAGAGCATGGATCGTTCAGGCCCGTTATGAGGATCGTCCGGCCCATCCGGTGCTGTTTGCCGCCCCGCTGTTTGCCGAACTGACCGCGCTGAACGGCGACGTGGGCGCCAAAGACCTTCTGCGCAAATTTAACGATCGCATTGTATATTCCGCTGTCCCCGGTCCGGCGCCGGGTGATATCGACACGCCGGAGGACTATCGAAGTTATGTGCGGAATGCTTTTTCCAAAACTTGATTTGCCGGGAGAGAGACGTTATTCTTAGGTCAATCCATGTTAGGAGTGATGTAAGATGGAGCTCACATACCGGTTTGATCCCGAGCGTCTCGAGATCCGCGAAACGGCGGGCGATGCCGATGTGGAGTTTGAGATTACCTTCCTGCAGAAGGAGCCTGTGCTGGCAAAAATGCGGGACGTGCAGAAGCAGTTCGAGGAAAACGACGTCTACACGGATGTTTTGTTCTACATGAATGAAGGTCGGGAGCAGCAATACAAGGTGGTTGTTCGCAAGGATTTTTACACGGACTTTATTTTGGCGCTGCTGAAACACCAGCTTTTGACCCGGGTGGAATGGACGTAAACACAAAAACAGAAGATCGCCGCTTCCAGCGCCTTTCTGGCCTGAATGGGGCGATCTTCTGTTTTTGTTGGCACGAGAAGCGATTACCCGATGGCCGTAGCTGTAAAAACGATCGGACCTACAACTCTTGCCGCGGCATTGTTGTCTTGATTTTCCACGATTAACTGGTAGTTTTGCGTACCGAGCGGAGCTTGCTCTACCATATTCACGGTGATCAGGCCCCAATCGTTAAAGAGATCTTCCAATTCCACGAGCCCGTAAAATATTTCCGTACCCGCCCTCCAAATCCGCACCAAAATATTCGGGGTATCGGCTAACGCCTCGACGCCGACCGTGGCTTTCAGTTCCACCCGGTTGTTAAATGAAGCGGGGTTTGCCGGATCAATGAACACCGAGACGGCGGCGATTTGGACACCGGCCGGTGAAATAGGGATCGGGATCGCCGGACCGACATTGGTTGCGGGCGAAACTACCGATGCATTGTAATCCAGTAATGTTCTTGCCATAGGACTATCATCTCCTTTGGTTTTCTGCTTTTATTTTATGTTGCTAAACGACGCTCGTTTGGATAAAGGTAGCGGTTCAGTTGACTCAATTTGGTAAGCCAAGCAGGTAGGCGTGGATCATTCCCGCAAGTTTTTAGCCGCTTTAGCCCGCAAAAAAAAGGCCGCCTCCGGCTGCTTGCCGATAGGAAGCCGTTTATCATCATGGAAAGTTGTTAGCGAAGGCCTACTGCGAACGCAGCTGTTCGCCGCGAACGGCGCGTTTGGCCGACCATAGACGCCAGCCCGTCAGCACCGCGGCCACCAGGCAGATGGTCGCCGAGGTCATAAAGACGACGTGCATGCCGGAGAGGAACAGATCGGGGCGCCCCGGCACCAGTCCCGTAACCCGCTGGCCGGCGAGGCTGCTCATGACGCCAAACAAGGTCGTGGTGGCGACGGTAATCCCGACCACCATGCCGACGTTGCGCACAAGCGAGTTGATGCTGCCGGCGATCCCCAGCTGCGTTCTCGGCACCTTGGACATCACCAGCGAATTGTTGGGCGATTGGAACAAGCCGCTTCCAAGACCGAGCATCCCGATCCATACGCCGACCAGGAAAATAGGGCTGCTCCCGTGAAGACCGGCGAGGCCAACCTGGGCGATGACCATCACGATCAGGCCGGCGAAGGTGAGCAGCTCGGAACCGATTTTGTCCGACAGCGCGCCGCTGAGCGGAGCGACGATCACCATCACGATCGGGAACAACATCATCAGCAGCCCGGCATGCGATGGGGAAAGGTTCAAAATGCTCTGTGTATAAAAAGGTGCGATAATATTAAAACAAAAATTGGCGACAAAAACGAGAAATCCGCACAGGATGCTTAGGCTGAACAGCGGATTTTTAAACAGCGACAGCTGCAGCATCGGTTCGGTCTTGCGCGTTTCGATCCAGAGAAAAACGATAAACACCACGGCCGCAATGATCAGGGCGGCGATAATACGCGGGTCGCGGTAGCCGATCTGCTGTCCCAGCAGCAAGCCGGAGAACAAGGCGAGAATAAATAAAGGGAACAGCAGGCTGCCGGCTTTGTCGATTTTTACCCCCAGCTTGGTGCGGTCCGCAGGCAGCGTTCTCCAGCCGATCACGATGGCGATGAGCCCTACCGGAATGTTGACCCAGAAAATATATTCCCAACCGAGCGCGGACACGATGACGCCGCCCAAGCTTGGTCCGGCGATGCTGCCCAAAGATACGAACGTGCCGATCAGCCCCAACGCCCGCCCCCGTTCCGTAGCCGGAAAAATATCCGTGATAATGCCCTGGTTGTTGGCCATCGTCATCGACGCCCCCAACGCTTGGATCAACCGCGAGCCGACCAGCATCGTCAATGAAGAGCTGAACCCGCAAAGCAGCGAACCCACGGTAAAGATAATCATGCCCCACTTGAAAACTTTGATTTTTCCGACGATGTCCCCCAGCTTGCCGAAAAAAAGAATCGCCGCGCAGATCATCATTAAGTAGGCGGTGACCACCCATTCGGCCTCGGCAACCTGCAGATCAAGCTGCTTAGAAATAACGGGGAGGGCGATGTTAACGATGCTGCCGTCGAGCGTCGACATAAACGTAAACAGATTCAGCACGACGAGAATAAGCCAGCGCCGCTTTTGGATTTGCGGATCCTCCTGATAGGATACCGGAGCGCCCATACTTTCCGTTTTCATACAAACTACACCTCTCTTGTTCGGTAAACCCAAAGATTGCATTTGTTGCACACGCAACTTTTTTTGCTGGTTCCAGTTTA
Organism: Paenibacillus macerans; assembly: GCF_900454495.1. Classification (NCBI taxonomy): domain Bacteria; kingdom Bacillati; phylum Bacillota; class Bacilli; order Caryophanales; family Paenibacillaceae; genus Paenibacillus; species Paenibacillus macerans. Next base: position 1,112,786 of record NZ_UGSI01000001.1, read on the forward strand.
CTCCGATTTAGTTGCGCTTGCAACAGAATTTTAGTAAAATTTTCGTAAAACAGACCGCTCGCAAAGAGGTGAATAGGGATGGAGAAGTTTTTCGTCGGCAAGTTGATCTCATACATCCAGCGCATGAACCAAAAGCAGCTAGCCGCCTTGCTGAAGCCTTACGACATCGGCGGCGGGGGGCACCACACTTACCTGAAGGCCATTTTGGCGAACCCCGGGATCAATCAGGATCAGCTGACAAGCGAAGCCAAGTTCGACAAAGCGACCACGGCCCGCTGCGTAAAGCAGCTGGAGGAGGCGGGCTATGTTTACCGCCGGATCGACGATCACGACCGCCGCTCCTACCGGTTGTATCCGACCCAAAAGGCCAAAGACTTCGAGCCGACGCTGCGGCGGATTTTTGAGGAACATAACCGCCGGTTTACAAGCTGCTTGACGGAGGCGGAAAAGGAACAGCTATCGAGTTTGCTGCAAAAGATCTACGACAGCTATCAGGCGGATTAAAGCTGCCGTCGGATCTATTTTCCCTAGGTTCAATCCATATTATTTATAGGAACGAAAGGCGGGCGATTATGGCGGACGTATTGATTCGTATAGGACAATTGGAACAATTGGACGAAATTATGGGGCTGATGGCCCGCTGCATTCAAGTTATGAGGGACAGCGGGAGCGATCAATGGGACGAGACCTACCCGAACCGCGAGGTTATCACGGAGGATTTGCGGCGAGGGACGCTGTTTGCGGCAGAAAGCGGCGGTGTTGTGGTTGGCATCGTCGTGCTGGACGAACGTCAGGACGAGGAATATGAGTCCATCGTTTGGAGGCAGCCGGAGGGGCCGAATTTGATCATGCACCGGCTGGCCGTCGATCCGGCGGCGCAGGGGCGGGGGATCGCCCGCACTCTGATCGCTTATGCGGAACGATTTGCGCAGCAAAACGGTTACCGGAGCATCCGCCTGGATACCTACGCGAAAAACGCGTCCGCGCTTAAGCTGTATCGCGGTTTGGGATACGACCAGCGTGGGGAAGTGAATTTTCCGCGCCGGGTTGCGGTTTTTCCGGTGTTTGAAAAGGTGTTTTCCGATCCGGACCAAGAGCAGGGCTAAAAGAAAAAAATGCAAAAAAAGCAACGGCTTAATGTCCGCGGAACGATTTGTGATGAAACGAAGTGATATCGCGAAAAAGGGATTGCCCGTCATCCGTGACGGCAAAACCGGCGGACAGCGGAAGGTAAAGGGCGCGGTAGGGCTCGGGGACCCAAATATACTGGTGTAAATAAGACGTGGCGATAAAACCGCACCGCTCCCAAAATTTCAGGCGGCTGCGGTTTTCCTCCGTATCATCGGCCTCGGCTTCAATGATGATTGCCTTAACTTGGCTTTCGCTGGCCGCCCAATCGCGGATTTGCTTGAAAAAGCCCGCGCCCAGCCCTTTTCCGCGCAAATCGCGGCGGATGGCCATATAATCCAGGATCAGCCGTCTATTTTCCACAGGGCCGCTAAACCCGGCAACCGCCATGGCAGCCGCTTCGCCGTCCAGAGTCCCTGCGTGCATGCAGGCGATCCCCTTGTTTAACATGCTTCGCAGCACTTTTTCCGGTTTGGATCCGTGCGGGAAGGCTTCCCGGTAAATCGGGCCGAGCCGTTCCCACCAGGTTTCGTCCCAATACGTTATTGTTTCGAATTTTAGCTGCAATGAAGGCGCCTCCTCAAGCGATGAATGAATGTTAAGCAGCGTGTCTTTAAATAGTAATACAGCGGCGTGGCTGCGGCAAATTTTCACCGATTCCAAACTTCAGGACATATGTCCTTTCCAAAAGGTCCCGTGTTATCTTTTAATATGAACAGACTATGAAGAGGGGAGAACACCATGAAAGGCTTGTTATTTGCGTTTTTGGCGGGGGCCTTTATTACACTCCAAGGGGTGGCGAATTCGCGGATCAGCTCGAGCATCGGCACCTGGCCTGCGGCCGCGTTAACGCAGTTCACCGGCTTTATCGCGGCCTGGCTCATCTGGCTGTTTATCCGGGACGGCAATCTGAAGCAGCTGGGGCGCGTGCAGCCGTTATATCTCGGCGGCGGAGCGCTCGCGGCGATCATTATTTTCTCCAATGTCACGGCGATTCAGCATGTCGGGGTCACGCTTTCGATCGCGGCCGTGCTGATCGCCCAGCTGTGCATGACTTTCCTGATCGACAGCACCGGATGGTTTGGCATCGAAAAGAAAAAAATGCGGCTGCCGCAGTTTGTCGGCATCGCGCTGATGATTGCCGGCGTCGCGATTCTTAAATTGTAGGCCGGCCGAGCTTGGGAGGATCGGAACTTGAAAGAAATCGAAGATCGCGGGCAGCTTAAAGCCTATATGCAGACGCATCAATTGGATAACGTATTTACGGAGCCGCTCATCCCGCACTTGACGCTGCTTACTTTCGACCAAGGCGAGTTGATTTGCGCCCAAGGGGAGCCCTCCGGGGTGATGTATGTTTTGGTGAATGGGAAAATCAAAATATACAACACGTCGGAGGAAGGGCGGACGCTCGTGATTTCCTTCAAGACGCCGCTTGAAGTGATCGGGGACGTGGAATATATCCGGGGCAGCGATATCATCAACACGGTCGAGGCGGTATCCCCGGTGCACATGATCGCAGTGGAGTACCGCTGGCTGCGGAAATACTGCGGCGATCATTCTCCGCTGCTGCGTTTTTTGCTGGACATCATCACTAACAAATTTTATATGAAGTCTAGCTCGCTGAGCTTTAATCTGCTGTATCCGGTGGAGGTCAGGCTTGCCAGTTATTTGCTGTCCGTATCGTTTGACGAATCCGGCGCGGGTTATAGGAGGGAGCTTAGCACCGCGGACCTGACGGATGCGGCCAATCTGATCGGCACCAGCTACCGGCATCTGAACCGGGTGCTGCAAAAGTTCGCCGCCCGCGGGCTGATCGAACGGAGCCGGAAGGGCATTTTGGTCAAGGACAGGGAAGGCCTGCAGAAGCAGACGCACCGGAATATTTACGAATAATCGGGAGGAAACGATGGTTTTAGGGATCTTATTGGCGCTGATCGCGGGTTCTCTGGTCGGTATACAAAATATTTTTAACAACAAAGTCAATGAGCATACGGGTACCTGGACGACCACCACGCTCGTGCTGGGTCTCGGGTTTGCCGCTTCTTTTGTGATCGGATTGTTGCTCGAAGGGAAAAATATGTTCGCGCTGCGCGATATGCAGGCTTGGTTTTATTTCAGCGGCTTGATCGGCGTGGGCGTCGTCACCTGCATGGTGCAGGGAGTTAAACGTTTGGGGCCGACCTACGCCGTGGCGATCGTTATGACCTCCGAGCTGGGATTTGCTTTGTTGTTCGATTCCATGGGCTGGCTCGGGCTGCAGAAGGTTCCGTTTACGCCGAAACAGCTGATTGGCGTATTGGTCATCGTCGGAGGGATCTTCGTGTATAAACTGGGTGAACGGCGCCGGTCCGAGGCGGCGGCCACCGCCAAGAAGGCGAAGAGGGAAGCGTTGAACTGAAGAACTGAAGAACTATATTTAGAGAACGAGGAGGAAAAGAATATGCCGGAGCATATCGATAAAATCGCTTGGATTTGTATCCGGGATGGGCAAATTTTGAGCGTCCGCTCCAAGGGGAAGGAGCTTTTTTATTTTCCCGGAGGGAAGCGGGAGCCCGGCGAAACCGACGCCGAAACGCTGCAGCGCGAAATCGGCGAGGAGTTGTCCGTACGCATCAAGCCGGAAACGATCGCCTATTACGGTGCGTTCGAGGCTCAAGCCGACGGCAAGCCGGAAGGGGTGCTCGTCAAGATGACGTGTTATACGGCCGACTGCGCGGGTGACCTTGCGCCCGCCTCCGAAATCGGAGAACTGGCCTGGCTCGGCTATGCCGACCGGGACCGGACGTCGCTGATCAGCCGGATCATTTTTGACGAGCTGCATGAGAAGAACTTGCTGGCTTGATGGAGGACCTAGCGAGATTAGGGGTAGGGGAATAGGGAGGCAGGGAGATTGGGTGGTAAGGAGTTTGAGAGTTGGGAGTCGTCTGTCTGTCGTTTCGAAGCGTATTAAGAAGCATATTCAGAAGTATATTTAGAAGTATATTTAGAAGTATATTTAGAAGTATATTTAGAAGTATATTTAGAAGCATATTCAGGAGCACATTCAGCAGCAAATAAAGACAAAAATTGTGCTTATTTCCGTGCTGAAATGGGGAATGGGGGAAATAAGCGCACCGCCGTATCACCGCACATCGCAACACCATACAACGGACCGCCGAACCGCCACACAACCGCCGTTATCACCCGGTAGCCATCCTGCAATGAAAACCGCTGACCCGCTCAGCGGTTTTTTTAATAGGGTTTTCACCGCCATCATCAGGGATTTCCCTGATGGGAAGATGGAGGCGCGCCGTTCCATAATGGAAACAGACAGAATGAATATCATTGGATTCCCCGATCAAATGCATTCATTCGTGGATGAAGGAGTGAACGCTTCCTATGAAAAAAAGATCAGGACTAACTTTTTTCAAACCGAAGGAAGGCTATTCGGGAAACTGGTCGATCGTTGAAGAAAAAAGCCGGGAATGGGAGAACATGTACCGCGGCCGCTGGTCGCACGACAAAGTGGTGCGCACGACGCACGGGGTCAACTGTACCGGCTCCTGCAGTTGGAAGGTTTTTGTGAAAAACGGCATCATCACCTGGGAAAACCAGCAGATCGATTATCCGTCCTGCGGGCCGGACATGCCGGAATTTGAGCCGCGCGGTTGTCCGCGGGGCGCATCGTTTTCCTGGTACGAATACAGCCCGCTGCGGGTGAAATATCCGTATATGCGCGGGCGCCTGCTGCGGCTGTGGAAAGAGGCGCTGGCAAAGCAAGGCGACAACCCGGTGGAGGCATGGGCCAGCATCGTGGAAAATCCGGAAGCCGCCAAATCGTATAAGCAAGCCCGCGGCAAAGGCGGCCATGTGCGCGTGACGTGGGAGGAAGCTACCCGTCTTATCGGCGCGCAGCTCATCTATACCATAAAAAAATACGGGCCCGACCGGATCGCCGGCTTTACGCCGATCCCGGCCATGTCGATGATCAGCTACGCATCGGGCGCGCGCTTTATCTCCCTGCTGGGCGGGGAAATGCTCAGCTTCTACGACTGGTACGCCGATTTGCCGCCGGCTTCGCCGCAAATCTGGGGCGAGCAGACCGACGTGCCGGAATCGTCCGACTGGTACAATGCCGGCTACCTCATCATGTGGGGCTCCAACGTGCCGCTGACGCGCACGCCGGACGCCCACTTTATGACCGAGGTGCGGTATAAAGGGACCAAAGTGGTGTCCGTAGCCCCGGACCACGCGGAAAACGTCAAGTTCGCCGACAACTGGCTGGCCCCGCATCCGGGAACCGACGCGGCCGTCGCGCAGGCGATGACGCATGTCATTTTGGACGAGTTCTACGTGCGGCGCCAGGAGCCGATGTTCCTGAACTATGCCAAGCAGTATACGGACATGCCGTTCCTGATTTTGCTCGATTCGCATGAAGGCAAATACAAGGCCGGACGGTTCCTGAGAGCCAGCGATCTCGGCGAACGTTCGGAGCACGCCGAATGGAAGCCCGTTATTATCGACGAAGCGGAAAACGAGCTGATCGTCCCCAACGGGACGATGGGGCAGCGCTGGGAAAAAGACGTGAAATGGAACCTCAAGCTCGAACGCGAAGACGGAACGGCCATCAAGCCGGCGCTTTCGGTCGAAGGCCATGAAGCCGAGTGGACGGAAATCGTCTTCCCGTATTTCGACCAGAGCGGCAACGGCACGTTTGCCCGGACGATTCCGGCGAAGCGGATTACGCTCGCCGACGGTTCGACCCGGCTGGCGGCCACCGTGTATGACCTGATGCTCAGCCAATACGGCGTGAAGCGTCCCGGCGGCTCGAACGCGCATACGGCGGCCGGCTATGACGACGCCAGCTCGCATTACACGCCGGCCTGGCAGGAGAAGATCACCGGCGTCAAAGCTTCGCTCGTCGTGCAAATCGCCCGGGAATTCGCCCAAAACGCGCTCGATACCGGCGGGCGCTCGATGATCATCATGGGCGCGGGCATCAACCACTGGTTCAACAGCGATACGATTTACCGCTCGATCCTGAACCTGGTTGTGCTGACGGCCTCGCAGGGCGTAAACGGCGGCGGCTGGGCCCACTATGTCGGCCAGGAAAAATGCCGGCCGATCGAGGGCTGGTCGACGATCGCGTTCGCCCGCGACTGGCAGGCCCCGCCAAGGCTGCAAAACGCCACCTCGTTTTTCTATTTCGCCACCGATCAGTGGAAATACGAGGAAATGAGCACGGATTCACTCAAATCGCCGACGGGCGGCCAAACGAAATACAGCCATCCGGCGGATTACAACGTGCTGGCCGCGCGCCTGGGCTGGCTGCCGTCTTACCCGCAGTTCAACAAAAGCAGCCTGGCTTTTGCCGCGGAAGCGGCGGCAGCCGGAAAGACCGAAAACGCCGACATTATCAAGTACGCGTACGAACAGGTCGTGAAGGGCGAAACGAAGTTTGCGATCGAGGACCCGGACGCGCCGGAGAACTTCCCGCGTACGATGTTCGTTTGGCGCTCGAACCTGATCTCCAGCTCGGCCAAAGGGCAGGAGTTCTTCATGAAACATCTGCTCGGCACGCATAACGGGCTGCTGTCCACGCCGAACGAAGAGGAAAAGCCGCAGGAAATCGTCTGGCGCAATGAGGTCGAAGGAAAGCTCGACCTGCTTGTGTCTTTGGATTTCCGCATGACCGCGACGCCGATGTACGCCGATATCGTGCTGCCGGCGGCGACCTGGTACGAGAAGGTCGACATCTCCTCGACCGACATGCACCCGTTCGTGCATCCGTTTAACCCGGCGATCGATCCGCTGTGGGAATCGCGCTCCGACTGGGATATTTACCGCACGCTGGCCGGCGTCCTGTCGGACATGGCGAAAGAGCATCTGCCGGGCGTCTACAAGGACATCGTAAGCTCACCGCTCGGCCATGATTCCATCGGCGAAATCTCCCAGCCGTACGGCGAGGTGAAGGATTGGAAACGCGGCGAGATCGAGCCGGTCCTGGGCAAAACGATGCCCGGCTTTACCGTGGTTGAGCGGGATTACACGAAAATTTACGACAAATACGTTACGCTCGGGCCTAATCTCGAGACCGGCAAAGTCGGCGCCCACGGGGTATCGTTCCCGGTGAAGGAAGAGTACGAAGAACTTAAGTCCATCAATGGCGCTTATTTCGACGACACGATCAAAAACGGGCGGCCGAAGCTGCATACGGCCAGACACGCGGCCAACGCCGTGCTGCATCTGTCTTCGGCGACGAACGGGAAAGTTTCGCAGCGGGCTTGGGAATCCGCCGAGCAGGAACACGGTGTGGAGCTTAAGGATATTTCTGCCGACCGCGCCGCCGAAAAGATCACGTTCGCGAACATTACGGCCCAGCCGCGCGAGGTTATTCCGACGCCGGTGTTCACCGGCTCGAACAAATCGGGCCGCCGGTATTCGCCGTTTACGACCAATATCGAACGGCTTGTTCCGTTCCGCACGTTGACCGGGCGGCAGCATTTTTACCTGGATCACGAAATCTTCCTCCAGTTCGGCGAAGCCTTGCCGGTTTATAAGCCGACGCTGCCGCCGATGGTGTTCGGCCCCCGCGACAAGCAGGTCGCCGGAGGCGAAAACGCGCTGGTGCTGCGGTATTTGACGCCGCACGGCAAATGGAACATCCACAGCACGTACCAAGACAACCTGCACATGCTGACCTTGTTCCGCGGCGGCCCAACCGTGTGGATCAGCCGCGAGGACGCCGAGCAGCACAACATCGCCGACAACGATTGGCTGGAAGTGTTCAACCGCAACGGCGTCGTGACGGCGAGAGCGGTCGTCAGCCACAAAATGCCGAAAGGCACGATGTTTATGTATCATGCCCAGGACAAACACATCAACGTGCCGGGCTCCGCGATTACCAAGGAGCGGGGCGGCAGCCACAACGCGCCGACGCGCATCCATTTGAAGCCGACGCAATTGGTCGGCGGTTACGCCCAGCTGAGCTATGGCTTTAACTACTACGGTCCGATCGGCAACCAGCGGGACGTGTACGTGGCCGTGCGCAAACTGAAGGAGGTCGATTGGCTTGAAGATTAAAGCGCAAATTGCCATGGTGATGAATCTCGATAAGTGTATCGGCTGCCATACGTGCAGCGTCACATGCAAAAGCACCTGGACGAACCGCGAAGGCGCGGAATACGTCTGGTTCAACAACGTGGAGACGAAGCCGGGCATCGGCTATCCAAAGCGTTGGGAGGACCAGGAGCAGTACAAAGGGGGCTGGACGCTGAAGAACGGCAAGCTGGAGCTGAAATCCGGCAGCAAGCTGTCCAAGATCGCCCTCGGGAAAATTTTCTACAACCCGGACATGCCGGAAATGAAAGATTATTACGAGCCGTGGACCTACGACTATGAGAAGCTGACGAATTCGGGCGAGAAAAAGCACCAGCCTACGGCGCGCCCGAAATCGGCGGTCTCCGGCGAGCCGATGGACATCGACTGGGGGCCCAACTGGGAAGACGATCTGGCCGGCGGACATATCACCGGGCCCAAAGATCCCAACATCGAAAAAATCGAAGAGGAGATCAAATTCAGCTTCGAGCAGTCGTTTATGATGTACCTGCCGCGGCTCTGTGAGCATTGCCTCAACCCAAGCTGCGTGGCGTCCTGCCCTTCGGGCGCGATCTACAAGCGCGATGAGGACGGCATCGTGCTCGTCGACCAGGAGGCCTGCCGCGGCTGGCGCTACTGCATGACGGGCTGCCCGTACAAGAAGGTGTACTTCAACTGGAAAACGAACAAGGCGGAAAAATGCACCTTCTGCTTCCCGCGCATCGAGGCGGGGCTGCCGACCGTTTGCTCGGAAACGTGCACCGGCCGGATCCGCTACCTCGGCGTGCTGCTGTACGACGCGGACCGCGTGCAGGAAGCGGCTTCCATGCCGAATGAGCAGGACTTGTACCAGGCGCAGCTGGACCTGTTCCTCGATCCGAACGATCCCGCAATCATCGAGCAGGCGCGCAAGGACGGGCTTAGCGAGGAATGGCTCGAAGCCGCGCAAAATTCGCCGGTATACAAACTGGCGATCGAATATAAGCTGGCGTTCCCGCTGCACCCGGAATACCGCACGCTGCCGATGGTTTGGTACGTGCCGCCGCTGAGCCCGATCATGAGCTATTTCGAAGGCCGGGATTCGATTCAAAATCCGGACCTGATCTTCCCGGCGATCGAAGAGATGAGAACGCCGATCCAATATTTGGCCAATATGTTGACCGCCGGAGACACCGGGGCGGTAAAAGTCGCGCTGCAGCGCATGGCGATGATGCGTTCGTATCAGCGGGCGCACTTTTCCGGGAAACCGTTTGACGAAAGCCGCCTGGACCGGGTAGGCATGTCAGCCCGGCAAATCGAGGAAATGTACCGCCTGCTGGCGATCGCCAAATACGAAGACCGCTTCGTGATTCCGACTTCGCATAAGGAAGGCTACATGGACCCGTACCGCGCCCAGGGCTCGGAAGGGTTCGGAATGGACTGCGGCGGCTGCGGCCCGGCCTTCACTGCGCAGGAAAAAGGCAAGAGCGGCCAGGATTTATACGAACAGAACTTTTACGGGGGGATCTGGCGTGATTGATCTTGTCAAGCTGCATGAGTATAAAGAGATGTTCGGCTTTTTTGCCGGTCAATTGGCCTACCCCGACAAAGCGGCTTTTCGCGAGCTGCGCGAAGCGGAGGAGCTAAACTGCCCTCCTGCGGTCCGTGAACCGATCGCGGCATACCGGGAACGGATGCTCCTGCTCAGCATGGACGACATCGAAGAACAGTATGTGCAGACGTTCGATTTCGAGAAATCGTCGACGCTTTATATGACCTACTTCAAATATGAAGATTCGCGGGAACGCGGGCAAATGCTGACGGCGCTTAAGGGCGTTTACGAGCTGTACGGTCTGGAAATGGAAGGCCGGGAGCTGCCGGATTACCTGCCGGTGATGTGCGAGTTTCTCTATGCCGCCCAATGGCTGAATCAGGAGCAGGCCGAAACCGCCATGCAAACGCTGCTCACCGTGCTTGAAGACGGCACGTACAAACTGATGAAGTCGCTCGAGAAGCAGGACAGTCCTTATTTTTATCTCATCAAGGGGTTAAGGGAAACGTTTAAGCTGTGTCTTCGGCAGGAGGTGAACGCTAGTGAGCTTGGTTGATCAGTTTGCCTGGGTTATATTTCCTTATCTGTGCGTCGCCGTTTTTATCGTCGGCCATATTTTCCGCTACCGCTACGACCAATTTAACTGGACGGCCAAATCCAGCGAATTTATCGAGAAAAAACAGCTGATGATCGGCAGCCTTCTGTTCCATATCGGCGTCATTCCGGTCATTCTCGGGCATGTCGCCGGGCTGGGGATTCCGAAGTCGTGGATGAACGCCATGGGCGTCAGCGAGCATTTGTACCATATCGGCGCGATGTACGGCGGGGGATTTTTCGGCGTCGTCACGTTTGCCGGGATGCTGATCTTGACGGCGCGCCGCCTGACGAAAAAAACGATCCGCCGCTTAAGCTCGGTTTCGGATATCGTGGTCAATTTGCTGCTATTGTCCATTGTTTTTATGGGCCTGTTCTCCACGCTGGTTACAAACAATGTGCAGCCGGAATTCGATTACCGGGAGACGATATCGGTGTGGTTCCGCAACCTGCTGGTGTTTCGCCCGGAGGCCGCCTATATGGCGGAAGTGCCGCTTTCGTTTAAAATTCATATTATAGGGGGATTTTTGATTTTTGCGCTGTGGCCGTTTACCCGGCTCGTTCATGTTTGGAGTGTACCCTTGAATTATGCCCGGAGAAGCTATATCCTTTATAGGAAGCACCGCCAGCATTAACGCCGGCAGAAGGATTTGAAATTAGGAGCTTAGCGTATGAAGCCATTGTCCAGCGATTACCAGTTCAAAATAGATCAGCTTAGGGAGCAAGCGGGTTACGATTTCGCCGCCCTCGCGTTCGCGCAGACGGCGGTCAACGATTACGTGATCACGTGGCAATTCGCTTCCGGCAATTTAAATGACCGCTATAAGCGCATCGTTCTCCAATCCGGAAAAGGGATTGCCGGCATCGTGTTCAAAACCGGCATCCCGATCCTGGTGACCAGCGTCCGGGAGCAGCTCAACCAAAAGGAATTAATCAATTATCCGATCGTCATGTCGGAGAAGCTGACCGGCCTTGCGGCCATTCCCTTATATTTGGCGGACCGCGTGGAAGGTGTGCTGCTGATCGGCTGCCGCGGGGGGCAAACGATGCCCCAAGACACGCTGCAAGCCTTATACGGGGCGCTTCACGGCCGGTTCGGAGATTTTGCCGTAAAGGAGTTGACCATCCCGTGAGCCAGCCTTCGCTGCAGATTTCGCCCGAGCTTTTGCTGAAAATGTATGGACACAGCGCGGAAGCGATCATTTTCTTCGACCGCGACAACGAAGTTATCGCCATGAATCCGACGGCGGAGCAATTGCTTGACCCGCGGATGTTCCGCCGGGGGAAACCGGACGGAAACAACGCCTTTTGCTTTGCCTGCCGGGGCTACACCAGCGAAGAGGAGCCGATGACCTGTTTGGATTGTTATTTGTCCAATCCGCTTAAAGATTTCAGCTCCTTCCAGCTTTATCTGGAAACGAAGGACCGGGGTCTCGTTCCGTATTCCGCCGCTTTCCACACGGTCGATGAACAGGCCGGCATCCGCGTTTTGATGCTGCGCGATCTGACGAATCATCTGCTGACTCAACAGACCTTGAACCGCAACACGATGACCAAAAGCATCATCAAGGCCCAGGAAGACGAGCGCAAACGGATTTCGCGCGAGCTGCACGACAGCGTGGCGCAAGAGCTCGTCAGTTCGCTTGTCGATCTGCGCGTGCTGAAATATTTGAACGTGCAGGAGGATGCGCTGCAAAAAATCCGGCAGACCGAAGCCTCCTTGACCCGGCTGCTGGAGCAGATCCGCAATCTGTCCGTGGAGCTTCGTCCGGCGTCGCTGGACGACCTTGGCCTGGAGGCGGCCTTCCGCTCCCATTTCAAATGGGTCGAGAAAAACTACGGGGTGGTCGTCCGTTTTAACGCGGAGCTGGGCGGACTGCGGTTCAATAACGAGGTCGAAACGGTCGTTTACCGGGTCTGCCAGGAATCGCTGCTCAACGCCTTAAAGTACGCCGATGTCGACGAAATCACCGTGCGGCTGTACATCGCGGACCGCAAGCTGGAGCTGGTCGTCGAGGACCGGGGAAACGGCTTTGACGTCAATGCCAGAGACCCGAAGGGAACCGGCCTCGGCTTGTACGGGATGAAAGAACGGGCCGAACTGGTAAACGGGGAGATTGTTATCACCTCGGAGCCGGGGAAGGGGACGACGGTGCTGCTCAAGGTTCCGGTCGGACCGGACGGAACGGTCAGCCCCTGACGGGGTAGTCTGCATAATAGAACGGAGTTGGAAGGGAGGAGCGGATCATGAAGGTTGTCATTGCCGATGACCATGCCGTCGTCCGCAGCGGCTTTGCGATGATCATCAATTTTCAGGAAGACATGGAGGTCGTCGCGACGGCCGCCGACGGGATCGAAGCCTACAAAATGGTGGCGAAGCATCGGCCGGACATTCTGCTGATGGATCTCAGCATGCCTCCCGGCGAAAGCGGACTGATCGCCACCGCGAAGATCAACGAGGATTTTCCCGATACGAAAATCATTATCCTGACCATGTATGACGATGAGGAATATCTGTTCCATGTGCTGAAAAACGGAGCCAAAGGTTATGTGCTGAAAAACGCTCCGGACGAACAGCTGGTCTCGGCGATCCGCATGGTGCATCAAGGCGGCGTTTACATCCACCCGAAGCTGGCCACCTCGCTTGTCCGCGAGTTCATCAACCAAAACCAGGAGGCGGACGAGAGCAGTCCCTACCGGATTTTATCCACCCGCGAGATCGAGATTTTGCCGCTGGTGGCCAAGGGCTACGGCAATAAGGAAATCGCCGAGATGCTGCATATTTCCGTAAAAACCGTCGAGGCGCATAAAGCGAAGCTGATGGAGAAGCTGAATTTAAAAACAAGGCCGGAGCTGGTGGAATACGCGCTCAAAAAGAAGCTGCTGGACTTTTAATCCAAGCGCTTGCCCATAATCGTCGTTTGATGATTATGGGCTTTTTTGTGTCCAAACGGCCCGGTTAGGGAGTTCCGGAACGCAAGCGAGGGATTTCCCTATTTTAGCCGGGCGGTGATCTCCTCTACAATACGGATTGGGGAATCCGATCGCAGTTCATTCAGTAATTTGGGAAAGGTGATCTATTTGATAAGAAAAGTTCAATTACCGCTGCAAACATTAAATCTTATCGTTGGTTTTGCCGTGTGGGTGATCATCTCTTCGCTCGTGTCGTTTATGGGCGAAGACATCAACATCCCGCCCGACAAGGTGGCGATCATCACGGCGATTCCGGTCGTGCTTGGTTCTGTGCTTCGTATACCTATCGGTTATTACACCAACATCTTTGGGGCCCGGCTCGTCTTTTTGATCAGCTTCGTCTTGTTGCTGTTTCCGGTGTACTACATCAGCGAAGCGAAGTCATACGTCGATCTGATCATCGGCGGGTTGTTCCTCGGGATCGGCGGGGCCGTATTTTCCGTCGGCGTTACGTCGCTGCCGAAATATTACCCCAAAGAGCGCCATGGCTTGGTGAACGGCGTATACGGATTGGGGAATCTGGGAACGGCCGTCACCTCTTTTTCGGCGCCCGTCGTCGCTACGCAAATCGGCTGGTCGATGACCGTGAAGCTGTATCTGGTTTTGCTGTTGGTGTTTGCGGCATTGAATTTTCTCCTTGGCGACCGCAAGGAAGTCAAAGTGAAAACGTCGATGCTGGAACAGATCAAAGGCGTCTACAAAAACGAAAAGCTGTGGCTGTTTTCGCTGCTCTATTTCATTACCTTTGGCTCGTTTGTCGCTTTTACCGTGTATTTGCCGAATTTCCTCGTCACGAATTTCGACCTTAGCAAGGTTGACGCGGGGATGCGGACGGCCGGCTTCATCGCGCTCGCTACGTTCATGCGCCCGGTTGGCGGTTGGCTGGCGGACCGCTTCAACGCGCTGTATCTGCTGGTCGGGGTCTTTACGGCCTTTACCGTGGCCGCGATCGTGTTGGCCTTCTCGCCGACGTTCACCTTATATACCGTCGGTTGCCTCGTTATCGCGATCGCCGCGGGAATCGGGAACGGGGTGATCTTTAAGCTGGTGCCGCAGTATTTCAACAAGCAGGCCGGAATCGTCAACGGGATCGTTTCGATGATGGGCGGACTCGGCGGATTTTTCCCGCCGCTGCTGTTATCTTATATCCATTCGGTGACCGGGCAGTATTCGATCGGATTTATGCTGCTGTCGCAGGTGGCGCTGGCCAGCGTGATCCTCGTTCTTTGGATGCTCTACCATGACAAGGCGAGCTTGCCGGCGAAGACGTCCAATATCAGCAATTAAAGCTAGCCGTTTTCATGAAAACAGCCTTGGCCGGTAGTTAATCATCGGGCCAAGGCTGTATTATGTTTAGCGGCGGTTCAGATCACGTAGAAACATTCCTTTGCCTCCGTCCGCTTAACGCCGAATTCAAAGGTGTCCTGACGCAGTCCCCGGCGCATCGTTTCAAGCGATAAAATATCCGCCGGAGGGATATTCCCCAGGTGTACGTCCGAACCGAATTTCCGCAGCAGCAGCACTTGTTGATGCTTCAGCGGCGCTTCCCACATCAGCCTGCGGGAATCGGGGACAAATTCGAGGATATTGTCGACAATCTCCATGCGGCAATCGCCCTTTTCATCGAAAATGCCGACGCCGCATCCCGACTCGCGGGCCTCTACGGTCATCAGCTCGGCGCCGGCCTCCAGATCGGCTTCTTGAGTCTCCGCCAGATGTGTGGCATCGATAAGCGACCCGGACAGCTTTTTGCCGAATTCCGTAACGACCTTAAGACCGTGTTTTTTGCCTTCCTGAATCAGCTCGGTGCGTTTTTTGCGCGGAAGCTCGATCGTTCCGTCGGACACCTCAATCCCGTTGAAGCCGAGGCTGCAGACCGCGTCAAAGAAAGCCGGAACGGCATCTTGCTGAACGGCCGTTTCCAGCAGCGTACCGCCGGGCATCACCATCAGGCCGTGCCGTTTGGCCAAATTGATCTTGTACAGCAGCAGCTCCGTGCTGTACAGCGGGGATGTGCCAAAGCCAAACTTGACGCAATCGACATAGGGGGAACCCAGTTCGATAAAATCGGCAAACGCATTTCTGCCCAAGCCTTTGTCGATGATCATTGTGAGGCCGCGGCTTAACGCCTCCAAGGGTTGACGGTTGCCCTCGCTAGGGGCTTGACGGCGCAGTCCGCTCGGGTCTCTTAGCTCGGGGGGCCAAACTGCACGCAACGTACTATTCATCTGGAATCTCCTCATTTCTTTAAACTTAGCTTTTGATCCAATGTCTTAGGCATCATATGCGTTTGCCCCCCGGCAGGTGCCCATCTTTTGGTAAAAACGAATCGCTGGCTTAGCTGACTTTACGAGGCGGCCGGATCAGGAAAAAGACCAGCCCCAGCGTAATCAAAGACAGGACCGAGACGGAAATAAACACCAGATAATCCGACTTGTCCATCATCCAACCGAATAAGGGCGGACCGAAAGCGACACCTAGAAACCGCAGGCTGTTGTACAGGGATGTGATCATGCCCCGTTCGCTTTTTTGCACCGCCCCGGTAATGATCGTATTTAAACAGGGCAGGAGCAGTCCGGTACCGATGCTGCTGACCGTAAGCAGTCCGATAAACACATACATGTTTTTGAAGAAAAAAATCGTGGCCCCAAGCGCCAGCGTCATCAACAGCAGCCCGATGTTCATAAGCCAGCGCATCAACGTGCCTTTTTTCTTGATCAGGCTCCCGGTCGTATAGGATGTAATGACCATCCCAAGCAGAGGAATGGCCAAAATCAAGCCTTTGACGACCCCGTCGATGTTATAGGGCGGATCCTCCAAAATATTGGACAAATAAAACAGCACGCCGAACAAAATGAACAGTCCCAACGACCCGGCAAAAAAACAGGTGATCAGCCAGCTGCCTTTTTTGCTGAAAACTTCCCCGATTTTGTGAATGTATTTCCCCAGCTCCTGCTTCTGCTCGTGTTTGGGTTCTTTAATCAAAAACAAGACAGCAAGCAAGGATATGAGACAAAACGCGGGAAACGCGAAAAACGAAGCGTACCAGACGATCAAAACGAGCAGGGAGCCGATGATCGGACTAAGCACTTTTCCCGTGCCGTTGGAGGCCTCAATCAGCCCCAGCGCTTTACTTTCCGTACCGCCCTTGTAGAGATCGCCAACCAGGGCCATCGCGATGGGCGCGGTCCCGGCGGCCGCCATGCCCTGGATCGCTCGGGCGGCAATAATTACCCCGTAGGAGTCCCAAATCGCTCCGAAGCCGGCGAGTACGCCCGCTCCGCCGTAAACGATCAAAGCGGGGACGATGATCATTTTCCGCCCAAACTGGTCGGACAAATAGCCGATCACCGGAATGAACAGGGCGGCGGCCAAAGAAAAAATCGAGATGACCAAGCTGCTTTGAAATTTGCTGATCCCGAGCTGCCGCTGCATTTCGGGAAGCACGGGCACCAGCATGGAGTTGCCGAACACCTGCACGATCGGTATGGTGGCGATGGCGATAAATTCCCAAATGCGCCCTTTGGACTCACTGCCGGATTTCTCCTCGGCTTCCTCGGCCTCTTTTGATTTGCGGCCTGGAGCAAGGCGTATATCGCTTTCAAACGAAATATTCAGCTTGCGTGATTTGGTCTTTTCCATGTGTATTAGCTCCTCAGATCGGCAAAATGTAAACACATAATTAACAAGTTCATTATTTGTTATTCTCATGGAAGGTATTCATTTAGGGTCCGTTGCACCATTTAAGCCGGGTTGGGCATAAGCTGATAATGCTCGGGAAGAAGGGAGGAACATGTTGAATATCGAGATTATGCAGGGGGGCGGCAAGATGCCCGCAGCTTCGGATATCAACGTGGTGATTGACGTCATACGGGCATTTACGGTTGCTCATCAGGCGTTCATTCATGGCATTAAAGGCATCTTTCTCGCGGCAACGCCGGAGGAAGCTTTTTGTTTGAAAAAGGAGAACGAGGGATGTCTTCTGGCGGGAGAGGAAAAAGGGCTGCTCATCAACGGCTTTGATCTTGACAACTCCCCGGCGCGAATACGGCGGGCGGATCTTCGGGGGAAGTTTTTGGTCCAGAAAACGACCAATGGCGTGAAGGCGACGTTAAACGCTCTAAACGCCGAGCATGTTTTGGTAACGGGGTTTTCGAACGCCCGGACGACAGCGGAGTATATCAAAGCAAGATGGCTTAAGTCCCACCCCTCCATCACGATCAACATCATCGCCTCACATCCCACGGGGGACGATGACCTGGCCTGCGCGGAGTACATTTCCGGCATTCTTCGCGGCACCTTCGCTCCTTCGGCGGAGGAAACCAGGCTAAGGATACTTGGCTCGGAAGCGGCCCAAAAATTTTACGATCCCGGCAAGCCGGATTTTTTGCCTGAAGACATGGAATTTTGCAGCGCGGAGCTGCGCTCGGATTTCGTGATGGCGGTGAACCGCTTAAACCGCATTCCTTTCGTGGAAAAAGTGATAGTTTGAATAAGAAGGAGAATAACGATTTTTCGGGAGGTCTGGTTCCATCGTTATTCTCTTTCGCTTTTTGCCTCCGTTTGTTATTCCGGCTTTTTGACGAGCAATGGGGGAGGGACAAGCCAGCCCTTTTCTTTGTTTAAGCGAAGAATTCGCAGGCCGAATCCGGTTTTGGCCACATGGTATTTGGCAAATAAGGCGGCGATATCCTCACGGATGGACATGCCCATCGCGGAACTGCATCCCGCGAGACCCGCCGCATTGTCCATGGCGAGCTTTGCGCCGATTTCCGGATCGGCAAACCGGGCCCCGGCCGGGATATCCTCCAGCTTGGCTTCCGGGCGTTCCGGCAGCATGGGAGGCGGTGTAATCCCTGCTTCGCTTAACAGCTTGTCGAACTCTTTGATTTCCAGCTTGGCTTGATCGATCAAATCGCCAAGCAATTCTTTCAGCTCCTTATCGCCGGCATGATAAGTAAACGCTTGATAACACGACAGTATCATCTTCGCTCCCATGGAGCTTTCCCAAATCGTAAATATTTCTCCGTAATGCATCGGTTCATTTTTCGGATTTCCATCCAACACGCCCATTGTGCAGTCTCCTTAAATTTATTTTTTGGTTAAACAGGGCTATTATGCCCAATTGCCGCAAAATCTTTTTTTGATCGAAGGCACTTTTGGTTTGCTTCATGTGTTATAAACATAGAAAGCCATGGAGGTGAGCAAAACGTTACAGGAACCTAAACCGCCGGAAAGCTTGCGGGATCCCGGGCAAATTGAAGACATTGTCCAGCGGATTCAGCAAGGAGAACGGGAAGAGTTTGCGCTGATCGTTCAGGCGTTTCAGCAGCCGATTTTTCGCTACTGCTGCCGTCTGCTCGGCAACCGGCAAGACGCCGAGGATGCCGTACAGGATGTTTTGTTCAAGGCGTATCAGTCCATAGGGCGGTACAAGCCTGCGGCCAGCTTCTCGTCTTGGTTATACAGAATCGCTTGCAACCATTGTCTGAATCTATTGCGCAGACGCCGGCTGCAGAGCCGGATCATGCGTATTTTCAAACCGGAGACCGCCGCCGGGAGCCCGGAACAGAAAATGGAGGAGAGCTTGTACAGTGAAACCTTGCAAGCGGCGCTTATGAAGTTGTCGCTGGAAGAGCGGAATATGCTGGTGCTGCGGGTTTTTGAACAGCTTAGCTATCAGGAGATGAGCGAGATCCTGCAGGTTAGCCCCAATGCCTTGAACAAGCGGATGAAGAAGACGATGAACAAAATGAAGGCCTGCATAGAGCATAAGGAGGAGATGGAATGCAATACGGAGTCGGTGATGAGTACGAAAATATAATTCAAGAGGCAGTGCCCGCGAAAAATTTGCCGGAAATTGAGGTCACGGAGCGGGTGATGCGCCGCATTCGCGAGTCCGCAGGGAAAGCGCCGAACAACCGCAGCCGCTGGTTTAGCCGCACCGGCGCCTTAACGGCCGCGTTAATGCTGCTGTTTATCTCCCTAACGGCTTATGCCGCTTCCGAATGGATTCAAATCCGCAATGCGGCGGGAGAGATTAAAGTACAATATGCCGCGCCGGATCTAACAAGGGAGCAGGGTTCCTATGACAAATTTGAGCATAAAGCGCTGAAACTTGCCAAACCGGGCGAATTGATCGCTTATTATGTGAAAAGCGACAAGGCCGCAGATGACCCTGGCGCCAAGGAACAGCTGCAGTTCGCTTACAAGGAGCGCCGGATCACCGACTACGCTGCTTTTTTGGCGGAAATGAAAAGAACGGGGGCTCCGCTGCTGCCCGAAACGGTAGCGGGATATCCTTTTGAATACGGAGGGGTAAGTGCGCATATTCCTATCGATGCGGAAATAAAGAACTCTGAGGTATTTGCGCAAACACTGAAGGAACTGAAAGCTAAAGTCGAAACCTCAAGCGGGACCCGCTTTGCCGCAAAAGTAATTCCGTGGACGGAGCCTGGTGCTGTGCATGGGAAATATACGCTGGATACCGCTCATATTGAAATCAGCGCCGTTATGCTTCGCGGCGGAAAGCTTACCCAGGAGCAGGAAGACAAGGCAGGGCTGATTTCGGTGGAAGGCAGGAACCTTGTTTATAACGATGTGAAAAAAGAGAATAGAAGCTATCATTACCTTACGTGGTACAACGAACAGCAGGATGCTTACTATCTCTTATCCACTTTCGGCGGGCACGCGCTAACCAAGGAACAGCTCGTGAAGTTGGCCGGGGAATTATTTCGGGGCGGGCTTTGAAAAAATTCAAATGGGGGAGTTGGTGGGTACGAGGGTCGATTTGATAAAACCGGCTGCTTGGAACGGAGACGAACCGTCGCCCCTCGAAATAGCGGCACTTTATGTACTTATTATCCGGGGCCAGGCATGTTCCCGCTCATTAGCGCCATTTATTGTTCTTATTTTCCTATAAATGGCCCAGCACACGGGTAAACCCCATATAGTTCAAGAAAATAGCGACATAAATTACCGCTATTTCTCTCAAATTGACCGGTATCGCTGAAATAACGACATTTTATGTGCTTATTTTTTGGCTGGAGTTTCCCGGGCAGAAAAAAAGGCTGCTCCCGTCTCCAACTCAACTCAACTCAACCCACCCCAGCCTAACTAACTAACTCAACTCAACTCGTCCAACCTAACCAAATTTAACTCAACTCAACCTATCACCGTGCCTTGCATGAGGATTAACTTTAACCATTTAACCCGTTTTGCGGCACGATAACGCGCGCCTTTCTCGGCGCGCGTTATGTCCCGTGCAACGCCAGCCGTTACCGGTGTTGCGCATACACGTTCGCTTTGCTCGCCTGGCGGATCAGCTGGACTTCCTCGGCGGACAAAGCCGGAACGTTGGCGGCTGCGATATTTTGGAGCAGCTGCTCCCTGGAGCTGGCCCCGGGAATTGCAACGGCCACCGCCGGGTGGGCAAGGGAATACCGGATGGCCAGCTGCGTCAGGCTGCGCCCCTCAGTCTCCAGCTCCCGGAGCTGTCGGCGCAGCGAGATCAGCTCCTCCAACTCATAATCGAGAATGCCTTTGTTGGGCTCTCTTCCGGCGGCGAGCGCGCCGCTGGCCAGCGGGCCGCGGGCAATGGCGCTGATTCCTTTTTCCTGGAGCAAAGGAAGCACGGTTTCTTCAGCCCGCCGGTCTACGATGCTGTATTGATTCATGACGCTGACGATGGAAGAGCGGGCGGCGTATTCCCGGATCACGTTGGGGCGAATCGAGGAAATGCCATACTCCCGAATGACGCCTTCGCGCTTTAACTGCTCGAACGCTTCGATCGTCTCATCGATCGGGTCTTCCATGGTTCCTCCGTGAAGCTGATACAAATCGATATAATCCGTGCCGAGCCTGCGCAAGCTTTCTTTGACGGCCGAGAGGATATAGGTTTTGGAAGGGTCCCACACCCAGCCGTCCTGACCGGGAATTCTCCGGTTGCCTGCTTTTGTGGCCACCACGACCCGATCCCGCCGTCCCCGAATCGCCTTGCCGACGATCTCTTCGTTGCGCCCGCTATCGTATAAATCGGCGGTGTCCAGGAAGTTGACGCCAAGATCCAGCGCCTCATGGATCAGCGAGACGGCTTTCGCTTCGTCCGTCCCCAAAGTCATGCAACCCAGTCCGATTTCGCCGACGAGCAAATCGGATGCGCCTAAGCGATTCATTTTCATATGATCCATCTCCTTATATCTGCATATGTAAAATATAATCTTCGTCTATCATATCATTTCAAACCTTTTTCGGCGCAAATATGCGGCGGAAAAAAGAAAACCAACGGTCCGAAAGATCGTTGGTCAAACATCAAGCAACGTAGGCTAGTGGATATCGCGTTTTTTGAAGTTGCCTCCGCGCACTTCGGATACGTCGGATACGACGACAAACGCGCTGTGATCGATGTCCTTGATGATGGAGAGTAGCTTGGTTTCTTCCATGCGGTTAATGACGCAGTTCAGGATTTGGGTTTCCTCCTTCGAGTACCCGCCCCGGCCCGGGGTGAAGGTAACGCTTCGGCCGAGACGGGATTGAATCGCTTCCCCGAGCTCTTCCGATTTGCTGCTGATCACCTTGACGGACTTTGATTTCTCCAAACCAACTTGAATGATATCGATGACATTTTTGGCGATGTAATAGGTTAATGCCGAGTAGAGGGCGTTTTCCAGGCCGTAAATAAAGCCCGCGCCCGTAAAAATAAACGCGTTGATGACCAGGATAATGTCGCCGACGGAGAACGGGATTTTGCGGGAGAGCAGTACGGCGAGCACTTCCGATCCATCCATGGCGCCTCCGCTGCGGAGCACGATCCCGATTCCGACGCCGATCAGCAGCCCCCCAGCCAAGACGACAAGCAAAGGATCTTTAGGTCCCAATATCGGTTTGATGTGATGCATCAGCACGGTGGAAACCGACAAGGCCACGATGCCGATACTGCTCATAATCGCGAACGTTTTTCCGACCTGCTTGTAACCGAGGTACACGAACGGAATATTTAAAACAAACAGCAGAATGCCGAGGGAAATGCCGAACAGGTCGGAGCCCATGATGCTTAAGCCGGTAACGCCGCCGTCAATGACATCGTTGGGGATCAGCACGGCTTCCAGGCCGTATCCGGTAATCACTGCCCCGATGATGATCATGATCACCCTGCGAATCCATTCAAGTGTTTTATTTTTTTTCATAAGTTTGCTCCTTACGTTGTTGGGATTGTTCCAAATAAATTTTTGCGATAAAAAAAAGCCGCCGGGCTTCCAATTCCAGCCCCGTACGTTCAAAAGCTTCTTTCAACGCTTTAAGCGCAATCAGGATTAATGTGCAATTGATGACTTTCTGCGCGATCAAGCCGTGCAGCCCGTCGATCAGTTCGATGGAGCTGACGGGCGTATTTCCCGCCGCAGCCTTTTGTTTTAATGCATCGATTAGTTCCAGGACAAAACCTTTTTCTATATGCACCCCGCTTCCTTTTTGGTCAAGTTGAAGGAGCGGGTCCATCGCAAAGATGTTTTCCCGGGAATCCAGCATGACTTTGATGATCGCCTCGATGTAACGCAGCAGTTTGGGAATGACTTCATGCCAATCGGGACTTGTCCGAAACAAGCTTTCCCACGTTAGCGAAACTTGCTGGACCATTCCGAAATACAGCATGGCTGCGTCAAAGGAATACGGCTTGATCTCGGCCCCGTATATATCAACCAGTCTGGAGGACAGCCATTTTATTTGTTTGCCGATCAGCGCCGATATTTCAAGCTCTCCGCTATGATACTCCGACCATAACATTTCGAGGATGGGCCTTTTCTCCGGCAAAGACATCGGGACGGCCAATTGGTCGGCCAGCAGCGCCAGCTCGGAAGGGTATTCGCAGGCTTCCAGCTCCCTGCGGATCACCATGTCATCCTGATGGCTTTGCTCGAGTATCGCCACGATCACATCGCTTTTCGAGTTAAAATATTTGTAAAATGTGCCCTTTGCGACTTGCGAGGTTTCGAGAATCATCTGAATGGAAGTATGGGGAATTCCATGCTCCTTGAACAGTTCAAGCGCCGTGTCCATTATTAAATGCTTGCGGTCCCTCATGGAAACGCTCCTTAGATGTTTTAATGTATTTATTATATCATCATTAATGGGGTTAACCAAACCTCTAAAATTTAAAATGAACTTCATGTACAATTTAAAGTCGTGATTATCAATAAAAATTGACATGCCGTTTTTGATATTGAATTAAAATAGACATACCGTATAGTTTTGAGGGCGTAGAGGATTCTTTGCGCAACCGCGTTCCTTTGTTAAAATTTACTGGACATATTGTTAACCAGTGTAGTAATTTTAGGTTGACAATTAGGCGGTAATACTCAATTTTGAAGGGACGGGATCACTTGATGAAAACGGTTGGGCCGTGGGATATTTACGTTGCAAAGGCGCTCCAAGGAAATTGCCTCACGATGGAAGAGGGGCTGAATGTGCTTCAGGCGGAGGATGATGGGCTGCTCCCTCTGATGGAAGCGGCTTTTCAAATCCGAAAACATTATTTCGGCAAAAAAGTGAAGTTGAACATGATCATTAACGCCAAAAGCGGGCTTTGCCCGGAGGACTGCGGCTACTGCTCGCAATCGCTCGTCTCGGCGGCCCCGGTGGACAAATACACGTTGCTGGATAAAGAGAGCCTGCTCGCCGGCGCGCGCGAAGCGATGCGGCGCAAAGCCGGAACCTACTGCATCGTGGCGTCCGGCAGAGGGCCGACGGACAAGGAGCTGGAGCAGGTCGCGGAGGCAGTGAAAGAAATCCGGGAGACGATGCCGCTCAAAGTATGCGCTTGCCTCGGCCTGCTGAAAGCGGATCAGGCCCGGCGTTTGTCGGAAGCGGGGGTTCACCGCTATAACCATAATTTGAATACAAGCAAGGCGAATTATCCTTCCATCACGAGCACGCACACCTATGACCAGCGCGTTGAAACGGTGGAAACCGCCAAAGCTAGCGGTTTGTCGCCTTGCTCCGGCGTAATCGTCGGGATGGGGGAGACGGACCGGGAAATCGTGGAGATGGCGTTTGCGCTGCGCGAACTGGATGCCGATTCGATTCCGGTCAATTTTCTGAACGCCATCCCGGGAACGCCGCTCGAGCGCGCCGGGCGGACGCCGGCTCTTAAGGCGTTGAAAACGCTGGCCCTGTTCCGCTTCATTTGTCCGTCCAAAGAAATCCGCGTGGCCGGGGGCCGCGAAACGAGCCTCCGCTCGCTTCAGCCATTGTCCCTGTACGCGGCCAATTCGCTGTTCGTCGGCGACTACTTGACGACCGAAGGGCAGGACGTTACCCAGGATCACCGAATGATTGAGGATCTGGGCTTTGAGATTGAACTCACTGCGATTTAGCGCTTTGGAGGATGGCGCGGCTGCCCGTTTTCCATTAAACTGAATATGGAAAACGAAACCAACAAACGTGGTGATAAGCTTGTTTAACATTATGCTGATCGAAGACGACCGGTCTCTTTTTCAGGAAATCAAAGAACGGCTGGAGCAATGGTCCTACGGGGTGCACGGGGTCAGGGACTTCGGAGACGTGCTGCGGGAGTTTACGGCGATTTGTCCCGATCTGGTCGTCATCGACATTCAGTTGCCGAAATATGACGGGTTCCATTGGTGCCGGATGATCCGGGCTCATTCCAACGTACCGATCATTTTTCTGTCCTCGCGCGATCATCCGACCGATATGGTGATGTCCATGCAGCTGGGGGCGGACGATTTTATTCAGAAGCCGTTTCATTTCGAGGTGCTGATCGCCAAAATCCAGGCGACGCTGCGGCGCGTGTACGACTACAATACGGACCGGGTGGAACTGCGGACATGGCGCGGGGCCGCGGTGGAGTACGTGCGGAATACGATCCGGAACGGGCAGGGGACAATCGAACTGACGAAAAACGAAATGCTGATTTTAAAAATGCTGATTGAACGCAAAAACCGGATCGTCAGCCGGGAAGAGCTGATCCGGAGCTTGTGGGACAACGAGCATTTCGTCAGCGACAACACCTTGACGGTCAACGTGAACCGGCTGCGCAAGAAGCTGGAAGAAATCGGGCTGGGCGCTTATATCGAAACCAAGGTGGGACAAGGGTATATAGCCACGGAAGAGGCGGCGCCCCAATGATCCGGAAATTTCTGCGAGAACGGCTAAGTTGGATTTTGCTGATTGCCGGTTTGCAGCTGCAGCTGCTGTTTGTCGCCTTCATCGACAGCGAGATTCCATTTCTGCCGATCCTTTATATCGTCTTTTTGTCGCTGCTTGTGTTTGCCGTTTTTCTCTTTATGCGCTACTCGAAAGAAACGAGGTTTTACCAGACCCTTGCGGCCTGGGACGATACGTACGACCTGTCCGCGATCGCCCGTCCCGACAGCCCGTTTGAAACGATTGCGATGGACATGCTCTGCGAACAGACGGACAAGTACCGGAAGGAAGCTTCGGCGCATCTGGCCTGGCTGGAAGAGGAAAAGGACGAGCTGATGTCCTGGATTCATGAAGTCAAAACGCCGCTCACCGCCATGCAGCTTATGATCGATCGGCTGGAGGAAAGAACGCTGAAGTCGCAGCTGAGGTACGAGTGGCTGCGCATTCATCTGCTGCTGGATCGCCAGCTGCATCAGAAGCGGATCGCTTTTATCGAAAATGACCGGTATATTGAGCGGACGGCGCTGGAGCCGATCGTGCACAAAGAGATTAAGGATTTGCAAGCCTGGTGCCTGCAAAAAGGCATCGGTTTTGATGTGTCGCTAACGGCCAAAGAAGTGCTGACGGACGGCAAGTGGCTCGGCTTCATCCTTCGGCAGCTGTTGAGCAATGCCGTAAAATACAGCCAGGCTTCCGATATCATCGTTGAAAGCGGGGCGCTGGAAGGCCGGACCTGGCTGCGTATTCGGGATTTCGGCCGGGGGATCGATCCGAAGGATATGCCGCGCATCTTCGAGAAGGGCTTTACATCAACGGCGGCGCATCAGGACAATGCGGCTACGGGAATGGGACTATATTTGGCGAAAAAGGTCGCGGATTCGCTGTCCATACGCATTGAAGTCGAATCGAGCCCGGGCGAGGGGAGCGTTTTTACGCTGTATTTTCCGCAAAGCAACGATTTTGTAAGCACGCTGGGCATGTGACAACATTGTCACATGCCTTTGTGTTTTGTTCGGTCAACCGCAGGACAGGGCGGGAGGCGATTGGTTAAGATAGAGGCAGAACCAAAGGAGTGATGGAAAGTGGCGATATTGGAAGCCAGCAAAATTCATAAAAGCTATGGCAACAAATTCAATAAACAGGAGGTGCTGAAGGGGATCGACCTCAGCGTGGAAAAAGGCGAATTCGTCAGCATTATGGGGGCGTCCGGCTCCGGCAAAACGACTTTGCTGAACGTGCTCTCGTCCATCGACAAGGTCAGCCTCGGCAGCATCAAAATCGAAGGCAAGGAATTTACCGGCATGAAGGAAAAGGAGCTGGCCGAGTTCCGAAAGTCTCATTTGGGGTTTATTTTTCAGGAATACAATTTGCTGGATACGCTGACGGTCAAAGAAAATGTGCTGCTGCCTTTGTCGATCAAAAAAGTGTCCCGGAAAGACGCGGATCATAAATTCCGGACGATCGCCTCTGAGCTGGGCATTTACGAGTTAAAGGACAAATACCCCAACGAAATCTCCGGGGGACAAAAGCAGCGGACAAGCGCGGCACGGGCGTTTATCCATGATCCAAGCATCATTTTTGCCGATGAGCCGACCGGTGCGCTCGATTCGAAGTCGGCCTCCGATTTGCTGGGCAAGCTCAGCGAACTCAACCGGAAAATCGAAGCTACGATCATTATGGTCACCCACGATCCGGTGGCGGCCAGCTACTGCAGCCGGGTCGTCTTTATCAAGGACGGTCAGATTTACTCGCAACTGGTCAAGGGAGAAGAATCCAGGCAGGCGTTTTTTAACGACATCATCAAAGCGCAAGGCGTATTGGGCGGTGTCCAGGGATGAGCTTAACCCAATTGATTTACCGCAGTTTAAAGAAAAATATCAAAAACTATTACCTGTACGTCTTTGCGCTTATTTTCAGCGTCGCTTTGTATTTCGCGTTTGTGACCCTGCAATACGATCCGGCGCTTGATGAAATCAAGGGTTCCGTGAAGGGGGCGGCGGGATTGGCCGCCGCGTCGGTTCTGCTCGTTGTCATCGTGGCGATATTTCTGCTGTACGCCAACACGATTTTCATCAAGCGCCGCAGCCGGGAAATCGGATTGTTTCAATTAATCGGGTTAACGAAGGGGAAAATCTTCCGGATTTTGAGCAGCGAGAACCTGATCCTGTATTTCGGTTCCATGCTGGTCGGTATCTTCTTTGGTTTTTCCTGCTCCAGGCTGCTCCTTATGATCTTGTTCAGAATTATCGGCGTGGACGAGCAGGCCAAGCTCAGCTTTTCGCCGCAGGCGCTGCTGCAAACCGTGATCGTCTTCGCGGCCGTTTATTTGCTGATCATGCTCATGAATTATTTGTTCATCAAGCGTCAGAGCATCCTGTCTCTTTTCCGGGTCGCGTCCTCCACGGAGGATACATACCGGAAAATGCGGGCCTCCGAAGTGATTGCAGGGGGGCTCGGCATCGGGCTCATTCTGTTCGGATATAAAGTTTCGACCCGGTTGTTCAGCGGCGCTTTCACCACTACGAACGAACTTTTTATGGCGATGGTGCTGATCTTGGGTTCCGTCATCCTGGGGACGTATTTGTTTTATAAAGGTTCGGTCAGCGCTATTTTTAACCTGGTGCGGAAAGCGAAGGGCGGTTATTTGTCGCTGAACGAGGTACTGTCGCTTTCTTCGATTATGTTCCGGATGAAATCCAACGCCTTGCTGCTGACGATCATCACAACCGTATCGGCGCTGGCGATCGGACTTCTGTCGCTCAGTTATATCTCGTATTATTCCGCGGAAAAATCGGCCGAGCAAAGCGTGCCGAACCACTTTTCGATGATGGAGCCCGCGGATGTCGCGGCGTTTGAGCAGGCGCTTCGGCAGGCGAACATCGAGTACAGGGAAACCAAACGCGCCGTTCTTATGGTGGACGCCGACGTCGCCCAAGTTATCGGCGTCAGCACGCAGGACGGCGGCAACGGAATCATGACGCTTCCGCTCGTCAGCGAGAAGTCGGTGGACGGCGTGGACGTCGCCCCGGGGGAGGCGTTGTTTATGGGGTTAAACGATGCGATGACGCAGTTTATGGCGATCCGGCCGACAGGAGAACTGACGCTTAAGGGACAAACGGACGAGATCAAATTATCGCTGATCGGAATGGATAAAATGGCGGTCGTCTCCATTCCTTTTTCGGGCGGGGTGCCTACGGCCGTTGTGGATCAAGCGGTGTTTGAACGAGTGGCGAAGGACGTGAACCCGGATATCCAAAAGGGAACCTCCGTATATTACGGCATCGATATCGTTAACCGCGAACAAATGGATCAGGCCGACGAACTGTATAAAGGCATGGGCTTAGAAAGTCGTTCCGGCAATATGTCGCAGCCTGAGCTCATTACGAATCAAAAGGGCAACATGGGGCTGATCATGTTCATCGTCGCCTTTCTGGGATTGACCTTCCTGATCACTTCGGGCTGCATTTTGTATTTCAAGCAAATGGGCGAAGGGGAGGAGGAGCGGCCGAATTATACGATCCTGCGAAAAATCGGGTTCACGCAAGGCAATTTGCTCCGCGGCATTCAAATCAAGCAGCTGTTCAATTTCGGCATTCCGCTGGCCGTCGGCTTGTCGCACAGTTATTTTGCCGTCAAATCCGGCTGGTTCTTCTTCGGAACCGAACTGTGGATGCCGATGATCCTGGTCATGCTGCTGTATACGGGATTGTATTCCGTCTTTGGACTTCTGTCCGTTATGTTTTATAAGCGGGTGATTAAGGAAGCGCTGTAACCATAAACTCCGGTCCGGCAAGGGCCGGTTTTTTTGTACTTTCAGATTCGTGGATGCTTTTAACTTGCTTGGGGATCTATTGTCGTAGTTGACGATTGTTTCATTCATGGATATTATGGATATATATAATCTACAATATCGATTTAATTTTTAGGAGGAAACTCATCATGACAACCTTGCTTGATGTAGGCATTATCGGAGGCGGACCGGCCGGTTTAAACGCGGCTTTGGTTTTGGGCAGAGCGAGAAAAAGCGTAGTGGTGATTGACGAAGGCCGTCCGCGCAACCGGGTAACGGGCGAGTCACACGGGTTCTTGACCCGCGACGGCATCAAACCGGCGGAATTCCGGCGCATCGCCAAAGAACAGATCCAAACCTATCCTACCGTTTGCTTTGTGGAGGATACCGCGGTGAAATTGTCGGGGGAGGATGGACATTTTCAAATTACTACTGCACGGGGGGAGACGCTCCATACGAAAAAGCTGCTTATTGCCGCAGGAATGAAGGATGCGCCGCTGGACATCCCGGGCCTTGCCGACGTATACGGGAAAAGCGCGTTTGTGTGCCCTTATTGCGACGGCTGGGAAATGCGGGACAGGCCGCTCGCCGTGATCGTTCCCAGGGAACATACGTTGCATATGGCCAAAGTGATCTCGGGCTGGACCGCGCAATTTGCGATGTGCACCCATGGTCAAGGGGAATGGACGGAGGGGCACCGCGAGGAGCTTGAGCGCCGCCAGGTTCCCGTCTTCGATTTGCCGATCGAACGTATTGACTCTGAGGGAGGCATGGTACGGCAAGTCGTCCTGGAGAATGGCACGGCCGTTCCTTGCACTGGGATCTTTTTTGCGCCGAAGCTGGTGCCGGGTTCCGGCTTGCCCCAAACGGTGGGCTGCGATATGACGGAAGGCGGGGCTATGGTCGTCGACGATCTCGGCAAAACGAACGTGCCTGGGGTCTACGGCGCCGGCGATGCGGCCTCCGTCAAGTATCAGGTGATTGCAGCCGCCGCGGCGGGAGCTTTTGCGGGCATCGCCATCAATAACGAGCTCCAGGAAGAAGCCTGGAGCCGTAAGGAAGAGTAACTTGACGAAGTTATAGTGTTGAACAAAACGATCTGAAGTACGTGGGGCGGGCTAACGGAGCGAAATAACCTTAATTGGCTTGGACCATTTCGCCGAAATCAAGCGTTCCCGCCCCAAAGCGCCTGCATCCGACGGCTCACATATACAAGCTGGCCAACAGGATTCCCAGACTTTCCTCGTAAATTTCGTCAAATTGCGCGAGGGGCAGGGGATTGACCCCGCTGCCAAGCTCCACCGTAAACCCCGGCCTTCTCCAGTCCTGGATGAACCAGTCTTTGTAGCCGGCATAGCTTTCGACATACCGCACCGGTTCGTATCCGCTGACGCGGGCAAACTCGTTTACGATCGTTTCGGCATAGGGCGGTTCTAGATTTTCAAACCCCCAATAAATGACTTCACCCTGGGTATGAAAAGCCATTACGCGGGCAAAATCGCTTGCTCTCGTTAGATTAGCCATCGCGATCGCTTCCGGCTCGGTGAGCGGGGCGGTTCCCCCATAATCCCGCGGTCCGCGCTCCTGCGGATTTCTGGCGACTTCGCGTTCCCACAGCGCGGGGAACTGGTCGTTGAGGTCCACGCCGCGTATGTTCGCTTTCCACCCCTGGAAATCGGCGCTTCCGTTGTTGTAGGACAGCACATTGCTGCGGTATGGCTCCTGCTCCGGCAAGCCGTTTATGACCAAATCCACGCCGTCGGGATTAACCATGGGGACGACGGACAAGGTCGCCGCCTCATAGTAAGGCCACATTTGCAGCCCCCTGATCCCGGTATTGTTGGTTAATGCGAGCGAATAATGATTCAGAAACTTGATCAGGACAGGCGTCGTGATCCATTCGTTGGCATGGAAGGCCCCGTTGGCGTGAACGCGTTTGTTGCCTTGGCCGACGCGCAGCTCGGGCAGCGGTTTGCCCATCACGGAATTGCCGATATTGCGGTATCCGAGAAACGGATACAGATCCATAAGCCGGTTCAGATCGGAGCGAAGCGCGGCGTAATCGTACGGTTTTCTGACGTCCACCACAAACCAGGTGACTCGCAGCGGCAGCTGCACTCTCTGCCCGATCTCCAACCGGTTCGGATTGACCGACGGGTTCAGCAGAATCAGTATATCCAGCGAAATCCCCCGGTCTCTGGCCAGCTTCCATAGTGAGTCGCCGGGTTTGATTTGATATTCGCTGACCAGAAACCCCGGAATATTCACTTCCTGGCCCACAGCAAGATTCGCGGCGTCCACTCCGGCGTTGGAATCCACGATCAACTGCAGCGGCAGGTTAAACAGCTGGCTGTAATACCACAGCGTATCCCCGGCGCGAACTTGTATTCTCAAAAGCCATCCCTCCTAGACGTACCTTCCCTATCAGCATATGGGGGAGAAATGGGCTCCATGTCAGTTTGCATGATAACGGGAAGGATCGGCCTATAGTTTGGTGGTGGGGGAGGGGTCCTTGCCCTAAATAATCCGCCCGAGCATGGAATTCACGGAAACCGGGGAATCTATTCAAAAAGGAGGAGTCACTATGCCTAATGAGCGGATATCGATCGAAAAAGACGGGGACCCGCAAACTGTTTACGAGGATACGAGCCCGCATCTGCGAACCGGCTTTATGCCGGAGCAGCTCGACGTAACGGCCCTTCCTTCCGAGGAAGAAAGTCTGAAGCGGATCGGAAACGACCAGGCCCCGGAGTAATTTTGCAAGAACAGCGACTAGTCCGGTCGCTGTTTTTTATTTTCAATTATAAGCGGATGTGAACAAACGTTCCCCAGTTATGATATACTAAAATGGAAATTTGACGCTTGTCCATGAGGATGGAGAGTTTGCCATGGAAAATCGTTTGCGTTCCATTGAATTTGCGGAAATCGATTTGTGCGAAGAAGAGCCGGGACTTGATATACCGCCTAAAAAAGATACGGACCTGAGTCAAGCGTCCGCGGCGTCCATTCCGTTTTACAACCGTGAGCGCCATTTCGCCGAGGAGGCGCGGAAGCGGGTGAACGAACGGGGCGAGCCGGCGCCTTTCGCGCCGTTTATGAGCTATTGGCCGACCTACGAACATATGATGGAGTCGCAGCAGAGATGGTATTTTTACTGGCGTTCCGAAGTGCGCGCCGGGCGTTACCCCGATACGGATTTGTCCTACATATTTGTATACGTTTATGAACTGATCAACGGCGTTGGTTGGTCGGATCCGCCGGAAGGGTACAAGGAGCTCCACCGGATTTGGACTGCGTATGGCGGACGGTATCCGCAGCTAAATGCCTATTTGAAAGATTGGCTCGCCGATTTTGCGTTTGTGCACGCGCTGGATGTTCCGCTGCTGGAAATCATCACGCGCGGCGGAGGTTCGTATCCGGAGGATTTGTTGGATATGGAACTGCTGCGGCTGTTTAAGAAGCAGCCGTCCCAAATCCCGCTGGACCTCTTGCTTGCGTTAAGCGACTACGATTTGCGGCGCAGCAAATTTTATCAGGGGCCCGGCAAAGCGGATCTGGAGATGTGGGTCCCGCGGATTGTCGGGATGCTGGACGCTTTTTTGTGCAAAACGCAGGGGATCCGGCTGATCGACAAATTCCATCCCGGCCGCGAGCGGACGACCGAGCGGTATCTGTTCCGCAGCGCGGTCTACGACGATTCGCTTTACGGGAGAACGATAGCCCTTGGTACGGTCCCGTTCAGCAGCCATCGTCCGCTGCGAAAATGTATCACGCAAACGATCCGCTATGCCGAAAACCGATTAAGGGAATTAAGAGGATTTAGAGGACGCTTGAGGGGCGTCGTTATGGAGCCGGAGACGGCGCGCCTGATCGACCGCTTTCTGGAAAAAGAGTTCGCTGCGCAGACGGCCGCAAAGCCGCGGATCGAAATCGACGCGGAGAAGCTGGCGGCGCTTAAGCGGGATTCGGATTATGTGCGGAGCAGGCTGGCGATCGGCTATGAGGAAGGGGGCGAAACGGCGGCGGAGGCGAGTTCGGGTTTGGCCGCGGAATCGGGCCCGGAAGCGGATTTGGATTCGGAAGCAGCTTTGGACTCGGAGCACAATGCCGTGCCTGAACAAGAAGTCGGCAAGGAAGATGGAGAGAGCTTGGCGTATTGGGACCTGCCGCAGCTGGACGAGGATTGGACTTCATTCGCCGAACAGCTTGATTCGGCGCAGCTCGAAGCTTTGCTTGCCCTCAAAAGCCCTGCGCCCGATAGCGCGCTTGCCGCTGTGGCCGAAGCTTATGGCACCATGCCCGAGCTGATCCTGGATGAAATCAACCAGCTGGCGATGGAAACGATCGGGGACCTGGTTGTTGACGAAGGGCGGATTGTCCCCGAATATATGGACTTTTTTGCGCATTTGAAAGGAGAATTCTCGTGAATGAAGTGAAAATCCCCAAGCGGCTCACCACGGCGCTGGTCAATTCGCTCACGGCCGGCGTGGTGCCGCGGGTGGGGCTGGAGCATGTCGCGGTGGGGCGCCGGGCGGAAGTTGACGCCATTCTCAAAGACCTCGACAACATCGCCGAGGGCGGAGCGGCGTTTAGATTTATTACCGGACGTTACGGCAGCGGGAAAAGCTTTTTGCTGCAGACGATCCGCAACTACGCGATGGACCGGGATTTCGTCGTGGCCGACGCGGATTTGTCGCCGGAGCGGAGACTGGTCGGGACGAAAGGGCAGGGCTTGGCCACTTACCGCGAGCTGATGACCCATCTGTCCACCAAAACGCGCCCGGACGGCGGAGCGCTGGAAGCGATGCTGCAAAAATGGTTCGCCGCCTTGCAGCAGGAGGCGCTGCGGGAAACGGGCCTTAAGCCAAGCGATCCGGCTCTAAACGATGCGGTGGAGCAGCGGATTTTTGCGGTTACGGCGGAAATGCAGAACCTCGTGCACGGGTTTGATTTCGCCAAAGTGCTGGCCGCTTACTGGAACGGGTACAAGCTGGCCGACGACGACCGGAAGCAGGCGGCGCTCCGCTGGCTAAGGGGCGAGTACCCGACGAAAACGGAAGCGAAAAAGGAACTGCAAGTTGGCGTCATCATCGATGATGAAAATTGGTACGATTACGTCAAGCTGTGGTCGGAGTTCGCGGCGCGGATCGGATATCGCGGCCTGCTGCTGTTTATCGATGAAGCCGTCAATTTGTACAAGATTTCAAACAGCGTGTCCCGGCAAAGCAATTACGAAAAGCTGCTGACGATGTTTAACGATACGATGCAGGGCAAGGCGGAGCATCTGGGCATTTTTGTCGGAGGGACCCCGCAATTTGTCGAAGATGAGCGCAGGGGCTTGTTCAGCTATGAAGCGCTGCGCTCCCGGCTGATGGAAGGACGTTACGCCGGGAAAGGCTTCGTGAATTATTCCGGGCCGATCCTGAGGCTGGAGATGCTGTCGCCCGAAGAAATCCTGCTCCTCCTGCAAAAGCTGGTAAACATCCATGCCCAGCATTTTGGCTATGCGCCGTCGGTCGCGCAGCAGGAGATCGTGTATTTTATGGAGGCCGCCGTCGGCCGCCTGGGCGCCGATGAGCTGCTCACCCCGCGCGAAGTGATCCGCGATTTTATGGATTTGCTGCATACGCTGCGGCAAAATCCGGAGGCATCCTTCGAGCGGCTTGTCGGCGAGCATCAAGTGAAGCCGGCCGAAGCGGATCCGGACGAGGTCGACGGCTTTCTGGCGGAGTTTGAACTATGAGCGACAATCCTTTTTATCAGCTGGCCCCGTTTATCCAGGAGTTTATTTATAAGCGGAAATGGGAGACGCTAAGGGCCGTGCAAGTGGAGGCCTGCCG
The DNA here is from genome assembly GCF_900454495.1 of Paenibacillus macerans. Classification (NCBI taxonomy): domain Bacteria; kingdom Bacillati; phylum Bacillota; class Bacilli; order Caryophanales; family Paenibacillaceae; genus Paenibacillus; species Paenibacillus macerans. The sequence goes on from NZ_UGSI01000001.1 coordinate 1,147,878, forward strand.
CATCTGCTTTGGGACAAGCCGCCATTTGCTGATCGCTTCGGGCACCGCGTCGGGGAAAACCGAAGCCGCGTTGTTTCCCGCACTGACCGAGCTGCACAACAGGCCGGCCAGCTCTGTCGGCATTTTGTACATCGGCCCGCTGAAGGCGCTGATCAACGATCAGTTCGCCAGGCTCAAGGATCTGCTGCGCGAATCGCGCATTCCGGTTTGGCATTGGCACGGCGACGTGCCGCAAGCCGAAAAAACGAAGCTGGTCCGGAATCCTTCCGGGATACTGCAAATTACGCCCGAATCGCTTGAGGGGCTGCTGATGAACCGCCCCAACGCGATTCCCGCGTTGTTTAAAGACTTGCGTTACATCATCATCGACGAGGTGCACGCCTTTATGGGGGTGGACCGGGGCATCCAGGTGCTGAGCCAAATCGCCCGGATCGAACGGATGGCCGGCGCCAAGCCGAGGCGGATCGGGCTGTCGGCGACGCTGAGCGATTACGAATCGGCCAAGGCATGGTTAGGAGCGGGAAGCAGCGAGCAGGTCGAGGTCGTATCCTCGGCGGGAGGGCGCAAGCTGCGGCTGCGGGTTGAGCATTTTTCGTTTCCCGACGCCCGTGACGAACAGCAGGCCGAGCAGCTGCAGAACGCCCGCAAGGCATATTACGAGTACATTTACGACAGCACGCATTTGAAGAAGGCGCTGATTTTCACCAACAGCCGGTCCGACGCCGAGCTCACGACGCTGGAAATGCGCCGGGTCGCGGCGAAACGCCATGAGCCGGACGTGTTTTACGTTCACCACGGGAGCATTTCGGCGATGCTGCGGGAAGAGGCGGAGAGTGCGCTGAAAAACGGCCCGGGACCGGCGGTGTCCGCGGCGACGCTGACGCTGGAGCTGGGGATCGACCTCGGGGAGCTTGAGCGGGTCGTGCAGCTTGGCGCTCCGTACAGCTCGTCCAGCTTCGTGCAGCGGCTGGGACGGTCCGGCCGGCGCGGTGATGCGGCGTCGGAGATGCTGTTCGTCGTCCATGAGGAAGAGGACGAGGATGCCCCGCTGCCGGCGCGCATGCCGTGGACGCTGCTGCGCGCGATCGCGGTGATCGAGCTGTACGTCGGCGACAAGTGGATCGAGCCGCTGGAGATCCGCAAGCTGCCGATCGGCACGATGTACCATCAAACGATGAGCATGTTGAAAAGCATGGGGGAAGCGGATCCGGGCGAGCTGGCGCAAGCGGTGCTGACGCTTCCGTCGTTTCGCCAGGTGAGCCCGGAGCAGTATAAAATGTTCCTGAATTATCTCCTGCAAACCGATCATCTGCAGTGGACGGAAGAAAAGTCGCTGATCATCGGCCTGACCGGGGAGAAGATCGTAAACAACTTCCGCTTTTACGCCGTCTTTCAGGATGACGAAGAACATGCGGTGTATAACGGCTCCGAGGAGATTGGCTCGATTACGACCGTTCCGCCGCCCGGATATTGCTTTACCCTGGCCGGGAAGCTGTGGAAGGTGACGGAGGTGGACGCGAAGCATAAGGCGGTTTACGTAAAACCGGCGATCGGCAAAGTGGATACGTTATGGCTTGGGGCAGGCGGTGACATTCACACGCAGGTCGTGAAAAAGATGCGCGAAGTGCTCGCCGGCTCGGCCATTTATCCGTATTTGTCCCCGCAAGCGGTGAACCGCTTGGAGCGGGCGCGGCGGCTGGCGAGGGAGACCGGGCTGGCCCGGCAAGCCGTCCTGCCGGCCGGCGGAGACTCCTTGTTCGTGCTGCCATGGGTGGGCAGCAAGGCGTTTCGCACCTTGGAACGGCTGCTCAAGCACCATTTGTCCGAACGTCTCGCTTTACGGTCCGTGGTCCCGATGGAGCCCTATTACATGATCGTTTCGGGCAAAAGCGATGCGCAAACGTTAATCGGGGAAATCGCAAGAGCTTGCCGGGACTGTCGTGAAGAGGACCTGCTGGCGCCGGAGGAAGCGCCTTACCTGGGGAAATACGACGAATTTGTCGCTCCGGAGCTCATCCGCCAGGCGTTTGCCGCCGACGGTCTTGATTTGCAGGGACTGCGGACAGGGCTCGCCGATATGCCGGAAGAGGAAGTATAGCGGGGTTCCTGCGCCTGAAAAGGATGTTCTGATTGGAAAGAAGATTGACCAAATTAGCACTAGCGTTGCATCAAATCTGATCTGACAAGCTGCATTTTCTAGCCACACAAATTTTCTAACGGATGCCACAAGCGCTATTTGTTCGAAAAACGTTGATTTCAAACTGTAACGGTTGCCATGGAGCTTATTTCGCCGAACACCGGTAATTTTTGCTTGGATTCAGGCTAATAACGGCGCTGGCAACCGTTAGAATTTCGAAAAGGTCTTTTTTCGGAAAATAGCCGCTGCTACAAGCGTTAGATTTCGGTCAGCTTTTAGGGGGAATTTTGAGCAAAAGTTAATGCAACGCTAGTGCCAAAAGCAAATGGGCCGTTCCCCCAATAAGGAGGACGGCCCATTTTTAGCTTTAGTGTGAAGGTTATTTATTCAGGGGAAGGTTAAGTTCCAAATCTTCCAGATATACTTTAATAGGCGACCCGTCGCTGTTTTGAACCAATTTTCCTTTGCTGTCCGTTTTAAAGGTATACGGTTTTACGACAATAGAACTTGGAACAGCCGCAAAGGATGTATATGTCATGTCGAAGTAGCGCTGCTTTTTGACGACGCCGTCATTAGCTTGCAGGATAGGAGATAAGGTATTCCCTTTACTATCCGCGAGATCAAATCCTAAATTTTTTAAATCCTTTACTTGCTTATGAGCGCCTTGTGCAGCCAGCTCTAACCGGCTTGAATAAGGGGTTAATTCTACCCGTTTTACGGTATAGCTGAAATTTCCCGCTTTCTTAACCACCGCTTTGCTTAAAACCGTGTTTTGTGGCGCTTGTTTTTTAACGGGTAATTTAAAGGTAAAAGGATCCTTCACGCCTGAAGTATGAGCTTTGACCGTAAGCTCGAACTGCTTGGGCAGATACAGGGTTCGCGGGCCCTTAACGGACAGGTCGTTGAAGGAGATCAACAAACTGTTGTCTTGCAACTCCGATCTTCCATACGACTGTAGATCCATCTTTTTGCCGTCGATATAAATATCAACGTATAGAAGAACCCCTTTTTTCTCGGCATTTGTTATATCGTCCAGCGTTGTTTCAAAATCATCGCCTTCCCTTTGCAAAGCAAAGGAAACTCTTGCTCCATCAAAAAGATAGTCCGTCAACTTCAAGGTGACGCCATCTTTCGTCACTTTTTGATTTGGCACCTTTGTTATCCCTTGCTTGGCCGCTTTCTGCAAACCCGAATCTCTCTTAGCCCATTCAAAAAGACTTTGGGCAGCAGCAGACTCTTGTTTTGGCCGCATCAGCCGCAGCCACCCCGGATAGGGCTGGCCCGCTTGCGGTTAAAAACGAAGCGATAAGCAGGCTCAGGGCGATTTTCTTGTTGAAAATTTTGCTGATCATGATTGTATTCCTCCTGATTTACGGATTGAGCGGGATCGTCATTTCCAAATCTTTATGGTACGTTTTTGTTTGTTCGTCAACCGCAGTCCAATCCGATTTTTTGACCGTATAGGTATACGGTTTGATCGTAATGGATTTGGGTGCCGTACTGAACGCGCTATACAGTTCGTCCTCATGATAGTGATTTTTTGGCGCTTCAGAAGGGGACGGAACCCACGACTGTTGAATTGGATTTCCTTGTTCATCCACAATATCGTAATACATTTTGCTGGCCGCATACTCGCCTGTCTGATTCTCGGTTACCGGTACTGTACCGTTGCTGTCAATGACCACTCTGGTGGAACCGGCAGTCAGATTGACCCGTTTAACCGTGTAACTGAAATCGCCTTTGCTCATTGTTTTTTCCGGATTGACGGAGAGGATCGGTTGAACCTTTGTGATTGGGATTTTAAGCACGAAAGGTTCTTCTACTTGGGTAACTTTTACCGCTAACGACAATTCAAACCGATCCGGAAGCGCCGCTTCTTCCAAGCCTTTTCTTATGTTATAAGTGAAGGTGTCCTGTTGCCCGGGAATTTCCCCGCTATCGCCATATAACCCCTTCACGAGTTTACCGTTAACGGTGACATCCAATAAACTGGATCGCCAATCAATATAACCCTTGACTTTCTCACTTTGCTCCAGGTCGCGCCAAGGCATCATGACACCGTCCAGTTCCGCTCCTTCTCGGACCATACCCACACTCAAACGATTCCCATCATAATAGGCTTCCACCACTTTCAGGGTGATGCCATCGTGAGTCACACTTACATTAGGGAAGGTTACCATGCCTTTATCGACTGCGGCCCCCAGGGCTCCTTCTGCGGTCTTAAATACACTGCCGATCAGCGGCAAATTTTCCAAAGCGGCCGCCATTGCCGGAGAAACAAAACCCGAGCCGATTACGGCTCCTCCCAATACAAAAGTTGCTGCCGCGGTAAGTCCAAGTTTTTTGACCATTTTCATTTTTGTAAATGCTCCTTTATTATCTATTGAATGATTCAAATCTTGGTCCATGATCATTTGATAGGTATTGTCCAATCTTAAACGCGTGCTTTCCGGCTTTTGCCAGCAGTATGCATTCCTCACTAAATTCCAAATCGTTTCACCTCTTTTCTCTTTCATTTCGTTTATTAGACCGGCCAACTGTCCGAAAGGTAACATACAAAAATTTATGGTTGTCAGAAAACATCCTTGGCAATCTTCCTACTGAATTATGCGTAAATTCATTTTAAAAAGCAAAAATGGTTGTAAAAAATCGCTTTTCCCGATTCGATTGACTGGAAAAATAGATAATGCTACAATTTTTTTATTAATTTACGTAAATTTTGCGATGGGGTGTGTACATTGGCAACGATAAAAGAAATAGCCAAAGAAGCCGGGGTGTCGATAGCCACGGTTTCCCATGTCATTAATAAAACGAGATACGTCAGTCCCGAGCTGGCGGAAAAAGTGGAAGACGTCATCAAGAAGCTGGGCTACGACAAAAAAATAGCGGTTGCCGGCAATCAGTTCAGAATCGGCAAAAAATCGGAAATCGCCTTGCTTTTGCCGGGTTTGTCGGGAACGCTTTATTCTCAGCTGGCTTCCGCGATTTCAGCCTGTATAACCGAACGGGGCTATAGTTTGACGGTTTATTTCCATCATGACGATGTGACGCTGGAGAAAAACATCATTACCAACATCCTGAACAACAAGCGGATCGCAGGGCTGATCATCGTACCGGCCAGCACGGAAGCGAAGCAGTTCCAGAAGCTTAAGCAGCAGCAGTTTCCGTTTTTGTTCCTGGACCGCAAGGTTCGCCTGGAAGGCGTCGGCTCCGTGCTGGCGGACAGTAAAGAAGGGATTTACAGAGGCTGCGTTCATCTGCTGAAATCCGGACACGAGGAAATCGCCTTGATCATTGAAAAAGCGGATTTTTCCAGCGTCGAAGACCGGTTGGAAGGTTACCGCGAAGCGCTTGGCTCCTACAAAATCCCGTTTCGCAAAGAGCTGGTGATCGAAGTGGAGCAAAACCGGCTGGATGATTTCGAAAAAGGGATCAAAGAGGTCTGGGGCCAGCATAAAAGTCCGACCTTTGTGGCCAGCGGCAACCGGATTACGCTCAATTTGCTGCGGGTGATGAACAAGCTGGGGCTGGAGTGGCCGGCCGACGTTTCGGTGATCGGGTTCGGCGATGAGGAATGGTCGGAAATCATCAATCCGCCGCTGACGATGCTGAAGCAGGACACGAAGCAAATGGCTTTGGAAGCGGTTTCGATGCTGCTTGATATCATGGATCACGGTCCGGGCGAGGCCCGGGAAATCAAAGTCCCGATGACGTTTTCGATCCAGAATTCGACCCAGGTGATCGGCAAAGGACCGTTTGGCGAAAAGCCGGTTTCCCCCAATGAATTGACGTTGTCCAAGGAAGAAGTTGAAAAATTGACGACAGGCAGCTATAAAGTCGGGATCTCTTTTCATTATGGCGGTACGGCGTGGACGAGACTATACGAAAACGGAATCCGCCATGTGTTGGACCAATACGGCATCTCCATTATTTCCATTACCAATGCCGGTTTTGACCCGAATCTGCAGGTCACGCAACTGGAAGGCTTGCGCATGCAAAAACCGGATGCGATTATCGCCATCCCGGTTGACGATGAGCTGACCGCCAAGAAATTCAAGAACATCTCGGAGGAAACGAAGCTGATTTTTATGAGCCATGTGCCGGAGGGTATGACGAAAGACGAGTATTCCTGCTGCGTTTCGGTGAACGAACGGGAAAACGGGCAAAACGCGGCGCTCCTGCTGGGCAACTATTTCAAAAACGAGCAGAACGTCAAGATAGGCTTCATCGGGCATGGCGCCCCGTTTTACGGCACGCATTTAAGGGACGCCGTGGCGAACGACACGATCCGCAGCAATTTCCGCAATATCGAGATCGTTGATGAGCAGTATTTTTACCAAATCGAGAAAACGTACGACGTATGCAAAGAAATGATCAAGCGGCATCCGGAAATTCAAGGCCTGTATATTTCCTGGGACAGACCGGCGCTCGAGGCGATCAAGGCTTTGCAGGAGCTGAAGCGGGAGGACGTGGCCGTCTTCACGTTCGATCTCGATACGGAAATCGCCACGTATTTGGCCAAAGAAGAAATGGTCAAGGGATTGTCCACGCAGCGGCCATACGATCAGGGGATCGCGGTAGGTTTGGCGACCGCCAAGGCCTTGCTGGGCCATGATGAGCATAAGTATATCGGCGTTCCGCCATATATCGTCGAACCGAAAAATCTGTTAAAGGCTTGGAAAAATATTGTATTGGAACCAGCTCCAGCAGAAATTGAAGAATTAATTCTCAAGAAATTTACGTAAATTAATTTGCAATTATTTTTTTGTTTAAAATTTCGACAAAATATTTGACATTTCGCAGCTCTCTATGATACATTTTACGTAAAGAAGTTGAAAGCGGTTTATTCGTAAAAACAGTGCGCACCGGATCGACCGCAGACGTTCTTTATTCACAAACTGATCATAGGGGGCTGGTTTATTGTGAAAAAGCAATTTTTTAAGTTTTCATTGATAGCGCTTACCGTTTTGGCTCTGTCGGCTTGCGGCAACGGGCAAGGGACCAATGCGGGGAATCAAGCGGGGAGCGGCGATGGCGGCGGCAAGGACGGGACGTACAGCTTTGCTTTCTTGACGAACACGCAGAACAATACGTTCCAAACGGCGATGAATGAAACCTACGAAAGATTGGCCAAGGAGAAAGGTTACAAATATACGATGCTGGACCCGGATTATGATCTGAACAAACAGATCAATCAGATGTCGGACGCGGCCAACCAGGGCTTTGACGCCGTGTTCGTGATCCCGGTCGATTCCGCGGGGATCCGCCAGGGGCTGGAAGCGATGCATGACCGCAACATTCCGGTGTTTAACGTCGACACAGCCGTCATTAAAGAGGATCGAGACCTCGTGAAAAGCATTATCGCCACCGACGCGTACATGGCCGGCAAGCTGATGGGCGAGCAGATGGTAAAAGACTATCCGGATGGCGCCAAAATCGCCATCCTGGACTTTCCTTCCAACGAAAGCTGCGTGCAGCGGGTAGCGGGCTTTATGGACGGCCTCGGCGACAATGCCTCCAAATTTAAAATCGTAGCCCAGCAGGACGGCAAGGCGGCGCTGGACGCCTCGATGCCGATCGCCGAAGACATCATCCAGGCGAATGCCGACATCGACGCCTTCTTTGCGATCAACGATCCGTCGGCTTTGGGCGTAGCGGCGGCGATTAAGGCGAGCGGCAGAACGGATATCGGCGTGTACTCCATCGACGCGTCTCCGGACGGCAAAGCCGCATTGCTCGACGGTTCGTTTACGGCGGTTTCGGCCCAGGTGCCGATTCAGATCGCCGAAACTTCCTTCAATATGGCGGTCGATTATTTGCAGGGTAAGGAGATTAAACCGGAAGTGCTGCTGCCTTCTCATATCGTCACGAAGGAAATGGCCAAAGAAACCGCCGGCAAGTGGCAATAAGCCCCTTAAATTTAGAATGCAAGCGTCCCTTGCATTCTAAATTTTTTCAAGATGATACCGCTTCGGAGGTGAACAACCATGGGAGATAATTTGCTGGAGATGCGTGGGATCGCCAAAAGCTTCGGGGGGACCCATGCGCTCAAGGGCATCGATTTTGAACTGAAAGCCGGCGAGATCCATGCCTTGCTGGGCGAAAACGGCGCAGGCAAATCGACGCTGATCAAAATTTTGGGCGGCATCCATAAGCCCGACCGTGGACAAATCTTTATCGGCGGTGAGCCCGCGGATATCGACAGTGTGCAAAGCGCCCGGGCTTACGGAATCGGCATTATCCACCAGGAAATCGTGCTCGTTCCATATCTCAGCGTTGCCGAGAACATCTTTTTGGGCCGCGAACCGGTCAACAAATGGGGGTTCAAGGACGAAAAGCGGATGAAAGCCGAAGCCAACCGCATGATCGAGCAGCTTGGGCTGAACATCGATGTCACGACATTGGTGGGAGAATTGACGGTGGCTCAGCAGCAGCTGATCGAAATTGTTAAGGCGATTTCATTTAACGTGAAAATCCTGGTGATGGACGAACCGACCTCCTCCTTGTCCGACGAGGAAGTGGGCCGACTGTTCGTGACGATGGAGAAGCTGCGGCGGCAAAACGTCGGCATTATTTATATCTCGCACCGGCTGGAAGAATTGTTTAAGATGGCGGACCGCATCACGGTCATAAGGGACGGCGGTTATGTCGGCACGAAGCGGACCTCGGACACCAATACGGAAGATCTGGTGGCGATGATGGTCGGCCGGGAGCTGGAAAGCTTCTATACCCGTACCTATTCCGTCCGTGACCAGGAGGTGCTGCGCGTTGAAGGGCTGTACAGAGAGGGCGTATTCGAAGACGTCTCCTTCCGGGTGCGCAAAGGCGAAATCCTCGGTTTCTCCGGCCTGGTAGGCGCGGGGAGAAGCGAACTGATGCAAACCATTTTCGGCGCCTACCGGCATAACCGCGGGCGGATTTACTTGAACGGCGGGGAAGTCAGCTTTAAAAATTGCAGCCAGGCTATCGCCAAAGGGATCGCCATGGTTCCGGAAGACCGCAAGGACCAAGGGCTGGTCCTCGAGAACTCGGTCGGCTTCAATCTCACGTTAACGAATCTCGATCAATTGATGGGCAGCCGGTTTTTGATCAGCGAGAAAAAAAGAAGCGAACAGATCGGCAAATACGTGAGCGGCCTGAATATTAAGACCGCCTCGGCGGACATCGAGGTGTCCAGCTTGTCGGGAGGCAACCAGCAGAAGGTCGTTATTGCCAAATGGCTGGCCACGAACCCGCAGCTTCTGATCCTGGACGAGCCTACCCGCGGAGTCGACGTCGGGGCCAAGTCGGAAATCTACGCGATCATCAACCGGTTGGCCAATGAAGGGTTGGCGATTATTATGGTCTCCTCCGATCTTCCGGAGATCATCAATATGTGCGATTCGGTGTGCGTGATGCGGAGCGGCAAGCTGGTGGCGCAATTAAACCGGGAGGAACTGTCCCAGGAAAATATTATGCGCTATGCGACAGGAGGATGAGAAAGCGATGAGCACAAAAAATAGCGCTCTTACATCAATGGTCAGAGGCAATATCGGCATTATATTCGTGTTGCTGGTTTTATGCGTGATTTTATCGATCGTATCGCCGGTGTTCCTGACGACGGAAAACTTGATCACGGTGCTGCGGCAGGTTTCCAACAACGTTTTCCTCGCTCTCGGCATGACCCTGGTGATGATTTTGGGCGGCATCGACCTCTCGGTCGGCGCGATTGTGGCCGTCTCCGGGACGCTGACCGTCGGCTTTATGGTCAATAACGGCATCCCCATGCCCGTGGCGATTTTGCTGGGGATTTTAATCGGCACGCTGCTCGGATTTTTCAACGGGGTGATCATCACCCAATTTAAGCTGCCTGCATTTATCGTGACGCTGGCGACGATGAACATCGCCCAGGGGATTGCTTATATTTACAGCGGCGGACGGTCGGCCCGCATTACCAACGACGCCTATACCCAACTGGGGACGGGGAAGCTGTTCGGTTTTTTGCCTCTGCCCGTACTATATATGGCCATCTTGACGGTTATCTTCATCGTGCTGCTGAACAAAACGAAGTTCGGAACCAACATCTTTGCGATCGGCGGCAACCGGGAAGCGGCCCGTCTGTCGGGCGTGCGCATCAAGAAGGTGGAGATTGCGGTGTATACGCTGGCCGGGCTGCTTTCGGCACTGGCGGGCATCGTGCTTTCGGCGAGAATGTATTCGGGCCAGCCTTCGGTTGGCCAGGGCTATGAAATGGACGCGATCGCAGCCTGCGTGCTGGGCGGAGTGTCCATGGCCGGCGGGCGGGGCCGCATCAGCGGAACGATCTTCGGCGTCATGATCATCGGGGTCGTAAGCAACGGTTTGAACCTGATGGGAGTCAGCTCGTTTTGGCAGCTGCTGGTTAAAGGTTTGATCATCTTGATCGCCGTCCTAATCGACGCCCAAAAGGGCAAAAAGCTTCCGTTTTCCTTCAAATTCGCCAAATAAACCGCAGCATCAGACCAACCAAGAAAAGAGGTTTTGACTATGGACACAACAGCGCAAGCATTCAAATATAAATTTCAAATCATGCTGAACAATCCGGACCATCTGCCGAGGCAAAACGAGCCGGTGATCACCAAGCTGAATTTCTCCGATTACCGGGTTCACCCGGGCAGCCTTGAACTGTATGACGACCAAAACCGCAAGGTCCCGTTTCAACTTATAGACGTGGTGCTTGACGGGGAATTTATCCAGGAAGCGTCGATCGTTTACGTGGTCAGCATGGACAAACGGGTCGCCTCGTACTCACTGTATGCCGGCGGCAAACCGCTTGCTGAGGCCCCTGAGTTTAAGGGCATTCAAAAGCTTGAGCCCGTGCAGGTGGACGGCTTCCGCAGACTGGATACCGGCTACTATATTCTGGAGCTGTGCTCCGGCACCGCCGACGGCACCTCCTACGGCAAATGGGGCATCCGGTATTTCGAAGCCAAGGAAGAACGGAAAAATTTAATCAAGGATTACTCCAATGCGATCGGGGGATTTTACGGTCCTTTCTTCACCCCGAAAAACGGGCTGATCAATCCGCCAGAGCACACGAAGGTGGAATTCGTCGTCGAGGCCGAAGGCCCGATCTACTGCCGGTACCGAATGAACGGCCAGGTACCCGACGGATTGGACGAAAATCTGAAAGGGAAAAAGTTTTCGGTGACCTGGGAGTTTTTCTACAATTCGCCCTGGTTCCGCAGAAAATACGATGTCGACGATTTCTCCACCACGGTGGACGGTATCCCGGTCGTCAACAAAATTACCGTCGGGGACGAATTCGAGAGCGGCCAAGGCAACCGCGTCTTTACCTCCTTCGCTTCTTACGGGGGCACGTATTACCGGGAAGGCGACCTGTACGCCAACATTTTGTCGGACGGCGTGCACCGTCTGCTTGCTGACGCGGACAAGCTGGGGAACGACAAGCTGAAGCAGTACAAGGCGAGCATCGGGGAGAATATCAACGAGGTGTCCTGGGACTATTTCTGGCGACTCTTTTGCATCCAGGACGGGATTTTGACGGCGGAGGAAATCAAGGCGCATATTGCCGAGATCATCCCCGAATCCCATAAACAGGTGCACCAAAGCGAGCGGAACGAACAAGTGCTGTTCCAAAAGCAGGTGGACGTCAACAGTGCGCCCGAGCAGACCATTTTCCCGCTGAGCGCCAACAAAACCGCCGAGATCAACGATGAAACCGGCTATGCCATGGTGTGGTACACGAGCGAGGTCGTATCGCGTTACCAAATCGTGCAGCGCAGTGATTCCGGCTGGGTGAACTGGGGCACGAACGGGGAAAACGAACATCCCGAGCTGCCGACCGGCTCGACGATTTATACGGCTTACGGCAAATTTGCGGACTGGGAGAAGCAGGCGGATGCGATGGAGAAAAATATCGACTCCAAGCAAGGGCTGGCGCAAGTTTTGAACGGTTATATAAGCTAAAACAGGCTGTTTTTCGGGAAAGGGTTCCGATGAGTAGCCGGTTTGAGTTTCGCTATACCGAGATCGCGAGTTGCAAGGGGAACACCCTGCACTCGCGATATTTTTGGATAAAGGCTATTATGACCGGTTCGCTTTGCGATATTTCGCAGGGGTCGTCTCGAAGTGGCCGGCAAACGCCCGGTAAAAAAAGCCGAGGCTTTGGTAACCGATCCCGTAAGCGATTTCCTCAATGCTTTGCTCCGTATTGGCCAGGAGGGAAGCGGCATGGATCATGCGCTGCGTTTTGACCAGTTCCATGAACGTTTTGCCCGTTCTTTTCTTGAGTAAATTCCCCAGGTAGTTGGGATTATAATTAAACGCCGTCGCCAGGTCCGCAAGCGTGCAGGTTTGATAATTAGCTTCTATATAACCCAGGATATGGACCAAATTCGCTTTCGTTTCGGGATCGGAATTCGTCTCATTTGTGTGATACGAAAACACCCGCATTAATTCCGTAAACACGATCATCATGTAATTGTAAATCATTTCTTGCGAGTAGACCCGGCTGTCGAACGCCTCGCACATCATATTTTTGATGAATAAGTGCAGGTTTTCATGGTGCTCGGATTCGAACACAATATAGCGGTTGTGGTCGGTGCTTTCGGAAATAGCGTTCACCAAAAAATTCGAAACGATCCCTTTCGTTTTGAATCTCCCTAAAGCCGAAGTGAAAATCTCCTTTTTCATAATGATATTCACCAGCAGATCGTTTTCCCCCATCGCTTCAATGCGGTGCAAAACATCCGTATCCAGCAGGCAAACTTGTCCTTCCCGCAGAATGACTTTTTTCTCGTTAATCCACTGAACGCAGGATCCCGAATAGATGTAATTCATTTCGATAAAATTGTGGAGATGCAGCGGCATCGGCGCAAAACGGTTATGCTTGCGGACGTGGATCGGGCCTTGTTCGAAAAACAGACTGTCCGGCATGCGGAAATAAGTCCCGTCCTCGCCGATCCATTCCTCGGGCCATTCCTCGGGCCAAATGTCATTTACGTTTTCCCGCGTTTGCAACTGCTTGGTTTCAATCTCATTGACCGTGCGCAAATATTGGTCAAGCTCTTGATGGTTCATAAGACAACAATCCTTCCAAGAAAAAGCATTAAGTTTAGTATACCTGTAAAAAGGAGAAAAGATAACCGTAATTAAGAAATTGTATAGGCTTACCGAAAGCGTTTTAATATGAATAGATCAAAATTTACCGAGGCGCCTCTAAATCTTTAGAAAGGAGAATACTTCGAAGCGTAACTGCTTTTTATTGCGAATTTATCTTCGGTAAAAACAATTGATATGGGGTGTAAATAACATGAGCACGGTATTAGCGACCGGAAATAAAGAAACGCCGCAAGATGCGGCGATGGCGAAAATCGGGCTGGGCGAAAAGCTGGGATACGGCGCGGGGGATATCGCGAGCAACCTGATCTGGACAGCGTTGTCCATGTTTGTCACTTATTACTATACGGATGTCGCCGGCTTGGCCGCTGCCGCTATCGGTACTATGTTCCTCGTTGCCCGCGTGTTGGACGCCTTTGTCGATGTCGGAGTAGGGGCAATGGTGGACAAAACGAAAACGAAATTCGGAAAAGCCCGGCCCTGGCTGCTGTGGTGGGCGATTCCGTTCGGCATCTCCGGCGTGCTGCTGTTTTCCATGCCCGATCTCGGCCCGGCGGGATCGCTGTTTTACGCTTATGCCACCTATCTGCTGATCAACATCATCTATTCGGCGATCAACATTCCTTACGGCGTGCTCAGCTCCTTAATGACGCAGGATCCGTATCAGCGTTCTTTGCTGAACATTTTCCGGATGGTGATGGCGCTGGTAGGCATGCTGATCGTATCCAACGGAACCCTTCCGCTGGTGGCGGGGCTCGGGGGCGGGAAACCGGCCTGGACATTGACATTTGCGGCGTTCAGCGCGGTTGCGGTCATCCTGTTTTTGATTACGTTCCTGACGGCCAGAGAACGCGTCCGTCAGGCGGTGGTTAATAAGGATATCCCTTTGAAAAGAGGCCTTCCCGCACTGTTCCGCAACAAGTATTGGGTGCTTGTGCTTTTGCTGAATACCGTATTTTACGGAATGCAAGCGGTAACATCGGCGGTCAACGTGTACTATGCCCAATATTTGCTCGGCAATAAGGACCTGGTGGGGCTGCTGACCATCGCGCAGCTTGTTCCGATGATGCTCGGTTTGCTTGCGCTGGCTCCCGTCATTAAGAAATTCGGCAAACGGAACGTCGCTTTGGCGGGAATGGCGGTCATGGCCGTCGGCTGCTTGATCCCGGCCATAGATCCAGCGAACGTAACGGTCGTGATCGTCTCGACCGTAGTCAAAGCCCTCGGCACCGCGCCGCTGATCGGAACGATTTTTGCTTTTGCGGCCGACACGGTCGACTACGGGGAGTGGAAGACAGGCATGCGCACGGAAGGGCTCATCTTCAGCGCTTCCAGCTTCGGCGGCAAAACGGGCAGCGGCCTGGGCGGGGCCATGGTCGGCTGGATGCTGGCTTTCAGCGGCTATGTCGGAGGCCAGGAAGCCGTTTCTGCGTCGGCCTCTCACGCGATTCAATTCCTTTTTATCTATTTTCCGGCCATCCTATGCGCCGTATTATTCGTGATTTTATGGTTCTATAAGCTGGATAAAGAGTACCCGAAGATTTTGGCGGAGCTCCAAGCTATTAAAAAAATGTAAAAAGAATGCTGATAGGAGGTATCTTCTCTAATGGCAAACGATAGAGAAACTTATGAATCTTCACCCGCCGTTGTTCCTAAGCGCTCGTTCATTGAGCAAGCGGAACGCTTAAAGCCCGTTCTTCTTCAACGGGATGAGGAGGCCCGGCAAAACGTTGAGGTCGTGCCGGACGAGCGCGCGATCCATGGCTGGCGGGCCATCGCCGCGTCGAGCGCGGACACGCTTGCCCCGCAAAGTTTCGGAAAGGGCGATGCGGTCATTTTGGACTTTGGCGACCACCGGGTCGGTTATGTTTCCTTGGACGTAAAGCCGGTCGGGAGCCCGCCGGACGCACCGCTCAGACTTAAGCTTACGTTTGGAGAAATGCCTGTTGAGGTGGCGGAGCCTCTTGCAAACTACAACGGCTGGATCAGCAGCTCCTGGCTGCAGGAAGAGACGATCACGGTTGACGTGCTTCCTTGCCGCATCGAAATGCCGCGGCGCTACAGCTTCCGCTATCTGAAGCTCGAAGTTCTCGATACGTCCAGAAAGTACCGCGTCGCGTTCGACCGCGTGCTATGCCGAACCGTTACCTCGGCCGATCCGGCGCAAGTCGTCCCGTTGGTACACGCGGATCCGCTGTTAACGGAGATCGACCGGGTCAGCGTGCGTACGCTGGAGGATTGCATGCAGGACGTGTTCGAGGACGGACCGAAGCGGGACCGCCGGCTATGGCTCGGCGACCTTCGCCTTCAGGCGCTGGCCAATTACGAGACGTTCCGCAATTACGATCTGGTCAAGCGTTGTCTTTACCTGTTCGCCAGCGTTCCCGATGAGCGGGGGCGGGTGACTTCCAATTTGTTTATTGAACCCGGCATCATTGCGGACGATACGTATTTTTTGGACTACTCCCTGTTCTTTACGACGGCCCTTCACGACTATTTCAGGGCCAGCGAAGACAAGGCGACGCTGCAAGAGCTGTGGCCGACCGCACGCCGGCAGGCGGAGCTGGCTTTGGAGTGCTTGGATGAGCGGAATATCGTCATGGATCGGGAAGGATGGGGCGCGTTCATCGACTGGCATCCGAAGTTGAACAAGCAGGCGTCGGCTCACGCCGTATTGATCTACGCCTTGAAGCGGGCCGTCCCTCTCGCCGAGCTGCTCGGCTGCGAGAGCGCTCCCCGTTTTGCGGAGCGGCTTAAAGCGTTGGAAGCGGCGGCCATGGCAGATCTGTGGGACGCGGAGCGCGGTTTTTTCGTAAGCGGCCCGGAGCGCCAAGTATCCTGGGCTAGTCAAATCTGGTTCGTTTTGGCCGAAGTATTGCCTAAGGAGGACAGCCGCTTGCTGATGCTGCGTCTATTGGCCGAACGGCCGCAGGTGGGGCCAACGACCCCCTATATGTATCACCATCTCATTGAGGCGCTGCTTCTGACGGGGCTAAAAGAAGAAGCCGTGAGCCGGATGAAGGCGTATTGGGGAGGAATGATCGCCGACGGCGCCGATACCTTCTGGGAGCTCTACGATCCGGAGAACAAAAGCTTTTCCCCATACGGCAGTTATTTGATCAACAGCTATTGCCATGCCTGGAGCTGCACGCCGGCCTATTTGATCCGCCATTATCGACTGTAATCATGCTGCACCAAGGAACTCTTGCCCGCCGCCCGGCGGGGAAGGGGTCCTTTTGAGGATTTTCATCAAAAACCAGCGAAGGCCGCGGCAGGACGCCCGGTTTTCATTTAACGAGGATTCTGGTATACTTGGTTTCGTCCCCAATAAATGCCAAGTAGGTGACTTTTGTGAAACCGGTTACAGTTTACGATATCGCGAAAGAGGCGAATGTTTCCGTGGCCACGGTTTCCCGGGTGCTGAACAATACCGCGCCGGTCAAAAAAGAGACCCGGGAGCGCATCAACGAACTGATTAACAAATACCAGTTTCAACCGAACGCGCTGGCCCGCAGTTTGACCAAAAAAGAGACGGGGATGATCGGCATCATCCTGCCGGACATTACGAATCCTTTTTTTCCGGAGGTATTGTCCGGGTTCGACCGGGAGGCGAGAAAGCAAGGTTATACTTATTTCCTTTGCGACACCGTGTCCGCCAACGGGGACAGCGCCGACCAGTATGTCCGCGAATCGCAGTATTTGAACGTGCTGACGGAGAAGCAGGTGGACGGCATCGTTATGCTGGGCGGGCGGATCGATCTGGCCAAACCCGGAAAAGAGCTTACGGAGGAAGTCGTCGAGGTCGGCAAAAAACTGCCTTTGCTGCTCATCAACGGACGGCTGCCCGGATCATCGCTTAGCCGGGTGGCCGCGGACGAGCGGCTTGGCGCGGAACTGGCGACCCGGCATCTCATCGGGCTGGGGCACCGCGACATCGCCGTTGTCGGCGGATATCGGCATATGTCGAATACGCTGCAGCGTATCGCGGGGTTCACGAAAACGATGGAGCGGCACGGCATCCCGGTACGGAGGGAATGGATGCTTCACGAAGGTTTTTCCGTGGCGAGCGGCACGGCGTTTATGGATCGGCTGTTAAGTTTGCCGCAGCGGCCGACGGCGATCTTTTGCCTGAACGACCTCGTGGCGATCGGCGCGCTCAAAGCGGCCGCCAAAGCCGGGCTGAAAGTGCCCGGGGACATTTCGATCGTCGGCTATGACGACATTCCGTTCGCGTCCAACAGCATTCCGGAGCTGACCACCGTATCGCTGCGCGCAAACGAACTCGGACGCACGGCGGCCGAAATTCTGCACAAAATGATAACCAAGGACAAGGTAGCCAAGACAACCTTGCTCAAGCCCGAGCTGGTCGTGCGCGAATCCACCGCCGCCCCTGCCGAATAACGATTGACACAGCAGGGGGAGCAGGGAGGAGGAATGCCTGAATAAAAGTGTTGACAACGTTGTGACGTCAGGCTAAAATAGCGGATGAAAACCCTTACATTCTATGGGCCAACCCCGGTCCAACGATTCAACCGTTCCAAAATTTATGTAATATGCATTGATCGCAGCAACTTTCTCCGCAACTAACTTACAATCGACCTTGTAATCTTACCACGAATCGCAATCCATTAGAGTTTCAAGTTGCATTTCTCCTATGTTTTTCAGCGTGTTTTTTCTGGCTTTATTTAGAAGCGGCGTTTGACAGCCGGCTACCGGTACGCTCAACCGTTCCCGCCTTCAAAATAGCGGCACTTTAAGTGCTTATATTGGAAGCCGTAGCATGTTCACCCCCATTAGAGGCATTTTATGTACTTATTTTCCTAAGAATGGCCCAGTACGAGGGGATTTTCTTGCGACTGGGGAAAAAGCGGTATAATTTCCCTTTATTTCTCGCGAATTGCCTGATATCGCCGGAATAACGACCGTTTTTGCGCTTATTTTTACCCCTGAGACTTTCAAAGCATTTTTCCGAATTTCAGACCTCTGTGTGGCCATTCCAGAAATGAAACCCGTTTCATTCGCTGTGGCCATGGTGCCCAAAAATTATTTTTTGCATATAATGAAACGGGTTTCATGAAATGGGTTTCACTAAAATTCAGCAAAAATTGGCGAGGAGTGATTCAAGCTTGAGTATCCGTATCCGTGTCCGCTCCGAAGCGGCCGTAAGCTTTGGCGGCAATGCCGTCCGAATCGGCGGGGAGAGCGTGCTCCTTTTGTCGGCTTCGCTGTTCTACTTCCGAATCCCCCGCGAACATTGGCGGGAGAGGATGGAGCAGGTTAAAGCGCTGGGCTACAACAGTATCGATGTTTATTTTCCTTGGAACTTTCATGAACGGCGGGAAAACGTTTGGGATTTCGAGGGGATGCGGGATGCGGAAACGTTTTTGCGCCTGGCCGCCGAAGCCGGACTGTGGGTGATCGCGCGGCCCGGGCCGTACATCTGCTCCGAATGGGACGGAGGCGGGCTGCCGGCTTACCTTTACGCCAAACAGCCGCCGATGAAGTTAAGGGATAACGATCCGGTTTTCCTGGAGCATGTCGGCAGGTGGTATGACAAAATCATGCCGATCCTGCAAAAGCAGCAAGCCGGTGCAGGGGGAAGCGTGATTTGCGTGCAACTGGACAATGAGCTCGATTTTTACGATTGCGACGACCCCAAGGGGTATATTTCCGCGCTTCGCGATCTTGCTTTGACGTATGGAATCCGGGTTCCGCTCACCGCGTGCGCCGGACAGGGCGGGCTTCTTCAAGCCTCGGGGCTGGCGGAAGGCGTGGTGCCGACTTGCAATTTTTACCCGCATGACCGCGATCCCGAATTCGAGAGCAAGGCGCTTCATTACCGGGAGAAGCTTGCCGATTTGCATGTTCCGCTGCTGGTGACGGAGACGAACCGCACCCATTACCTGCTGCGCCGGCTGCTGTCGGCCGGGGCCAAGCTGCTCGGGCCGTACCTGCAAGTATCCGGGACGAATTTCGGATTTACGAACGCAACAAACAATTGGGGTAAACCGCTGGCGTTCCTCGCCTCGGATTACGATTTCGGCGGCATGATCTCCCCGGAGGGGCATATCCGTCCGGAAGCTTATGAAGGCAGGCTGCTCGGCAGGCTGATCCGCGCGTACGGAGCGGCGCTGGCGGAAGCGGAGCCTGCCGCGAAGCCGGCGTGGAAGGCCGAGGGGGACACGGAACATGTTTTTGGCCCCTTTGCGCTGGGGCTGGCAGGCGGCGGTCAGCTTGTTTTCATCACCAATGGGGATGAGCGCGACAAGCGGATCGCGCTGCGAGCGGCGGATGAAGGCCTGCTTCTCCCGTCCTCCGGAACACTGAAGCTTTGCGGCTTAAGATCCCTGGCTTTGCCGGTCGATGTGCCCTTGTCCGTTTGGGGCCTGCCAGGACGTATTGTTTATTCGACGGCCGAGCTTTATATGGCGGAGCGGCAGGAAGGGGGAACGGTGTTGGCTTTCCATGCGGCGGGAAGCGGGGAAATAGCGCTGGCGATCGATGCGCCGGTGGCGTCGGCAGCGGCGGAACAGGCGACGCTTGAACAAACGGATCGCCAGCTGCGCGTCAGGTTTGCCGGGACCGGGACGGCTTTGTGCCGAATCCGCTTGGAGGATGGAAGGTTGTTGACCTTGATCGTCACCGATTATTTGAAAGCGCTTTATACCGAGAGTATCTCGATAAACGGCAAGATTACAGTCACCCTGCCGTCAGCCGAAACGGAGCAGCCCGCAGATAACGTTGCTGGGAACTGGCGCTTAAGCTTGGCGGATGGAGGTAAGCTGGGTGGGTATGCTGACAAGGTCGGCGAAGCAAGCTCGCAGGCACCGTTTCTGGAGCAATTGGGCGTTTACCGGGGGTTTGCTTGGTACGAAGCATCCGCCTTAGTGCCGGTGGGCGCAAAAATCAGAGGTTTTCTTGTCCGCCAAGGCAGCGACGTCATTTCGCTGTACGCGGGCGGCCGGTACATCGGAACGGCGACCCCTGGAGGAAGGAGCGCCTTTATTTCGGCCGAAATGGAGGATTTCCCAGGGGGGACGCTCGGGCTGCAAGTCCGGGCGGAAATTTGGGGGCACACCAATTTCGACGATGCCCGGCTTCCGGGACTCAGACTGCCGGCGCTGAAGGGCATCGGCGGACTCACGGCGGTTACCCGCGTCCGCGACATCAGCTCCAACTGGCGCGTATTCCAGCGGGCGGCTGAGGCGATCGGGGCAGGCGTTGCGGAAGTCCGCGGGACCGCCAGGACCGGCAAGACCGCCAAGGCAGAGATGATCGATAAGGCAAAGATGATCGACAAGACGGATAAGATCGCCAGGATTGACCCTGCCGATGAATCGCTGTGGCCGCTGGTCGGCTTTGGCGGTTGGCTGACGGCCGACCAGCGGTCGCATGAAATTTTCCGCAGGGAGTTCGAGCCGTCGTCAGGCGCCGCGGCGTGGGTGCTGCATTTTAAGGGCCTGGAGGCCGAGGCGCGGCTCGAAGTCAACGGGAATGATGCGGGCCCGGTTCGGCGGTTCGATCCGTTCATCGATATCACCCCTTACGTTACCCCTGGCGAAACCGTCCGGTTGACGGTGTACTTGAAGCGAACCCTTGGGCAATCCGCCGGACGCGTCATCATTTATGAAGGTTATGCGGCCAATGGGTTCACCGTTTTCGCCGCGGAGGAGCCGCAGCTAACGGCCAGCGCCGAAGCGGCCCAAGCGTCCGCCGCTGCGCAGGAGCTGCCGCTGACGCTCGCTTCCGGCGCCGCCGGCTGGCTGTTTGGCCGCGTGAAAAGCTCTGCGGCGGGCAAGGGCTGGCGAGTCCGAGCAGCCGGCTCCGGCCTGAAGCTCACGGTGTTCATGGGCGAGCGGATCGTCGGCCGGCTGTGGCTCCCGGGAGGTGCGGCAAGGCCGGTGATCGCCGGAGGCAGCGCGGACTCGTTTTATTTGCCGGGTCCATGGCTCGGCGCGGAAGGCGAACCGCTATCCATCTTTCTTGAGGCCGTTGATCCGCAGGCTCACGGAAAGCTGGAGTCGCTCGATTTTATACCGGTATGAAAGGAGGCGCCGTAAATGGCAACCGCTTCGCAAACGCAGGCGCACACCGGGCGGCATCGCCGCCAGCCGCTTCATGGCAGCGGCCGCTGGAGACGTTTCCGCAACAATCGAACGCTGCTGCTGATGTGTCTGCCGGCCATCCTGTTTTTCATCGTGTTCGCTTATTTGCCAATGCCGGGCCTGTATCTTGCGTTCATTAAATACAACTACACGGACGGCATTTTCCGCAGTCCGTTCCTCGGCTTCGACAATTTCAAATTTCTCGTGATGACCGGGGACCTGTGGCGGCTGACTTTTAATACGGTCGTGTACAATCTGGCTTTTATCTTGCTGGGGAACGTGCTGCAAATCGTCGTCGCCGTTTTCCTTAACGAAATCCGCCAGAAATGGTTCAAAAAAGTGACCCAGACGCTCATGTTCCTGCCGCATTTCATTTCGGCGGTGCTGATCGGCCTGATCGCGTACAACGTGCTCAGCTACGATTACGGGCTGCTGAACAGCATTTTAACCTCGCTTGGCATGGACCCGGTCAAAACATATTCCAATGCCAGCATCTGGCCTTACATTATCGTGCTGACCTACTTATGGCAGTCGACGGGTTACGGCTCGATCGTCTATTTCGCGGCGATTATGGGGCTCGACAACGAAATCATCGAAGCTTCGGAGATCGACGGGGCGAACGCCTTCCAGCGCATCCGCTACATCGTGCTCCCCTGGCTGAAGCCGACGTTCATCATTTTGCTGCTGTTCTCGCTGGGCGGCATTCTCCGCGGCAATTTCGGCCTGTTCTTCAACCTCGTCGGGGCCAACAACACAGCGCTGTACGCCACGACGGACATTATCGAAACCTATGTATTCCGCGCGCTCATGACCAACTTCAACTTCTCCATCGGCAGCGCGGTCAGCCTGTACCAGTCGGTGTTCGGCTTTTTCGTGGTGATCACGGCCAACTGGCTGGTCAAAAAAATCTCCCCCGACAACTCTCTTTTTTAGTGAGAGTTCAGAAAATCCAGGTTTTCAGGATCGATAAGGTTGAATGAAGCTAGAGACGAAAGTAGCAGAGCGTAGGGCGAACCTGCGTAAGCAACGGAAAGCCTGGCTGAATTCAAGATTTGACGTCGAGTTCACTTCAAGAAAGGCTTCGTCATGGAAAGATGACTCTTTGAACAACCATTTCTAGGAGGCGGCGCGCATGGATGATACCCACGAAACCCGCAGCATCCGCACGGATTTGAGCGGGATCGTCGTCAAACTGGTCGGCTACGTGTTCATCGGACTGTTCTCGCTGTTCTGTCTGCTGCCGTTTCTGCTCGTACTCGGCACTTCTTTTACGGCGGAGGCGGCGATCAAAAAATACGGCTTCAATTTTTGGCCCAGGGAGTTCAGCACGTTTTCCTACAAAATCGTGTTTGAGAACCCGGGGCTCATCGTCGGCTCCTACCTCGTGACGATCGGCATCACCGTGGTGGGAACGGCGGTGGGGCTGTTCCTGGTGGCCATGACCGGGTACGCGCTGCAGCGGCCCGATTTCCAGTACCGCAATAAAATTTCTTTTTTCATATATTTTACGACACTGTTTTCCGGCGGGTTGGTGCCGTTTTATCTGCTTGTGACGCAGTACCTGAGTTTAAAAGACAACTATCTGGCGGTGCTGCTGCCGGGGCTGCTCAGCCCGTTTCTGATCATCATGATGAAAAGCTTCGTCCGTTCGATTCCGCATGCGATCACCGAATCCGCCAAAATCGACGGGGCCGGCGATTTTACGATTTTCGTGCGGCTGATCCTGCCGATGACGACGCCGGCGTTGGCCACGATCGGCCTGTTCATCGCCCTCGGCTATTGGAACGAATGGTACAACTCGATGCTGTTCCTGTCGCCGGATGTGAAGTACCGGCCGCTGCAATTGTTCCTGTATAACGTGATCACCAGCGCCGACTTTATCCGCAACTCGGCGGCGGCTTCCAACGTGGAACTGCGCGACGTGCCGCTCGAATCGATGAAGATGGCGACGGCGATCGTGGCGACGGGGCCGGTTATTTTGTTCTATCCGTTCGTGCAGCGCTATTTTATCAAAGGGATTACGGTCGGCGCGGTCAAAGGCTGAGGAGGTCATGCGTTTAAGTGAGAGTTCAAGAAGTCAGGTTCTCCGCACCGAGAAGGTTGGATAAAGCCAGGGAATGAGCAGCGGAGCGTAGGGGGGCCTGCGTGAGCAACGGAAGGACCGGGTGAATTCAAGATTCGATGCCGAATCCGCTTCGTGATCAAAAGATGACTTTTTGAACAACCTCAACACATATTCAAAAGGGAGGTTTAATTCCATGAGCAAGTGGAAAAAAGGGTTAAGCCTGCTGCTGACGGCGATGCTCGTGTTCGTGCTGGCATCGTGCGGCGGCAATGGCGGCGGAGGCGGAGACGCGAAAGGGAGCGCCGGCAATTCCGGGGGGAACTCGGCGAATCCCGGCGCGGAGGGCAGCGGAGATATCGACACGTCGAAGTTCGTCAAGATCAGCTATCTGGTGCTCGGCGACAAGCCGAAAAACGGGCAGTTCGAAAAGGTGCTGGCCGAAGTGAACAAAATCATGAAGGAAAAGATCAACGCCGAACTGGAATGGAAATGGATCGAATGGGCCGACTGGCAGACGAAATACAATCTCGCGCTGGCTTCCGGCGAGCCGTACGATCTGATCACGATCGGCACGGACTGGCTGGACACGTGGGGCAACGCGCAGCGCGGCGCGTTTATGAACCTTGATGAGCTGCTGCCCAAATACGCGCCGGAAACGTGGAAGTCGGTTCCCGAGGAAGATTGGAAGGAAAGCATGTACAACGGCAAAATCGTGCTGATTCCGGAAAACGATTACACGCAGTGGGTAAACCACGGCTTTTTCTACCGCGGCGACTGGGCGAAGGAAGCCGGGATCACCGAACCGATCAAGGATTGGGAAGGCATCGGGAAGTACCTGCAGTATATCAAGGACAACAAACCGGACGTCATTCCCTGGGACGCCGCATCGGGCACGCAGACATGGGGCGGATTCGTGCAGTCCTCCACCGACGAGCTGGAGCTGCCGATCTCGACCGGTTTCCTGCCGGTCTACACGGCCAAATCTTATGAAGAGAAATTTACCGTCGTCAGCCCCGTTTTTGAGGACGTGTTCTTGGACTACGCGACGATGATGAAAAGCTGGGCCGACAAAGGCTTCTGGCGCGAGGATGCGCTGAACAACAAAAACAATAACCGGGACGCGTTGAAGGCGGGCCTGTCCGGCCTTGACCAGCATCACACCCAGACGTTCTCCGGCTTGCGGGTGGAGATGGACCGGCTGCAGCCAGGATCGGAGCTGCAAATGTTCCCGTTCTCCCGGACGCGCGGCACGAACCTGATGGAGCTGTCGATCACGCACGGCGGCACCTCGGTTGGCGCGCACAGCAAAAACCCGGAGCGAGCTTTGATGGCCTACGACCTGATCCGCAACAACGAGCAGGTTTACCACTTGCTCAACTACGGCATCGAAGGGGTGCAATACGTGATCAAGGACGGCAAACGCGCCCGTCCCGAAGGGTATGACGACGTCAGAGACAACTTCTACTCCGATTTCTGGGGCGGCCGGGTCGACAAGTTTGAAATTTCGAGCGAAACGACTTGGGATCAGATCGAAGAGACGCTGTACGCCGAATACGACAAGATCAAAAAGCCTTACGTTTACGGGCAATTCGTGTTCGACAAGACGCCCGTGGAAGCGGAGCTGACGGCGATTTCGCAAGTAACCGGGGAACTTGGTCCGGCGATCGTAATGGGCAAGGCGGGCGATCCGGCAGCGGCGGTGGAGGAGTTCCGCAGCAAACTGAAGCAGGCCGGGTACGACAAAGTGCTGGCCGAGCTGCAAAAGCAACTGGACGCGTATAAAGCGCAGCTGGGCGAGTGACCTCGGCGATCGGCGCTGCTGATCCGGTAGACCGCTCGCCGTCATGCAGCGGATAGCTGGCCGGGAGTTCACGCAAAACGCGAGACGGAGGGCGGATGCCGATGGGCGTCAGCTCTCCGTTATCCCGGGTAGAGCAACCATTTCATTTCAAGGAGGGAATTTATATTTTGATGCTCAAACGCCTCGCCAAACCTTTATTGCTTTTCCTTGTCGCTGCGTTGGTTTTAGTTCATTTTGGCCCGGTTCCTAACGTTTCGGCCCAGTCCGAACCGCTGGGGGCGAGCACGGTGAGAACGGCGTTTACGCCGGACCAAATCTGGGCGGATACAAACGGCGATCCGATCGACGCCCATGGCGCCGGAGTGATGTTCGATGACAAGACGCAAAAATATTACTGGTACGGTGAATACCATCAAGACGCTTGGCCGGCGGCCGGGGTGCGCGTCTATTCTTCGGCGGATTTGCTGAACTGGAAGGATGAAGGCATGGCGTTGACGATGGTGAAATCGATGGCCGATTTTACCGACGATCCGCTTATTTCCGAGCTGTACGCCGGGCGGACGGATACTTACAACATCTGGGCGGACATTCGCGTTGGCCGGATCATTGAAAGACCCAAGGTCATCTATAATGAAAGAACGCAGAAATACGTGATGTGGGCCCATATCGACGGGGACAAAAATCCCGAAAACAACGCGCAAAACTACGGAAAGGCCCAGGCCGGATACGCGATCAGCGATTCGCCGACAGGGCCGTTCGTTTACCAGCGCAGCTACCGCATGGATCAATGCCCGCCGGATCAGGTCGACTATCAGCCCGGCAACCCGGGTATGGCGCGGGATATGAACCTGTTCAAGGACGACGACGGCACGGCTTATCTGATTTACTCCAGCGAAGAAAACCGGACGATTTACATTTCCAAGCTGCTCGACGATTATTCGGACGTAGTCGGCTGGCATAAAGACGGGAACGTGGACGAAAACGGCAATCCCGTTCGCGATGCGGTTTACAAAGGCGTTTACGGCGAGGATTATGTGCGCGTATTCCCCGGAGGGGTGCGCGAAGCGCCGGCCGTGTTCAAATATAACGGCAAGTATTATTTGCTGACCTCGGGCGCGACCGGATGGTCCCCTAACGAAAATATGTTCAGCGTGGCCGGTGATATTTTCGGACCGTGGTCGCCGCTGAAAAATCCGTTTGTGCGCACGTCGCCAAGCGATCCCGATCCGGCCAAGGCTTTCGGTTCGCAGACGACAAACGTGATTCCGGTCGATCCGGAACGCGGCAAGTTCATTTATATGGGCGACAACTGGAACGGCGGCAATTTTTCGGCGAACGGCGGCGCGAAATACATTTGGCTGCCGATCGAATTCGGCCAGGGGACGGACATCTCGATCAAATGGTATAGCAGCTGGACGCCGGATATCTTGGACCATATGGGCGGTGTGGAAGCCAAAGTGGAACTGCCGGAAGTGATTGAAACCGGCACGCTTCTGAATTTGCCGAGCGAAATCGAGGTGACGCCGCACGGCGCTTCGGCTTCCATAACGACACCGGTCGTTTGGACCGTTGGCGGCCAGCCTTTGGGTGCCGGTACGTTTGCGCTGCCGGGCGTTTATTCGCTGCAGGCAACGCTGCCGGAATTCGGCGGCAAAACACTGCAGTTCAGCCTGTACGCCGTTCCGACAAACACGATTTATTTCGTGAACAGCGGCGGTCAGGAGACGAGCGATTACCGGCTGATGACCTCTTACCTTGAAGCGGCGCTGCTCAACAAGGGCACGCCGGAACAAGCGTACGATCCGGGCGATCCCGCGGCTTGGGGGTATCTTGGGACAGCTTCCAAACCGGCCGGTGCGGAGAGCGGGGATATTTTTACGACTCTAAGGTATTTGAACGGAGGCAACGTCGTCAACTCTCCCGCCGGGACCGATCTAACCTATAAATTCAAGGTTGATAACGGAACCTACACGGTTTATACCGGCTTTAACGACATCTGGCGAAACAGTACGCGCAAAGCCGACTTATACATCAACGGGGAAAAGAAGACGGCGATCACCTTCATTGCAAACCGGGTGTACGGTCATGCCGCGGATGTGACGGACGGGACGATCGAGATCACGGTGCGAAACACGGCGGCCCAGGATCCGCTGATCAACTGGATCATGATTGTGAACGATTCGCTGCCGGAGGACCCGCTGCAAGGGCTTCGCGCCCACGAGGAGAACGCGGGTTCGGCCTCGCTTAGCTGGAACAGGACGCTCGGCGCGCTAGCTTACACATTGTACCGGTCCACCCGCGCAGACGGAACGTACGAACCGGTCTACCATGGCAAGGAAACGGAGTTTACGGACAGCGGCCTGAATCCGGCGGCGAACTATTACTATAAGATCAGCCACACGGATCTGTCAGGCGAATCGCCCTTATCCGCGGCGCTGCCGCTGCGGCAGGATCAAACGCCGCCGGGATTTAAGCTGCTCGCGGGCGGAGCCGAACTGGCGGAAGGGGATTCCTTTGATGACTACGCGCCGTTGACGTTCGAAGTGTCCGATAACATGTCGGATCTTATATCGGCGCAGATTACTGTGACGGGAGCCGTATACACGGTGGATTTGACGCAAGGAACCAGCGTCGAAATCGATTTGGCAGGGAAAGTCGGCCGCCATGTTGCCGAAATCAGCGTGGCGGATGCGGCGGGGAACGAGCTCAAGGGCACCTTCGAATTTCATGTCACGACCAGCATCGCCTCCATGACCAAATTGTTGGAGCGGTTTGCGCCGGAGCTCAGCCGCCCTCTCGTCAAGCCGCTCGCCAACAACCTCAAACAGGCGCGGCGCGAGTTGGATAAAGGCCGCCCCGATAAAGCGGCTAAGCATATGCGCGATTTCCTGAAGCACCTGAACAATCCGGCTTTGGCCCGGGAAGGGGATGAACACGCAAGGGCCGTCCTGAACGCGGACGCCGAGGTTTTGATCCGCCAATGGACTGAAGAAGGAACACCAAGTCTCGATAACTGAATAAATGATTAATTGAGTTAACTAAATGGTTTTCCCTAAGATTCTCGTTCCGTACAGCATTCCCGTTCCTACGAACCTATGAAAAAGGGTTGGCCCATACCTTTCTATCATTTTCCGAATAGATTGCAAGAGAGGATGCACGCAATCGCATTCTCTCACTTTCATCGGGTTTTGGTAGAAAGGAGAGGCTTCAAATGGGGAGAATCACGATCAGGGAGCTGCAAACCGGTTACGCCGGCCGCTTGTTTACCCCGCTGGAAATCACAAAAAGGTATTTGGGACGAATCTTGCTCAAAGATCCGGCGTTGAACTCGTTTATTACGATCGCCAAGGAGCGGGCGATTCTGGAAGCGAAACGGCTTGAGGCCAAAGCCAGGGCCGGCGAACAGACCGGTGCGCTGTACGGCATCCCCCTCGCTTACAAGGACAACATCGACACCAAAGGAATCCGCACGACCAACGGCTCTTCCATCGACGCTTATAACGTGCCTTATAAAAATGCGGCGGTCGTTCAGCAGCTGCTGCTCAAGGATTCCATTCTGCTTGGCAAAAATAATCTGCACGAGTACGCCCTCGGCGTAACTTCCAACAATCCGCACTACGGTCCCGTCCACAATCCATGGAATCGGGAATATACGCCGGGCGGCTCCAGCGGCGGATCGGCGGCGGCGGTGGCCGCCGACTTGACCGCGGCTTCGATCGGTACGGATACGGGCGGCTCGGTACGCATCCCGGCAGCTTCCTGCGGCGTCATCGGCCTGAAGCCGACCTACGGTAAGGTGCCGACAAAAGGGGTGTTTTATGTATCATGGACGCTGGATCATGTCGGTCCGATCACGTCCACGATGAGCGATTTGGCGGTGTTGGCCGGGGCCATGCTGGGGCAGTCTTATCTGCCCGACCTGAAGACAGATGTTCGGGGGCTGCGGATCGGCGTACCCACCAGTTATTTTAACGAGCGCATCGATCCGGAAACTTACGGTCTGTACCTGCGCGCCCTGGAAGCGCTGGAGGCGCTCGGCGCGATCCTGATCGACACGGACGTGTCGTTTGTGGCCGGAAACGCCGAAACGTCGCTGACCATCGCCGCCTCGGAGGCCGGCTATGTCCACCGGAGCAGGATGGAGTGCTGCCTGTCCCAATACGGAGAGGATGCGAGAGCTTTGCTGGAATCGTCGCTGGAGATCACCGCTTTGCGCTATATCGAGGCGCTGAAGGCGAAGGAACGGTATGCGGAAAAATTCGCCCGCCTGTTCCGGGAAAACATCGATGTGCTGGCCACGCCCACCATTCCGATTCCGGCGCGGAAAATCGGCGTCGACGAGGTGCGGTTCGGCCCCTATACGGAGAGCGTTTTTGACGCGATGACCCGCTACACCGGCATTTTCAATATGGCGGAGGTGCCGGCCTTGTCGATTCCGTGCGGCCTAACCTCCGAGGGTCTTCCCGTCGGCCTGCAACTGGTTGCCGCCCGCGGCCGGGAGGATCTGCTGATCCGGGCGGGCTACGCCTATGAGCAGGATCAGCTTGGGGATTTTTACCGGGAGCGGGATAGAGTCTGCGCCGGATATATTTCGGAATGATGCAGAGGGGAACATGGTCTCGGGCATCCGCCGCATATGCGCGGCGGGTGCTCTTTGCTTGAAAGAATGGAGATCACTGGCTGGTTTGCTGAATTTTTCAGAACGCATTGACCATAATAAGGTAAGGATGTCCGACGACAGCCACAGAAAACGAGCCCTGGCTTGGGAGGAGCGGCGATGCAGAACATTGGCGAGACAACAATAGCGCCGCGTTTGGATGAAAATGCCGCGCGGCTGTACGAGGTCTACGCGGATAGCTTTGACGCCGTGTTTCATGATTTCAACTGCGGCGGAAAGCGGGCGGTGCTCGTATATTTGGACGGTTTGTCCGATACGGAGAAGATCGACGAACAGATTCTTGAACCCGCGTTGAAGCTGCCGGAAGGGGAGGGACTGGATGGCCTGTGCGCATGTTTGCCCGTATCCGCGTTTTCCCGAACCCTCTCGTTTGAAAAAATCGTTGCGGAAATCGGCAACGGCAATCCGGTGCTGTTGATGGACGGTGAAGTGGAGGGAATCTCGTTTAGCCTGGCCAAATGGGACAAGCGGTCGATTTCGGAACCAGAAGCGGAATCGGTCGTGCGCGGCCCCCGGGAAGGCTTTGTGGAAACGCTGACGGTCAATGTATCGATGATCCGCCGCAAGTTGAAGTCGCCCGAATTGAAGATGCGGGCCATGGAAATCGGCCAGTATTCCCAAACCAAGGTCGTGATCGCTTATTTGCACGGTGTTGCGGATTCCGCGCTCGTCGCGGAAATCCAAAAGCGGCTGAAACGCATCGATGTGGACGGTGTGCTCGAGAGCGGCTACATTGAAGAGCTGATCGAGGACAATCCATACTCGCCGTTTCCGCAGCTGCAGTCGACGGAGCGTCCGGACGTAGTCGCGGCCGGACTGTTGGAGGGCAGGGCGGCCATACTGGTCGAAGGGACGCCGATCGCGCTGATCGCGCCGACAACGGTTTTTGCGTTTCTGCAATCCCCCGAGGATTACTATCAGCGTTATTATATTGCTTCGGCTATTCGCTGGCTGCGTTACCTGTTTGCGTTTATCGCTTTGATCGGTCCCTCGTTTTATGTGGCGATCGTCACGTTTCATCAGGAAATGATTCCGACTACGCTGCTGCTCAACATGGCGATTTCCCGGGAACAAATCCCGTTTCCCGCCCTGGTGGAAGCGCTGTTGATGGAGTTTACCTTCGAGGCGCTAAGGGAGGCCGGAGTGAGGCTGCCGAAGCAGATCGGGGCGGCGGTCAGCATCGTGGGGGCGCTGGTCATCGGACAGGCGGCGATCTCGGCGGGCCTCGTCTCTTCCCCGATGGTCATGGTGGTCGCGATCACCGGCATCGCCTCCTTTCTGATTCCCCACTTCACCTTGGGCATTTCCATCCGGCTGCTAAGGTTTCCGATGATGTTTCTGGCCGGATTCCTCGGTTTCTTCGGATTAATGATGGGGCTTACGATCATTCTAACCCATTTGTTCGCTTTGCGTTCCTTCGGGGTGCCGTACGTATCGCCGGTTACGTACACAAGCGTCAACGCTTTGAAGGATACGATGGTCCGCGCCCCTTTCTGGAAAATGAACCGCAGGCCGCGTATCGGTGTCCTGAATCGCTACCGCCAGGGTGCGGGTCAGCGTCCGGGGCGGGAGGGCCAACGCCGATGAAGCGCGGCAAATACCGGCTCGCCGTATGGGGGCTGCTCGGAATGTTTCCGCTGTTGTCGGGCTGTTGGGATCGGACGGAGGTTAACGATTTGGCTTTAATCATGGCGGCCGGACTCGATGAAGGCAAGAACGGAGGCATCGAACTTTCCGTACAGGTGTACACTCCCAGCCAAGCGTCCGGCGGGGGCGGCGGACTCGAAACCGGCGGCGCGGACGGCAACGGCGGCAGCCAGGTTATCGTGCAGAGCATACGCGGAGCCGATTTCGCGGACGCTGCGGCCAAATTGCAGGAACAGCTTCCCCGCCAAGTATTCTGGGGTCACAGCGAGGTATACGTGCTGGGCGAACAGCTTGCCCGGAAAGGAGTTCTGGATCAGATCGATTTTCTGTTCCGCCATCCCCAGCCGCGCGAGCGGGCTCATGTTTTCGTCAGCAAGGGTAAAGCCAAAGATATTCTAAGCATGAGCACCCGTATCGAACGGGACAGCTCCGAAGCGCTTCGGGAATTGTCCAATCTGTCGATGGGGATGGGGATTACGATGAAAGATTTAAACCAAATGCTGACCGGCCGGTCGAAGGCTGCCATTTTGCCGCTGATCGAAATTAAGCGGGAGCAGGGCAGCGATTATTCCTTTCCGGTCATTTCCTGCGTCGCGGTTCTGAAAGACGGGAAGCTGGCGGGCGAATTTAATGAAGACGTCCGCCGGGAAACGCAGTTGATCCGGGGTGAACTGAACGTATTGAACGTTACGTTCCCCGTAGAAGGAAAGAAAGAACAGGAAGAGGGGCTTATATCCGTCCGCATTATCAAGTCGCGCGCCAAGCTGGTCCCGGAGATCCGCGGTGATCGGTGGAGGTTGACGGTGCTGGTGGAAGGCGAAGCGGTCGTGCAGCAGAACGAATCGGCGGTCGATGTGACGAAGCCGGAGGAGCTGCCGCGCTTGGAGAAATTGTTAAACCGGAAGCTGGCGCAAAAAGTGGAACAGGCCTTCAGTCAGATTCAAGCGGAAAGCCGGGCGGACGTTTTTGGGGCGGCGGACGCGTTTTGGCGGAAATATCCCCGGCAATGGGCCAGGGAGGAAAGCCGATGGAACGATATTTTTCCGAACGTCGACATACTTGCCGCAGCCAAGATTCGCATCTTGTCGCCGGGTTTTTCCGGGAAAAGCCTGCATAAATGAGGGAAAAGCATGATCGGTTTAAAAGTGATCGGCATCAGCCTGCTGGCCGCCGCCTTGTTTCTGTATGAGCTCCCCCTGCTGCGGGCGGGAAAAAAGAAAGAAAAAATCGCATTTGCCGTCCTGACCTTAGGAGGGTGGGGGCTGGGCCTTGTGTTGTTGTTCGTTCCCGGTTTGCCCGGTCCCACCGAACTGATCAACTACGTGTTCCGCCCCATCTGGATGTTATTGACTCCCGAGGGATAGAGGTGCGTACTCAACCGTATGGAAAAGGAAAAGATTTCGAATATACAACTCGCCTTTATGATGTATTTGATGGTCGGAGGCACCTCGATTCTCATCGTGCCGTCGTTCACCGCGGCGCAAGCCAAGCAGGATATGTGGATATCCCCCGTTCTTGGTTCGGTGTTCGGGCTTCTCATCGTATGGCTGACGTGGAGCTTGCACCGGATGTTTCCGGGAGAGACGTTGATCCAGTATGTGCAGCGCGTACTCGGAAAAGCGCTGGGAAACGCGTTCATCGCCGTGATCCTGTTTTTCCAGATCGACGCGATCGGCTTAATCGTCAGGGAATATGCGGAATTTACCGTTCAAGCGTTCCTGTCGCAAACGCCGCTCGTCATTATTATCGCCAGCATTGTGCTGACGTGTTCATTTGCGGTCAGGGCGGGCGTGGAAGTTATCGGGAGGTTCGGATTGATCTACGGTCCGCTGTTCTTTTTGTTTGTGCTGGCCATCTTTTTATTGCTATTGCCCGATTACAAATTTACGAACATGCTTCCCGTATTCGGCCTGGGGATTCGTCCCGCGTTAAAAGGGGCGTTGGAGCCCTCGGTTTGGTTTATGGAGTTTTTGTTTATCTACTCTTTTTACCCGGCGGTCCGCCAAGGGGATCAGACCTTAAAAGGAGGGATATTCGCGGTCGCGCTGATGATGTTCACGATGGTGATCACCAATTTTACCTGCTTGTTCCTGTACGGGGAAGCTACGGCCAACCTTACTTTTCCGACGCTTTCGGCATCGCGGTATATCAGCATTTCGGACTTCTTTTCCCATGTGGAGGCGATTGTGATGGCGCTTTGGATGCTGGGCGGTTTTGTGCAAATATCCATGTGGTACTATTCCTTGACGTTGAGTACGGCACAATGGCTCAAGCTGGACAATTACCGCTTCCTCGTGTTTCCGGTCGGCCTGCTCATCGGGGTTTTCAGCATCTGGACGGCCAAAAATTTTCAGCAGATGCTGAAATTTTTTCCGACCGGAGGGACGGGGTTTTCTTTCGTTGCCCTGTTACTGATGCCGCTTCTGCTCTATGCGGTGGCGCTGATTCGGCGGAAATTTTTTTTCAACAAATATTGACATGATTCGCTGCATTCAAATAAGATTTAACTTATATTTATACAAAATTGGATTTGTGGAGGTGAAACAAATTGTTTTTCAAACAACAGTATGAAGAGATCGCCAAAATCGGAAAAACGATTTTCGACCATCCCGAGCTGGGTTACAAGGAGTTCTCAACAAGCGCATTGGTGTCGGATTATTTGCGGAAAGTGAACCCCGACGCCTCCCTGGAAACGTTCAGCACCACCGGTATCAAAACGACGCTCGGACCGGGCAAGCCGTTACATATCGCATTTATCGCCGAGTTGGACGCCGTTTACGCGCCGACTCACTGGCGGGCGGACGAAGAGACCGGGGCGGCCCATAACTGCGGCCATTATACGCAAGTGGCCATCGCGCTCGCCATGTACAACTATTTCTTTACGACGAAAGCGTATGAGGGGTATAATTATACACTTTCGTTCGTTTTTGTGCCTGCCGAGGAATATCTTGATCTGGCTTACCGGGAAGAACTGCTGAAGCAGGGGAAAATCTCCTATTACGGCGGAAAACCGGAAGCGATGAAGCTGGGCGTCTTTGACGGCATCGATATCGGGATCTGCGTTCACGCCATGGGCGGGGAATACCCGCGGCGGACGATTGAGATCAATTGCGATTTGGCCGGATTTTTGTACAAGAAGTACAGCTTTAAGGGCAAGGCAAGCCACGCCGGATTTGATCCGTTTTCGGGAAACAACGCGTACAGCATGTCGACTTTGTTCAACGTGGCGCTGGGCCTATGCCGCCAGCAGCTCAAGGATGCGGAGAAGGTGCGCATGAACCCCATCGTGATGTCCTCCGATATGTCCACCAACGTCATACCGAACCAGATTACGGTCGGCACGGATCTGCGGACTCAAACCGTCGATTATATGACCGAGGTGGCCGCGAAAATGGACGACGCCGCCAAGGGCAGCGCGCTGGCGCTGCAGGGCGAGGTCGCCATCGAGACACAGATGGGGTATTTGCCGTTCGTGCAGGACCGGTATTTATCGGAATTCGTGCTGGAAGCGTTCCGCGAAACCGGAGAAATCAGCGATTGTCTGAACAATAACGCGATCAGCGCGGCCGGCGACATCGGCGATTTATCCTTTATGATCCCCTGCATCCAGATCGGGTACAGCGGTTTTACGGGAACAATCCATGGGGACGACTTTAAGGACATCGACCCGGAATTCATTTACGCCGTATTCCCCGAATTTTTGACTCGGGTGTTTGAACGCATGAACGGGCGTATCGACCCCAGCAAGCTGTACCGCCGTTCTTTCGCCGATTACGAGAAGCTGCTGGCTTCCATCGTGACGCCCTCTTGAGGCGCGGGCGGAACGATGACGAAAACTTACCGAGGAGAGACCCATGAAGCCGAAGTTAAACTTTATTTATTTGCTTGTTTTTGTACTTTTGGTCATCACCGTTGCCGAGTGGATCGGCATCCAGTCGATTCCGGTCGGCTCGGTGCGCATTAGTTTGCTGCCGCTCGTTTTCGCCATCCTGATTACGATGGTTTTGGGCTTGGCTATATTCCGCAAAGGATTCATGAAAAAATCTACAGCAAAGAAAACGTGGATTTTGCCGGCAAATATCTGATCTTTATCATGCTGCCGCTCATGGCCCGGTACGGAGCCGATATCGCTCCGAAAATCCATGAGATCATGCAGGTTGGCTGGGTATTTATTCTGCAGGAAATCGGCAACCTGGGGACTGTACTGCTGGGCTTGCCGGTGGCCATTTGGATCGGCCTGCGGCGCGAAGCCATCGGAGCCACGCTCGGCATCGGGCGGGAAGGCGAACTGGCGTACATCTCCGAGAAGTATACGCTGGATTCCGACGAAGGCCGGGGCGTGTTGTCCCTTTATATCATCGGAACCTTATTCGGCACGCTGTTCTTCAGCATTATTGCGCCGTTGATGAGCGCGGCCGGCTTCTCCGTTGAAGCATTGGCCATGTCTTCCGGGGTCGGCTCCGCGAGCATGATGACCGGGGCATCGTCCGCGCTGATCGCGGGTGCGCCCGAGCGAACCGACACGATCACCGCGTATGCGTCCGCAAGTCAGCTGTTGACCAGTTTCCTCGGCACGTACACGATGGTGTTTTTGGCGGTGCCGCTGCAGCGTTTTATGTACAAACTGTTGGTTAGGGGGAAAGCGAAATGACGAGCGGATTGAACAAATACGTCAAATACGCTTTAGTGCTGCTGCTTAGCGTGGCGCTGATCCTGTTCACGGAACAGATCAAGCATCTGAAAAATCCGGAATCTGCCTCCATCTCCTGGGATACGATCGGCGGGCTTGCCGTGCTGTGGCTGTTTTCCTTTATCGGCATCCTCATCTCGGCGGTCATGAAGAAGGTTCCGGTCAAATTTCTGCAGGAATTTCCGGTGCTTGGCTGGGTGTCAATCACTTCGCTGATCTTCTGTCTTTCTTCCGATGTGTTCGTAAACGCGATTCAAGCGGTGAATTTCCTCTCGATCACGACGCCGATCCTGACGTTCGCGGGCATTTCGGTGGCCAACCGGCTGGTGGATCTGCGCAAAACGTCCTGGCGCGTCGCCATCGTCGCCATTTTCGTCTTCACGGGAACGTATCTGGGCAGCGCTATTGTGTCGGAAATCGGTTTGGCCTTTACCCGCTGATTTCCGCGGGTAGAAAGCGGCGGCTAACCTTGGACCTGGTATTTTGCGGGTCGCGGTTGGCCGCCGCTTTTTTTAATCTAACCGTTACGCGGGCCACCGCGAAATTAGCGGTAAAAAAGGGCGTTATTTACGTCAAAACAGGGGGTTAATCGCAAATAGAGGAAAATTTTGTCGCTATTTTCGGCAGATGAGGGCGAAACTCCCCTTTTTTTCAAGTCTGGAATAAAATAGAGACCAAAAGTTCCGCTATTCACGGACGAGGGATCGAAAATCAAAAATAACGCCTAAAATTACCGCTATCTCGCCGCATTTTGACGTAGACGTATACCACCGTTAGCTTGAGCTGTATCTTCTGGACTTGTAGTAGTCGTGTCCCATGCGGCCGTGCCGGCGCTTGTAATCCGAAGAGGAGCCAAAAGGGCGAGGGTGCCCGTAACTGCTGCTGTATCGTTTTCCGTAATGCCTCCCCGAGCTGCTGCTGTATCGTTTTCCGTAATGCCTATCCGAACTGCTGTAGCGCCGCCTTCGGTGAGAATCATGAGACATCGAATGCAGGATCTTATCGATGAATCTTCTTAACATCATAATCACTCTCCTTATTTGTAATCATTATTGATATTTTATTCGGATATTAACATAAAGGAGACGGCACTTTCAAATCCGGGTGCATCGTCCGTGCTTTATTGGAATTTGGTATGACGGCTCAGCGACTCCAGCTCTTTCATGAATTCCGCGGAACCCGAATAGGGCTCCCGCAGTTCCAGCAAACGTTCGATGACCGTTTTCAGCTCGCCGGAGAGCGCCAGCTCGTCTTGCCAGCTTCGCTCCTCCGATGGACCGCTGTTTTTTTTCGGCTCGTACGCAGAGTAGAGGAGAAATAGCATAAAATGGCCGATGTCCAGCAAATCGGAGGAAACCTCCGCCGCTTTAAACTGCCTTGAAGCCGTACCACGCCGGCAGAACCCGTTCCGCACGGGAAAATGGTCCGGCGCCGGTTCGCCTATTTTTCTCGCCAAGCCAAAGTCAATGAGATAGATTTCACCATCTTTCACCAGAACGTTGGGAATGCGCAAATCCAAATGGACGTATCCTTTTTCGTGGGTGTACATAATGAGCTCCAAAAGCTGCCACGTAATCCGTACGCATTCCCGCTCTCCGTACTTATAGTCCAGCCCAAAGATCAGATCTTCGAACGTATCGCCCTGCAAAAAAGACATTGCCAAATACGCGTTGCCCTTGCCGGTAAACCATTCGATGAATGCGGGAAATCGCGGATGCGGCAACGCCTTCAGAATCATCGCTTCCCTTTCCAGCAAGCGTTTGGCATAGGGGCCTTTGCTTGGTCTGGCCTGCTTGACGGCGACCAGGCTGCCGCTGGCCCGGTCTACACATTTATAGATTAAACCGTAGCTGCCCTGGCCGACGATTTCTTGTACGACATACCGGTTGTCGAGCACTGTGCCCGCCGCAACCGGATAATCCCGCCATGCGGCATAAAACGAGCTCAGGAATGAAACGAAACGCATTCATGGTCCCCCATTTCTCCTTTACATATAGTTGACGCCGCATACTGTAACATTTGTTATAGTAAATGGGGATGACTTTATTTGCAACGGAATGATAGTTTGCTACGTAATCATAAATTACAACGTATCATAGAATAGACAAGACGAGGTAGGCGTTATGAAAATTGAACTTATTGAGGTTGCGGACGCTTCGTACCAAAGGGCCGAGGAGCGGGCGGGCGAATATTTTGCCGCGCTGAAGGCGCAGCTCCATGAACGGAGTTATGTTCCCGGTTTAATCGAAGATATTGGGCAGTGGAAGAGGAGGCATATTCATCGCGCTCCGCTGCCGTTTCTTTTTGCCAGGACACGAAAGAAGCCCGATCCCTCCGACGTTCAAACCTATTTGAGGTGGCTGAACCGGTCGGGCAAGCTGGACGCTTATTTGGAGCGCAGCGTATCTTATATTTATATGCGGGATTTGGGCAAAGATTTGAACGACCCCCGTACGCGAAAGCGGTTGGAGCATTTCCTGGCGGATCTGAAAAAACTCTTCCTGAGCCCCGCCGAATCCGCCGGCGGTAACCTGCCGGAGTTGCTCAGCCTGAGGTCGTTTTACCGCTGGGCCGAGAAGGAAGGCGTGGAGGGCGCTGCCATCTGGCTCATCGATAAGCTCAAAGGCGTGTCCGCCCACCTCCCCAAAGAAATGAATGCGGAGGAAGCCCAGCGGAAGCTGATCAAAATTATTCTCGGCGTCGTATTGCACGCCTTGGACGAAATCAGCGAGGAAGCCCCAGCCGCAAAGCGGGCGCAAATCTTGGAAGCAGCGATCAAATCGGGTTACTATTACGGACTGACTTATCCTTTTATTGACGATTTGCTGGATTCCGAAGCGCTGAACGCGGACGAAAAGGAGCGCTATTCCCGGATGATCCGCGCCGCGCTGATCAGCGGGACCGTTCCTGAACCGGGGGAATGGAGCGGCGGGCAGCGCGAATTGATGCGCTACGTGTACACGGAGCTTCGCGAAGCTTACGAGTACATTAAAAGCCGTCAACCCGCGGAAGCCCAGCGGACGTTTTTCGACCAATCCTATGTTTTCTTTCATGCCCAGCATGTGGACAGGGTGAAGGAGCTTGCGCATGCGGATTATTCCAACGAGGAACTATATTTGCCAATTATACTTAAGTCCTCTTCGTCGCGGCTGATTGTCCGTTCCGTGATCGGGGCCCCGCAGGACGAGGGTTTTGACCGGCGGGTGTTTTATTACGGCTTGTACAACCAGTTGGCCGACGATTTCGCCGACCTGTCCGAAGATATGGAGCGCGGCGCGGTAACGCCTTACACCTATTATTATAAATACCGCCATCAACGCCCGGATTTGATCAATCCTTTCGAATTATACTGGGCGGTCATCTTTCATTTGATCCATCATGTCTACCGCTCGGATGCGGCAGTGCGCGAAATCCTGCTCGACCGGGCCATCAATGGGCTTAAGCGGTATCGGAAACGCGCCGGTCAAGCGAAGTACGAAGAAGTGATGGAGATTTTTTCCACGGGCAGTCCGGAATTGAACCGGTTCATAGAGCGCATGGTGCACAAAGCGGAAGACGTGGATTTCTTGGATAAATTGCTGCGGGACCAACTGCTCGCCGTCATGAATCGCCATCGCAGCGAACAGGAGCAATTTGCCGAAATCATCCATACGGCCCGCCTGGCCATTAATAAACGGTTGCCGCTCTCCAAACCGGGAGCCGCCGCTCCGCCGATGCAGGAGCTGCTGATCGAAACGGCCAACTATTGCCTGGAAGGCAGCGGCAAACGGCTGCGGCCGATCCTCGCCTGGGTGATGGGCGTCAATGAGTTCGGGTTGCCGGACGCGGGGCTTACACCGCTGCTTAGAGCGCTCGAATATATGCACACCGCTTCTTTAATTTTCGACGATCTGCCGTCCCAGGACAACTCGTCCATACGCCGAGGGAGGCCTACCCTGCACCGGGTTCACAACAGCGCGATCGCGGAATTGACGGGGATTTTCCTGATTCAGAAGGCAATCGAAGAGGTATCTTCTCTCGAAGGCTTCCCCGGCGGCGCCGTACTTGCTTTGCTGAAGTATATGTCGCAAAAGGCCGGAGAAATTTGCATGGGGCAGGCAATGGACCTTAGTTCCAGAGGCAAGGCGCTGACCTTGGATGAACTGAATCAAATTTGTTTTTACAAAACCGGGATCGCTTTTGAGGTATCGCTGGCGGCACCGGCCATTTTGGCCGGTGCGGACGAGGCGGATATAAACGTTCTGAAAACTTACTCCTATCACGCGGGGATCGCGTTTCAAATAAAAGACGACCTGCTGGATTGGGAGGGCGACCTAAAGCAGCTGGGCAAGCCGACCGGGCAGGACAAAGATAACGAAAATTCTACGTTTGTGGCGATCCTCGGCTTGGAAGGCGCCAGAAAGCAAATGTGGGAACATTACTGCCTAGCCGAGGAAGCTTTGAAGGAGCTGCCGCGGGGCACCGTTTTTTTGAGACACTTACTGCATTTCATCGTGGGCAGGGATCGCTAGGCTATGGCCTGGCGGCCGGCCCATGAATTATATTGTGTAAATTTTCACATACTTTGTTTATAATAATTTTGGATGGATAAATTTACTATCCCAGAGAAAGAGAGGAATGAAATGATCAATGTGACGAAACTGCTCACCGGCATGCAGAGCGAGGGGGATCATCTCCGCTATGACATCACGCCGGGAGACAAACCGTATGGCGTTTCGGCCGGCAAA
Source organism: Paenibacillus macerans (assembly GCF_900454495.1). Taxonomy (NCBI): domain Bacteria; kingdom Bacillati; phylum Bacillota; class Bacilli; order Caryophanales; family Paenibacillaceae; genus Paenibacillus; species Paenibacillus macerans. The sequence continues at coordinate 1,188,828 of NZ_UGSI01000001.1, forward strand.
GGGCCGGTTGTGGTCTGGAACGCGACGCGCTCCTGCAATTTAAGCTGCAAGCATTGCTACGCGGATGCCCGGGCGTCCAAGGAACCGGATGAGCTTTCCACGGCCGAAGCCAAAGCGTTTATCGACGACTTGGCTTCGTTTCAGGTGCCTGTGCTGCTTTTTTCCGGGGGAGAACCCTTGGTCCGCAAAGATATTTTGGAGCTGATTTCTTATGCGGCCGGCAAAGGACTGCGTCCGGTCGTATCCACGAACGGCACGCTGATTACTCACGAGAAAGCGAGGCTGCTGAAGGAGTCCGGGGTCAAATATGTGGGCATCAGCCTCGATGGCCTGGAGGAGCGCCATGATTTGTTCCGCGGCCGGAAGGGTGCTTTTGCCCAGTCGTTGGCCGGTTTGCGCACCTGCCTGTCCGTCGGGCAAAAGGTGGGCGTGCGGTTTACGATCAGCAAGCATACATATCCCGATTTGGATGGGGTGCTCGATTTGATCGACCGGGAGAACATCCCGCGCGCCTGCTTCTATCATCTCGTATATTCCGGTAGAGGAAGCACGCTGCAGACGGAGGATGTCACCCGCGAGGAGTCGCGGCGGGCGCTGGACAAGATCATCGCCAAAACGCTGGATTTGCACCGGAAAGGGAAAAAGACGGAGCTGCTCACCGTGGACAACCATGCGGACGGGGTTTATTTGTATCAATGGATGAGGGAGCATGACCCGGAGCGGGCTCCGCTTTTGCTCGGGCTGCTGCGGCGAAACGGCGGCAACCGTTCCGGGGTGGCCATCGGCTGCGTCGATTGGCATGGGCGTATTTATCCGGACCAATTCACCCGGCACCTGGAGATTGGCAACCTTCGCACACAGAAGTTCAGCGAAGTTTGGCGGGAAGCGGCCCACCCCGTCATGGCCGGACTGCGGGACCGGAAACCGCTGCTGAAAGGGCGGTGCACGGCGTGTGCTTGGCTGGATTTGTGCAACGGCAACTTCCGGGCAAGAGCGTCGGCCACCGGCGATTTCTGGGCGGCCGATCCTTCCTGTTATTTAAGCGATCGTGAAATCGGGATCGTATAAAGCCAACGTATAAAAAGGAGATAACGCCATGCTCGTATCCTGGAATGTGACCAGAAGATGCAATCTTTATTGTGAACATTGCTATCGCGATTCCGGACCGGAGTCGCCGACGGAAGGCGAACTGACGACGGAGGAAGGGCGCCGGCTGATAGATCAGATCAAGGAGGCGGGATTCCGGATGCTTATTTTCAGCGGCGGCGAACCGCTGACCCGCGGCGATCTTTGCGAGCTGATCGCTTACGCAGCGGGGCGTGGGCTGCGCGCCGCGCTGGGCAGCAATGGCACGCTTCTTGACAGCGCCAAAGCCGCCGAGCTGAAAGAAGCCGGTCTGGCGGGCATCGCCATCAGCATTGACAGCGCTTCTCCCGCCTACCACAACCGCTTCCGAAAGGCGTCCGACGGGTGGGAGCGGGCGGTGCTGGGGATACGTTACGCGCGTGAAGCCGGACTCAAGGTTCAGATCAATATGACGCTGACCTCCGAAAATATGGACGATTTCGAACGGGTGGCCGCATTGGCGGAGGAGTTGGACGTTTCCTCCCTGCATCCGTTTTTTCTCGTCCCGACCGGCCGCGGCATTTACATCGAAGAAAATGCGTTAAAGCGCGAACAATATTTCACCGCATTAAAAAACGTCCTGGCGAAGCGAAAGGCGACCTCGGTTGAAATCAAGCCGACCTGCGCCCCGCAATTTATGCCTTTGGCCAAAAGCATGGGGTTTAACCTGCGCTACACGCGCGGCTGCCTGGCCGGCGTCGCCTATTGCTCCATCCTGCCGAACGGCGAGGTGCATATTTGCCCGTACCTGCCGGTCAAGGTCGGCGATGTGCGCGAGCGGCCGTTTCACGAAATTTGGGAAACCAGCCCGGCGTTTCAGGACTTAAGGAATTTCGAGAAATATGAAGGATCTTGCGGGTCGTGCCGGAATGTCGGGATTTGCGGAGGCTGCCGGGCCAGATCGTATTATTACAGCGGCGGCAATTATTTGGCGGAGGAGCCATGGTGTCATAAAAGACCGGCTGCAAGAGCGGCGGGCGGGAGGGAAGTTTAAATGGAGCTGGATGCGCAGGATCGGTCTCTCCTGAACCGGCTGCAAGCCCGTATTCCTCTGACGGCCGAGCCTTGGCAAGCGCTTGGCGAAGAGCTGGGGCTGAAGCCGGGAGAAGTGCTGGAACGGCTAAAGGGGCTCAAGGAGCAGGGAGTTATTCGGCGGATTGGCGGCGTTTTTAACCCGGCGGGTCTGGGGTACGCGGGAAGGCTTTATGCCATGGAGGTGGAGGAGAGCCGCTTTTATCAGGCCGCCGCCGTCGTCAACGGCTTTAAAGGGGTAACCCACAATTACCGCAGGCGGCATCGGCTGAATATGTGGTTTACTTTATCGGCACGGTCGGAGGAAGAGCGCGAGGCGATTCTCGGGCCGATTCGTAAAGCAGCGGGTTATGCGCGGCTGTACGAATTTCCGTCCGAGCAGGTGTTCAAGCTGAACGTGTTTTTGAATATGGAAGGGAACGCCGAAAAGGGCAGCCCTCCGCTGCCCAGAAGCCAGGAGCGCGTGAGCCTTTCGCCGCGGCGGGCTTGCGAGACCGATGAACTGGATCTGCGGATCATTCGCGAGCTGCAGGGCGATATGCCGCTGTTGCCAGACCCTTTTGCCGAGGTGGCGGACCGGGCTGGCTGCGGCAGAGAAGACGTATTGATCCGGCTGGAAAGGCTGCAGGCCACGGGGGTTCTGAAGCGGGTTGCCGCCGTTTTGCGGCACAGGGTGGCTGGTTTTTCCGCCAATGGTTTGTTTGTTGCGGTTCTGCCGCGGGAAAAAATCTGCGAGTCCGGCCAAAGATTGGCTGGCTTCAAACAGGTCAGCCATTGCTATCAGCGCCGTTCCTATCCGGATTGGCCGTACAATTTATATGCGATGATTCACGCCTCCGAGGAAGCGGAAGTGCAGCGCGTTGTCAGGGAGTTTGTTGAAGAAGAACCGGTTGAGGCTTATGACATTCTTTTCAGTACGGAAGAGTTAAAGAAGACAAGCTGGTCGCTGTAATTCTTTGAGAAAATCGGCAGGCCTGCGGGCAGCAGCTGTGTTAATATGGAGAGAGGTTTAAGTGCCATTTCGGAATAAAACCAATGATGAGGTGAGCTAATGGAAACTCAGCATGGAATGGGAACTCTTTTTCCGAGCGTGCAGCAGTTTACAACAGCGTCCGAAGAACGGTGGAAGCCGGCCGCTGCCTCCAAAATTCTCATTATTTCCACTGCAAAATCCTCCGGCAATCCGCGGCTTGACGACACGGTGTCGCTGCTTCAGTCGGAGTTTGCGGCTAAACGGCTGCCGACCGAAAACAAGCTGCCGCTTCAATACGGAGCCATCGGCGACGCCGCCCCCGGCGATTTGGTCATCGAGCTTGCCGAACCGCGGGAAACAAGCAATCCGGAGGGCTACACGATCGACATTGGCAGTTTTGTTAAAATCACGGCGCCTGGCGAGCGAGCGGTCATGTACGGCGTCAGAACCGTGCTGCAGCAGCTGCTGCGGAAGGGCTATCTGCCTTGCGGCAAGGCCGTCGACTACCCGGCGGTGCAAGAACGGGCGCTGCATGTGGATATGGGGAGAAAGTTTTTTACGGCCGAATGGATCATGGCAAGAATTAAGGAAATGTCCTGGCTGAAGCTAAACGCGCTGCAGCTGCATTTTTCGGAAAACGAAGGTTTTACGCTGCGGAGCGACCGCCATCCGGAAGTCATGTCGCCGGAATATTTAACGAAAGAGCAAGTGCGGGAGATCGCCCGGGTGGCGGAACGTTATCACGTTACGCTAATCCCTTCCCTGGATTCGCCGGGCCACCTGGGTTACGCGCTGCGGAATCATCCGGACTGGCTGTTGAAAGATACGAACGGTGTTCCGGCCAAGGGAGCGCTGGATATTACGAATCCGCACGCCAGAGCGTTTGTGCTGGATTTGATTGACGAGTATGCGGAGCTGTTTCAGGCCAGCCCTTATTTCCATATTGGCGGCGACGAATTTATCGATTTTGAAAAGTTTGACGCGTATCCCCAGTTAGAAGAGTATGCCCGGGAGACGTTGGGGATCGAAGGCGGAACAGGCGTTGATGCGTATATCGACTATATTAACGACATCGCCGATCATCTGGAGCGGAAGGGCTTTGTCGTGCGGGCGTGGAACGACGGATTATACCGCGCCGATCAGACGGAACGCGCCGCGCTCAAGTCTACCATTCAAATCGCCTATTGGACCAAATGGCATCGCAATATGGCTAGGGTGGAAGCTTTTATGGACAAAGGCCATGACTTATTGAATTATAACGATTCGTATTTCTACTATGTGCTGGGGGAAAATGCCGGCTACAAATATCCAAAGGGAGAAAAGATCTACGACAGCTGGCATCCCGGTGTGTTCCCCAGAGTGAGCGAGGCGGAAGGGCAAGAGTACGCGCGGCCATACCCCGACGCATTGATCGGCTGCTCTTTTGCCATTTGGAGCGACAAACCGTCGGCGCAGACCGAAGCCGAGGTGAGCGCCGGCATCGCCGAACCGTTGCGGGCCATGGCGGAAAAATCATGGCTTGCGGAGAAGCGCTACGGCAGTTATGAGGAGTTTAAGGCGGCGTTTACGTCTTTATAGATTTCGGAACAGCAAATCCCTACTTTTTGATGGAAGTAGGGATTTATATTAAAACAAGAAATTGTATTTTCGCTTTCCGTGAAGGATTCTGCGGATTTCCACAGTTTCATCATTAACTACACAAAATACAATATATGGGTCAACTATCAGCATTCTGTAATTCAGTGCCTGAAGACGAAGGTCATTTGGAATAGATTTGTTGTTGGGGAATATTTCCAGAATAGAGATGGTTTGGTCAAGCTTATTGGCCATTAAGAATGCGGCGTCAGGATTATCAAGCATGATGTATTGGATGATTTCAGATAAGTCTTCTTCAGCAATGGGCAAGTATTCGATTTTATATTTCTTGTCCACGGATTTGACTCCTAAGGTTTTTCATCACTTCAGCGTGACTCTTTTTGGGAGCTCCGTCATTACTTTGCTTTTCAGCCAAGGCGAGCTTTTGGTATAGTTCGATTAAAGCTTGTTGTTTCTCAAATGCAGCATGACTCATGACGACAAGATCACTTTGTCCATTTTTTGTAATAAAAATAGGTTCTCCATCCTGATGTGCTAATTCGGAAATCAAGTTGAAATTATTTCTTAAATCAGAGATGGGACGAATCGTGGGCATTTTTTTCACCTCAATCATTTTATTGTTATTAATATTATCATAATTATGATAATGAATACAGGGGTGAGGGCGAACACGGCAAATTGTAACGGTTATAGGCGTGCTTAGCCGTTTTTTTGATTAACTTTTTATAGCGGGGGATGCAGTTTGAAGCAGATAGATTTGCAACCTGTAACGGGAATGTCGCCTGTTATCGGTTTATTGCATGCGATGGTGAGGTTTAATTTTTTGCGCTTGAAGCAAGCGGTAGAAGGGTTGACGCAGAAAAAAATCGATTACAAGGGGCCAAAAGGGGAACAAAACAGCATAGCGCAATTAATCAGGCATTTGACGGTCGTTGATCTTCATTGGGTGTATCGTCTGCAAAAGGCGGAAGTTCCGGCAGAATATACTGCGAAGTTTGGGCCGATGTATGATGCGGACGGTAAGCTGCCTATGGTCAAAAACGTTCCCTTGCAAACTCTTCTGGAAGATTACGAGCAGATTCAGGAAATGCTAAAAGAAGTATGTTTAAAACTGGATGATGATGAACTATTGAAAGAAGTTCCTTATGAAAACGGCAATACAGCAACCGTTCGCTGGGGCATTTGGCATATCGCCGATCATAGCCGCCACCATTATGCTCATATCGTCGGCCTGAAAAAGGGCTGAAGTCTAGAAACCAGTGTTCAACAGCACGCTACTGGAATGACCGACCGTCGGCTAGGTATGACCAAGTGGCCTTCATAATAGCGGCATTTTATGTACTTATTTTCCTATGAATGGTCCAGAATGGGGGCAGTTTCACGTGATCCGGGAAAATAGCGACATAAATTGCCCCTAAAACTCTCAAATGGAAGGTTACCGCCGGAATAAAGACATTTTTTGTTCTTATGTTTTTCGCCGGAGCCTTTCGTTCGGTCCAAGTGCAATTTCTGTTTGTTACACGTAATGATAGTGTCGCAGACGATACTTTTTTTCTAAGGAATGATAAAATGTGAAACCGTTTGAAGTCGTTAGTCTGGATATGTTCCAAACTTTAGTGAATGTGGATTCCAGAATCGAGCAGATATGGAAGCCGATATTAGTGAATACCTATACGCATGAAGCTGCAGACGAGTGCGGGCGTTTATTATTAAATTATTTTTTCGAGCATTGGGAACAGATGAAAGAAACGAAACTATTTTTCTTAATGAGCGAAGTATATGAACGCAGTTTCGGAAGCTTATTCCGGCAAATGAACATGACGTACGAGGCAGCGGCAGCCCTTAAAATATTATTTGAGGAACACACACGCTCGGAATTATATGAAGACACGTCCAGTTTCTTAAATAAAATTTCGCCAAACTATAAGGTTTGTATCGTTAGTGATGCGGACGAGGCGATGATCCCGGAATTTTATAAGGAATACGGGATGCGGATTCTGACTTCCGAACATTATCGGTCTTATAAAAATGACGAAAACAATACGATGTTTAAAGAATTGCTTCAAATTTATGATACGGATCCGGACAAAGTTATTCATATCGGAGATTCGGTTTCCGATGTCGTAGGGGCAAAGCGGGAAGGCATAAAAGCATGCTGGTTGAACCGGAATAAGCGCGTTTGGAATCACGAAATTGAACCGGACTATGTCATAGAATCATTAAGCGATTTAGAAGTCATACTGTAATTCATCCGTGAAAGGAAGGTCCCGAATCCGATGCAAGCTATTCAGATGATTGAATTAAATCAGCAAAACCTTGAAGAAGAAGGAGGATATTGCTTACGAAGCAAACCTCTATCAACCGGATATCAGAACAAAAACAACTGGTTAAAGGACGAGCTGGCAGCAGGATTAAAATACATAAAGCTGATGGAAAATGGAAAACAAGCAGGATTTATAGAGTATACGGCTGCGGAATATTCGTCCAGAGTCGTCCACGCCAACGATTATATGATCATCCATTGCTTATGGGTCAACATTTCCGGAAAAGGCCACGGAACCAGACTTATCCATAAATGCATTGAAGATGCAAGGCAGCAAAATAAATGCGGTGTTGCGGTAATCACCAATTCGGACACTTCTTGGACTCCGAGCAAAGACATTTTCTTGAAAAATGGGTTTACTCTGATTCAAGAAGCGCCCTACGGATTTGAACTGTTAGTACATCCGCTCAAGGATGGTCCGCTTCCTTTTTTTCCAAACAATTGGGAGGAAAGATTGAAAACTTCCGATGAACTAACCATTTTCCGCACCAACCAATGTCCGTTTGTGGATGTCGCTACCGAAAATATGTTAGAAGGGGCCCGAAAGCTCGGGCTTGAAGCCAAAGTCATTGATATGAAAAACAGAGAAGAATTGATGGCGTTATCCCCGACGCCGTACGGTATTTTTGGGGTTACTTATCGCGGGCGATTAGTTACGTTCCATAGACTTACCGTTCACTCCGCAATCAAGAAACTTAAATCCCTTTGCAATTAAGCAGAGAAAAATGACTCAAGGAGATTCTGGAATCATCTCCTTGAGTCGCCAGTTTCAAGCAAAAGCTCATGCAAGCTATAACGTGCCGGGCTTTTTTTCCTTTTCGTTAAAAAACAGCTTCATCATCGGAGGGGTGACGATCGTCGTGATCAGTACAACAAGCACAATGACGGCGAACATCCCTTCGTTCAGCAGCCCGGCTTCTTGACCGATGGCGGCAATGATCAGCGCGACCTCGCCCCGGGACACCATCGCCGAGCCGATCCCTAGGGCGCTGCGCCAACCGAAGCCGGCGGCTTTGGCCCCAAAGGCCGATCCCAATAGTTTGGTGGCTATGGCCAGCACGCTTAATCCGGCAATCAGGCCGAGCTGGGAGGAGACGGCGGAAAAATCGACCTTTACGCCAATCGTCGTAAAAAACACGGGGACAAACACAGCGTATCCTATCGTTTCGATTTTTTCGGTAACCTCGCGCTTATACATGGTAAGGCTGATTGCCACCCCCGCAATATACGCCCCGATAATAGCGGCCACGCCGGCATATTCAGCCATGTAAGCAAACAGGAAGCAAATGATCAATGCTGCGGAGATGACCGACTCCGACACGCGGAGCGGAGAGAACTTGCGCAGTACCCAAGGGACGACTTTCCAACTCAAAACGATCGCGATCGCAAAAAACGCGAACTTCTTCAATATAATCATGCCCAAGTTTACGTCGCCGCCGGCGAAGCTCATGACAAAGGCCAGCAGGATAATGACGAGAACATCGTCAATCACGGCAGCCCCCAGGATCGTAGCACCCTCTCTGGATTTGAGCCTGCCCATTTCTTTCAGCGCCTGGACGGAAATACTAACGCTCGTCGCGGAAAGCAGCAAGCCGAGGAAAATAGCTTCAAATACGGGCATGCCGATTAGAATACCCGATAGATATCCTAATCCGAAAGGGAGGGCGATGCCGGCCAAACCTACGTAAGCGGATGCTTTGCCGGATTTCTTGAATTCATCCACATCCGTTTCCAGACCCGCAATAAACATGAGTAATATGACGCCGATCTGACTTATTTCTTCAAGAATATCGGTTTCATGGATCAAGCCCAACACCGCAGGGCCAAGCAAAATGCCTATAAGCAGTTTCCCCAAAACCGCTGGCTGCCGCAGCCTTACGCTCAGGTCCCCGGCCAATTTGGATGCTACCAGGATAATGGCCAGTTCTAAAATCAGCATGTCAATCATCCTCCATTGAAGTATATGATGTGAAAAAAATTAAAAAAAAACACAAAAAGAGCCTGCAACCAAGGGAATGTTATGCCGAAAACGACATACTACTCCCTTGGTGACAGGCTCCTCCAGGTGAAGAATTTTAAATTTTAATCAACGAGTGTAATTATACCAAAAAGAACAGGTTAGCGCCACTCATTTTTTTAATATGAAATTGACCGATCGGTCAATATATTATATATTATTTATTGACCATATGGTCATTTTTTTGAGGGAGATGGTGTACATAATCATGAAGATAGACAAAAAACAAGCCATTTTGCAGGCAGCTTTAGAAGAGTTTTATCAAAAGGGTTATGAAGGCGCTTCTACGAATCGGATCACCAAGGAGGCCGGGGTTTCTAAGGGAATCCTTTTTCATTATTTTTCAGATAAAAGGACATTGTATTTAACTCTGGTTGATGAGTGCATGAACCATTACTATCGCACCCTGAACTCAAATCTGACGGATCTCTCCGACGATCTTTTTGAAGCCTTAGAACAGCTATCCAAAATAAAGATAAACTTATTCAAGAGCGATCCTATGATGTATGGGTTTATTTCCCATGCGTTTATGGCTATGCCGGAAGAACTAAAGTCTGAGCTTGAGCTTAAGCAACGGCGAATGCAAACTGATTCCGTTCCTCTACTTGCAAGCAGGATCGATCGGAGCCGCTTTCGAAGCGGAATCAAGCCGGAGGAAGCCATCGAATTTGTATTGTTGTCCTTGGAAGCGTTGATTACCAAGCGATTGTCCAAGCTGCGCGAAGAAAAGTTGAATGGAAATGAAATTGCCGTAGTTATGGACACGAGTCCTTATTTAGATATGTTGAGGTACGGCATCTATCGAAAGGAGGAGAACTGAATGAGAATAAAGCTGCTGACGATCGGAACACGGGGAGATGTGCAGCCTTTTATTGCTTTGGGGAACGGCCTTCAGAGGCGCGGGCATGATGTTGTCGTGTGTACATCCCGGGAATTTGAGGACTTTGTTCGTACGTTTGGAGTCGGCTTCGCCCCGATACGGGCCGACTTCATGAAATTAACTCAATCCGTGGAAGGCAAACGCATGCTCGGCAGCAATCCCTTGGAAATCATAAAGCAAATGAAAAAGCTAATCTATCCTATGATGCAGCAAATGCTTGAAGATCTTTGGACGGTATCGCGCGACGCGGATGTGCTTATCTATCATCCCAAAGCATTCGGCGGGTATGATATCGCGCAAAAACAGGGAATCCCCGTTTTTGCGGCTCATCCAATTCCCATTATTGCGCCTACAGGAAACTTTACCCATCCAAGCCTGCCCTTCTCGTTAAAGAATCGATGGTTAAACCAGAAAAGCTATCAGTTGAACCGACTATTTCTTTCCTCCTTCATGAGTATGATTAACAAGTGGAGACGAGAGACGTTAAACTTGCCTGCACGCAGCGTGTTCACGAATGATCTGCGTATTGATGGACGCGCTATCCCGGTGCTGTATGGCTGCAGTCCGTCAGTCATTCCTTATGACCGGAAATGGAAGGACCAGGTGAGCATGGAGGGTTTCTGGTTTCTGCAGGATGCGGACGATTGGCACCCTCCGAAGATATTAGAGTCTTTTATCGCGGCAGGTTCCCCGCCCATAGTTATAAGTTTTAGCAGTATGCCTTTAAAAAAGCCGGATAAAGTGTTGGAAATGATCAAGCAGGCCTTAAAACGAACCGGACAGCGGGGGATTATTATGACCGGCTCGAGCGGCTTAAGTTACAGCTGCGATACGGACGAGAACATCTTATGCATTCAAGAAGCCCCGCATTCGTGGCTGTTCCCGCTGTCCGCCGGTGTTATCCATCATGGCGGAGCTGGAACAACAGCAGCTGCCCTGAAGGCGGGAAAGCCGATGACGATCTGTCCTTTTACGGGGGATCAGCCCTTCTGGGCGAGACGAATGCATGAGTTAGGCGTGTCCACTCAGCCGCTGCATGAGAATACAATGTCGGTAGACAGTTTGGCTGATCGAATGCTCGCTCTGACCAGCAGCTCTAAACTTAAGAACAATGTACTTTCGCTGTCGGCTAAGATTCATAAAGAGATGGGAGTAGAGCGGACATTGGATTTTATTGAGCGACGACTGTAACAATCTTTTTAGGAAACTAAAACTAATCTAAGTAATACCCAGAAACGATTTTTATCACAGATATGTTAAATTATCCAAGTCTATTTGTTAAAATTTATTGACAATTCCAATTAAATGTTGTTTCATTTGATTAAACCAAGTTGAATTGATTTTTATTTAGGGGATAACTTACGTGGAACTGGGCAGTAAAATCCGAAAGATCCGTAAATCACAAAACCGGAGTCTGGACGACATCGCCAAGGCCTGCGGGTTTACGAAAAGCCTGTTGTCCAAAATCGAAAACGGGAAAACGGTGCCCCCGATCGGCACGCTCATCAAGATTGCCGAAGCGCTGGGAACCAAAGTCTCCGTGCTGCTCGACGACAGCGATCTGCATGGTACCGTGCACACCACGAAAGCGGCGAGTATGGATAAAATGGTCCGCACCGACAAAGGGTATTCCTTTTCCGCGATTGCGGCGGAACGGCCGGAGAAATTGATGCAGCCGTTTTATTTCGTGGCCAGGAAAGGAAAGGCCGGGAACCGGACGCTGTCTCATGTCGGACAGGAATTTATTTATGTGCTGGAAGGCACCATGATTTATTACGTAGGCAACGAAGCGTATACGCTAAACGCCGGCGACAGCTTGTATTTCGACTCTTTTGAAAATCATAAATATACGCCGCTGACGGATGAAGTCAAGTATTTGTCGGTGTTTTGCTCCGATTCCAAAGCCTGACGGCAAAAAAGAGGGGATGGAAAATGCTGAACATTTTGGTCGTGGACGACGAACCGAAGCACCGGAAAGGGCTGTCGCGGATGCTTCAGGGGCTGAACCCGAAGTGCAACATTTTTCATGCCAGGGACGGTGCGGAGGCGCTTGAAAGCATCAGCGTTCATCCCGTTGACCTGGTCTTTACGGACATTCAAATGCCGGTGATGGGCGGGCTCGAATTCATGGAGCATTTGGCCCGGCGCGGCGGGAACGAAAGCGTCATTATTATGAGCGCGTATTCGGAGTTTGCCTATGCGCAGCGCGCGCTGCAACTTGGGGCCTGCGATTATTTGCTCAAGCCGGTGGAAGAGCATAAAATCGCGCCGCTGTTGGCGAAAGCGGAGCAACAAGCAAGCGCCGTGCGTCCCGCCGCCTCGAAGGCGGCCCGGGAATGGCTCTTCGAGTTTGACGACCGCCCGAATAATCCGAAGCAATGTAAAGCCGAGCCGATTATCGAAAGCTGCAAAACCTATATTGACACGCATTACCATGAAGAAGATTTGTCGCTAAGCACGCTGGCCGTGAAGTTTTATTTCAATCCTTCGTATTTTTGCAACCTTTTCAAAACGCATACGCGTATGACCATCCACCAATACATTACCCAAACCCGCATGAAGGCGGCGGCAAGACTGCTGCTGCATACCTCGCAAAAGGTTTACCAAATTGCCGAAAACGTAGGTTATAAAGATGTAAAGTATTTTATTCGCCTGTTCCGCAAGGAATTCGGCGCAAGTCCGGAAGAATACCGCCGCCTGTCCGCCATTCGCTAAATAAGGAAGGGATGTCATTTGAGAGGACGTTACGGTTTGCCGCGATTCAAGGATCTCCGCTACAGGACCAAACTTTTTTTAACCTATGCCCTCATCATCACGATTCCGCTTGGCATCCTCAGCTCTAAATATTATTTCTCCAGCAGAGAGTCCGTCTCCGAATTCGCCCGGCAAAACCTTTACTCCATCGTCAAGCAAAACAACGAAATCATCGACGCCGAGCTTGCCCGGGTGGAGGAAAGCAGCCTCGCCCTGATCGCGGAACAGGTATTGTACGAGCAATATTTGCACGCGAATCCGGGGGACGAATACAGCATGATTGAATCCGCATTTTTTGTACAACACTCTGAACATCATGAATTGGACGGCGTTGGAGAACGAGCAAAAAGAGCTGAGCCGGATGATCGTCAGCTTGTCCGCCATGCTGCAGTACACCTCCGAAAACAGCCGCGATATCGGCGATTTGGCGGAGGATTTAAATTGGCTCCGGCATTATCTCTTTCTCACGAACGAACGTTTTGAGGGCAAGTTTACCGTCACCTATGACATCTCCCCCGAGCTTTATTCGTATCAAGTTCCCAAGCTGTTTCTGCAGCCGTTCGTCGAAAACGCGATTGTCCACGGCTTTTCCCGCCTGCACACCGGGGGAAGGATTCTGATCCGGGGGCGGGTGGAGGAGGGGGAGCGCGTGTTCACGGTGGAAGACAACGGCATCGGCATTCCCGCTCACAGATTGGAGCAATTAACCCAAATGGAGAGCGGCTCCATCGGCATACAAAACGTGGACAAAAGAATCAAGCTTATTTACGGAGAGGCCTATGGCGTAACCCTGACTTCGCAAGAAGGGAAAGGGACCACCGTTCACCTCCGTCTTCCTTTATCCAACAAATGAAAATCCTCCACCAATCCAAAAATGTTCGAATTCTTTTTAGAACCGTGCTTTTTTACAATAAATATACAAATCATTTTTGCTGAATGGAGGGTTAGAGGATGAAGAGAGCTAGGCGTTTCGCGGGCAGGATGTTAGCGGCGGCTCTTGCCGTTGCCGTCGTGTTGCCGGCCTGTTCGAATAGCGGGGGAACCTCCGAAGAAAGCCGGGGCGGCGGCCAGGACGGCGGTAAAGAGCAGGTTACGCTGAAATTCTCCTTCTGGGGAGATACGATCGAGAAAAAAACGGTGACGGAAGCGCTCGAACGTTTTGAGCAGGCGACCGGAATTGGCGTGGAGCCGATGCACGTCCCAGCCGATTATTTAACCAAGCTGACGACGATGGTGGCGGGGAATGTCGCGCCGGATCTCGGTTACTTGTCGTCCGGGGCCGCTTTAAGTTGGGGGGCGGACGGGAAGCTGCTTAATCTCTCCCCGCTGATCGACAAGGACCCGGATTTTAAAAAGGAGGATTATCTCGACCAGGTCTGGTACGAAATCGCCCCCGGCAACATCATCGGGATGAGCACCGCGGTCGAAGGATACGGGCTTATGTACAACAAGGATCTGCTGCTGGAAGCGGGCGCACCGCTACCCCCGACCGACGCGGATAAAGCCTGGGATTGGGATACGTTTGTGGAATACGCCAAAAAATTAACGCTGGACGACCAGGGGAGAAATGCGCTTGATCCCAACTTTAACCCGGACAAAATCAGGCAGTACGGACTTCAGTACGATCCTTACAACATGATGGCGGCGGTGGTATCTAATGGCGGCAACTTTTTGACGGAGGATGGAAAAGGGTTTGGGCTGGCCCGGCCGGAGGCGATCGAGGCGATTCAAAAGCTGGCGGATCTGATGTATGTTCACCATGTTTCGCCCACCCCGATGCAAACCAAAAACCTGCCCGATACGGCGCTGCAGACGAAAAAAGTCGCTATGACGGTCTCCGGGAACTGGGCTTTGCAAGCGTTTGCGGAACAGGATTTTAATTTGGGAGTCGGGGTGCTGCCGAAGCTTAAAGTCAGCAATACCCTGTTGGACGGGGCGCCGACGGTCATTTTTAAATCGACCAAGCACCCGGAGGAAGCGTGGCTGCTGTACAAATATATGGCCGACCCCGAATCGGTGCTGCCGCTGATCGAAGGCGGATTATGGATGCCGCTGAAAAAAGAATGGTACACGAATCCGGACCTGATTAACAAATGGGCCGCCGGGAACAAGGCGCATCCGGAAGGATACACCGAGGCCTATATGAAGCAGACGATTGAAAACGGCATCCGCACCCCTGGCTTTGAAGTGAAGAACCTGGACAAAATCAATGCCTTAGTAACGCCGGCTCTCGACTTGGTCTGGACGGGCAAAATGACGGCCGAAGAAGCGCTGAAGGGGGTGGAGCCCAAGGTGCAGCCGCTGATTCAAGGATATTACGGCAAGTAATATCCAGGCTTGTTCATTCATCCGGATTGGGGGGATTGCTATTCTTCATAAACGCCGTATCGCTTTAGCAGGCATCCTGTTCGCCCTGCCCAGTATCTGCGGGCTGATGCTGTTCGTCATTTTGCCGATGCTCGCCAGTCTTTTGCTCAGCTTTACGGATTACCGGATCGTAAATGCGCCCAAATTCATCGGGCTGGCGAATTATACGCGGCTGTTCGACGGCACGGATCAATATTTTTACAACTCGCTATGGGTCACCTTCAAATATGTCGCGCTCCGCGTTCCGCTCGGACTGGTCTTTTCGTTTATCGTTGCGTTTCTGCTGAACATGGAGTTTATCCGCGGCAAATCCGTGTTCCGCACGATCTATTATTTGCCGGCCATCGTGCCCGCGGTGGCGTCCTCGATGATTTGGATTTGGCTGTTTAGCCCGGATCTGGGCCTGTTCAACAGCTTCCTGGAAGCCTTGAACCTACCGACGCTCGATTGGCTGTATTCCGAAACCACCGTGGTTCCTTCCATCGTGCTGATGAGCCCGTGGGGGATGGGGAGCACGATCATTATTTTCCTGGCGGGCCTGCAGGGCGTGCCGAGGTCCTTGTACGAAGCGGCCATCGTCGATGGCGCCGGTCCGCTCCGGAAGTTCCGGCATATCACGATTCCGATGATGACGCCGATTATATTCTTCAATCTGATCATGGGCTCGATCGGAGCTTTTCAGGTGTTTACCGAGGCGCTGATTATGACCCAGGGCGGGCCCAACAATGCCAGTCTGTTCTATAACTACTACATTTACCGGCAGGCGTTTCAATTCGGGGAAATGGGGCAGGCGTCGGCGATTGCCTGGATTCTCTTTATGATCATCCTGCTGGTCACGGTCATCTTCTTCCGCACATCCAAATCCTGGGTGTTCTATGAAAGCGAGGTGTAGCGCCTATGCGTAGAAGCCGCAGAATCTCGCAGCTGACCGTTTACACGATCCTCATTTTAGGAGCCTGCTTTTGTCTATTGCCGTTATTTTGGCTGGTCCGCAGTTCGATGATGAGTTCGCTGCAAATTTTTGAAATGCCGCCAAGGTGGATACCTTCGCCCTTTCGCTTGCAGAACTATGTGGAAGCCTTGACGACGATCGATTTCTTCCGTTTTTTCCGCAACACGTTAACCATCACCATCGGCTGCTTGGCCGGAGCGCTGATCAGCAGTTCGCTTGGGGCTTACAGCTACGCCAGGTTAAGCTGGCCGGGCAAAAAGTTCTTCTTCGGGCTGCTGCTGTCGAGCATGATGCTGCCCAGTGCGGTCACGCTGATTCCGACCTTTATCGGCTGGAAGCTGGCCGATCTGATTAACACTTACGTCCCGCTCATCCTGCCGGTGTGGTTCGGCTCGGCCTTCGACATTTTTCTGTTAAGGCAGTTTTATGCCGGCATCCCGCGGGATTTGGACGAAGCCGCTTTTATGGACGGGGCCGGTCCGTGGACGGTTTTTTCCCGGATCATCATTCCTTTGTCGAAGCCGCCGCTGATCGTCATCGGTTTGTTTTCCTTCATGAATTCGTGGAACGATTTTATGGGTCCGCTGGTGTACTTAAATGAGGAAAGCAAATTTACGATGGCGCTGGGACTGCAAATGTTTCAATCGCTGCACAGCGCGCAGTGGCACTTGCTGATGGCTGCTTCGACCGTGGTGATTTTGCCGGTGATCATCGTGTTTTTTATTGGGCAGCGTTATTTTATCGAAGGCATTACGTTGACCGGGATGAAAGGCTGAACGCAGGATGCATGCGTATGAGGTTCGGTCTGAAAAGATGAGAGGGAGGGTGCAATCCATGGAAGCACAGCGTCTTGAAAAGGTACGGGCAGCGCTCAAGCGGCAGGGGATCGACGGACTATTGATCGCAAGCCCCTATAACCGCAGATATGTTACCGGCTTCACCGGCACCGCCGGCACGGTGGTGATTACGCAGGACCGGGCCTTGCTGGTGACCGATTTTCGTTATACCAGCCAGGCGTCCCAGCAGGCTCGTGAATACGAAGTTGTACAGGCGGCGGGCGACCCGCTTGAACTGATCCGGGAGAAACTGGCCGGGGCCGGCGTTGCGAAATTAGGGTTCGAGAAAAATCACGTGACCTACGCGGGATATGAGGCATATGAAAAGTGTTTTCAGGGATTCGAGTTGGTGCCGACGGACAATATCGTCGAACAGCAACGCGGCATCAAAGACGAGCGGGAGCAGGCGCATATCCGGCGGGCGATCGAGATTACGGAAAAGGCTTTCGACTATATTTTGGGCTTTATGAAGCCGGGCGTTACCGAACGGGAGGCGGCTGCGGAGCTGGAATACTTCATGCGCAAAAACGGGGCGATTTCGTCGGCGTATCCCACGATCGTCGCTTCCGGCGTGCGCTCCGCGCTGCCGCACGGATTGGCCAGCGACAAGCCGCTTGGCGTCAATGAGTTCGTAACCCTCGATTTCGGGGCGAACTACGAAGGATATTGTTCCGATTTAACGCGGACTGTCTTTATCGGCGAGCCTACGGAGCGCCATCAGGAGATCTACCGGATCGTGCTGGAGGCCAACCGGACCGCCCTGGAGGGGCTCAAACCGGGGATGACGGGGAAGGAAGGCGATGCGCTGGCCAGGGATTGTATCGCCGGCTACGGGTACGGCGACTATTTCGGCCATGGCCTCGGTCACGCCTTTGGTTTGGAAATCCACGAGCCGATGCGGTTTTCGCAAAAAACGGAGGACGTGCTCGAGCCGGGGGCGATCCTGACGGTGGAGCCCGGGATTTATATCCCCGATTTCGGCGGCGTCCGCATTGAGGATGACATTCTCGTGACGGAGACCGGCATTGAAGTGCTGACGAAATCAAGCAAAGAACTGATCGTCTTATAATGCGGGTTCAACAACCTCTGTAAAAGAAGGAGGACTGCGTTCATGAATTCGGTGGCTGCGGAAGTCGTTGTCATCGGCGGCGGGATCATCGGCATGTCCATCGCCTATTATGCGGCGAAAGCCGGCATGGACGTGATCGTGGTCGAGCGCGGCGAAATCGCCGGGGGCACCTCGTCCAAATGCGACGGCAATATTTTGGCGATCGACAAGGACCCCGGCTTTGACAGCCAAATGTCCCTGAAATCGCAGCAGTTAGTGGCGGAGTGGGCCCGGGAGCTTGATGAAGAATTCGAATACCGGGCCCCCGGCAGCATCCTCGTGTGCGAGACCGATGAAGAGATACAGGCCGCCGAGAGCTGGGTTGCGCGCCAGCGGGAAGCGGGCCTTCCTTTTCGCATGCTGGACCGGCAGGACCTGCGGGAGGAGTGGCCCTTTCTGGCGGACGATTTGCCGGGCGGGTTGGAATGCGCCACGGATTCTACGGTGAACCCGGTCCTCTTAACCTATTCGCTTGCTTCCACCGCCCGCCGCCATGGAGCAAGGCTGCGAACCCATACGCCCGTGACGGCGCTGCTGCTGGATGAGAAGCGCGGAATTCGCGGGGTGGAAACCTCCGACGGGACGATCCGCGCGAAATTTGTCATTAACGCCGCCGGGGTATGGGCGAAGCGGATCGGGCTAATGGCCGGGATAGATATTCCGATCGAACCCCGCAAGGGCCACATTCTCGTCGCCTCCCGCTGGGAGAGCATCGGGAAGCGGAAAGTGATGGAATTCGGCTATTTGATCAGCAAATTCGGCGGAACGCGCAAGGTGGACCCGAGGTTCGAACAGTACGGCATCGCGCTCGTGTTCGAACCGACCGCTTCGCAAAACTTCCTGATCGGCTCCAGCCGCCAATTCGCGGGGGAAGACAGCCGCGTCGACCAGGAGGTGATCCGGCTGATTGCGGAACGGGCGATCCGCTTCTTTCCCGTGCTGGAGCGGATCCCGCTGCTGCGGACGTACGCGGGCTTGCGTCCCTGGACGGCCGATCATTTGCCGATCGTTTCCGCCGTCGACGAAGTCCCCGGATTTTATGTGGCGGCAGGACATGAAGGGGACGGCATCAGCCTGGCCGCGGTTACGGGGAAGGTGATGAGCGAAATGTTAAGCGGCGCCGAGACGTGCATCCCGGTCGAGCCGCTCCGTTATGACCGTTTTCGCCGCTCTGTTGCCCGCCATTAGGAGGTGGTGTTATGAGTATGGGATTTTCCAAGCTGGTGAGCACGATCGATACCCATACGGGCGGGAATCCGACCCGCACCGTGACCGGCGGAGCGCCGGAGCTGATCGGAAGGACGATGACGGAAAAGATGGTTTACATGTCCGAGCATTACGACGATTTCCGCACCGCGCTGATGTTTGAGCCGCGGGGACATGAGGTGATGTCCGGCTGTATTTTGACCCCGCCTTGCGACGAGCGGGCCGACATCGGGGTGGTGTTTATGGAAACCGGCGGATACTTGCCGATGTGCGGACATGATACGATCGGCCTTTGCACCGCGCTGATTGAGGGGGGAATTTATCCTGACAGTCAAGACGTCATCCGGCTCGACACCCCGGCGGGTCTTGTGGAAGCGAGGCTGGAGATCGAGGACGGGAAGGTGAAGCAGGTAACGTTCACGAATATCGCCTCTTTTTTGTACAAAAGGGATGTGTTGGTAGATGTCGAAGGGCTAGGCGAAATCTCCATGGACATTGCGTATGGCGGCAATTTTTACGGACTGGTCGACGCGCGGCCGCTTCGCCTTCCCCTGGTTCCCGGCCAGGGCTCGGAAATCATAGGGTTGGCCGTCAAGATCCGCGAGGCCGTGAATCGCCAGGTTGAGGTGGTGCATCCGGAAATCCCGGTCATTCGCGGGCTTACCCATATCGAGTTCTACGGCGATCCGGTATCGCCGTCGGCCCACTGCCGGAATACCGTGGTTGTGCCTCCCGGGGGGATCGACCGTTCACCGTGCGGGACGGGAACTTCGGCCAAGGTCGCCGTGCTTCACGCCAAGGGAGAACTGGCGAAAGGGGAGGAATTTGTCCACGAGAGCATCGTGGGCTCGCTGTTCCGAGCCAAGATTGTGGAAGAAACGATGGTAGGCGGCCTGCCGGCGGTTATACCGCAAATCTCCGGGGCGGCTTGGGTGACCGGCTTTCACCAGTTTGTTTTACAAGCTCGGGATGAGCTGAATCGGGGATTTTTTCTGCTTTGATAGTTCGAGTTCAAAAAGTCAGGATGTCAGATTTTTTGAACTACTCTCTAATGGGTTCGGGGGCCGGTGTACATGAGAATGAAAAATTGGTATGCGGCGATCGACACGCATTCCGGCGGCGAGCCGCTTAGGATCGTCACCGGCGGCTTGCCGCCGCTGGAAGGAGCATCGCTGCGGGAGAGGGCGGAGTTTTTCCGGCGGAACTTCGATGCCGTAAGGAAGCTGCTGCTGGCTGAGCCGCGGGGGCACGGGGCGATGACCGGGGCGGTCGTTACGGCGCCGGTGACGAAGGAAGCGCGGTTCGGCCTGCTGTTCCTGGATCAGGAGGGCCTTACGGCCATCAGCGGCCACGGGATTATCGCCGCGGTTGCGGCCTGGACCGCCACAGGGCAGTTGGAGCCTTCCAAGGCCGCCGCGGGTATTCTGATCGATTGCCCGGCGGGAACGGTTCGTGCGGTTGCCGATTGCGAAGGCGGAGAAGTCCGCTTGGTTATGGTCGAATCGGTTCCGAGCTTCGTTTGGGCCGCGCCCTTTCGGGTGAATGTTGAAGGCGCGGAGGTAAGGGTCGATATCGCCTTCAGCGGCGAGATGTACGCCGTTGCCGATGCTTCTTCCTTGCTCGCCGGCGTAAGCGGGGGATATCCGCTGCCCAAGCTGCGGGAATGGGCGCGGCTGATCCGCGAGGCGGCGGAAGGGCGGCTGCAAGTCGAACATCCGCTGGCGGACTGGAATGGGAAGATTTACGGCGTGTTTTTTTATCGGAGGGAAGCTGAGTACGATGGCCGCTGTGAAACCCACGTTGAAACCCACGTTGAAACCCGTCTTGAGTCCCGTCTTAAAGCCAGGGCTGATGATCGGCCCGATGACCGTGATTCGTCCGGGATCGTCTACCGGAGCGCGGCTGTATTCGCCGGAGAACAGCTGGACCGGTCGCCGGGCGGAGCCGGGGTTTGCGCTCATTTGGCGGTACTCTATTCCCGCGGATTGCTGGCGCGGGGCCAGCAGGTCGTCTACGAGGGGATCACCGGCGCCCAAGCGGTCGGGAGCATTGCCGGGGAAACGGCGGCTTCCGGCCGCAGGGCCGTTATCCCGCGGTTTACGGGAACCGCCCATGTCTTAGGTTTTATGAATTTTTTGCTGGATCCGGCCGATCCGCTGCCTGAAGGTTTCATCCTTAATTAGATTAATATTTCATTACATGAATAAATGAAAAGCGAGGGGAGAAAGCGCGTTATGCCTAGATTTGAAGGAGTTTACGTGGCCATCGTCACGCCGTTTACCGCCAGCTGCGAGGTGGACTACAAGCGTTTGGCCGAGCTTTGCGACTGGCTGATTTCACAAGGGGTGAACGGTCTGGTTCCAGCCGGCTCACTGGGGGAATACGCGACCATGACCGGCGAAGAGCGGGCCAAGGTTGTGGAAACCGTGATCGCGGCCGCGGCCGGGCGGGTGCCGGTGGTGCCTGGGTCCGCCGCGCCTTCTACGCGGCAGGCCGTCGAGTGGGTGAAGCATGCGAAGGAAGCGGGGGCTGCCGGCGTGATGGCGCTGCCGCCGATCAACTACCGGCCGCTGGAGCATGAGGTCATCGCCCATTATGAGGCGCTCAACGAGGTGGGGCTGCCGATTATCGCCTACAATAATCCGCATGATTACAAGGTCGACTTGACCCCGCAGCTGCTGGCCAAACTTTCCGGGCTTGAGCATATAGTGGCCGTCAAAGAGTTTTCCGGCGACATCCGCCGCGTTCACGATATTTTGGCCTATACGGATTTGGAAGTGATGATCGGCGTCGACGATTTGGCCATGGAGGGGGCGCTGTTCGGAGCGACAGGCTGGATCTCCGGGGTGCCGAACGCTTTGCCGCAGGAAGGCGTGGAACTGTTCGGCCTGGCCAGACAAGGCAAGGTCCGGGAAGCAACCGAGCTGTACCGCCGGCTGCTCCCGCTGCTTCACTTCGACGCCAGCCCCCAGCTCGTCCAGTCGATCAAGTACATGATGGAGCTGGCCGGATTCCCGGCCGGGCCGACCCGCCCGCCGCGCCTGCCTTTGCCGGAGGCCGATTGCGAGGTGATTAAACAAGCGTTTGAGCAGGCGACCTGCCATAAACAACCGGCCAATTAACCGGCAGTCGCACGAACAAGGGGCATTAAGAAGGAATCGGCACAAAAATGGGAGCAAAGGCAAAAGCGGCGTTTGATATCAGGACGGCACAGCCCCTCCAAGCAAGGCCGGCGTCATTCCAAAGGTTGTGAGCGCCGCTAAGTCGACAAAATGCAGGGGAAACCAAATTTAACGGTTGCGACAGCACTGGCGTTGCATTAACGCCTGCACAAAATCTCTGGTACACCTTGCCCGCAATTCCATTTGAGATCACGCCAGAAATCTAACGGTTGTATCAGTCGCTATTTTGCCAATAAAGCCCCTTTCTAAATTTTAACGGTTGTGAGCGCGGTTATCTGCTCTAATCTGAGCCCAAATCGCCGGGTTTAAGCTAAATAAGCGCTATGGCAACCGTTAGAATTTGAAAACGGCGATATTGGAGCAAATAGCGGCTGTGGCAACCGTTAGAGCGGTGGCGAGAAAATGTATCCCGTCAGATTTAATGCAACGCTAGTGTTGCGACAGAGCTTATTTTGGCTTATCTCAAAGGTTCGCCCCTTTTTCACCCAAATAAGCGCGGGTGCAACCGTCAGATAATGAATCTCGTCTTTTCGGCTGATTAAGCGCAGGTTACAACCGTTAGCGAAAGACTGAAGAACCGGGATGCAGAGCCGTTAACTCAAAACGAATGGATAGCCAACTGACTTTACAGCCAAGCGCCGATTTCTGGGTTGAGTCCAAAAAGGAAGCGTCCAAAAAGGAAACAAAAGAAGGGAGCTTGGAATGAGCTTGAAACAGGAAGAATCGTCAAAATCGTCAATGGTACACAGCCGAAATTGGATCGGTGGAGAATGGATCGTCCCTGCGGCAGGGGAGTGCGCCGTGGTTAATCCGTCCGACATCCGCGAGGAAGTAGGCGTGCTTCATTTATCCGACGCTTCGCATGTCAGACAGGCGGAGCAGGCGGCACGTTCGGCATACGCTTCCTGGTCCCGCTTGACGGGGGCCGCAAGAGGCGAGCATTTGCACCGGCTGGCGGCCGCTTTGGAGGCGAGGGCGGCCGAGGTGGCCCGTCTCGCCAGCATGGAGATGGGCAAGCCGATTACGGAAATGCGCGGCGAAGTCATGCGCGGCGTAAACCTGCTGCGTTACTATGCCGCAGAAGGAGTACGGGCGAGCGGGGCGGTGATCCCTTCCAGCGAGCCGGATGTTTTGCAGTATAGCCGGAAGGTGCCGCTTGGGGTGGTAGGAATTATCACCCCCTGGAATTTTCCCGTGGCCATTCCGCTATGGAAAATAGCGCCGGCGCTGATCTGCGGCAACACGGTGATCTGGAAACCGGCCGAGTCCGCTTCTTTGACCGCGACCAGGCTGGCGGAAATTTTCGCCGAAGCCGGACTTACGCCCGGTGTCGTCAATCTGGTCGTCGGCAAAGGCGGTAAAATCGGCGGTCCGCTGCTGGAGCAAATCGCTTTGGACGCGGTCAGCTTTACCGGCTCCACGGCCACCGGCACGCACATCGCCGAGACCTGCGCCAAACGCAACATCAAATATCAAACAGAAATGGGCGGCAAAAATGCCGCCGTGGTGCTAAGCGACGCCGATCTGGAGCATACCGTGCCCCTAATCGTCAGCGGCGCTTTCCGCTCGGCGGGCCAGAAATGCACGGCGACCAGCCGCATCATCGTGGAATCCGGGATTTACGATTCGTTTACCGAAGCGTTGACGCAAGCGGTATCCAGGCTCAAGCTGGCCCCGGCCCTTGACCCGGAGGCTTACCTGGGACCGGTAGCTTCGGCAGGCCAATACGAAACGGTGAATTCCTATGTGCAGCTGGCTTGGGAGCATGCCGAAATCCTGGCTCAAGGTCCGGCAGCGGCGGAGGACCGGGAAGGCTACTACATTCGGCCGCTGGTGGCGGCGGGCTTGAACGCGGAGCATCCGCTGATTCAGGAGGAGATTTTCGGACCGGTCGCCGTGGTGCTGGAAGCGTCCGATTTCAAGGAGGCCGTCGCTTTGTGCAATCAGTCCGTTTACGGCTTGAGCGCTTCTTTATTCACCCGGGATTTGTCCTTTGCTCACCGGTTCCTCGACGAAGCCCGGGCCGGAATGGTCCGCGTTAATCAGGAGACGGCGGGCGTCGAGTATCAGGCCCCGTTTGGCGGCATGAAGCTGTCCAGCTCGCACTCGCGCGAACAGGGGCAAGCCGCCCTGGATTTCTACACAGAGCTGAAGACCTGCGCTATTCGTTATTTTTAGGGTCATCTTTTGAAGATTTAAGAATGAATAGCCACCGGAGATATTCTTCCTTAAATCGCAAGAAAAACTTCATCTTAAGGCGGCCTGTCTTCTTTGATTGTTCATCGATAGAGTTTTTCTATCACGGAGCAGGACAAGAAGCGGATCGGGCGTCGAATCTTGAATTCAGCCGGGCCTTCCGGTGCTCACGTACCCAAAACGTACGCTTCGCTCCTTTCGTCCCTAGCTTCATCCAACCTTCTTGGTGCTCAAAACCTGACTTTTGAACACGGACTTTTTAGGAGGCTTACGATATGCAACGACGATCCACGGTGATTTGCCGCTGCGAAGAAGTGACGCTGGAACAATTGGAGGCGGCCTATGCGTCGGGATGCCGTACCTCCCGGCAACTGAAGATGAAGACGCGGGCCGCGATGGGCGCTTGCCAGGGCCGGGTATGCAGGAACCTGCTGGAAACCTGGATTCACGCAAAAGATCCCGAGTCCTCCCGCGATGCCGAGCTGCTGGCCTGCCGCCCGCCGATCCGGCCCGTCACTTTCGGCCAACTGGCAAGGGGGGGAGAATAGTGGAACGGATCATAGACCACCCGATTCTGGGTCCGCAGAAAACGCCGGGTAAAATGGTGAGTTTTACATTTAACGGCAAGGTATTGACGGGACGGCAAGGGGAGCCGATCGCCGCCGCTTTGCTAGCCGGCGGGATTCGCATTTTACGCAGGCACGAGGAATCCGGCAGTCCCCGCGGGCTGTACTGCGCCATCGGCCATTGTATGGAATGCCGGCTGGATGTGGAAGGCAAGGGGCCGGTGCGCTCCTGCCTTACCCCGCTGGAGGCGGGGATGCGCATTTCCGAGGGGCGGCGGCTGCCCAATGAAATAACGGGGAGGAAACGGCCGTGACGAAGTCCCCGCTATTCGACCTGCTGATCGTCGGCGCCGGTCCAGCGGGATTGTCGGCCGCGGCCGAAGCGGCCGGCCATGGGCTCGGCGTAGTCGTGCTGGATGAGTTCCCCGAACCGGGCGGGCGTATGCTGGGCCAGTTTCACGAGGAAAAAGGGCACTGGTGGGTAGGCCGGCGGGAAGCTGAGCAACTGCTGGAAAAATGCGCTGCCCTGGGGGTTGAAATCCGCTGCGGCATATCCGTTTACGGTATGGCCAGGCAGGATGACCGCTGGGTGGTTAGAACGACCGGCGGAGCGTTGGCGGCCGCAAACGTCCTGCTCGCTACGGGCGCCGCCGAAATTCCCCGGCCCTGCCCCGGCTGGACGCTGCCCGGCGTGATGTCGATCGGCGCGGCCCAGGTGCTGGCCAATGTGCACTACGTGAAGCCCGGCCGGCGCGGCCTAATTATCGGCGTTAACACGCTTGCCATGGCGATCGCCCGGGAGCTAGCGGTCAGCGGAGTGCCGATCGCCGGGATTGTGCTGCCCGGGCCGGGTCCCTTGTCCGGCGAAGACGCCTCGCCCAAGGCCGTTTTGGCGAAGCTGATGGGCCTCGCCCATCTGGCGCCTTCGCCGCTGCTGCGAATCGGCGGAAAGATCGCGGGCAGCTTAGGGATCGTGGGGCCGGCGGCCCGGTTTTTCCCCCGCAGCGGGATGAAAATATGGGATATTCCGTTACTGCTGCGTACGGCGGCCATATCCATTAACGGTACGGACCGAGTGGAATCCGTAACGTTGGCGGATGTAACCGGAACCGGCGAGGTCATCCCCGGCAGCGAGCGGGAGGAGCGGGTGGATTTCGCGGCGCTGGCGGGGGGATTATATCCGCTGGCGGAATTGGCCGCGGTGGCCGGGTGCCCATTTGTGCATGTACCGGAGCTGGGCGGCCATATTCCGCTTCACAATGAGCAATTGCAAACCCCGGTGAAAGGCTTGTATGTCGCCGGCAATATTACCGGGATCGAAAGCGCGCTGGTGGCTATGGCCCAGGGGCGGCTGGCCGCCGCGGCCGTATGCGGCGATGCGGGCGTATTGGGAACCCGCAGGGAAAGCAAGCTGCTTGAAGCGGCGCAGCAAGTCCGGCGCGTGCGCTCCTCCGCGTTGATTCAATTTCAGCCGGGCATCGCTGATGCCAGAGAGCGGGTTTATAAGCAATACGCTGGGTTCCTGCGGGCTGAAGTGGGGGGTTCAATGAGCAAATGAACGAAGCTCAAGAGAAAAACATAAGCACAAAAAATGACGTTATTCCGGCGATATCCGTGCATTTGAAAGAAATAGAGGCATTTTATGCCGCTATATTCTCCCGTCGCAAGGAAATGCCCGCGCCCCTGCGCCATTCACAGGAAAATAAGGACAAAAAACGCCGCTAACGGGGATGATCAGGCCTGGCTCCGGACAATAAGATCATAAAGTGCCGCTATTTTTGAGGGATGACGGTTAGCCAAGGCAGCAGCTAGAGCCGGCCGTTAACCGCCGTATTTTTAGGTTGAGCTATAAACAAGGAAGGGGATAAAGGATGAAAAGATGGGTCTCATTATGGATGAGCATTCTGTTAACGGTTTCCTTATTCGCTTTACCGGCCGCCGCCGAGCCGGCGGAGCCGCAGCAGCTTGACGATCAGGCGGAAATTGTCGATATTTTCGGGAGAACCCTGAACAATTACGGCGTGGAGCTGGTGGACTGGCAAGGGTATATCGCCAATCCTTTTGTCAAACTAACGCTTGTTCCGCCGCGGAACGCCGCTTATCCTTTGACCATAAACATTAAGGCCAAAGGCAGCTCCAGATTGATGTTGGACCGTCCCAGCACTTTTAGCGCAAACGGGGCGGCCAAGACGCTGTCGTTCCAAAACTCCGGCGAGCGCAAGCCTTTTTACCTTGAGATCCAACCGGACCGGATCGGCGGAAACGGCGAAATCGAACATTACACGCTGGAATTGACGGTGACCGGCGCGAATGGCGCCTCCCGCACGCAAACCACTCCGATTCGCGTCCTGGATCAGGACGATAACAGGGAGCCGGAGCTGCCGCTTAAATTCGATTACAGATATGACACGGTTCAGCCCTATTTCAGCAATCCGGCGATCCGTGCAGCCGGTGAGCAGGCAATTAAAGATTGGTTCTATTTCTTCGATATGGAGCCGTTCGATACCGTTCCGGCCAACGCGGAAACGACCTGGCTGCCGGAGGATGGCTTCAACGGGCATGTCGCCGCAACCAACAACGAGCCTTACAACGGAATGTGGATCTACCTTAGAGGACTCAACGGCCCCTACTCGACCGGCGGACCGGCGAACAACGGACAATATCACAAGCGGGGCGGAGTGACCGTACCGGGGAATATCCATCGTTCCTTGCTAACGATCCTCGATTTTTACGATACCGCGACGCCGTTTACTTCGCTAAATGACGAGGAATGGTACCTGTCGGAAATGTCGGGTACGCGCACGGACGTTTACGGCCTGATCATGCACGAGTTTGGCCACGCGGTCGCGTATTCCGATAGCTGGCAAGGGATGGCGGCCTACGAGCGCGGCGGCTGGAGAACGGCGGACAATATTATAGACTACCAAGGCGTTCCTGTACCGCTGGACAATAGCTACCATATTCCCGGTGATCAGCAGTATTGGGATCGGCTCAGCGGCCAGAACGGCGGATATAACCATCTTTTTCACGACAATAAGCGCTGGATGCTGACCAAACTGGCCTTGCTGATTGCGGAAAAAGCGGGCTGGAAATTAAATCGCGAGCTGACGCCTTTCCTGAGTCCGTCCATCAAAAATATCTCTATTCCTAACGCAACGCCGGGAGGGAATTACGCACTGAAGCTGCAGGCCGAGGGCGGGGTTCCTTTCTACGATTGGACGATTACGCAAGGCTCGTTGCCCGGAGGTCTGAGCTTGGACCGCTTTACCGGCGAAATCAAAGGAACCGTATCCGGTAATGCCCAAGGAAGCTACCGGTTTACTGTGCAGCTTCGCGATTACGATGAAAAGGGTACCCCGGTGCAAAAACAATTCACCATCAACGTCGGACAGGGAGGAGCCCCGACAGAAAATGTAGCCGTCAATGGAACGGCCTCCACCTCCTACGTATCCCCTTGGGAAAGCCTGGCCGGGCTGAATGACGAGTACGAACCGGAAAGCTCGGCGGACCGTGGACACCCGGTGTACGGCAACTGGGATAACCCCGGAACCGAGCAGTGGGTTCAATATGACTTCAACCGTCCGTATAAGATCTCGTCCAGCGAAGTGTACTGGTTTGACGATAATCAGGGGATCGATCTGCCGGAGTCTTTTTACCTGCAGTACTGGAACGGAAATGCTTGGGTGCAGGTGCCGAACCCATCCGCATATGGTGTGCTTCCGGATCGGTATAATGTGACCGCCTTCGACCCGGTGACAACGACGAAAATCCGGTTAACGATGAAGGCAAAGGCCGCCGCGTCAACCGGCATCCAGCAATGGAAGGTGATTGGGGAGCCTGCTTAGTGTTGATTTGATCGGGCGAATAGCAGGCATATCGAGTTTGGCGAGCTGCGGGGGAGAAAATGCCCTTGCGGCTCGTGTTTTTATAATAAAAATTTGAAATAACACTTGAATAATATTCCAACCTCCATTACAATCTAGCTGATATTGATATTCATTATCATTTAGAGTGTAATGGGGGAGAAAACAATGTTGTTCAAGTTCAACAACAAATCATTTTTCAGCCATATTGCGCTTGTGTTGATCTTTACGATGTTGGCAGGCTGCGGAGCCGCCGGCGGGGCGGCGGAAGGAACGGCAAATACGAGCCAGGCGGCGGGCGCCAGCGCGGATGCGGGCAGCGCCGCAAACGGCGGAGCGGATAGCAGTGCGGGGGAAGAGACGCGGATCATTAAACATGCGATGGGGGAAACCGAGATTAAGGGAACACCGCAAAAAGTCGTCACCCTGTTCCAAGGGGCGAACGATGTCGTGGTTGCGCTGGGGGTGAAGCCGGCCGGAGTGGTCGAATCCTGGGCGCAGCAGCCTGTCTATGAATATTTGCGGGCCGATGTGGAAGGCGTGCCCCTCGTCGGGCAGGAGACTCAGCCGAACCTGGAGGAAATACATAAGCTTAAGCCCGATCTGATTATCGCCAATAAGACGCGGCATGAGGACATTTATGAGCAGTTGTCCCAAATCGCGCCGACCGTGATGCTGGAGACGCTGTACGACTGGAAGGAAACGCTGAAAACGGCGGGCACGGCGTTGAACCTTGAAGACAAGTCCGATCAGCTATTGTCCGATTGGGAGGCGAGAGTGGCCGACTTTAAAGAGAAGATGGGCGATCGCCTGCCGATTGAAGCTACGATCACCAATTTCAGAGCCGATCAGGTGCGGATTTACTATATGGGTTACGCCGGCCAAATTTTGCAAGAGCTTGGCTTTACAAGACCTCCGGGTCATGACGAAGATATCTGGGGCGTCGAGCTTGCCTCGAAGGAAGGCATTCCGGATATGAATGCGGACATGATCTTTAACTTCAATTACAGTGCGGATGGTGAAGCCGTCCAGAAGAATTACGAGGAATGGACAAAAAGCAAGCTGTGGGCCAATCTGGATGCGGTCAAAAACAACCAGTTTGTCCAGGTGGATGAGGTAATATGGAACCTCGGGGGCGGTTACAAGTCGGCCAACCTTTTGCTCGATGGTCTGTATGAGTATTTCAAACTGAACTAAGGGGAAAGAGTGAGGACATGTTGCCCCTGTTTGCACAAGGGAAATCCAAGATTTTAGGGCTGGCGGCGTTGCTGGTGCTGCTGGCTGCGGCGGGTGCCGCGAGCATGATTTACGGCCGCACGGAAATTACGGTTTCCACGGCGGTGGAAGCGTTCAAACATTATGATGGAGAATCCACCCCGCATATCGTGCTCCGTACCGAGCGGCTGCCCCGGACGGTGATCGCCGCCGTTGTCGGCGCCAGCCTGGCGGTTGCGGGTGCGCTCATGCAAGCGTTGACACGTAATCCGCTCGCTTCTCCAAGCGTGTTTGGCATCAATGCCGGGGCGATATTTTTTATCGTGCTTGCAAGTGTGGTGCTGTCGGTCTCATCATTAAATACGATGATGTGGTTTGGCTTTACCGGGGCTGCCATTGCGGCGGCCGTCGTGTATGCGCTTGGCTCCATCGGGCGGGACGGCTTGACCCCAATCAAGGTTGTGCTGGCCGGGACGGCGATTACCGCCTTGTTCTCGTCCTTCACGCAGGCGGTGCTCGTTCTGGACGGGACCGGTCTGCAGGAGGTGCTGTTCTGGCTGGCCGGCTCCGTCAGCGGCCGCACGCTGGAGATGCTGTATCCCGTTCTGCCGTATATGGCCGCGGGAGCTTTGGCCGCGCTGTTTATGGGCCGGGCGATCAATCTGCTGTTGACCGGCGATGATATCGCTAAAGGCATGGGGCAAAACGTCGTGCTGGTCAAGACGGCCATGGGCGCCGCAACCGTGCTGCTCGCCGGGGGTGCCGTGGCCGTAGCCGGCTCCATCGGTCTTGTCGGACTCGTCGTGCCCCATATTATGCGCACATGGGTCGGGAATGACTACCGCTGGCTTATTCCTTACTCGCTCATAGGCGGAGCGGTGCTGCTGTTGTTGGCCGATGTGACCGCGCGGCTGATCATCCTGCCGGAGGAACTCCCGCTTGGGATCATGACCGCCCTGATTGGCGGACCGTTCTTCGTCTACATTGCCCGCAAGGGGGTGACGAAGATATGAGAGGAACGTTTATCTTCCGCAGCAAGAAGGAAGCGGTATCCCTGCAGGTGGAGAGGAGAGCGGTGCTTGTCATCGCCGTGCTGGTTCTTCTCGTCCTGCTCGCCGCTGTGCTTGGCACAAGCCTAGGCAGCGATGTGATTTCGCCCCTGGAAGTGCTGCGGACGATTCTGGGACTGAATGCAGGGGAGTATGATTTTGTAGTACTTACGCTGCGGCTGCCGCGGGTGCTGCTGTCCCTGCTGGTCGGAGCCGCGCTCGGCATGTCCGGCGCCATTTTGCAAGGAGTGATCCGCAATCCCTTGGCTTCTCCGGATGTCATCGGCATCACGGGAGGCGCGGCGGCTGTTGCCGTCGGGTTTGTGACGCTGCTGGGCGGGGCGGTCAGCATCAAGCTGTTGCCGGCCTTTGCGGTTGCCGGAGCATTGGTGACCTCGA
The DNA here is from genome assembly GCF_900454495.1 of Paenibacillus macerans. Classification (NCBI taxonomy): domain Bacteria; kingdom Bacillati; phylum Bacillota; class Bacilli; order Caryophanales; family Paenibacillaceae; genus Paenibacillus; species Paenibacillus macerans. The sequence goes on from NZ_UGSI01000001.1 coordinate 1,220,467, forward strand.
TGGTCATCTATGCGCTTGCCTGGAAGGCCGGGGTCGCGCCGATCCGCCTCGTGTTGATCGGCGTCGGCATTTCGGCCATCACCAGCGCCGGCACGACGTTTATGCTGATCATCAGTCCGTTTTATACCGCCGGGCAAGCGTATATTTGGCTGACAGGCAGCGTGTATGGCGCTTCATGGACGGATGTTTATACGATAATTCCGGTTATTTTGCTCGTCGTACCGCTTGCGCTTTGGCTGGCCCGCAGTTTGAACGCGCAGGAATTCGGGGACGACCTGGCCACCGGACTCGGCGTCACCGTTGAGCGCCACCGCTTTGCGCTGCTGCTGTGCAGCGTCCTGCTCGCCGGTTTTGCGGTTGCCGTGGCCGGCACGCTTGGTTTCGCCGGATTGATCGCGCCGCATATCGCCCGAAAACTGGCGGGACGGATGTTCGGCGGCCTGCTGCTCGTGTCGGCGCTGACCGGCGCGCTGCTTGTATTCGGCGCCGACTTGGTCGGACGCACGGCGTTTCTTCCGCTGGACGTCCCGGCAGGGGTGTTCACCGCGGGGATTGGGGCGCCGTTTTTCCTGTACCTCCTGTTTAAGAACAGAAATCAATTTTAATTGCGTTCAAAAAGCCGGATGGCTTTTTGAACAACCTCATGAAGAAGGAGGAGAAACCGTGAGCATCTTGGAAGCAAAGGACTTGACCATTTCTTATGGCACGGAGCCTGTGATCGACAACCTGAATCTGGCGATTCCCAAAGGAAAAATCACGGTGCTGATCGGCAGCAACGGCTGCGGCAAATCGACATTGCTGCGCACCATCGCCCGGTTGCTCAGACCCAGGTCGGGCACGGTGCTGCTGAACGGGGAAGAGATTGCCAAGCTTCCTGCCAAAGAGGTCTCCCGGCGAATGGCGATTTTGCCTCAAGGACCATCCGCCCCGGAAGGGCTTACGGTGAGCCAGCTAGTGCGGCAGGGGAGGTATCCCCATCAAAGCTGGCTGAAGCAGTGGTCGCGCGAGGATGAGCGGATGGTCCGGCTTGCGCTTGAGTCCACGCGTCTGTCGGAGCTGGCGGACCGCCCGGTGGACGCCTTGTCGGGAGGACAGCGCCAGCGCGCCTGGATCGCCATGACCCTCGCGCAGGGCACGGAAACGCTGCTGCTTGACGAGCCGACAACGTACCTGGACATGAGCCATCAGATTGAAGTCCTCGATCTGCTGTTTGAACTGAACGAGCGGGAAGGCCGCACCATTGTCATGGTTCTGCACGATCTGAATCTGGCCTGCCGTTACGCGCATCATATCGTCGCGGTCCACAACAAAACCGTGTTCGCGCAGGGCAGACCGGAGGATATCGTGACCCGGGAGATGGTCCGGACCGTGTTCCGGATGGACTGCGAGATCGCCGTCGATCCGCTGTTTGGAACACCTTTATGCATACCTCACGGAAGGGGCAGAAAAATTCAAGATGAACAAGACTACAGACAACTCGCTGCAACCGGAAGAATTTGAAATCCTGGCCGCCGACTACCGGTTAACCCGGGACTCTTCGCCTAACCGGACTTTCTCCATTCCGTTTGCCGACTTGCTGGATTCGGAGAAAAGCCTGGCCTATTTTCGCGGGGTAAAAGGCATTTTCGAAACCGATTCCGAGCTTGCCGCCGTCTCGCTGTTTGCCAAGCGGTATGCCTTTCTTGTCGTCGCTCCCGGACTCTATGCGATGTCCTGCCTCAACAAGGGCTTGAATTTGGCCTTGGAGAACGGCTGGATCGAATCGAGCTACCGGGAGCAGGCGTGGCTGCCCAAAGCGAGGCTTTTGGACCTGCAGGTTAGTGAGCCAGGTGAGGGACAGAGAAGCGAATGGCGCGACCGGGTGATTGAAACGATGTTTGCCGGAAACTTGTCCCGGGTGTGGACCGCCATATCCAAAGCGGCCGGCATCTCCAAAGCGTTGTTATGGGAAAATACGGCGATCTATGTCTATTGGCTGTATGAGAAAAAGTTTACGCAAGAAGGAGCCAGCCCCGAGCAAAAGCGGCGGATGGAGGAGGATTACCGCTACCTGCTCTATGACGCGCCGCCGCGTCTTTTCGGCGAACCGCGCAACCCGATCAAGAAATTCAACAGCCCCAAAGTGATCAAGGCTGAGTCCGATAGCCCGATCCGCATGCGCAAAACGTGCTGCTTGTATTATCTGACGTCGGACACGCCGCACGACTATTGCTCGACATGCCCGAAACGGAATCGTTAACATGGGAAGCGCCGGGGAGCGCCGCTTCTTCCTGCGGGGCTAGTGCCGCCTCCCAAGGCACGCGCGGCATGCTGTACGGCACTGGAGCAAAGAGAGATGGTCCAGGCTGAAGCGGCTAAGGGACCGGAGAGTCCTTATTTCCTGAAAATACACTAGGGTTGCATTAAATCTGATCCGGCAAGATACATTTTCTTATAGAAGTTGAAATAGCGGGATTCTACCTTGTATGAATTTGCCGAATCATGGAAATCTGGAACGGGCAGCGATCGTAAGAACATTTCACACGGCTGACCTGTTCCGTTCAATTATCAGTTCATCTTATATAGCCACATAAATATTCTAACGGTTGCCACAAGCGCTATTTGCTCCAAAAACGTTGAATTCAAATTGTAACGGTTGCCATGGCGCTTATTTCACTAATACCCGGCTATTTTTTTCCTGAATTAAGGAAATTAACGTCGCTCATAACCGTTAGATTTCAGAAAAGGTCTTTTTTCGGAAAATAGCCGCTGTTGCAACCGTTAGATTCCCGGGTAACTTTTACGGGAAATCATAAGCAAAAGTGAATGCAACGCAAGTGCTAACGGACCATAGCTTCCTGATTTGCCCCAAAATGACCAAATAGGCTAGTTCATACCTCTCCACCTCTCGCTTAAAAACCCTTTTTCCACTCCTGTACTCCGACAATGTTTATAACCCCGAACGCGCGAAAAAAACTTAAATTACCTTAAAAGTTTATAATTGACATTTCAAACAAACCTCCTGTAAGATAATTACATATGATATTGATAATCATTATCATTAAATTGATGCTTTTATATTATCGGAACCATGAGGAACAACCGTGGCTTTTTCGGGGATGGGAGGGGTTGCATTGCGCGGGGCGCAAAGCCAAAATTTACAAAATCGGCTGATTATGAGCAAAGCCGAGGAGATGGGCATCGGCTGCCGCCAGCTTATCGCCGGGTGCGAGGATTTTTTGGAGCTCACTTGCCAGGGCAGGAGCATCGTGATCAACAAAACGAGATCCCATCGTCTGCCGTTGATTGCCGGACTGCTGGCGAAAAATAAAGAAGCGGCGAACCATTTGCTGCAGCGCCGGGGGCTGCCGGTGCCTCCGTTTATCGTGGTGCCGGAGATGGGGGAGAAGGCCGCACGGTTTCTGGAGGCCAGCGCGTCGGTTGTGGTCAAGCCGCTTGATGCCAGCGGCAGCGCCGGCGTCACGCTGGACGTCCGGACCAGGGAGCAGCTTGTCGAAGCCATCCGAAGAGCCGGCCGATCCAGCGGGAGCATCCTGGTTCAGCGATTTGTGCCGGGGGCGGATTATCGCGTTCTGGTCATCGGCGGCAAGGTGGCGGCGGTCACCGGATACCGGCCTGCCTATGTCATTGGAAACGGCTCCTCCTCGGTAAGGGAATTGATCCGGCGATTGAATGAAACGAGAATCAGACGGCGCAGCATCGGCGAAATGGAGGCGTTTGCCGAAATCAAGGCGGATTCGCCGCGGCTGAAAGCGGTGCTGGACAAGCAGGGGGCGGCGCTTGACGATCTTATTCCGGCGGGAGCGCGGCTGGAGCTGTTTGATCTTCACAATGCTCCGGCCGGCGAGATCAGCGAAATTTACGCCGATCACACGGATTCCATCTGCCCGGCCAACGCCGAAATGGCCATCGAGGCTGCGCGAACGCTGCAGATTGATGTCGCCGGCATCGATATGCGCTGCCCCGATATCGGCCGGCCCATAACGAAGACATCCGGCGGCATCCTGGAGGTCAATGCCCTGCCTGATTTCGCGTATCACGTTTTTTCGTATGAAGGCGCTTCACGCGATGTCACCCGCATGTACCTGGAATATTTGTTTGAAACAACACTTTCTGCATCCCACAACTAAACCAAAGGAGCGTTGGAAGGATATGTCGGTAAAGGTCCATAATGTCCAAAACGATCAGAACGATTACTTAAGGCTGCAGGAAGAAAAGGAATCCAATGCGCGCGCGTACCCCCGGCATTTTCCGCTTGTGATCAGCAGGGCAAAAGGAATGATGGTGACGGATACGGAAGGCCGCATGTACTATGACTGCCTGGCCGGCGCCGGCACGCTGGCGCTGGGCCATAATCATGAGGTCGTGGTGGAGGCGATTCGCGGCGTGCTCGAACAGCAAATTCCGCTTCACACCCTCGATCTGGCCACGCCGCTCAAGCTGGCCTTTATGGAGGAACTGTTTTCGATTCTGCCCGAAGAACTAAGGAACAGCAGCAAAATCCAGTTCTGCGGCCCGACCGGGGCGGACGCCGTTGAAGCCGCGATCAAGCTGGTGAAGAGCGCAACCCGGGGCAGATCCGTTCTTGCCTTTCAAGGCGGCTATCATGGGTCGACGCAGGCGGCGATGGCGCTGAGCGGCAATCTCAGTAAAAAGGAGCATCTGCAGAGCCTGCTGCCGGATGTGCATTTCCTTCCTTTCCCCTATGAATACCGCTGTCCGTTCGGCATGGGCGGCGGCATGACCGCCAAGCTGAGCGCGCAGTATATTGAGAACCTGCTCGACGACTGCGAAAATGGCATTGCCGCTCCTTGCGGCATCATTGTGGAGACGGTGCAGGGCGAGGGAGGAGCGATCCCCGCCGATCTTGAATGGCTTAGGGAACTGCGGCGCATCACGGCCGAAAGGGGCATCCCGCTGATCATTGACGAAGTGCAAACGGGGATCGGGCGTACGGGCCGCATGTTTTCGTTCGAGCATGCCGGGATCGTCCCGGACGTGATCGTCTGTTCCAAAGCGGTTGGCGGCAGTCTGCCAATGTCGCTTGTCATCTACAAGGAAGAGCTGGATGTATGGCCGCCGGGGGCGCATACCGGCACCTTTCGCGGCAACCAGCTGGCGATGGCCGCCGGGCTGGCGACGCTGCGCTATATCCGCGAACAGGGTGTGCTGGCCAATGTGCAGCAACGCAGCGAGCAGTTCATGGCCGGGCTCGGCGCGCTGAAAGCCGGGTGCGAGGCGATCGGCGATGTTCGCGGCCGCGGCCTGATGATCGGGGTGGAGATCGTGGACACCGCCGGCCGCAGGGATCGTTTGGGCCACTATCCGCCGCATGGGGCACTGGCCGCCGCCATTCAGCGGAGCTGCTTCAATAATGGTTTGATTGTGGAGGTGGGCGGGCGCCGCTCCGCCGTCATCCGCTTCCTGCCGCCGCTGACGATCACCGAACGCGAAGCTGCGGACGTGCTTTCGATTTTCGAGAAATCGGTGACCGAAGCGCTGGCCGAACCGCCCGCGGCTTTCGCCTCCTGCTGATAAAAGGAGCAGGCCAATTTATCCGTATCGAGAAAGAAGGTTGGCATCATTGCTGGAGATAGAGAGCAAGCTTCGTTCCGAGAGCTTGGAACAAGCGAACCGGCACACGTGCAAGCTGCTGCTTAACTGCTACATCCGGGAGCTGGCGCAGGAGAGGGAGGATGACATTGCGCTGAACGCGGACACGCTTGACTATGCGGTCGCTTTCCCGGTCTGCGGGGTTACGGTTTTTGGAAAGCTGGCCTATTATTCCGCCGCCGGAGAGCATGAATACGAGAGCATTCGGCGGTCCGGCGCAAACGGAGCGAATGGTCATGTGGAATACGGGGAACTAGTCCAATGGATCATCCGGGAGCTGTCGAGCGAAGGTTTGGGGACAGGCGAAGGCGCGCCGGCAGATGATAACCGGATCACGGACGAACAGGCGCGCAGTTTTGCGGAAAAGGTGGACAACAGCTGCCGCAATCTCGCCCTGTTTATCGAGCGGGCGGCGGAGCTTGAGGTGTTCGACTACCGGACTTCGGAACAATCGCTGATTTACGGGCATCCGTTCCACCCCTTTCCCAAAAATTCGCGGGGATTTTCCGAGCGGGATGTGCGAATGTTCAGTCCGGAGCTGCGCACCTCGTTTCGGCTCGGTTATTTTGCCGTAAGAAAGGATGTATTCCGGGACGAGTGGGTGGCGGAGGACAAAAAAGTACCGCCGCATGAAAGCGTGCAGGCGCATCTTCGGCATACGCTTGGGGACAAAAGCGGCGAATACGCTCCGCTTCCGGTTCATCCGTGGCAATACAAGCATGTGCTGGGCCTGTCCGAGGTTCAGGATTATGTCCGCGAAGGGAAATTGGTTCCCCTCGGCAGCCTGGGGCCGCTTGTCTATCCGACGACCTCCGTACGTACGGTATATGTGCCCGACATGAACTGCAATATCAAGCTGTCCCTGAGCATGCAGATCACCAATTTGATCCGTACCAACAGCGATGAGCAGATGCGCAGGACGCTTGACGCCTCCCGCTATTTGCTGCGGCATGGCTGTTTCGGTCCAAATTCGCCTACCCGGATCGCTTATGAGACGGGCGTTAGCACCTGCCGGTTTGCGGATGAGAAGTTGACCCGGCAGTTTACGATCGTCTACCGTCCGATCGAATTTGATCCGGCATGCACCTATGTGCTGGCAAGTCTGGCGGAAGCTCCGCAGCCGGGAAGGCCTTCGCGCCTGACGTCGATGCTGGGCGGCTTCGGACGGAGCGGACAGGCGGACCGCTGGTTTGCGCGTTATCTGGAGCTGTCGCTGCTGCCGCTCGTGCGCGTTGCGTGGGAGAAGGGCATTCATTTTGAAGCCCATTTGCAGAACACGCTGCTGACCTTGCGGGACGGCATGCCGGAGGCCTTCATCATTCGCGATCTGGAAGGCGTTAGCGTCGAGATCGGCAGGGCGGCGGAAGGGTTGGGGACAGCCCGGGGACAGGAGCTGTCCGGTCCTTTGTTCTATTCAAGAGAGCAGGCCTGGGCGCGGACATCGTACTATTTTATCGTGAATCATCTCGGCTCGCTTATTCATGCCATGGCCAGGGATGCGGGCGTTCCCGAAACGCATTTCTGGACGATCGTGCGCGAAACGCTCCGGCGGGCATACGAGAGAAGCGGCAATGCTTTTGCGAAACACTTGCTTACGGCAGGTACGTTCTATGCCAAGCGGAACATGCTGAGCTGTCTAAAAGGAAGCGGCGAGGCGCCGGCTTATGTGCCGGTCGGCAATTTAATTCAAGAAACGGAGGAGTGAAAAGCGCGTGGAATCAACGGATAGTTTGGCTAACTTGTCCGGCCCGAAGACGGCCGCCTATCATGATGTCCAGGAGAGGATGATGCGCCAGACGCTGGAGGCTTTGTGGTTCGAGGGCATCTTGAACCGCACCGAAACCGGCGGGATTTGGCGGACGGATGGAGTAGGCAGGGACGGAAAGCCCGTTGCTTATACTTGCGAGGCGGAGGAGAAATTTTCGTTCGGCCGGGTGAAAATCGTCAAAGATTCCATCCAAAGAGCAGGCGAACCCTGCGCCGATCTGCACCTGTTTGTGGAGGAACTGGTACTGGGCAACCTGCAAGGGGAGCGGATCGACTCCTTCATCCAGGAGCTGCTGGAGACGCTGGCTAAGGATAGCCAGTGCAGGGCCGAGCTCCCCGAGCGCGTTCCGGACGGCGACAAACACTATGATGCGTTGGAAAGCCATATGACGGACGGGCATCTTTACCATCCAAGCTACAAGTCCAGACTTGGCTTCACATTAACGGACAATCTGGCGTACGGTCCCGAATTCAATCGGAACATTCGTTTGCACTGGGTTGCCGTGAAGCAGGAGCTTGCCGATATGGCGCTTTCCGCCGGCTGTTCGGCGGAGGAGATTTACGGGCAGCACCTGACGGAAAATGACCGGCGCAGGTTCGGCCGCATGTTGGAGAAGGAGGGCGATGGGAGTGCGTATGTGCTGATTCCCGTCCATCCCTGGCAGTGGGAGCATCGGCTTGAAACCGTCTTCACTCGCCAGCGGCTGAGCCGGGAGCTGATTCCGCTGGGGGTTTCGGACGGCAATTACCGGGCGCAGCAATCGATCCGCACGCTGTCGCACAGAGATCATGCGGAGGCTTCATACATCAAATTGTCGCTCAGCATCACCAATACCTCAACCGGCCGCATTTTGGCCCATCATACGACGCAAAACGCGCCGCTGATCAGCGACTGGCTGGACGGTCTGATCCGGCAGGACGAGCTGCTGCGGCGGGTGCGGTTCGGCATCCTCAAAGAGGTTATGGGACTGTCCTTGCGGTACGAGAGGCTGCCTAGGATTCAGTACCGCAGCGCGTACGGCACGCTGGGAGCGATCTGGAGGGAGAGCGTATCCGCCCGCCTGCGGGAAGGTGAAGAGGCCTGGCCGCTGAACGCACTGATGCTGGTGCAAAAAAACGGCGAGCCGTTCATCCGGGATGTCATCGGCCGGCACGGAATCGGGCGGTGGAGCGAAGCGCTTGTCCGCACGCTGACCCTGCCGATGATTCATCTGCTGTACGCGCACGGCATCGCCTTGGAAGCGCATGCTCAGAACATCATCCTGGTGTTAGAGGACGGGCTGCCGTCACGGATCATCGTCAAAGACCTGCATGACGGCGTGCGGTATGTCCCGGACAAGCTGCTGTTTCCGGAGCTGGCGCCCAAGCTGTACCCTGAGCCGGAAACGCACCGGCGGTTCAACCGGTATTCGTTTATCCATGCCAAAGCGGCGCCGGAGGTGCGGGATTACACGTATGACGCTTTTTTTTTCATCTGTATGACGGAGATCGCCCTGACCCTGGAAAGGTTCGGACTATCGGAGCGGGAGTTCTGGGGCCTGTGCGCGGCAACGATTGCGGAATATCAGCGGCAGTTTCCCGAGTATAGGGAGAGGTTTAAATGGTTTGACCTGTTTGCGGCGGATGCGTTGATCGAGGAGATGACCAAGCGCAGGTTGTACGGCGACGGCGAGCTGCATTTCCGCAAAGCAAGCAATCCGCTGCGGCTGGCGCGGGAGAGTTTGTCACTATTATGAGACCCAATACGCTGAAATTAAAAATAAACCGGAAGCAGCCGGTGTTCGGACTGATTGTCTCCATTCCGCATCCCGTTGTTGTCGAGCTGATCGGCCATGCTGAATATGATTTTGTCATCATTGATCACGAGCACGCCTCCACGAATATGGAGCGCGTCGAGGAACTGATCCGCGCCGCCGAGCTGGCGGGTGTCACCCCGCTTGTCCGCGTTTCGGGCGTGGAACGCACCGAAATACTGAAGGTGCTGGACGCGGGCGCCCAGGGCATCGTCATCCCCCATGTGGAGCGGCGGGAGCAGGTGGAGGAGGCGGTCCGCCGGGCGTATTACCATCCGCTCGGAATGCGCAGCCTGAACAGCGGCCGGCCGGGCGCGTTCGCCAAGTATCCGCTGACCGACTACATCCGCGAAGCCAATGAAGCCATTATGATTGTACCGATGATCGAAAGCGCGGAAGGCATCCGGCAAAGCGAAGCCATTTTGTCCCATCCGCAGATCGGCTTTGTGCTGGAAGGGGCGGCGGACTTGTCGCAATCCCTCGGATTGCCGTGGCAAACCGGGCACCCGGAGGTGCGGCGGCGGCTGGAGCAATTGCATGCGGCGTCGCAACGGTGCGGGGTTCCGTACGCGGCGGTGGCCAGAAGCAGGGAGGACATGCGGCTGTGGGCGGAGCGAGGCGTACGCATCTATGTGCTGGGAGACGACAGAAACACGGCATTCCGCGCATATCTGCAAAAGCGGAATGACTATTGGGACGCGGGTGGATGGATATGAACGCAAACGTATGGGAAGCGATAGAGCGATTGCGGGCGCAGAGCCGGGAGCCGGTGTGCGCCTACTTGTATGACCTGGCGGGGATTCAGGCGCATGTCCGGGAGATGCGGCGGGTGATGCCGGATGGGACAGGGCTGTTCTACGCCATCAAAGCCAACCCCGACCGGCGCATTATCGAGTCGCTACTGCCGCTGGTGGACGGCTTTGAGGTGGCCTCCGCCGGCGAGCTGCTCAAAGTCAGGGAAGTCTGTGAGAACGTTCGCGTTCTGTTCGGAGGTCCCGGCAAAAAAGAAGCGGAGCTGGAGCTAGCGCTCAGGCATAATGTCACCTATATCCATGTGGAAAGCCTGCTCGAGCTGAGGCGGATTATCCGGCTGGCCCAAGGGCGGAGCCGGCCGGTGCGCATTTTACTGCGCATCAACCTGAGAACGGCTGCGTTGCCGCAGACCAAAATCGCGATGGGGGGACGTCCTGCTCCTTTCGGGCTGGACGAGCTGCTGATCGAAGAAGCGATCGGCATCATCCGGGAGGAGGGCCGGGGGGCGGTCCGGTTATGCGGTTTCCATTTTCACTCGCTGTCGAATAATTTGCGGGCGGAGCTGCACGCGGAGATGATTGAGCTGTATCTGCTGAAGGCGGAGGAGTGGGCGGAGCGCTATAATCTGGACCTTGAAATCGTTAACGCGGGCGGCGGTTTTGGCGTCTCCTACGATGCTGCGCCGGCGTTCGACTGGCCGCTGTTCACGTCCCTGATCGCGCGGAGTGCAGCGAGGAAGCGGCTTGCCGGGGTGCGGCTATGGTTCGAGCCGGGCCGGCTGATCGTGGCCGAGCACGGCTACTACGCGGCCGAGGTGGTTGACATCAAAATATCGCATGATCAGCACTTTGCCGTGCTGCGGGGAGGCACCCACCATAACCGGCTGCCCGCTTCCTGGGGGCACAATCATCCGTTTGTCATTATGCCGACAGGCAGGTGGGAGCATCCTTTTGCCAGACCGGAGGTCAGGCACGGAAAAGTGACGTTGGTTGGCGAGCTGTGCACGCCGAAAGACCGGCTGCACGCGGATGCCGAAGTGGAATGTTTGCGGGTCGGCGACATCGTTGTTTTTGAGAAGTCCGGCGCCTATTGCTGGACGATCTCTCACCATGATTTTCTCGGTCATCCGCATCCGGAATTTTACTATTTGACGGAAGGAAATGGTCATGCGCACATCGACAATAGAGTCCGGCCTGAAAGCGGCTGAGTCGCGGATTACCGCCGATTTGATGAATGCTTTTTTGACGGAGCGGTTTTTCCGGTTGGACGAGGAGCTGCTCCGGCCGCTCTCGGCTGCGCCGGCGCGGATTCGGCGGTTATACGGAGAAGATGGAGAATATGGTGCCGAGACCAAGGTTTATGCCGGGGAAATCGTGTTTCTGGTTGAGTCCGGCATCCGCTTGGGAATTCAGTGGGTGCAGAATACCCCCATTTATAAAAAGACTGCCGACGGAAGCTGGGCCGGCTTAGGCACTGCGCCGGAGCAGGCGGAAGCCGTGCTGCGTTCGGCTTTGTCCGCGGAAGCTTACGCACAGCCGGGCGTTGCGGACTTTCTGGCCGCTGTGGAGACGGCGGTTCGGCAGCTAGCGCTCAGCCTGAGTCCGGAACGGATGGAGCAGCTGCTGGCATTCACCCCGGCCACGGCTTACGAGTGGTTCATCAAAGGGGAACGGATCGCCGCTCTGCGCGACCGTCCGTTCCATCCGACGGCCAAAGCCAAAATCGGCTTTACCGGGCAGGACAGCTTGCGGTATTCGGCGGAGTTCGGCGAGCCGATCCGACTTCGCTGGGTAGCGGTGCATAGGGATTCGGTTGTGCGGGGTTGCAAGGAGGAAGAGTTGTCCTGCCTGGATGTGTTGAACGCCGAGCAGCGGGCTTTGGTTGAGGCGGAGCTGAGCCGGCGGGGGATGGGACCGGACGAATACGTGCCGATGCCCGTCCATCCCTGGCAGCTTGAGCATGTGATCGCGCCCCGTTTCGCTCAGGAGATAAAGGACGAGACGATCGTGGTGCTGGATGCGGAGGCCGGCGACTTCCTGGCCACCTCTTCGCTGCGTTCCATGGCGCCGGAAGCCGTGATTGAGCCTCATGCCGAAGCGGGGGGCGTATCGGCCGTGCTAAAGCTGCCGGTCAGCGTGCTGTCGCTGGGAGCTGCCCGTTATTTGCCTGTGGTGAAGCTGCTTAACGGCCTGGTCGGAGAGAAGCTGCTGCGTCAGGCAGTGGCTTGCGATGAGACGCTGCGCGGCCGGGTTTATCTGTGCGAGGAGCGCCATTGGTGGGGCTACATGCCGGCGGCGATGGGGTTGTTCGACGACCACCCGCGCCACCTGGCCGCTCAACTCCGGCTTTATCCGCCGGAGCTATTTGTGGAAGGGTGCAAGGTGATCCCGATGTCCGCGCTTGGCGTGGATTTGGGGGGCCGGCATTTTTTGTCCGAAATGATGGGCAAGCCGCTTTCCGCCGAAGAGGTCTTAAGCTTCTATGCCGACCTGGCCGGCATGTTCTACGATGTGGTGATGCGTCTGTTTAAGGTTGGGGTTGTGCCGGAAATTCACGGACAAAACTGCTTGCTGGTCTTGAAGCAAAATCAAGTGAGCGGACTGCTGTTTCGCGACCACGATTCGGTGCGGCTGCATCAGCCGTACCTGGACAAGCACGGCATTGGGGACCCGGGCTACCGCATACGTCCCGGCTATTCCAACAGCCTGTACAATGAGACGATCGATAAGCTGATATTTTACGTCCAGTCGCTCGGTACGCAGGTAAATCTGGCTTCGATTATGGAAGCCCTGTCCGGCGTGTACGCCATTCCCGAGTCCCGTTTGTGGGCGATCACGGGGCAGGCATGGAAGGAAGCGCTGCTGGCCGCCGGGCTGCCGCAAGCCGACCGCGCCGCGCTGTACCGGGCGATTTTCGAGAGCCGGGAGTGGCCGGTGAAGCTCGTCGTCCGCCCGCTGCTGGAAGCGGATGGGGTGCCGGGTGCGATGCCTTCGGGAAAGGGCCAAGGGCGCAACCCTTTTTTGGCGGAGAAAATTTTCCCTTGACAAATCGCGCTGAGGTAATTTATGCTGATGAAAATTTAGGAAAACGAATGAAAGGAGCGTGAACGGGGATGAAATTGGCGATGTATCCAATCGGGTATGAGAACTTGGAGCAATGGTGCCTTCTGGAGGACAACCGTTTGTTTGATCATGCCGAAAGCTTTTTATCCTCGTCATGCAGCCGTTTCAATATATCCAAACATTCTCTTTCTTAGGGGAAGTTGTATGCAAATAACGTTGTTTGCAACGTGTGAATTTGTTCGGATATAAGACCGCTGAGATGACTCGGCGGTTTTCTTTTTGGTCATTTTGGATGAATGTTCAAAAAAAGATAAAAAAAGGGTTGACAGCATAAAAACACCGTGGTAACATCATAAACATCAACAAGGTAAAACATTAAAGCATTAACGTGAGAATGCGTTTTGTAAATCTACGAGGAAAGGAAGGGATAGGAAATGAAAATGCACTTTACATTAGATTTTTTGGAGCAACGCTATAACGAACAGGCAAATATTTGGCGAGAGAGCGGCGAACCATCCTATCTCGATCCGATCGCCGGTAGCTTTTACGTACCACGTTTAGTCCGTAACATCCTTAAAGAAGGAGGAACGGTACTGGCGTGATTGTGAATCACGGACCGTTCTGAATTCAAAATTCATTTCCGTCGATACATATTCAGTACGTAAAGGCTGCTTGCACCCTGGCAAGCGGTCCATTTGTGCTTGTTTCTGCCCGGAGGATTCGGGAGAGGCAAGTGAAGCGAATGGTGCCGCTCCTTGGGGAGGCAGTCTTTTTTTCATGGCGCATTAGGCAAGCGGTCAAAGCCACAGGACTTTCAATCCTGCAATCGCTCGGTTCGAATCCGGCATGCGTCACTTATTTTCGCGGAGATCGTGGTGAAGTGGATAACACGTCAGGTTGTGGCCCTGATACTGCACCGGTTCGATTCCGGTCGATCTCCCCAATGAAAAGTACATACCTATACGGTTACGGTTCGCAAAGTGTGAGTGGGTCACTTGGCAGGGTTCAATGATGTGGTCTAACGAAACACAAGCTGTAAAAAATCGGTGGGAGATTAACCCGCTCTTAGCAAGGATTTACCGTAATCCAGTTCTGTTCTTAGCATGGCGTGGTGGTGAAAATGGATGAACACACCGGCCTTTCACGCCGGGATTTGCGGGTTCGAGCCCCGTCCACGTCATCTTTATTCATCCTGTAGGGGTCCATGTTCCTAGGACGGCGAGTCTGCCTCCAAAGCAGACTGTGGTGGGTTCGATTCCCACGCCCCCTGTTAAGCTGGTTCGAATCCGGCTCGGCACATTTGTGATCAAGCAGCGGTGATCAAGACATATTATGAAAAGGGAGCTTTCGGCGTTTTATAAGCCGGATTCTTAGCTATATAAGTTGAACTTAAGAAAAATCGGGAACTAGGCAAGAGTGTTCAATATTCTAAATAATACACACTTTAGAATATTGAACCTAGGTGAAATGATTCTGAAGAAACTGAAAGCTTTCTGGAAGAAAGCTGCATCGGAAGCATATGCTTGGTCGCCTTTGTGAGCGGATTTCTTCCTTGTTGGAATCTATAAAATCAAGAAATCCGCGACAACAGCGATCATAAGAACATTTCACACGGCTGCCCTATCACGTAGAATCAATAGTTCAACTTATATAGCCCGAAAAATTCCAAAACGAAAGGAAGAAGCCAACCTTGCAGTACAGGTGAACCCTATGAAAAGTAAAAGACGACAGTACCCATTGATTCATGAGACGACATATCGGAATACGACGGAACAGAACCTGGAATTTAGCGATGTGATGGAGCGGATATCCCGGTTCATCGCAAGCGATCCGCGGGGCGTATACGACCTCGTTATTACGACCGACGCACAGACCCACCCGGGACATACCAAGTTCGTCAGCTACATTGTAGTGTACCGTGCAGGAAGAGGGGCATGGCTGTGCAGCCGCCAAGTGATTCTCCCCAGGGAAATTTATTCGGTTCGCGAAAAATTGTCTTTGGAAACGTCATACAGCCAAGAAATTGCCGCGCAATTCGGGTTGGCCGAGCGGATCAGCCTCGAAAACCTGATTCTTCCTTATCTCGATCAAGGGGCGGACATCCGTTTTATGGTCGATATTGACGGCGGCCGCGAGGCCAAGAACCGGACGGCGGCCTATCTTGCGGAAATGGTTGGTCGAATTGAGGCGATGGGTTTAATTGCTAGGGTTAAACCTGAATCGGTGATGGTCAGCATAGCCGACCGCGAAACTAAGAAACCATACCCGTTAAGGGAGGCATCAAATTCGTGAACGGCAAGACTGAGGCGTTTCTAAAGATGCACATAATGCTAACATTTTGACCCGGCATATGCCGGGTTTTTTTAAACAAAAATGGGATGAAGTATTTGCGGGATTAGAAAGAACGGCACCTGCATGAGTTAAAGCTTACATCGTGGAGGATGCCAAGAGCATAATCCGAATCAGAAGCGCCGGGCAAAGGCTGTTCCGATAGAACGCTCCGTTTGGCACAAGGGGAAGCCAACAGTCCGATGAACGGTGAAATCAGATACTATATGGAGCGCCTTCAGCATTTATGTAAAAGCAGTTCTTGCCATCGATAAATGGATATATGATTTTGAGAATAATTGTTTAATTTTTGTGAGGATACAGTAACCGGTCTGTAACTATCTTTGACAATCATTCTACTAAAATGAGATTTAGAGTTTTTACATATGAAAACAAGGAGAATGGTTGATGAAAAAAAGAGTCAAGGTTATCGTTGCGGCATGCTCCGCTTTCGTGCTGCTATCGGGCTCCGCACTGGCTATGACGACCGGACCGAAGATTTTTATTAACAAGGCCCCGTACGCGAATACGTATTTGAAGCTGAAAATCGAAAACGGCACGGCTATGGTTTCGCTGCGCGCTATCGTGGAGGAGTTGAAAGGGGAAGTGACCTACAAGGACAACAGCATTCATGTAACCCTGCCGGAGGCGTCCCACCTGGCTCATCAGGTTGACCTGTTTATGAGCGCGCTGCAGGCGGATACACCGGAGGAGGCGGCGAAGACATGGATTCGCGGAGTTCAGAAAAGAAATGGGCCGATGCAGTACGCCGTCATGACCCCGGCTTTGCAGGCAAGCACAAAACAAGAGTTCGAGGATAATTTCTGGGTTACGGGCGGATCCAGCCCGCATATGGGAGCCGTGGAAAAGTTGGATACCAAGTCATTGTCCGATAAAAAAGTGCAGATTACCTTTAATTATCCCCTTATTGTAATGGAAGAAGTCATAGGCTATGGAAAGGCTTCCCTAACGATCGAAAAAGGGAGCGGGCTTTACGAAGACAATTGGGCGATCTCGAAAATTTGGCTTCAGGATCCCGGTGATACGGGAGTTATGATCGGCGCAAATTAGCGCGATAATAGAGAGCTTTCGCAGCATGAAATTGGCAAGTAAGCTTTAATGTAACCGGGCAAAGCTAACAAGATAAAACATTATTAAACGGAGGCGGGTGAATCCTGCTTCTTTTTTTGGAAAGGGAGCTTAAGCTTGAAGGAGTGCCATTTTCGTACGAAACGTTCGGCATACGGATTTGTTGCCGCTGTTCGTCGTTTATTGGGCAGACAGACATTTCGTAAGGAGAAAGACGTTTCCGCACAATTAAACATAATAAATATTATGTAAACTAAATAACGAGAATCTAGGGGCTAAAAGACTCTAGAACTGTTATCTGGGGGGAACATGGAGGTTTGCAAAATGTAACGGACCCAGACGACTCTATTTACCTCAAGTCGGCTTTTTTCGGCTCGTTTAGAACGAAATAGTGTCACATGAGTCCGTTAGGCCACTAGCGATGCATTAAATCTGACAAGATACATTTTCTAGCCACACCAATATTCTAACGGTTGCCACAAGCGTTATTTGTTCCAAAAACGTTGATTTCAAAATCTAACGGTTGCTCTGGCGCTTATTTCACTGAAACCCGGCTCAGTTTGCTTAGATTCAGGCGAATAACGGCAATCACAACCGTTAGAATTTTGAAAAGGGCGTTTGTCGTAAAATAGCCGCTGCTACAACCGTTGCTATGAACGTTTTTGTCAAGCCCTCCGTGTGAGAGGTGCCTGAGCACGTGGCGCGAGAGCAAAAATGCGAGCGACGGTCGGCACGCTGCTATCCGTGGGTTGGTACCACATGTTATGCCTTCGTCAAGGAGAGCTCTTGCAAGCTAGAAGCGCACGTTCAGTTACTCACCTAGTGCAAACGGTTGACGCAAATTCTCTCCCGGAACCTTCGTTTGCTCCCGGGCCTCGTGCTCAGGCGTGAGCTTGTCAAGCGCTTTTCTTGACAAGCGGTTAGGTTCAAATCAACACTTTTCCTATTCCTCATTGGAAATGAGGAACGCCTCACGGCGAGTGTGGGGGTGCAGGGGGCAACGCTCCCTGCGTCTCCCCAAAGGGGACGGAAGGGGCGTTAGTTAGCCACCGGTTGTTCCACCGTTCGAGCAACAGCCCATATGAACCCGGTTAGCTCCCTGGCCACCGCGCCTACGGCCACATTTTTGTGTTTGTTCTTTCCAAAAATGAGATGACGGTATTTGTAATGCAATCTTTCTTGCGCTTTCCACGACAACAGTTGTATATCGGCCGGCATGCCATCCAAACGCTTGGCGAGATCTCCTTTCACCGCAGGCCGATGACGGTAGCTCCAGGCGGATTCCACCAAGGATCGGCGCAAGCGCCCGTTACCGGCTTTGGTCATACTTCCGCGCCGAGTACTCAGGCCGGTTGAACTCTCACGAGGAACCAACCCTAAATACGCCATGAGTTGGG
This sequence comes from Paenibacillus macerans, assembly GCF_900454495.1. Taxonomy (NCBI): domain Bacteria; kingdom Bacillati; phylum Bacillota; class Bacilli; order Caryophanales; family Paenibacillaceae; genus Paenibacillus; species Paenibacillus macerans. Next base: position 1,238,269 of record NZ_UGSI01000001.1, read on the forward strand.
CCGGGGAGCGGAAGCGAGTAAATGAACCGATCTCAGCAGCTAGAGTGACGGCCGTCAGTAGTCCAATCCCACGCAGGGACTGAAGCACCCGAATCAGAGTTGCCTTGGAGCCGACCGTGGCTTGCTGAACCAAGGCTTTTTCCAAACGCCCCATCCGCTGCTCGATCTCATTTAAGGTATGGAGCATCTCGTCGAAGGCTACTTGCATGGGCTCATAAGGGAATGTCAGTTGCTCCAGCCAGGAACGGTACTTCCGGGTCCAACGACGCTTTATCGTAGCCGGCGGTTCGATGTGATGGCGGAGCAGGAACTTCAATATCCGCTGGCGTGCCCGATGCGCGTCCTCTTTGGCGGCCTCCCGGGCGCGAACCAACTCCCGCAAAGCCTCGTCTTCCCGCTCCGGGACGTAGACAGGAGTCAATTCTCCTGCACGAAACAGACGGGCAAGCTGCTCGGCGTCCCGTCGATCCGTCTTCACGTGATCGCCAGGGCGTTTGGGAATAAGCGACGGAGCAATGACAACGCAATGGGCTCCCATGGAGGTGATCCAGCGATAGGTTTCGTAACCTGTCGGACCTGCCTCATAACAAAACGATAGCGTTTCGGCCGGTCCCAGTTCTTTGATCAGCTTGCGCAGCGCCGCCGGGGTGTGAGGAATGCTCCCGTAATAGCGAGGAGTTTCACCGCTTGCATCTGCAATAGCAACCGAAATTTTTTCTTTGGATACATCTAAACCGACGAATTTTGTGGTAGACTGCATAGTATCAGCTCTCCTTTGCTATGTAGCTCTGAAATGGTTTGGTTTTCACTATCCATTTTAACCTACGAGATGTAGCAATATGGAGGGCTGTCTTTTGTTTACGTTCATCATAGCTAGATTTCCCGGCGGGCGCATTATCGGCTTGAAAACATAATCATTTCATCAGAAAATCTGAATCCCGGGAAATCTGGAATGTATCAGGACTGCAAGTTGTCTTGTTTGAAAGTTAATGCAACGCTAGTGCCGTTAGGCTGGGAAATAGCCGGGAATTGGGCGGATAACGTCGCTGGAGTCCGTTAGAGCAGCGTCCACAGATTATAAAGGGACGTCGTTGGGCGGTTTTTTAAATAAATAAGAATATATGTTCCCGTTAGGACTTTAGTAGGTAGGGAAGGCTGCGAATATTAGGTATTATATAGAAGAAAGACTTATATGATAATTTTGGCAGAGCAGTAAACTTACCGATGGCGGAGGGGAACTACGTTTGATTGAGATTACGGAAACTTGGATCGACTCACTGGCCCCGAATAGCGCGGCGATTAAGAACGGCCAGGATTTAAACAGAAAAGGCAAGTATATCGAGCTGCACCGGTCCGCGGATGGACAGGTGCTATTTGGCTTGTGTGCGGGAAGCGGAAAGACACCTTACGCGCCATCCGCGGATTTCGCCGTTCCCGACAAACCGGTGATGCGCTGCAGCTGTCCGAGCCGGCAATTCCCGTGCAAACATGTATTGGGTCTCTTGTATGCCTATGCGGAAGGAAAGCCATTCATGGAGGCGGAAGTGCCCGCGGATCTGGCGGCCAAACGGGAGAAAGCCGGAAAGCGGGAAGAGAAGAAAGCGCAGGAAGCCGCTGCCGGAGCCGATGCCAAGCCGAAAAAAGTCAATAAATCAGCGCTGAAGAAAAAAATCGCGGCCCAGCTGGAAGGGCTGGAGCTGCTCGAGAAGTTAACGCAATCTTTGATCCGGCGCGGACTCGGGACCTTGGATGCCAAGGAGCTTAAAGTGATTCAGGAACATATGAAGCAAATGAAAAGCCACTATTTGGCCGGCGCGCAAATTCAGCTTGGCAAGCTGCTGCTGATCTTGTCGGAGCGGCAAAATCCGGAGCAAGCCTATTCGTTGGCCGTCGAGCAGCTTGCCGTCATTCATGCCTTCATTAAAAAAGGCAGAGCGCATCTGTCCGCAAGGCTGGAAGATCCCGAGCTGGCGCTGGACCATGAGTCTTCCATCGAGGAATGGCTAGGGCATGCCTGGCAGCTGACCGAACTGAAGGAGGCGGGATTGGCCGCTCCGGGAACCGAGCTGATTCAGCTGGCCTTTTTAAGCTATGATGATGCTGCCCGGCAGGAATACGTCGACTGCGGTTATTGGATTCAGCCGGATAGCGGGGAAATTCATTATACGGTACAGTACCGTCCCTATAAAGCGGCGAAATTGATACGAGAAGAAGACAGCTTTTTCGAGGTGGCCGTCGTGCCGGAGCTTTACCGCTACCCCGGCGATCTGAACCGGCGCATCCGCTTCGAATCGATGACCGCCAGAGCTTTGGAAGAGCAGGATCTGGGCCAAATTCGCCGCTGCGCCGCTCCATCTTTCGCCGAGACCGTCAAACGGGTCAAAAACCAGCTAAAAAATCCGCTGGGCGATTCTAACCCGGTCGTGCTGCTGGCTGTAGCAAAGGTAGTCGCCGATTCGGAAGGCCGGCTGTTTATTGCCGACGCACAAGGGGACACGCTGGAGCTTCGCGATGTATTGGACGACGGAACCGTTCAGCTTATGAAATTTTTGCCGGATGAGCACCTTCAGGACATCGCCGTGCTGGGGATGTTTCAACATGATTCCCTAAGCGGCCGGCTAACGGTTCAGCCGCTCAGTATTTTAAGCCAACAAGAGCTGATACGATTGCTTTATTAGTCCGGGTTAACAACGGCAACCTCTACTAACAAGCCGAATTGGAGGAACATGCATAATGAGTCAGGCCATATTGTTTGAGCTGAACGATGAAATCCGGCGCCTTTATATTGCCGGCAGCGATCTGGCGTCCGGGGATTATAGATTGAAACGGTTGGTTCCGGCTTTGCAGCAGTTGGGAGAACGGGCTCCGGTATTTAAAAAACTGGCCGAAGGCACCGCGTCTTTAATTGCCGAAGACAGTGGAGCGGATTCGGCCCGGCGGCTGCAGGACGTCAATCTTCTCCTTCAGTCGGTGCTGCGCACCCAGGGCAAAGGTTCCACCGCGGGCGAGACGGTTATGCTGCACAACAAACCCGTTTCCTTAAAGACGTTCGCATCCTTCCGGAAATTGTCCGCGGTCCGCCATGCGCTTACCACCCGGGGCGGCGGGCGCCATGAAATCATCGTCGAAGCGTTCCGCGATGGATTGTTTCAGGATCTTCGCCTGCTTCCGTTTGCCTTGGAAGCGTTGAACGACCCTTATGCGGAAATTGCCGATTTTGCGATGACGGACATTTTGCCGTCTTATGGCGCTGAAATCGTGCCGCATCTGATCCGAAGCTTTGAGCCCGCCGGAGGGAAGCTTGAAGCGCGCAAGCTGACCGTTATCGCAAGGAGCGGCGGCGAACAAGCGCGGCCTGTCATTTATGAGGCCGCCGTTTCGGGTTCCGATGAAGTGCGGACGACGGCGATTCGTCTGCTTGCGGGGTACGCCGAATATGAAGGGGCTTTGCTCGAATTCAGCCGCGACAAGAAGAAGAGCATTCGCGAAGCGGCGTATCAGGCGCTGGCGGACAGCGACTCGGCAAGCGCGGCCGAACGTCTGTATGAGGCTTCCAAAGGCAAAGACAGCGAACTGGTAGGCCCGGCGTTAAACCGAAGCCGATCGGAACGGTTGAACAGGTGGCTGGCCAGGGATTTTGCCAAACTGATTCAATCTGTGGAGGCGGGCGTAGCGGATAGGGAGAAAACGCAGGAAAGCTCGATGTTGGCGAGACGCTATTTCTGGGCGCTTCACCATAAAACGATGCCTGAGCTGGAGGAGATTTATTTAAGAGTTCTACGGAACTATACTCACTATGCTTACACGCTTGGCTGGACTTTTTTAACGAACGCAGCGCTGCAGTACATAACCAAAACCGGCTCCGGCGAGGGGCGCGAGCTTGTCAGGGCTGCGATAAAAATCGAACTGAAAAAAACGGCGGGAACGAACACGTATGTGCGTGAAACCTTTGTTAAGGCGCAGTCCGCATTGCCTCCGGAACACTTGTATGAGGAGTATGCCGGCATTCTGCAAGACCGGTTGGCTGCTTCGTCCGTCAGCAAAAGCGCCAACTACTGCAAGCACTTGCTCGATACGTTGGAAGGTTTGGTCATTGACCGCAGGTATCGGGAAGCGGAGCCGGTATGGACGAGTGAACGGAGGAGCTATGCATATTACGTGGAAATGCCGTCGCCGGAGCAAATCGCCGCAGCATGGGACCCGCGCTGGCTGGATCATTTCATTGCCCTCAATCATCTGGCCTTGGTCAGCGCTTTCGCCCGGCCGGGACATGAGGCTGCCGCTTCCTATTTGCTTGCTAAGCTGGGCAAATCGCCGGAATTTCGCAACCGTTTTGCCAATTTGGCGGCCATGGGGCTGGTTCGCGCGGGAATCCCGGAGAAAGAGCTGCATGAAGCGCTCATCCGGGCTTTGGAAGACGAGCGGAATACGGAATGCCACGAAATCGAACCGTTTCTGTTCGACCAGCTTTGCCGTCTTCCCGCCTCCTATGCGGACCGGATCCGCAAGGCCATGCCCAAATTCGTTGGCAGCAGCGTAGAGCAGTTGGGGTATATTTTAAAAACGATGGAGTCGTCCATTTAAGGGGTCTCATATTTTTATCATAAAGGAGCGATGGCGGTGATGAGTACGGAATCCGCGATGCAGGAGATGATGCGCAAGCCTGCGGAGCTTTTGTATCAGGAAGAACTGCAGGCTTTGATCCGTGAGGATCAAGGGAAAATCCCGGCCGGGTGGCAAATGTCCCCGCAGTCGGTGCTTAAGTTTATCGTCGGGGGAACCGCGGGGAGTCAGGCGATCACCCCGAAATATATCGGGAACCCGCGTCTCGTTGAAATGGCGATTGCGACGCTGGTGACAGACCGCGCTTTGCTGTTGATCGGCGAGCCGGGAACGGCCAAGTCCTGGCTGTCGGAGAATCTGGCCGCAGCCATTTACGGCAACTCCGGGCTGGTTGTGCAGGGAACGGCGGGGACGACGGAAGAGCAGGTCCGCTATTCCTGGAACTATGCCATGCTGCTGGCCCAGGGGCCAACGCCGGAGGCGCTGGTGAAGAGCCCGATCATGCGGGCGATGGAAGCGGGCGGCATCGCCCGCTTTGAGGAAATTTCCCGCTGCGCCTCCGAGGTGCAGGACGCTTTGATTTCGATTTTATCGGAGAAGACGATCTCGATTCCCGAGCTAGGCAAAGAGCTGAACGCGCGCAAAGGATTCAGCATTATCGCTACGGCCAACACCCGCGACCGCGGGGTCAATGAAATGTCGACGGCGCTGAAACGCCGCTTTAACATGATCGTGCTGCCGGCGCCGGCCGACCTTGAAACCGAAGTGGAAATCGTCAGGAAGCGCGTCGCCGAAATCGCCGCATCCTATGACCTGCAGGCGGCCGTTCCCGCAGACGAAGCGCTGCAAAAGATAGTGACGATCTTCAGAGAGCTGCGCAGCGGCATGACGCTGGACAAAAAAGAAAAGGTGAAATCCCCGGCCGGGGTCATTTCCACGGCGGAAGCCATTTCACTGCTCACGAACAGCATGGCGCTGGCGGCCAGCTTTGGCGGCGGAGAAATCACCGATGAAGATTTGGCCGCAGGGCTGCAGGGGGCGATCGTGAAGGATGACGACAAGGACCGTCTCGTATGGAAAGAATATTTGGACAACGTGATGAAAAAACGCGGAGCAAGCTGGCGCGGCCTCTACAACGCCTGCAAGGAGATGAATCAATGAAGCCGGCGAGCGGCGCTGGAGTGCAGATCTTTGGCGTCCGGCACCTGTCTCCGGCCGGCGCTTACCATGTGGCCGACTTCCTCGATCAGATAAAGCCAACGGCGGTGCTGATTGAGGGCCCGGCGGACGCTTCCCCCGAAATCGCGCATTTGACGAACACCTCGACCAAGCCGCCGGTGGCGATTTTGGCCTTCACCGAGGAAGTGCCGGTCCGGACCGCGCTCTGGCCGTTCGCCGTGTATTCCCCGGAATATCAGGCAATGCTCTGGGCTCGAAAACATGGTGCGTACTGCGCCTTTATCGATTTGCCTTCGTCTTCCGCGGTTTGTCTGCAGGATGCGCGCGGCGCCGCCCGGGAGCGGGAAGAAGACCGGCCGAACGGCAGCGCCGCTCCTCTCCCGGAGGGAGAAGGCCGCGTGACGGAAGGGGGCGCTGAGCCGGAAAGCTCCTTGTACGGCAGGATTACGGCAATCGCCGGCGAATACGACTATGACGCGTATTGGGAACGTAACTTTGAGCACAATTTGCGTCCGGATGCCTACCGTCAGGCCATTCTGGCGTACTCGGGACAAATGCGGGAGCTGACCGCGGAGCGGGAGCGCCGCGGCCAAAGGCTCGAATACGCCTATAATGCGGTGCGCGAAGCGTATATGTGCCGGCAAATTGCCGATGCGGTCGCTGCGGGACATAAGCCCGAACAGGTCGTGGTCATTTGCGGGGCGTATCACGCTTCCGCCCTCAAGGATCTGTCCCTTGCCATGAGCGACGAAGAAATATCGCAGCTTCCTTCCCGCAAGACGAAGCTGACGCTGATGCCGTATTCCTATTTGCGGCTTTCGTCTTTGACCGGGTATGGAGCGGGGAACATTGCGCCGTACTATTTTGAAATGATGTGGGAGCAGATGCAGCGGGGTACGCTGGAGGAGCTGCCGCATCGTTATCTCGCTTCGGCGGCCGCGGATTTGCGAAGGACGGGAACGCACCGCTCCACGGCAGAGGTGATCGAGGCGGTCAGGCTCGCCGAATCCTTGTCGGCCCTGCATGGCGGCAGCCTGCCGGTACTTATTGACCTGAGAGATGCGGCCAAAACGCTCCTGGGGCGCGGAGAACTCGCCGTGGTCGCCGAATCGCTCGCGCGTACGGAGGTGGGGACGGCGATCGGGGCCCTGGCCGAAGGGGTCAGCCAAACGCCGATTCAGGACGACGTGAACCGCCAGCTGAAGCGGCTTAAACTGGAGAAATACAAAACCGCGGTTGCCCAGGATTTAGTCCTCGACCTGCGGGAAAACCGGCGGGTTAATTCCGAGGAAGCGGCCTATCTTGATTTGAACCGCTCGATCTGGTTCCATCGTTTGAAGCTGCTCGGCATTCATTTTGTCAAAGACCGGGCCAGGTCCGCCGGCCAGGCGGTGTGGTCGGAGCATTGGATCGTCCAGTGGTCCCCGGAAGTGGAGATCGAAGTCGTGGAATCCAATTTGCTGGGCGAAACCGTAGAAACCGCCGCGGCCTTCGTTTTGCAGCAGCGGCTAGAGGAATGCTCCACGATCAAGGAGGCTTCCGCGCTGATCTCCGTTGCCTACGAGTGCGGGATGATCCGGCAGATGGAGGCCGGCCGATCGGCCTTGCAAAGCCTGGCGGTCCAGAGCCGGAATGTCGTGGAAATCGCGGCCGCGGCGGGAATCCTGTCGCAGCTTGTCCGCTTCGGCGGAATCCGCAGAATCGATACGACCCCGTTAATCCCACTGCTGCAGCAATTGTATTTGCGCGCGGCTTTGTTTCTGCAAGAGGCGAGCCAATGCAATGATGAGGCGGCGCAGGCGATGGCGGAAGCGATGAACGAGCTAAGCCATATCGCCGCAGAGCATAGCGCCGAAGTGGATGAAGGGCTGTGGGTTGAGGAGTTGACCGCTTTATCGGACAGAGATGATGCCCACCCCAGGCTGTCCGGTCTGGCGTGCGCGATTTTGCTGGAGCGGGGAGAGCTTACGGCCGAGCAATGCGCTGCCGAAGTTTCGCGCCGGCTCTCGCCGGGGATTCCGGCCGACCTGGGCGCAGGCTGGTTCGAAGGTCTGGCGATGCGCAACCGGTATGCGCTTCTGTCGCGGATGAGCCTATGGGAGCAGCTTAACGCGTATATCAGCACGCTGGAGGATCACGAGTTTGTGCGGGCGCTGGTCTTTTTGCGCCGTGCTTTCAGCGCTTTCAGCCAGAAGGAAAAAACGATGGTCGCCGAGCTGCTTGGCGAATTGTGGGGCGTTAAGCCGCAGCAGGCGGCCGAAATCATGATGGATGAGCTTAAGGAGGATGAAGCCCGGATGCTGGATGAACTTAATGATTTCGATTTTGAGGATTTATAGACATGGCTGAAGCGGTAAACCAACAGGCTTTAGCCCGCTGGCGGCTCATTCTGGGCGCGGCCGCCGCAGGGGAGCTTGACCGGTACGGCAGCGGCGGGCAAGTGGAGCTTTCGGACGATGAGTTGATTATGGATCGCGCGCTTGCCGCCATTTACGATCAAACGGCGGAGGGCACAGAAGCGGCAAACGGGGGCAGCGGTGCTGGCGCTCGCGGTGCGGGCCAGGGGAAATCCACGCCCCGCCTGGCGCAGTGGCTCGGCGACGTAAGGACTTTTTTTCCGGAAGACGTGGTGTCCGTAATCCAGAATGATGCGATGGAACGCAAAGGCTGGAAGCAGCTTTTGTTCGAACCGGAGGTGCTGGCCACCGTTAAACCGGATATCCACCTTGTCGGAACGCTGCTGTCGCTCAAAGGGAAAATTCCGGAGAAGACAAAGGACACCGCGCGAATGCTTGTGCAGGCGGTGGTCGATGATCTGGTCAAACGGATGAGCCATGAGCTCCAAAGAGCGGTCACCGGGGCGTTAAACCGCCGGCAGCATACACCGCTGTCCTCGCTGAGCGGTATCGACTGGAAGCGGACGATTCAGCGGAATCTGAAGCATTACGATGCACAGCATAAGCGAATCGTCCCGGAAAGGTTTTATTACTTTGACCGCGCCAAGCGCAGCAAGGAATGGACGGTTATCGTCGATATCGACCAGAGCGGCTCCATGGCGGAATCGGTGATCTGGGCGTCGGTGATCGGGTCCATTTTTGCCAGCATTCCGGCGCTGGACACGCGTGTGGTCGTTTTCGATACCGAGGTGGTCGATCTGACCGAGCAATGCGCGAACGATCCGGTGGATATGCTGTTCGGCATTCAGCTCGGGGGAGGCACGAATATCGACAAATCCGTGGCCTATTGCGAACAGTTCATTAAAGAACCGAAGAAAACGCTGTTCATCCTGATCTCCGATCTTTATGAGGGGGGCAATCAATCCCGGCTGATCCGGCGGATGCGGGAAATGAGGGAAGCCGGCGTCAAGACGCTAGGGTTGCTCGCCCTGTCGGATGAAGGAACACCGTTTTACGATGAACAGTTGGCCAGGGCTTTTGCTAGGGACGGGACTCCTTGTTTTGCCTGCACGCCCGCGATGTTGCCGCAATTGGTGGAAGGCGCGCTGCAAGGCAAGGATTTAGCGGAGTTGGTGAAGCGGTTGGAAAACAAGAATTAAGAATCGCCTCTTGGCATTAAGAGGCTATCCTAAGGAGGAGTTTGGCAAATGACCAAAAGCATATTGAATTGGGAGACAGGGCGCTGGATGAATGCGCCTTTATCCGTGAAGCAGGAGGGGAGCTGCCTAAAGGTTGTTCCGGAAAAAGGCAGGGATTTTTGGAAGAAGACACTTTACGGTTTTGAGTTTGAGGACGGCGCGGCCCTGTTAACCGGCTGGCCGGCGGACAAAGCGGTGGAGGTGTCGTTTTTGCTGACGACTTTCACCGAATTGTATGATCAGGCCGGTATTATGCTGTACCACGGACCGGGCCAGTGGATCAAAGCGGGCGTTGAAATCAACGATGGAATTCCCCAGTTGTCCGCCGTAGTCACGGATGGGTATTCGGACTGGTCCTTAACGGCCGTACCCGAATGGGCGGGCGAGGAGGTGACCATCCGCGCATCCCTCATGAACGATGCCGTCATTATACGGGCGCGTACGGAGCGCCATGCCTGGCGCACCATCCGCGTGGCTCGTTTCCCTTACCTTTCCGGCAATCAAGCCGGCCCTTTCACGTGTTCACCGACGCGGGACGGCCTGGAGGTTACGTTTACCCGTTGGGCTTTTGCCGAGCAAGATCAGGATCTTCATAAAGAACCGCCGGTTTGAGTGCTAAAGCGAAATGCCATTATGAACTCGGCCGCAGATTCCTCGCGCGGTTCATTATTTGCTATTATATATGCTCAAATGAGCATCGCTTAACGTTATGCGACAAAATACGAGCACAAGGAGTATCCTGCATGCTGAAAGCATTTATTTTTGATATGGACGGCGTAATTATTGATAGCGAACCGCTGCATTTCGAAGTTGATCTGTACACGCTAAACTCGATCGGCATTGCCAGCAGCAAAGAAGAGCTGGAGCAATACGTGGGGATGACCAATCCGGAAATGTGGAGGCTCATCAAGAAAAAACATCGACTGCCGCAGTCGATTGAAGAATTGATTCAGCTGCAATTAACGAAAAAACTTGCTTATTTGGATGAATCGGACATCGAACCCATTTCCGGGATCCGAGAGCTCATTCAGGAATTGCGTGATGGGAATATTCCGATCGGCTTGGCCTCATCGTCCCCCAGAGTATTTATCGAAAAGGTGTTGAGCAAATTCAACATCCTGCATGAATTCGCATGCATCACAAGCGGGGAAGAGGTTCCCAAGGGGAAACCCGCTCCGGACGTCTATTTGGAAACCGCGCGGGCGATGAACGTGGAACCGGAGCATTGCTGTGTCCTGGAGGACGCCAAACACGGGGTGGCGGCAGCGAAAGACGCCGGTATGCGATGCATCGGATTCGTGAATCCCAACTCCGGGAATCAAGATTTGTCAGCGGCTGATTTTATCGTCAGCTCCATCGCAGAAGTAAAAATCCGGGAACTATAGCACGCGCCCATAAGATCATCCGCTGGGGGGATTTCAAGTGAAAGCATCTATTTTTAATGACATCGTTACTTCGGAGGAGGAGCTCCGGACGTTATGCGGATTTCCGAAGGAATTGGTTAAGAACAAAGCGGTAACGGTCATAGACCGGCATTGCCGGGACTTTATTTCCAAGTCTCCGCTCATCTTCCTGTCCACCGCCGATTCGGCGGGCTCTTGCGATGTATCTCCGCGGGGAGATGCCGCCGGCTTTGTACACGTTATGGATGACCGCCATTTGATTATTCCCGAACGTCCCGGAAATAAACGATTCGACTCTCTGCGGAACATTCTCGAAAATCCGAGGATCGGATTGATTTTTATGATTCCCGGGCTGGGGGAGACGTTAAGAATCAACGGACAGGCCTGGATCGTGAAAGATCGGGAGATCCTGAAGAACATGGAGGCTTTCGGAAAAGTTCCGGTGCTGGGGATCGGGGTGAAAGTCGAGGAATGTTATATGCACTGCGCCAAAGCATTCAAACGGTCGCATGTGTGGGACGATCACTACTGGCCGAAACAAGAGGAGTTGCCGAACCCGGCAAAAATTATCGCCGCGCATGCGGAAAAATTAAAACTTTCCGCCGATGAGGTGGCCGCTTCGCTAAAGGAAAGCTATGAGCAGCGGTTATACTAAGCCGTCGTTAGGGCTTATCAAACGAATCGGTTACGCGGCAAGTGTGGTCACCGTTGGTTTATGGGCGGTTCTGCTGTGGTTTAATCCTTATTTTAACGGCTTGGATCGGATTAGCTTTTTGATTACATTTATTATGCTGGTTCTCCCGGCTGTTTTATTTTCCATGGGTCTTGTTTTGTCCCGGAGTCTAATTTTATTGATTTCGTTCATCTGGAGTTTTCCGTACAGCATGTATATGCTGCTGACACCCAGCATTTTTAAGCTGTTTGGCGTTACGTGCTTCATTTATTTATTGTGTTTCGTGCTGTTTCGAGTAAATAAAATAAAGTATTAAATTAGGCTGAACTTAAAAATCGGTGTTTGATAACGGCTGCTGCTGAATGACGAACCGCCGCGGCTGGGCCTGCAAAATAGCGGCACTTTATGGACTTATTTTTTGGAGCCAGGCATGTTCATCCTCATTAGCGGAATTTTTTGTTCTTATTTTTCCTTTGAGTGGCCCAGAAGGCGGGAATTCCTTGAGCTTTGAGAAAATAGCGACACAAATTTCCTCTATTTTCCCAAAATTGACGGATATCGCTGGAATAACGCCATTTTATGTACTTATGTTTTTCTATGAAATTTCTTAGGGAGCCTGGTTTTTGCAGTTTTTCTGATATTGCTTTTTCAAATCCCATTTTGGTTTTGAGCTATTAATAACCAGGAAAAGAAGTGATCCCCCATGGGCTACATTATGGATTTAAGAAAGATTGTGGGTACCAGACCTTTAATTATGGTAGGCGCTTGTGTTGTAGTTATCGACGGAGACTCCATTATGTTGGAAAAAAGAACGGATAACGGCATGTGGGGGCTACCCGGGGGATCGCTGGAACCTGGGGAATCGTTGGAGCAAGTAGCCCGGAGAGAATTGTTTGAAGAGACGGGGTTGGAGGCCGTTCAGCTTGAGTTGATGGATGTTTTTTCGGGGCATGAGCTTTATTACAAGTATCCGCACGGGGACGAAGTTTATAACGTGGTAACCGCCTATCTGTGTCGAGAGTATCGCGGAACGATCCGTAAAGAGGAGACCGAAGTGGAAGAGGTCCGATTTTTTGAAGTGAACCGATTGCCGGATAACATCAGCCCGCCGGATCAACCGATCATCAGAGCATTTTTGAGTCTGCAAAATCATTTCTAAATTGAGGGGGGCGTTCAATCATGAAAATCGAGTTACGCCTTATTCAAGGGGATAACTTGCCTGGATTTGATCGGAGGGAGAATCTTAGGCATGCACTTGAAAGCCAGCCTAGGCTAAGGAATCTCTATAGCGCACGCCTGTTCATGAAATTTTTGCTGTTTTTTTGAAAATGTAATACTATGGAAATAAAACGGAAAGGGATGGAAAAGGTGATTATTATTCATGCCGGGTTTCAAGTAGATCCAAAGAAGGAAGCAAGTTTTTTGGAAGAGATTGCTCCGCTGATACAAGCCTCGAGAAATGAAGCCGGTAATATATCGTACCGACTGTATAAAGATACGGAAAAAGAACATGCGTTTACGATGATTGAAGTCTGGGAAGATTCGGCTGCAGTGGATTCCCATAATTCCAGTGAACATTTTACCTCATTCGTGGCCAAGGCGAGTCAATTTTTAACCGAACCGTTGGATATAAAAGTTTATAGTGGGCAGCCTTTGACGTGATAACGCAGGGCCTTATCGGCCATCCTGGCGTTGAATGGTTGAATTTAGAAAACAGCTATGTTAAGATACAAATAATTTAAATGACAGGAGCTGAAGAGGATAATGGATTTTTCTTGCTAAGAATCATAAAACAGCAAAGCGAGAATGGTTTCGCATGTTTTATTTTTCCTATGCAAGAAAGTTGCTTATCCTTTTCACTCAAACGGAATATCCTGATCTGATGCCATAAGTGGGCCAGATTTGCTGTATTTGATTTGAGCTGCGGGAAAGTAACTTTCTTGCGGCTCAAATTTTTTTTGCAGGAGGATCGTTTCATGTCATTAATTAAAGTAACGAATCTGACTTTTGCCTATGAGGGCAGTTACGATAACATTTTTGAAGACGTCAGCTTTCAAATCGATACCGCTTGGAAACTAGGCTTTACGGGGCGGAACGGCAGGGGGAAAACGACGTTTCTGAACCTGCTTCAGGACAAATACGAATACAGCGGGCATATTTCCGCCGACGTCGGCTTTGAGTATTTTCCTTTCCATATCAACAACCCGGAATATCTGACCATGGATGTCGTCAGCGAAATATTTCCGGACTACGTCAACTGGGAACTCATGCGCGAATTGAACTTGCTGAAGGTGTCCGAGGATGTGTTGTACCGGCCGTTTGCGTCCTTGTCGAACGGCGAGCAGACGAAGGTGATGCTTGCGGCCTTGTTCCTGAAGGAAAACCGCTTCCTGCTCATCGACGAACCGACCAACCATTTGGACATGGAAGGGCGAAAGCTCGTGAGCGATTATTTGGCGGGCAAAAGCGGTTTTATTCTGGTCTCGCACGACCGGGCGTTTTTGGACAACTGCGTGGATCATATCCTGTCCATCAACAAGATGAATATCGAAATTCAGAAGGGCAATTTTTCCGACTGGTGGGAAAACAAACAGCTGCAGGATAATTATGAGCTCGCTGATAACGATAAGCTAAAAAAAGATATCAAACGCTTGTCGGAAGCGGCGAAACGGACGAACAACTGGTCGCACGAGGTGGAAAAAACAAAAAACGGTACGAGAAACTCCGGGTCGAAGGTGGATAAGGGATATATCGGCCATAAAGCCGCCAAGATGATGAAGCGCTCCAAATCGATGGAGCAACGGCAGCAATCCGCCATTGAAGAAAAGTCCAAACTATTGAAAAACATTGAAACGTCGGAGAGTTTAAAGATCACACAGCTTCCTTTTCATAACTCCAGGCTGGCCCAGCTTGAGCACGTTTCGATTTTTTACGGGGAGAAGACGGTTTGCGAGGATATCAGCTTTACGATCGAGCAGGGGGAGCGGATTGCGCTTTCCGGGAAAAACGGCTCCGGCAAATCTAGCATCATTAAACTGATTTGCGGTGAGGAGATTAGCCACACGGGGACGGTTAGAACAGGAAGTCAACTTAAAATATCTTATGTTAACCAAGATACTTCCCATCTCCAAGGCAATTTAACGGACTATGCCCGTAGTGAAGGAATTGATGAAAGCCTCTTTAAGGCGATCTTAAGAAAGCTGGATTTTTCCCGAATCCAATTCGAAAAGGACATGGCGGCATTTAGCGGCGGTCAAAAAAAGAAAGTGCTGATCGCGAGAAGTCTCTGCGAGCAAGCCCATCTCCTGGTCTGGGACGAACCGCTGAATTTCATCGACGTCATTTCGCGCATGCAAATCGAAGTACTGCTGCTGCAATACGCGCCGACCATCCTTTTCGTGGAGCATGACCGCGAATTTTGCGATCATATAGCCACTAAGATTGTCGAGCTATAGTGTTGATTGGGTAAATAAAGAGGCCTTCCTCAATAGTGATTACACTTTTGCGGGCGGCCTCTTTCGTTTTGCATCAATCCGGCAGGATCAGGCCGACTGCGCTGTTCCCAATCGACTGAACGTAAATGCCGAGCTGTTCGGAAACAAAGCGGACGGGAACGAAGGTGGTACCTCCGACCATCATCGGAGCCGCATCCGTCTCCATGCGTTTTCCGTTCACAAGGATGGTTTTTTCTCCGATCGTAAGTTCAAGCTCGCGGTTTTTCCCGTGTATCGTTACTTTGCGCGCCGATTTATCCCATTTCACGTTAGCCCCCAGCGTTTCCGATACGAACCGGAGCGGCACGTAAAATCTCCCTTTATTGTTGAAAGGGGCTTTGTCCAATTTTACAAATTTCCCCAAAACATATACGTCCTGAGTCTGGCGGAACAATATGTCCGGAAATGGCTCGTAGGTCGTAAGCAGCACTTCGGCGCCTGCTTCCTTCAACCTTTGGATCACGGCAGCGGAGCCGGACGGTTCACGGTAATCAACGATATTGCCTTCGATGTCAAGCAGCTTCAGTTTCGGGCCGGGCTGGATTCCTTCGATCGAAGCGAGCAGATTATGGCTGAGATGGGCGTATTCAAGCTCAGGCCACGCATTGATGACGGCGATCGAAGACAGGCGATTGGCGGCTGCGTTAAAGGTGCGAAGCCGGGACAAGCCGCGCAGCGGGTCGACCGTTTCGATCTGGTTCATGCTGATATCGAGGGATTCCAGCTTCGTAAGCCCGGTTAGCGGTGCGACATCTTTCAAACCGACCGCCGGGAGCGACAGCCGGGTTAGATTCGGGAACGAGCTTACGGTTTCGGGATGCAGCAGGTTCGGATTTTGTCCCGCATCCAATTCTTCCAGGCGGGAAAGCGGCTTAATCGGAGCGAGGTCTGCCACGCGTGCCGCCTCCACGTTTAACTTAACGAGTCCGGTCAGTCCGCTTAACGCTTCCAGCCCAATCGGCTTCGGATGGGGGGTGTCGCTGGCGAGGGTCAAATCGGCGAACGACAGCTCCGTCAGTCCTTTAAGTCCGCGCAGCGGTTCCAAATCAACGAGCGGGTTCGCATCCAGCTCAAGCTTATGGAGCTTCGGCAAGTGGCCGATGGGAGACAGGTCCGCGACATGGTTTCCGGTCAAATCCAGTTCTTCGAGGGAAGTCAGACCGCGGAGCGGCTTAAGATCCGACAGCCCGCCGTTATACTGCAATGTCAATCGCTTCAGGTTGTTCAAGTTTTGCAACCCGTCAAGCGACTTAAGTGAACCCGAAGATATGGTAAGATCCTCGAGTTTGCTTAGTTTACTTAGCGGGGCAACGTCTTTGATGCGATGCTCAGGTTGAAAAGGGTGTGTATAGTCCGGTGCGATATACAGCCGTTGCAAATGGGCGAAATGCTGAAGCCCCTCAAGGCTTTGAATGCCGGGAAACATTCCGGCCGATCCGGCGCCCGCACCGTTTTGCGCACCCTCAGCCATGGCGTCATAGGACTTCGAGGTATCGATCTCCGTGATGCGCGCGGCGTCCTCGGCGGTAATCGGTCCGGAAGGTTTGCCGAGGAGGGAGCGGACGATTTTTTCCAGCACGGGGTCCTCAATGGTTATGGAGTCGGAAGAAGCCGCCGACGCGGCGGATGACAGGAAAAGCGGGATCGACAGCAGCAGCAAAAGAAAAAGCGTTTGTATCTTGACCAATTTAAAGCTCCATTTCATAGGAATTCACCTCTAAAATCTGAAAAATTCGGAATATCATTTAGACGGCGATATATGGAATAAGTTTCGCTCCGCACTTAAGCGCCGGCAAAAGAACCGGCCAGGTTCAATCCATCCGCCTACACAGATCTCTTAAAGCGCACTGCAGCATCGATTAAAATTTCAATATTAAATGGTTGACTTTCATGCTAATATCTACTTAGTCTATGATGTTTGTCACGGACAAAAGCGGGAATCTCGATATATTCCGTGAATTCTAAAGGAGGATGTATATGATGAAAAGTTATTACAAAAAAGCTCTGATCCTCGGTGCCCTGGGAGTGATGTTAACGGCAGGCGCAGTGGTTAATCCCGGGCAGGCGGAAGCGTCGACAGATCCGTATTTAGGCGAGATTCAGCTGTTCCCCTACAGCTTCACCCCGGAAGGCTGGATGAAAGCCGAAGGCCAGGAGTTGTCGATTTCTCAAAACCCAACTTTATATTCCTTGCTCGGAACAAAATTCGGCGGGAACGGTCAAACGACGTTTGCGCTGCCGGACTTGCGCGGAGCTTCGCCGATGCCGGGGGTTTCCTATTATATTTCTATAAACGGTGCGTTCCCGCCTCGCGAGTAGGAATCGCAAACATGGAAGATGAGGTGAGGGCGTGTCGAAAACAAAACGTAGAACGCGTAAAAATATGAAACTCCGGTTCCTGATCCCGCTTTTGCCGGCCATCGGCGGGGCGATTTTGATGTTGGGTCAGGATGCGTCGGCGGCGGTCGTGAACGTAACGCTAGGCAAACCCGTAACTTCCAGCGGCTTTGCCGACCCGTACGAGCCGTCGAGGGCGGTGGACGGTTCCGTTCAGCCGACCAGCCGCTGGTACCAGGCAACCGCCGGAGAGAAATGGATTCAGGTCGATTTGGGAGATATTTATACGCTGAGTATTTGGAAGGTAACCGGTATGGGGCTCTACTATGAATGGTCCGGCGGATTGGACCCTTATCATTTTCATTTGGAAACGAGCTTGAACGGATCGAATTGGAAGACCGTGGATACGGTGCAGGGCAACACTAATCCGCTCTTTCAACGGTCTCTGCCGCCGGTAGATGCGCGTTACGTCCGGCTGGTGATTGATCAGGGGAATGCCGCCAACAATCAATGGGCGTCCGTGCTCGAATTTGAAGCTTATGGAGAATTGCTGACCGCGCCCGGGACGCCGGGGAATTTTGCGGGCGTCTTTCAAGATGGGGCTCCCAAGCTTAGTTGGGATGCCGCAGCAAAAGCGGCCACTTATGAACTTAGACGAAACGGCACGCTGATTTATTCCGGACCGCTTACTTCTTATACGGATGCCGATGTCCTGCCGGCAGGAGAAATTACATACAGCGTTCAAGCGGTTAACGCCAAAGGAAGCAGCCCGGCGGCGGAAATCACCGTGAACGTTCCAAGCGAGGCGGAACGGGCTGACGAGGCCGCAGCGGCGCTGGAAATCGGATATGCGCCCGGCGACAGCGCTTCTGCGGTGACGCAGGATTTAACGCTTCCGCTTGCCGGATTAAGCGGGACAACCGTCAGCTGGAGCTCAAACGCTCCGGAAACGGCCGGCAATGACGGAAAGGTGACCCGCCCTGCGTATGCTCAGGGGGACCGCGCGGTGGAAATGACGGCGGCGGTAATGCTGGGAACGTATAAGGTGACTAGGACTTTCAACATAACCGTGCTGAGGGAACCGGCCGAAACCGCTCTGGCCAGAGCGGAGCAGGAACTTACGCTCGGGGATCTGACGGCCGTTGCAGGCAACCTCGCACTGCCTGAAACGGGCTATGGCGGAACGCGGATCGAGTGGTCTTCCAATGCGCCGGAGATCGTCGCGCCGGACGGAACGGTTCACCAGCCTGCTTATTCGAAGGGAGACAAAGATGTCACGCTGACCGCTGTGCTGAGGCTGGACGGTCTGGAGCGGGTCAAGACGTTTAACGTTCATGTCCTGAGCCTCCCGATCAACGATGAAGAAGCCGTGGCGGCCGCATATCAGTCGTTGACCTTGCCCGTAACGACGGTCACGTACGATCTGGATTTGCCGGACCGCGGGGCAAACGGTGTTTTCATGAACTGGAGCTCGTCGCATCCTGAATTTCTGAACTCGGAAGGACAGGTGACCCTGCCGAGTTATACGGATGGGGATCAGAACGTGACGCTGACGGCGACGATTTCAAGAGGAGCGTATTCGCTGACCAAGGCGTTCCCGCTGCTGCTTCCCGCTCAGCCGATTCGCCCGGATGAGGCGGCACGGCTGGCGGCGGATTCGCTAGTTCTTAATTACCCTGCGGGGATTAAAGATTCCATCAACCTTCCCCGCTCGGGCCCCTTTGACACTACGATCGAATGGGCGTCCGATCGGCCGGAAGTGTTGGATGCGGACGGCCGGGTCAACAGGCCAAGGTACACGGACGGGGATGCCGAGGTTCACTTGACGGCAACGGTGTCCAAGGATGCGGCTGCCGTGCAGAGAACGTTTCGGCTCACCGTACTTAAAGCTCTGCCGAACACGCCTTATATTCGCCTCAGCGGAACGAATCCTGTGCTGCTCGAAAGCGGAGACAGCTTTACGGACCCTGGAGCGACCGTCGTCGATAGCGTTTATGGGAGCATTCTGGCGGAAGGGATAACGGGAACGGGTTTGATGGATATAAATACCCCCGGTATTTATTCGCTAAGCTATGATTATAGCGGCGATGGATGGACGGCGGAAGGCGCCGAGCGCGAAGTTCATGTGCGGCCCCGCCCGGTGTCGGCTGCGGCCGCAAGCAGCGGCGTAGCAGGCTCCGTCCATGTAAGCGGAGCAGTCCCGGGGGCCCGGCTTGGACTGTATAACAGCGATGGGCGGCTGGCAGCTGATGGCACGGCGTCCGCGGAAGGGACGTACACATTTACTTCGCTTGCGGAAAACGGGTACTATGTGCTGCAAACGGTGAACGGTATGGCAAGTTCCCCGTCCGCTCTAATATACGTAAAGCTTCTTACGGCAGCGGACGTAGCGGCGGCAATCACAGCCGTCCCCGGCCCGGGCGAAGCGGATACGAAACTGCAGCTTCCGGCAGTGCCGGACGGGTTCACGCTTGCGATCTCCAGCAGCAGTCATCCGGAGGTCGTGCAAACGGACGGAGTCATCCATCGTCCGGCACGCGCTACTCAGGTTACGCTTGTATTGCAGGTAATCAAGGTTTCGGACGGCTCCGGCGCGCTGACCGTCCCGATCGCGATTACGGTTCCCGGCGTTCGAACCGGCGGCGGGGACGACGACGGCGGTCAGAACAGCGGGAGACGGAGCGGCGTATCGGTTAGCAGTTCAACGCTTCAAAAATCGTTCCTGTACGAACAAGGCCGTTTGGTCGTGGTTTATACGCCTTCGGCCGCATATTTGGAGCAACGGATCCGCCAGGCTGAGCTTTCCGGCATGGACCACGCTTCCATTGAATTAACGAATGAGACAGGCGCCAGCCGAGTGATCATTGCTTCCGATCTTTTGCGCAAATTCGATCAAGCCGGCACTTCCATCGTGTCCAGATACGCGACGTTCCGCCTTTCGGAAGAAGATCTGCTAAAACTGGCCGCGGAAGGACGAAAGCTGGAGGTCACTCTTGAAGCGGAAAGCGGCGCCGGTTCGGAATTGCTCAGTTCATGGGCTTCCGGCGAAGGGCTATCGGCGGCGGGACCCGCAGTGCGGATTAGCGCTGCGGTGACGGGAACGCCGCGAGTCGTTCTGCCGCTTGATCAGAACTCTGCCGCATTACCGGCCAACGGGGGAACGGCGGATGATCCGTTTATACTGGCTTATTACACTGACGGTACGAGAGAGAAACTTCCTGCCGCATTCGTTTATGATGACGTTGGCCGCATCGTTGGCGTTGCCTTTGATTTGACGGCATCGGGCACTTTTGCGATGGCCGTCAGTAGAGATGCGGCGGCGCCTTCCGAAGGCGTGAAGCCGCCGGCAGCTTCCGGAAGCGGGGCAGCCCCCGAGCACAGCTGGAGCGATGCGCGGGAGCACTGGGCGGACGGCGCGCTGCGGGCGCTGGCTGTACGCGGATGGATGCAGGGTTACGAAGACGGCACGATTCGGCCGGACCGGCCGGTAACGCGCGCCGAGTTTGTTTCGGTCCTGGCTAAAGCGCTGGGTAAAAACACGGATGAAGGCGGAAGCGCTGCGTTTGCGGATCTGGAAGGCCACTGGGCGGCCTCAGCCGTACAGGACGCCTATGCCCAAGGCTGGATCAACGGTGTATCCTCCGAATCGTTTGCCCCGGATGCGCCGCTGACCCGGGAACAGGCGATCGTGATTTTAGCGAAGGCGCTGGGAGCGAGTTCGCCGGATTCGAACCAGAACCTGTTGAATAGATTCAATGATAGAGATCAAATCACCGCTTGGGCAACTTCGGCGCTGCAGCAGGCGGCTGCTTCCGGATGGATCGTCGGTTATCCGGACGGTACGCTGAAGCCAAGCGGAACACTCAGCAGGGGCGAAACCGCAGAATTGCTGATCCGGGCATTCGGCCTAGAGTCATAAACCCATTAAAGAGCACGGTTACTTGGACAACGGGTAACCGTGCTTTACATTTCTTTCCATCCGATTCCATGTCTTGATTTAAGATTACATTAAGGTTGCATAGAAACCGGATTAAGATTGCTCCGGTACGCTTATGGCGTACTTTATAAGCGAAGGGAGAGAGCAATCAATGAACATGTGGCGGACGTTCCGCGCCAAAGCGGCCGTTGCCTTAGGGATCGTAATGATCACGGGCGCTATCGGCGGCGGAGGGAGTGCCGGATTGCACAATACCGCTTCCGCGGCGGAGGAGGGACCACACGATCCCGAAGAAGTGGGGCGGTTTTTCGATGAATTTTTCGCGGATCCTGAAATTTCCAAAAATATGGCCGGGGCTGTGGTCATGGTTGTGAAGGGCGATCAAGTCCTGGCCCAAAAAGGGTACGGAAACGCGGATACGGCGAAGAAGCTGCCCGTGGATCCGGAGCGCACCGTATTTCGGATCGCTTCGGTTTCGAAAGTGATTACCGCTACGGCGGTGATGCAGCTGGCGGATCAAGGGAAAATCGACTTGGACGGGGATATAACGCCCTATTTGGGCGGCGTCCGCATCCCCAATAAAACGAACGCGCCGCTGACGATGAAAAGCTTATTAACGAACAGCACCGGATTCGACTACGGGGACACCTCCGAACTAACGTCGCCGGATTTGAAGCGGGAGGTTTCTTTAAAGTCTTTCATTAAAGCTAATGTTCCCACTGTCGTTCGAGAGCCCGGCAAATACTACCGCTATGACAACCTTGGTTTTACGCTGCAGGGATATGCCGTTGAGCAGGTTGCGGGCCAGCCTTTTGAAGAATACGTCCGGGAGCATATTTTTGAACCGCTTGGGATGACAAGCAGCGGCTTTCGGTTTACGCCGAAAATCAATGACCAACTGGCTGTACCCTACGATGTGACAGGCAAGCCAATTCCGCAATATGCCACCGTTCCGACCGTGCTTCCCGCCGGCGGCATGTTTTCGACCGGCTCCGATATGGCGAAATTTATGATCGCGCATCTGAACGGCGGCAAGCTAGGTGACGCTAAGATTTTAGATGCGGCGTCTACGGCGGAAATGCACCGTCCGCAGCTTGCCATCCACGCGAAGCTGCCGAACATGGCGTACGGGTTCGAATATTCCAACCGCCAAATCTATAACGGGCGTTATGTGGTGGAAAAAGGCGGAGATATGGACGGATACCATAGCGGAATGTGGCTGCTGCCGGAGGAAAACGTCGGCGTATACGTCAACGTGAATAAGGATTTTGACTTCCGGATTCCGTTGTTCGAGGCCTTTATGGATCATTATTATCCGGAGAAAACCGCTGCCGGGGAGCAGCCGGTCACCACCGGTCAGCAGTCCTTGAAGCAATTCGAAGGCGTCTACAGCGACCTGCGGAACCGGATGTGGACGACCCGCATTCGCGCCGCAGGCGGCCTGCTGATCGCAACCGATCCGCTGGGCGAACACCGGCTTCGCGCGATCGAGCCGCTGCTGTTTGAAGACGAAAACGGCGTAAAAGCCGGGTTTAAGCTGAATGACGACAACACGGTGCGGGCTTTTTATTACGATCAAAAATCGGACAGCTGGTCGCAAAAAATGCCCGAGCCCCGGCAGTATCCGGATATTGGCCCTGACCACCCTTATGCCGCATATATCAGCCACCTGCGCCAGCTTGATATCATTGGCCGGGAAAGCGGGGAGGCGGCATTCCGGCCCGAAGAGCCGATTACCAGAGGCGAGTTCATCGGCTGGTTCATCCGCTGGACGGGGATTGCTCCGTCAAGGCAAAATCCGGTATTCGCTGATATCGCCGGCAGTCCGTATGCCCAAGAAATTCAAGCCGCTTATGAATTCGGCATCATCAAGGGGACGGGCGGGGGCAAGTTCCATCCGTCCAAACCGATCACCCGGGAGGAAGCGGCCAGCCTGGTTTGGAATATGGCTGCCGCTTACCTGCATGCGGCTCCGATGGAAGCGAAGCTAAGCGGGACAACCAGCCCGTGGGCGCTTGAAGGAGTTCGTTACGTTGTGGCGAAAGGATTATATGGGCCGGAAATCGCCGGCTCGCCGGGCAGCGGTCTCGACTACCGGTCGCGGGAGCCGATGCTCCGGCAAGAAGCGGTTGCGCTGTTGTCGAAGTTCGCGGATAACTTATACTAGGATGGAATAGTAAAGTCCCTTTTGTTTGCAGAGCCGCTTCTGTGAACAAAAGGGCACATTTACGTATACGGGGTGAGGGGAATAAAAGCGATTTTGATCATCGACGACGAAAAAGAAATCCGCGAGCTCCTGGGGATTTACCTGAGAAATTACGGTTACGGCACTTTTGAAGCCGAAAACGGACAGGGAGCGCTTGAGCTTTTTCAAAAAGAGAAGATCGATCTGGTCCTGGCCGACGTGATGATGCCGGAAATGGACGGGATTGAGTTGCTCCGGAAAATGCGGCAGCACTCCCATGTCCCTTTTCTGTTTATTTCCGCCAAATCCGACGATATGGACAAAATTAACGGGCTCCAGCTCGGAGCGGATGATTATATCGGCAAGCCGTTTAATCCGCTGGAAGTGGTCAGCCGGGTTCAGGCTTTGTTCCGCCGCGCGGAATCGTACCAGACGCCGGAACAGCGGGAGCGGGAGTTTATCGAGATCGGCGACGTCGCCCTGGATCTGCTGAGCTGCAAGCTGTACAAGCAAGGAGAGTACAAAGAGACGACTTCTTATGAATTTAAAATTTTGGCGCTGCTGACGAGAAACGCGGGACGGGTTTATACGAAAGCGCATATTTACGAGCAGGTATGGGGCGAGGAATATATGGGGGATGAAAATTTGGTGATGGTCTATATCAGCAAAATCCGCGACAAAATCGAAGACAATCCCCGAAAACCCGTTCATCTCGTGACGATTAGGGGGCTTGGCTACCGGTTTGAAAAAGCATAACCGACATGGAGGCAAGCGGCCGCTCAAACGTTTGTTTCTGTTGAATTACACCGCGATTACCGGCCTTGTGCTCACGGCGATCATCTTGGCTTTGCTCAATATGGATTTCCTGATGAACCGTTTTTTCGACAAAACTCCGGATTTCAAGCAGATCAGCGCGGCTGATTTGTACGAAGCGGACGGGACTTTAAATGGAACCTTGCTCGACCGGTACAGCGGCTGGCTGGAGCTTTTGGATGAAGAGGGGAATGTCATTGCCACGGAAGGGCAGAAACAGGACGATATCACTGCCTACAGCGGGGACCGGCTTTTTGCCGAAATCGATATGTACCGTAATGATCGGTATATTACCTATCATCCTTATTCGGTGGAAGGACCCAATGGCGAGCGGTACGTCCTATTATGGAAAACCCCGGAACTAAACGATAAGATGCTTCTTGCCGTCGGTATTTTTGCGGCTTCCCTGCTCGTGTTCCTGATGGGGGCTCTGTTCTTCTACACTCGGTATTCCGTTCGCCAGTTGAAGAAGCCGCTCCAGCAAATCGCCCAAGGCATCGGGGAGATGGAACGGTTCCGCTACGAGAAGCGGCTCCATTTTGAGGCCGAACAGGAATTTGCGGAAATTCGCGATGCCTTCAACGACATGGCCGAACGACTGCAGCAGGCGTCCGCAGCCAAAGCAACGGCCGAAAAGAACAAGCAAAATCTGCTGCTGCACCTGTCGCACGATCTAAAAACGCCGATTACGTCGATATTGGGTTACTCCCAGCTGCTGCTGGACAACCCGCCGGCGGACGAAAATGAGCGGCGGAAATATGTCCAATACATTCTCGATAAATCCTCTTATATGAGCAAACTGATCCTGGATTTGTTTGAGCTGGCGAAATTGGATGACGAGCACCTCAAGCTTAATTTGCAAAAAGTGAATCTGACCAAATGGTACCAGCAAAAAATCGCGGAATTTTATCCCGAAATCGAGCATCACGGCTTCCGCTTGCGGGCGGAAATTCCGGAAACGCCGCTGCATGTCATGATGGACCTGGTGCATATGGACCGTGTAGCCGCCAATCTGATCGGAAATGCGCTGAAGTATAATCCGCCGGGGACCGAACTTTATGCGTCATGCGAGGAACAGGACGGGAAAGCCATTCTATGGCTGGGGGATAGCGGCTTAGGTTTTCCGGAGCGGGAAAGGGAGCGGCTGTTTGAGGAATTTGTCCGCGGCTCTTCTTCCGGCAAGGAAGGTACGGGACTGGGGCTGGCGATATGCCGAAAAATCATCGAGCGTCACCAAGGCGCCATGGAGCTTGTGAGCGATGCCGATTATCCGACATTGTTCCGGATTCATTTGCCAAGCGCAAGCGTTCAATCTCCATAAAAACCACACACTTTCTTCATTTTCTCTGTTTAAAATAGTTATCACCTAATAACACTAATTAGGTAATAATGAGAATTTGCAGGAGGTTTGCATGAAGAAATCTGTCAAGCTTGGCGCGGCGGTTTTGGCCGCGGTGTTTGTGTTGTCGGCATGTACCAATACGGGCGGCAAGGAGGCGGCGGGGGAGGCGAAGGTTGAAGGCTCCGCCGCTCAAACCGCGAATGAATCCAAAGCGGGTGCGACCGCGGTGGCTGCCCCCTGGATCGCCTCCAAAAATACGACCCGGATCAACACCGATGATCCCGTGAATGCGGCGGTGGCGGTTTCCCGTTCGCTATGGATGGCGACCGGCGAGGATAACCGGCCCGGAAGCGTCATTCTCACCTCTGCGGACCCTTGGCAAAATGCCGCGGTCAGCGCCGATTTGATCCATCATCCCAGCAATGGCCCGATTTTGTTTGTGAACAAAGACGGCGTTCCCGAAGCCACGGCAAATGAACTAAAAAGACTCCAGCCCAGCGGTGTGGCATCCAACCAGGGCGTTCAGGCGATTTTGGTGGGGGATCTCGGACAAGGCGTTGAAGATCAGGTGAAGGAGCTGGGCTTCAAAACGGACAAAATCGCCGCCGACAATCCCGCAGCTTTGGCCAAAGCGATCGATGCCTATTACGCAAAAGCAGCCGGGGACAATCCTTCCTCCGTGATCATCGGTTCCATGGACAGCCAGGAGTACACCATGCCGGCTATCAACTGGATCGCGCATATGCCCGAACCCCTTCTGTACGTCAAGCAGGACGAAATCCCTCAGGAAACTAAAGAGGCTTTGCAAACACGGGGAGGCAAGGCGAATATTTACATATTGGGTCCCGAATCCGTGATTTCGGCCAAGGTTGAAAGTGAACTAAAGTCATTCGGCAATACGGTGCGCATCTCCGGAGATGATCCCTATGCCAATGCGATCGCTTTTGCCAAATATAAAGATGAGCAAACCGGGTTCGGGTGGGGAATTACCACGCCGGGCCACAACTTTTCTTTTGTGAACGCCGCTTCGCCGTCATTGGCTATTGCGGCCGCCCCTTTCTCGCACTTGGGAAAACACGCTCCATTACTGTGGACCGATCGGGAAGGGATGCCTGAATCGGTGATGTCCTACGTGATGTCGGTTCAGCCTACGTATGATCAGACTCCGACGGAAGGCCCCTACAATCATTCCTGGCTGACGGGATCGGCGGCAACGATTAGCGAGAAGGCGCAGGGTGAAATCGATTCGATGCTGGAAATCACGGCCAAGTCGGGAGCAGGGCATGGAAGCATGCACGGAACGAGCCACTGACAAATGCAGCTGCCTTTTTAGCAGACACGGTTCTTTAGAATCGTGTTTGCTTGTTTATCCGCTGTTTCCACATCGTTTCTACACATTCCTTTTATAGAATGGACTTATCAAGGATTGAAATGTTGAAGGAGGAAGGCAAGATGGATTGGTCTTGGTTGCTGGTGCTGGTTTGTCCGCTGATGATGATTTTTATGATGTTTGGCATGAAGGGACATGGGCATGTTCATGGGCGAGGGGATCATGCGCATCATTCGGCAAACGAGCAAGCGATTCGGGCGGAACTGGACGAGCTTAAAGCGCAAAACGAACAAATAAAGCAAGCGCTCCAAAAACTGTCCCGGTAAATTAAGCTATAATATTCTGTATGCGTAAGAAAGGGAGTGGCCGCCGTGTCAAAGCTACAGGTGCTGGTTGTGGACGATGAATGGAATATGCGCAATTTGCTGCGTATCTATTTAACGCGGGAAGGATTTGAGGTGAAAGAGGCGGCAAATGGCTACGAAGCCTTGGACATGGCGGAAAAACATCGGTTTGACGTCATTTTGCTGGACATCATGCTGCCCGATATGGACGGGTGGCAAGTTTGCAAAAAGATCCGGGAAAATGACAACGTAGCCATTCTTATGCTCACCGCACGTTCCGAAACCAAGGATAAGGTGCATGGGCTTGGCATCGGCGCGGACGACTATTTGACCAAGCCGTTCGAACAGGAGGAATTGCTCGCCCGGGTGTACGCCTTAATCCGCCGTGCGGCGATGACGGAAACCGCCATCAAACCGGAGCCCGTATTGGAGTTTGGCCATCTTCGAATCCTCCCTGAAGGCAGGGAGGTTTATATCCATGACACCCTGGTGGAGTTCACTCTCAAAGAGTTCGATTTGTTGCTGACGCTTGCTAAAAACGGGCAACGCGCGTTCGGCCGCGAGCAATTGGTGAACTTGATTTGGGGAAGCGAATACGAGGGGGAAGTCCGGGTCGTTGACACGCATATTAAAAATATCCGGGATAAGACCCAAAAAGCGGGACTCGGGTTTAATCCGGTTCAAACCGTTTGGGGAGTAGGTTATAAATGGAACGGGGCGGGCAGTTCCCAATGAGCGGAAATAAAATAGGCTTCAAGCTCGGCCTTGTCATTCTCGGGGCGTTTGTCGTGGTGATTGTGT
Source organism: Paenibacillus macerans (assembly GCF_900454495.1). NCBI lineage: Bacteria > Bacillati > Bacillota > Bacilli > Caryophanales > Paenibacillaceae > Paenibacillus > Paenibacillus macerans. Next base: position 1,266,265 of record NZ_UGSI01000001.1, read on the forward strand.
CACTGGGGCTCTCCATTGACCGGATGTTTACGAATTTCTATAGTGCGGAAATGAGAACGGAGGTCAACGAACTAACGACCCATTTCACCGCGATGAGCGAACCGCCGGATATGCTGTCCGAAGAAACGATGCTGAAATTCGCCGATTTTTCCAATGTCAGCGTCCTCTATATTAACGAGCAAGGAAACGTGCTGGCAAATTCCGGGCCTTACGATATGACGGACCGTACATTTATTAAGCCAAGGGACGTTGAACTGCTGTTCGCCGGGCGGACGGTCGAGTCGGAATATGCCGATCCGAATGGAGCCCGGTATTTTATCGCGGCCAAACCGATATTTGATGCAGCCGGGAAAAATATTACGGCGGCCGTCTACGTCTTGTCTTCGACCAAACATATGGATGAATCGCTCTCAGCGGTAAGGGGCGTTCTGGTTCTGGCGGGAGTGGGGGCACTTCTGCTTGCCTTGGGAATTGCTTGGATCATCGCGCGGATTTTGTCCAGGCCGCTAGTGCAAATGCAGGTTGCGACCCGCAACATTGCGGCCGGCGAACTGGAAGCCAGATTAGCGATTCGGCGGAACGATGAAATCGGGATGTTGGCGGATTCCATCAATCATCTGGCCGTGGAGCTTCAGCGGTACCGGGATACGCGGCAGGAATTTTTTGCGAATATATCCCACGAGCTGCGGACTCCGATCACCTACTTGGAAGGATACGCGAAAGTCCTGAAAAACCGGCTCTACGATACGGTGGAGGAAAGGGACCGGTATTTGGAGATTATCCACGAAGAGGCGTTTCGATTACAGCGCTTGGTTAATGATTTGTTTGAGCTGGCCAAAATGGAAGAAGGAAAAATCGCGTTGTCCCTGGAATGGATCGATTTGGCGGAAATTGCCGATAATGCCGTACGCAAAGTGCAGCTGAAAGCGGAGGATAAGGGGCTGCGGCTGCAGACGATAATCAAGGATGCCATTCCTTTGGTTTACGGGGACGGCTTGAGGACGGAACAGATCGTGCTTAATATCCTGGAAAACGCGGTGCGTTATACGGAAAAGGGCGGCATCACCGTTGAGCTGGATCAAACCCCGGCATATGTATGTTTGGCCGTCCAGGATACCGGCATCGGAATTCCCGCAGACGAGCTCCCGCTGATTTTCGAGCGGTTCTATCGCGTGGAGAAATCGCGCTCGCGGCAGCATGGGGGCACGGGGCTTGGGCTGCCGATCGCCAAAAAACTGGCGGAGCTGCAGGAAGGGGAACTTTTGGTCAGCAGCAAGGTTGGCCAAGGAACGAGATGCGAGCTTCGCTTTGCATCCGGGCAGCGGGAGGAACCGGCATGAGAAAAACGGAATGGCTTATCGTTACGTTAATTATAGCTATGGGGCTGTCGTGCTTGTTCCTTTCGGCCTCCTCTTTTCGGGAAGTGTCTTTGCTTCAGCTCGGGCGATCCTTGGGACGAACTTGTCTTCCGATGATGGCCGCGGTGGGGATCGTAGGGTTCGTTTACTGGTGCATTCAAAGAAAGCGGAAATAACAGGCCATGAGGAAGTTATTGAACCGCAAGAACATCATGTATGTTCTGCTGGTTATCGCGCTGGTGTTGGGCGGCACTTTCATGGCGCTGAAAGGGAAGGACGCCGTCACCGTCGCCGCCTCGGAGAAAAGCGCGCTGCTTGCGGCCGATTCCGTCAATCAGGCCTTCCAAGGCGTCGGCGGCAAAGTCGTATCCATTGCGGTGGAAGAACAGCAGCATGTAAAAAAGGGCGAAGTCCTCATGCAGCTGGATACGACGGACATCGACCTGCAAATCGCCAAACTGGAGGGCGATATCCAGCAGGCGAAATTAAAAATTGAGCAGGCCCAAAAGTCGCTTGACGTCCAATCCGAAAAAATCGTGACCCAAGAAAAGCAAAGCGAGCTGGATCTAGAAGGGGTGAAAGCGGCGGAAAGCCAGGTCATAAAAGGCACGCGTTCCGAAGATATCGAAAGGCAGGAGCTGGTGGTCGAAGCCGCCAAGCAATCGGCCGCGGCCGCCAAAGCCGCCGTGGAATCGGCCAAGAAAAATTTGGCGGTAGCGGAGCTTTCCCTAAACGCCAAGCAAAAAAGCGCCGATCTGGCCCAAACCGGCTACGTGCGGATTAAGAACCTTTACGAAAACGGGCTCGTGGCTCAGACCGATCTGGAATCGGCCGAAAATCAGCTCGAGAACGCAAACATCGCCTTAGAAACGGCGCAAAATCAAGTTGACGTGGCCAATAATCAGGTGGTTTCCGCCGAAAAGCAGCTCGCCGTGGCCAACAACTCGGTTGCCCAGCAGCAAACGGCGCTCGACAAAATGAAAGCAGGCGCAACCGCCGAAGAAAAAGAACAAGCGCATATCAAAACCGAAAAAGCGAAGGAAGCGCTGAATTCGATTGCCCAATCGAAGGAAGAAGTCGAAAACGGCAAATACAATGTCGACTTGCTTAAGAAGCAAAAAGAAGCGCTTGACGTTCAATATAAAACCTTGAAGCTGCAGAAAGAACGGATGACGCTTGTCGCTTCCACAGACGGCAAGGTGACGCGCATCGTGCCGAAAGTCGGAGAACTTGTATCGAGAGGCGGCGTGGGAGCCGTGATTGAGACTGATCAGCTTTATTATGAAGTGTACGTAAACGAAACGGATGTTTCGCATTTTAAAGTGAACGGCCATGTAAATACCCATATCAAAGCGCTGAAGCAGGATGCCAAGGGAGTCGTCAAATCCGTGACGCCCGCGCCGCCATATGCCAGCCTTCGGATGAGCCGGGAGAAGGGACTTTCCGGTTTAACCTCGTATATCGTCCGCATCGAAATTGACCGTACGCCGGAGTTATTGCCGGGTATGACGGTAGAGGTTAAGGCTCGATGAAAGCTTTTATCGAGGAATGGAAGCTGCTGATGAGCGGCAAGTCCGTCATTGTCTTTATTGTGATGCCTCTGATTATGGCTGCCGTATTCGGCTATGCCTTCAAAAACAGCCAGATTAACGAAGCGCCGCTTGCCGTCGTCGACCTGGATCACAGCAAGTACAGCCGCGAGCTGATCGGCAAGCTGGACGCTTCCCAATACATTTCCGTGGAAGGCGTGTACGATAATGTGATCGAACCCGACATGCGTCCTATTTTATTCCGCAGCTGGGAGGGGCGATTTTGCTTCTGGCCGGCATGATGGCCGTCGTGTATCTGCTTGTGCTCAAAGATAGAAGAGCGGAGCACAAGCTGTCCCGCAGCGAAGTGCAAGCACCGCCGCAATCGCTTGGAACGGGAATGTAATCCACCGCCCAAGCCGCCGCCGGCCCATTTGAATACGTTAAACTAGACTAACCGGAAAAGGTGGTGAATTGATTATTCATGCACTATTTGGAAATGTTGTCTAGATTAGGCGAAGGGAGTGCCCATCCCGGCGGATTTGCGGCAACGATCGAGCAATTTAACAAGTATAAACCGTCGGTGGATGGGACCATTCTGGAAATCGGCTGCGGTACGGGAAGAACGGCGTGTTATTTAGCCGAACAGGGGTATCGGATCGTTGCCGTGGACATACAGCCTGACATTTTGGCCAAAGCGAAAAAACGGGCATCCGCCATGGGGGTGGAAGTGGATTTCCAGCTTGCCGACGCTCATGCCCTGCCTTTTTCCGATGAATCCTTCCATGCCGTTCTGGTTGAATCCGTCACTAATTTCACGCAAGCAGAGCAATCGTTATCCGAGTATTTTCGGGTGCTGAAATCCGGCGGGGTATTTTACGATCGCGAGATGTTTGTCCGGCCTTCAGCCCCTGCGGAAATCGTATCGGAGCTAAGATCATTTTTCCCCGCGCCTTCGATCATGAATAAGGATGAGTGGAACGTGGTATTAACGGACTGCGGCTTCACTCGTATCGAATTTCTCGAAATGAGCGAGATGGGGGATGACAAACTGGGGCAACAATACGAATATCCCGATGATCATCAAATCATTGATGAAGGGTCCTTTCTGGACAACAAACTGATGGAGTGCGTATTTCGTTCCTCGGATCTTATTATCGATAATAAAGAACATCTGGAGTTTGGGATTATTAGAGCTTTTAAACCATAAGAGTAAACTGGGTCCGCGCGCGCGGACTCTTTTTGCATTATCGAATTTCATCCACCGTATGGGTTTGCGCGTGGAGATCCTTGAACAAAGCTACTTGCGGGCATATAATCGGATCTAGAGTCTATTCCGGTAAGCAGATGCTGTTTTTAACTATAGTATCAATATATGCACGTTTGGTGGAGGATGAAATGGTTTTAAATTGTAAATACGAAGCGGTGTTGGAAGTACTTTTCGGCAAATGGAAAACCGTGATTTTATTTAATCTTTTTTCCAATGGTACAATGAGATTCAGCGAACTGCAAAAAGCCATTCCGGACATTACCAAAAAGATGCTGACGCATCATTTAAGAGAATTGGAGTATCACGACATCGTTCATCGGGAGGTCTATCAGCAAGTGCCTCCGAAGGTTGAATACTCCATTTCGGCTTACGGAAGAAGTTTGCTGCCTGTATTGCTTGCCATGAACGAGTGGGGGATGGCTCATGGCAAGCATTTGACTGAGCTATATGGGGAAGAGTCCGGTCAGTAGAAACGTCCTACCGTTACAAACACAGCCAGCGCTAAAAAAACGAGATTGGGGATTACGTCTTTCATCTCTTTTCTCTTGATATGAAGCGCGACGGCCAGAGTCAAAATCACGGAGGCTCCTAGCGCCGCTAATGGTGTAAGCCAAGGGAGCATTCCCGTTAATTGAGGCAAGATTACTCCCAAACCCGCCAAAAGATCCACACAACCAACAAATGTTACAAATGCTTTCGGGGAGTCTTTTACCCAAGGCCACATCTCGTATACCTTGTTATACATAAAGATTTTCATCCAGCCCCCGATCAGGAAAATCAATGCCAATAAGATCTGCACAACCCATAAAGCAACATTCATTCAAGTTCACTCCTCTTTTTTATTGGTGCAATTTTACGCGTTGAAGAACTTAAGTTGCATCATAAAGCATTGCGCTTGTGCGAACAATTAGGCACTTTATTTAAACAAGGTATCGAAAAGGAAACCATGCGAGTTTGACAGTTGGAGAAGTCAATGTTAATATGAGTTACATTAAATATTAGGAGGCACGTTATCTATGCTACATTCCATGCGTATTCGATAAGCCGGCAATAAAAAAGCAGATTAGTTTCCACTACTCTGGGCTTTTTTGTGCTGCTTATTTTTACGCGTGTAGACATAGATTGCGATAAGGATGGCTTTTTTTGCCATGCCTTTTATCGCCGTGTTCTTATTCGTGATGAATGCAGACCAACTGCCCTCAAGGTGGATTTGGATCTGTATTTTTTATTGCCCAAAAACAACCAGACAATAAAAAATACAGGGAGAAATGAACATGACAAAACAAAATTGGAAGCGCAGTTTCTTTACAATATGGGCAGGACAGGCGGTTTCGCTAATTACCAGCGCTGTTCTGCAGATGGCGATCATTTGGTATCTAACCGATAGGGCAGGGTCTGCGTTGGTGCTTTCTATCGCAACCATGGTTGGTTTTTTACCGCAAGCTGTTTTGGGAACGATGATTGGCGTATTGGTCGACCGTTGGAACCGCAAACTGGTGATGATCGGAGCGGACTTGATCATTGCGGCCGCAGGTGCAGCCTTGGCTTTAGTTGCGCTTGCCATCGACTTGCCGATATGGGTCGTGATGGTCGTTTTGTTTATTCGCAGTATCGGAACGGCATTTCATACACCTGCTTTGAGTGCGGTAGCCCCTTTATTGGTGCCGGAAGATCAACTGACGAAGTGCGCAGGATACAGTCAATCGGTACAGTCGATAAGCTATATTTTAAGCCCTGTAATTGCTGGTGTTCTGTATGCAACATGGGAGCTTAACGCCATTATTGCGATTGATGTGATAGGGGCGTTGATCGCCTGTTTAACTGTAGCGCTAGTTGCTATCCCCAAACCAAAGACGCCGGTCGAAAGTGTTAAAAGCAACTTTTTCGAAGAGGTAAAAGAAGGTTACCGCACATTTAAAGCAGCGAAGGGTTTATTTGCACTGCTTTGGATCAGTGCTTTATATGCGTTTGTGTTTATGCCAATCAGCGCCTTGTTCCCTTTAATGAGTATGAGGTATTTCGGAGGTACGGCAACCCATGCTTCTATCGTTGAAACCGTCTTTGCCGCCGGAATGTTGGCTGGCGGCTTGCTGCTTGGAATTTGGGGCGGATTCAAAAACCGTGCATGGAGTATAATTTTTTCCGTCTCATTGATGGGGATTGCTCTTGCAATTTCTGGTTTATTGCCGGTAAACGGGTTTCTCCTCTTCGTTCTATGCAGCATTTTGATGGGCTTTTCAAGTCCATTCTTTAGCGGTGTGCAAGCGGCTCTCATTCAAGAGAAAATTCAACCGGAGTTTCTTGGACGGGCATTTGGCCTGTTGGGCAGCATGACATCTTTTGCTATGCCGCTGGGGTTAATCGCGTCCGGGATTTTTGCGGATCGAATCGGCATTCATTATTGGTTTACGCTTTCGGGAATCGGCATCATCGGCATTGCGCTTCTATGTATGCTGCTTCCGTCGATTCGGCATTTAGATAAATAAGAGGAGAAAGGAGGTGCGACGATGACGTTATTGATAAAAGCTAAAGATATTCGGAAATTCGAGCTGTATTGGCTTCGATGGGGTTTTCTCAATAGGATGTACGGAAAGTGTTGCCGGTTTTAAGCGGCGGCGAAATGATTAAATTGCAGCTGGCCAAAATGCTTCTGGGGCGGTATAACATCTTGCTAATGGATGAACCGAGTAATTTTCTCGACTTGCCTGCGGTCGAAGCATTAGAGCAATTGATGAAGAGCTGCGCAGGTACTATTATTTTCGTATCGCACGATGTGCATTTATTGGAGAAAGTAGCCGATAGGGTATATCAAATCGAGGATAAAAAAATAATTCTGAAGGGATAAAAACGGCGCGGATGCCGTATTCTACATTTGATGTTTAACGAAATGTTGGTAAAACGGAGGGCGTGCTTTGACCGAACAAACCAAGGAAAAAGTACGGAATATCGGCAAACTTATCGTATTCATCGTCAAAATATCCGCCGCTTCCGGAATCGCATGGGAGCTCGCCAAGCTGGCCGGGTCGAAGCACCCTTACCTGGCGCCGCTGTCGGTGATTTTATGCGTGCAAACCACCGTCTTTCAATCCATTCGATACTCGTTTCATCGGCTTCTCGGTACAGTTCTCGGCGTTACGTTAACCTTGTGGGCCGCAGGCTCTATGGTCTTAAACGGCTGGACGCTGGCTTTGCTTCTCGCCCTGGTGTGCGGATTCGGTTTACTGATAGACAGGACGGAAAGCGTCATGCATGAAGTGGCGTTGAGTGTGCTGCTCGTTTTTGCCCTGCAAAAACAATCCGACCTTTACGGACTGGACCGCATTCGCGATACGTTTATTGGCTTAGGCGTCGGGCTCGCCGTCCATATGCTCATATACCCGCCGAATTTTGTCAAACCTGCTGAACGCAAAGCTTTGGCACTCATGAAAAGCTTATCGGAGCGGTTTGCCGAAGCAGCTGACTGGATTCAAAGCGGTTGTTCCGACGAGCAAAAAAAGGCTGTTCAATCGGCGCTGCGGACATTTGGGAAAAATCTGTTTCAATTAGAAAAACAAATGGAGCAGGCGGCGGAAAGCATCCAATTCAATGTGACCGCACCCGCAAGCCAAGTCTTGATGCGGCAAAATCTGAATAGAATCGCTATGATGAAGCAAGGTACGGCCTATTTGGAAAATACGCTAAACGTTGTTTCCGAATGGAACTCCACAGGGACGCTAGGAGAACCCGAACGAAAACAATGGGCCGGCCTGCTGAGAACGATCGGCTTATATTGGATCAACCCAAGTCCCAAAGCGGCCGATCTTTCCGTGTCGTCGCTCGAACTGCGTCGGATGGACGCTATGCCGGACGAGCCTCTAAGGTATTCGTCAGCCATTTTTACGGATACGTCCGCGCTTCTTAAACAGCTTTATCGGCTGTCCTAATTCGCGGCACCCCTTATGATGGGGTGTCTTTTTTTGCGCTTTAGGAGCATAACGATTTGTCCCGATTCGTATAATGCAGTAATTTGCGGAAACCGTGCGGAGCAACATTCGAAAGGAGAGGGCGGCTTTGGAAGTCATCGGCAGAAGTGTTCCGAAAAAAGAGTCCTGGGATAAGGTAACAGGCGCCGCTTTATATACGGGCGATCAAACCGATACACGGATGCTCCACGCCCGTATGGCAATAAGTCCGTACGCCCATGCGCGGATCGTCGAGATCAACACGGACGAGGCCCGGCAAGTTCCAGGGGTTCGCGCCGTGTTGACAGGGGATTGCAGCGATGTTCTTACCGGGGAAGAAATTCGCGACAGACCCATCATCGCCAAAGACCGTGTGCGGTTTTACGGGGAAACCGTAGCTGTGGTGGTCGCCGATACGGAAGTGCAGGCCCAGCGTGCGGCGGATTTGATCCGAATCCGGTACGAGCCGCTGCCGGTAGTGAACTCTCCGGTGGACGCCTTGCGAAGAGACGCTCCGCTCATTCACGAGAAGCTGGGGGAGTATGAAGCGGCGGCAGGGGTTATGCCGATCCCCGGAACCAACATCGCCAGCCTGCTCAAGGTTCGCAAGGGCGACCTGAGAGTGGGCTGGAATATGAGCGAAGTCGTCGTCGAAAACACGGTTTCGTTCGTACCGTCGGACCATGCGGCGATGGAAACGCGAAGCGCTGTCGCGGAGATCAAGCCGGACGGCCATATTCACATTGAATCGTCGACGCAGGCTCCTTTTGCCATCAAAAATTATTTGGGCCGTTTTTTTAATATCAATCCCGGTTGGATTGTGGTGACCACCCCGTTCGTCGGAGGCGGTTACGGCGGCAAGGCTGCGATCCAGCTGGAGCTGGTCGCTTATGTTGCTTCGCGGGCGGTGGGCGGCCGCAAAGTTAAAATCATCAACACGCGGGAGGAAGATATGCTGACTTCGCCGGGGCATATCGGCCTCGATGCCACGGTCAGGCTGGGCAGCACGGCGCAGGGGAAAATCACCGCGGCGCATATCGTGTACCGGTTCGACGGCGGCGCTTACAACGATAAATCCAGCGACGTTGCCCGGGCAGCCCTGATCGACTGCTCCGGACCGTATAGAATCGAGCATTTGTATTGCGACTGCTACACGTTGTACACCAACCATCCTTACGCTTCGGCATTTCGGGGATACGGGCATGCGGAACTGACCTTTGCCATAGACCGGGCGATGGATGCGCTGGCGGAAAAACTCCGCATGGACCCTTGGGAGCTGCGCATGCGGAATATTGTCGTGCCCGGCGACACCGCGCCCACCAAAGATGTGCTGACGGAAAGCAGTCTGGGCGACTTAAAAACCTGCATGCACCGTTTGCGTACGCTGTCCGGCTGGGACGAATGGCAGGTGAGGCAGGTGGATGCGAATAAGATCCGGGCCAAAGGAATCAGCTGCTTCTGGAAAAATTCCTCCATGGACCCGGATGCCAGTTCGGGGGCGATCATTTCCTTCAATCGGGACGGCAGCGTAAATCTGGAGACCGGCGTCGTGGAGATCGGCACCGGCACCAAAACGGTGTTGGCTCAAATCCTGGCGCAGCGATTGAAGATGAGTCCCGATAAGGTGCACGTGAAGTTTAAGGTGAATACCCAAATTACGCCGGAGCACTGGAAAACGGTGGCTAGCCGCGGCGTTTTTTTGGCGGGACGCGCGGTGCTTAAAGCGGCGGACGACGCGATCGGGCAACTGCTGAAAATCGCCGCCTGCGTGCTCAGGGCGGACCCCGACGATCTGGAGCTGGGGTGGGAACGAGTGTTCGTCCGGGCCGACCCGAGCTTGAACGTCAGGGTCGAAGAGATTTGCTATGGCTACAGATATCCGAACGGAAATTCCATCGGCGGCCAAATCATCGGCCGAGGTAATTATATCCAGCGGCGGATGAACTTGACGAACCCGAAGACCGGGGAAGGCACGCCGGGGCCGGAGTGGAACGTAGGGGCCCAAGCCGTAGAAATTGAGCTTGACACCAGGGATTATTCCTACCGGCTGCTTAAAGCGATTTCCGTCAACGACGCGGGCAAGGTGCTGAATCTTAAAGCGGCGCTTGGCCAAGTGATGGGCGCGATGTCCATGGGGCTAAGCTTTGCCAACCGCGAGACGTTTTTGTTTAGCCCCGGAGGCGCCGTCTATAATCCAACGCTTCGCGATTATCCTTTAATCCGTTATGGCGAAAACCCGGATTATGTGGTGGAATTTATCGAAAGTCCGTGCCTGGATGGGCCCTACGGCAGCCGCGCGCTGGGCGAACACGGGCTGATCGGCATGCCTGCCGCATTGGCCAGCGCCTTATCGCGCGCTGCGGGAGTGCAGCTGAATCAATTGCCTCTTTTCCCGGAAACGATCTGGAGGACAAGAAGGGGGAGGCAGAATGATTCCCTATGACTTCGAATATTACCGGCCGGCTTCCGTAAACGAGGCCGTTAACCTTTATCGGCAATTGGACACACAGGGCAAACGGCCGCTTTATTGGTCCGGCGGCACCGAAATTATCACCTTGGGCAGGCTTAACCAAGTGATTACAGGGGCCGTGATCGATCTGAAGGCGATCCCTGAATGCCGCGAGATGTCGGTTCGGGAGGATAAGCTGATTCTCGGGTCCGCGCTGACACTGTCCCAGCTTTACGATTCCCGGGTGTTTCCTCTGCTTGGAGAAACCGGGGGCGAAGTTGCCGACCGCACCTCCCGCAATAAAATTACGTTCGGCGGCAATATTTGCGGGCGGTTTATTTACCGTGAAGCGGTGCTTCCGCTGCTCTTAACCGATAGCGAAGTGCGGATCGCCGGCCCGGCGGGGGGAAGACAAGCGCCGATTACCCAAGCGTTCGACCAAACCCTTCAGCTTGGAAAGGGAGAATTCCTGGTGCAGACGGTTACGGATGAAAGCTATAGGAGAATGCCCTATATCACCATAAAAAAACGAAAAGTAGCCGTCATCGATTATCCGGTCGTCACCGCGGCCGGGATTCGCACCGGTTCCGGGATTCGCGTCGCTTTCAGCGGGGTGTGCGCTTTTCCTTTCCGCTCGGAAGCGATTGAAGCCCGTTTAAACCTGCGGGACATCCCGCTGAAAGAAAGGGTCGAGCAGGCCATTGCGCTGTTGCCGGCGCCAATCCTGAGCGACATTAAAGCTTCGGCGGAATATCGCGGGCTCATTCTGAAGCTGACATTGGAAGACATATTGAAAGCGTTGGGGGCGGAATAATATGGCGGATACGAAACGTTACGGCATGGCGCTGGATCTGGATGTGAACGGCGAGATACGGACCGCCGCCATTCGGCCCGCAGACCTGCTGCTGGACACATTGCGGGATTCTTTGGGTTTAACCGGCTCCAAACCGGGCTGCCGGAACGGAGACTGCGGGGCCTGCACGGTACTCGTCGACGGCATACCTATGAAATCCTGCCTCATGCTTACCGTTGAAGCGGCGGGAAAAAAGGTAACGACCATCGAAGGCCTTTACGATACGAAGGTTCAAAGGGAGTTCGTGGAAAAGTTCGCCTTCCAGTGCGGCTACTGTACTCCCGGCTTTATTATGAATATCTATGCGCTGGCACGAACTCATCCCGATGCGGATCAGGCGACGATCACGGACTGGCTGCAGTCCAACATCTGCCGGTGTACGGGTTATGAAGAAATTCATCAGGCCGTCGTTTCGGTGTTGGGGCGTCTTCCTGCGGCGGAGAATTAAAATTCTAATGGGCGGCTATCCATTCAGTATCTCCTGGGCAGGAATACACTGCACATGAAAAGGTAGGTGATGATCTATAAAAGGGTACACTGATGAGGAAGTTGCAGTAACGGGCAGGGTTATAATAGTCATCGGCGTGGCATTGTTATTATTGGGGAATGCCTATTTGCTAGGTCATGAGTGGGAACGTGTTGTAAAACGCAAGGCCGCGAAATATCGTTAATCCCCATAAAAAAGATGCGCCATCCCAAGAGATGCAACGGCTGCTTTCATGGGACGGCGCATTTTACTTTTATGTAGCCCTAGCGGCCTTTTTTCGGCCGCCGCGCGATCATTATGACCAGTTCGACAAGCAAAACGGGCAGCGTCACGCGGGCGGGATAAGCCAGGTAGCGAGGCTCCCAGCGCGGCGAAAATTTTTCTTTATAATGACGAAGTCCTTTAAAGCCGTACCAGTGGCCTCCATAATTGTATACCCGATTCGCCAGTTTTTCCTCGCGCAAAGCCATATTCGCTTGGCCGACGCTTGAAAGGGGGGCCATTCCCAGATTAAAGACGGCGTACCCCTGCTCCCGCGCCCACTCTAACAAGCGGATAAACAGGAAATCCATCGTTCCGTTCGGGGTTTTGCGTAAATGGCGCATCAGGTCTACGGACATGGTCCGCCGATCGTCATAACTTGGAGCAAGCGATGCAAAAGCGATCTCTTGCCCGTCCGCCGCCGCAAGTATGGCAATCGGAGATTCTTGCAAATACGCAGGATCAAACCAGCCGAGTGAAAATCCTTTTTCCCTGCGGCCGTCCAGCCACTCGTCCGAGATGCGCTGAAGCCGGCCGAGCAACTGCGGATCGTGCGGAGGCTGAAGCACCTCAAAGTGAAAGCCTTCCCGTTCAAAGCGATTTTTCACATTGCGCAAACTGGTGTTGGCTTTTCCGGCTAACGTAAAGTTTGCCAGGTCGACCAGCGCTTCTTCGCCCAGTTTGAAAAATCGGTACCCGTGTTCATGGTAAATCGGCAGGTTTGCGGGAGATACCTGATAGAACACAACTTCCAGATCGTATAAATCGGCAAAGCGCTGACATTCCTGAATCCCGTCGTAAAGAAGCGGCGCGGGGCCAATGGGATCGCCCAACACCACGAATTTGTTGCGGATGAGCGAATACGGAAACAGGACGCGTCCGCCGCAAGCCCAAAAAAAGCTTTTGTCGCCGGCAAACAGCATGTGCGTCAGAAGATTGCCGCCGGTTTCGCCGAGAAAGCCGCGCAGCTTGTCCCGCTCCGCTTCGGTCGCCCCAAGCGCACCAAGCCTGTTAGGGCGGAGAATGATCGTAAGCGAGAGCAGAATCCAAGTAACGGCGAGCCCGGTAATGATCGCAACGGTATGCTCGGTCGGATTCAGAATGAGATGAAGATACCGCTCGTGACCCGGCGGCAGGTGTTTGAAAAACGGCGGCTGCGTCCCCGAGGCGATTGCTTCGTACAACAAAGCTACGATAACTGTGGAAACCGCCCATGTCGCCATGGTGCCGCGCCCGATCTGGGCTCCGAGCCGATAAAACCGTTTGCGCGACACATAAAGCAGAAAGGCGATCAATATTAAAAAAATCGCTTCCTCATAGTCGAATGCCTTGGTGAAGGTAAACAGGATTCCGGCGCCCAGCAGACCCATCGTCCACTGGTAAGCCCGCTTGATCCGCCGGGAGATTCCCCAGGAAAGAACGATCAGCATCAGTCCGATGATCACGCTCAATTGATGGGATAACCGCATCAGCGGCAGGGACAGGAGCTGCTCGGCCAATCGCAGCCGATAGAGAAGCCCGGGCGTCGCCGCTGACAGCAGCAGGATCACTCCGCTGAAAAAAACCAGCTTGCCGAGCGCCCACGCTCCGATTTCCGAAAGCCATGCATACTGGCCGGGAAACTCCCAGAACCGCTGCCAGGCGTTCAGCGATTTTTCAACCGTTTGCGTATTGGCCTCCGACGCTTTGCGCCGCTCGTTCGCAAACTCGAATACCCCCATAATAAGGCCGATCAGCCAAGGAATGATGTAATACATCATCCGGAATAAAACGAGCACGGCGGCTGTTTTTTCGGGCGCGTAGCCGAGCGCCTGAAGCCCAAGCAGCGCAATCAGGTCAAAACCGCCGATGCCGCCGGGCGCCAGGCTGACCAGACCGGACGCGGCGGCGATGGTGTAAATGCCAAGCCCGGTGCGGAACGACAGGTCCGGCAGCAGGGTCGAAGCGATCATCCAAAAGGCGATGCCGGATAATACCCACTCTACCAAAGAGACCGCCACGGACGCGGCGATTGTGGAGAAGTTCATCCGCGGCAGATCACGGTTCAGCCATTTGGTATAAAAGGACGAACGCTGAAAAAGGACGTAGCCGGGCAGATAAAGGGCAAGCGCCCAGACGGCATACAGCGTCCAGGGGTGGGAACGGGTGACCGCATCAATCGGAAGCAGTCCGGCCAGATCTCCCCAGGCCAGTAGAGATATGCCCGTAATGGTGATGGTCGACAGGAAAGCGATGGAAGCCGTGATCGTCGCAACGGAAATCCCGCGGCTCCGGTATAGATAGGTTCGCAGAGCCGCTCCGGCTATTCCGGCGAACCCGATGACATTGTTTGAAGTATTGGCGATCCACGCAAAACGGAACGTCGTCCAGCGCCCGATCGGGAGCCGGAAATGGCGGCGAAGCACAAACTCGTAGCCGCTCACCGAGGCGACGGCGGCAAGGGACATGGCGATGAGCAGCAGAACCCTGGACGGCTCCAGGCGGTGCAGCACACGGAGGGTGGCGGCCCAGTCAATGCGGCGGAACTCGGCCTGGCCGGCCCAAATAATCAATCCGATAATGACGATAGGAATCAAGATTTGTACGATTTTCAAACGGTACAGCGTCGTAAATAATTTTACAGTCTTCAGTCGTTGGAACGTCTTTTGCATGATAGATAACCCTTCCTCTACTCCCATCAATTTCTGCGTATTCAAGTATACCCTTTATGGGCGCGATTAAAAAGTCCGCAAACCATCCGGAAGATTGCTCCGGGCAGGGAAGAAGTGCTAAAATCCGGTGTAAACACTAGCAAGGCGGCTAGCATTTTTGCAAACCGTCTTTTTTGCATCCGGAGGAGATCAACCTTGGAAATCCTAACTTACTGGCTTGAGCATTACGGGCAAAGTCCGGTTTCTGCTGCTGACTTCTTTTGCCGTATTCATATTGTTTTTCTGGCTGATGCTAGGCGTAATCCAAGATTTTTTGGCCATGAATTCGAGGAAATCGACGAGATTGCATTCTATCTGTCGGCAACCATTTTTGGTCCGAAATGGACAAGTTTAATGAATGTTGCTGCCATACCCGGAACGCTTTATTTCTACGGACCCGTATTAGGGCTCACTGCGGTCTGGATCGTGCTGCAAAGCAAGGAGCGCAGGCTTGACCTGGCCTTTCTTGTTTGGGTCGTAGCGGGCAGGGATTTTTTGGATCCTATTTTGCGTCTCATTTTTCACCGTCCGGGACCGGTTGCGGCAGGCGTCCCGCCACTCAATACCTTTCCCAGTGGAGAGACGCTGATCTCGATCACGGTATACGGTTTTCGGCCTTTCTGCTGCTGCGTTATTATCAAAACCGCAATGTTCGCGTACCTGTTGTTATTGGGGGTATTGTAATCTGCCTCGCGGTCGGCGTCAGCCGTGTTTATTTCAAAGAACAGTATCCAAGCGACGTCTTTGCGGGGTATGGGTCAGTTTTAACGTCATATTGCTGGAAATTCTCCGGAAGCTGCGGAGCATTAAGAGACCTTCTGTAAATGAATAAAGCGGGGGGCAGGGAATCAGGAAGGCCAGCGAGAATTGGTATTGGGGAATTAGTGATTACTTATTCGGATAGGAGATCGGAAGTGAACAAAAACATACTGAATTGGGAGACGGGGAAATGGTTGAACCCGCCTCTGTCCGTGATGCAGGAGGGAGACCATTGTTCACCGGCTCGGTACGGCCTGGAGGTTACGTTTACTCGTTGGACGTTCGCCGAGCAAGACCGGGACCTTCATGCCGATCCGCCGGCGGAGTAGCCGCATGCTTCTGCATAATTAATGAAGAGCAGACCAGTGAAATTTTTCACTGGCTTATCTACTCTATTGAGTTCTCATGTAAAATTTGGGCTCAACCTAGAAATCGGTGTTTGGCAGCCGGCGATTGGAGCAATAACCGTTGATCTTAAAAATAGCGGATCTTTATGTGCTTATGATCCGGAGTTTGGCATGTTCATCCCCATTAGCGGCACTTTTAGAGCTAGAATAAAAAGTGGACACCTCGTTAAGAGAAAAAGATAATGGAACTATCTGAGGAGGTGTTCACATGGGTGAACAACGGAAACGATATAACGAAGAATTTAAGAGACAAACGGTAAAATATCTCCAAGAACAGACAAAGTCGGTGGAGGACGTAGCCTTGGAGCTAGATATCCCAGCAAAGACATTGCATTCCTGGAAGGCGAAATACCGTGAGTTTAAGAACGAACCCATCACAAACGTCGAACGCGTTCGGGAACTCGAACAACTCTTGAAAGACAAAGAGCGTGAACTCCGCGAAAGCCAGCAGCGTATCGCCGATGTGGAAGAGGAACTGGCCATCGTAAAAAAAGCAGTGCACATCTTCAGCAAACCAAAGAAGTAAGGTTTCAGTTTATTGAAGATCACCGCTCCGAGTTTTCTTTGGAGAAGATGTGCCAGGTTTTTAGAGTTTCCCGGAGCGGCTACTACAAATGGCGAAACAAAAAGCCGAGTGAGCGAGCATTGCGTAAGTTACACCTGCTGAAAAGGATTACTTATCACTTCAACGATTCCGAGCAGCGTTACGGGGCCCCTAAAATCACGTACTTGCTGAATCAGGAAGGCGAGAACGTAACGGAGAGGACGATTGGTTTATACATGCGGGAGCTCGGCTTTCGCGCCTGTGTCGCACGTAAATACAAAGTGCAAACTACCGATTCTAACCATGACTTACCGATTGCTCCCAATATCCTTAACCAGCAGTTTCAAGTGAACAAACCCAATAAGGTTTGGGTTACCGACATTACGTACATTCCTTGTAGAGAAGGTCGGCTGTACCTTGCCAGCGTTATGGACCTATGCACCCGTGAGATCGTGGGCTGGCGTTTGAATGACCGAATGACAACCGATCTTGTTCTGGACGCTCTGAAGGATGCCTATGTGGCCAAAAGGCCTAAAAAAGGGCTCATTCATCATTCGGATCGAGGGAGCCAATATGCGTCCCACGAGTACAGAGAACAACTCAAAATTTACAAAATGACAGCCAGCATGAGCCGCAAAGGCAACTGCTACGACAATGCTTGTATTGAATCCTTTCACAGCATCCTCAAGAAGGAGTTGATTTACTGCAAGCGATTTAAGACCAAGCAGCAAGCCTATGACGAGATCTACCGTTACATTGAATTCTTCTACAACCGAAAACGGATCCATGGTTCACTCGGCTATTTGTCACCGGTTCGCTTTGCTGCGCAATTTAATAAGAGAAAAGTTGCTTAAAAGGGTGTCCACTTTCTTGACAGAGGTCCATTTTTGTCCTTATTTTCCTATGAATGGTCTAGAACGCAGGCATTTCTTACGACGGAGGCAAATAGCGGCAAAAATTTCCTCTATTTTTCCCGAATGGACGGATTTCGCCAGAATAACGACATTTTATGTCCTTATTTTTTTTCTCTGGAGTTTTCAGGCAGCTGTTTTTTGCAGTTTTTTTGGCGCAATGCCTGTTGACTTAGAGCGCGCTCAAACTTGTAGACTACTTGACAGGAGGGGATACAGATGACAGAGAAAGAGAAAGAGTTGACGATTCAACAGGCTGCCGAACTCACCGGTTTAAGCGTACATACACTGCGAACGAGCGGATCGGTCTCATGGACCCGATACCGCGGGCCATGAATGGACATCGGCTTTATCGGGAGCACGATTTCGAATGGATCGTATTGCTCGCAAGGCTACGGGCTACAGATTGCAGGCGGTAAGGAAGCTGGCGAAAGAGACGGGACACACGCCAAATCAAATTGTGCTTGCTTGGATGCTGCAAAACGCCCCGGCGGCCTTACCGCTTGTTGCCGTGAGCGATTCCGTTCAGTTGGAAGAAAACCTAGGCGCGTTGGATATCCGGCTAAGCTCCAAACAGCTTGATGATTTGAATCTGGCGTAAAACATAAGCATGGCGTTTTGACGCACACTGCCTGACCAGGCAGTGTTTTTTTATTTCCGGTCATCTGGCTGGTATGCATCTAATTTCTAATTTCTGGGTAAATTAAAGAAAACCATTTTCCTAAGGGTGTTACTTGTGTGGTCTAAAATTGCAGCCTATATTCCTGACTGGACGATCTTTGTGCAGGCGGGGTTCACCTTGCTGGTTCCTATTGTCCTGTATGCCTTGCACCGCCGGCTCCGCTCGGTCGTAACGGGCCGGCCAAGCCATTCCGGGAACGGGAGCGAAGGCCGGGGGGCATCCGCCGCCGAATCGCCGGCATCCCGGGAAAGTTCCGGTCCGCCGTTATCCGGAGATTATGAAACGGATCTCATGTCCATGAAAGAGGCGATCGGCGGCAATGACGACGTGCATTTCCGGGAATATGAAGTCACGCCGTTCGGCGTCCGGGCGGTGTTGATCTACGTTGACGGAATGCAGGAGGAACAGCTGATCGATACCCATGTGTTGCAGGTGTTGATGTCGGACGCCGCTCAAGATGCGGAACAAAAACCGAAACGTCCGCCTGAAGAGCTTGCTTCGTACTTTAAGGAAAAAACATTGCCCATCAGTGAAATTACCGAAGTGACCGAGACCCGCCGCCTTAGCGAAGCGATCTTGACGGGATATACGGCCTTGCTGGCGGAGGGGATGCCCCATGCTTTGCTTGTCGGTACCCCGAAGGGGAAAACCAGATCCATCGAGGAGCCGATTTCGGAAGCGCTGCTGCGCGGGCCAAGGGTAGGTTTCACCGAGGTATTAAGCGATAACACGGCGCTGCTCCGGCGCCAGGGACGTACGGAGCAAATGGAAATCAAAAAATACGTCGTCGGCAATGTCGTTAAAAAAGACCTGGCGGTCGTCTATATGAAAACGATTGTGAATCCCGATTTGCTTCAGGAAGTGGAGCGGCGGATCGCCAAAATAAATTTGGATTATATCGCCGAGTCCGGTTATGTCGAGCAATTGATCGAAGATGATATATTGAGTCCCTTTCAGCAGGCGCAAAATACGGAGCGGCCGGACCGGGTCATGAGCGCCCTTATGGAAGGAAGAATCGCGCTGCTTCTGGACGGAACGCCGTTTGCGCTCATTGTTCCGGTGACGTTCAGCATGCTGCTGCAGTCTCCCGAAGATTACTATGAACGGTGGATGGGTGGATCGCTTTTGCGGACATTGCGTTTTTTTACCGCGTTTATGTCCCTGATGATTCCTTCGCTGTATATTTCATTTATTTCTTTTCATCCCGGGTTGATCCCGACCGAATTGGCTATCACGATTATCGAGACCCGCCAAAGGGTGCCCTTTCCTTCGCTGATCGAAATTTTGATCCTGGAAGTCTCGATTGAAATTTTGCGTGAAGCGGGGGTCCGGCTGCCCAGGCCGATCGGCTCCGCGATGGGCATCGTCGGCGGCCTGATCATCGGGGAAGCGGCGGTCCAGGCGGGAATTGTCAGCCCGTTTCTGGTTATTGTCGTCTCGGTAACCGCCATCGCTTCGTTTTCGATCCCGATGTACAGCGCGGGGATTACGCTGCGCATTTTGCGCTTTGCGGGGATGTTTTTTGCCGCTGTGCTGGGCATATTCGGAACGATCCTGTTTTTTCTGCTGCTGTGCAGCCATCTAACCAAGCTGGAAAGCTTTGGGGTGCCTTATGTAACTCCAGTCTCGCCGCTCCGGCTTCGCGACTGGAAGGATTTGTTCATCCGCGCGCCCCTGACGTTAATGAAGCGCAGACCCGCGATGCTGAAGACGACCCGTGAGCAGCGCAGATCCTAAATTGATACGTCGGGAGGGGCCCTTTGTGTTTACACGTTCTGATGACAAAATTACGATATCGCAAGCGGTTGTGTTTCTAACCGACAGCATCCTTGGGGCCGGGATTCTGAACTTGCCCAGGAGCGCCACCGAAAAAGTACAGACCCCTGACGCCTGGTTATCCGTTGCCCTGGCAAGCATCCTTGCGCTGCTGGCGGCGTTTGTCATGATAAAATTGTGCCAACAGTTTCCCGGGGCCACGGTCTTTGAATTCTCGCGAAAAATCGCCGGCGTCATCCCGGGCAGCGCTTTGTCCGCGCTGCTGATCATTTACTTTCTGATGATGGCCGTTTTTGAGATCCGCGTATTGGGGGAGGTGACGATCTTTTATTTGCTTGAGGACACCCCCATTTGGGCCATTATCATTCCTTTTATATGGGTGGCGGCTTATTTGATTTCCGGAGGAATCAACTGCATTGCCCGCTTGTTCCAGATTATTTTTCCCGTCAGTATCCTGGTTTTGGTGTTCAGCCTGTTTCTCAGCTTGAGGCTGTTCAATATCGATAATTTGCGTCCTTTGCTCGGGGAAGGCCTGCCCCCTGTAGTCGAGGGCTTGAATTCAACGCTCCTCAGCTTTGCGGGCTTCGAAGTCGTACTGATTTTGGTCGGGCATCTGCAGCATCCCGAGAAAGCGGCCAAAAGGCTGCTGCCCGGAATGGGCATTCCGATCGCATTGTACCTTATTACAACCGTAATTGTTGTGGGAGGCATGTCGACGAGCGCCGTATTAAGAAGCACCTGGCCGACGCTTGACCTTCTGCGAAGCTTTGAAATCAGCGGATTGTTTTTCGAACGGTTTGAATTTCCGTTTATGGTGATTTGGATCATGCAGATGTTTTGCAATTTCACCAGCAATTTTTTCGTCGTCTCCCTGGGAGTATCGAACGTTTTCCGCATCAAGTTCCCTGCCGCTCTATTTGCGCTAATGCCGGTGATTTTTATCGCGGCGCTCTTGCCCAAAAGCATCAACGACTTACTTGGACTCGGCGGAGCAAACGGAATCATGAGCGTCATCGTGTTCGTCTTGGTGACCCTGCCGTTATCCGTCATATTCCTCATCCGGAAGAAAGGACTTAAACAGCATGTGTAGACGGCGTATTCTGTCCCTTTTTGCTGTCGCTGGATTGCTTGTGATGCAAACGGGGTGCTGGAGCAGTAAAGAAATCGAGGATTTAAGCATGTACGTCGGATTGGCTTTGGACGTAGGGAAGCCGACAGCCATTGAACAGCAGTTGGAGAAGCAAGGGGGAAGTTATTCTAAGCGGGATCTGATGACGGCCACTATCCAGATCGTTCCGATGAAATCTTCCGGCGGCGGCAAACAACAAGAGGGGGAAGGCAGAGGGCCAGAATTTCTGAATACATCGGAAACGGGCGACTCTCTTTTCGAGATTATGCGACAGTATTCGCTTCGCCGGCAGCGCGCGGTCATCGGCCATCACCTGAAGGTGATCGTCATATCCACTGAACTGGTCCAAAAGCAAAACTTGGACAAGCTGCTGGAGTTCGTGCTCCGCGATAACGATATTCGTCCGAGCTGTATTGTGCTGCTTAGCCAAGGGCTGGCGCGGGATACATTTGAAGCGGGACAGTCCGGCGAAATCCCGGCCTTCAAGTTGAAGGATCTGCTGCGCGGCCATTTTAGAACCGGTAAAATCTTGAAGGAGGTTAATTTGACCAGGCTGGATAGTCTGCTGGGCTCCAAGCGCAGCTTTATCCTGCAGGAGGTTGTGGCAGGGGGTGGCGAGACGGAATTTTCGGGTGCCGGTATTATTAAAGGGGAGACCGGACGATGGATCGGTTTGCTGGACCAAACGGATGTGGAGAGCATTTCCTGGATAAAAGGGGAAGTGCAGGGTGGGGCCATTAAAAGCTACGATTGGCGCAATGAACCGATCACTTATGAGGTTGAATCCATAAAGAGCAAAATCACTTCCGAGGTGCGGGATAATCGGCCTTCGTTCCATGTAAAGCTCGAATCGGAAGGGCGGATCATCGAAAATTGGGATGTTTTGGAGAATCCGTCCAAAATCGAATATCAGGAGAAAGTGAAGAAGATATTTGAAAAAAGGTTGTCCCAAATGCTCGAAACGACGTTGGAAAAAATGCAGTCGAAATACAAAGTCGAAGTGGCCGGATTCGGTGAAAAACTAAAGATTCAGCAACCGAAATACTGGAAAACGGTGGAGGATCATTGGGACGACGTTTTCAGTCAAACGCCGGTGACCTTTGACATTCAATTTACGATCACGGACTTTGGTTCATCGACAATCTAAGTTCCAGCGAACTCAGAAATTGATTCTCCGGAGAGATTGAGGTGACGTTTATCACCATCTCTCCGGAGAACAACTTACAGTGAAGGGTTTATTTTTTGTCACCGAATACAAAGCCGCTTCAAGTCCGGAAGTTACTCCTGGATTGGCCGATCATTCTAATGATGATGCCGGGAATGACCAGCAGCAGCACTATGGAGCCATAAACGCCAATGGTGTAGCTGATTGCGTATACAAGACCGAATCCCTGATGAAAAAGGGAGGTGATGAGATGAATCAGCATATTCGTAAAACAAAAGGCGTAGCTTCGGATCATCCAATTCCGGTGCTGCGTAGTCCGTTTCCTTTTAATTTGGACGAGCGCCATCATCGTGATGAACAGCCAGATTAGATTCAGCGCATTGAATCCCATGCTGCCGATTCTTCCGCCGGTGGCGTAAGGCGCCATGTATCCGGAAGTCAGCACGACAAGCAGCACGGACACGATATAAACGTAGCCGTTAATGCGATGGAACCTGCGGCTTTTTTCAAAGATTCGATTGGAGAAGTTGAGCAGCCCCGCCGCCATGGCGATGCAGGCAAAGGCAACGTGGATGTACATCACGTTTAACCAGACGGGAAGATTAAGCTCGCGTTTCAGACCGGTTTTATGGCTTAAAAATTCCGCAGCTCCGGGATCGATCCAATAATTTTTCACCAGAGAATAAATGATGAACAGAACGCTGGCCGCGGCCAAAAGTCCGTATAATGTTTTCCGTATGTTCATGTGGTCCCCCCAGCTCAAGAAACCCGCTTTCCGGTTAATTTGGATGACGGCAGCATGCCGGCCTTGGCGACACCGATCAGGTCATCTCCGTCTACGACGGCTTCGAATTTCAGATTTAAGCGCATTGGTTTCGTGATTCGCAGCGACCAGGTAAGCTTGCCGTCCTGCAGGACGGGGTCCAAAAACGGGACCGTCTCATTCCCTTGTGTTGCGTTGCCTTCGATCCCCCCGCTGCTCGTTGAGATGGAGAGTTTTACCTGCATTTTCCCCACGGGCGTAGCGATCGTCGCGACCCAGTCCCCCTCGAAGACAGGTGCCTGCGAGGTTTTGTTATCCCCGGCGCCATAAGCCGCTTTCGCTTTATCCGCCGCGATGTTCGGTTCGTTGTCCGCCTTTTGTTTATGACCGCCAGGCGCAAGTCCGGTTGCTCTCCAGACCGTCCCCCTCCGTTCAAATTCGAACAGTTGCTCTACCGCATGGGCGATACGCGGTCCAAGCTCACGTTCCACCAGGTACAGCGCTACATCGAGTCCGGATGTTACGCCGCCGCCGGAAACGAGATTGCCGTCATCTACGACCCGTGCCGGGACGGGAACCGCTCCGGTTGCCCCTAGCACATCCATACCCAAATGATGGGTTACCGCCTTTCTGCCTTCCAGCAGCCCTCCCATGGCCAGCAGCAGGGAGCCGCCGCATACGGTGGCGACGATGATGTCTTGTTGCCTGAGGGCTTGCTCCATCAGTCCGGTTAATTCCGTTTGCACTGCTCTGCTCAAAATGGCTGGGATCGAATCGGGGCCATCTCCTTCGACGTCCCCCGCCGCGCCGGGCACGAGGATGATCCCCGCCTGCTGCGGATTCAATCTGCCGCTGGCTTCAATTTTCAATCCGTTGATGCCGCTGGTCACGGACCTCGGTCCTTCGGCGGTGACGAACTCCACGCTTACCGCATTTTCGGCATGCAGGACAGCGGAGTTAAACACCTCGTAAGGCGCGATGGCATCCAACAGGTCAAAGCCGTCAAACAACACAACTTGAACGCTTAGCATCAGTAAATCCTCCTAGTTCAAAGTAAATCAAATCATAACAAACGAATATCTCAAACCAAGCTGTAAAAAAGTCACAAAACAATAAACAATCCATCACAAAACATAAGGGTTTGTCGGTTCTTTCCGAAAAGATGATAAACTAGGGGATGAAGGTGGGATGCTGATGAGTTCATTCCATACGATACTCGTTGTAGACGACGACCAAAGTATCGTTGAACTATTAAGGGACTTTTTGGAGAACGACCAATTTCAAGTCATCACCGCAGGCGACGCCGCTGAAGCTTGGGCTTTGTTTGAGCAAAACTCCATCGACTGTATCGTTCTCGACATCATGATGCCGGGGCAAAACGGGTTTGAGCTGTGCCGGCGGATTCGGGCGGAAAGCAGCGTGCCGATCCTGTTCCTTAGCGCGCGCAGCGATGATGTGGACAAGATTCGCGGCTTGACGCTCGGCGGCGATGACTATATCGTCAAAACCGCTTCGCCCGGAGAGATCGTGGCCAGGGTAAAAGCCGTCTTGCGGCGCACCGCTGGGGGCCGGCAAGCGGACGGAAGAATCCTCGATTATGGCCGCATCAAGTTAAATTTGTCCACCAGAGAGGTGCTGGCGGACGGGAAAAACGTCGTGCTCACGCCCAAGGAATATGAGCTGTTGCGATTATTCGCCGAGCACCCGAGACATGTGTTTTCCTATGAGCAACTGCTCGCAAAATTTTGGGATGGGGTGGGCGATCGCCATACGATTCGAGTTCATCTCAGCCGGCTGCGCGAAAAGATCGAATCCGATCCGAACCATCCGGAATACCTGGTAAACGTATGGGGTGTTGGCTATCGCTTTGAAGGAGGATAAAATGAGAACACTTCGCATACGTACGTTTACTTTGCTTTGCTTCTTGTTCATCCTCTCATTGCCGTGGATTTTCTTTCTGACAGCACACTTTATGGAAACCAAAACGCTAAGCATCGCAAACAGCGGGCTGCAAAATAAAGCGCTGCAAGCAAAATTAAACGGGATCATTGCCAGGATTGAAGCCGGTTCGGACAAGTGGAGGGATCCTATTTGGCAGACAAAGCTGCATGAAGAGCTGCGGAAAGCGAATATGGATGCGGCTATTTTATCGGCGTCGGATCAGGAGATTTACCGGTCCAATCCGGAGCGCCGCGGCTCCCTGCGGTCTACGGAACGGATTTCCGTCATTGAGGACGGTCATTTGCTGGGAAGGGCGGTCATTTATCTGCCCAAGTCCAATACCGTTCAAATGATTTCGGCGTTTGCCGGATTTTTATTGGCATTTTTTATTATCGCTGTTGAAATGCGGCGGTTCCTGCTTAAGCCGCTCGAGAAGATGGGCAATGCGGCCAGACAAATCGCCGCAGGAGATTGGGATGTGCGGTTGCCCCGGTCCAGGATTACGGAAATCGCTGAAGTCCGCGACGGATTTGAAGCGATGGTCAACGGGCTGCAGAAGTCGTATCGGAAACAAGCGGAATTGGAAGAGGAGCGCCGGTTCGTGATTGCCGCGGTCGCGCATGATTTACGGACACCGCTGTTCGCGTTACGCGGTTATTTGGACGGTTTGGAGCA
Organism: Paenibacillus macerans; assembly: GCF_900454495.1. NCBI lineage: Bacteria > Bacillati > Bacillota > Bacilli > Caryophanales > Paenibacillaceae > Paenibacillus > Paenibacillus macerans. Next base: position 1,291,855 of record NZ_UGSI01000001.1, read on the forward strand.
AGGAATTGCTGAATCGCCGGAGAAAATGGCAAAATATTTGGCGGTTTGCAAGGAAAAATCGGCACAATTGGACCGGCTCGTTGAGGACCTGTTCACCTTTACAAAAATGGAGTATTTGAAGACGGAGTTGAACAACAATACGGTTGATATTAAACTCATCCTCCAGAAGTCGGTGGACAGTCTGAGTCCGCTGGCCCGGCAGAAACAGATCCCGATCTTAGTTCATGCCGGGGACGATTTGCTGATTAACGGGGATGCGCACTTCATGGAACGCGCCATGAACAATCTGCTGGATAATGCCGTCAGACATACCCCAATTGGCGGTGAAATTGTTGTGCAAGGTTATAAAGCGGGCGATAAAGTAAAGTTTACGATCCGTGACACCGGCCCGGGCTTCTCCTCGGAGGAACTGAAGCGCGTTTTCGAACCGTTATATCGCGGGGAAGTCTCCAGAAACCGCTCCACTGGAGGCAGCGGGTTAGGGCTGACCATTTCACAAAGAATCGTCAGGCGGCATGGAGGTGAACTTGCCGCAAGCAACCATCCGGAGGGAGGAGCGTTGCTGGCAGGTTGGCTGCCTGTGGCCGCTCCGGATTCAGCTTATGCTGGCAAAGCTGAGCGCCCAAAATAGGCGTATGTAGGAAACATGGGCGTAATCCCACAATAATATATTGCTAAATAAGTGTAACAAAGGAGAATAATCATGTATCAATACAATTACGCTCCATCAGGTTACGCCCCGTATGAAATACCCGATTCCGCATTTCGCCAGCAAGATTTGGGCATTGAATGGCACGTACAAGAAGACGGGTGGAGCGGGGTGTGGCGCAGGCGAGGAAGCAGCAACACTTTTGATGCCAGGTGGACTATGCCTGGAGCTCAACCAGTAACTGCAGTTTTGACAATTATTATTTTTGGCAATTTTGTATTTGTTCAGCGGCGGTACAGCAGTGACGGAAACGATTGCATCTACACTGGAACACTTTCTGGAGATGGCCGTACTGTAACCGGGACTTACAGATGTACCCGGGGCGGAGGCAGGTGGACTGCTACGATCATTCGGCGCGAGAGAATCAGATTAGGCAGGGTCTGGTTTGAACAAGAAGGGGGCTGGAGTGGCGTATGGCGGCGCCGGGGAAACAGCAACATTTTCGATGCCAGGTGGACGATGCCCGGGGCGCAGGATGTAACGGCCGTATTGACGATCAACATATTCGGCAACAACGTCCAGGTTTTACGGAGAAACAGCAGCGATGGAAATAACTGCGACTACATCGGTACCATTGCCGGGGACGGCCGAACGGTTACCGGCACTTTTAGTTGTACTCAAGGCGGAGGGACTTGGAGAGCAATTATAACTTTTTAAACTGTGCTAGGACTGCTCCTTATTGAGCAGTCCTAATATTTTAAGCCCTGATCCGCACAATTAATAGTTTAACTTATATAGACCGAAGAGAATTAGGCAAGGATCGAACAGATATGTTCTAACGGGATCATTCAAGTACTTATTATAATGAACTTGCAAGGTCAAATCCGGCGATAATCGCTCAGCCAAAAACAAAAAAAGGAGAGAATGAAAATGACTTTACATGGAAAAGTTGCCATCGTCACTGGGGCGTCCAGAGGAATTGGAAGACAAATCGCCATCCAGTTAGCGCAGTCTGGGGCAAAGGTGATTGTCAATTATTCTTCGAATCCGGACAAAGCGGACGAGGTCGTAAAAACGATCGAGCAGTCCGGCGGGGAAGCGGCCGCAATCCGCGGCAACGTCGGCAACTTAAGCGAAGTCGAAGCGTTGTTCTCCGAGACGCTCAATAAATATGGGCGTGTGGATATTCTCGTTAATAATGCCGGCATCATGGTTTGCAAACCCATCGAGGATGTAACGGAGGAGATGTTTGACCGGCATTTTGCGGTTAATGTGAAAGGGACTTATTTTGCCTGCCAGCAAGCGATGAAGCATTTGGAAAAAGGCGGGACGATCATCAATTTATCGACCTCCGTGTCAGGTGCGATGCTGCCGACGTACAGCGTATATGCAGCTACAAAAGGTGCGGTCGAGCAACTGACCCGCCAATTGGCAAAGGAATTCGGTCCCAAAGACATCATCATCAATTGCATTGCGCCAGGACAAGTCTCCACCGAGTTATTCTTGAACGGCAAGTCGGATGAGCTGATTGATTCGTTTCGACGCATAAATGCTTTTGGACGGCTTGGCGAACCGGAAGACATCGCAAATGCGATCGAGCTGCTCGTTAGCGACAAAGCCCGCTGGATCACGGGGCAGACGATTCGTGTGAACGGCGGCTTCAACTAATATCGAAAGAGGTTGCCCGAAAAAAGTTGGACGAACCCGGCGCGAAAGCGCCCCGAGGTTCGTTTAACTTTGCTTGTTCACAACTTATTCGGCATCTTCTGCGGATGTTTTGTACGGACGTTTAACGGCTTGTTTGATGTGGCGGTCGATTTCCGCTTGGCCTTGAATTTCAACGGCCGCCTCGGCTTGATCGTTCAGTTGCTCCTCGGCTTGTCCGATTCCGTGCGCTTCTTGATGATTTCTGCTTGATGACATAACTTTAACCACTCCTCCTTTAGTCGGTTCCATCTGACTGCATGGTTATATTATTATTGGAGTGGGCAGTTTTATACGGAGGAAAATAATATGAACAAAACCGAACGGCAGCTCGCCATTACGCTTGAACTGCAGCGAAGCAAGGTGCTGAGAGCGGAGGATTTGGCGGCTCATTTCGAGACAAGCGTGCGGACGATATACCGCGACATTCAAGCCTTGAGCGAAGCGGGGGTTCCGATTGTCGGAGCTCCCGGGCAGGGTTATTCCTTAATGGAAGGATACTTTTTGCCGCCGGTGGGATTTACCGCGGAAGAGGCCGTGGCCTTGCTTATGGGGACGGATTTTATAGAGCAGAGGCTGGATAGCGATTACAACAGGGTGGCCAAGGCGGCCAGGCGCAAAATCGAAGCGATTCTCCCGGAGCCGGTACGCGGCGAGTCGGCGCGCGTACGGGAGACGATGCGACTCCTTCGTGCTGGCGAACCGGTAACCGGGCGGAAGGAGAAAGACTATCTCGGCCAAGTACGACGGGCGATTTTGGAGCGGCGTAAAATTAGCTTTAGGTATCTGAAAAAAATCCCGGAAGCGGGCGGGGGCAGGGAGAGCAAGCGGGAGGCCGCGCCATACGGGCTGACGCTCGTACAGGGGAATTGGGTTTTGGTCGCACGCTGCGAGCTGCGGCAGGATATCCGCCATTTCCGCTTGTCGCGGATGACGGAGCTTGCCGTATTGGAAGAACGCTTTTCCATGCCGCCCGGCTTTAATCTAAGCCGTTACCGCCCGCCGAATGACCGTAACCTGCAGGTGCTGGTTCGGGTGAACCCCGAAATCGCCGACAAAATCGCCGAAACCGTTAATTTTTATGTAGAAGAGACTGAAGAGCGGGAGGACGGACTACGGGTCACCTTTCGCGTCCGGCAGTTGGAGGAGCTGCTGCCATATGTGCTCGGATGGGGCGGGGATGTCGAGGTGCTGGAACCGGACTCCCTCCGCCGCCGGATTCGGGAAGAGGCCGAAAAAATTTTAAGACGCTACTGACACGCTGTTGTCAGTAGCGTCTTTTTATAATGGGAGTATATCCCATGATTGAAGAGGAGTTGTTTGTAATGATGAGAAGTACGGCTGAGGCACTGCAGGCGTTTGAAGCAACGGTGGAACGGTATTTGAGCGAACTGGAAAACCTCGATATGGAGCAGCTGCTGAAAAAAACGGATGAGGAGGAATGGTCCATCGGGCAAATGTACATGCATTTGATTCAATCGGCGCAATTTATGCATTTGAGCCATATCGACCAATGTTTGGCCGAAAGCGAAGCAACCTTGGTCCATACGGGGGAAAAAACGGAGCAGGGCCGGGCGGTATTCGAACTGGGGAGCTTTCCGCCCGTTCGGATTCGGGTCCCGGCTTCGCCGCAATACACGCCGCAGCAGCCGGGGAGCAAGCAGCAGCTGTCGGAAGGGCTGCGTGGTGTATTGGAGCGGATGAAACGCACCGAACCCGCTTTGCTTCAGGCGCCCGAACGCAACAAGATGCCGCATCCCAGACTCGGCCCGTTAAACGCCAAAGAGTGGTTTTTGCTGATCGAGATGCATTACCGGCATCATCTGCTGCAACTGGACCGTTTAAAGCGGGAGTTGAATTTGCAAGCATAGACAGCAGCTATAAGTTTAATAATATAGCGGCAGTCCCGGACTTTTCTGGTCCGAGGCTGCCGCATTTTTTTGCCAGTCTGATGCCGATCTCCCGGAAGAACTGAAGGATGAACTCGAAAAACGAGTTTTCCGTGTCGGTCAGCCGCTCTCCGGCGGGCCAGGACAAATAGATGGTGCGCCTGCACCGGGGTTCGCTAATGTGAAGCAGCTTGATATCTACGGTAACAACCTTGCTCCATAGAATGGATGGGATGAAGGAGCCGCCGATGCCGGTCTGGATCAACCCTCTGACCGTAGCGGGATCATCGCTTTCAAAGATAATGTACGGTTCGTACGGCAGCTGCGCGAAGAAGCGGTCGGTCGTTCTTCGCAGCGGATGGCTTGTCGTCAGGCTGATGAACTTCTCATGCTCCAGGTTTTTCAGTGATAAGGCTCTTCAAAGGCCGCAAGCTGGTTGTGCAGATGGTGGAAACCTATGGAAGTAAAAAAGTGTACTTGGTTCGGTTAAAAAAAACGGCCACGGAGGTGCCATACTCCGTGCGCCGGAAAAATCAGCGTTTTATCCACGCCCGCTCCAGATCCATCTCGCGAATGCATTCGGCCGTGTCGTGTTTGTCGTTGTCAATCAGCGGCGCCACCGCGTACGCATGCATCTCTTCGGCCGAATGGGGCCGCAGAATCGGATCTAACGCATCCAAATCGTTCGTCCCCTCATCCAGCCACCGGGTCATGTTCTCCGGAGAGAGAATCGCCGGCATCCGGCTCTCAAATTCTCCGATCAACGGGTTGGCTTCGGTCATAACCAGAGTGCAGGTGCGAAGCGGTTCCCCGCGCGCATCCCGCCAGATTTCGTATAAACCGGCCACCCCGAACATGGCGCGGTTTTTCATGACGACCCGCACCGCGTATGACTTCTTGCCTTCATTTTTCCAATAGTAAAATCCGTTGCACGGGATGATGCACCGCTGCTTGTTCACCATTCTGCGGTAAGTCGGATTCCGCTGCACATTCCGGAGATCCGCGTTGATCGCATCCTTTCCCCAGTAGGGCACGAATCCCCAACGGAACTCGTCCAAAATCCGCTCCCCGTTCTGCTGCAGCACGACCGGCGTATGCTGCGTGGGGCTAATGTTATAGCGGTTTTTATAGTAGTACATCACCCGCTCGATCTGAAAATGCTCCTGAACCTCCGCCAGCTCGGCCGCCATGGAAAAACGTTGACACATGAAACATCAGCCTCCTATATAACCTAACTTATAGTGTTTGACAAAGAAGGAAAAATATTCATTTGGCTCCTTCGGCGGAAAAATTTTCTTGTCTATTTTTCAAAAAAATCTTGGTAAGGTAGGAGATAGCAATCGATTAAGAGGTGATGTTGTCATGATGAAGAAACGCTGTTTGTTTTGCGATAAGATTGTCTTCACTAAACAGGAAGGCGAGTATGATAGATATATGGACTGTTTCTGTTCACCCGGCGGGTCTTATAGCCTGCTGACGGACAGCTACAATGCGATACAATCGTTTCCGCACCAAAAGAAACGCGGCTTGCTTCATTTAGTTTCGGCTTATATCCGGGAGCGGACGGATTGCAATGAAAAGGTCGCTTTATCCGCCAACGATATGGAAGCCATTGCAAATTCTCCCGACAATCCGGCGAACATTCAAGACAAAGGGAATCGTTTGCTCCAGTATTTGCATAGACATTCCAATGGTCCGGGGGACCCGGTGATTATTCATCCGCTCTCCAACAGCTACAATCTGACGTATTCTCCCAATCTGCAAGAACTGGTATATATCATTGATAAGCTGAGAAACGAGCAATTGCTCATCAGGGAAGGAATTACCTTTCAACTGACTGAAAAAGGATGGAGGGAAGCCGCCAGCGCCGCAGGAAAAAACTTAAAACCATGCTCCGTTCTTATTTCGGATGAGGAGGATTTGCGCACGGAGTGGCAGGTTAAGCTGCTCCCCAAAATCGAGCAGTTCGGTTATCTGCCGCGCTTGCTGGCGCAAAGGAACACGCAGAGCAGTGTAAAGTATTCCTTGGCAGCGATAGCGGACAGCAAGCTGGTGATAGCGGATTTAACGGGGCAATCTCCTAAGGTGTATTTTGCGGCGGGATATGCGCTCGGTTTGAACATCCCCTTGATCTGGACCGTAAGCAGCAGCGATGCCGATACACTCCCTGTAAAAATCAAGGAGATCCGTCCCATTGTTTGGGATACCGTTGAAGAATTGGCGGTCATTCTCCAGCAGCGCTTGAGTTGATAGAAGAGTTCCGGAAAGCGGGGCAGAGAGGAGGCAGCTTATGTCTCCTCTAAGTTTTTTATAAAAGGGATGGCCGGCCGCACCTTATTCATGGCGCGTTCCTTGGCTTCATCCAATACGTGCGTATAGATTTGCGTGGTAGAAATGTTCTCGTGGCCAAGCAGCTCCTGGACAGCGCGCAAATCAGCGCCGTTTCGCAGCAGATCCGTAGCAAAAGAATGGCGCAGTTTATGAGCCGATAGGGGGACACCCTTAAATTGAGGATATTTCTCGGCCAGAGCTTCGAACGTCTTATCGGCGATGGTTTGAACCATACGTTTACTGATGCGGCGGCCGAATTGCGAAATGAAAAACGCGGGTTCGTCTTTTTTGTTCCGCGGCTTAATTCGTTGGTCCAGCGACATCTGCAAAAGATACCGCAATTCCTCCGGAAGCGGGATATACCTCCATTTTTCCCCTTTGCCAAGCACCGACATTTTGGATCCGAAGCGATCAAAATCAGTAATGTTCAGCCGGACGATCTCGCTTACCCGCAACCCGGCGTAAGCCATCAACGCGATAATGGCAACGTCGCGCACGATATACCTTCCCTTTACAAGCTGGAGGCACGCATCCAGGAATTGCTTTTGAAGAAATACCGGTTGCCGGTTTTTCTCGATCTTCGCTTTTTCAATATCCATCGCCGGGTTGTGGCTGCACACCCTAAACCGGACCAGAACTTTATAGAACAAACGGATCGCGGACTGGCAGCGGTTTCGATAGCGGGGGCCGGCGCCGGATTCGCGAACCCGCGTGAGATGCTGCAATATGTCAATGTCGGTTACATCGGCAACCGCTTTACCGTTCAATCCCGCGAGAAAGTGTTTGACGTCGTGGAGGTAGCCGTTCTGGGTTTCCTTTGAATATTCACGATCCTTCATATATACCAAAAAAAGGTTCAATTCACGCTCATATAGCTCCAAAGTATCTGTATACTTATTCATTCGCACCTGTCCAATCGCTTACAATCGAAATTACATTAAACGTACATTTAACGCAATTTAATTATAGCAAAAATCGCCCAAAAGAAGGAACTATCGTGCTTATAATTTTTAATTTTTTAGGTAAGGAGATAAAGGTTTCATGCATGAACAGAGCTGAGGAATGACAACTTAAGGAAGTGGTATACATCACAATATCCAAAGGAGGATACCTGTTATGGCTCACCAGAAGAGAAGGAAAGAAGCGGCCTGGAAGTCACGCAAGCAAGAACAGCATCCCCATGGTAAAATCAAATCGCTCAAGGAATTGTCCAGCGAATAGGATTGAGGAGTATACTACTTGAAAGCGAAGGACTGCCGGCGGAAATTGCCGGCAGTCTTTTTTTGCGCGAGAGGCCCATGCAATTGTGCATGGGTCTACACGATTTTGCCATATTTCTATCAAATCAAAGAATATGTTGAAAAATATAGCAGGATTAATGGGGGAATATGTAAAATAGTTACTCTAGCAATCTTTTTTGTCTTAATTTAGGAGATTGACCCTATTTAGTAAAGGAGGCAGATGATAGGTTGATTTAAGCGGTTCAGGTTCGGCTTTTAGCAGGTAATTATCTTCTTTTGCAAGGAGGACAAACCAATTGAAACAGGCCAAAATATTCGGCAAATCGGGCATTTGGCTGCTCGTTGCCGCACTTATCGTTCCGTTGTTTTCACTCGCCGCATTCAGCGAGGAGAGGGTGGCGGCGGCCTCGGCCGCAAACGGCGATAAAATCATCGTCGGCTACTGGCACAACTTTGACAACGGGTCCAGCAACATCCGGCTGCGCGATGTCCCTTCGAGCTATGATGTCATCCAGGTTGCGTTTGCGGAGCCTTCAGGCGGTGCGGCGAGCGGAGATATGGCATTCCAGCCTTATAACGCCTCGATCGGCGAATTCCAAGCCGACGTACGGGAGCTGCAAAGCCAGGGCAAAAAGGTGCTGATCTCCATCGGAGGAGCCAACGGAGCCGTGGAATTGTCCACCGACCAGGCCAAACAGAAATTTGTCAGCACCATGAAAAGCATTATCGATACGTACGGCTTTGACGGCCTGGATATCGATTTGGAAGGAAGCTCGTTGTCCTTGAATCCGGGCGACACGGATTTTCGCAACCCGACGACGCCTAAAATCGTCAACCTGATCTCCGCCGTGCGGGAGATCGCGAACAGCTACGGTTCCGGCTTCGTCTTGACCATGGCGCCGGAAACAGCGTACGTGCAAGGCGGATACGCCGCTTACGGCGGTCCGTGGGGCGCGTACCTTCCGGTCATTTACGCTTTGCGCGATTCGCTGGACTATCTGCACGTGCAGCATTACAACTCCGGATCGATGACCGGTTTGGACGGGAAATCCTATGCCCAGGGAACGGCGGATTTCCAGGTGGCTATGGCCGAGATGCTGCTGCAGGGATTTGACGTTGGCGGCAATGCAAACAACCATTTTCCCGCCCTGCGCCAGGATCAAGTGCTCATCGGGCTTCCGGCCACACAGTCCGCGGCAAATGGCGGATATACGGCGCCGGCCGAAGTGCACAAAGCGTTGGATTATCTCGTTAAGGGGCAATCATTTGGCGGAAGTTACACGCTGCGCAATCCCGAAGGATATCCCGGCTTCAAAGGGCTGATGACCTGGTCGATCAACTGGGATAAAGCGGCCAACTACGCCTTCTCCGGCAGTCACCGGGCCTATCTGGACAGCTTGGGCGGCGGAGGCAATCCCGATCCCGATCCGGAACCGGATACCACACCGCCAACCGCTCCCGGTAAACTGCGCGTAACGGGAGCCACGCCGACAAGCATCAGTCTCGCCTGGGATGCTTCCACGGACAACGTGGGCGTTGCCGGCTACACGGTAACGTATGATGCCGGAAGCGTAAACGCAACCGGAACCGCGGCAACCGTTAGCGGCCTGTCTCCGAATACGACTTACACCTTTTCGGTAACCGCTAAAGACGCCGCCGGCAATATTTCCGCGTCCGCTTCCGTTCAGGGAGCGACGACGGCGGAGGATGATCCGGGCGAAGGTCAGCCTTGGCAGCCATGGGTTGCCTACCGTATAAATGACCTGGTGTCCTATAACGGCAGCATTTACGCGTGCATTCAGGCGTACACCTCGCTCCCGGGCTGGGAGCCGGCAAACGTGCCTGCATTGTGGCAATTGCAGTAACCAAGGCAGCGCCTATTTGAGGCTGAGCCGATAGGGGAATTTGCGGAAGCGGGGGGGTGCCCCGCTTCCTTGTTTTGCGCTGCCGCAACCATGCGGAGAATGTCCCCGTTGCAACGAACTCTTCGCCGAAATCACACAATATTTTAAGGTTGCCACTTGAGTATAGGGAAGTGGGGTGGGCGGCAGATCAACACTCGCTGTCCAGAGACTTTGCACGATTATCCCGTTTGATCAGGTAGCAGAGAGAAGGACAAGCTCGGGAGAAATAAATATTTGTGGAGAAGCAGATAGGTTCGAGATAATTTAGAACCCACACCAATCAAGTTGATTCGCATTAAACTAACCCCTGCCGTTCAAACGCCAAGATCAGGCCGCAGCCACAAGGGACAGATTCGGTTGGCGTGCGATCAGCTGGCGGTAAGGGATCGCCTGAAATCGCCACACACATGCGCTATCAGCGCTCCATGCAGGCCTGTTTGCTGTGATAACGGCTGCTGAATGGTTGAAGTTCCGTTCCCGCATTGACCTCTATGTCCGCTCGCTCCCAAAATCAAGAATTTACGAACGTGAGTTCGCTATATTTAATTTTACCAAACATACGTTCCCTAATCAAGCCAAAAATCTCACCTAAACCGCCTCATTTTTTCCTCATCTCTTCTGTTTTTTCTTCTCTCTTTTGGAACCCTTGCTTTAGCCCCGCTGGTCCCTGGCTCCCTGAACGAAGGGTATAATCGTGCAAAGGGTTGCTGGCATGAACACCAAAACACGAACCCTTTAGACAGCCCCACACCTGGCGTTGATTTGTGAAACTGCTCGAAGCTCGAAACGGCTAGGGTACAAAAGGTAGATACACCGACCTCGGCGGATCGTGACTGGCGACTTTTTTGTTTTAAGGATATAAGTTGTTGTCCAAACGCCAGGAAATCACATTAAACAAAGGTCATGATAGCTGTAAATTTTTAACGTGTTCTGGAAGTGTAATACTGGTATAATTAGCTTTTAGACGTTTCTTTTAATTATTTTGGAGGTGTTTGATATGCAAAAAAGCCAATTTCAATCCAACCAACGAACCGGAATAAATCAAGATCAAAAAAGAAAAACGGTAAGCGGCCGCATGTTGCGGTATGGATTGTGATTAGCGAATAGGGAGTAGCGAATATTACCTTCTGGACCTAGAATGACGCGCCGCCTACCTGAAAGGCGGAATCCGTTTTGCATAACGTTCAAGCGGCAAAAGTATTTTATTTGATGAATTTTATTTCTTCGCTGGCAAACAGCACTATATTTACGACCTACAGCATCTATTACGTCACACAGCTGGGCTTGAATCCCTTTGAGCTTGTTCTGATCGGAACCGTATTGGAATTAACGGTGCTGATTTTTGAGGGGATTACCGGCGTCGTTGCCGATACATACAGCCGCAGACTGTCGGTCTTTATCGGGATGTTCATTTTGGGCGCGGGGTTTACGTTTGAGGGCAGCATCATTTGGTTTCAGGGGCTCGGCCTGGCGATCCCGCTCGTCGTTTGGGTGATGCTGGCCCAGGTGGTGTTCGGTATCGGTCATACCTTTATCAGCGGGGCGGACAGCGCCTGGATTGTTGATGAGGCGGGGGAATCCGCCGCCGGGTCCATTTTTATTCGCGCCAAACGTGTGGCTCTGACAGCATCTTTGCTGGGAATTGGCGTGAGCGTGGGTCTTTCCGTGCTGGCGCCGAATCTGCCGTATATAGCGGGAGGCCTGATGTACGCTGTGCTCGGCCTGCTCCTGATCCGCAAGATGAAGGAAACGGGCTTTGTCCGCCCGCCGCGCAGCGAAAGAGTCTCTCATTTTCGAGAGATGACCCGAACCTGGCAAAGCGGGGCAAAGGTGGTCGCACGCAGTCCGCTATTGATGATCATCGTGTTCGTCACGTTGTTTAGCGGCGCGGCCTCGGAAGGTTATGACCGGCTATGGGAGATTCATCTGATCCAGGAAATCGGCTTTCCGGACTGGACGTTGCAGGTGGCTGTTTGGTTTGGCCTGATCAGTGCGGCCTCCACGATTTTGGGAATGCTAGCGGTAGGCTTCACCGAGAAAAAGCTGAACATGAGCAGCGAGCGGACCGTGACCGCGGCCTTATTTATACTGACTTTCATTCGCGTTGCCGGCGTCTTCTCGCTTTTTCTGGCGACGGATTTCGTTTGGGCGCTGGCATCCGTGCTGGCCGTAAGTGTAGTCGTTACCGTGAGCGAGCCGATCTATGCGACATGGCTGAACATGAACCTGCGCAGCGATACCCGGGCCACGGTGTTGTCGATGGTCAGCCAGTCGGACGCGCTTGGCCAAACCGCGGGAGGGCCGGCCGTGGGCTGGATCGGAAACCGGTTCTCTATCCGAGCCTCCTTGTTAACAGCAGCAATATTGCTGCTTCCGATTTTGGGCGTGTTCGGCCGGATGCTGCGCAAGCGATAACGTAGCATAAAAGTTAAAGGAGGCAGTTCCAAAAGGTCAGCTAGCTTGTGACCTTTGGGACTGCCTTCATCTCTTAAATGCAGTGGGGGACATCCAAGAATGAAGTTGTTATTGTTTTTCTTTCAGTTCATTGGTTGAAGTAGAATGAACGTGGAGAGTTGAATAAGCACCCTGATGCTCAACAAAATGGAGTTATGCCTTTAAGCTTCGGCGTCATCACATGTGTCCCGAGTGCAACAGGTATGTGATCCAGAAAACACCATATCAAAAACCGTTGATCCTGAAGAAAAGATCAACGGTTTTTATGTATACTTAATCATAACCGGAACGAATAGGTAAGCAACTAAAGGAGATCCGCACGCAATGAAATCTGACCAAATAAAATTCCCGCTGGGATTTTGGGCGGGATTACAACAATTGGGAATTGCCCCGAACGACGTCGCACGCAAAGCGGAGCTGCCGCTCACCATTGCTGCAGAACCTGTCGCCGTCACTGTCGCCCAATATTTCAAAATCTGGCAGGCATACGCCGATCTCATCGGCGACACTGCGATTGGAATCATCAAGCTGGCCACCGTCTTTGAAACGGCTCAGTACCCGCCGACCGTCTTAGCGACCTATCATGCTCGCGACTATCGCGACGCCCTTGAGCGGATGGCCCGGTACAAACAACTGTGCCCTCCGGAAAGCTTGCGTATCACCGAAGAAGGCGAGCGCTGTACCATCGAATTGGAACGGATGCCCGGTGAGCAACCCGGACCGCCAGTGCTGATTGGAACCACGCTGGCCTTTCTTCTGGAGCTAGGGCGGCGGGGCACGGGGCGCCCTTTAACTGCACGGTCCGTGGAATTTTCCAGCACGATGGGGGATGTAAAGGCTCTTGAGGCTTACTTCGGGTGCCCTATCCGGATCGGTGGAGCCAACAACCGATTAACGCTGCATCGAAGAGACCTGGACCGACCCTTTGTTTCATATAACAAAGAGTTGCTGGAGCTCCTGACTCCCGTATTGGACCGCTCATTGGAAGAACAGCTCAGCCGTTCATTTCCCGAGATGGTCAAGAGGATCTTGAAGCGCAGTCTGACTGGAGGGCGCCTTGACATTCAGGCGGTGGCGAGCGCGCTTGGCATGAGTGTTCGTACCTTGCAGCGCCGCCTTACTGACGAGGGCACAACATTCAAGCAGTTATTGGCACAGGCTCGGCATGAACAGGCACGGGAATACTTGGCAGACCCCAAGCTCGATATTAAAGAAGTGGCTTTCTTGATCGGTTATGAAGATCAGAACTCGTTTTACCGCGCCTTTCGCCTTTGGGAAGGCGATACCCCTGCAAATTGGCGTTCCGAATATTTAACGACAATTTGCTAGGTTTTCATAATTGGCGGGTTATACAAGAAATTTGGCGTTGTCCACTAGTTACCGAACGATCCGGACAAAGTAATATAATCCCTATCCGGAGCACGAGAGTGTTCTATGAATAACTGTAAATCAGCTCGCCGTAAATGACGACAAAGGAGACAGATGATATGGATATGGGATTAAAAAACAAAACCGCTTTAGTAACCGGGTCGACAAAAGGGATCGGGAAAGCTATAGCCATCGAACTTGCCAGAGAAGGCGCCAATGTCCTTATTAACGGACGAAATAACGATGAAGTAGAACGAACCGTAAAAGAACTGAAGTCCGAGTTCCCGGCTACCTCCCCTCAGAATGCCGCAGCCGATCTTGTGAATATCCGGCAAAGAGAAGCTTTATTTGAGAAATATCCCCATGTCGATATTCTGATTAACAACATGGGGATTTATGAAATCATGTCCTACGAGGATGTTGACGATGAAGTATGGGAGAAATACTTCCGAACGAATGTCCTTGCCGCTAATGGATTATCCAAATTTTATATGCCTAAAATGTTGAAAAACAATTATGGACGAATCATCTTTATTGCCAGTGAAGAAGCGATTATGCCTTCAGGGCAAATGCCCCAGTATTGTATGACCAAATCTATGTTATTATCCCTGTCAAAAAGCTTATCCAAACTAACGAAAGGAACGGAAGTCACATCCAATACGATCTTGCCGGGGCCAACGCTTTCCGAAAATGTGTATCAAATCATTGAAAGTTTGTTTCCCGATGAGATGCCGTTCTCGGAAAAAGAGAAGCAATTTATGGCTGCCAACCTGCCCCAATCCGAAATACAGCGGTTTATCAAGCCTTTTGAAATAGGCAGGCTGGCCGCATTCGTATGCAGCCCTTACGCATCCGCATTTAAGGGTTCTCCAATCCGGATGGACGGGGGCATGGTGCCTACCATTTATTAACCTATTTTGCCGCCAGATTCATCTCTACGCACATAAGGATGAAGGCGCCTGCGCCGTGCAGGTCGTTTTCGCTGGTTGGGCGGGCGATATAGTGGGCGTAGTCGCCGATTCCCGTGCCGATGCAAATATTGCCGATCACGACGTTGCCGTTCTCGTCGAACTTCAGCGTATCGATGACGCCTTGGTAGCCTTTCCAGGCACACTCCATGTACTTGGCATCCAGATAACCGAACCGGACGGCCTTGGCCATGGCATGCACGAACAGCGCCGTGCAGGAATTTTCCGGCCAGTTATCCGGGCGGTCGCCTTTATCGATAACCTGGTACCACAGGCCAGTGGCCGGGTCCTGATAGTTCGTCAGCGCGATAAGCAGATCCTGTACAATGGTAACAAGCTTTGCTTTATCCGGATGGTCCTCCGGCATGTATTCGAACATTTCCAGCAAGGCGACGGGATACCAGCCGATGGCGCGGCCCCAGAACTCCGGCGCTTGGCCCGTGACGGGATCGGCCCAGTCGGCTTTTTTAGTTTCGTCCCAGCCGTGGTACAGCAAGCCGGTGGCCGGGTCCTTCGTATGCCTCTCCATGAGCAGCGCCTGAAAGGCCATCATGTCGAAATATTCGCTGTCGCCAAATGTTTTGGCAAATTGCACGGCAATCGGTCCGGCCATATACAAGCCGTCCAGCCACATTTGATTCGGATAATGTCCCTTGTGCCAGAATCCGCCGGACGGATTTCTCGGCCAAGATTTCAGCAAGGGTACCAGCGTGTGCAGCGCTTTTTTGTACCGCTCGTCTCCCGTTTGCTCGTAGAGGGGGAAGAGAAGCACGCCGGGCTGAATGTCGTCGAGCTCGTCGGACATAAACTTCTTGATGCTGCCGTCCTCGAGAACCTGGCTGTCCACCCACCGTTTCATATAGTCGAACAGCTTCTGTTCTCCGGTCTGCCGCCAGCATTTCTCCATACCGGACAGAAAAACGCCTTGATGGTAGTGGAACCGGTCCGGCGGAAGCTTTTCCGGCTCGAATTTGGCCATGATCGCCTCGCAGGCTTTAAGCGCCCATTGAATCGGGGTCATAAGGGATGAAGCGGTTTGCATACGTATCCTTCCTCCTCGATTGTTTGTACTCCCATTCTAGCATCGGTTTATGTACATTTTTTGCAAAAAGTCTCTGTTTCTTCTCATTTCTTGCGGTATAATGTAACAACAGGTACGGAAGGGAGTGCGGAGCGGATTGGGAGATCTATATTTCGAGAATCATACGGGTACTTTCGAGGTATCCCACCGGAAAGCGTTAAGCCACCATATGCCGGTGAGCCATTTTCACAGCACTTACGAAATCTATTATCTGATGTCCGGCAAGCGGGAATTTTTTATTCAGGACCGGACGATTACGATTAACGAAGGCGATGTCGTCATCATTGCTCCCAATATTCTGCACCGTACGACCAATGCGGAGCGGCCGAAGCATGAGCGGTTCATTATCAATATGCACGAGCGGCTATTTTCGCCGGACGGCGCCCACAAGGAGGCGCTTTGGCCTTTGCTGGATCGGGATTATCTGATCGTGAACGGCTCCTTGCGCAATAGACAACCGCTCGAAACGCTTTCCAGAGCGATTATTCAGGAGATTCGGGAACGCAGTAGCGGCTTCGAATTGTTTGCCCAGACGCTCGCCGTGCAGCTGCTCATCATGTGCTGCAGGCACTTCCGGCAACAGGATGCGGAGCTGCCGGCATCGCCAAGTCCGATGCATGAACGAATATCGGAGATTGTCCGCTATATCAACGAGCATTACATGGAGGAATTGTCGCTTCATTTGCTAGCGGATAGATTTTATATCAGCCCGTATTATTTGAGCCGATCCTTCAAAGAAGCGACGGGCTTCGCGTTCGTAGAGTATGTGAACAGCGTACGGATCAAAGAAGCCATAAAGCTGCTTGAGAGTTCTTCCAAAAAGGTCAACTTGATCGCGAGAAAGGTGGGGTTCGGAAGCGTGACGCACTTCGGTCGAGTGTTCAAGGCGGTCACGGGCCATGCGCCGTTGCATTATAGAAGGAAAGAGGAGACGCGGAGAATTTAATAATCTTATTTCTGTATAAAATTGGATAATTCAAGCATAATAGCGGCTTCGATCCGCCCGTATGCCAATAGCCTTGGCCATGAGTCGGTCAAGGCATTTTTGCTGATTATGTTAGTCTGTTCGTGTAAGAATAAATCGGGGCCCCGCCGGAAAAATTAAGTGCAGTTATTCATTACTTTAACGAACAGAGGAGATTGGAATATGGTAAAGTATATTTTATTGGCAGCAATATTGCTGGTATCGGGGTGTGCGGCCGGCAACAATGCGGCGGGAAACAACACGGCGGGAAAGACCCCTTCAATGAAAGCTCAAACGGCTGCACCAACTCCTGTCACCACACAGGCGTCTTCAATAGCTACATCAACTAAGGCTCACGGATCGGTTAGGATAAAAGAAACTCCCGATGGATTTCCTTCCAATATAGGGGACTTCATTCCACCTGCCGGAAATCCGACAAACCCGGTACCTTCCAATCCGACCAATCAAGTTCCATCAAGACCAACGAATCCGACACCTTCAACGCCTTCACCTACTACAGGCACTACAGGACAAGCTCAGGATTCCTCCCAATTTGCGCAGCAAGTACTGGATTTGGTCAATAAGGAAAGAAGCAAAGCAGGTTTAGCCGCTCTTACCATGAGTCCCGAGTTGTCCAATATGGCGATGGTCAAGGCACAAGACATGTATAACAACAACTACTTCGATCATAATTCCCCAACACACGGATCCCCGTTCGATATGATGAAGGAGTTCGGAATTACCTACAATTCAGCCGGTGAAAATATTGCCAAAGGGCAAAGCAGCCCTACCCAAGTGATGAACGATTGGATGAACAGTCCGGGGCATAAAGCCAATATTTTAAACAGCTCCTATACCAAAATCGGTGTTGCTTACTACAATAGCGAGTGGGTGCAGGAATTCACGGGGTAAGCCGGAACATAAGGAATGCGCTTAGTATTACACACCAATATGGACATCCGTTTCAGGGAAACGGAATGTCCTTTTTTTCTGTACGTTAATTGTTCTTAACATTTTGTTCGAAAATTCACTTTACCTTCCAAAACTGCACTCAAGAATTTTTTCGACTTTTTCAATTGCTCCTCGATCTCTTCAATTTCTTTGATTTTTTGCTCCACCATTTTCTTCTTTACCTCGTAGGATAAGTTAAGTTGTTGATTGACCATCAAACTTAATTCTTCTATAGAAAAGTCCGCGGATAAAAGGGCCTTCACATCATCCAGAAACTCAACAATCTCTTCGGAATAAATCCGGTAATTATTTTCATCTCTTTTAACGAATACGTCCGGAATTAGCTTTTTGCGTTCATAGAACCTCAATGTTGATATGGGCAGACCGGTCCGTTTGGAAACTTCATTTATTTTCATCAGATGACCTCGTTATTTCTTGCTATAAACCTAAGTTCATAGTTCATAATACGAATATGATAACGAACGAAATACACCATGTCAAAAAATCCACTGTTATCAAAAAGGAGAGATTCTATGTTCAACAATATTCAAAATAACGATTTCGCTAATATAGTCAAGGGACGACGCTCCGTCCGCAAGTATGATGAAAATGTTAAAATATCGAAAGAAGAGATGAGCGAAATGATTGCGGAAGCCAGTTTGGCTCCGTCCTCCGCAAATATGCAGCCTTGGCGTGTAGTTGTGGTGGATACTCCGGAAGGAAAAGAAAAACTAAGACCTCTTGTGCGTTTCAATACGCTGCAAAATGATACTTCATCAGCCATGGTATTAATTTTTGGCGATACCCAAAGCTATTTCTATGCTGAAGAAATATACAATACGGCTGTGGAACAAGGAAAAATGCCGGCTGAAGCATTTGGTTTAGATGAAGAACGCTATGTCCCGGTCATGATTATTTCAATCGGAAAAGCCAAGGAAGAGGGGCATGAGTCGGTTCGATTAGGTTCTGATAAGATAACATTTGGGAAGTAGCCATTTGTCGTAATATTAGTCGAGAATCAAAAAAAGAACCTGGGCAATTTTGCCAGGTTCTTTAATATTGCATATAAAAACACACGATGATATAATCAAACCACGACTGTGTCAATGGATATGGTCACAAATATCTCATCTTACATTTTAAGTGTAACACGCCGGTAAACTCTTGTCAAATGTTTTTTCTCAAATTAATGGTTAGGAGAGATGTGGAATGAGTTCGTTGGTTCTCGGCTTCAAGGAAATCGAAAAAACGCAGCTTTCGCTCGTTGGCGGAAAAGGGTTGAATTTAGGGGAGTTATCAAAACTAAAAGGAATACAAGTACCTGAAGGATTTTGTGTTACAACCGCGGGATTTCAAAAAGCCATCGAACAAAACGAAACGTATCAAGCTTTGCTTAATCGACTAACCATGCTAAAAGCAGAAGATCGCGATCAAATCGGGGAAATCAGCGGGAAGATTCGGCAAATCATTTTGGACGCCGAAATTCCTTCCGATGTTGTGAAAGCAGTAGCTCACTGTCTATCCCAGTTTGGCCAGGGGCTTGGCTTTGCCGTGCGTTCCAGTGCGACTGCCGAAGATTTGCCGCATGCCTCTTTTGCCGGTCAACAAGACTCCTTTTTAAATATTACCGGCATCGATGCGATCTTGCAGCATATCCGCAAATGTTGGGCGTCGCTGTTTACCGATCGCGCGGTCATCTACCGAATGCAAAACGGATTCGACCACCGTCAGGTTTATTTATCCGTTATCGTGCAAAGGATGGTTTTCCCGCAGGCTTCGGGGATTTTATTTACCGCCGATCCGATGACCGGAAACCGAAAGCTGCTGTCCATCGATGCCGGTTTTGGGCTTGGAGAAGCGCTGGTCTCCGGCTTGGTATCTGCCGATGGTTATAAAGTACGGGATGGGGAAATCATCGATAAAAGGATCGCCGCCAAAAATTTAGCGATCTATGGACGAAAAGAAGGGGGAACGGAGACAAAGCAGATCGATCCTGATCGGCAAAACACGCAAACCCTGACGGATGAGCAAATTTTACAGCTGGCACGCATCGGGAGACGGATCGAAGCTTATTTCGGCCAGCCGCAAGATATTGAATGGTGTTTGGCGGATGGCACTTTTTATATCGTCCAGAGCCGGCCGATCACAACTTTATACCCGATCCCTGAGGCGAATGATCAGGAAAATCACGTTTATGTATCTGTGGGTCACCAACAAATGATGACCGACCCCATGAAACCATTGGGATTGTCTTTTTACCTGTTGCTAACTCCTGCGCCCATGCGTAAAGCCGGCGGAAGGTTGTTTGTTGATGTTTCACTTATGCTGGCTTCACCTTCCGGCAGGGAAACTTTAATAAATGTCCTGGGAAAAAACGATCCGCTCATAAAAGATGCATTGACGACCGTCATAGAGCGGGGGAGTTTTATAAAATCGGTACCGGATGACAAGAAAGAACAGAGTTACGGTAAAA
This sequence comes from Paenibacillus macerans, assembly GCF_900454495.1. Lineage (NCBI taxonomy): Bacteria > Bacillati > Bacillota > Bacilli > Caryophanales > Paenibacillaceae > Paenibacillus > Paenibacillus macerans. The sequence goes on from NZ_UGSI01000001.1 coordinate 1,311,832, forward strand.
GCAATCAAGGTCCGGCGCCTGCGGATTATCAAACCCTAAACGATTACGATCCGGCAATCGTTTCTGAGTTGATTAAGCAAAGTGAATCATCGATCGAGGAGTTAAAACATAAGATCCAAACGAAATCAGGAGCCGATCTGTTTGATTTTATCCTGAAAGATATCCAGGAATTAAGGGAGAGGAAGAGCGTGTCTGATCCACGCAGCTTTGGTGTGATTATGACTGCTATGAATGCTTCATCATGGATCAATGAAAAAATGCTGGAGTGGTTGGGGGAAAAAAACGCAGCAGATACGCTGTCTCAATCTGTACCAAACAATATCACTTCGGAAATGGGTCTGGCGCTAATGGATGTCGCAGATGTGATACGTCCTTACCCGGAAGTCATTGCGTATTTGCAGCAAGTACAAGATGATCACTTTATGGATGAATTGCATAAGTTTGAGGGCGGGCAGGAAGCACGTGATGCGATCAATGCTTATCTCAGCAAATACGGCATGCGATGCACCGGAGAAATCGATATTACCAGACCTCGCTGGAGCGAAAAACCAATTACACTTGTCCCCATGATTCTGGGTAATATCAAAAACTTTGAGCCTAATGCCGCAAAGCGGAAGTTTGAGCAAGGGCGACAGGAAGCATTGAAAAAAGAACAAGAGTTATTGAAGCGATTGAAGCAATTACCGGATGGCGAACAAAAAGCCAAAGAGACAAAACGAATGATCGACCTAGTCCGGAATCTCATTGGATATCGGGAATATCCAAAATATAGTTATATTAACCGCTACTTCGTTTATAAGCAGGCTTTGCTCAAAGAAGCCGAACAACTCGTGCAAGCGGGCGTTATTCGTAATAAAGAAGATATCTACTATCTCACCTTTGAAGAACTTCACGAAGCTGCCCGCACCAATCAACTGGATTACCGGATCATCAGCCAACGAAAAGACGAGTACAAATTATACGAAAAACTAACTCCACCACGTGTTATCACGTCTGATGGTGAAATCATCGCTGGGGAGTACAAACGAGAAAATCTCCCAGCCGGAGCTATTGCGGGTCTGCCTGTTTCTTCCGGAGTGATCGAGGGACGAGCACGTGTCATCTTAAATATGGAAGATGCCGATCTGGAAGATGGAGATATATTAGTCACCTCCTTCACCGACCCTAGCTGGACGCCCTTGTTTGTATCCATCAAAGGCCTAGTCACCGAAGTTGGCGGACTGATGACCCATGGAGCCGTTATTGCGCGTGAATATGGTTTACCAGCCGTTGTCGGAGTGGAAAATGCGACCAAACTGATCAAAGACGGGCAACGAATTCGCGTGCATGGAACAGAAGGGTATATCGAGAAATTGTAAAGGTTAGTTCCAATGAAGCGGCGACAGTTAAGGACTTGATGATTCGGTCCATAGGCTGTCGCTGTTTCGCTATTCAAGCCAGTCTAGAGCTTGCTGCAGCACTCCAATTTTATGAATGGATATTAGCCGTTAACGAGCAAAAAAATTACTTCTTGCAATTTTGAACCAAAAGGTTCATAATAGCGTCATACCTAATTATGAACCGAAAGGTACAAAATTGAATGGAGAGGAGTTTTACATTTGAATACGTCAAGCACAATGAATAAACCCTTAGCCGGCAAAAAAGCATTGGTCACCGGAGGAGCTCGCGGCATTGGCGCAGCCATCGTGAAAAGGCTCGCAGAAGACGGCGCGTCGGTTGCTTTTACTTATGTCAGTGCGCAAAGCAAGGCAGAGGAACTGGTACAAGAAGTTAAAAGCGCAGGTGGGCACGCTTTGGCGATTCGCGCGGACAGCGCCGATGCCGGGGCAGTGAAAGGCGCCGTCGAAGAGGCGATCCAAGCCTTTGGCGGTATTGATATTCTTGTAAATAATGCCGGCATTGCAGGTTTGAAGCCATACGACCAATATACCCTTGAAGAATTCGATCAAATGGTGGCGGTTAATTGGAAAGCGGTATTCGTTGCTGTTCAAGCGGCCGCTCCGCAAATGACACAAGGCGGTCGTGTCATCAATATTGGCAGTGTGGCCGCCGACAGCAACCCATTCCCTGGAAACAGCCTGTATATCTCGACCAAAGCCGCGGTAGCCGGATTGACACGAGGGCTGGCGCGCGATCTGGCGCCTCATGGCATTACAGTCAATAATATTCAACCAGGAATGACCGATACGGATATGAATCCTGCGGAGGGTCCCTATTCTTCATTCGTAAAGGCGATTCCGCTAGGGAGACACGGAAAGGCATCCGAAATTGCCAGTATGGTGGCTTTTATCGCTTCGCCTGAATCCAGTTATATTACCGGAGCAAGCCTGAATGTCGATGGGGGCGGGAGCGTTTAACCACAAGCGTTTTCTTAACGAAGGCAGAGTAAACGAGAAACAGACGATGTAAGCAAAATGATCCAAACTGTCAGGAGATCGGATTGCCGCCGATCTTTCCGGGCAGCTTGGATCTTTTCATATTTTCCGAAATCATTGCAAATTCCGAGCTGTGTAGTAAAATATCACTTATCTGACATACGAAAAAGGGTGGGATGGTTATGGCAGCCGGACGTCCACGGGAATTTGACATTAAACAAGCGCTTGAGCGTGCCCTGAAGGTTTTTCGGCAAAAGGGGTATGAAGGGACTTCGTTGTCGGACCTGACCGAAGCCATGAAGATCAACCGTTCAAGCTTTTATGCCACTTTCGGCAGCAAAGAGAAACTGTTTCACATAGCGTTTGATTTATATATGAGCGAAGCGCCCATTCAAGCTTCCGTGACTGCGCTGAACGAACCGACAGCTCGATCCGTCATCGAGAAACTTCTTCGGGCAACGGCGGATTCGGTGGTCAATCCCGATTATTCTCCAGGCTGTTTATTAATCAAAGGAGCCCTTACAGGCAGCGAGGAATCCGATCCGATCAAACAATTATTGACCGATCAACGCGTTCAAATCGAACAAGCGCTAAGTACCCGGTTGGAGCAAGCCAAGAAGGATGGGGATTTGCCCGAGCACGCCAACCCTGCCGCCCTCGCCCGGTACGTCACAACCCTCGTGTACGGCATGACGGTCCAGGCTGTGAACGGGGCCAGCCGCGAAGATCTCGAAGAAGTGATCAACATCGCTCTGTTGGCATTGTCAGCATATGAATAATCGTGCGCCGAGTGGGAATTGTCGGCGGACAAGAACTTGCAATTGGAGTTGTACGAGCTGTCGGCGTCATCAGGCATCTTCTCTAACATTTTGATTTGATATTGATTGATGTCTGGCCGGCACTGCCTAGGGGCAGTATAAGTTTAATCTCTCTTGTAACCCTTCCGAGACTTCTTCCGGCATCTCCCTGACCTTGATATCCCCACCTAAGAAAAGTAGCCAATTTATGATTTCGGCTAATTCTTCCGAATGATGAACATTGATAAAAGCCTTAAGAATAGCTGTGGTTTGGTAAGGATTTGTATAGGAAAGTGAAACTTTTAAAGGATGGTATTTTTTGAACTGGGCAATCGCCTTGGGACCAAGTTCAAGGACAAGGTTGATATCTTCTTCCTGCTTGCTTAATTGTTCTAAAATCTTTTTCTTACTTGTTCTTTTTTTCGCAGGGTAGGGTTCTACATCGGTGAGATTGTCGACAGGAACAATCCGCCTCTTTTCTTCCTCTAAGTCAAAGCCTTCAATTAACCATAAGCTTTTTTCACGATAAAGGTGCAAGAGATAAATCGGATACGACTTTATTTCCTTCTCTTCTTCGATGGACACCAATAAATAGCTGTCCAGAAGCAGGATTTGGATGAGTTTTTCCAGCATGGGGTGGGGCAGGTCCGACAGATCAAGCAGGTCGGGATTATGGGGGTTGGTCCCTTCAAACAGCAATATTTCATTTAAAAGAACCAGGTCATCCTGCTGGTTTTCCGAGATCAGGCCGAGTAACTTTTCAGCTAAAGACTGACGACTCTTTAGATAAGGAAGTTGTTGATTTCTCGTGGCCATAAAGGCAATAAACAGAGCTTTAATCTCATTATCGGTAAAGCGGACCGTGGGCAGGACCGAGTTGTTCATGACAAAATAACCCCCGTCCCTTCCGGCTTCAGCGACAAGCGGCATCCCCATGGCTTCAATCTCTCGGATATCTCTAATGGCTGTCGAGCGGGAGATATTGAATTCTCGCATGATTTCAGAAATGGTAAAATGGGCGCGATTGTTGATATACCGCATGATGGTATTAATCCGTTCAACCTTTTTCATCGGGACCCCCTAAACGGTATCATTTTTTGACATGATTTATGGTTATTATAAACCCATCAAGTGAAAAGACAAATCATTTGATAAATTTAAAAAAGAGGAAGGTTTTGAATATGGCAAATTATACCCTTGAGGAAAAAGACAGCTTCACCGTTTTGGGCATTGGAATCGAGCTTAAGAGCGATTACACGGACTATGCCGGCATAAACAAAGAGAAGGCAGACTTTTGGCAGGCAGTGAAACAAGATGGAAGACTTGACACTTTAAAGGCCGTAGCCGCAAATGACTACATTTTTGCCGTGAACGAAGCGGTGAATAACAAGATGATGCATTATGCTGGTGTAATGAGCGAGGCCTCGCTACCGGAAGCAACCAGGGTTATTCAATTTCCTAAGGGGGAATACCTGGTTGTTAAAGGGGAAGGAAAGTCGGCTGAAGAGCTAAATAATACGCTTGCCGGCATTGCCTTTGGCCAAGCCTTGCCGGAAGCCAAGGATTTTGCCTATGTTGGCGGGCCAAATACATCGGTCGTGATGGGGCAGCGAAACGGTTTAGTATTTGGCGAAATGTGGATTCCTGTGGTTAGGAAATAAAGAGATCATAAGGGGGTATGAGCATGTCCTATATCGTTGATTTTAAAAATGTGTCTACGGTTGGCTTAGAGTCTTCACCCGTAGCAGAAGCGCTTGCCGGTTTACGTGCAAATGAAGCCCGTTACTTCATGAACAAATATAAGCATGAATTTACGGTTGTACCCGCAGCCGAAAGCCAAGAGACCCTTGCTTATGTGAACCGGATTTTGAAAGAAGAACGTGACATTGAGTTTGCGGCCAAGCCTTTAGAGACATCGCGTTTTCAAGTGGAAAATATCAAATGGGCCTTCGTTTTTTATGAGGATGGTCTTGCGGTCAACGTTTTGTATACAGTTGATGACCCTAAGAAGCGGGCCGTTGGTTTCAAGCTTTCCGAGGGGATGGAGGTACCCCGGGAGTTGGAAGGGAAGTTTAAGTTTGCCCGGCAGAAGTCTAAACTGGCCGGAACCATTCGGGGCTCGTTTTTTGTAATTAAAGGAGAATATTAAAGTAAACAAAACCGCCAATATTCATAAGAAACTTATGAATGATTGGTGGTTTTCTGTTCATTAGCAAATGGGCCAAAGTTATTCTGCTGAATTTCCATCCTAAGAAGATATACAGGGTATTGGAACCAAACTTCATTGACAGTAACTGTCAGTGAAGTTGCTTATAATCAAAATACAGAACATCAGATATTTATCGACAAACAACGGTAAGGAACGTAAATACAACGCGCAAAATATATGAGCTTATGCTGGAATCGGAAAAGTAAGAACACCCAGAAAGCTCCGGTTGGTGAAAAGGAGCAAAGATGTTTCCCGCGAATATGGTCTCTGAGCCGCGCAGCGAATCCCCAATCCGGAAGTAGGTTGCGCCGGGAACCCGCACCCGTTATCGTGCTAGAGTATAACCGCGTCCTGCGGCGTACTTGAAGAGGTGAATGCCGTAAGACATTGATGAAACTGGGTGGTACCACGTGAGCTAAGACTCTCGTCCCTTTAGGGATGGGAGTCTTTTTGTTGTTTTCCTATAAAAAGGAGGTGAATTACCATAAGAAACATTTTTATCGGTGGAGCTTGGCCATATGCCAATGGTTCCCTTCACTTGGGAAGGCTAGCGAGTGTGCTGCCAGGGGATGTGCTGGCGCGCTACCACCGGGCGAACGGAGATTCTGTGAATATGTAGGCTTGTTCGAGCCGATCAATTTGATCGGCTTTTTAAATTATCATTAAACGAGGCGCAGCGAAGGAAGTTGGGGTCCTTATGAAAATCTTAATAAATTCTCAAGCTGGAAGTCATAAATTTAGTTGCCGAATTTAGTAAACTAGTAGGATGTTGAGTTCTGTCGGAAAGGGGCTGAAAATGATGTGCGCTAAAGTTCTCGTTGTTGACGATGAACATGAAATAGCGGATTTAATAGAAGTGTATCTGCGCAATGAAAATTATGAAGTGTTCAAGTTTTACTCTGCAACGGAAGCTCTTTCCTGCATTGATCGGGCGGAGCTTGACCTGGCCATTCTGGACATTATGCTGCCGGACATCAATGGCTTTACGCTTTGCCGGAAAATACGGGAACAGCATACCTATCCCATCATCATGCTGACGGCCAAAGATGAAGAGACGGATAAAATTACGGGGCTAACCTTGGGTGCCGACGACTACATCACAAAACCGTTCCGTCCGCTTGAGATGGTAGCGCGTGTAAAAGCACAGTTGCGGCGCTATAAAAAATACAACACGCCGCAGTCTGCGCCTGTCACTGAGCCTGTAATCGTCCATTCAGGTTTGGTTATGGATGTAAACACGCATGAGTGCCTGCTGAATGAACAACCTCTTGAACTGACGCCCACCGAGTTTTCCATACTCCGCATTTTACTGGAGCGAAAGGGCAGAGTGGTGAGTGCCGAGGAACTTTTTTCTGAGATTTGGAAGGACGAGTATTACAGCAAAAGCAACAATACAATCACCGTCCATATCCGTCACTTGCGTGAAAAAATGGGCGACACTGTAGAAAAACCAAAGTATATCAAAACCGTATGGGGGGTCGGCTATAAAATTGAAAAGCAATAAAAAGGGCAATTATGCAATGCTGAAGCGAAAAGCTTTTTTACAGATGCTGCTGATTACGGTCATTGCTGCTGTTACCGTCCTTTTGATGCGGGATATTTTGCGGGGGCAGATTGGAGATCGCATCGTTCAATTCCTGATTTATATTTTTAATCTGAACAACTCCGATGCACTGCTCATCTATCATTATGTATTTCGCAATAACTTAGATCTCATTATGCTTCTTTTGACCCTGGTTTTTCTGGTTATTCTTTCTTGGTTTACGATCTCCTGGTTCACAAAACATTTTGATGAAATCAGCTCCGGCATGGATCGGCTTGTGGAAGATTCAGAGGATAGAATATCCCTCTCCCCGGAGATGGAATTCATGGAAAATCGTCTGAATACCATAAAGGACAAGTTGAAAAGACAGAAGAAGGCCGCTCAGGAAGCGGAGCAACGCAAAAATGATTTGGTCGTTTATTTGGCCCACGACATCAGGACTCCGCTTACATCTGTAATTGGTTACTTGAGTTTATTGGGCGAGGCTCCCGATATGCCCGTGGAGCAGAGAGCTAAATATACTCACATTACACTTGACAAAGCCTATCGCTTGGAGGAACAAATCAACGAATTTTTTGAAATCACCCGGTACAACTTGCAGCAAATCAAGCTGGAAAAGGAAACGATCGACCTCTACTACATGCTTGTGCAAATGACGGACGAGTTTTATCCGATCCTCTCCGAAAAAGGAAATACCACTGTGCTTCACGCCGACGAAAACTTGACCGTGTACGGCGACCCGGTGAAGCTGGCGCGGGTATTCAATAATATTTTGAAAAACGCGGCCGCATACAGCTACCCAAACACGGAAATCGTTATTTCCGCAGAGGAAATAGAGGGTGATATAAAGATCGTTTTTCAAAATCAAGGCAATACCATTCCACAGGACAAGCTGGCCGCTATTTTCGAGAAGTTCTATCGCTTGGATGAAGCGCGCACGGCGGGCACTGGCGGTTCCGGGTTAGGGTTGTCCATCGCCAAAGAAATCGTCACCCTGCATAGTGGAATCATTGTGGCCCAAAGCAAAGATAACACAGTTACCTTTACGGTCTCTTTACCCGTTACGCATTAGGCAAACCTCAATCTGATGTTAGGATTTTCTTAGGAATTAAATAACTCAATCTTAAAATACGGCCTGTCCGCTCTTGATAACATGGTTTTATCAAAGCTGGCAGGCTTTTATTTTGCAGAAAGGACAGTTGACACCATGGAGAAAACAGGGATCACGATTTACGGATGTGAAAAGTACGAAGCGGATCTGTTCAGGAGGTATTCACCGCATTATGGTGTTGAACCGACGATCATTGAGTCAGCGGTATCGGCAGAAAACGCCGCGTTGGCATCAGGCAATTGCTGTATTAGCGTTAACCATAAAACGGAAATAGGGCCTTCAACTCTTCGCGCCCTCAAGGAAAACGGCGTCGCTTATATATCCACAAGAAGTATAGGCTGCAACCACATTGACATGGAAGCGGCTGAAAAGCTTGGCATTACTATTGGTAATGTAGCTTATTCGCCGGCCAGCGTAGCAGATTATACTTTGATGTTAATACTCATGTCTTTACGAAATGCAAAGTCGGTTTTATGCAGGGCAGACGTCCATGATTACAAGCTTTGCGCTGTACCGGGACGGGAACTGCGCGACATGACGGTGGGGGTCTTGGGGACAGGCCGCATCGGTCAGGCGGTGATTGATCGGCTACACGGCTTCGGATGCCGCATACTGGCTTACAACTTGTATCCGCAAGCTAAAGCCGAATATGCTACTCTGGACGAACTGCTGCGGCAAAGCGATATCCTGACGCTGCATATGCCGCTCAATAGCGATACTTACCGTATCCTTGACCGGAAGCGAATCAAAAGCCTGAAACACGGGGCCTTTGTCATTAACACCGCACGCGGTTCTCTTATTGATACGGAGGCGCTGTTCTGGGCTCTGGAAAATGGGAGGCTGGGGGGCGCCGCATTGGACGTCGTTGAAGGCGAAGAAGGTATATTCTATCACGACTGTACAAACAAGCCGATCCATAATCAACTTCTGCGGCGGCTGCAAAAATTGCCGAATGTGATGATTACGCCGCATACCGCTTTTTACACAGATCACGCGCTGCAAGATATCGTAGAGAACACGATTCAGAATTGCCTAGAATTCGAAAGGGGAAAAAGATAAATGCACAAGCTTAAGATGGCCGTTTTATTCGGAGGATGCTCAGAAGAACATGATGTCTCCATAAGATCCGCACAGGAGATCGCCAGAAACCTTGACCCGGACAAATTTGATCCGCTTTACATCGGGATCACCAAAACCGGTGAATGGAAACTCTGCGATTATCCTGAGGCGAATTGGGAAAGCGGAAATTGCCTTCCCGCCATTTTGTCGCCGGACAGAAAAGTTCACGGGGTGCTTGTGTTGGAGCAGGGAAAATACAAGAGCATCCGCCTCGATATTGTGTTTCCGGTTTTGCATGGAAAAATGGGAGAAGACGGCGCAATCCAGGGACTGTTGGAGCTCTCCGGCATTCCCTATGCAGGCTGCGATATCCAAAGCTCAGCGCTGTGCATGGACAAGTCCTTGACTTATGTGATCGTAAGAAACGCAGGAATCGCTACGCCTGATTTTTTGGCATTCAACAAAGGTGACATGCCGGACGCGGCGCCATTTGTTTATCCTGTCTTTGTTAAACCAGCCCGTTCCGGATCGTCTTTTGGCGTTAGAAAGGTATGCCATATGGACGAATTGCCGGAAGCCATCGAAAGCGCAGGACAATATGACACAAAAATTCTGATTGAGCAAATGATTTCCGGCAGCGAGGTAGGCTGCGCATTGCTCGGAACCGGTAACGACTTGTTTGTTGGCGAAGTGGATCAAATCCGGTTATCCCATGGCTTCTTCCGCATCCATCAGGAAAAAAATCCGGAAAACGGGTCTGAAAACTCCACGATCAAGGTTCCGGCCGATCTTTCAGATCAGGATAAGAAACGGGTACAAGAAACAGCGAAACAGGTTTATCGGGCTTTGGGCTGCAGCGGGCTTGCTCGTGTGGATATGTTTCTGCAGGAAGACGGGCAAGTCGTACTCAATGAAGTCAACACGATGCCTGGTTGTACCTCATACAGCCGCTATCCAAGAATGATGGCCGCCGCCGGCTTAACGCTTGCCGATGTGATTGAACGCGTGGTTGCATTAGCGATGGAGGGATAAGAATATGCAAAAAGGATTTGTGTTCCTTGATGAAGTTCTCCCCGGAATTCGTTGGGATGCTAAGTATGCCACATGGGACAATTTCACCGGAAAACCGGTCGATGGTTATGAAGTCAATCGTATTGTCGGCACCCATGAATTGGCTGCCGCGCTGCATGTGGCCCAGGAGCAGGCAGCTGTCCTTGGGTATGGCTTGCTTCTCTGGGACGGTTATCGTCCGCAACGCGCTGTGGATCGTTTTCTGCAGTGGTCTGAAGAGCCTGAAGATGGGCGTACAAAATCAAAGCATTATCCTAATATCAACCGTTCCGAAATGATCCGGAAAGGTTACGTAGCGACTCAATCAAGTCATAGCCGCGGTAGCGCCATTGATCTGACTCTTTATCGGTTAGATACCAACGTTCTTGTTCCGATGGGCGGTGATTTTGATCTGATGGATGTCATCTCCCATCACGAAGCTAGGGGAATCGCTGAAGCTGAAGCTAAAAACCGCCGGTTATTGCGTTCTATCATGGAGTCCAGCGGTTTTAACGCTTATGAGTATGAATGGTGGCATTATACATTGAAAAATGAGCCATATCCCGATACCTATTTTGATTTTCCTATATCACTTGCATTATAAATGTCGAAGAGGGACGGCAGTTTGAAGTCCCTCTTTGCTATAATTTTAAGAAAAGTAGTTGACACCCTTGCTACTCGGTAATACAATGTACATGTAGTGAGTGATACTTAATAGCTTGATTTTCCAAAAGCAATTAAGTAAAATTTTCCCTCAGTACTATGTAATACTGATTATGAGTCAGACTAAATAGAGGAGGGGCAAAATCGGGGAGGCTTTGAACATGGAAAATTTAACTGAGATGCTGAAGGGGTCGCTGGAAGGCTGTGTGCTGGAAATCATCAGCCGCCGTGAAACCTATGGCTACGAGATTACCCGCCGGCTGAACGAGCTTGGGTTTACCGAAGTCGTGGAAGGGACGGTCTACACCATCCTCGTGCGGTTAGAAAAGAAAAAACTGGTCAACATCGAAAAGAAACCTTCGGATATGGGGCCGCCCCGCAAGTTTTACACCCTGAATGAGGCTGGCCGCCAAGAACTTAAATTGTTTTGGGAGAAATGGGAATTTGTATCTTCAAAAATCAACGCCTTGAAGTCAATTTAGCTTCATAAGATATTCCGTACCTAAAAAAGGAGGAAAAATAACATGATGGAAATGTTCAAAAAAATGATTGGTGATAAAAAAGAGTACAAGATGATGATGGCACGGGTTGACGCCCTGCCGGAGGAATACCAGTATGTATTTAAGAAAATTCAAAACTACATGTGGAATTTCTCAGCGGGCAACGGGATGGATATGCTGCACATGCAGTATGAATTAATCGAGTTGTTCGAAGCCGGTGCGGCGGAGGGCAGACAAGTGCTGGAAATCACCGGGGACGACGTGGCATCCTTCGCCGACGAACTCGTCGCAAACGCTAAAACCTATGTCGCCAAGTATCGTGAAGATTTGAATCAGAGTATCATGAAACGATTGGGTAAAAAATAAATTCAGGTGGATAATACCGACTGTTCAATAGGCAACACCAACTGATTAGCTGGTTACAAATGTAAATTGCCGCCTTGCTATTCAGTTATATTTTTAGCCTGGTACTAAGTTATACTGATTATCAGTCAGACTAAATAGCAGATGATGGGCACTTTTTTAAGGAGGAAAAATAATGAGTAATGCAGCGATTTCTGTAAAAGGGTTAAAAAAATCCTTTAAGGACAAAGAAGTCTTAAAGGGGGTGGATTTTGAGGTGCGGCGGGGCGAAATTTTCGCGCTGCTGGGGTCAAATGGGGCGGGCAAGACGACGACGGTCAACATCCTCTCGACGCTGATAAAGCCCGATGGCGGCGAAGCAGATATTTGCGGCTTTGACGTCCAGCGTCAACCGGATCATGTTCGCCAGAGCATCAGCCTGACAGGGCAGTTCGCAGCTTTAGACGGCATGCTCACCGGGCGGGAAAACCTGATAATGATCGCCAAGTTGCGGGGAGTTTCCAATCCTGCTCAAGTCGCCGACCATCTGCTGGTAAGATTCGGCCTGACCGAGGCGGCGGGCCGCCGGGTAGACAAATATTCCGGCGGGATGAAGCGCCGGATTGATATCTCCATGAGCCTGATCGGGACGCCAGCCGTCATTTTTCTCGACGAACCGACGACAGGGCTTGACCCCGAAGCGCGGATTGAAGTCTGGGATACCGTCAAAGAGCTTGCCGGCAGCGGCACGACCATTTTGCTGACGACCCAGTATCTGGAGGAAGCCGAACAACTGGCGGACCGTATCGCCATCCTGCATAACGGAAAAATCATCACGACCGGCACCCTTGCCGAACTCAAAGAGATGTTCCCGCCGGCAAAAGTGGAATACACCCTGAAGCAGCCGACCTTGGAGGAAATTTTCCTCGCGATCATCGGCAAAAAGGAGGAGATATAAATGAAAAGCAAAACAGGGGTATTGCTTGGGCGTTTAATGCGCAACATCATGCGCAGCCCGGATACGATCATCACGGTGGCGATTACGCCGATTATGATGATGCTGCTGTTTGTCTACGTTTTTGGCGGCGCCATAGAGACAGGCACGGACAACTACGTCAATTATTTATTGCCGGGAATCTTGCTGATGGCTATCGCATCCGGCGTCGCTTACACTTCCGTGCGGCTGTTTACGGATGTAAAGAGCGGGCTGATGTCGCGTTTCATTACCATGCCCATCAAGCGCTCGTCGGTATTGTGGGCTCACGTGTTGACCTCGCTTGTTTCCAATGCGCTTACGGTTGTGGTGGTTATCCTCGTCGCCCTCTTGATGGGCTTCCGTTCTAGCGCTAATATCCTGGATTGGCTTGCGGTAGCTGGAATACTCGTGCTGTTTACGCTGGCGCTGACATGGCTGGCGGTCATTCCCGGATTGACAGCGGGGTCTATGGAAGGGGCGACAGCTTACTCGTACCCGCTGATTTTCCTGCCGTTTATCAGTTCGGCCTTTGTTCCTACCGAAACCATGCCGAAGGTTGTCCGTGCGTTCGCGGAGAACCAGCCCGTAACTTCAATCGTGAATGCGATTCGCGCCCTCTTGTATGAAGGGTCTGTTGGCAACGATATCTGGATCGCGCTTGTCTGGTGTGCCGGAATCATGCTCATCGCTTACTTCTTCGCCAGTAAAGCATTTAAACGCCAGTTGGGGTAAGTACACCAATACGCTAAGCCTTCGGATGTGGACGGCTTAGCGTTTTTTTTAATCTAAGCCCAGGTAATCCGAGCGGTGCCTAAGAAATTTATGGGCCCATCCGTGGGGAGAAATGTGGCTTAGTATTTCTTCCGGAACCGATTTGACCGGCTTCAATTCCATTACTTTTAGCACAGCTTTCCGGTATCGTGATAATGTTGGAGTAGCTACATCTTCAATTGGAAAGAGGTGTTGATAATGCAAACTACCGTCCGAAGCGATACGTAATTGGGGAAAGCCACCATCCGCTGGAATCAACTGCAAAAGTGCATTCTATTTTCCGCAAATCACCATTTTAGAGCGATTGAAATGCAAAAATTCATCTCATTTAGGGCTATACGATAAAAAGCAGCTTTTAGACGGGAAATGAACTGCACTTTTTTGCATTTGAACCACCTGTTTAGAGGAGTTTCGACAAAAACCGCCTGCACTTTTGCATTTCGCAAGGATTCCCCCCACTTCTTAGCGGCTTCAAGCCTCGCGTTCCATCCCTGTTAACCCGGCTGGGTCTCCAGCTAGCGGAAGATGCCTTTATTGATAGTTGAAACGTATCTTCTCCGCTTACCATGCTTTTTTTGACAAAAGATAAAGGAAATAGGGAGCCCCGATAAACGCCACCATGATTCCGGCTGCGGTACCGTCCGGCTGAGTTAAGTTGCGGCCAATCGTATCCGCCAGAAGCAGCAGCCAGCCTCCGATTAGAATGGACACCGGCACAAATTGCTGATGTCGTGCTCCAACCAAAGCTCTGGCAATATGCGGAGCCATCAGGCCGATAAACGCGATGCCGCCGGTCATAGAGACGGCCGAAGCCGCCAGCGCAACCGCCGCCAGCATCAGAAGGATACGGTCTTTTTGGACCGCCATGCCGGCACCAATAGCGCTGTGCTCGTTTAATGCAAGCAAATTCAGCGCACTGGATTTGAATAGCACATAGGGGACCAGAATGAGCAGCCAAGGAAGCAGGGCCAGGGTGAAAGGCCAGTCTGTTCCCCATACGTTGCCGGCAAGCCATTTGGAGATAAAATCCACTTTGGTTCGGTCAACAGAAGAGATGAGCACGATCATCATACCGGAGAGGGCCATGGAGAAACCGACGCCGGTGATAACCAGCCTGATCGGCTGCACCCCGCTGCTGCGGGTGTATGAGAATGCATAGATCAGTACGGCCGTTACCAGGGCTCCGGCGAAGGCCATAAGCGGAATCATGAACACGAAGGATTTGACATCAATTGGCGCAAAGATGAAAAATACGGTAACTCCGACGCCGGCTCCGGAATTAATGCCTACGATTCCCGGGTCTGCCAGCTCATTGCGGGTGATTCCCTGCAGAATGGCACCGGATAACGCCAGCGCCATACCCGCCAGCAGCGTAATTAGTATCCGGGGCAGGCGGATGGAGAAGAGCACAAAATGATCTTCAAATGATCCGTGCCCAAGGATTGTCGGAATCAGCCTGCCATACGATATAGGGGAAGATCCGATACCTATACCGGTTACGATGGTGCCCAGGATAAGAAGCACGAGGAGAGAAATGACAAGCGGTTGTTTATGATGCAGACGGGATGTTTTCATGAGAGAGATCGCACTCCTTTGCGAACAATGAACAGGAAGAATGGCAAGCCCAGCACGGCCACGATAGCTGTAACCGGCGTTTCAAACGGGACGTTAATCATCCGCCCGAGCGTATCTGCGAACAACATGAAACTACCGCCAGCTATCGCGGACAGAGGCAGAATGGTACGGTAATCGGTCCCGGCAAACGTCCGCACGAGATGCGGAATCATCAGGCCGATGAAGGCAATGTTACCAACAAGGGCAACCGCGGCACCTGCCAAAAGTGTGATCAACACGTAAAGCGCAATTTTGACATGAGTGATCTTCAGCCCAAGACCCACGGCTGTTCCTTCGTTCAGGCTAAGGATCGTCAGCTGCCGGGACAGCAGAATAGAAATGACGAGGCAAATGATTATAACCGGGGCTATTGCTGCAATTTGCCCCCAGGTCGTGCCGATCAGTCCGCCGGACGTCCACATCGATACATTTTTGGAGAGCTTAAATTGAAGGCTGATTCCTTCGGCCACTGCCGTCAGCAGAGCCGATACTGCAGAACCGGCTAACACCATATGCAGGGGAGACATGTTTTGTTTCCGAAGAGCAGCAATGCCGAATACAAGCATAAAGCCAACCGTTGCGCCAATAAAACAGGCAATCATCGTTCCGAAATAACCGATGGCGGGTATAAAAGCCAAAGCAACCGCAAGTGCGGCGTTTGCACCGGCAGTCAGACCGAGCAGTCCGGGGTCGGCGAGCGGGTTTCGGGTTAGAACCTGCATAATCGCCCCGGCAACCGCAAGTGCAGCCCCTACCAGAACGCCGCCGACTTCCCGGGGTAAACGGAGCTCGCGGATGATGGAAATATCACCACCCGTCAAGAGCGGGTTAAACATGGCGCTCCAAATGTCGGAGAGGGAAACATTTTTGGTGCCAAGCCTGATCGCTAGTGCGAACATGACAACAAACACAACCAAGCTGACAAGCAGTTTAAGCGCAAAAGCAGAGTTTATCAGCTTTTGCGGGGACTGTTTCTTCATTTCGATCATCCGTTCCTTAATTTCCTAGCAATGACTTGGAAATAAAATCAAGCTGATAGTCAAGAGAAAGGGCATCGTTAAAATAGAACGTTGAGGCGTCTACTTCATAGACATGGTTATTTTTAACGGCCGGGATCTCCTTGTAAGTTGAAGTCTCCTGGAAGGAGGCATCACCGGCGGATTCTTTACTATAGATGACGTAATCTCCCATATACTCCGGCAGGATTTCTAATGACAAATTGTAATATCCGTCTTTTGCCGTCATTTCTTTAACCTTATCCGGCATTTTCAGACCCATGGCCTGATAGATGATTTCCGTCCCGCGCCCCCAGCCACTACCGAAGGTATACAGATTCTTGGAATCGCCTTCTATAACGGATATTGTACTGTCAGCGCCAATTTTAGCTTTAATTTCTTCACCTGCTGTTTGAGCACGTTTCTTGAAATCGGCAATCCAGTCAGCTGCTTTCTGTTCCTGGTTAACGGCTTTGCCGATCTCCAGAATCTGAGTCAGATAGTCCACCTTGTTGTATGTATAGGTAACCAGCGGTGCGATTTGCCCCAGCTTATTCGCGTTCTTGACATCTGACATGGCGATGATCAAATCGGGTTTAAGGTTCAGGATGCTTTCAACATTCTCATCGGACACTTCGGCGACATTCTTCAATGGATCCTGGAATTTCGGATTTGCTTTGGTCCAGGCATCCACACCAACAAGGGGAATATCAAGTGCTAGCAGGTTGCCTGCATATCCGGAAAGGACTACAACACGCTGAGGGTTTGCAGGGACTTCAATCGGTCCGTTTTCGGATTGATAAGTAATGGTATCGGAGCCGCTGGTATTAGCGCTTGCGCCAGCTTCCGGAGCCTTGCTGGTTGTGGCGGAGTTATTGTTTGCATGGTTGCCGCAGGCGCTTATAACCAGGATGGTAAGGACAAATAGAGGTAACAACAATTTCTTCATTTCTAGGATTCTCCCTTTCAACTACATAAGTTATGATATTGATAATCATTATCAATTAAAGACCGCTTAGAAAACTTTAAAGGTTTATAGCTCGTTTGTCAACAGTTAAAATGTATCCCTGAAGAGTGGGCTTGCCCCACTCCTTTCTTTTTGAGCAGGGATTATAATCCATCTTGACAGTGAAAATTTTAATGGGGGGAGGGCTTGATCGTCAGGAAGTGGGGCTGCTAGCTGAATAATCTTGAGGAGGTATTTTTCATGCTTACCATTACAAGAAAAGCAGTTAGTCTGTTGGTAGTGCTTGCCGTCATGATCACAGGATTTTCACCCCAAACTGCTGGTGCGAACGAGATGGATGCTGATTCGGCATCTTTGGCACAGACCGCCGCTGCTCCGGCCACGATCCAAAATTACCCGATGCCATCCATCTATACCGCATCCAGTGTGTTTACATTGAAAGCGGATAACGAAACGATTCCTGTTATTAAGTATCTGGATGACTATGACTACGCTCAATTTTCTTTTTCCGGCACGGTCAGGATCGAAGTTACTGCCAATGCGCCGATTACCTCTTATTCCATCAGTCCACAGGCCAAAAACATCAAGGGTACGGTCAATGGGAACAAGCTGACGTTTTCGCTTTCTTCCTCAACCTATGTGATCGTGAAAATCAATGACTGGAAGAAGAAGATGGTCATCGCAGCAGATCCCTTGGAGACGGATATCCCCCCGTCCACAGGTGCCGGAATCTATAATGTGACGCGGTCGCCATACAACGCGGATAACACGGGGGCACGGATGGCATCGGATGCGATTCAGCGGGCGATCGATGATGCTCATCAAGCGGGCGGCGGCATTGTATTTGTTCCGGCCGGTGTCTATAAAAGCGGGAATCTGACATTAAAAAGCAATGTGACCTTTTACCTGGCCGGAGGCGCCGTCATTGTCGGCACAGGCAAGGGGGAAGACTACGCGATTGATTTTCGCAAGGATTCACGAAATGCCGATGGAACGTATTTCATTCGTACTGCCATAAACTCCAGCAATATTACCATACGGGGACGGGGAACCATTGACGGCAAAGGCATCGCAATGCGGGAGCGCAAGATGCCGGCGCCGCATAAAAATGAAGGGCTTCTGAACAACCTGCTCGTGCCGATCGCAACCACAAATTTTACGTTTGACGGTTTAATATTGCGGGATGCCGGTTTCTGGTCGTTTATGGTGGTTCGTTCCGATCATGTGACCATCAAAAATCTTAAGGGATTCCAGGATTTATACAAAATTGAAAATGACGTGATCGATATTAATGAAAGTCAGCACGTGCTTGTCAAGCATGCCATTGCCATATCGGATGACGACACGTACTCCACCAAAACCTGGCTGCAGACGGGGATGTCCAAAGGGTGGCCGGGCGCGCTTGAACATTTGGAGGATGTGGTCTTTGATGACGCTTTGGCCTGGACAAGATGCGCAGCATTCAAGATTGGCATGGGCGTAGCCCAGCCGCAGATCGGCGTAACCATCCGAAATTCGTATGTGTTTCAAAGCGCCCGGGCATTGCTCATTGATCATGGCTACCAATACAACACGCTTCCGGAGGAAGGTTACGCCCAAGATATTACGTTTGAAAATATCGATATCGAACGCGTTGGCATCAATCAATTCGGGAACTATTGGCTTGGGGTTTCCACCAGCACTTCCGGCGACGTAAGCAATGTGATCTTAAAGAACATCAATGTTCGCGAGACGGGATCGCAGAAATCCAGGCTTGCCGGAAATGCCGCCAAAGGCGGCATGGTTAACGGCGTCACGTTCACAGATATTTATGTTGGAGGCAAGCTCGCAACAAGCCTGAACGATTTGAATGCCACCGCCAACAATAATGTAAACGGTATCATTTTTGCTAATTCCAATGCCAACCCGCCATTGTTCAGCGACAATTTCGAAGACGGAAATACGACGGGATGGACGTCTGTTACCGGCGGCTGGAATGTACCTGCAGACGGCACGAATAAAGTGCTGTCCAGCGGGGGCCAGACAACTACATCCCTGATTACCGCTAATAGCGGCGGCTTATGGACGGATTACACGTATGAAGCCAGAATGAAAATGCCCATCACCGATGCAAATGCAGGTATGGTCTTCAGGGTGAAGGATGCCAATAATTATTATATGTATCGCATCAATTCATCGAATAAAAAGCTGGAGTTGTACAAATCCGTGAACGGACAACTGACGGCTGTAACCAGTACCCCGTTCACAGCCAAGGAGAAGCAGTGGTACACGGTGAAGGCGGTTATCCAAGGTAACAAGATTGCCTGTTATGTGGACGGAGAATTAAAGATGGAATGGACCAATCCGGTCACCGAATTGACAGCAGGCGGGATCGGATTCCGGACCACCTCGGCGGGCGTCCATTTTGACGATGCTTTGGTGCTGGCGCCTGCCCCGATTTAGCGTAAATGGATCATACGAAGGAGCTGCCCCAAGAGCCATGAGATGGCGCTCGGGACAGCTTCGTTTTTTAATATTGTCGAATAGGGGGCAGCAGTGAAATAATCAAAGGGATAGAGATTTATAACGGAAGGCGTGAAAAGCTTGGATTACCTCCGCAGGCAATCGTTCCGCAGCAAACTCAAAGTCGCATTTCTGGCCGTCATCGTGCTCTCCGTGCTGATGACCGGCGGGCTGTCTTATTATATTTCGGCCGCCACCCTGGAAAAGAACGCGCTGAAGCTCACGCAGGACACGGTGGTCAGGTCCGCGCAGATCGTGGATGAGAAGCTGAACAAGCTGATGCTGATTATGATGACGTTCATGATCAGCCAGCCTTTTCACGACATGCTGAAGGATGCCGCCTCCGGGGACACCAGCAGGTATTACACGCATCTGAACGATCTTGACAACGTTTTCTCACAAGCGCGGATCGCCGAGCCGCTGATACAGTCCATCTACGTTTCGACGCCGATTGGCGAGTTCTATCCTTCGTCCATGAACCGCAACCGGCTCACCGCGTTTGAGGATACCTTTCTGTATGACCGCATCGAACAGGAGAAAAAGAACCTCTGGGTGGAGGGCCATGAGGATATGCTCTTCTCCGGCAAGGACCGCGTCATCTCGCTGATTCTGGAGCCGATCTTTGACATTCCGGTCAGCGATGTCTATATTGTCGTGAATATCCGTGAGGACGGCTTCCGCAAGCTGGTGCAGGGAGACACCGGGACAGGGGCGTCCAGCTTTTTGCTGAACGCTAAAGGCGAGACAGTCTACCCTGTGAAGGAGCCGCTGGTCCGGCAGGCGGTGGACTCGGGGAATCTGCGGGAGTTGATGAATCGCCAGGAAGGCAGCCAATCCTTTGAACTGGACGGCAAAGCTTATTTGCTCAATTATGCCCGGCTCGGCATTGCGGATTGGACGATGACCACCATCCAGTCTCAGGCCGGCGTGCTGAAGGACATGGTATATGTGAAATGGCTGATCGCCGGGGTTGCTCTGGCGGCTTTTACCGTAACAACGCTGGTTTCCGGCGCGTTTACGCGCTATCTGCTAAAGCCGCTGCAAGGGCTGTTGAAGGTGATGAAGCGGGTGGAGAACAATGGTTTGTCCGCCCGTTTTGCGAGCGGCAGCGGAGATGAGCTGGCCCAGGTGGGCTTCCGGTTCAACCGGATGCTGGAGCAGATTGTGGTGTTGATTGAAGAAGTCACGGAGGCACAGACGCATAAGCGGTCTGCGGAGATCAAGGCGCTGTCGGCGCAGATGGATCCGCATTTTCTGTACAACACTCTGAACACCATCTACTGGAAGCTGAATTTGAAGCAGGTCGGGCCTTCGCAAAAAATGGTCATGTCACTCTCCCGGCTGTTCCAGCTTGGGCTGAACAATGGCCAGGAAATTACGACATTGTCGAAAGAGCTGGAGCATGTGCGCCAGTATCTGGAGCTGCAGTCAAGCTGCTATGAAGGGTTGTTCTTCTATGAGATTCATGTCCGCGAGCCGGAGTTGTCCGCGCTTTCGATTCCGCGCATTATTTTGCAGCCGCTGGTGGAGAACAGCATTCTGCATGGTTTTCGCGACCTGGAGAACGGCGGCCGGATCGAAATTGAAATTGCCGGAGAAGGGGGCGGGGAACGCTGGACGCTTGCCGTACGTGATAACGGCAGCGGCATGGACGAGACCCAAGTGCGCGCTCTATTTTGGCGGGAATCGGAGAAGGGGTATGCCGTGTCAAACCTGATCCGGAGGCTTCAGCTCTATTACGGGGAAGGTGCGGAATTTCATGTGGACAGTGTGCCGGAACGCGGAACGGAAATACGGATTTCTTTACCTAAGAAGGGGGAGCATGCGGATGAGCAATCCTGAGGCGGTCAGTCTCTGCATTATCGACGATATCAAAAGCGTGGTGGACGGGCTGACCGCGATGAACTGGGAAGAACAGGGGATTCGGGTCGCAGGGGTATCGAGCAATGGGGAAGAGGGGCTTAAGCTGATTGGCGGGGTGCGGCCGGATCTGGTCATTACCGATATCCGGATGCCGAGAATGGACGGGCTGAGCTTGCTGCGCACGGTTCTGGAAGAGAACCGCAGTTGCAAGGTCATTCTGATCAGCGGCTATGCCGACTTCGAATACGCGCAGCAGGCGGTGCAACTGGGAGCGTTTGATTTTGTGGTGAAGCCTTTTTCAGAGGAAGAGATCATGTCGACGGTGCTGCGGGCCAAGGCGGAGATTATGGAAGAGAGGTCCAAGCGCTTAAATCTGCGGGAAATGGAGAATAAGCTCCGCGAGAGCATGCCGGTGCTGCAGCAGGAATACTTTGCACTGCTCGTAAGCCACCGAACTTCATGGGAAGAGGCTTCAAGGCGATGGGATTTCCTGAATATTGAGCTAGAGCCTCGGGGTTTCGTGGTAATGCTGATCGAAATCGATCGTTTCCAGGAGCAGGTTGCCGAGCTGTCCATCCGGGAGATGGAGCTGATCCGTTTCTCACTGCTGAACATCATGCAGGAGACGCTGGCCGACTATGCGCGTTGCGTCGTTTTTCGCGCCCGTCATGACCGGTACCTGGCCGTACTGAATGATACAAGTGTGTCCCGTCCGTTCAGTCCGATCGAAATTGCCGAGCAGTGCTGCCGGAATATTGAGCGGTATACCAAGTTTACGGTTTCGATCGGGGTCGGCGGCAGAGTGGAGGAGATTAGCGAGCTGCCGGATTCCTACCGCCAGGCGCATCGGGCGCTCTCCCATCACCTGTTCACCGAAGGCAATGCGGCCATTATGTACGACGAAATTCACCAGAGCGGAAGCCAGGAGCCGCTGGCGCTGGAGTACAAGGATGAGCTGCTGCTGGCCCTTCGTTCCGGGAATGTCAGCCGGACGGGCGCCATTCTGTCGGCGATTTCGGAAACGCTGCAGAGCTTGATCTCCCGGCAAAATCCGGATTACCTCCTCAGTCTGTACGATGAGCTGGCCGCTTCAGCCATTCGCACCTTTTACGAGATCGTTCCGTATCCGGATATTCAGCCGCTGATCCAGCGATTCAGGGCGGTGCAAGGGACAGCGGGGCTGTCGCTTTCGTCCCTGCAGCGTCAGTTGCTGGCCTTGTGCACGGAAGGGGCCGGACTGGTGCGCCAGAACAGCTTATCCGAAGGACAGAGGGTGATTTATGAAGCCACCAACTATATCAAGAGCCGCTTGTCCGAGGATATCACCGTCGGCGATTGCGCCGCCCATGTTCATCTCAGCGCCAGCTACTTTTCCAGCCTGTTCAAGAAGGTGACCGGGATGACGGTCACCCAGTATACGACCTCGGAACGCATCCAGAAGGCGAAGCTGCTGCTGGTGGAGGGGGCGCAGGTGCAGGAGGTGGCTTCGGCTGTAGGTTATGAGGAGCGACGATATTTCAGCGAGATGTTCAAGAAGATCACCGGCCAGACGCCATCGGAGTTCAGGGCGGGTTATCACCCGGACCGGCCGGAGGCGTGAGGCGCGCGCCGCGGGAGACCGTAGAATTCTGTCCCTGGAGAGTGAGTCTGCCGCACTCCTTTTCCGCGGGCGAGGGCCTATAATAAAAGGCGAGCTCTCAATACAAATGCTAATCAAAGGGGTAGAACGTATGCGAAAAAAATGGTTAGGTCTCGGCTTGAGCCTTATCCTGGCCGCAGGAATTGCCGGCTGCGGCGGGAACGGCAACAACGGCAATGGCGGTGCGGCGAATGGAAAATCTGACGGCAGCACAGGGGCCCCCTCAGCCGAGACGGGCGCACCCATACAGTTGAAATACTGGACTGACGACCGTCACGACCAAGAGTATATTAAGGAATTGATCAATAAGTTTAATGAAACGAACGGCGACAATATTCAGGTGGAATTGACGGTGATGTCCGAGAACTACACGCAAAGCGTCGATATTGCCTTTTCCAGCAACCAGGCGCCGGATGTGCTGCGCCTCAAGAGCGCCAATACGTCCGAGTTCGTCAAAAAAGGGTATCTGGCGCCGATTGACGATTATCTTACCGATGACATGAAAACGGAATTCGGCAGCCTGTTGATTGACAATGTCAACCGTTTTGACGGCAAGGTGTACTCGCTGGCTAACACCGGCCTCACCATGCGTCTGGTCTACAACAAGGATCTCTTTGCCAAAGCGGGCATCGAGAAACCTCCGGGTTCGCTGCAGGAAATGGTGGACGATGCCAAGAAAATCACCGAAGTCGGCAAGTCCGAAGGCATCTACGGCTTCGCGCTGAACTTCAAAAATCCCAAGCAGGCATTTGACCGTTCCATCCGGGAGATTCTCTCCTTGAGCGGATATCAGGGACTTGGCTTTGATCCGAAAACAGGCCGATTCGATTTCGCGCCTTACGCACAGGTCATCGAATATTTCAAGCAGATGTATAAAGACGGAAGCATTCTGCCCGGCGCGGAATCGCTGGATATCGACCCGCTGCGCGCCCAATTCGCGGCAGGCAAAATCGGCATGTATCTTTCCTTCTCGACGGAGCCGGGCGTGTACAAGGATCAATTCCCGACGGAAATCAACTGGGCGGGCGCCCTGGCCCCAACGCTGGACGGACAGATCAAGGGAACTTCCGAAATCGTGTCCGCCGGAACCTGGCTCGGCATCAGCGCCAGATCGGCCCATCAGGACGCAGCTTGGAAATTTGTACAGTATATGTACGGCGACGAGGTTTTGAAGACCTATCATGAAAAAGGCTTTGGGATTGCCATTGTGCCAAGTATTGTGAAACAGGCCAAAAACCCGGAGATCGGTGGGATGGAAGGCTTCCTGGTCGGAGAACACGACTCGCTCTGGCCCGCTGCGCCAAGCGTTACTCCGGAAGGTTCCACCTATGCGGGTGCTTTCTTCAAATACATCCTCGACGGGGGAGATTTGAAAGCGGTCACAGCGGATTTGAACGCAAGATACAACGCCGCCTTGTCCAAAGCCGTGGAGAAAGGCGAGATTACCGTAACGCCGGATCCTGCTTTTGATCCAAGCAAACCGCAGGGAGAATAACGGGAAGGAGGGGCTGCCGCGTACTTCTTTGCGGGATGCCCCTTTACTTTTCCTGAAGAGGTTGTTCAAAAAAGTCATCTTTCCATGACGAAGCCGTTCAAGAAGTCGATTCGACGTCGAATCTTGAACTCAGCCGGGCCTAAGCGGATGCTTTCGAAGCATGTTTCCTCCAGAAACATTTCAGTTGCTCACATAGGTTACCCTACGCTCCGCTACTCAGTCCCTGGCTTCATCCAACTCAAGCGTTTTGAAAAAACGCACTTCGGAAGCATAAGCCTCGGTCTTGAAAACCCGACTTTTTGAACTTGCACTTAAAAGGAAGGAGGAACAAATCATGAGTTTTAAATGGAACCGGCTGGGGGAGAATGCTCTGTTTCTGGTCCCGAGCAGCATTATGACGGCCGCCCTTGGCATCTATCCCCTGCTCTGGATGCTGCGCTATATGTTCTATGATTATGCCGGTTACGGCGATGCGCTGTTCATTGGCCTGGACAATTTCCGCCGGTTGATGCGCGACGGGCTGTTCTGGGAATCGGTCGGCAATACCTTTATCTTTGCCGGAGGCAAGCTGCTGCTGACGCTGCCGTTGTCCCTGCTGCTGGCGGTCATCCTGAACGGCAAGCTGCGGGGCGGAAATCTGCTGCGGGGCATCTATTTTATGCCGACGGTGATCAGTACCGCAGTCATATCCGTTGTTTTTTATAATATCTTCAATTCCTATAACGGGATGGTTAACACCGTTCTGATGAAGCTGCACCTGGTCTCGCAGCCGATCGACTGGCTCGGGCCGAAGCATGCGATGCTGACGGTCATCCTTGTGGCGGTATGGGGCGCGGTCGGCAATTATATGCTGCTGTTCCTGGCCGGGCTGCAGAGTATTCCGCAGGATTTGTACGAGAGTGCGGCCATGGACGGCGCGAACGCCGGAAGACGGTTCTGGAGCATCACGCTTCCGATGCTGGCCCCGGTTGCTCAGATGGTTATCATGCTGGCGATTATCGCATCCCTGAAAGGCTACGAGAGCATTATGGTCATCACGGAAGGCGGACCGATCGGGAAAACCGAGGTCATGTATCTCTATCTGTACAAACTGCTGTTCCCGGTATCTACAGGTTCGCCCGTAACGCAGCAGCTTGGATACGGCAGTGCCGTAGGCTTCGCAAGCGCTGTTATCGTCGGAGCGATCACCGGCTTGTATTTCTTCTTGAGCCGTAAAATGAACAAGGTGTATTAGTGTGAGTTCAAAAAGTCAGGTTTTCAGCACCGAGAAGGTTGGATGAAGCTAGGGACTGAGTAGCGGAGCGTACGTTTTGGGTACGTGAGCAACGGAAGGCCCGGCTGAATTCAAGATTCGATGTCGAATCCGCTTCTTGACCTTCTTCGTGATCAAAAGATGACTTTTTGAACAACCTCTATTAGCGTACAGGAGGTCCATCCATGAACGAACAGGTGTTATCCCCGCAGCCGGACGGGCGCGGAAAAAGTGCAGCCCGCCCACTTTCCGGCCATGCAGGCCGAATTTTGGCCCGCACGGTCATGTGGCTGTTTTTATTGATAACGGCGATGCTGACTTTGTTTCCCTTGCTTATGACATTATCCGGTTCTCTCAAGACCGGCGCCGAAATGATGACCGGCGGCAGCCTGCTGCCGGCCAAGCTGCAATTCGCCAACTATGCGGAAGCCTGGAAACAGGCTAATTTCGCCCGCTATACCTGGAACAGTGCTTTTGTCAGCATTATGGTTACAGTTGGCACCCTGCTGGTCGCTTCCATGGCGGCTTATGTGGTGGACCGGCGCGATTTTCCCGGCAAATCTCTGTATGTAACGGTGCAGGCATCGATGATGTTTATATCCGTAGGCGCTATTGTGCTGCGCCCGCAGTTTGATCTGATGGTGGCCCTGCACCTGAATACCACGCTGTGGGGAGTCATCCTCATACTGATCAGCGCCCATTCCAGCACGTTTTTTATGCTGCAGGGCTTCTTCAAAGCGATTCCCCGCGAGCTTGACGAAGCGGCAATGGTGGATGGCTCCGGGTTCATCCGCACCTTCTTCCGGATTATCCTGCCGCTCTTGACTCCGGGGCTGGGCGTGGCCGGGCTGTTCGCCTTCCGCCATGCGTGGAACGAATACATTCTGCCGCTGGTGTTCACGATGACCAATCCGCAGCTGCAGACGCTCACCGTCGGGCTGGCGAATCTCCGCTACGGCTCTTCCGCGGCGATGCAGATCCATCTGATGATGGCGGGAGCCTGTTTGTCGATCCTGCCGATGCTGCTCGCTTATATTCTGGCAAACAAGACGTTTATCCAGGTGACGGCGGGTTCGGTCAAAGGTTAAATTCAATTTCTTATACAAAGGAGTATTGTGCATATGAGTGATTTTACAATTGGACCTTTGGTTTCCAGCCCGGTCATCGCCCGGCATGCAGCGAATCCGATTCTGTCACCAGGCGATGTGCCTTACGGTCCGGCGATGGTCTTTAATGCCGGAGTCGCCAAATTCAAAGGCAGATATGTGATGGTCTTCCGCAATGACTACGGCGATGAACATAAAGGGATTGTTGCCCCTCATCATACAACCAATCTTGGCCTGGCCTTCAGCGATGACGGCATCAAGTGGGAGGTGCAGCCTAAGCCGTGCTGGTCCTGGCATGATGAAGAAGTTATCCGCGTGTATGATCCGCGTCTGACGGTGGTCGGCGAACAATGCTATATGTGCTTTGCGGTCGATACCAAGCATGGGCTGCGCGGCGGCATCGCCGTAACCGAGGATTTCAGCTCCTTCGAGGTGCTTAGCCTGTCGCTGCCGGACAACCGCAACATGGTATTGTTCCCGGAGCGGATCGTGGGCAAGTATGTGCGGCTGGAGCGGCCGATGCCCGTATACAGCCGGGGCGGCATAGACCGCTTTGACATGTGGATAAGCGACTCGCCTGACCTGAAGTACTGGGGCAACTCCAAGCTGCTGCTGGCGGTTGAAGATGTAGCCTATGCCAATGACAAGGTAGGCCCGGGCGCTCCGCCTGTCAAAACGGACAAAGGCTGGCTGACCCTGTTCCATGCCGTGGACATCGACCGCAGCCGGGGCAAAAACGGCTGGGAGGATAGCTGGAAGAAACGCTATACCGCCGGCATTATGCTGCTGGATCTTGCCGATCCCAGCCGGATCATCGGCAGGGCGGAGGCGCCGCTGCTTGCGCCGGAAGCCGCTTATGAGACCGATGGGGGCTTCCGCAATGATGTTATTTTTCCCGGGGGCATGATTTTGGAAGATTCAGGGGAAGTCAAAATCTATTACGGCGCCGCCGATACGGTAGAATGTCTGGCTACCGCGCATGTGGATGATCTGTTGCGTCTTTGTCTTGAAGGTACGGTCAAATAAGCAATTATGAAACATTAAACCGGCTCAAAAACGAAATCGCAGCTTGACCGGGGCTGGGCAAACGATCCGGAGTACGTGGGGCCCTACCTACGGACCGAGATGACCTTATTTCGACGAAATCACGCGTTTTGGGAGGGTGAACGGACTCTATGGACCTTATTTGGCCTTTTGAAGCATGTTCTGGCACTAGCGTGCATTAACTTTTGCTCAAGATTTCCCGGAAAAGCTACCCGGAAATCTAACGGTTGTAGCAGTGGCTATTTTACGAAAAAATACCTTTTCTAAATTGTAACGGTTCTGAGCGCACTAGCCATGCGTAAAATCTAACATGAAACGTTAGGAATTAAAGGGAACGAAAAAGTTCAAACACTTTCCAGGATTTGGCCTTCCCAAGTAAAAAAAATTCTCCTAATGTGGAAGTGTGGCACACGTTATCCGTCACACTCACAAAAGGAGAAATTCCCATGGATAACGTACCGAATTTATCGACCATTTGTCAATGCCTAAAGTTGCTGGAGCTTCAAGATTTCCGTTCACTTCTGGGCGATCACTGGGCAAAGAAGCTCTTCACCGGAAACACCATTCAACTGCATGTCGCGGGCCAACTGCTCGGCGCCACGTCGTACGACATGATCACCGAACAACTGCAGGCGCATGTGCCGTTGCAAGAAATTACCGGGCTTTCGTCCATCAGCCCATCGACGTTGTCCCGGAAAACGACCACCCTGTGCACCGACACGCTGCAAGCTGTATTTGTGAAATTGGTCCAAGCGATTCAGCATCTCCATCCGGATCGACCGGACAAACTGCCCGGCGGAAAAAAGCTGCGCCTCCTGGATGCGACCGAGTTGACGCTGCCCCTGCAGCGGGCCAGTTGGGCGAATTGCTCCAAAAGCAAACACGGAGTCAAAATGCATACGCGTGTGGTCGTCGCGGATCCGGCGAAACTGGTCTATCCCGACCGCATCATCGCCAGCACCGTAGATGTAAATGAGACGGAATTGTCGCTTGAACTCGTGACCGACCCTGAGGCCATTCATATCATGGACCGCGGGTACCAAAAGCATGAACACTTTGAACGATGGGACCAGCCGGCGAACAAAATCAACTTTGTCTCCCGCATTCGCGAGAATACGCAGTTCGTCGTGACACGGGACTTCCGGATCCCCAAAGCCGATCGGAGCTTCATCGTGTCGGATCGCAAGGTGCTCCTCAACAAATGCAGTCGCAAGTTGCGGCTCATCGTCTTTCGCGACGAAGAGGAGAAGGACTATTTCCTGATTACCAACTGCTTTGAGGTCTCCGCAGCGGAGATTGCACAGATGTATAAGTATCGCTGGCTCATCGAACTGTTCTTCAAATGGATCAAGCAGCACTTGCGGATGGTGAAGGTGTTTAGCTACTCACCACAGGGTATCTGGAATCAGTTGTACTTGGTGCTCATTGCATTTGCGCTCTGCACGCTCGTTCGCCTTCAGACCGCGACCTCAAAGACTGCATGGGAGGTCCTTAAACTGATACGCATCTATGCCCATTATCCGTGGGCGGCGTTACTACAGGCGCTAGAACGAAAGCCGTCGCGCACCTCTAAGGGCAGGCAGCGCTTGCCGGCTCCCCGTGAGCCGCAACCGGTTCAAAAGAAAGTTATCGTGCGATAGGTCGAACTGCATATTTCCATTAAAAGGAAAACTGTGCCACTTCTCTGCGGACATTTTCCTTTTTGAATCTAAGACCGAAACAAATCTGTAAATATATTTCATTAATTACCAAAATAGTAATTGGACCATAATTTCAACTTTTCATGTCAGGTTGTTTGCATGGCTAGTGTTCTGAGCGCCGTTATTTGCCTGAATCTGAGCAAAATAGCCGGATTTCAGTGAAATAAGCGCCATGGAAACCGTTACAATTTGAAATCAACGTTCATGGAACAAATAGCGCTTGTGGCAACCGTTAGAGTATTTGTATGGCTAGAAAATGTATCTTGTCAGATCAGATTTAATGCAACGCTAGTGATGCTCTGGGCTATTTTCAAGTAAATAAAGGTCTCTCCTGTCCGTTAAAACTGAAAACGTCGTATTTTGGAAGCCAATAAGTTCTACTCGGTCCCTTAGCGGGTCCAGGATGACGCCCCCGTTCTCATTACCGCCTGTCAAGCACCGATTTTTAGGTTGAGCCATTAAACCTATACAGAATTGGAGGACTTTCTATGAATTACGGACATATTACGCTGCCTTCCGCCAGCATTCCGGTTGCCCGCAACGTGGATGTGCTGGTCATCGGCGGCGGAGCTTCCGGCATCGCCGCAGCCATTGCCGCTGCGAAAGGGGGAGCGCAAACGATGCTGGTGGAGCAGCGGGGCTTCCTTGGTGGCATGGGCACGGTTGCGCTCGTTCCGGCCTTCTGTCCCTTTACGGATAAGCGGAAGCCGATTATCCGCGGTCTCGGCCTGCAGCTGATGGAGCGGATGAAACAGGCGTGCGACGCCGGGTACCGCGAGGAATATCAAGGGCTGCTGGATTGGGTGCCGATCGATCCCGAGGTGCTGAAACGGGTCTATGACGATGCCATTCTAGAAAGCGGCGTGACGCCGCTGTATCATACCTTTGTCTACGATGTTGTACTGTCTGAGGACCGCCGGACGGTCCAAGGGGTCGTTGTCGTCAACAAAACCGGACGTTCTTTCATCCCCTGCCGGTATATCATCGATTGCTCGGGAGACGGGGATATCGCCGCTCTGGCGGAGGTTCCTTTTCAGAAGGGGGGGGAGGCAGGCGAACTTCAGCCCGGCAGCATGTGCTATCTGCTTGCGAATGT